>JBEKHZ010000002.1:0-879479 GCA_050012015.1 Occallatibacter sp. | reverse complement strand
ATGGTCAGTCGCGCATGATAGTGATAGTCCATTCGGTCTCCTGAGGTTGCTTTTGCTTCGCAACATCAGCTTCCCAGTTCTCGACCGAATGGACAACAACCTGTTGAAACTTCACAGCTAAAGCCCGTCACTTCTTATCAAGCATTTGCGGCACGACTGAAGTCGTGCCCTGACGCTTCTTGCTTCCCCGTTTGCATTTTTCCGCAAGCTGTGAAGTCATGCCCTGATACAAAACAGGATTATGAAACACTCTCGCAGTCGCTGCTTGAAGAGATGCCGAGCGGCTAAAGTCAGGCGGATGATTAGCGAGGCTGCGCTCGGTGCCCGCTTAGCGATTCGATAATCGCCTTGGCCGCCGCTAAGATGCCTGAGATCTGCCGAACAGGCTTGGTGACTACATCGGAGACAAAGTCCCCGGCGCGGTCAGCGGTGTCAAGGACGCCGGTGACCATGCTATCCACGCGGTTGCTTTGCTTCTTCACCTTTTCAAGAATCTCCGTCACCGAGGACTGCATTTGCGTAGTTTGCGCACGCAGCCCCTTCGCAATCTCCGCCATGTCGCCGACCGTCTCCTCAACCTTGGGAGAAACTCGGCTCAGGAACCCCTGCGCGTTGGCGACAAAGTCCTGCGCACTCATAAGGGTATCCCGCGAGCTGGCAATGATTTCCCGCGCGTCGAAGATAACGGGGATAAGCGAGGTACGCAGGCTCGTGATCTCTTGCCGGATGGAGCGGGTCGCCTTGCTCATGGTGATGGCGAATGCCATCAGTATGAAGGTCTGCAACAACACCGCCAGCCCGATTACAACGGCTAAGGCGAGCAGGATGGTTTGATTGTCCAGTTTTGAAATTAGCATTGAAGTAGTCTCGCTCAGTGAATCTACGGCCTTTGGTTCTGTTCTATTGTGCGCTTCCTAAACCTGGCGGAAGCGTAATCTCCGGAGCCTGCGCTTGAGCCGCCGCCTGTGACGCGCAGGGCTCCGGACAAATGAAATGATACCTCCCGGGCACAATCGAACCGGCCCGGAAGATGTCTTCAGCTGAAACGCCGCCTCAGCTTTGCTTGGGCTCGCCGGGAACGGGGGGATTTTTGTAGGCTTGGCGTCCGGCTTCTACGGCCGCGGTCACCCGGCCGGTTTGTTCGGTAACCACGTTCTTGCCGCGCTCTACAAACTCTTCCCACTGCGCCCGCCCGCGATCCACGACCTCACGGCCGCGATCCACGTATTCGCCTATCTGCTCCTTGCCCTGATCGACCAGATTGCCCATTTGCTCGGCAACTTGACGGGTGCGGGCACGCAGGTACTCGGTTCCCTCCCGGGCTCCAGCAATCAGATCTTCCCGGGTCTCGCGGCCGCTTTTGGGGGCATATAGAATCCCCACCAGCGCACCGACGCCCAATCCGGCTAAAAACCACGCCAGACCGTTAACTTTGTTATCTTCTGCCATGATAAAAACTCTCCTTTTGCTCAGCTTGAAGATGGCCTGAGCGTACCAAATTCCCCGGTATGGGGTAAACCGCAACCTGGTTGCCGTACTTCAATGAACATCGGCGCGCATCCCCCAGTATAAGGAGTGAAAACGCGGGGTGTAAAACAAAGGTAACTCTCCGCCTGGATGGATAGACGGTCAAAATGGAACAGCTTCCATGGCCGCATAAGAAAAAATGCGTGCAGTCCGTCTGAGTTGGGCCTGCACGCAGTGGGGGAAACTTGCGTGAATAGGGGCTGGTACGGCAGAAGCCAGCGGGCTTATTCCGTATAAACAGCCGCGCCGGCAATCGCGGCGACGACAATTTCGACAAGGGCGCCCGCGGTTGTATAAGACGTGAGGCGACGCCCAAAAAGGCCCGTCACCCACATGAAGCTGAGGTTGGGAATCAGCACACCCACAACCCAGAAGGTCAGGCCGGCGTAGACCGCGGTCTTTACTCCAGCGCCAAAACGGGGCCGTATAGCGGCATAGATCCAGATCAGTGCGATGCCGCCTGCGAGCCCGAGCAGGTTGAACAATATTATTTGGTTTGTCGATACATCGCCCTGCCCGAGCCTCTTCATCCCATCATTCCACTTAGACGCCAGCAACATGCCATCTACAAGAAAACCCAGGAGATCTGCAACAATCCCGGCGATGATACCTCCGAGAATTACACGGCCCAAGTTGATTTTTCCCATACAACCTCCTTGTGATTTGTTGATGTGAAAACCACTGAAAACAGCTGCCTTCAGGCAACTACCGAGGAATGCCGCAAGTATATGCACACGATGCATGGTGGGCAAGCTATTTTTCGCGCTTTTGGTCCATGGGGGATGCTGATGAGATGGGGTGCTCGCAAACATGAGTGCAAAATCAGGCCTTGATTATTGATAAATAAAGATTTATTGGCGGAGGCGGCGGGAGTCGGATTAAAGAGCCGCTCTGAAAACAATCAAGTTCTTGATTTTAAGGCCCGCTGGAAACGCAGGAAAGCTGCCGGAGATTACGCAGATGAATAACCGGAGTGCAGTTCTGATGGTCAGGGTGCGATCATCGGACCATGATCAGTGGTGCACGGAATGACAAGCGCACCGTAAAGATAGACCGTAAACATTGAAGGAGGATCGATGTCAGGCAACGCAATTCCGGTTATCCATTCCAAGAACGAGGGAATGTCCACTCCCGAGCCGGGTCTTCGCCGCCAGGTGATGTCTTATAGCCCGTCCATGATGCTGGTGCGCCATACCATGACCAAAGGCTGGGTTGGCGCGCGGCACAGCCACCCGCATGAACAGATACTCTATATCGTGCGCGGCCGCATCCGCTTTGTGCATCCCGGCGAAGTCTTCGATATGGGTACGGGCGACAGCTTTCTGCTTCCCGGCAATGTGGAGCACCAGGCCTCCGCGCTGGAGGACTCCGAGGTGCTGGATATCTTCACGCCTATGCGCGAGGATTACGCAAAGTAATAACAGAAATCCGCTCAGAAGAGAACTAACAGATCATCTTCGAGGCAAGCATGGATAAGGCCGTTGTGGTTTCTGTGAATTGCAGCCCGCAGCACGGGTTCAGCAAGAGCCCGCAAAGCGAGATTCGGCTGGTTGAAGGAATAGGCGTGGAAGAGGACGCCCACGCAGGCCGGACCGTACAGCATCTTTACAATAAGGCACGACATCCTGACCGCCCCAATCTTTGTCAGGTTCACCTTATTCATGCCGAACTGTTTGAATTTTTGGCAGAGAAGGGTTTCAGTGTCAGACCCGGTGAACTTGGCGAGAACATCACGACTCGCGGCATTGATTTGCTTCATGTACCTGAAGGAACTGTCTTAACCATCGGTGAGGCAATCATCCGCATCACCGGCCTGCGAAGCCCTTGTCACCAGATTGACCGCTTTCGGCCTGGCTTGATGAACCATCTCATCGAAGACGCGCGCAACCGTCGCTTTCTCAGCGGCGTAATGGGCACTGTGGAGTCAAGCGGCACAGTACGGCCGGGAGACGCTATTTCCATTACTCTGCCACAGGGCGAATATCGCCAGCTCTCGCCTGTCTGAACAATGAACTCGGCGGGAGCCGGATTGAATCGCCTCGTTGAAAATACGTTATTGATTTTAAAGGCCGCTCAAAATGGCTAGCCTGGAGAGGTAGCTGGAGCTACATCTGCAGGCTTTGCGGCCCGCAGACAGAAGGTGATTCCGCCGGCCAGGATGAGCGACAAAGACAGAACAAGATATCCGCCGCGCGCATTGCCCGTAAGCGCCTGCAGAAAACCAACCAGCCATGTGCCGGCGAATGCACCCAGCGCTCCAAAGCTATTGATGAGGGCCATCACTTCGCCGGCCACGTTCCTGGGCAGCATCTCCGGCACAATAGCAAAGAATGGGCCATATGGCGCGTACATCGTTCCACCGGCAACAATCAGGGCTACATACGCCAGCCAAAAGTGATTCTCGGCGGTCGCATAAGAGCAGAACAACGCAACTCCTGAGATTAAAAGGAGCGGCCATATGAAGACCTTACGATTGAGCGAGCGGTCGGAATAATAAGCGACCGCCAGCATCAGAATCACTCCCAGCAAGAATGGCGCGGCACTCAGCAGGCCTACAGTCTCGATTCCGCGAGCCGATCCGGACCGGATCATCTCGGGAATCCACAACACAAGTCCGTAGACCCCGAAGCTCCAGAAGAAATACTGGAAGCACAAGAGAATTACGCCCGGAACGTGGAGCGCGGAAGAGAGGCTGCCGTGCTGCGGAAGCACGGTTTGCTCGAGCTCCAGCGCCGCCGCAAGCTGCTCGCTATTTTGCTTGCTCAGCCAGGTCGCGTCGCGCGGCCGGTCACGCGCCACCAGCGCCCAGACAAACGCCCACAGAATCGACGGTATTCCCTCAACAACGAACGTCATCTGCCAGCCGACCGCCTTGATCAGAAACCCGGTAACGAGGGCCATCCAGGTGAGTGTAACCGGATTGCCAAGCATGAGAACCGCATTGGCTCGCGACCGTTCAGCGCGCGTAAACCAGTTGGTCATCAGGATCAGCATGGAAGGAAAGATCAGGCTCTCCGCCACTCCCAACAGCAGACGATCGATTACGAGCAGCCAATAATCCCTGATGACACCGGTAAGCGCAGAAAAGGCGCCCCAGCTGATGAGCGCGAAGAAGACAAGCCTGGTGGCGCTCTTGCGCGTTGCGTAGGTTGCGGCGGGAACCTGGAAGAGAAAATAACCAAAAAAGAAGACTGACCCTAGAAATGCAGCTCGCGATTCGGTGATGTTGAGTGATGCGGCTAGTCCGGCCGCCGCGCCAAAGCCGAAGTTCGAGCGGCCAAGATAGGCAAGGCTATAGGTGACGAAGACCGCCGGCATGAGGTATAACCAGCGGCGGCGCAAATCACGCCTCTGCTTCACCGCATCCTGGACCTGTTCATCGGGCACACAAGCGTTATAACATCTCTGAGAGCAGACGCTCCAATTGAAAGTGCCTTTCTAAATTGAGCATAAGGTGAAATCCCGCGCCGGGAGGAAAATGGATGACCACGCCTGACAAGATTCGGAGGATCGAAAGGATCGCATGCGACCTCCGGGCCGACGTTGTGAGGATGATCGGCGTCGGCAAGGTGGGACACCTGGGCGGTTCTTGCTCGCTCGCTGAGATCGTGGCGGCCCTTTACTTCGAGAAGATGCGCTTCGATCCCAAGGCGCTGAAGGATCCGTGCCGGGACCGCTTTCTCCTCAGCAAGGGGCATTGCGTACTCATCCAATATGCTGCCCTGGTAGAGCTGGGCGTTATCCCCAGGGAGGAGATGGGGAAGGTGAAGACCCTCGCGGGCAATCTGCAAGGCCATCCCGACCTGATGACCCCCGGGATGGAAGCGGTCACGGGCTCTCTCGGACAGGGACTTTCCATCAGCGTGGGCATGGCGCTAGCCCTGCGGCTCGCTAAAAGCCCTTCCCGGGTGTACGTCATCATGGGAGACGGCGAGCTTGCCGAAGGCCAGCTCTGGGAAGCGGCCATGGCCGCCGCGCGCTACAAGTTGGATTCCCTTACCGCCATCGTGGATCGCAACCGGATCCAGGCCACGGGCCCGACAAAAGAGATCTTCGACATTCCCGATATCCCGGAGAAATGGCGGGCCTTCGGATGGAACGTACTAAACGTGAACGGTCACGACGTAGGCGCAGTCCTCGATGCCCTGGATGAGGCGGCCGCATGTAAAGGGGCTCCCACCGTGATTGTGGCGGATACGATCAAAGGGAAAGGGATCTCATTCGCCGAGAATCTCGTGGCCTTCCACAACGCGGCCTTGACCCAGGAGCAATACGACATGGCGCTCATGGAAATAGAAGAATCCGGAAGGAGGCTGCAATGACGCCGCCGAACCAGAGAAGCGCTTATGGGGCCAGCCTTGTCCGGCTGGGGAAAAAGGACGGGCGCGTCGTGGCTCTGGAGGCGGACCTGGGGAAATCTACCCAGTCTGCCATGTTCCAGGCGGAGTTTCCGGACCGCTACTTCCAAATGGGAATCGCGGAACAGAACATGGCCTCCACCGCGGCGGGATTCGCCCTTGCCGGAATGATCCCTTTCATGCATTCTTTTGCCGTCTTTGCCGCCGGGAGGGACTACGATCAGCTCCGCAACTCTATCTGCGTTCCGAAACTTCCCGTCCGCATCTGCGGGTCCAGCGCCGGGCTTTCCGACTTCGGCGATGGAAAGACCCACCAGGGCATAGAGGACGCCGCCCTTATGCGCGCCCTTCCCAACATGACCGTGCTCTGCCCTGCGGATTCCATCGAGGTGGAGAAGATGATGGACTGCATGCTGGATTGGAAGGGGCCGGTGTACATCAGGATCAACAGGAACGATCTGCCCTTCGTGTATCCGCCCGAAGAGCCTTACTCCATCGGTAAGGTGACCATGCTCCGAGAGGGGAGCCACGCGGCGATTTTCGCCTCGGGGGTTATGGTCTCCAAGGCTCTGGAGGCCGCGACGGCCCTCGAGTCGGAGGGGATCTCGGTAAGGGTGCTCGACGTCGGCACTCTCAAGCCGTTGGACCGCGACGCGGTGATCCGTTATGCGAACGGAGTGGAGGCCATCGTGACGGCCGAAGAGCATACAGTGATCGGCGGGCTCGGCTCCGCCGTGGTGGAGGCGCTTCGGGGAGTCGCTCACGCGCCCGTGGAGTTCGTGGGCATCCCTGACAGCTTCGGCATATCGGCGGCGCGTTATGACGATTTGCTCAAGCACTTCGGGCTCACCTCGGCAGCCGTCACCAATGCCGTAAAAACGCTATTAAATGGGAGGAAGAAATGAAGATCGGCTTCATAGGACTGGGCATCATGGGCAAGCCCATGGCGAAAAACCTCCTCAAGGCGGGCCACAAGCTCGTCGTATACGACATTGTCGATGCGTCGGTGAGGGAGCTGGTTCAAGTCGGCGCGATGGCGGGTGTGTCTCCCAAGGACGTGGCCTCGCAGTGCGAGCTCATCATCACCATGCTGCCCAATTCGCCTCACGTGAAAACGGCGGTGTTGGGGAAGAACGGCGTAATCGAAGGAGCGAAGCCGGGAAGCGTGCTTGTCGATATGAGCTCCATCGCGCCCCTGGTGAGCCGCGAGGTGGCCACCGAACTCGCCACGAAGGGAGTAGAGATGCTCGACGCCCCGGTTTCCGGCGGAGAGCCTAAGGCCATCGACGGAACGCTGGCCATCATGGTGGGCGGCAAGGAAGCCGTTTTCGAGAAGGTGAAGGACGTGTTGCTGAAGATGGGAGCGAGCGCTGTCCTCTGCGGAGAGACAGGCGCGGGCAACGTGACCAAGCTCGCCAACCAGATCATCGTCGCGCTGAACATCGCCGCGATGTCGGAGGCCTTTGTCCTCGCAACCAAGTCTGGAGTGGATCCCGAGCGGGTCTTCAATGCCATCAAGGGAGGCCTGGCGGGAAGCACCGTGCTGAACGCGAAGGCGCCGATGGTCTTAGAGGGAAACTACAAGCCCGGATTCAGGATCGAGCTGCACATCAAGGACCTGCAGAACGCGCTCGATACAGCGCACGAGACCGGCGTTCCGATTCCGCTTACCAGCCAGGTGATGGAGATGATGCAGGCCCTCAAGGTTGATGGGAAGCAGAGTGAAGACCACGGTGGCCTTATTCAATTTTATGAGAAGCTCGCCGGGGTCAAGGTTCGCAAAGGAGGCGTGAAGTGAGCGCGATGCGTCTTTCGGGCAAGACCGCCCTGATCACGGGCGCCGCGGGAGGGATCGGCGCGGAGATCGCCCGGAGGTTTCGCGAGGAAGGCGCCTCGGTGTTCGTGGCCGATACGAACTGCGAGGAGGGGGAAAAGACGGCCGCGTCCATGGGAGCAGTCTTCCTCACCCTCGACGTCACTTCGGGGGAAAGCTGGAAGGCCGCGCTTTCCGCCGTGACTGAGCGGACCGGACGCCTCGATATTCTCGTTAATAATGCGGGCATCAACATCAGGAAAAACATAGAGGAGATGCCGGTGGAGGACTTCGACGCCATGATGGCAGTGAACGTAAAGGGACCGTTTCTCGGGATCAAGCACTCCCTGCCGATCATGAGGGCCGCGGGCGGGGGAGTCATCCTCAACATGTCCTCGATATGCGGCCTGGTCGGCCATAGGTACACGAACGAGACCTATACGGCGGCCAAGGGCGCACTGACCCTGCTCACGAAATCGGTGGCCGTGAGATACGCGAAGGACAATATTCGCTGCAACTCCATCCACCCCAGTACCGTGGAAACAGCCCTTGTGCAGGCCATGCTCCAGGACCCCGAGCGCCGGGCAGAGAGGCTCGGCGAAGTGCCTCTCGGCAGGCTCGCCAGCGCAACCGACGTTGCGAATGCGTTGGTCTACCTCGCGAGCGACGAAGCCGCGTTCATTAACGGGGCTGCGATTCCTGTAGACGGAGGCCTTACGGCGGGGTAGGCGGCCTCTCTCCGGAGGAGTGCAAATTTTACATCTTTCACATTGTGTGCGCTGATCCCGGCCAAAGCTTCGCTGATAGATGCGGACGGCAACTTCGATTTCCAGAAGGCGAACACGAGGTGTGACTGCGCGGCCACGCGGCCCCGGGTTGAACCAGCTTTCCGCATCCCAATGGCCAGAGGTATGATATGTTTGGAGTCGTAAAATCATTACTCTTGGAGAGACGCGATGTCGAACGAACGAGACAGTTTTGTTGCGGCCAAGTTGGCGAAAATGACCCTGGAGGAGAAATGCGGCCAGGTTCTAACCTTCACATGGCGCGGGGCTTACCTGACGCCTTCGGGGATCGAACAGATCACCAAACTGCACGCCGGCGGCCTTTGTCTGGAACCCTATGCACTGGAGACATGCAAGAACAAATATTGGGGACGTTCGCAGGTCGACCCCAACTTTAAAAAACCTAAGGACTGGTTCGATATCGCGCATACCTACTTCGACGATCGCAGCTTCGGCGTGAGCGTGACTCCGGAAGAGCTAACCGTCAAGCTCAACAAACTACAGGAAATCGCCATGAAACGGCCTTCAGGCATCCCCCTGCACATCACCATCGATATGGAAGGCGATTTCAAAAACGATTACACCGCCGGTCACGTGCTGCAATTCCCGCCGCCAATGGGAATGACCGCCATCGGCGACCTCGATCTGGCCTATAAGGTGGCGAATACGCTGGGCAAACAGATGGCCCTCATCGGCGTTACCCAGTTCTATCACCCGGTCTGCGACGTCAACATCAATCCGTTGAACCCCGAAATCGGCGTGCGCTCCTTCGGCGACGATCCCCAGGTTTGCGCCAAGTTTGTCGCAGCCACGGTGCGCGGCTATCAGGATGCCGGCATTGTCGCCACTGTCAAGCACTTCGCCGGCCGCGGCGATTCGGGGACCGACGCGCACGACGTGCTGGACACGTGCCGCGGTGACCTGAAGCGGATGCGCGAGGTCGAGCTGGTCACCTTCCAGGCGGGCATCGATGCGGGCTCCAAGGCCCTGATGACGGCGCATACCATCTTCCCGGCCTTCGACAAAGAATTCCCCGCGACGCTCTCCTCGAAGATCCTCGTCGATCTTCTGAGGAAAGAGATGGGATTCAAGGGCGTGGTGGTTTCCGACGCCATCGGCATGGCCGCCGTGCTGAGAAAGTGGCCGCTGCCTCAGGCGTGCGCCCTGGCGATCAAGGCCGGCGTAGACACCATCCTGCTCAAGGCGGACGACGAATCCCGCTCGCAGTGCTTCTTCGGGATCAAGGGCGCCGTGGAACGCGGCGAGCTTCCCATTGAGCGGCTCAACGACGCATGCCGGCGGTTGCTGTGCATGAAGTACGACCAAGGCCTCTTCGAGAAAGCCGGGAAGATGGATCCGGCCAAGACCGCAGCCCACGTCCGGAGCGAGGAAGTCCAGGCATTCTCCCGGGAAGTGGCGCACAAAGCCCTGCTGGTGGTGCGCGACGACAAGAAGCTGCTGCCGGTAAGCAAGGACAAGAAGATCCTGGTCATCGAACAGGTCATTCCTTATTCATTCCTGGGCAAGGATCTTTACAGCCACCCGCACATGTTCTGCGAGCAGATGGCCAAGCACTCCACCAACCTCATCCTGGATGACACGGCCTTCTACGCCGGCGACGAGGAAGTGGAGGAGGCGCTGAATCTGGCCAAGCAAGCGGACCTGGTGGTGATGACAAACTATTACGCGCGCATTGAAAAGCGCGGCAACAACCGGCACCTGGTGCAGGCCTTGAAGAAAGCGGGACATAAGGTTATCGTGGTGACCAACTTCCCGTACCGCAAGGGCGTAACCACGGAAGCCGATGCCGTGATCTGCAATTTCTCCGGTTCGCCCGATTCGATTCGCGCGGCCGCGGATCTTGTTTTCGGCGCGATCAAGACTTATCCATCGACGAAGATGCCGATCGACCTGAGCGCCGAGAAGAACCTTCCCGACGAGAAGCCCGCAGCTCTCCCCAAGAAACCGGCAAAGAAGGCGGCGAAAGATTCCAATCCATGGGGAGGAAAGTGCTAGGGGAAAGCGCCCAGCACGCACTGAGTTCAATCCATGATTCCGGGCGCCGGCGACGAATCTGAAATTCCGGGCTGGCGCTCGGAACGGCAATTGGAAGCAAAGAGCATATAAGGTACTACGCCTACGGGCGGGACACAAATCAAGCCATGAGGGAAAGTAAGATGCCGAAATCCACTGCATTCGATGTGCGCGATGTTTATACCATCCCCGGACCCAAGGTTACCGCCATCTATGAACACAACAAAATGGCGGTCCACTTCCAAGGTATGTCCAAGACCCTGCAATTTCCGCAAACTGTGGCCCTGCAAGGAGCGCCCACGTGCTCGATTGGGATTTCGCCCTACGGGCTGTACAACCGCCTGAACGACGCGGGCCGGCTCATCATGCTCAACCAAACGGCGGTTCAGTTCGCCTCCGCGCCCTTCATCCGCATTGGCGATAAGTTCGCCATGCTGACCCAGAAGCAGCCGGGAGTTCCTGAACTGCCCGACGACATTCCGGCGGTCAAGAACTACTACCACCCGGCGGTCCCCGAAAAGAACGTCGCCCTCACCATCGCCACGCCCTCGCTGGAGATTGCCTACAAGCTGGGGAAGGTGAAGGTTACTCGGAGACTGATTTCTCCGTTGCTCTCCGGCGGAGACCAGGTGCTGATGCCGCTCGGTGTCGAAGAGTTCGTGGTGGAAAATAGCGGAAATGAGGCTGAGGAGATCACGCTCGTGGTGCCGCGGCCGTCCCTCGTCAACCTCCAGGAGAAGGAGCTCAAGCCAACCGACCAGGACAGCGTCTACGTCGGCATCGCCGCGGTCGATGGCCAGAAGCATGAGGAGTTCGAGTCGGCGGGCATCCGGGGCGTGGTCATGGGCAGCAAGGCAACCGCCAACCGCATGGTGCTGGCGGTTCCCGAATTGCCTGACGTTGCGGTGGACATCCAGCCGTACTTCTGCCTGAACAAGTACACGGGCGATCTGCTGCTCAACGAGGACGGGAGCTTCTTCGAAAAACGGCAACCACTCGTGCGCAGCGACTACGGAGCGGCCATCAGCCTCACCTTCACACTGGAAGCGAAGGCTACGATGAAGATTCCGGTGGCTGTGGTGCTGGATTTCCCGGAACAGGTTTACATCGACGGCAAGACATTCCCGCGCAAATACATCAAGAGCTTCACAAACGCCGAGACGCGTGCGGTCGAGATGACGAAGCTCGCCTTGGAGAGCTATCCGCAGTGGTGGAAGCGGACCGTGACGATTCAAAAACGAATTTTTGACCGGATCCAGTCCAGCCCCGCCTACAAAGGCGATCATCCCGGCGCCTTGCGCCTGACCCGTCTGATTCTGAATGAACTCCATTTCCCTCTCTCCAACGCCATCGTCTGGGTCGAGGACGAGAAAGGAAAAGAGCGCGCCCGCTTCCTGGAGTGTTTCGATTACGCCTACATCGACCCGTCGGACGTGGACTGGTATTCGATGGTGCTTTTGATGCTCTTCCCGCGCGTGGAAAAAGATCTCTGCCAGGGTTTCATCGATTCGATTCTGGCCGAGGATCACTCGCTGCGCTTTTATCACAATCACGCTTCGAATGTTGAAGCGCGGCTGCATTTCAAGGAGCACCCGGAACAATACGAGGGCATGAGGCTGACGCAAGTCCGCGACGAGTTCAAGACCAAGGGCAGCGTGGCGCATGATCTGGGCGCCATGCCCAAGGGCCATCCCCTGCGCAACGTGAGCGATTACGCCTGGTACAACAACAATTACTGGGTAGACCTGTTCCCCAAACTCATGATGCGGGTGCTGCGCAACGTGAAGTTCACCGGGGACATGGATTTTCTGAAAAAGAACTGGGAGACGCTCAAGTTTGGGCTCGATGCGGCGTTGAAACTCGATTTCGACGACGACGGCATTCCCGAGGGCTATCCCGACGATGTGAAGAACACCTTCGACAACCTGGTTCTCTTCGGCGCCGACGCCTACGACGCCACGCAGTTCCTGGGCGGCTGCCAGGCCATGATCAAAATGGCCCGCATGCTCGGGGACAAAGCAGGCGAGGCGCACATCCAGGAGGTCTTCGACAAGGGCTGGAACAGCCTGGAGAAATTGTGGCGGGAGGGGAAGAACAAGAAGGGCGAGAAACTCCAGTATTACGTCACCTGTTTCGATCCCGAGAGCGGAAACACCAACACCGATGTCTGGACCAACCAGCTCGATGCTCTGTGGTACCTGATCTCCATCGGCGAAGAGCCGTTCATCCCGGAAGACCGCGCCAAAAAGATCCTCAAGACGATCTACCGGAACAACCGCTCCTTTATGGGCTGGGCTATGTGCAAAACCAAGGACGGCAAACCAGTGGAATCAGATCAGGGAAAAGACGTCTATACGACCTCCAATTACGTCTTCGCCGAGTTGCTGGATTATTACGGCATGGCCAGAGAGAGCAAGGAAGTTTACAAGGCCATGGACCGGGTGGTCTTCGATTACGCAAATTCCATGATCACTCCGGACAATCTTCGGGCGGAGCTGGAAACGGAGATGGGAGAGACGTCCCCCGGCCCGCACTACATCGTCGCCGCCTATCCCCGGCCGGGAGCTGTCTGGACGCATCTGGTCATGAACTACATCAAGGACCTGCAGGAGAAGAAGAAGACCAGAACCATCGAGTCGCAGGACCTGATGCCGTTCTTCCCTGATCTGCTCAAGGGTTAGGGCAACGGAAGATGAAAGTTAACCGCCGGATGCGCATGGATGGACACGGATAAGATGGGGCGGGAATAACGCGAATCGACCAGGTAAACTGGTGTAGCTCGCCCCTCTTTTTTTGATCCATGTGAGTCCATGTCCATCCGTGGTCAAAAATTCTAATCGCTCAACTAAGGAATCAATCGGCATGCCCAAGAAGTACGACATCACCTTCGTCGGCCACATGTGCTACGACGAGATTATCCCGTTCGGAGGAAAACCCCACATCGCCCCAGGAAGCGCCGTGTTGTGCGGCGTCATGGTCGCCGCGCGCATAGGAAAGCAAGTTGCCGCGGTGGTGAAGATGGCGAAAAAGGACGAAGCGATCCTGCAACCGATGAAGGATGCCGGGGTTGACACCTACCTCATCGAGAGCGCAGAGACTACCTATTCGAGGGTCTTGCACGAGAGTGAAAATGTCGATGAACGCAAACTCACGCTGGTCAAATCCGCCGGCCTCATTTCTATCAACGACGTTCCGGAGTTGCGCTCGACGTGCGTTCACCTGGCCGGGATTTCCGACACCGAATTCGACATGCCGCTGATGAAGAGCTTGAAATCCAGGGGCTACAGCCTGTCGGCTGATATGCAGAATTTCGTCCGCCACGTCGACCCGGTGACCCGTGATATCGAGTTCAGCGACGTCGCGAACAAAAAAGAAATTGCGGCCATGATGGACAAGCTCAAGCTGGACGTCGTTGAAGCGCGGATTCTGACCGGCACTGAGGATCTGGAGAAAGCCGCCATCATCATCGAGTCGTGGAGTTGCCCCGAAATACTAATCACGCATTCGCAGGGCGTCCTCGCCCGGGTAAAAGGAGTAACATACTACGAGAAGTTCTCCAACAGCAATATCTCCGGCCGGACCGGCCGCGGCGACACGACCTTCGCGGCGTACCTCTCCTGGCGGTTGGATCACGATGTCCGAGAATCCTTGAAGTTCGCCGCCGCTCTGGTTTCAATCAAAATGGAAACCCCTGGCCCCTTCAAGGGAACGCTGGAGGACGTCGAGAAGCGATTAAGGGACAAGCATTCTTCATAGGCATGTTCACAAATCTGCGGCGAAAGCGAGTAGAAGCCGATGAGCGTCACAAGCATTAAGCTCTCCTTCGGAGAAAAATTCGGATACGGCCTGGGCGACCTGGCCGCAAATTTTGTCTTTCAGGCTGTGATGGCCCTGCAGTTGGACTTTTACACCAAGACCTATGGATTGACAGCGGCCCAGGCGGGCTGGATGTTTCTCGTCGTCGGTCTGAGTTCAGCCGTTTTCAATCCCGTAATGGGCGTGATTGCTGACCGCACCCACTCGCGCTGGGGCAGGTTCCGTCCCTGGCTGCTGTGGACCTCGGTGCCTTTTGGCATCATCGGCATTCTGACCTTTACGACGCCAAACCTCAATCCTGTCGCCAAGCTGATCTATGCCTGGGTCACTTACCTGCTGCTGCGCCTGATCTATGCCGCCAACAACGTTCCGTATGCCTCGCTGACCGGCGTGATGACCGACGACCCAAACGAGCGCAACAGCATCACTTCGTATCGTCAATTCTTCGCCAACAGCGCGGGATTTATCGTGGGGGTTCTGGCTGTTCCCATGGTCAAGTTCCTGGGCGGTGGCAACACTGCATTGGGCTATCAGTTGACCATGGGCAGCTTCCTCGCGCTCTCGGTGATCCTTTTCCTGATCGCATTCACCGTATCGAAGGAGAGGATTCAGCCCGATGCGCGACAAGAAAGCTCCGTGCTCCGCGATCTTGGCGACCTTATCCACAACGGCCCCTGGATCGCGCTTTTCCTGGCGACGCTTTTTTATTTCACCGCGCTGCTCATTCGCGGCAACGTGATGCTGCCCTACTTTGAGAACTGCTCCGGCAACAGGATGTTCTTCAGTTGGTTCAACGGCTTCGGATTGGTCGCTCTGTTGGCGGGCGTCACCTGCTCGACTGCCCTGACCAAGCGGATGGGCAAGCGCTCGGTCTTCTTCTGGAGCATGCTGCTGACGGGCATCCTCGCCATAGCGTTGTTCTTCCTGAAGCCAACCGCCATAGTGCCGATCATCGGCCTGGAAGTTCTGCGCCAATTCGCCTTCGGCTGCTCCGGCCCGGTGCTGTGGGCGATGATGGCCGACGTCGCTGACTACGGCGAATGGAAGACGGGACGCCGCGCCACCGGGACGGTAATCTCAGCAGTGGTCTTTGCGCTATGGATAGGCGTTGCCCTGGGCGGAGCAATCGCCAGCTGGCTGCTCTCCTTTTTTGGCTATCAGTCCAGCGGCGTACAGACGGACCATGCACTGCTGGGCATCCGTCTGATCGCCTCGGTCGTCAGCGGCGCGGCCTTCCTGGCCGTTGCGGTATGCTTGCTCTTCTACCGCATCGACAAGAAGCTGAATCTGGAAATCTCCAACGAACTGGCCGAGCGGCGCAAGACGTTTGCTCCACACACGGCCTCGTAGACTTGCCATCGATTGGGCAAAGTTTCAGAAAAGGAAGAATCATGTTAAGGAATACGCGGTCAACGGCGCGATGGGCAGTGTTGGCGGGAGTTATGACTGGTCTTGTGGCTACGGCACAGACCCCTGCCTCTCTCAAAGATGCCTACAAGGGCAGCTTTGTCATCGGCGCGGCCATCAACACCGCCCAGATCACTGGCCAGGATAGCCGCGGGGATGCCATCATCGAGGCGCAGTTCAGCACCATCTCGCCGGAAAACGCCCTCAAGTGGGATCGCATTCATCCCAAGCCAGACACCTACGACTTCACGCTGGCCGACCAGTACGTGGCCTTCGGGGAGAAGCACCACATGTTCATCGTGGGCCATTGCCTGGTGTGGCATAACCAGGTTCCGGCATGGGTCTTCCACAATGAAAAAGGAGAACTTGTCGACCGCGACACCCTGTTGAAGCGCATGCACGACCACATTGCTACGGTTGTCGGCCGATACAAAGGCCGTATTCAGAGTTGGGACGTGGTCAACGAGGCGCTGAACGAAGACGGCACCCTTCGCCAGTCTCTATGGCTGAAGATCATCGGCGAGGACTATATCGCGAAGGCCTTTGAGTACGCGCACGAAGCCGACCCCCAGGCACAGCTGACTTACAACGACTACTCGCTGGAGAATGAACCCAAGCGCAAAGGGGCGCTCGCGCTCGTCGCCAGGTTAAAGGCCCAGGGAGTTCCAATCACCTCCGTCGGCATACAGGGCCATGACAATCTCACATGGCCTTCGGTTCAGGACGAGGACGCCACCATCTCCGCCTTAGCCAATCTGGGGGTCAAGGTGGCGATCACGGAACTGGACATCGACGTGCTGCCCCACAATCCGCAGATGTTCGGCGCCGAGGTTTCTCTGCACGTTCAACAGGACCCAAAACTGAACCCATACGCTAGCGGATTGCCGCAATCCGTACAGCAGGAGCTTGCGCAACGATATGCCGATTTATTCGGGGTCTATCTGAAGCATCGCGATGCTGTCAACCGCGTAACCTTCTGGTGCGTGACGGACGGGGATTCCTGGTTGAACAACTGGCCGGTGAGAGGGCGCACCAACTATCCGCTGCTTTTCGATCGCGGCGGTCAGCCTAAGCCGGCTTTCTATGCAATTATTCAAGCAGCCGCAGACGGCAAACAATGAATTAGACTCCTTACGATCCGGACTCCACTTGTTCGGATGGGTTATGTCGAGCCAGGAAGGCTCTGGGATCATTTCTGCATTGTCGACCATCCTCGCGCCAAATCCTATATATGGGCGTCCGAAGCCTGATTTCATAAACATTTAACATAAAACCGCCAAATCACAGAATCTATTTGCATCGCACGACAACTGTAGTTAATCTAATTCGTATTGCTGTGACGCCCTGGGGGGTCAACTTCCCAAGCTGACAAAGTCACATTTTGTCAGTCACCTGCCGGGGTAGTCAGTTATCTAAACAACCAGTCGATATCGGCTTTAACGGAGTTGGCGGCTCTGTGCGGGCATTCTGCGCAGACGCCGCCGAGCTCAGGTGAGGTTTATGGTCAAGTCGTTGTCCTTGCTCATGGGTTCCCTCGTGCTTTTTCTCTTCACTGCCGGTCCTTTGGCAGTTGCCGCGAATGGGCAAAAAGCTGTCGTTGCCGATGCGCCTAAGCCTGCGGTTGCCGATGGCCCGCCGGTGGTGGCGCATCCGCATAAGATATTCGTTGATACAGCACAAAACAAATTGTTCTGGCCGATGGATATGCCATTCTGGGTGCGTCTTGCTGCTTCCCCCGACGACAACGCGCCATCCTTTTTGCTGCAGCGTGTTGCGCCAGATCCGGATATTCATTCCGATATTACGACCGAGCAGTACAAAAAAGAAGGCATTGAGCTGGAAATCCGCGGCAGACAGTTCATTCGCTGGTTCAACTACATTACCAAGCAGACCGTCTACCTTGAGTTCTTCTCCGACGGCGACCCGCCGGTGACTAAAGCGGCATGTTCGGGCGCGCTCGCGGCCGTAGTTGCGCAAACAACCTATTACGGCGGCGGGCTGCACTGCGCCCTTACCTCCCAGGACGAACTTTCCGGCGTCGATACCACGTATGTGTCGCTCAACGATGAGCCCTACAAGCCCTATACGAAAGAACTGATGCTGGATAAGGAAGGGCCTGTCACGCTTCGTTACTATGCCGTGGATCGTGTGGGCTGGACTGAGTCGCCTTCGGCGCTCCGATTCACGGTGGATCTAAGCCCGCCCGTTACCACCCATGCCATCGTGGGAAATGCGCTGGACACTGTGCTTTCGACGCAGGCGAAGTTCCATATCTCCAGCGAAGATACGCTGTCAGGCGTGGCCGGCATTCAAGCGCGGTTTGACAAACAGGAGTTCAAGCCTGTCAAGGATAATGAACTCGGCGTCGAGAGTCTGGGCGATGGTGAACACACGCTGAGCTACTATGCCGTGGACCGCGTTGGCAATCGCGAAGCCGAGCACAACATTCCGTTCTACCTTGACCGGCTGCCGCCGACAACGGACGCGCAGGTGGAGGGAGATCTTTTTGTTGCGCCCAACGGCACCCGTTACGTCTCCACGCGCAGCCGTATCAAACTGAGCGCGGAAGACAACAAGAGCGGAGTAGACAAGATTACCTACGCCTTCGACGAAGGCACATTCCTGCCTTATGCGGAGCCATTTATACTGCCCGCGCACGCTGGAAACGGAAAGGTTTTATATCGGGCGTCTGACAGGCTGGGCAACACCAGTACTGTGGCGACCTTGCCGTATACGCTGGACCTGACTCCGCCGCAAAGCACCTACAAGATCGTGGGCCCGTACTACCAGGTGCGGTCGGACATCTACATTACCAGCGCAACGCGCATCGAATTGTCCTCAACCGACGACGCTTCCGGCGTGCTGCGGACGCAGTACCAGGAAGAAGGCGATCCGCAGGCGCATGACTATACCGCGCCGTTGGCTTACCCCGACGAAGGCCGGCGCCTGGTGCGCTACTGGAGCACAGACCGGGTAAACAACCGCGAGCAGGTTCGCGCGCTGGTTTTGATCACCGACAACACGCCGCCGCAGATCTTTGCCAACTTCAGCCTTGCTAAGAACGCCAGCACAGACGCCGAGGGCTTGCCTGTCTACCGGCGTCAGACGAGCCTGTTCCTCGGCGCTACCGACAACGCATCCGGCGTACACAAGATTTACTACAGCTTCGACGGCGGCAAGGAGATGGAATATTCGACGCCGCTGGTGCTGGATCGCGAAGGCACCTTCGATCTGGAGATTCGCGTTGACGACAACCTTGGCAACCAGGCCAGCAAACACCTGCGGTTCGTAATCAAGGGTTAGGGCACATGGAAGTTCGATTATCCAGGTTGGCGCTGATTCATGGCGCCGTTGCAGTGCTGGCGGTGCTAGCGGCCTTTCCCGCGCCGGCGCAGGTTCGCCCAGCCGCCGACAAGCCAGCAAGCAACTCAACACCACCGGTCTTTCCCAAGCGGTTCTACCGCGGGCCGGACGGGCAGCTTTATGTTCCGGCCGGCGCTCCGGTCAGCCTGGGCATTACGCTTTCCACTCCCGCGGGAACCGAGGGTGGCGCTCAGAGCACGGCGGAAGAATCGAATCAATCTTCGGTGATACTGAAGGAGGGGCCGACCAGCCTGCAGTTCGGCGAAACGCGCGTGCCAGTGATTGCCGATGGTACGCCTCCGAAAACAATACTGGAGATTGGCGATACTACTCACGTCGAACACGACGGACTGCGTACACTGGGGCCTTCTCCAAAGCTGCGCCTGAGCGCCAGCGATGCTCTTTCCGGGGTGGACAGAACTCTGATTTCGCTCGATGGCGCCCCGTTTGTGACTTTGCCCGTGGATGGCCCCGTAGTGACTGGTGAGGGCGAGCACAGCTTACGGTACTTCTCGGTCGATCATGTCGGCAATGCCGAACAGATTCAGGAATTCAGGTTCCGGCTGGACTCCACGCCGCCTCGGACCCGAATGGATCTCTCCGGGCCGCGCGCGGATACGGTAGTGGGCGCCGGAGCGAGTCTTTCTTTGTCAGCCGAGGACTCGGACGCGGGCGTCGAGCAAATCCTGTATCGACTCGATGAAAGCGCCGAGCGGATTTACGAAAAGCCGCTGTTGCTCGATGAGTTGCCCGAAGGTTCTCACCATCTCCAGTTCTACGCGGAGGATCGCGTTGGCAACAGAGAAGCACCGCAAGGCTTCACGTTTCTTGTGGATCGCCAGCCGCCGGAGATTACGTTATCTATCCATGGACCGCAGTTCTCTGACAAGGGCGTGCGCTACGTTTCGCCGCAGGCGGAGATCGAACTTGCCAGCCGCGATGCGGTTGCCGGGCCATCGCCCATCCGCTACAAAATCGACGGCGCACCGTCGGCTACTGTCTACACCGCGCCGTTTCACCTGCCTGAGAGCGCGGGCATTCATACTATGCGCATCGAGTCCGAGGATGCCGTGAACAATCGCGCGCTGGTAAATATCGTCGACATTTATGTGGATCCAGCGCCGCCGAAGACGGAGGTTCAATTCTCGCGCCCGTTTTTTGTTCGCGACGGCGACGTAATCCTGAACCCGCGCAGCCAGATCGCGCTCAACGCCAGCGATTCTGATGCCGGCGTGGAATCGGTGACCTATTCTCTCGATGGCGGGCCGGAGCAAAAGTATAGCGAGCCGTTTTCAGTGACTGCCGAAGGCGAACACAGCCTGACGGTGAGCGCCATCGACCGCGTCGGCAACCGGGAACCGGCGCAACAACTGCGGCTGCGCGTGCAGCAACCCGGCACTGGCCAGACAGTTCCACACGTACTGGATGCCAAGCGCTTTTACCTGCATCCCAAGCTTGGCTTGCTCGCACCGCCGGGCTTGCCGTTTGTCGTGCGCATCGCCGCCTCGCCGGAGGAGGGCGCGGAGAGTTATATGCTCAGCCCTGGCCCTGCGCCGGCTGGAACAGCGGAATCGCTCACTTTCACGGCTCCAGGGCGCACTACGGTGAATGTCGCGATGTCAAAGAAGGCGGAAGGGTTTGCGATAGCCATTGATGCTGCGCCGCCGAAGACCCAGCTCACAGCTACCGGCGCGCGCCGCGCGGAAGTGGGCGGAGTCACCTACTTCGGTCCGGGATTGAAAATCTCGCTGGCTTCAGAAGATGACCCGGCCGGCGTAGTCTCGGGACTGTGGAAGACGCTCTACTCGTTGGACAACACAGCGTTTGTTACCTACGCGGCGCCGCTCGATGCGTTCTCCCGCGAAGGCGTTTACACGCTGCGCTACTATGCGCTCGACAATGTGGGCAACGCCGAAAGCCAGCACACATTCGAGTTCACCGTCGACACCATACCGCCGCAGACGCAAATGGAATTGCAAGGGCCGCATATCGCCAGCACCGTGGCGCCGGTCACGCGTGTGGCGCTGACGGCAACTGACAACCTGTCCGGCGTGGCCCAGATCCAGTACCAGATCGACGATGGCAAGCTGCTGACATATAGCGGCCCATTCGCTATAGGTGCAATCAAAGACGGCCCGCACCGGCTGCGTTACTTCGCGGTTGACGCGGTCGGCAATCGCGAGGAAGAGCACCACTGGCCCTTCACCGTCAAGAGCACGGTGAGCGCTGCTTCGTTTGAGGTTAAGGGGAAATCAGTGGAGCGCGGAGGAACCCTTTTTCTTGGCTCCGGCAGCAAAATCCTGCTCAAGGCAGCAGAGGGAGAAACGGTCGTCTATTCTCTCGACGGCGCTGCGCCTAAGACGTACTCGACGCCGATTCCAGCGCCGGCAGCGGGCAGCCACCGGCTGAGCTTCCACGCTGTGGATGCGCTTGGCAATGCCGGCGCCAGCCGCACCGTGAACCTGGCAGCAGATCAAACTGCTCCCAACAGCACTTTGCGCTTTGAGGGCCCGCAACTCACGCGGGAGTCTTCGATTCTCATAAGCAACGCAACCCGGATCGTACTTCAGGCCAATGCCGGAGCGGTTGGCGGAGCCGCGCTGGAGTACAGCCTGGGTGGCGGCCACTGGCAGTCCTATACAACCCCGTTCACAATCAAGTCCTCTGGCGCCTTCGAATTGGCTTACCGCGCGCGCAATTCGCTTGCGACCCTTGAAGCGGCGCAGAAGCAGCGCCTGATCGTCGTTTCCCATGGCCCGGTCATCAACGTCAGCTACAGCACGCAGGTCAATACCGCCGCCGATCTGCTGCAACTGGATACGGGGACTTTGATGTTCATTTCAGCAGAGGACTCGCCGGCCGGTCTGGAGAAGATCACCTACAAGCTCGACGATCAACCGCCGCTCATCTACCGTACCCCCTTGTCCGGCTTCACTCCGGGCAAAACGCATACCATCACCATCGTTGCCGAGGACCTGCTTCAAAACCGGTCAGAGAAGGTGGTGCGCCTGGTGGTCAAGGAGAAAGCACAATGACCCGGCTGACGCAACGACTCGCATTGGTCGCGGCTATGGTGACTGTGGGCATATCGCCCGCAGCCCCGGCCCAGGCTGCGCCTATGACGCCGTTTATCGTCGGCGCAGGGGTGCGCAATTATTTGCCGTCCGCTTACCATGCGGATCGGCAGAATTGGGCGATTGCCGTGGACAATCGCGGCATCCTGTACTTCGGCAACACTTCCGGTGTTCTCGAATTCGACGGCACGCGATGGAGGCTTATTGACCTTCCCGGCGGTCGCGGTGCGTTTGCGCTGGGCAAATCCGCGGACGGACGCATCCTGGTGGGGGGCCAAGGGGAGGTCGGATGGCTTGCTCCCGACCAGACAGGCTCAATGGTCTACGTGTCCAAAGCGGCTGACCTCCCGGACGCCTTCCGCTCCTCCCTCGATCCCGTGATCCAGATTATGGATACACCGGCTGGACAGGTCTTTCTCTCCGACCATTGGCTCTTCATCAGACCGGCGAGCGGTGCGCTGAAGGTATTCCGCTCCGGCGACCACTTCCTGCAGACGGCATGGTTCAATGGCGCGCTGTACGTGCTCGACAGCGGACGCGGCCTCACGCGTATGGACGGCAATGCCTTGCAGGATGTTGCGGGGGGCGCGCACATACGGGGACTGACCATGCTGGTCACCGGAGCAGGCCTGTTGATTCCCAGCTATAACGAAGGAATGGTGCTCTACTCGCCCGGATCAGCCAATCCCTGGCAGACTCAGCATGTGAACGGCTGGAGCGAGGAAGACAACACGGACGTAACCTCAGCCGTGGCTCTCACTCAGAGCCTGTTTGCTCTGGGCACCGCCAAACACGGCATCGCGCTGATCGACCTCCACGGCGGCAGCGTGCAGCGCCTGGGCGCCGCCGAGGGCCTGGCTGATCTCCACGTTTATAGCGTCGCCTACGACCACCGCGGCGGGTTGTGGCTGGCTTTGGATAACGGCCTGTCGCTGGTCAGCATTACGCTGCCGAAAGACCCCTCTGCCGCGCCGTTCAACGCCTGGGTGCGCGGCGTCTACGGAACCGGCGATGAACGCCTGCTTTTTGGCGGAACCTATTACGCGAGCCAGGGAGGCATCCAGCAACTGACGCAGGAACCTGCGCAGATGCTCAAATTCCCTTACTCCTACGACGCATTCCGTTTCGACTATTCGGCTAATGGGTTACAGGCGTCGAACGAAATGGAATTCCAGACCTACATGGAAGGCGTTGACAAAGGCTGGTCAAGCTGGTCCACCCGCACACAACGCGAGTTTACTCAACTGAACGCAGGCAAATGGGTTTTCAGAGTTCGCGCGCGCAAGTTCGACGGTGAACTCTCAGGTGAAGGCGTTTACCAGCTGAAGATCCGCCCGGCGTGGTACGCCACCTGGTGGTTTGCGGGCCTGCAAGTCGTTTTTGTCCTCATCATTCTTATCCTGCCCGGCCACCTTCACCAAATCAAAGGCTTGCAGGAGGTCCTCACCACTTTTGCGGTGATCGTGCCGTTCGTCTACCTGGGTGATGCGCTCCACGGATTCGTCGAACACTACTACTCCGGCGAGGTGGTGTTCGTCAAAGTGCTGATGAGCGCCGCGTTGGCCCTGGCGCTCGAGCCGATGCAAAATCACCTGAAGAAACACGTGAAGCGACGCAACGAAAGGCGTCGCGAAAGGCATTTACAACGCCAGGCAAGTCGTTCTGAAAAATAATTTAAGCCGCTTCAGACAGTTTCGCGATAGCGCGCTACAAGCACCGTGATGTCGTCCAACTGGGCAGCGCCCCGGGTAAAGCTGTCGACTGCATCCAGAATCATCGCCTTCAAATCATCCAGCGGAGTGTTGTGCTGGCCGGCCAGGAGCTCGCGAAGCCGGGAAATGCCGAACTGGTTCTGGTCTGGGTCCTCGGACTCGGTGACGCCATCGCTGAAAAGGATGAGAGTGTCGCCTGGCTCGAGTTGCACTCTTTCGGCGGTAAAGTTGGCTTCCTTGATCAATCCCACTGGAAAGGAGCCTTCCGTGTACAATTCGCTGACCTGGCCGCGCCGCAGCAGCAACGGCGACGGATGGGCTGCCTTGACATAGCTAAGCATGCCGTCGCGATCAATCACACTGAAGAACATGGTTGCGTAGTGGCCCACTTCGGAGTGTTCGCAGAGGAATTGATTGATTTGATTGAAAACCCTGACAGAATCCCCGACCAGGGTCATTCCAGAAAGCGCTCCCTGCAGCATGGTGGTGAGCAGCGCTGCGCTCAGGCCGTGGCCGGAGACGTCCGCAATCAGAACCACTGTCTGATTCTCGTTGATGGAAAATGCATCGTAGTAATCGCCGCCCACGGCAATGCAGGGGTGATTCACGCCGGTTACGGCAAGATGAGGAAAGTCGAGGGAGCCCTGCGGAAGCAGCGCCTGCTGAATAGCGCGGGCGAGCCCCATCTCATGCTCCATGAGCCTGCGTTCGCGCTCGCGCTCCATATGCTGGGCGTTGTCCAAAATGCTGGCCGCCTCCACTGCAAGCGCATCAAATATCTGGTGAACGTGATCGAAGTAAGCCGTGTGATGCCTGGAGTCAAGATAAAGGGCGCCCAGAAGGTGACCGCGCTTTGCTGCTTCGGACTCCGCCGAATTGTCGCTGGGCAAGCTGTACAGTGGCGCCGCAATAAAGGAATGTGCATGTTGACGTGCGCTCTTCTCGTCTTCAGCCCCATGTTCCAGGTCACGGGCCAAAATGCCGGTTGGCAACTCCAACAACTGATCCAGCACCGACCGGCTTGGCGTCATGCTGTCAGGCGGCAGACTTTCACCGCTGCTGTTGCGCGCCAGCCGCGCCTTCAACGCGCCGCTGGAGTCCGCTTCCAGTAACAATCCGCGGTCCGCCTTGGTGATGGCAATCGCATAATCGAGCATGGAGTTCAGCACCGAGTCCAGCGGCAGATGCGAATGAAGCAGCGAGGTGGCCTCAAGCAGCAGATTCAGCTTGTTCATTCCGCCGCCCGCATGCGCGCCGGCAACACCTTGGTTGCTCCCCATTCGCGTCAGCATATTTGCAACGGTAGTCGTGCCTAAGGTGGAACGATAGATGATTTTGAAGCTGTCGTGGGGACAGAAGGTGATTGAGTCCCCATCATGCAATATCTTCTTTGTCACCTTGTGCCCATTGACAAAAATACCCGTCCGGTTGCCGCGGTCTTCCAGCTGGTAACCGCCTCTGCCCGCCACAATCGCGGCGCATCGGCGCGAGAGGCAACTCTGCTCAAGCTGCAAGTGATTGCCAGCATCACCCTGGCCGCCAATCAGAAACGGTGAATGGGTTACCGGAACAGATTGCAGCGGACGGCCGGGAAAAACGACTTCCAGGATTGTTTTAGGTTCAGGAGAATGTAGAGTCATCGTATCCAATTAGAAATAGTGTAACATCCCGCGCATTTACTGCAAAGGACAAACCATAGCGGCTATTCAAGCCCGGCGTACTCGGCCTGGTTTCCGCTGAGGAGCGGTATTGAAGCTGGATGACGCAGTACGGTTACACCAACTATATCTCGGCTGATCTGGAATCGCGATCACGCCCAGATCCTACATCGGACTGACCGCGCGCGAGATCAGCAACCTGTACTTGTTCTCTCGCTCGGCGCTCGATAGATCGCAATTGTTTTGCGCGCAATATCTCTGGCTGGTCAGGTAGTCGTAGATGAGCGAGGGAACATTGTAGTGGTGGATGGTCTTGTGCCGCACCACCTTGCCGTCCTCCACCACCAAGATACGGTTCATGTGCGTACTATCGCCGATGTTATCGAGGTAACGATAATCCTTATAGCTCTTCATTCCCTCGTCGAGCGGCGGCAAATGGTCTGACACCAGGATGATTAGGCTCTTGGGATCGAGCTTGATCAGGGTGCGGATATAGCTGGCGATTGCCTGAGTGCGGTACCAATACTGGTTGGCGGCCCGCAGCAATTGCTGGTCGTCATGCGGCGCTTTCATCGACAGAACCAGCGGCCGCATCTGGGTATCAATATCGTGGGGCTCATGGCCGTACATGGTAAGCACGTAGTTGAAGATCGGCTGCCCTGGATGTTCCCGCAGCGTTCGGGCAATAAAGGCGAGATTCTGATTGAATAGATCCCCGTCGAACAAATATGTCTCGGCATCCGATGAGCTGCTCACCGTCAGGTAGGTATCGCGATCGTGCGCGTATTCAATCGGAAAGTAAAGTTTTTCGAACCCGATTCCGGTATAAGCCTTGGTGCTGTTGAAATAGTCCGGCTGATAAGCGTTGCTGACGTAGGTTGTGTATCCGGCCTGATGCAGGATGCCGGGCATGCAACCTGCCGCATGCCCGGTAAAAACGTCAAACTCGATCTCGGAAAGCTTATTCAAAGCAGGCACGCCGCAGAGTGCCTCGAACTCCGCCTGGGCGGTTCCGCCGCCGAAGACGGGCGAAATGGAAAACCCTTGCTCCTCTCCGACCAACTGCGTGAAATCGGGGTGGCGCGGATCCCTTGACCAGGTGACCGCGCGAAAGAGAGTGGGATCCACCCAGCTCTCAAGTACGACCAGATACACGTTGTGGCGATTCCCGTTTTGCCGGATGAAATCCGCCGTGGCGCGAACCTCCTGGTCATACTCGCCACGCTTGCGGTAAGCGTCGGTCTGCTTGATCGCAACCCTCCGCGATGCCTCAAAATACAGCGCCATGGTGAGACGGCCGTTGTCATTCACGCTCTGCGCATCGGAATATTCCGCCACATCAAGACGCGCCAACTGAAGTCCGGAGAGAACCACATCCGGAAAGAACTCCACCGCCACGGCCCCCAGCAGCGCCAGCCCTGCTATAGTTAGCGCGCGCCAGTATCTTCGAAAGTTGACGAAAACAAGCAGCAGAGCAGGCGGCAGGCCCAGAGCGAATATCAACCCCGCCTTCTTGGCGAAAGGCAGCACCTTAAGAAGCTCGGGCAGGTTTCGGAGGTCGATGATGCGCAGGACGTCCCCGTACGCAACGAAGAAGACATCACAGGCGACATAGGCTATCACGAATGGCAGCGCGGCAACGAATGCCGGCAGCTTTCCCGGCCGGAGCGCGAAGTTGAGCGCCCAATAAAGCGCCAGCAGAAGAGGCACTTCTATATGGAGGTGAAAACGGAGCGGGGATAGTCCGCTCTGCCAGCCTAGAATTTCAGAGAGCGCTCCCATGAAGATCAGGAAGACGAAATAGCGAATTACATGATGGCGGCGAATCTTGGCTCCGGTCCAGGAAAAGCATCGCCGCAAACGAGAACGATAAATTGCGACCTTCCCAGGCGCGGGTACAACGCCGTTATGACTGCTTATCTTCAACTAGCGCCTCACTGGGAGCTGTCTTCCACCGATGTGTCCATCCTAAGGGAGAGTCCTCCAATAGAGAAGGCAGCCTGTCTGACATTAGCCGAATACTCACTTCCTCGAAGCACCATCGAGGCTAATGGCGGAAGTGGAGGCGGCGGAAACACTTTTCTGATAAATTGTTGATTACATGCAAGATATAAAGAGACAATCATTGCCGCATCTATAAACAACTCCTTTATTGTCAATTGTTCATGGTGGAGGCGGCGGGAGTCGAACCCGCGTCCGAAATCGCTGTCAGCCAGGAGTGTTCATGTTTTGCCCGGTTCCTTTTGGTTCGCTTCCGGCGCTCAGAACGGGCAAGATGCGCCGAAAACTAGTCCGATAATCTCGCGGTTACAACACGGACCGAGCCGCAACCGCCAGCCTACTGTATGACGTCCGCTCACAACCCGTAGGTAAAGCCGTGGAAGACGGCAGCTTAATTAATTAAGCTGCAAGTGCCAGATTATCGTTGGCAACTTTTGTTTTGCAGGCGATTACAGGTGCCCACACCCTGACATGACTCCTTTGCCACAATCGATCCCGTCGAAACCGTGACGCCCCCAGTTAGCACTTTTCCGTTCTTCTGGAAAGATGCCCAGGTGCGAGCCGGGCCAACTGGCTCGTGTTGCTACTTCTATTCTATGTCAATTCCGGTTTTGCTGCCCGCCTACTGCTTCTCTAGATCGATGCTCTCGTACTCATGGCGGATGATGGCGGCGCGAATCTGCGCAGGGGTCTTGCCCAGCTTCGTCTGCTGGTAGGCGAAGATGCCCTCCTTGGCGCAGTGGGAACACTCGGTCGAGTGCGCGGTCTCATAGCAACTGTGCAGGCTGGTATGACCCAGGGCGCGGTCGCAGCGGCAGTAGCAGGGAAGCTGGTAGATCACGCTGCTGATTTTGATCGCCTGCTGATAGCAATGCACCTGCCAGGGATAGTGGAAGTGCTCGCCGGTGAGTTGCTTGCCGGAGAGAATCGGCGGCAGAGCGCTTAAATTGAGCGGCGCGGAGGGATGATATGCGGGAATATCGTCGGCCGGGTTCGACCACTGCGCATAGCTGGCCACGGTCACGGCGCAGACAGCCAGGCCAAGAACCCAAGGTCGCTGCATCCAGTTGTTGCTCATAAGACCCTCCTGGTGCCTATTCTAGACCGGAGCGAGCCTGAATCTAAAATCGGAACCACGAAAGGAAGCGCTGGATCGATTCGGGCATCGTGTTCAGCGCAAAAAAAGACGGCACGAACGTTCTTCTGTTCGTGCCGGGAGGCCAGTGACGCAAACTACATCCACTAGGAAGGATGCCTCCTCCCTGAATGGAATATATACATCATAGCATAGGCTCGGAAGATGTCAAATACAAAAATCGAAATTATTTTGCAGCAATCGTAAGCGACCTCACGAGTCTATTCGTCGTTCCCATTTTGACACTTTTTGGAGGTAAACGATATATCCGGCAGGCGACAAAGTAGATCAATGATCCATAACCTATTTTGTATCTTGCACTTACATAAAGTCTAAGACTCTTTCTCCTACAAACTAAAGTGGATTTAAGGCGGGGAATTGCTGCCATTTAGGCTTTATCGGGTCTTTGGCAGCTCTCGAATAGCCACTGAAAACGGCCTCAATTGTTAACCAGACGGGTTCAGGCTACAAATCCATATTTCAGGATTAACAGGCGTTTTCCACAGGTTGAGAAGCCGGACGAGCTGCCTTGGGCCTAGTCAGAGTGGCCCGTCGACAACAGCCGCAAGATCGAAATCCTTTACCGTCAGGCCTCCCATGTCATGTGTGACCAGCCCCAGCCGCACTTTGTTATAGCGAATGTCGATATCCGGATGGTGGCCGGCCTCTTCAGCCCGCTCTCCCACCCGGTTTACAAAAGCCAGCGCGGCAGGGAAATCCTGAAAAGAAAAGGTTCGTGTCAACACTCCCTCTTCGATACGCCACTCTGGCAAAGCGCCGAGATGGTTGGCAATTTCCTGGGCAGTCAATGGGATCATTAAGTCCTCCGATCATGAAAACCGTCGAACTTAGCTGCAGCCAGTACCGAACGGCAGCTCCTTACCCCTTTTGCCGCTGAGCGCGCCGCGCCGCGGCCCAGCCTTTCTTGACGATCTGGCGAGCGCGGCTCACCGCCAGCGAGTCCGCGGGCACGTTCTTTGTGATGCAGGAGCCGGCGCCTACGTAGGCTCCATCCCCGATGCTTATCGGCGCCACCAGCGTTGAATCGCTGCCGATAAAAGCGTTCTTGCCGATGGTCGTAGTGTGTTTGCTGACCCCGTCGAAGTTGCAGGTGATGGTCCCCGCGCCGATGTTGCTTCCCGCGCCAACCTCTGCATCGCCCAGGTAAGTGAGGTGGTTGGCCTTCGCGCCCTTGCCCAGCCTTGCTTTTTTGGTCTCGACAAAGTTGCCCACGTGAGCGTCCTCGCCAATCTCGCTGCCCGGACGCAAGTGCGCGAAGGGACCGATCTTTGCGCCGTCAGCAACAGTGCTCTCGGCCAGCACGCAGCTCTGGCGAACCAGCACATCGCGGCCCAAAGTGCAGTTTTCAATCACCGTGTACGACCGGATACGGCAACCTGCGCCGATTTTAGTGCGACCCAGCAACTGCACAAACGGCTCGATCACTGCATCGGCCGCAATCACGACCTCGGCGTCAATCACGCAGGTCTCGGGCCGCTGGATGGTCGCGCCCGGCCATGATGACGATGCCAACTTTCCTTTACCTTCCATGCGCCGCTCACCGTCCAAAATCTTTTCTCTTTCTATTGTAGTTTCTCTGTCCGAGCCACTGACTGGTGCGGTTGCGATGCTGTCGACGCACGAAAGAGGAAATTTGGGCTACACGGTTTAGAACGTTCGAACCATGCGCTTCCCGCGAAAGCGGCGTTTTTCAGGCAAAAAACGGGACTTTTCCGGTGATTTTCGGCGATTTTCAGAGGCCAAATCTCACGATGTGGAAAAATCCGGGGCTAAAAATTTTCCACTGGCATTGATTCCATTGGGTTTAAATATTATCTGCAACTTTTCAGGAAAAATTTATACCCCCGGGGGGTAGGAGGGGGGTGGGGGTGGAGTGCCTTTCTGGTACTGGTTTTGACGGTTTGATTGTTTGCATTTTAGTCATCATGGCGACGTACCTTTCTTTCACTCCAGATTGATTGTGCGCCTAAGGAGGGTAATTATCTGCAAGGACCACCTGCGGTGGGGGGACTGGCCGTCCAGGCAGACGCTTGCTTTTTCGCTCGCATGAGGCTCGTGGTTACCAGGTCTCAAAATCGAGACATGGGGCACCCGGCTGTAGTATCGCTGCAACTTTGGCAACAGTTCAGGCGAATTGAGTTGTTTTCCGGGCAACGCTCGATAACTTCACAATCTCCTCTTTCGAAACAAGCGATTCAATAACGCCTCGGTACTTCGTGAGAGCATCCGTCAGGGCCTTCACTTCTCGCTTTATTCGTTGCATATCTATAGCGTTCCTTCGTCCACCTGCCATCACCACGACCATCTCCGCTTTCTCTTTTGGACTCTCAGCGACTGGAAACATAAGGGGAATGACAAGCGCAGCGCCAATACCTGCAAGCGTTGTCATGCGATTCCACTTTGAACCGATTGCTTTCTCGATTTGATCCTGAACATCGGGCGCAACAACTGCAAGATGATCTTGATTCAAGATGTATTCCGCTAGACGATAAAGGCGCATTCCTTGTTTCCGTAATGTTCTATCCCATCGTTTAACTGTTTCGACGGCTATATCGCCGTCCAATGCTGTAATCGTTGCAATTGGATTGGAACCGGCCTCCAGTATCAGCGCCGAACCATCGTCTGCACAATCCTTGAGCAAAAAATATGTTTCGAGCATGCGGAGGACTGCCTTGCGACGGTCTAGTTTAGTTTTCAATGAGGAAATATCAGCGACGCCAGTGGTCATTATGCTCACAAGAACTTTCAATTGTGCAAACACTTTCCCTCCCTCAATTGGCAGGTTTCCCAGGTCTCGTTTTTGAGACCTGGGAAACCTTGCCCTCAATCAGTCCTGATTTTATTGCTTCTGCTCTGCCGCCGGCTGCTTCGGCATCGGGATCGTAATGTCCACCGCCTGCGCCGGCCCCAGCTTCAGATCCTCCAGCCCCGGCTTGATCTCCGGCCCGTTGCCCACTACCAGAATAGCCAGCTTGCCGGGATGAATGTACTTTTTCGCCACCGCGTTCAGGTCGGCCACCGTCACCTTTTCGAGCGCGTCGCGGTAGGTTTCCAGGTAATCGGCCGGATAGCCGTAGAACTCCAGACGCACCCGCTCGGCCAGAACCTTCTCCCGCGTGTCGTAACGGAAGAGGAAGGAGTTGAGAATGTTGTCCTTTGCCCGCGCCAATTCTTCCTCGGTAAAGGGCCGGGTGGTGAGGCCGTCGATCTCCGCCAGCGCGGCTTTGGTTGCGTCCACGGTCGTGGCGCTCTTGGTCAACACCTCGGCGCGGAAAGTTCCCGGATGATCCCATGCGTAGCCGTAGCTGCCGCCCACGGCATAGGCCAATCCCAGCTCGGTGCGCACTTTTTGGAACATCCGGCTGGCAAAGCTGCCGCCCAGAATCTCGTTCATCACCGCCAGCGCGGGCACGTCGGGATTGCGGCGGTCCGTTCCCAGGCCCACAATCTCTATGTTCGACTGGTTCACGTCCTCTTTGTCGATGAAATAAACACCAGGCTTTGGCCCGGCAAAATCATCGTGTCGTGCCGGCGCAACCTTCACCGCCGGCAGTCCCTCGAAGGCCGCGCGCAGCCTGGCCTCCATCGCCGCCGCGTCAAAGTCGCCGCTGATGGAGACAATCAATTTCCCGTCGATGGTTAGGTCGTGCCACGCCTTCAAATCGTCCACAGTGACCACGCCAATGGTGGCCAGCTCTGGCTGCCGTGTGTAGGGGCTGTTGACGCCGTAGACCAGTTTGGCCGACTCCCGGCCGGCAATCCCGTCTTCGTCGTCATTGCGACGGACAATGTTTGTGGCCGCTTGCTGCTGAGCCAGTTCGAGCTTCTCTGCGCTGAAGTTGGGATGGAAAAGCAAATCCATCGCCAGAGAAAAAACCTGTTCGGAGTCGCCCTTGAGCGAATCCCACGAGAGAGCCGTGGAATCCACGTCTCCGCCGGTCTCAATGTGCGCGGCCTTGGCTTCGAGCAGATCGTCGAGGGCATCGCCATTGAGCTTTACCGTGCCGCTGGTGCGCCACGCCTGACCATAAAGACCGACCAAACCGGTCTTGGCTGGGTCTTCGTCCCGTGAGCCACCGGGAATCAGCACCGAACCGTAGACAAACGGCAGCTCGTGATCCTCTTGCAAAAAGAGAACGATGCCGTTCTTGAGTTCGATGCGTTGCGGCTGGTGCGGCTTGAATTCGTGCAGCTTGGGTATGAAAATCTTCTCCCAAGGCTTGGATTCTTGCGCATGGAGCGTGTTGGGCGCAAAAACAAATGCGCAGATTGCAAATAGAATGGCTATTCCAATCGTTTTTTTCATCGCGCGCCTCCATCTTGTTGCGCCGCCGCGGCCTTCCCATTTGATTCTGTTTCAATCCATGCCTCGGTGCGGTTGCTCGGGACAAATATCTCGTTGGCCACGCGGCGAATGTCGGCCTTGCTCACCTTGTCCACCTTGTCGAGTTGCAGGAAGAGCTCGCGCCAGTCGCCGTAGCGCGTCTGGTACTCGGCCAGCGAGTTGGCCAGGCCCTGGTTGTTGGCCAGTCCGCGCAGCAAGTCAGCGCGGGTGCGGGTCTTGAACATGGCCAGCTCCTCGCCGGTCACGTCGGCGGTCTTCAGTTTCTCAATCTCCTTGTGGATGGCGTCGCGCATCTGCGCAGGCGTGTGCCCCGGCAGCGGAATGGCATAGAACGCGAAGAGACTGGGATATTTCCCGCCTGGAAAGGGGCTGAAGCCGGCGGCCTCTGCGGCAATCTGCTGGTCGCGCACCAGGCTGCGATAGAGCCGCGAGACGCGTCCATTGGACATGATGTCGCTGATAGCGTCGTAGACCGCATCGTCCGGGTCGCGATAGTCGGGCCGGTGATAGCCCTCAACATAAAACGGCTGCGTCTGCTCGCGAATCGCCACCGTCTTCTCGGCAAACTGTTTCGGCTCGACAGTGGTCATCTCCTCCGGCTTTGGTCCGGCAGGAACGCGGCTGAAGTATTTCTCCAGCACCGGCAGAGCGTCTGAGGCTTTAATATCGCCCACCACGGCGATGACGATGTTCGCTCCCACGTAATACTTCTTGTGAAACTCCACGGCTTCGGTGGCGTTGATCTGCTGCACTTCGCTGGGCCAGCCGATGCTGCTGCGGCCGTAGTTGTGCGCCACGTAAGCCGAGGCCAGAAACTGCTCGACGAGCCGGCCAATGGGATTCGAGTCGGTGCGCATCCGCCGCTCTTCATTCACCACGTCGCGCTCCTTGTAGAACTCGCGCGGCACTGCGTCGGCTAGCCGGCTGCTCTCCAACCATGCCCAAAGCTCCAGCCGGTTCTCCGGCATCGACCAGTAGTACATCGTGTCATCAAGGTCGGTTTCGGCGTTCAGACCCTCTGCCCCATTGCGCTCGGCCACGTCGGAGAACTGGTTGGGGATTACATACTTGTGCGCCTCGGCCTGAGCGTCGAGGAAGGACTTCTTCAACTCGGCCAGCTTCTTCTCATCCCGCCCCACGGCCTTCAGGTACTCGGCTTCGTAGGCGTTGTTGGCCGCCTCCACCTTCTCCAGCGCAATTTTCTCGGCGGCGTAATCCGTGGTGCCGATCTCGCTGGTCCCCTTGAAGGCCAGATGCTCGAACATATGCGCCAGGCCGCTTTCGCCCGAGGGATCGTTCACGTCACCCGCATCAATAAAGGTGGAGTAGCTGAAGACCGGCGCCTCTGGCCGCTCGCAGATAATCAGCGTCAGCCCGTTGGGCAGGACTTTGGTGGTGATTCTCTGCTCAAAACTCTTCAGGTCCTGCGCCTGGGCAATCGCCAGCGCCATCGCCGCCAGCGTCAGTACCCATACGTACTTCCAAATCCAGGGGAAACTTCTGCTTCGCATCCAATCTCCTTCTTCCAGCAGCGCGAATCCGTGATCCGGGGTTCCCAGTGAACGGGGTCCCCAGCAAGCGGTTTTTGCTACTTGGGGTGGTAGTGACAGGAATTCGTCGCTGGGGTGGTCATCCACGCATACTTTCAAGGTATTGCCCTTGACCGGTGAGGGTCAAACGGCGCCAGCTCACGAACTGCCGCGTCCGCTTCTGATACCCGTCTCTGCAAGAATATTTTCGCCCTTCTCTACGATGGAAGCGCCCCGGAACGAGAGCAGGAAATGTGTGCAAATGGATGCTGTTGAGTTATTCTGTTTTCAGGCCAAATGGTAAAACAAAGATTCCTCTGCTAACGAGAAAGGGTACTCCCCCAAGGAGGCCATTGTGGAAATAGCGAATTACTACGAATTCCTGCAAATCAGCCCCAATGCGGATCAGGACACCATTCACCGCGTTTATCGATTTCTGGCGGCCCGACTTCATCCCGACAACCCGGAGACAGGAGATGCCGAAAAGTTCCACCTGTTGAAGCAAGCTTATGACGTATTATCGGATCCCACGCGCCGCGCCGAATACGATGCTAGTTGCGAAAAGGAGACGCCCCAGCCCGACCCTTTATCCAATTCGGTCGATTTTATGGATAAGATGGACGGCGAGTTGAATCGGCGAATAGCGGTGCTGGCGGTGCTCTATATTCGACGCCGCACAAATCCCGGATACCCGGAAGTTACGCTTGCGGAAATTGAGATGCGCATGGGATTTCCACGCGATTATTTGGATTTCACCATGTGGTATTTGCAAAGGAAAGGGTACGCCAATCGAGGAGATAACGCCGCTTTCACATTAACCGCTGATGGCGTGGACTTCGTGGAAACACAACGCGGAAATATTCCTACGCTCAATAAATTGCTGACCAGCGGCTCGGAATCTTCCGCCACAAGTCCAAGGGCGGCGAGCAGCGCCAGTATCCCTCACCACAAGCCGATCATTGTGCCTCCTGTATCGGAACATCCGGCGCATTCGGCGGACCGGCGCGTAAATAAAAGGGATCGGCGCTCAAATCAGACGGATCGGCGCTCAAAATAACATAGCGACAGCGCGCCTGTTATTTCACAAATCCGGCTGGTTGACCCGGCTCTATAGACAAAGCGATAAACGGGTTCGCGACCTGATAGCATCCAGCAGGAAGTGCCTCTCAATTATTTTGCATTTATAGCAATATGGGACGATGATGGATGTGGCTTTATGTGAAGGATACGGACTTTAATTCCTGAGGGAATGTAACTATCTATGATCAGGGCCGGCCACAGAAAGGTCACTTGCTTGCTGGGCGCGCTGCTCTGCGCCTGCTCCCTGCTCTCAGCCCAACAACCCCTATCACCCACTGCGCAACTCGACGTCTCCGGCCACATAGTTGTCGCAGGCCACTCCATTCCTTACCTCATCCGCCATCTGCCGGTCAGCTCCTTTCCGGACCTTCCTGATGAACTCGTCGCCTTGCTCAATCGCCGCGGTTGCCTGATTCCGCAAACCTACGAAGCGCATCACCCGGAAAACGTCATTCACGCCAGCCTGGAGCGCCCCGGCTCCTCCGATTGGGCAGTGCTCTGTTCTGCACAGGGAACCGTCTCTCTGCTGGTCTTCTTTTCCAGCGATCCAACCACGTTGTTTGTGCTCTCCGCCGCGCCGGAGACTGAGCGCCTGCAGGCCCACGACCCATCCGGCGTTCTCGGCTTCAACTGGGGCATTGACCCCGCCTCGCCTGAACAGATTCGCCAGGCCCAGGCCGGTTTGCTGCATCGCCCGGCGCCCGTCGACCACGACGCCCTGGCTGATTCGCTCGTCGACCGCCACACCGTCTACCACTTCTATTTGAAGAGCGCCTGGATTGTCCTGGAAATGCCGTTGTAAATCTATACCGCAGCTTACTTATCCTCGCATCAGCCTCAACCTGAGTTGCTGGTAACTCTAATGTGATTACTATTCAGTTAGAAAGCTATAACTTATCACCTCTAACTGTCTCATATCCAGACACCATGTTACTAATACGCGCACAAATGAGATATTTCCTATTTATGTAATTCAAGCAACACTGAATTAGAGATGGCTAACTCAACAAAACAGCGCAGACCTCCATTTACAAGAATGCCGAACACTACTGCGCGTTGACTGGCCACTCCAGAGAATTTCTCTTTTGCCCCCGTTGCAAACGATCGATTACTCCACCTCTCGTGCGGAGCTTTCATGAACCGATGCATAATCCACTGCTCTTTGTTGTTTGTGTTTTCCGTGTATCCCGCACTTTTGCTGGCGCAATCGCCGCAGAAGATCGCTCGTGCCGACTCCACTACGGAAGCCTCCTATTCCACAACCAACATAAAAGGTTCCGTTCCGGCCAAGGTCGCGATTCCCATAGTTACCACAACCCTGCACGTGGTTGCCGCAGCTCCGGGCGCGCTGGATGCCCTGGCCCCGGCCACCAATGTCACGCAGGCCGAGATTCTCTCCTCTGCGGGAACCTACGGAGACTTCAGCCGTTATCTGCAAGTGATGCCGGGCGTGGTGTGGGTCTCCGATTTGAGCAACGATGCGCTGGTGCGCGGCGGCCATCCAACGGAAAACCTCTTCGTCGTTGACGGCGTCGAAGTGCCGAATATCAACCACTTCTCGCTCTCCGGCTCGAACGGAGGGTTCACCTCCATGATCGATTCCACGTCAGTCGACAGCATGGAGATGAGAGATGATGTCTACGATGCTGCTTACTCCAGCCGCCTCTCCTCGTTAATTGAGATTCATACCCGCGATCTGGGAGAGGCTCGCCAGGCGGGCAATCTCTCCGCGGGCATCGCTGGCGCGGGCGGGCTTTATCAGCGCGCCTTGGCCAACAGGGGCAGCTTGCTGCTTTCGGCGCATCGCAGCATTTTGAATCTCGTCACCAACGACATCGGCATCAATGGCGTTCCAACTTATAGCAACGGCATGGCGCGTTTGGAGCTTAACCCCACTGACCGTGACACGCTCTCGGTCCTGAGCTTGAGCGGCGCCGATTCCATCAATATGACTCCCTGCCCTTCGCCCGGCGCAACCAGTATTTATCAGACCCAGTATTCAGGTTGGCGCACCACCGAGGCTCTTAGTTGGAGACACAATTATTCTTCCCGAGTTACTTCCAATCTGTCCGCCAGCTCTTCACTTACCAAACAAAATATTGGTCAGCAGCAACAAATCGGCGAAGTTCTCGACAGCAGCGGTAACTGCCACGCGGTAACTCTGCTGCCCGCTTACAGCGAAGATTCGCGCACTGGCCTTTCGGCGTTGAACTATGAGTTACGAGCTGACCTGCACGGATGGCTTTTCTCGGCAGGCGCCAGCGGCAAACTAACTACCCCGGACGATTCGGTAGCCCAGCCCAACGGCCAGTTATCTCCCTTCAGCGCCGATACAACGCGCTCCGACGTCGTCACCTTTCAGCGCAAATTCTCGACCGGTCAAAGCGCAGCCTTTGTCGAAGCAGAAGGCAGTTTCGGCAAGCGTTGGGAGTTATTGGCAGGCTTGCGCGCCGAGAGCTTCGCCATCACCGGCACTTATGCCCTTGACCCGCGCCTTTCGGTTGCCTACCGGCTCAACAACCGACAGACTCTCCACGGCTCTATGAATATTTCCTCGCAGTTGCCCCCCATCATGGACATGATCAGTTACCCCGGCAATCGCAATCTGCAACCCACTCAGGTCCGTCAAGGCGCGCTGGGCATGAGGCTTTGGCAGGCGAGTTGGGGAACTTTGGACGCCGAAGCCTATCAGAAGAGTTATCGCCGTGAAGCTGTCTCCACCGAGTATCCTGCCCTGATGTTATCCAACATGGTCGACACGCTGGGACAGGGATTTGTATGGCTGCCGTTGACCAGCTCCGGAACGGCCCAGTCTCGCGGTTTGGAACTGGCTCTGCGCACGCACTTGCGCAGCCGGGCGCAGTTGCTGCTCTCCGCTGCCCGCTCCCAAACCTCCTATCGCGCACTCGACCGCATTCGCCGCCCCGGCAACTTCGACACTCCCATTTTGGCAACGGCGCTGGGCAACATCCGGCTGTGGAAGGGAATCCAGCTCGACCTGCGCGATTCGGCTTCCAGCGGCCGCCCCTACACGCCCTTCGACCTCGTCAACTCGCTCGCGCAGAGCCGCGGCATCTACGATCTGTCCCGCGTCAACGCCATGCGTGGCCCGCTCTACAACCGCCTCGACCTCGAAGTGGAACGCCGTATCCGTGTGCCAAAGGGCGTCTTCGACGTGCACGCCGGCGCTGAAAACATTCTCAATCGCGGCAACCTGATGGGCTACGTCTGGCTCAACGACTGCCAGGTCTCCTGGGGCTGCGGCAACAGCAGCGGCCTGCCCATCGCCAAGGCCGACCAGATGGGCCGCTACCCTGTCTTCAGCCTGCGCTACGAATATTAGACTGCTTCCATCCCGCTGCCCGCGCTGTTATTCTCAAAACGTGATTCCGCGTTCAAGTCTCAACCGATTCGCCGCCGCGAGTTTTCTTCTGGCCGTAGCTCTGCTAATCTTCTTCTCTCTCTCCGCCTGCCACCGCGAGCAGCAAGCCGTCGCTAACGTCGCCCAGGATGCCGTTAATGCCGAGCACCAAGCCCAGGCCGAAGCAGCCGTCCGCGAGCAGCAGCGCGCCGCACTCGCCCTGATCCCGCTCCCCACCAAGAGCATGTATGTAGACGTGCATGAGCCGGGCGCGTGGGCCAATCCCTTTCTCACCGTCGATGCTGACACCCTCAACCTGCGCATCAACCTGGCCGACGCCAATCCCAGCTCCATGGGAAAGGGAACCATGCTCCGCCCCCGTGCCGCCCGCCGCCAGGAGATCGTCTTGCGCCCCGCCGACCTCGCCCAGGCCCTTGCTGCCCTGCCTCCCGGCGCATGGCGCTATGGCCGCGTCATCGCCGTCGCCGAGTCGCCCCAGGCCAGCCCCAAGGACCGCCCCCAGATTCGCCGCAACGTCGAAGCCATCATCCAGCAACTCAACGACCTCGGCCTCGTCGTCGATGAGTGGCCCACGCGGTAATTATTCTCGCTTGATTGGCCACTTACTCATAAAGTATTCTTGCAGAGGCCGATCATTTATGCGTTTTTGTCTGCATTATTGCGAAGATTATCAGCAAAGGAGTATTCGCGATGAAGAAGATAAGCGCATTTCGCATTGCATCTGTCGCGTTGGCAATCGCAGTGTGGCCTGTTTTAAGCCAGGGCCAGAACGGCTGCAATCCTAACGACCCAGCCGGCTATTTTGAAGGTATCGCCACCAGTCAGCAGGCAGGCAAGCTCGATCTTTCACTCAATCTCTCCTGTGATCATGGGCGCTACGCCGGCGAGATGGTCACTCCGAACGGCACATATACCGTCAAGGACGGTCATTTCGAAGCCGGACAACTGCACTTGATCCTGGAGTTAGGCGCGGACACGATAACCGTTGAGGCCGCGGTCAATGATGGAGTTCTGCTTGGCAAATTCGCCGCCGGCGCCGATTCCGGTCCCGTAGAATTACACCGGACCGGCGACGCCAAAATCCTGGTTGCCGCAGAAGGGCTTAGTCTGTCCAAAGAACAGTGGCGCCAGGATCTTGACTTTCTGGCGCGCGAACTGCCTAAGCGCCACGATAATGCCTTCCACTTCATCTCTCGCGAACGCTTCGAAGCCGAAATCGCCGAACTCAACAGTAAACTGGATAACCTGAACAGCGATGAAATCTATGTTGGTATGAACCGCATTGCTAATTCGATCGGTGATGGTCACACCTACATAAAAGTCCCTGAGGACAATGCCAACCTGCCCATTGATCTTGAGCGTTTTGGAGACGAGTATCGCGTAGTGGCTACGACATCCGGAAGCGAAAAAGCACTGGGCATGCGCGTGATCAAGATTCAAGATATGCCCATCGCCAGCGCCCATGATCTGCTTTTCTCTCTGACGCCGGCCGATGAAACCCAGGTTCTGCGTGACTCCCGAGTCCTCGGTTTTCTCACCACGGGAATCTTCCTTCACGGAACGGGAATCATCCCCGACCGGAACGTGGCGCGTTATACACTACTCGACGATTATGGCAAAGAATTCACCATGGACATCCACGCGATTACTCCAGGGGAAAGCTCAAAGTTGAACTGGATTTCCGCATTCAAGGAGCGCCCATTATTTAGACAGCAACCTGACAACAGTTTCTGGTATACCTATCTGACCGACTCCCGCACAGTTTACTGCAGCTTTCGCGGGTATAAAGACCTGGGCAAGCAGACAAGGGGGCTTTTCGACTTTATCAGGCAACAACACCCTAACAAACTTGTCATCGATATGCGCCTCAACGGTGGCGGTGACTACAACGAAGGGCTCAAGTATCTGGTGCATCCCATTCGTGACCTCTCTGATATCAACCGCAAAGGACACCTGTTCGTTTTCGTCGGCCCTAATACGTTCTCCGCTGCCATGTCGAACTCCGCACATTTCCGTTACCAGACGAACGCTATCCTGGTGGGACAGCAGATAGGCGAGAAGCCCAACAGCTACCAGGAAGTTCACGAGATGAAGCTGCCCAACTCACACTGGACAGTCCGCTACTCGGTGAAGTTCTATAAGTTCGTCGAGACCGGCGAGAATGTCATCCGACCGGATCAGGAGATCATTCCTTCGTGGGACGATTACCGGTCCGGGCGGGATCCGGTACTGGAGTGGGTATTGCATTACGTCACTGAATGAGTGGCCCACGAGATAATTTCTTCTAGCTTGATCGTATCTGGGCAACTAGGTCTTCAGAGCAACACGCCTGCGGTTGAGTGACAGGAACACAACTGCGGCAGCAACACAGATCCACCCCAATAGGTTGCCGATGCGTGTATAGAGAGTCGGTACAGGGTTGGCTACGATCACTTTTGCCAGCAGAGTCCGGCCGGGCATGTCGCTGCTCTCGCGCTCCGCAAGTATCCGCCCATAAGCATCACTGGCGGTGAGCAATCCTTCGCGCGATGCGCGGACCACGGCGTATCCATTTTCAATGCCGCGCACCACCGTGGTGCGAGCCTCCATCCAGCCATCGAGATAGTCAAAGTCCCATGCGGGCACCAGCATCACGGCCACGCGGCGTTCTCCATAGGCGCGTCCCATCGCGGCAAAATGCATATCTTTGCAAATGGCCAGACCGTAATCGTATCCGTCGATAGTCTGCACCGAGTACTCCGTCCCGGATATATATCTGTCGCGGCGCTCCGGCGGAGCCATGTGATGCTTCTGGTAACTTGCGGCAAGCGCGCCCTCCGGCGTAAAGAGCCATGCCCAATTCGTTGGATTCTTGCCATCGTCGATTCCCACGCTTACTTCCAGCCAGACGTGGCTTTGCCTGGCCACGTCGCTGAAATGCTGTTGCCACTGCATCGCCGACTGCGGATTAAGCATCGCGATTTTCTCTGGCAGAACGATGACCTGAGCGCCTTGGGCGGCTAGCTCGGCAACGTGCCGGTCATATTCCTGGAGAATATTTGAGGCGTATGACGCGGATGCTTTGAGTCCAATCGGATCATCAATGGAAACGATTCCGAACGTTGTCTCCACGCCGTTCACCGGCCTCTGCAAACGGAAAAATCCATACATGACCGAACTGCCGAGCAGCAGCGCCGTTACTGCATAGGCAATCCAGCCATGACGCAACGCGCGGCCATAAGCGATTCCCAAAGCCAGCGCGGAAGGAACCAGGGCAATCAGAAACAACAATCCGGCGGTGCCAAACAAAGAGGTGATCTGCAGGATGGGCAGAATATCCCCTTGCGAGTAAGCCAGGCTGCCCCAGTTGCCATCCGGCAGCAGCGCAGCCATCAAGGTATCCATGGCAACCCACAGAACGGGATAAACGAACACTGTCCACCACGCCTTGTAGCGCACCGCCACGCGGCGCGTGGCCAAGATGAGAAATACCCATAGCAATGTCTGTGCAACGATGGCTACGATGACGAAGCGCAAGGGCATCACCAGGCGGTAATAGTGGAAGTTGCCGCTGGCCCCGATGACGGCGGCGAGCATGACGGCCCAGCGCGCATCCCGCGGATTGAATCGTATCGCCATCACAAGCAGCGGCACCGGCGCAATCCACACCAGCCACCAGACAGGCTGCAGCCCAACGACAAAACGCAAAAGAATTCCGGCGGCCACGGCAGCCGCAATCTTGAAGACGGGGTGTTGATACAGAAAGCTCATAGATGGGTTTATATCCGAAGTGAAAAATGCTCCAATGAGTGGATTCTGTCCCATCGCGGGTAGTTGCAGATTATTACCTTCCTTTGGCGCACAATCAAATCATGAACAAGGTACACACTCCCGGGCTGTTACTGTCCACTGGGAAGCACCCCTCCCCCAGGGGGTCGATTCTCCGTTTGTTCGCTTTATAACACTAAATCCGCACCTAACCTCACTAATATCAACCACTTTTACACGCCTTCCGCGCTACGCGTTATCCTTTCAGCGTGGACAATTCTTCTTTTTCCGCCCTTTTGAATCAGCCTCTGCTGAACCATGAACGCTTTTCCGCTCATCGCGAATTGGAAGCTCTTCTCCAAAAATCCCTCCGTGGCGATGTCCGCTTCGATCTCGGTTCCCGCTCTCTTTACGCCGCCGACTCCTCGAACTACCGCCAGATTCCGATAGGCGTGATTCTTCCTCGCGACGCCGCCGACGTTGAGGCTGCTCTTGCCGCCTGCCGCGCAACCGGCGCTGCCGTTCTGCCGCGCGGCGCGGGCACCAGCCTCGCCGGCCAATGCGTCAACGTGGCCGTGATCTTCGACTTTTCGCGCTACATGAACAAACTCGTCTCCATCGATCCCGCCGCCAAGCTGGCGCGCGTCGAGCCGGGCATGGTTCTCGACCGTCTGCGCGAAGCAGCCGAAGTTCATCACCTCACTTACGGTCCCGATCCTGCGACTCACTCCCGCTGCACTCTGGGCGGCATGATCGGCAACAACAGTTGCGGCGTTCATGGCCTGATGGCCGGCAAAGTCGTGGATAACGTCGAGTCGCTGGACATCGTGCTCTACGATGGCACGCGCATGACCGTGGGCCGCACCGGCGCAACCGAACTCGAAGCCCTGATCCGCTCAGGCGGCCGCGTCGGCCAAATCTACGCGGACCTCGTCAAGCTGCGCGAACGCTACTCCTCGCTCATCCGCGAAAAATTCCCCAATATTCCCCGCCGCGTCTCCGGCTACAACCTCGACGAGCTGCTCGACGAGAACGGCTTCCACGTGGCTCGCGCGCTGGTCGGCTCGGAGGGCACCTGCGCCACCGTCCTTTCCGCCACGCTCAACCTCACCGCCAGTCCGCCCTTCCGCGTGCTCACCGTGCTGGCCTTCACTGACGGCTTTCTCGCCGCCGACGTCGTGCCGCGCGTTCTTGAGTTCAACCCCATTGGACTGGAAGGCTTCGACGGCCTCATCGTCGATTTCATGCAGCGCAAGAAGCTCGCCGTGGACGATGTCGCTCTGCTTCCGCCCGGCCGCGGATTCCTGTTGGTGGAGATGGGCGCATGGGACGCAGCCGAAGCGCTGGCCATGTCCGAAGCTCTGATTCGCGCGGCGCAAGCCTGGCCTGAAGCGCCCGTAGCTCACATCTACAACGACGCCGACGCCGCCCGCATCTGGCACGTACGCGATTCTGCCCTGGGCGCAACCGCCTTTGTTCCCGGCGAGCCGGAACGCCACGAGGGCTGGGACGATGCCGGCATCCCTCCCGCGCATTTGGGCGCTTATCTGCGCGGACTCACGGCTCTCATGGCCGAGTTCGGCTACAACAGCCCGCTCTACGGACACTACGGCCAGGGCTGCGTCCACATGCGCATCAACTTCGACTTCCGCTCGCAAGCTGGCGTGCGCAACTTCCGCGCGTTCATCGACCGCGCCGCCGATCTCGTCCTCAGCTTTGGCGGTTCGCTCTCAGGCGAGCACGGCGATGGCCAGGCCCGCGCTGCTCTGCTGCCCAAGATGTTCGGCCCCGAGCTGATTCATGCCTTTCAGGAGTTCAAGGCCATTTGGGATCCGGCGAACCGCATGAATTCCGGCAAGCTCTCCGACGCCGTCCGCGTTTACGATCCGGTGGAGAATCTCCGTCATGCGCCACTTGTTCCTAGTCAATCGCATACGCAGCTGGAAACCCATTTTGTTTTTGCCGCCGACGGAGGCTCGCTGGAGCGCGCTACCGAGCGCTGCGTCGGAGTGGGCGCCTGCCTCAACACCAAGGACGGCGTCATGTGCCCCAGTTACCGCGCCACCGGCGAAGAGCAGCACTCTACCCGCGGCCGCGCCCGCCTGCTTTGGGAGATGTTGGCCGGCGCCCTGCGCAAGGAAGGCCTTCGCAGCAAGGCTGTCCATGATGCTCTCGACCTCTGCCTCAGTTGCAAGGCCTGCAAGACAGAGTGCCCTGTGGCTGTCGATATGACCGCCTACAAATCCGAATTCCTGGCCCAGCGCTACAAGCACCGCCCGCACCCGCTGCGCCACTACATCTTCGGCTTTGCCGATAAGCTGGCCCGCTTGGGTTCAATCTTCCCCGCGCTGACCAATGCCGTGTTGACCGGTCCGCTCACCAGCCCGCTCATCAAGCGCATCGTAGGCGTGGCGCAGGAGCGCAAAATGCCCCGACTGGCAGCGAAGAGCTACAGAAAAATCGCAGTTACCACCGAGCCGGCCAGCAAACTGCCGCCCGGCGCATGGGAAGCATTCAAGGCTAGCGGTCAATGGCACGGCGAGGCACCGATTCCTCCGCCGCCGCCGCAGGCAGTCGTTCTCTGGCCCGACACCTGGAACAACTACTATCACCCGCAAACCCTGGCCGCTGCCGAGAGGGTCCTAACCCAAGCAGGTTTCCGGGTTCAAATCCCGAAAAGCCACATCTGCTGCGGCCGCGCGCTCTACGATTTCGGCTTGCTCGGCACAGCCCGCGCTTATTTAGCCAAGGTATTCAACCGCATGGCTGCGGAGATCGATGCCGGCCTCCCCTTCATCTTCCTCGAACCCAGTTGCGCCAGCGTCTTCCGCGATGAGGCGCTGGAGCTATTTCCCAACAATCCGCGAGCGCAGCGCATGAGCCGGCAGGTCTGGCTGCTGGCCGACTGGCTGGCCGCCAAGGCTCCTGAGTGGGTTGCTGGCAGGCTACAGGATAAGCAGATTATTCTCCACGGTCACTGTCACCACAAAGCCGTCTTCGGCGGCCCTGCCAGCGAGATCGCCCTGCTCAAGAAGGCCGGCGCTGCTGTTGAACTCATTAACTCCACTTGCTGCGGCATGGCCGGACCCTTCGGCTTCGAGGCGGACAAACTCGAGGTCTCCAAAGCCATTGCTAATCTTGGCCTGCTGCCGGCGGTCAACTCCGCCGCGTCCGAGACGCTCATCGTCGCCGACGGCTTCAGTTGCCGCGAACAGATCAACCAGTTATCAGATCGCGAGGGGATGCATTTTGCGGAGGTTCTGGCGCGAAGCAGCGGATGCAAGTAGTGAAACAAAGAACGGCAGAAGGCAGCTTTCGCCCCTCTGCCGTACAAAAAAATCATCAAGCTAAAAATTCAGCGTAATCTTTGCCGTCAGCGCCCGCGGAGTTACATAATGCGTGCCGCTGAAGGTGGAGAGAAAGTTATACAGCGCATATTTATTGGTGACGTTGATGGCCGTCAGGTCGAGGTTCACCTTGTAGCGATTGGCGTGGAAGAGGTTGTCCTTGCCGATGGAGGCGTCAAACAGGTTACGCGGCGCAATGCGCGGCGGGTTCTTGTCGTCGTTCTCGGTTCCCGGGGCTGGAATACTAACCAGTGATGAAGAGTATTGCGAAGGCGCGCAGGACTGGAATCCCGCTGTGACGGTGGCCTTCACGCCGTTGCACGTAATACCGGCCTGGAACTGCTGATCGTTGGTCAGGCCGCTGAGGTCGACGGGGGTGGTGTTGTCTGTAGCGAAGGGCACCGCACCAGCCACAAGGCCTGAGTCGTAGCGCCAATTGAATCCACCCCACAGGCCGTTCAGCACCTTACCTCGGGAATACGTGTACTGCGCGTGGGTGGTCTGGTTGAATTTTTCATCGTGGTCGATGCGGAAGGGCAGGCCACCGGTCTGCGGAGTAGCTCCCGCTCCAGCCGATTGCGGCTGGAAGAACCGTGCAGCTACCGATGAGGCGACAAGATAGGCGCTGAAGCCATGAATCTTGGGAATATCCGCGCGCAAGGCATAGCCGGGAATCTTGGAGTTATGCCAGTCAATGGGGAAATAGATGGGGGTGTTGCCCAGCACGCTGAAGTCGAAGGCGTTGTGCGTGTACTTCCAGATGTATTCGCCGCTGAACACGACCCACTTGCCGAAGGCCTGCTGCAGGCCTGCATGAAACTCGTTGCGAAAGCCCGGTTGCAGCGTTCCCGACACTCCGGGAGTGCAGACCAGCAGCGGCGCCAGCACCGCGTTCGAGCATCCCGTGCTGGACAAAACAAGGTTCTCGTTGAAGGGCGTTTCCAGCGTGCGCGCGTAGGAGACGCGCAATACAGTTTTGGTCGGCTTGATGTTATACGCAATGCCCAGGCGCGGCTCTGTCTGGGTGGCAGAAGTCAGCCCGTTGTAAACGTCCCCGCGTAGTCCAAGGTTGAAGAGCCAGTTACCGGCCTTGATCTGGTCTTCAATGAAAAGGCCCAGCTCCTTCACATCGGTGTGACCGGAGTAGCTGTAATAGCTTCCGCCGCGCGTAAAATCATATGGCGTCAGTAGTGAATTATAGCTAGGGTTAATCTGACCGATAGGGCATTGCGACTGGTTAGCGTAACCGGCGACCGGGTTGCCGCTCAAGTCAAGGCAGGGAGCGCTGAACGCATAAGTCGGATCCACCACGCCCAGGCTGTCGTTCTCCCTCAGAAAGGTCTGCCCATATTGCACGCCGGCCTTCGCGGTATGTATTCCTTTAGAGTAAGAAATATCGGAGTGGACCGCCGCATTGGTCAGCGTGCGGTACTGCCCGATGGATGAAGTTTGCAGGTTGACAGGCCCCAGGTCGGCCAGGGGATTGCCGCTGGGATAGTAGTTATAGCCGTCCCTGCGGACAAATGCGCCCAGGTTGAAGACCGTGTTATTGCCGATGATGCGTGTGTAAGTGGGAGAAACATTAATGGTCCCGATCTTCGAGCGCTGATCGGTGTTGCCCACATTGCCAAATACCGGGCTGGCGCTCGTACCGCCGCTCACCACGTTCTGCACATTCACATTGTCATAAGAGTTAGGCGTCTGGAACCAGGAGCGCGAGTAATTCACGTCCAGGTGAATGGAATCCACCGTAGTGAAGTTATAGTCCACGCGATCAAAGACATTCTGCTCGTTGCCCTTGTCGTGAAAGACAGCGAACTCCGGCGGATCAAGGAAACGTCCGGTGTTGAGGCCATCAACCTCGATAAAGTTTCCCCACTTCTTGCCGCCATAAGCCAGGTCGAAGCCGGCCGAAGCCGACCCGAAGGCGCCATAAGAACTGCTTACACTCCCGGTGGGTTTTGTGACTCCCTGTCCCGAGCGCGTGGTGGCCACAATTACCAGGCTGGTCTTGCCGCCATACTCGGCCGGCGGCGCGCCGCTGATCACCTCGATGGATTGAATCGAGTTAGCCGGAATCTGGTTGGAGAATACCTTGCTCTGCTGGTCGGTAATCGACTGGCCGTCCACTGAAAACGAGTTGGATGCGTGGTCGCCCAAGCCATGGAAGAGGCCATTCGAGTCGGCCGCCACACCCGGTGTTGAAAGCGTGACCAGGGAACTAAGAGTAGAGGACGCGCTCTCCAGTGGCACCTTGATAAACAAGTCCCGATCCACATCGGAGTGGAAGGTAGGATCGGTTTCGATGAGATCGCCACTGGCCTCGACTGTTACAGTCTGGGTGCTGCCAGCCACCTGTAGAACCAGGTTAAGGCTGATTCCCACCACCGACCGAAGCTCGAATTCCCTGCTTAACTGAACAAAGCCTTTGGCGGAGATGCTGATCCGGTAGGGGTTAAAGGGCACGTTGGAAAATACAAACTGGCCGGTGGCGTCTGTCTTGAGAGTGCGCAAAAGGCCGCTGCGGGCATTATCCAGAGTGACCGTTGCGTTGGAAACCACGGCGCCAGTGGGATCGGTGACTGTGCCGCGCACAGCGCCTGCGTTACCGCTTTGGGCGGGCGTGGAAAGCGTCACGAAGACCAAGACTAGAACAGGAAGAACGCGAAGAATCGTGCCGAGTTTGAACGGCATAAGAAGTCTCCTTATGATGGCTGAATGATGCAAAAGACAGGCCGTGGCTCTAGCCACGGCATCCTCTGGGCAAGATGCCATCATTTCGATTTCAGGATCAAACTGCCGAAGCGCTATTTCTACGCCCCAAATATATGCTTTGTGCTATTGGAACCAGGCTGATACAAAATCAAAAGAGGCTCTATACTCCTGCCGGAGGGGGGCGTGTGTAGAGCTTGGGGTGCCAGTGGCGGACGGACACGCGCTCCTCGACAACCGGCGCAGCGCTCCCTATTTTGACCAGGATTACGGCTGCCGCCATCACCGCAACCGGCGCCGCCGAATGCATCGCGATGCACAGCGAGCAATGGTCTGCATCCCGGTCCAGCGGGTGCATATGAGCCGTCTGGACTACGGCCAGCATCGCCAGCAGCGCCAGGCAGAGAAAAGCGGCTGCCCCAAAAGCGCGTGGCTTCCGGCGGCGGCTTCCGCTGAAATCTGCCTGTAACCCTGTCAACATTTCATCCCCAGCTTCTAGAATACACAGTATTAGACGCAGCAGCAGCGACCGGGGTTCCAATTCCTGTGCGGTGTTGGTTCTTATCGTGCTGCCAACGCTTCCCCGGCTGCTTCGTCTAGACTGTTGTACTATGCTCCATTTCCGCTCATTCCGGCTAACTCTGTGGGCTCTTCTGGGGCTCCTGCTGGCCGTGGCCTCCTCCGGCGTCGCTCACACTCAGAAGCCATTGCCGCTCAAGCCCGGCCAACCCGCTACGGCCGTTAATCATCACCTCATTCTCAAGGACGGAAGTTATCAAATCGTGCGCAAATACGAGATTGTCGGCGACCGCGTGCGCTACATCTCCGCCGAGCGGGCCGGAGACTGGGAGGAGCTTCCCGTGGCGCTGGTGGACTGGGATGCCACACGCAAATGGGAGCAAGACCATGCTGCTACCATCAAAGAGGTCTCCGCGGCAATGGAAGAGGCTGCGGAGATTGACAAGGAGGAAGCCGCTGAGCGCGACGAGCTAAAGGCGCGCCGTCCCGAGGTCGCCACGGACCTCACTCTGCCCGACGAGGACGCTGTTTTTGCCCTGGACACCTTCGAGGGCTCTCCGGAGCTGGTCGAGCTGGTGTCGGTTGACATGGACATAAACGCCAAATACCGCCATGGGCTGAGCACGCTGAATCCGCTCTCCACAGCCAAAGCCAGCATTGAGCTGGAAGGCGCGCACGCCCGGGTTCATCTGCACGTTGGATCTCCGGTTATTTATCTGTCGCTGGCCGCCCCCGACGCCTATACGGTTCATTCCCACTCCCTCACGGTGCAGACGGGCAACTCCAAGGAGGTGGCCAACCGCAAGCACGGCGCGCATTCGCCCACCTCCGGCTTCGCCATCGTGCGCGCCGACGAGCGAAACACCGTGCGCATCATAGGCGCCATCCACGTCAGCCACGCCGGCGCGGTTACACAGGATGAGAATGTGATTCCCGCAAAGGTCGAGGAGCTCCCCGGCAAGCACTGGCTCAAGATCACGCCGCAAAAACCTCTTGATCCCGGCGAATACACGTTGGTCGAGATTATTTCCGCATCCGAGATCAACCAGTCCGTCTGGGATTTCAGCGTGGACCCGCAGTCCGGCGACAATGAGAGGTCGATTGGGCCGATTGTGAAGTAGCAAGTGCTACGACATAGTGAATGGTCTCCTCATCTTTCGCCAGAAAGAAGACAAAAGAAGAAGCACAGGCGACAAAACTCCCAATAATGGTATTTGTGGTGGTAAAATGGTATTCATTATGGTAATATCATATTCATGAATGCCACTGTAGAGATCGACAAGGCCGGCAGGATCGTGGTTCCCAAGAAACTGCGTGACGACCTGCATCTCATTCCTGGCACTCGTCTTAAGATCGAACGCAACGGTGACCGGCTGACGCTGATGCCCAGTTCCGTCGCGGCTCAGTTGGTCATAGAAGATGGCGTTCCGCTGATCCTTCCTGCTGACTCTTCAAATCCACCCATTCTCACCAACGAAATGGTGACTGAACTGATCGAGCAAGGCCGCTTGGAGCGGGAGCGGCGAATTCTTTCGTTCGACGAGGATTCTGCAGATGGCTCGACTGCGGTTATGGATGAGGGAACTGCGTGATCTTTCTGGATACCTCTGTGCTGGTCGCTACTGCTCAGGTGAGCCACACGCGCCACACGCCCAGCCGTGAGCTATGGAACCAATGTGCTCGGCATCAAACAGCGGTCAGCACTCATACCATTGCCGAGCTTTACAACACTCTCACCGCCATGCCGCCAGCCTTGCGCCTTGCACCGCGCGATGCAGTGCTCGCCGTGGAAACATTTCTTCAGCGCCTCACCACGGTCGATCTCTCCGCCGAGGAGTACATGGAAACGCTGCGCCGTACTGCGAACCTCGGCCACTCCGGCGGCATGATCTATGATGCCCTGCATCTGGCCTGCGCCCGTAAAATCCAAGCCGAGCAAATCTACACCTGGAATGTGAAACATTTCCAGATGATCGCGCCCGATCTGGCCGAGCGCGTCATGACGCCCTGAGCAATAAGCGTATCGGCCTTCCAGCTGTACCGATCCCTACTCCCGCACGGCAATCCCCAGCGCCTTCATTTTACGGTAGAGGTGGCTGCGCTCCAGTCCGAGTAACTCGGCGGCGCGGCTCATGTTGTTGCGGGATTCCTCGATCTTCTTCATGATGAACTCGCGCTCGTAGGCGTCGCGCGCCTGTTGCAGCGTCGAGAACTCCTCCGTCGAGCGCGTGCCGGCTTTGTGGGTGAGCGGCGGCAGGTGCTTGCGCTCGATGCGCAGCGTGCGGGGATTGAGAATCATCACCCGCTCAATCACATTCTTCAGCTCGCGCACATTTCCCGGCCAGCGGTATTGGGCAAGCATTTCCAATGCCTCCTCGCCGATCTCCATGCGCGGGCGTCCGTATTGACGGCCAAACTCGGCCAGAAACTCGCGCGCCAGCAGCGGTATATCTTGTTTGCGCTCCCGTAGCGGCGGCACAAAAAATGGAACCACGTTGAGCCGGTAGAAGAGATCCTCGCGGAAGTTTCCCTTGGCTATCTCCTCTTCCAAATCCTTGTTTGTGGAGGCGATCAGGCGTACATCCACGCGGATGGGCTGCGTGCCTCCCACCGGTGTGAACTGCTGGTCGTCGAGCGCGCTGAGCATCTTGGATTGTGTCTTGAGGCTCATGTCGCCCACTTCGTCCAAAAACAGCGTCCCGCCGTTGGCGCGCTCCAGCGTTCCGCGCTGCTCGGGCAAACCGCCCGGCTGGGCGCCTCGCCGGTAGCCGAACAGCTCTGCCTCAATGTGCGCCTCGGGAATGGCCGCGCAGTTCAGCTCCACAAAAATCTGGTCGCGTCGCAGGCTCTCGGCGTGAATGGCTCGCGCTATCAGCTCCTTGCCGGTTCCCGATTCACCGTAGATGAGTACCCGTCCGTTGGTGGGCGCCATCAGGCGAATCTGCTGGCGCAGCGCCTTCACCGGCACACTTTCTCCGGTCAGCACCGAGCCCACGCTGAACTGGCGCTTGAATTCCAGGTTTTCCGCGCGCAGCCGCCGCGCCTCCACCGCGTTTTTCAGCACAATCAGCGTGCGCTCCAGCGAAAGCGGCTTCTCCAGAAAGTCGTATGCGCCCAGCTTGGTGGCCTTGACGGCGCTCTCGATGGTGCCATGGCCGCTGATGATCACCACTTCGGGCCGCTGCTCGGCTCCCTGGCGGTGAATATCGCTCAGCACGTCGAGTCCGTCTCGGTCGGGCAGCCAGATGTCCAGCAGAACCACGTCATAGGGTGCGTCCTCCAGCAGCACCAGCGCCTCGGCAGCCGTGGCTGCCGTGGCCACTCCATAGCCCTCCTCGCGCAAAATCTCTTCGAGAGATGCGCGAATCTCCGCCTCGTCGTCCACCACCAGAATGTGATTCATCAAAGCGATTCTCTCACAGAGTTGGGCGACGCGGAACCAGAAAAGCTTTGAATCAGTCGCGGGATCCGCAGATTTCCATTTCCGGGGCCAGCGCATCGCCATCGCCGGTGACGGTCATAGAGTGCACGATCTTAGAATCCTTACAGGAGGTAGATCGAGTGATATTCTGCGAGGCGATCTGGAGGGCGTACAGGAGCAGCCCGGTATGGCGCGCATCGAGGCGGGAGCTGAGAGAAGCCGCCGCGATCTGCGAGATCGCTGCCTGGATCGAGGCGGAATCCACCAACAGAGGAAGCTTGATGTCATTCCGGACTGAGTTTTTCACTTTTGTCATGGTTTGCACGCGGGAGTGGAAATAGCAAAAATCCGATCCGCGCATAGCTGGAGATTGACATTTGAACCCGTCGGTTTTGATATGACGGCAAAGCTGGCACATGGTATACCCCCACCGGTAATTTGGATGCAACCGCATTGTTTTCATTGGGTTACAGGCATAGATGCGCTGTAAAATCTTCAAAAAGAAGGAGTTCCCTGCAAAATCGTCCAAGATAAGGAGTTACGGGACGATAAAGGGAAAGCTTCTAAGGATTATTGTGCGACAAAAGGTGGAAATTATATGCATACTTCCCCGGTGCCCAAAAGCGAGGCACCGGGGGCACCCTCAGAGGGACTTGGAACGATCAATGGGATCGGTGCCACCCGCCCTCGTCGTCCACCACCAGAATGTGATTCATCCGTGCGACCCTCCAGGCGAATTGGCTTGCGTTGCGGCGGGCTCCGTTATCGCTTCCGGCGCAGCTTCCATCAGCGGCAGCCGCATCAGGAAGCGCGCGCCCTTGGGGCTGTTGGCCTCGGCGCGCAGGCTGCCGCCATGCTCCTGCACGATCTTGGCCGCGATGGATAACCCCAGCCCCGTGCCACGCTGTTTGGTCGAGTGGAAAGGCAGAAACAGCCGCTCGCGGATTTCATCGGTCAACCCGTGGCCTGTGTCGGAAACCGCAATCTCTACCGACCCGCCATCTTCGCTCAGCGAGCTTTGCACCCCCAGCACGCGCAACAAGCTGCCCTGCATGGCCTCGGCAGCGTTGTCGATCAGGTTGGCCAGTGCGCGGCGAATGGCCTCCGAATCGGCCAGCACCGGCGGCAGGCCCGGTTCCAGCTTGCACTCCACCGTAATGCCCTCCAGACGGCCGGCAAACAGCGCCAGCGCCTCTTCCGCCACTTGATTCACATCGCAGGCGCGCGGCTGCGGCGCGGGAAACTCAGCCAGCGCGGAGAACTGGTCCACCAGCATGCGCAGCGTGCTTACGCAGCCCAGAATCACCTCGCTGCATTTGCGAATGACCGCCGGCGAGTCCGGCTGGGTGCGGTCCAGGTGTCTGCTGATTCGTTCCGCGGAGAGCGCGATGGGCGTCAACGGGTTCTTGATCTCGTGCGCTACCCGCTGCGCCACTTCCTTCCATGCCAACTGCCGCTGCGCGCGCAAAAGTTCCGTAGTGTCCTCCACCACCAATACCGTGCCCGGCCGTCCCTTCGTCATATCAAACCGCGCGCTGGTGATGGCCAGATGCAGAATGCGGCCCCTGTCATGGATCTCAATCTCCGTGAAGGCGGCGCCCATGCGGTGACCGCGGCGAATCACGCCAGCCAGATCCTCCGCGCACTCGGCGGGAAACAGCGATTCAATCTTCTCCCCGCCCAGGCTGACGTCCACGCGACGGCCCAGCAGCGCCGCAAAGGCGCGATTGGATTGCAACACCGTCCCTGTGCCGTCCAGCGTAACCACCCCAGAAGGAATCGTCTCGACAATGGTCTCCAGCTCCCGGCGGCGCTCTTCAATGGCCAAGTTGGCCGCGTTCAATTGCGCCGTTGAGGTTTCTGCCAGCTTCCGGCTCGTGTCCAGATCGGCCGCCATGTGGTTGAAGGCGCGCACCAGTTCGTCCATCTCCCCGGTGGCAGGCAGCAGTACGCGATGGTCGTATTTGCCCGTTGCGATCTCGGACATTGCCACGGCCAAAGCCTCCACTGGGTTGGTAATCTGCCTGGAAAGAAACAGCGCCAGCCACACGCTGGAGAAGAACACAAATACAGTTATTAACAGCAGAATCAGGAAAAATGTGGTGCGGATGTTATTGCGCGTGCGAAATAGCTTCCAGTATGTGTCTGTGCCTGCGCGGATGCGCGCAGTGGTCTGGCTTAGCCCCTGCGGCATGGGCAGCGCCGTCACCACCACCTTGCCCGAGGGTGCGGCCGCTATGCCCAGCGCGTATTCCTGATCCGCGATCCTGATCACCGGCTGGTCCTTGCGCTGTGCCAATGTCAGCAGACTTGCAGAGAGCGGCCCCCTGATAGAGATTGCGGTTCCCCGCTCTCCTTCCTCCAGCCACGGAACCAATGTAGCCGGGCTAGATTCCGGCGGCGCCTGAAAACTGGTCATCACCCGCAAATCCTTGCCGTAAACGATGACAAACCCGCCGTCCAGCGTGATCCGGTGTGAGACCAGCACCTGCTGAAGCGTGGCCGGGCTGCGCTCCATAGCGCCGGAGGCGACAATCGACTCCGCCTCGCCTCGTGCATTGCTGGTCACGTACTGCGCCAGCTCCATCACCACCTTGTTCGAGTCTTCGCGCAACTGCGTCGTATTCGGAGAAAACCACCTGTCCAGCGACCGGTTCATCAGCTGAAAACTGAACATAAACATGAAAACTGCCGGCATCAACGCAATCAACACAGCGCCCAGCACCATCCGAGAGCGCAACCGCGCTCCCAGCCCGCTGCTTCCCTGCCCGGTGTAGATCTTCAGAATGTTGCGCAGCAGCAACATCAACAACAGCAGCAGCAGCAAAAACACCAGCCCTGTCAGGCCGGTAAAGATCAATGTCTCGCCGGAAGTTTCAGGATTGAGAAAATTTAAATTAAAGGTGTAATGCCAGATTCTGACCGGCAAAGTGGTGTTGAACGCCTGTAGCGCGCCCAGCACGAGGAGGATCAGCAGCACCAAACCTGCATACAGAGCAACCTTACGCCACCGGGATTCGCTGCTGGACACCATGCGGCGATTATAGTTCCGAAAGGGGTCTAACGGGCCGGATCATTTCTTTGTCAGGGCGTAAGCCCGGTGAAACGCTCCGAGCTTTTCCACCACTTGGCGTATCTTCTCCGTGGGCGGCAAAATGGTGGTGCGGAAGTGGGCCGTGCCCTCCACCTGGCCGAAACCCGATCCCGGCACAACGCAGATGCCGGTCTCTTCCAGCAGCGCCATGCAGTAGTCTTCATCGCTTTTGCCCGCCGGCAGAGTGATGCGCGGAAAGGCATACATCGCGCCGGCGATCGCATTACACGAGATTCCTTCGATCTGATTCAATCCCTCCACCAAAAGCAACGCCCGCTGTTTCATCTCCTCTAGAATGGTCTTCTTCTCGCGGCTGTAAAGCTCGTAAGAGGGATCTCCCGGCTTTGGCGGATGAACCATGGCATACGTGGCCACCTGTCCGGCAAGGTTTGAGCAAAGGCTCACTGACTGCAGCTTGAGAATCTGCGCAGCTACGTCTGTGGGCACGTTGCGGCACTCGAAGTAGCCTCCGCGTACGCCGCACTCGCCCAGAACACCCTTCGAGCAGGAGTGGAAACTGAACAGCGATACGTCGTCAATCTTCCTGGCTTCTAGCACCCGCGCAAAGGAAACGAAATTCAAGCCGGGCAGGTAGATGTCCTCCTGGTAGACCTCGTCGGCCAGCACTGCCAACCCATTCTGGCGCGCGAACTCCAGAATCATGACGATGTTCTTTTCGTCCAGCACGGCCCCGGTGGGATTGCCCGGATTGATAACGCAGATGGCTTTGACCCTCGTTCCCTGGACGCGAGCCGCGCACAGCGAATCCTCCAGCATGGAACGGTTGAGCTTCCACTGATCGGCCTCGTCCAGGTAGTAGGGAACGATCCGCCCCTCGTAGAGCGTGATGGTGGCGCTGTAGAGCGGGTACTGGGGAATGGGAATCATGATGCCGTCAGCGGGCGAGGCCAACAGCAGATTCAGAATCATCTGCACGCCCTTGCTGGCGCCATCGGTCAGGAAGATGGCCTCCGGATCGGCGTCTATGCCGTCCCGCTGGCGGATGAATTCGGCCACCGCCTCGCGGATGAAGCGTACGCCCTTGCTCTCGCTGTACGCGCCCAATCCATGCCGGCTTCCTTTGAGGATCGCCCTGGCCGTCTCCACTGCATCGGCGGGAAAGACGCCGCTGCTCATCTCCATCAGCGCCGGATACTCGCATAGGGCAAGAATCTGGCGCAGCCAGGTGATGGGCATTTGTCCCAGCGACTGCGGATTGCCGATGTTGCAGTAGATTATCTCCCGGCCCTGCTTCTCCAGCTCCTCCGCCCGTGTAACTATGGGGCCACGCACGGCGTATTCAACCGCCAGCACAGCGGCTCCAATGTCTTTCATTTGTATACTCATGTCCTGTTTCCTTGGAGAAGGCGGTTATCCCAGTTTTTAAAATGTCGAAAGAATGAGCGCTCCGGCTCTCGATTTTGAGGCCTGGATTATCTCTCTTTATCTATTCTATAGCGGCGCGGCAAGCCGTTGATTGGGCACGCGCGCATGGTTACGCGTGAAGTTCAGAACAATTTCCAGCCAATTTAGATTCGTCCCTTCCAATAGCCGGGCCGCCGTTTGGCATGTGCAATGGCAACGATCTGAATTGTGCGTGGGCGTACTCGGAAAACAACATAGAATGGGTATCGATTGAGCATGATTCGGCGCGTTCCCTGCAAATAGGAAGCATAAATCCGAGGGTTCATTTGTAGCGCACTGAATGCCTTCCTCAGTTCCGCATCAAAACCCAAGGCGGCAGACTCACTTCTGGCCCAATACCATTCAAACGCTCCGTCCGCCTCTGCCTCGGCTTCAGGATGGACGCTGACTGGCTTCATCTTCGCTGCCTGGCCAGAATCCGGGCATCCATACGAGCGAGAATGTCTTCAAGCGAAACCATATCCACGGCACCGGAATCGATCTCATCCAGACGATGCTTGATCTCCCTGTCCCAGGCCGCCTCGATTATTGCTGCGCCTTCCGCATCGGCGCCAACGCTCTCCCATAGCGAACTCGCCAACTGGATGCGCTGCTCCTCAGGTAGTTCGCCGGCGATTTGTCGGACTTCCTCGTAGGTGTGCTGCATGGATAGATTCTAGCGCAGAATCAGGCGTAAAACCACTACCGGGCCCCAAAGATAAGACCCCGCTCCCGGTCGTCGAGCTCACCAGTATTGCCTTCCCAGCGCAAACTTCGCCGCCCAGCCAATCAACAGCGAAGCACACCACATCCACGCGATGAAAGGGCGCAGCACAAGCCGCTCTCGATGAAACCACTGGCGAAGCAGAACTGCCATCGAATAGCCGAAAAGTAGTAAATATACGGGCATTAGCGGGTTATATAAAAATGACTGAACGAATTCGCCTCGGCAGAGCGCGATAAAACTTCTGTACCCGCCCGTTGTCGGGCAGGGGACGCCGCCAACAGCCCTCAGGATGGACGGAGGAATCCTTCCATGCGCGATCCAAACTACATTCCACGCCAGGTAGAAAATGAATGCTCCCAGGGCGGCAAAGCGGACGATGCGGTGTTTCAAGCTCTCCTGATACCGCATTGCGGGCACTTCCACTCCTCTTCTTTGCACCCATCGATGACGAAGGGCAGCCAGCAAAGTGGAAAGCAGACAATCAGCATTGCCGCGAAGAATATCCACCCGCCGGTCGATAACCTGTTCTTGACAAGAAAAGGCGCTCCCTCATGGCCGCAAAACGGGCATTTCGATGTCAATGTCAATCTCAATCTCCTCTCACGTACAGTTTGCATTTGAAAATTAAATCGAGCGAACATTATCAGAGCAAGGCACTCTCCGTCAACCTACGCAAATCCTGAGAGTGGAGTTCCCCCTTTTTTCATCCTCATTTTCGGCGCTGCCGGATAACTACTCCGCATTGTCAATCTGCGCCCTCTGCAGCTTGTCGGAGTAATCGACATACACCGCCTTCCACGTGGTAAAGAAGTCGATGGCTCCGTTGCCTTCTCTGTGGCCGTTGCCCGTATGCTTCACGCCGCCAAAAGGCAGGTGAACCTCCGCTCCAATCGTCGGCGCGTTGATGTACGTAATCCCCGACTCCAGGTCGCGCATCGCCGTGAAGGCGCGATTCACATCCTTGGTGTAGAGCGCGGTCGAGAGGCCGTAGTCAATGGAGTTGGCAATTCCGATCGCTTCCTCAAAAGCAGCAAACTCGATAAGCGAGACCACCGGCCCGAAGACCTCTTCCCGTGCAATCCTCATCCCCAGAGTCACTCCGCCCAGCACCGTCGGCTCGAAGAATGTCCCCTTGGCAAACGCGCCCTCGGTCAGCGCATGGCCGCCGGCCAGCAGCTTCGCTCCCTCAGCAAGAGCTATCGCAACATACTTCGCCGAAGTTTCAATCTGCGCGGGATTCACCTGCGGACCGACCTCGACCGACTCATCCAGGCCATTGCCGACCTTGAGCTTCTTCGCCCGCGCCACAAATTCAGCGGTGAACCTGGCGGCAATCCCCTTTTGCAGCAGAATGCGGCTGGTGGCCGTGCAGCGCTGTCCGGTTGTTCCGAAAGCTCCCCACAACGCTCCGTCCAGCGCCAGCTCCAGATTTGCGTCGTCCAGCACAATCTGCGCGTTTTTGCCGCCCATCTCCAGTGAAACCTGCTTGAAATTCGCCGCGGCGCGCTGTGCTACCAGCGAACCCACCTCGCTTGACCCGGTGAAGCTGATGGCGCGCACCTCCGGATGCTCCACCAGCGGCATTCCCACCGCCGAGCCGCTTCCGCTGACGATATTCACCACGCCCGGCGGCAGGCCCGCATCCGTCAGCGTCTGCACCAGGTTGTAAACCGAAAGTGGCGTGTCGGTAGCCGGTTTGATCACGCAGGTGTTGCCCGAAACCAGCGCCGGAAACAGCTTCCACGAGGGAATCGCCATGGGAAAGTTCCACGGCGTAATCAGCCCCACCACGCCCACCGGCATGCGCACGCTCATGGCAAACTTGTTTTGTAGCTCGCTCGGCGTGGTCTGCCCAAAAAGCCTCCGTCCCTCGCCGGCCACGTAAAAGGCCTCGTCGATGGCCTCCTGCACGTCCCCGCGGGTCTCGGTCAGGACTTTGCCCATCTCGCGGGTCATATCCCGGGCATACTGCTCCTTCCGTTGCTGCAGCAGCAACCCGGCGCGGACCAGAATCTCCGCCCGCTTGGGCGCCGGCGTCAGCCGCCAGATGGCATAAGCTTTCTTGGCGGCGGCCACGGCCAGCGCCACATCTTCCGTATGCGACGAGGGGAACGCCCCCACCACGTTAGAGTGGTCCGCGGGGTTCAGGTTGAGAATGGTTTTGCCGCTCTGGGCGGGCAGCCATTGGCCGCCAATCAGATTGTGAAACGTGGGATAGGACATGGAAGCCTCGAATACTGGGATCGGGGGTCCGGAACATGGGGTTAGTTCCCGAAAAGACCTCTGAATCCCGCCGATTCCGCAGACAACTGAGTTTACCGCACAGGTTCCCAGACTGGCACGTTGTTTGGCTCCCTGCAACGGTCCCTGATGTGGATTCAGCCCTCTGCCGTACAATGAACATTGAAGGAATACCGGTTTACAAATGTCCAATAGTTATCCATCGCGCTCCACGCGGTCGCACGGTTTTCGTTCGCTCTTCAGCATGTTTTCCAGCGACCTTGCCATCGATCTTGGCACCGCCAACACTCTGGTATATGCGGCCGGCAAGGGCATCGTAGTCAACGAACCCTCCATCGTGGCTATCAACAAGAACACCGGTGAAGTGGAAGCCGTAGGTAAAGAGGCCAAGGAGATGCTGGGCCGCACTCCCGGCAACATCGTGGCCATCAAGCCCATGAAGGACGGCGTAATTGCCGACTTCAAGATCACCGAAAAGATGTTGAACTACTTCATCCAGAAGGCTCACAACCGCAAGATGCTGGTGCATCCGCGCATCGTCATCGGCGTGCCTTCGGAGATTACGCAGGTGGAAAAACGCGCTGTCGAGGACTCCGCATACCGCGCCAAGGCCAGCGAAGTTTATCTCGTCGAGCAGGCCATGGTGGCCGCCATCGGCGCCGGATTGCCCATCACCGAGCCATCGGGCAACATGGTCGTTGACATCGGCGGCGGGACCACAGACATTGCAGTCATCTCGCTTTCCGGCATTGTTTATTCCCGCTCCGTGCGCATGGCCGGCAACCAGATGGATGAAGCCATCACCAATTATCTGAAGCGCAAGTACAATCTGCTGATCGGCGAGCGAACGGCTGAGCAAGTGAAGATGGAGATCGGCTCCGCCTTCCCCATGGAAAAGCCGCTCAGCATGGAGATCAAGGGCCGTAACCTCATTGAGGGCATCCCCAAGACCATCACCATTGACGACAGCGAGGTTCGCGAGGCTCTGGGCGAGTGCCTTGCCGTCATCATGAACGCCATCCGCGTGGCTTTGGAGCGCACGCCGCCTGAGCTCTCCGCCGACATCAGCGACCGTGGCATCGTGCTCACCGGCGGTGGCGCGCTGCTCAAGAATCTCGACAAGCGAATCCGCGAGGAAACCGGGCTGCCGGTAGCCGTAGCCGATAATCCGCTCGAATCGGTAGTGCAGGGAGCCGGAAAAATGCTATCCGACTTCCGCCTGCTGCGCAAGATCAAGATCGACTAGCGTCCTGAATCAGAAGTTCGTAGTAGCACAACTGCTGTCATCCTGAGCGAACGGGGGCCCAGGCGTTATCTTCAGCCTGGGGGTGGTGAGTCTAAGGATCTGCGATAGTTTTTCTATGAACTACTGAATCACCACATTTCCAGTGATTAGTGGTCAGTTCGTTCACCAGGTCCGAAAATCCTGACCTGGAGCACTTGCCATTGTAGACATCACCTCTCTGATCGAATGAACTGTAGATTTCTTCAGTAAGATCAAGCGGTGGAATTGGAGTTAAGGATGATGAAAGGATCACAAGCACACCCGATATTGATTTGTTTGTGGCGGATTAGCCGACTGAAAATTAGAATTTTCGTGGTTATGCTAGCAGTTGCGATTGGGGTCATAAAAGTACCAGCGCAGTGTAGTGGAAACCTTGATGGGTTCGTTTATGGATCTGAGAACGAGAGATCCGAGAGATTCAATTGGCTGTTTAACCAGAAAACGCGGGCAATTCCAGTGTTGATTGAACAAATCAGTAACAAGAGTTTGCTCCGAAATTCGCTTGCATGGCCAGGTAGTTCAACCCTCGATCTTCATGACTCATATTGTGGAGTGTTGGCGGCCTATTTGGTCGAGTTGGTATTGAGAATGTCCTCGCTTTCAGCTCCGCTCGACAACAATGATTTTCTCGGTAAGGATCCTTCCAATTATGTTTATGATCAAGGCAGGATAGTTTACTCTTCAGACGGGAGGGATATTGGAGCTGGTGACCTCCATCGACTCCAGATACGCTATAGGCAATGGTGGAAAGCAAATCAAACCAAAGCAATTCAGGAGTTGAGAGAAGATTGGGAAAATGGCCATAGGCCGTTGACGAATACTGAGTTTGCATGGAAATGAAACTCTTATCTCGAGCCGGGTGCCACAAGTCTCGATTTTGAATCTGGAATTTCACCTATTCAGAATTAATTCTTCAAATTCCTCTGTTTATCCAAGACTCTTACAATTTCCACTTTGTTGATGCAGCTGTCATCAATGTCGCGCTTCGCGCCGCGCGTTTTCAAAATCCACCGGCGTGGTTGCTCCGCTGGCCTTGCCCTGATCCCACATCTGACGCAGGCGCTTCATGTCTTCTATGCGCAATTCGCGCTTGAACTGCCAGTCGCGGATTGCCTCGCGTACAATCTCGCTGGTGGTGGCGTATTCGCCCGTTTCGACGGCAGCTTTGAGAGCGCTAATCTGCTCTCCGGTCAAGGCGACACTAACTTTTTGAATATCAGGCATAATGGGGACCCCTTCTTTGGAGCAATTCTTACTACTTCATGCTTAAATAGCGTAATTCTTCCCCCGCATCGTGTCAATATCTCAGTTTTCCTATCTAAAATCTCATCGGACTCCCGTTCTGACTGTGTCTTTATCGCGGAAAGTGCGGAAAGCAATCATCTTCGGCGACCGTCAGTATACTGGTATTGTTCTTGCTCTCTATATCGTTTTTTCCTGCGCCCGGGCTTTTGGTCATGGATTCGTTCTTCGCCCGCTATCGAAATCTACTGGTGCTGCTGGCTGTTGTGCTGGCGCAGATCATCGGGCTGGCTGTGCAGGTGCGCCGCACCGACAGCGGACGCAACACCCTCGACCCGAGAGATCCAACCGGCGTGCGGCTTATCCGGCTGTGGGCTGATGCCGTGGTTACTCCTCCGGAACTAATCTTCCACGCTACTAAGCTGGGCGTTGTAGGCCTCTGGCAGAACTATATTGACCTGCGCCACACCCGCGAACAGAATCAGGAATTGCAGAAGACCATCGACCGCCTCCGCCTGGAGCAGGCCTCGCTGCTGGAAGATGCACGCCAGGGACAGCGTCTGCAGGCGCTTCTCGACTTTCAGGAGAAATATATCTACAAAACTCTGGCCGCGCAGGCCATCGGCTCCAGCGGCAACGATTCCTCGAAGGTCTTCTATCTCGACAAAGGTTCCTCTGATGGCGTCGGCCGCGACATGGCCGTGATTACTCCCGATGGAATCGTGGGAAAGGTGCGCGAGGTCTTTCCCCACTCCGCACAAGTATTGGCCATCAACGACCAGACCAGCGGCGCGGGCGTGATTCTGGAAACTACGCGCATTCGCGGCATCCTGCGCGGCGACGCTGTTGGCCGTCCGCAGATTATCGGCATCCTGGCCGACCAGCGCATCCAGCCGGGAGAAAAGGTGCTCACCGCCGGGGGCGATCTCGTCTTCCCGCGCGGGTTGCCCGTGGGTGAGGTTGTGCGCGTGCAGCCGGACCCCGACCGGGACTCGTTCATCGACGTGATTGTGAAGCCGGCCGCCCATCTCGACCAGCTCGACGAGGTGTTGGTGATTATCTCTACAGCGCCGCGCATCCCGGCTGAGCAGCAGCAGGACATGGCCACCAGCGAAACGCTGAAAGGCGCTGAGGCCGCGACCATCAAGCAACAGCAGAGAGCCTCGCAGATCATGGCCGAACGGCTGCCGGGACTCACCGATCCTAATGTGCTGCCGCCAGCCAACCTTACGCCCGGGCAGGATCAGGCAACACCCCCGGCGGCGCCTGCGCCCGCTGCGCCCAAATTGCTTCGCCCGCTGCATCCTGACCGCTTTACGCCGGGAGCCAGGCCTCAGCCGTCGCAGGACAAAGGACCCTCTGCGCCAGCGCCTCCAGAGAGGAATCCACAGCCATGAGAGTCCAGGGCGAAAATTACCGCCGCGATATGGGGATCCGCAGTTATCCCTTCCTGGTCTATGCTCTGGTGACGCTGTCGGCCCTGGTGCTCCAGGCTTGGCTGCCCCATTTTTTGCATGGCTATACCTGGTTCGATCTGCCTCTGGTAGTTACCATCTATTTTGCCCTGTCGCGGCGCGATCCCATTCAGGGAACGATAATGGGCGCCGCAATGGGCATCTTCGAGGATGCGCTCACCAACCACGCTATCGGAGTCAGCGGAATCGCCAAGTCCGTGGCCGGCTTTCTGTCCGGATCGGTCGGTGTGCGTATCGATGTAGACAATTTCATCTTCCGCGTCTTGATAACATTCTTGCTTTCGCTACTCTCCGGCGCCATTTACGTCCTCATCTATCGTGTTCTGCTGGGCATGGATCAGGATTGGAGAGGGCTGCAGGAACTGATGAAGGCGGTAGGATCTTCGACCATTGCCATGGTCCTGTTTCCCCTGTTGGACATGACGCAGAGAAGGGATTGAAAGTTGAAATAAGGAGCATCTGAGGCGCAGACAAAATGTATACCGGAGGCACAACCCGAGGCGAAAAACTCCCCACCATCAAGCTGGCGGTGGTGCAGTACGGCATTCTGTTGATCATGCTCGCCCTGGCGTCGGGGTTGTGGCGGCTGCAGGTGCTGGGGGCGGAGAGCTTCCGCCAGCTTGCCGAGCAGAATCGCATTCGCAAGGAGCCGGTGATGGCCGGCCGGGGCAAGCTCTTCGATCGGGAGAACCGGCTGATGGTGGACAACTATCCCTCGGTCTCCTGCTTCCTGGTCCGCGAGCAGAATCGCAGCGTGGATGCCGACTTGCCGCTGATCGCCCTTGGCCTGAATCTTGACTTGGAGCAATTGCGCGCTACCCTGCGCCGTTATCGGGCCGCCCCCTCTTACCAGCCCATCCCCATCAAGAAGGACATCACCGCCGACGAGCAGGCCTTCATCGAGGCTCACCGCAACGAGCTGCCCGAATTGGAGACTATTGACGAGGAGCGGCGGCTCTATCCTCGCGACGGATTTGCTGCCCACCTCATCGGCTACGTCGGCGAGGTGAGCGCAGAGGAACTTAGCCAATCTCGCTTTGCCGCCTATGAACCGGGCGACGTGGTTGGCAAAGCAGGCGTCGAGCAAACTTACGACGAGATTCTACGCGGCCAGGATGGCTCCCGAGATGTCATCGTGGACAGCCATGGCCGCGAGGTGGGCTACCTCGGCGTTCAGCACGCTAAACCCGGACAGGATCTCAAGCTGACTATCGACATCGACATCCAGCGTGCCGCCGAGCTCGCCCTGGGCGACCGCAGCGGCGCCGTGGTGGCCATGGATCCGCGCAATGGTGAGATTCTGGCCATGGTCTCTCATCCCAGCTACGACCCCAACGCCTTCGCCGTGCGCATCAATCGCGCCGACTGGAACCAGCTCATCAACGACCCCAGCCACCCGATGATGAACAAGGCCATCCAGGCGCAATTGGCTCCCGGATCGACCTTCAAGATCCTAATGTCCGTCGCCGGGCTCCAGGAGGGCGTGGCGCAGAAAATGCACGTGAATTGCCAGGGCGGAGCCTTCTTCTACGGCCAGTTTCACGCCTGCGACCGTCACCACGGCATGGTGGACATTGAGCACGCCATTCCATGGTCCTGCGACACCTTTTATTACACCCTGGCCGACAAGCTGGGCATTGACACCATCGCCCGCTACGCCAAAAGCGTCGGCTTCGGCCAGCGCACCGGCGTCGATCTGCCCAACGAGGCCGTAGGCATCGTACCCTCTTCGGATTGGAAGCTGAAAAACTACCACGAGAAGTGGTATGTGGGTGAAACCGTCTCGGTGGGCATCGGCCAGGGCCCGGTCACCGTGACGCCCATCCAGTTGGCCCGCATGATCGCCGGCATCGCTTCCAATGGGCACTTTGCGCGCCCCCACGTGGTAGACACTGCCCAGCTCCCCGCCCAGTTCCGCCAGGCGATCAAGGACACCTTTCCCGGCTCCGGAGAATTCACCATTGATCTCGATCCGGAGAACTGGATGACAATCACTGAAGGCATGGCCGGGGCCACCGATCCCGGCATGGGTGGCACAGCCGCGGCTTCCCACCTCGAGGGAGTGGACTTTGCCGGCAAGACCGGCACCGCCCAGGTCGCCAGCCACGAGGCCATCAAGCAGTTAGGAGGTGGAATCGAATTTCTGCCCAACGGTTGGTTCGTCGGCGTCATTCCCCGTAGAAACCCGGAGTTCGTTGTCGCCGTCCTCTGGGAGCACGGCGACTGGGGCGCGAACGCCGCCAAACTTGCCTCCCAGGTGGCCACCGTCTACGTCAACAAAAAGAGAGTCCAGGACCAGAATGCTCTGGCGTCGATAGGAAAATCGTCGCCAATCGAGATGGGCGCGGTCTGGTCCGAACCAGCAACCGTCAGCCGCCAGTCGCGCCGCGTCGCTGGCGCCAGGCAAACCGCCCAGCTGCGTGGCGGCCATTTTCCTCTGATGACCGCTCCGCTGACTCCGGCGAAGAACGTTGCCAGCAGACTGTTTCCATGGCCGGCCTGGCTGCTCTACTCGCCCCTGCGCTTCAAGGAAGGCCAACCCTGATGCGATTCTCAAGCCACACTCCTATGAAACCTATACTGCTGAGCGGATTTTTCCTCTCCGGGGTCCCCAGCGACAGGTCTTGGTCGATGGGGTGGAAGAAAAATCCGCCTCGCATAATTCCAGAAACAACTTCTTTGCTGGAGAATCGCATCTGATGCGCCGCTTCCTGAGTGTTCGCGACTTCGACTGGCCGCTGCTGGGCATGGTGCTCGTGCTGTGTGCCATTTCAGTCTTCGAGGTTTACTCGGCCACACTGCACACCAAATTCTCGTCTACGCTGCAAAGCCACTGGTACGCCGCCTTCCATATCAAGCAGCTCTTGTGGATCGCCGGTGGCATGGCAGTCATGTTCCTTTTCTCCAGAATCGACTATCACCGGCTGCTCGACTGGGCTTACTGGGCCTATGGCTTTGGCCTGGCATCGCTGGTAGCGGTAAAGCTGGTGGGGGTCACGGTGTTGCACGCGCGCCGCTGGATCAGGATCGGCCCCTTTCACTTCCAGCCCTCCGAGTGGGTCAAGCTGATCCTGATTCTCGTCGTGGCACGCTACTTCGCCAACCTCGGAGGGAGGCGGCTGACCGGGTTTGATATCGTCAAAGCCTTCTTTCTGGTCGGCGTTCCCATGGTTCTGGTGCTCATCCAGCCCGACCTGGGAACTGCGCTCACCTATGTGCCAATCCTGATTATTGGTCTGTTTCTGGGCGGCATCAACATCCGCCAGACAGCGGTTCTGTTGGTCTGCGCGACCGTGCTGATCGCCGGCGTATGGACCGATGGATTCGGAGTGGGGAAGATCAAAGTACTTAAAAGCTACCAAAAAGTTCGGCTTACCAGCTTCGTCAATCCCGACAGTGACCCCAAGGGCACAGGCTACCAGCTCCGTCAGTCGCTCATTGCCATCGGTTCCGGCGGCGTTTGGGGCAAAGGCATGGCCAAGGGAACCCAGACCCAGGGAGATTTCCTGCCTATTCCTCATGCCGACTTTATCTTTGCTGCTTTCGGTGAGGAGCACGGGTTCGTCGGCGCGCTCCTCGTCCTGCTGCTATACTTTTCCATATTGATGCGTTTGATTCAGAACGCTCAAACAGCCGCAGACCTGTCCGGCTCCTTGATTATTATGGGAGTAGTGGGTGTGTTGACCTTTCAGATTGCGGTCAACGTAGGCATGGTCATAGGGTTTATGCCCGTCACCGGAATCCCTTTGCCGTTAATGAGTTACGGCGGATCTTCGGTATTGTTTACGTTTCTGGCGCTGGGCGCGGCAATGAATGTCCGCATGCGCCGTTTCGTAAACTGAACGGTTTTGCAGCTTCACCTCTTGTGTCCCCCCGGAAAATCCGGTCCGCAGGAGAAGGTTTTTTCAGGTATTACGCCGGCCAGGTCCGGATGGACCGTGCGCCCGGCAGGATTAGGGTTCATGAGCACGCAGAGACGGGAAAACCGCTCCACCCCAGCGACGGAGACCTGTCGCCGGGGGCCCCGGTACCGTTGGCGGCGTACTAATTGCACGGTTTGCGCAGTGTTTTCCGGGATAGCTTTACCCGGTTCCATCGCGCGGCACGGCTATTCATTCGCCAGCGGTGGAACGGCCCCGCCAGGATTACTGGCATGGTTGGCCACAAACTCTCTGCAATCGGGTTACCGTTTCGTAGAGCTTGTTCAGGTTGTTCAGCATCTTCGCCGCAGTATTTGCCATGGTTCGCCGCCCTTCAGGGCCGGCCGCGGCGCGGCAAACGGAACAATAGCGATTCACGGTTCTCCCCATACGCACATCCCTTCCCCTACCGGTCGCGCGCGTCCCCTTTCCGTCCTGCCGCGAGTCCCGGCAGGCTGACGCCGCCGGGCAGAAAGGTACGATGGCAAAAGAAATTTGTATCTCCTCCACACCGCATGAAACGCGGCTTGCAATTCTTGAAGACGATCAGCTCGCCGAAATCTACTACGAACGAGAAAACGAGTACACCCTCGCCGGCTCCATTTACAACGGCCGCGTCACCCGCGTCCTGCCCGGCATGCAGTCCGCTTTTGTAGACATCGGCCTGGAGCGTGATGCCTTCCTCTATGTAACCGACTTCCTGGAACTCGAAGACCAGGAAGAGACCGACGAGCTAGAAAAGGCCGCGGTCAGCGGCGGCAATAAGCCTCCCCGCGAAGTCCGGCACAGCGGCGAAAAGGAGCCCGCTCAGTTGGAGCGTGGCGCTCGACCCGGCCAAAAGCCTGAGCAGAGACAGGAATCGCGCCAAGAACCGAGACAGGATCGTCCGGCAAAGGATCGTCGTCCGGCAGTTGAGACTCTACAGGAAACCGAGATTGCTCCCTTGCCCGCGTCCGGCTCTTTGTCTCTTTCAGAACAGCCCGAAGCAGGCGAAGAGGCTGCCGGCGTAACCGGCGGCGCCAAGCGTTGGCGCGGACGCCGTCGCCGCCGCGGGGGCCGTGGCTTAGCGGAATCGCCTCAGGGTCAGCAGGAGCGAGGTGAAGCTCCCGCAGCCTCCACCAAGGAAATCACCGAGACCGAACCCGAGGTTGCTCCGCAGATTCATGCCGGCGCTGGTGTTCCCACAGACAGACCTTCACAGCCCAGGCGCGGAGCCTCCGCACCAGCCCCGTTTGTGTTGCCCGGCGAATCGCTCTCCAAGTACGGCGGCGCTCCGGCAGAAAACGCTCCGCAAGAGAATGTGACCAGGCACGTTGCTCTGCCGGTACGCTCGGAGAGCAGCTTCAAACCCACCACCATGATCGAAGCGCCCATTGTATGGGACGGCAGCGGTGTGTTGCCCGGAGAATCGCTCTCCAAACATCGCAAGAGCAAGAAAGAACCCCTCCCGGCAGCGCCCAGTGAGCCGCAGGCGCCCCCTGCCGACGAGCGCGCTTCTGGCAGCTCCGCCCCCGACGCCATCGAGGAGCAGGATTTCGTTGAGGAAATCTCCGAGCCTCTCCCGGAACCTGAATCCCTGCCGGAGATTGCCTCCGCCAAGGAATTGCTTCCCTCCGCGGCCGAGGATGACAACCTTGTCGAAGAAGAGTTCCTCGAAGAGGACGAGGATGAGCTGGACGAAACATCTGAATCTGCCCTGTTGCCCGACGCTCCCGATCTCGATTCCGAGACCTGGGAATCCGCGGACACTGATGACGATGCAACCGCCTCGCACAACGTGGACCCTCTGCCTCCTGCCGAATTCCGCTTCTTTGGCTTTGGCAAGAAAAAATCCGACGAAAAAGATGCCAAAAAGGCGGCCAAAACCATTTCCTCCTCGACGTACGCTCCCGGCAAAGGCCTCATCGAGGAAGAAACCATTGATGAAGAGGAGTTCGTCGCTCCCCGTCATGCGCATCACCGCGGCAAGACTGAAGATCACGACCTGGACAGCTTTGAAGAGGAGACCACCCACCTGCGCTCCGGCGATCTGGGCGAGATGCTCCAGGAAGCCCATCTCGATCACCGCATCCAGTTGAACTTCGACGAAAAGGGCGACGAAGGCTTTGACGAAGAAGGCGAGGAAGAGCCTTCCGCCGCCGGTGCGCCGCAGCGCACTGATCGCTTTGCCCGCGGACGCCGCGGACGCGGAGGCCCGGCAGCGCCGGCGGGCCAGGCCGGCAGAGGCCGCGGAATGACGCGCCGCTCCATGCAGACCTCCGACCTACCCATCATCAGCGACCTGCTCAAATCCGGCCAGGAGATTCTCGTCCAGATCGCCAAGGAGCCCATCGCCAAGAAGGGCGCGCGCATTACATCGCACATTGCCCTTCCCGGCCGCTTCCTGGTTTTCATGCCCACCGTCAGTCACATCGGCGTCAGCCGCAAAATCGCCTCCGACGAGGAACGCCAGCGCCTCAAGAGGATACTCGTCCACGAGCGCGGCGAGGCCTCCGGTGGGTTCATTGTCCGCACCGCCGCCGAGGGCGCATCCGAAGAGGAGTTGCGCACTGACCTGCGCTTCCTGCTCAACCTCTGGGCCGAGATCAAAAAGCGCTCCGACTCCTCCAAGTCGCCCGCACTCATCTATCACGATCTGGGGCTGGTCGAGCGCATCCTGCGCGATCAGGTCAGCTCCAACTTCTCTTCCATCTGGGTCGATTCTCAGGACAATTACGAGCGCATCGTCCGCTTCCTCAACCGCTTTTCGCCCTCGCTCGTCCGCCGCGTCAAGCTCTACACCAAGGAGACTCCGCTCTTCGAGCACTTCGGCATTCAGGATGAAATCTCCAAGGCCCTTAACTCCAAAGTCTGGCTTAAAAGCGGCGGCTCCATCGTCATCAACCAGACCGAGGCGCTGGTGGCCATCGACATCAACACCGGCAAGTACGTCGGCAAGTCGGCTCGCCTTGAGGACACCATCCTCAAGACCAACCTTGACGCCGTGCCGGAGATCGTCCGCCAGATTCGCCTGCGCGACCTGGGAGGCATCATCGTCATCGACTTCATCGACATGGACGAGCGCAAAAACCGCTTCAAGGTCATGGCCGCCCTCGAGGAAGCCCTCAAATCCGACCGCGCCCCCACCAAGGTTCTCCAGTTCAACGACTTTGGCCTGGTCGCCATCACCCGCAAGCGCGTCAAGCAGTCGCTCGAGCGCACTCTCTCGGTCCCCTGCCCCACCTGTCATGCCACCGGCATGGTCAAGAGCCCGACCACGGTTTGCAACGAGATCTACACCGAGCTGCGCAAGATGAAGAAGCACTTCGAGAACTCCGACATTCTCGTGCGCGTCAACCCCGAAACCGTCAAGGTCCTCAAATCCAACGGCGCTAGTTGGATCAACGAGTTTGAGGAACTGACCAGCAAGAACATCCTCATCAAGAGCGACCCCACCCTGCATCCCGAGCAGTTCGACATCCAGGGCTGATCATCACAACCCGCTACAAATAGTGAAGGCCGGAGCATAGCTCCGGCCTTTGCTATTTCCACAATCTCCGATGCAGCCCGCCTTACCGAATCACATGAATCGGCACGCCCACCTTCAGGTTTTTCCATAGCTGTTCGGTGGTATAAACCGGAGCATTGAGCGCAATCGCCAGCGCAAGGCAAGCTCGATCTCCCAGCGACAGGCCGTATTTCTCCGTCACGGCGATTAAATCGCCGGCAATCTTCGCTTGATCGCTGGTGAAGGGCTCGACCTCAATCATCGTGGATAGAGCATCCCCCCAAGCTTCCTCCGGGTCGTGCCCTTTTTTGACGAGTTTGGATTGTACTTCCGCCAGATTGACCGCGCTGACCACAGCATTCTTGCGAATCTCGACCGTCAGCCTCTCCGCACCACGCTCGTGTTGAAGTAGTGCGAGTATCGCCGAGGCATCGAAGACAACTTCATTCATGTTTTGCTGCCTCACGCCGCTCCGCACTCAACTCGTCAGCAAGGCTGACACCCGGTGGCACGAGGGCTTTTACTCTCTCCTGCGCCCGCCGCAGCCGCTCCCGCATGGTTGCAATCCGCAGTTCGCCGTCCACAACGCGCATATCCAGAACGTCGTCGTCGGCCATCCCCAGCGCTTCTCTGAGCGCCACAGGAATCACCAGCCGCCCCTTTTCCCCCATCCGAGTCCGAACCCAGAGCTTGTCGACAAACCTAGGCCATTTCCGGCCCACCTCTTGCTCTTGACGTTCCAAAACTTCCATAATTCCCACCCTTCTAATATGTGTCACCATTATAACCTAGTGGCACAAATCAATAAAGTGGCACAATAGCGAATAGTGTCACCGGCCGTGCCAGTAATAAGTGCAACTGGTCCCGATTCAGGTGTCTGGGGTTGCTCTCTACTGACGTTTTGATTAACTCTGTTGGCGCGCAAGCGCCATCTGCCCCACCGCAGGTGGTTACAGTATTCCCACCACCCGCAGCCGTACCAGCCCGCCAGCCAGCACGCCAATCGGCGAAATCGCTACCAGAGCCAGCGCATACCAGATCGGCAGCTTGCCCCGCGATTGCAGCGCGCTCAGCGCGGCCAGTGCCAGCACCACGATCCCCAACGCCAGCACATGAATCAGCGGGTTGGCCGCTGCCAACCATGCCGTCACGTATCCGCCCGCCGCCGCCGCCAGAAACGAGTATCCCAGATTGACGAAAATATACCCCGGCTTCCACCCCATCGGGCATAAATCGCCCGCTGGGGACCCCGGCTGCGGCTTTCCCTCCGCGCCCGTCCAGCTAGGAACCATGTGCTTCAGCAGCGCCGTCAGCACAATCACCAGCAGCACCATCGTGGCAAATCCCGCCGCCAGCGCCAGAAATGCATGCAGAATCACCATGGACTTCTCTTCTTTCCCGGCTGCACGCCCACCTCGCCCCGTTCGATCCGCTCCAGAAATGCCCGCGCCAGCTTCCTTTCGCCGGGATGGTACTCGCCATGCATCGTGCACAGGTCAAGAAACTCGTCACACAGTGCATTTCGTTGTTCGTGCTGGTTCAGAACCCCCTGCAACGCCACGGCCAACTCACGCAGTCGCGCCGCCTCAGGCCAGAAAAACTCTTCTTCCTCGCCGCCCCCCTCGCTGTGCAGGTGTTCGTACTCTGAAAACAGCCCCTTCCTGCCACGCGCGCACTCGTCCAGGCAGGCCATCAGTTGCCCGCAGAAGGCCTGCGAGAGCATCTCCAACTGAACGGGATCCATCTCGTCGCGCGGGTCCATGAAACTCCTCATTGAGCTCGTTGCATCCAAGCACAAACCATGCAATCAGCCTCATGGACGGGACAGCGGCTGTCAAGCGGCTGGCAAGCGGGCCGCGCAAGCAGCCTCCTACCCGCCGTAGGTGATTGATTTTTCGTCCATTTTGGGCTATTGTAAGGACAGAGACGAGTTTCTACGCCTGAGTTGCCGTGACCGCACCGGCTGGCGGAGAGATGAGTGGGCTTACAGCCCACTTTTTATTTGGGCTAATATTCGTGTTTTAGCCGCCTCAGGCAGCGTGTGAACGATGGCAGTCAAGCTGGAAGCAATCCGGGCGGCAGCAACCCGCGTAGCGGCCTCACACGGGCTGGACGTGGTGGAACTCGAGTTCATTGGACCGGCCCGGGAGCGCATCCTGCGCGTAACCCTCGAGAAGAATGCCGAGGGACGCGCCAGGCTGAAGGCGGCGATTGCCGCCGGTACGATTGTAGATTTGCCGGAGCGTTTGGCGGCGGGCAAGCTCCAGGTTGAGCAGTTCTCCGGCGTCACCCATGAGGATTGCGCCGCTTTCAGCCGGGATTTTGGCGTGCTGCTGGATGTGGAAGACCTGGTTCCGGGCGCCGAGTACACGCTGGAAGCCAGTTCTCCGGGGTTGGACCGAAAGTTGACCAAACCCGAGGATTTTCAACGGTTTGCGGGTTCTCTGGCCAAGGTGCAGACCTTCGAGCCAGTTCGCAACAACCGCCACTGGCAGGGACGGCTGATGGCCGGAACCGGGTCTGGAGCCGGCCATACCATTACGCTCGACCTGAACGCGGTCAAGCAGAACAGCAAGAGCCGGAAAGCCAGCGTCAGCACGGTCGAGATTGCGCTCGAGAACATCGAGAAGGCGCAACTGGTGCCGGAGATTTAAGGGGTTTGAGGGCTTCACGCACTGACCTTCAACACAACACATTGAACCGGCTTGAGCCGCAATTGAAGCCCGAGTCGAGCAACTAAGAGAGAGCAACCAGAGTATGGCCAGCGCTTTGTATCAGAGTATCGAGCTCCTTAGCCAGGAAAAGAGCATTGACCCCGCCATCGTTGTCGGCGCGGTCGAGGAGGCCATCGCCCTGGCCACGCGCAAGTTCTATAAGACCCAGGAAAATATGCGCGGTGAGCTGAACAAGGAAACCGGCGCGATTCTGGCCTACATCTATAAAACGGTGGTGGCCGACGACGATCCCCTCGAGGACCCGCTCAACCAGATCACCCTCACCCAGGCCAAGGAACTGGCGCCGGATGTCGAGGTGGGCAGCGAGATTCGTCTCTACCGCGACACCAGCCCGCTGGGCCGCATCGCCGCGCAACTGGCCAAGCAGGTCATCTTCCAGAAAGTCCGCGAGGCCGAGCGCGAAACCGTCTTCAATGAGTATGCTCACCGCGAAAAGGAAGTGCTCAACGCCACCGTCAAGCGTCTCGAGGGCCAGGATGTGATCTACGACCTGGGCAAGGCAGAAGCCCGCTGCCCCAAGCGCGAACAGTCCCGCCTGGAGCAGTTCTCCATCGGTGAGCGCGTTCGCGTTGTCCTGCTCAAGGTGGACCGCGCCGCCAAGGGGCCGCAGGTAATCGTCTCCCGTGCCGCTCCGGAGCTGGTGCAGAATCTCTTTCAGTCTGAAGTTCCCGAAATCTACGACGGCACGGTGGTCATCCGCGCCATCGCCCGCGAAGCCGGCGAGCGCACCAAGATCGCCGTCCAGTCCCGCGACAAGGATGTTGACCCGGTCGGAGCCTGCGTGGGCATGAAGGGCATGCGTGTGCAGTCCATCATCCGCGAATTGCGCGGTGAAAAAATCGACATCATCGAATTCTCCGAGGAGATCACCACTTTTGCTGAAAAGGCCCTCCAGCCTGCCAAGGTCAGTCGCGTCTCCATCGCTGATCTGAATGATAAGCAGCTCGAAGTTATCGTGGACGACACGCAGCTTTCGCTGGCCATCGGCAAGAAGGGCCAGAATGTGCGTCTCGCCGCCAAGCTGCTTGGATGGAAGATCGATATCAAGAGCGAAGAGGAGAAGCGCCAGGAAGTCGAGCTGCAAATGCAGGATCTGGCCAGCGCGCCCGCTACGCCTATCGAGCAGGTGACGGAGCTGTCCGCGGGCGTTCTGCAAAAACTGGTCGCCGCCGGCATCACCACCGTCGAGGGCCTCGCCGACATGACCCCCGAACAGCTCGAAGAGATTCCCGGCATCGGCGAAAAGACCCTGGAAAAAATCAGCCTCGCCGTGCGCCACTACTTCGAACAGCTTGAGGCGAGCGAGCAAGAACGAAAGCCGGAAGCAGGCAAAGCCGAAGACGCTGAACCGGCCGTTACCAAAGAAGAGCGTGAAGTTGTTCTGGCGACGGACCAGGCGGAAGCGGAAAATGATGCCGCGGTCATCACTGAAGCGGAGAATGTCCGCGCTGCCGAAGAAGAGGATATGGAGGAGCACCGCACCGCGGCCGAAGCGGCCGTCGAAGATATTCCTCCAGCCGATGAGGCGGAAGTCGAGACTTTGGAAGACCGGCCGGCTGAGGCGTTTGAGCAGGATGCTCAAAGAGCGCAAGAGCCGCTGCTGGAAAACATTGAAACCGAAAGTACAACGACAGACGAACAGGCAGCCAAAGAGGACGGCGAGTAGTATGCGCCGCGTCTTTCCTGCCCCATCAAACGAGAACGGAACTTTGAACCACAACCAATGCCATGAGGTAGCTATGAGCGACCGAGCATTTTCCGAATAGATGTACGAGGAGCCACAGAATTGATGTGGCTTTTCCCTCAAGGAAAAGCCACCTCTCACGAATTTCGGCTATTTCACGTGAATTCGGAAAATGCTCTATAGGGCTTGGATAGCGGATTTTGAAAAGAGGCGGATGAGTAAGGTTCGTATCAACGATCTCGCGCGCGAGATGGAAGTCAAGAGCCGGCAGGTTCTTGACGTATTGGCGGAGCTCGGTCTGGGCGCCGGCAAAACTCACTCCAGTTCGCTGGAGGAGGATGAGGCCGACAAGGTTCGCGCGCATTTTAAGCGTGCGGCGAAAACAGCGAGCCAGGCAAGCGCGCCGTCCTCTCGCGCCCCGCAACCCATAGCCCCCAAGATTGATCTCTCGCATATCTCCAAGCCCGGCGACGTGCTCAAGGCCGTCATGGCCAAGAAGCAGGAAGAGGAAGCCGAAGCCCGGAAGAGCCGTTTGCCCCTGAAGAAAGCGGCGGCTGCGCCTGAGCCGGCGCCCGCGCGTCCGGCGTCTCCGGCTGTGGTTGCCGTCAAGCCGCCTGCGGCCCCGGCCAAGGCGGAACCGCGTAAGATTGTTCCCCAGCCTCGTTCCGCACCGCCCATCGTCGCCCCGTCAGCACCGCCGGCTATTGCCACTCGCCCGCCTTCCAAAGCGGTGGTTGCCAAGGCTCCGGCAGGTGCCGCGGCCAAACCCGCCGTCGCCGCAGCGCCGCCTAAAGTAGCCGTGGTGGTCAAACCACCCGCAAAAGCAGCCAAACCATCGGATGAAGCTGTTGCGCTCGCTGCCAAGGCCAAAGCAGAGGCTCCCGCAGCGCCGGTTTCTAAAGCTAAAGCCTCCAGAGCAGCGGAGCGCGCTGAGATCTCGGCCCCCCTGTTTGAAGAAGAGGCTGCTCTGGCCGCCGATCAGGAATCTTTATTCGCCGGAGAAGCTGCCAATTTAGCCGCTGCCGCGCCGGCGCATCCGCCCACACGCCGCGGAAAAGCGCATGCCGCAGCGCCCCCAGCGCCACCCGCCCGGCGCATGGTAATGCCGCAAACCGGGCCTCGGCCCGTCTACACCGCGCCCCCTGTGGCTGATCATCCACCTGCATCTGGCACCGCACCCGGCGGCATTCGTCGCGGCGAGCCCATCTTCCGCAGGCCCTCAGGAGCATTTGGCGGCGCCCAGCGCACCACTGGTGCTGCGCCAGGAGCAGGCCAGTATCCCGGCGGTCCCCGTCCCAAGCACCCCACTCGTTCCACCTCTGGCCCTTATGCTGGCACTGGCGCGCCGGGCGCCCCCGGAACTCGCCCCCCATATGGCGCGCGTCCCGGCTATGGTGCGCCGCGCCCCGGCGGCATGCCGCCAACCGGCGAGTCCCCGCGCCCGCAGCGCGCCCCCTCCAGAGGCCGCGGCGGCCGCCAGCAGCAGTATCCAAAAACCAAGGAAGGCCCGATGAAGGGCTTTGTGCCGCCGCCACGCTATGCAGGCATCCAAATCGGCGGCGAGCCCCTTCCCATCACCCGCGCAATCACCGTCACCGAGGGCATAAGCGTAAAGGACCTGGCCGAAAAGCTCGACGTTCGCGCCAAGGACCTCATCGCCACGCTGCTCATGAGCGGCATCTTCGTCACCGTCAACCAGTCCCTAGATGCCGAGATGGTCAAGGACGTGGCCGCCAAGTTCGGCGCCGCCGCCACCGTCATCAGCTACGAGGAAGAGATCGCCAACCAGGCCATCGAGGAAGTCCTCGAAGCCGAAAATACCGGCGAGCTTGAGGTTCCCCGTTCGCCTGTTGTTACTGTCATGGGCCACGTCGATCACGGCAAGACCTCGTTGCTCGACGCCATCCGTGAAACCGACGTTGCGGCTGGCGAAGCCGGCGGCATCACTCAGCATATCGGCGCTTACAAGGTTCGCTTTGCCAAGGAGGGCTCGCCCGCCTCCGGCCGCGAGATCGTCTTCCTTGACACTCCCGGCCACGAAGCCTTTACCCGCATGAGAGCCCGCGGCGCCAAGGTCACCGACATCGTGGTCATTGTCGTCGCCGCCGACGACGGCGTTATGCCCCAGACCATGGAGGCGATTGACCACGCCAAGGCCGCCGCCGTTCCCATCATCGTTGCCGTCAACAAGATCGACAAGCCCAACGCCAACATCGATCGCGTCAAAAAGCAGCTCGCCGACCGCGGCCTCGTTCCCGAGGAGTGGGCAACCGCCGGCGAAGGCACCGTCTTCGTCGAAGTCTCCGCCAAGAAGCGCATCAACCTCGACCTGCTGCTGGAAATGATCTGCCTGGTCTCCGACATCAAGGCGCCCAAGGCCACTCCCGGACGCAAGGCTGTCGGCTCCGTCCTCGAAGCCAAGCTCGACCGCGGACGCGGCGCCGTCGCCACCGTCCTCGTTCAGGATGGAACCCTCCACCTCAACGACAGCTACATCGTCGGCAACACCTTCGGCAAGGTTCGCGCCATGTTCGACGACCGCGGGCGCGCCCTTGAAGTAGCCGGCCCCTCCACCCCCGTCGAAGTCCTCGGCCTCGAAGCCATGCCCGACGCCGGCGACACCTTCCTCGTCGTTGCCGACCGCGACAAGGCCAAGGGCATCGCCCAGTACCGCAAGATGAAGGAGCGCGACGCCCAGCTCGCCAAGAGTTCCCGCGTCTCTCTTGAAGGTCTCGCCGAGCAGATTCGCACCGCCGGCGTAAAAGACCTGCCTCTCATCATCAAGGGCGATGTCACCGGCTCGGTCGAGGTGCTCGCCGATTCGCTGGTCCTCATGTCCACCGAGAAGGTGCGCGTCAAGGTCATCCACTCCGGCGTCGGGTCCATTACAGAATCTGATGTCCTGCTGGCCACCGCCTCCAACGCCATCATCATCGGCTTCAATGTTCGTCCGGAGCGCAAGGCCGCCGAGCTGGCGCAGCAGGAAGGCGTCCAGATCCGCCTCCACTCCATCATCTACGAGTTGCAGGACGAGATGCGTCTGGCCATGCTCGGGCTGCTTGAGCCCGTCTACAAGGAGAACTACATCGGCCGCGCCGAGGTGCTCAACATCTTCAAGATTCCCAAGGTCGGCACCATCGCCGGCTGCCGCGTGCAGGATGGTACCATCCGTCGCGACGCCGAGATCAAGGTCATGCGCGGCGCCGAGCAGCTCTTCAAGGGCAAGGTGGTCTCCCTCAAGCGCTTCAAGGACGACGCTAAAGAAGTCACCAACGGCATGGAGTGCGGCATCGGCCTCAGCGGCTTCAACGATCTTAAGGCCGGCGACATCATCGAAGCCTTCTCCACCGAAAAACTGGCCGCCGACCTCGGCGCACGAACCTCCGCCAAGGCCTAACTTAACTGCGCTATAAGAACAGAAACGGCTCGCTTCTCAATCTTAGAAGCGGGCCGTTTCTTTATTCTGAGAGGGGCTATTCCCCATGGCAACCTTGCCATGCGCGGGGTTTTTCCCGTATTCTGAGCGTCATGGAAGTACATTTCACATCCGAGCAGGAAGCGAAACTCGCGCAATCTGCCGCCCAGCAGGGCCGTAAGCCGGATGAGCTGGTACAGCAAGTCGTGGCGCGATATTTCGATGAGGAAAGCCGCTTCATAGACGCGGTGAACCGTGGCGAGAACGCGCTGCTGCACGGCGAGTACCTCACGCATGAGCAAGTGGGCCAGCGCCTTGAACGGTTCTTGAGACCCTGATGGAGGTCCGCTGGTCCATCCCCGCAGCCGAAGATTTAGAGCGCATCTGCGAATGGATCGAACGCGACAACCCCGAAGCAGCCCGCCGAGTTGCCAGAACAATCTATGACGAATGTGGCCGCCTGAAGGATTTTCCAAATCTTGGACGGGCCAGCCGCCGCATGCCCGGACGGCGCGAACTTACTTTCGCGCCTTTGCCTTACATCGCCGTCTATCAGGTCACGCCGAACGCAATTCAGATTTCGCGTATCTTCCACGGCGCGCAAGATTGGCCCTAAAGCGGTGATTCTGAACTTGCAGCCGCGGACCTCGGCGCACGCACCTCCGCCAAAGCATGAACCAGCAGGAATCTAAACTAAGACCAAAAGAAAACGGCCCGCTCCTCACATCGAGATGCGGGCCGGTTCTTATTGGGACTAACTCTTTCTAACATCGATAAAAATGTCATCCTTGCAATACAAGCAACTAGGTCGCCCCATGGGCAGACCTGGCCGCAATTATCCGTGCTCTTGTTGGTTGAAGCCTACTTCTTTTTCTTTCCTGTTCCGCCAAACTGATAGAAGATCGAGACCGATTCATCCGCCACATTTGAGGTGATGATTTGGCTGCCATACGTGGCATGTTGCCGCTCATAGCGAATCTCAGGCCGAATGCCCCAGTGCGGGCCGAAATAGATACTGGCGCCGCCGCCGCCGTTCACGTAGTAGCCGTCGGCAACCTGGGTTATGCCGCTAAAACTCACGGTTAACCGGTAATAGCCGACGCCTACAATCGCGTAGGGAACGACCTTTTTCGAGGGCATAAAGTTGAAGCGAGCCGCTGCGCCAGAAAGTTGAGAGTGCCACTTATCCGGAGAACCAGAGACAGCGACCAGGGGATCGTATTTGTACTCGGCCAGAGCTGTGATGTAGGGTGTCACGTTGAAGCCGCTCGACCCGCTTAAAAAGTACTGGCTGGTGGGTAGGATGTCTGACGCGGGATCGACACTAGTCATGCTGGTGTAGTCAGAACCGACGGTGCCGGCAACTTCACCCGAGTGAGCCAGAACCTGCGCCCGAACTGGCGCCGATATAACAACGAGAATCAGAGCCGAGAGAACAAGTCCTGCAACTGCATTCTTGACAAATGTTTTCACGATTTTTGTCCTTTCGTTTTGGGTTAGAGGGAGTTTCATTGAGGCCATCCTGTTTTTGTTAGGACTGCGCCTGGCCACCAGCTTTGGAACCAACAATGTCCGTTGCGCAGCCGCTGACAAGATTCTACTTAGTTTAACACTATATCACTCCCCACACACAACCGGGTATCCCAGGTTTCGCCTTTGAAACCTGGGATATCCATCCGTCCGGCTCTCACCCCTCAATCTTTTCCTCCCTGATCTTCTCCCGAATCGCCTCGACCAACCTGCGACTCCGCCGCTTTCCTGCCTCGCTCCCTTGCTGACCATGTTCCATTGTCCTGCTGGACACGGCAGCCTCTATCGAGGAGCCAGCCATGAACGACTTCGACTTCTTTCTCGAGGACCTGATCGTGGAATAACTCCGCCGTACCACCTAGGTCTCGTCTTCACCCAGAATTCCGATCCTTGCGTCCGACCCGACAGTACTGCAATGTTGTCTGACTGCATAAATCTCGCTCTACTTGACCTAGGTCATGACTAGGTCAAGTCCACCTAATTATCTGCAAATGTTGTTCGATTATTTTGCATAACCTATTCATAAATAATAAGTTAGTGCGTTATTCGCTAAAAATGGTGAAAACATGGAGAAAAAGAGCCCTAATAGCAGATTTTCATGCGCTTATATGCGCACGCTATTTGCGTGAAATGCAATACTTTTGGTGCAAAAAATGCGCTCCGTGGCTTTATAGCGCCAGCGGATATGTTTGGCCTGGCTGCAATGCCGGTCTGCGGCGCGTTTTGGTCCAGCCTCTGGTTCCGGGTATAATGGAGTTTCGGTATGCCAAGGTAGATGTGTATCTTCCTTTATATGGGCTGCGCAAGACATTTGAGTTTGGAGCTAAGTCATGGCACAAGTATGCGATATCTGCGGGAAAGGCCCGCGTTTTGGCAATAATATCTCTCACGCCCACAACATCACGCGGCGGACCTGGAACGTGAATCTGCAGGCAGTTAAGGCGCTGGTAAACGGCCAGCCCAAGAAGCTTCGCGTCTGCGCCAGTTGCATCAAGAGCGGCAAAGTCGCCAAAGCCTGAAGCTGTTTACTTGGCTGAATCTAAACACTTTATCCAGCATGAACCCCGTCCTCCCGGGCGGGGTTTTGTTGTGCCCGCCTTATTCGACGCGATAGTTGGGTGCTTCTCGCGTGATGATCACGTCGTGCACATGGCTTTCGCGCAGGCCGGCGCTGCTGATGCGCACAAACTGTGCCTTTTCTTGAAGATCGCGTATGGTTGCGCAGCCCAGGTAACCCATGCCAGAGCGCAGGCCGCCAACCAGTTGGAAGACCATGGACTCCAGCGGCCCGCGGTATGGCACGCGCCCCTCAATACCCTCAGGAACAAACTTGGCCAGACGGTTCTGGCTGGCGCGCTCGCGCTGCACAACACCCTCGCCGCCCGATTCCGCGCTCTCCAGATCGTCTGTGCCTTGGAAATAACGCTCGCCCGAGCCCTGGCTCATGGCGGTCAGCGAGCCCATGCCGCGATAGCTCTTGAAGCTGCGGCCCTGATAGAGGATGGTTTCGCCCGGGCTTTCGTCCACGCCGGCAAAGAGCGACCCGATCATCACCGAGCTGGCTCCGGCGGCGATGGCCTTGGTGATTTCGCCTGAGTACTTGATGCCGCCATCGGCAATCACCGGAATACCACGCTCGCGGGCAGCGCGCGCGGCTTCGGCAATGGCCGTAATCTGCGGCATTCCCGCGCCGGTAACCATGCGCGTGGTGCAAATCGAACCCGGCCCGATGCCGACCTTCACCGCGTCGGCGCCGGCGTCGATCAGCGCCAGCGCGCCCTCGTAGGTAGCCACATTGCCGGCCAGAAGGTCCACACTAGGAAAGGCTTTCTTCACCTCGCGCACCGCCTCCAGCACGCGTGACGAATGTCCATGCGCCGAGTCGACGGCCAGCACATCCACGCGCGCCCGCACCAACTCCGCAGCCCGCTCCATATAATCGCCCGTTGCCCCGATGGCGCCGCCTACCCTCAACCGGCCCTTCTCGTCCTTGCTGGCGTTGGGATATTTCAGCTTCTTCTGGATGTCTTTGACCGTAATCAATCCCTTCAGGTTGTACTTATCGTCGACCACCAGCAGCTTCTCGATGCGATGCTTGTGCAGAATCTGCTCGGCCTCTTCCAGCGTGGTCCCCACCGGAACCGTAACCAGGTCGGTCTTGGTCATCACGTCGCCCACCGGCACATCGGTGCGCGTCTCAAAGCGCAGGTCGCGGTTGGTTAGAATGCCCACCAGCCGCTTGCCCTGCGTCACCGGCACGCCGGAGATTTTGTAGCGACGCATCACTTCCAGTGCGTCGCCTATCATCTGGTCCGGGCCAATGGTCACAGGATCTACGATCATTCCGCTCTCTGAGCGCTTCACTTTGTCGATCTCGCCGGCCTGGTCGGGAATAGACAGATTGCGGTGCACAATACCTATGCCACCCTGTTGTGCCATGGCGATGGCCATGCGCGATTCGGTCACCGTGTCCATGGCGGAGGAAAGCAGCGGGGTGTTCAACGTAATCGTGCGGGTCAACTGAGTCTGCGTGCTGACCTGCACAGGCACCACGTCGCTGTAGGCAGGCACCAACAACACGTCGTCGAAGGTGAGGGCTTCGGTCAAGTTTGCGGCAAGCATAATGCTCCAATGCGCCTGGCGGCTGGGAATTTGAGTCCTGGTGCGGCAGACGTTTGAAGACTATTGTAACGGAGAGGGCAAGCGAGCGCCGCAGAGCCGCCGTTCCTGGCTCTTACAACGGGAATTTTGATATATCATTCTCCTGACGCATTTTTCTCTCGCTTTTCGCTGTCTACGGTAAGATGCACTTTTGATTCAGGAAAGGATAAGTCGAAATGAGTGCCTCGAAGCGTTTTTCTGCGATTCTCTCATTGTTCATCGTTTTCATCTCCGCATGCAAGGCGGGGACACCGCCGCCGATTCCGATTACTACGCTCAATGCCACGCAAGGGGGCAAGATCTCCTTCGGAACAGTGGCCGGAGCCACGACCCAGCCGGCGGCCATGAGCAAGATTCTGATCAGCATGCAGAACACTTGCGGCGAAAGGCCGCAAATTGGGAAAGTCTTCCAGTTCAAGGGAACGAAAACCGTAGGCGTCTTCTTTACGGTGACCGATCACTCGAAAGGAAACAAGAAACTGGCCGGCCTGGTACTCTCGGCAGCCTCCGGCCCCAGGCAGGTAGAGGCGGCATTGCTCTCCGACGATGCCCAGCGCTTCGGCAAGACGGTGAATCCCATGCTCAAGCAACTGTTCAGCGTTTGGCATCCGGATAGCCAGGCGGCGGCCTCCGGCTTCTCGTCTGGCGGACAATCGGCTCCGGCCGGCGATGGTCACTCTGGCCCGGCCGCCCACCTGCACACGGTTACCGCGTCAGACAACTCGGCCAGCATCGGCATTCCCGACGGCTGGCAACTCGATCCCAACAGCGCCAGCAGTACGATGGCTCTCAGAGGGCCGAACGGCGAACAGGTGGTTTTCGGTGCAATGAGGCCAGCGGTGGACCCCTACAACCCGCAGCAGGTGCAAGCGGTGCGGTACGGAATCTACAAGGGGACGGGAACGATCCTCTACCCCTACCATCCGGATCTGGGGAAGGCCTATCCAGAGTTGTTGCAGGCTTGGCGGCGCGCCCTCAACCTGCCTCCGGCGAAGCTGCAGGTGGACAAGATTGAGCCGATAAAGGGGGCGAGCAACTGCATCCTTGTCACGGGGCACATCGACCCGGATGGGCAAGGCATGAAGAAGCTGATAGATGATATATGCCAATCGCCGCCGGCCCAATGGGGTGCTTACACAGTCACACGCAACTTTAATATTATGACCGACGCCCAGTCCGAGCGGGAGCAAAGCATGGTGATGGCGATGATCCCGACCTACAAGGTAAATCAGCAAGTGATGAACCAGCAGATGCAGCAGAAGCTTGCGCAGAAACAGCAGTCTGACCAGCAATGGCGTGCCTGGGGACAGCAGCAATCCGACCGGATTCGCGCGCAGGGTGAGGCGGCGCAGAGAAGCTTTGCCGAACGCCAGGCCGCCAACGACAGACAGCACGCCGGCTACTGGGCCCAGCAGCAGAGCAATGCCGCCCAACACGCCGAATGGAACGAGGGCCAGATCAACAATGCGCGGAACGGTCAGGGTTTCAGCAACTACATCCTCGATCAGACCGTCGTCCAGGGCAACGACTTGGACGGCACTGGCGCGGTAGGCCACGCCACGGTCTGGAACACCACCGCCGAGGCGCTGGTGAAACTCGATCCAAATCGCTTCGAAATAGTGGACACCCCAAATTACTGGCTGGGCACGGATTTCCACCAATAATCCATTGCGTGTATATCATGCAAAGGATAGTCAGGTTGCGGCCGGTTGTATAACGACCGCGACTATCTCATCTACACACCCACCGGGAACGGCTTGGGGCTGGATTCGTTGAGATTGGCTTCGGCGCCGGTGCGCCAACGCTCAAAGCGCCCTTGCAGCAAACTCATCAGGCCTGTGTACCAGTAGCCGATGACAAACAGAATCAGAAACGGAGCGGTAAAGTAGTTGTTGTTGGTGAAGGTGTAGAGAATGGCCAGGAAGAAGTAGCCGCCCAAGAGCAACTCAATCCACGGAGCCAGTATGAGCCGCTTGCGATACTTGGCGGCCTGTGATTTTTCGCCCTTCTTGGCTACGCGGTACTTGGGGGTGCGCACAAAGGCGCTCTTAATGCCCAGCAGGGCCTCCATCACCGCTTTGGTGTTGGTGACCGTGAGTCCAATGCCCAGGGCCATCAAAAAGGGCAGATAGAGAAAGGTCTTCATCCAGGTCTTGGGGAAGAGTTCGCGCTCCGCCGTCAGGTAGAAGATGGCGATGGAAAGGGACGAAGCGGTGAAAAGCGGCACATCGAAGAGCAGCATCTGGAACCAGCCCTGGTAGAAGCGCACGATCATAGCCGGCATCAGGAATGCCGTCATGATGACCATCATTGGATAGCTCAGATTGGCCGTCAGGTGATAGACGGCCTCGACTTTGATCTTCCGCGGAATATCCGATTTGAACATCAAGGGCAGAATTTTGATGCTGGTCTGAATGAGCCCCTTGGCCCAGCGCGCCTGCTGCGTCTTGAAGGCGGTCATCTCGATGGGCAATTCGGAGGGGCACTCCACATCGGGCAGATACTTGAACTTCCATCCGGCCAATTGCGAGCGGTAACTCAGGTCAGTGTCTTCGGTGAGCGTGTCGTGTTGCCAGCCGCCGCCGTCACTGATTGCCTTGATGCGCCACATGCCGGCTGTTCCGTTGAAGTTGAAGTAGTCGCCGGAGCGGACTCGTGCGCCGTGCTCGATGATGAAGTGGCCGTCGAGCAAGATGGCTTCTATCTGGGTCAGCATACTGTAGTCGCGGTTCATGTGAGACCAGCGGGTCTGCACCATGCCTATCTCCGGTTCGGCAAAGTGGTGGATGACCTTCATCAGCCAGTCTGACGGAGGCACAAAATCTGCATCGAAAATGGCCACGAACTCGCCCTTGGCCACCTTCAAACCCGCATCGAGCGCCCCGGCCTTGTAGCCGTAGCGATTTGTGCGGTGAATGTAGGAGATAGGATGCCCCAACGCCGCATAGCGGGCAACAATGTCGGATGCCACCTGCTGGGTCTCGTCGGTCGAGTCGTCCAGAACCTGAATTTCCAGCTTCTCGCGCGGGTACTCCATGGCGCAGACCGCCTCAATCAGCCGGTCGATGACGAACTGCTCATTGAAGATGGGAAGTTGCACGGTCACCCGCGGCAAAACTTTGAAGTGGCGGGGCGGATCGGGTTTGTAGTTCTTTTTGTATTTGAAATATAGATAGCACATGGTGTAGCGGTGAATGCCATAGAACGACAGGATGATCATCACGGAGAAGTAGGGGATGAGCATCGTCAGATCAAACCAGTTCCAGTGGTGAGTCACCATGGAGAACGGATCGTAAAACAATCTCTTAACCTGGTGGCGCATGCTGAACTGTGGGGCAAATAGCAGTAATGTACACAATCGCATATGCAGCCCATTCACAAGATGGGCGGCGGAATTCATAGAGGTCAGGAGCGCGGCAAGCAGAGCGTGCCTCCATGGTGGAGATATCGGTAATTGTAGCTGATAAGAGCCAACAGGCGTCAGGGCTGCCAACCGCTCGCCCATGCGGCCTGTCATGCCCGGATCAATCCCCGGCGGCCACATATATGCTACTCTTTGCCGTGGTGTTGATTCCAGAACGCATTTGCAGCCAGGCGAATGGTATCCGCTCTAGCAGTGCGGGTTGGGGAGGCAGAGTTACTCCACCGTCAGGTTTTCTAGAAAGAAGTCGAAGTCTTTCATAGCTGGCTCTTCAATGGAAGCCGCCGTGTCCAGCAGGACAAGGTAGTAGAGCTTGCCGGGAATGCGCTGCTGGATTTGGTTCGGGCGGTAGTACTGGACTTGCTCCCCGCCATTAGATTTGGGAAGCTCCAGGGGCGCCTCAAAGATCAGTCCAGGAAATGCGGGTTCATCTCGCTCGAACGCGACCATGTGAGCACGCCCATTTCCATCCTCGCCATACATTCCTGCCTGATCTGCGGCCAGTGCAATGCAGGATGTAGCAGGACATCGCACTGGAGTGAATGGCTTATAGTTGTATTCTTTATGGTTATATTGATTGACGAAATCCTGCAGGGTTTCGTTATTATTGGGTTGCCTCACCATCACCAGGACAGTCGGATAAAGTTTTTGTGTAACGGCTTGATAGAGCCCTGTCTTGAACCAGGCCAAACATCTGCCGTTGTCCAGTGCTATGTTCTTGATGGACCAATCCCCATGCACACGAAGTTGTAATCCGCAACTCGTGCTCGTTAACTCCACATCTTTACTGCCGATGCGTGTTCCCATCCACACTTCCTTTGGATCGTACTCCTTTTTCGGATCAAAGGCGTCAACTCGTCTATGGGCAATGTCTACAAGAGCAGCACGCATCTTCGAATCAGGCGCGTGCAGCTTCTCCAGGTGATCAGCGGCGCGCAGCATATGAGCGGGCATATTTGTGATCGAGGCACATTCCATGTAGTCATCCCAGAAAGCGACGGGCAACTTCTCCCAGTCATGGCTGGCTTCTATCGACAGAAACTCATCGGCGCCGGCTTTGGGTTGAGTGGTCTGACAGAGATGCGTGGCTCGAAACCAGGGAGCGCGCACGTCGGATGGGGCCAGCTTCTGCGCCTGTTCCAGCACTTTCAGCGTGATCTCATAGCTTCCTTCTACGTCGAGATTATAGGCATAGCGCGCCACCAGACCTGTCAGCAGAAGCAATTCAGCGTTGTCCGGATGATTCTTCAGCGCAAGAGTGAGAAAGCCAAGGTCTTTGCCGAGACGCGTAGCCACTTCTTCCTTGGCGATTGGATACTGCCACTTGATGGTCCAGGAACGGCTGTACGGCTCGAGCTCCTTCACGTCATCAAGCGCGGCCAGGATAGCGGTCTCCTGCGGTAGCTTGTCCGCGTGGATGGCAGCCACATCCGCAAGAACCTGCGGAGTCAGGGAAGAAAGAATAAACGCGAAAAGCAGGGCGGCAATCTTGCGCATGTGAGCCTCCTGATTCGAAACCTGAGAATCAGTGTAGCGAACTTTGCCGGTATGCGCTTAGTTGGGCGTTCCGGTGGTCTCCTCGGCAGCGAAGGTACATTCGCGGCACTGGCATACGCGGCGCAGATAATCCCAGGAGTAGATGCCGCCGGAGTGGCCGTCTTGCCAGTTGAACTGGATTGCGTAGCGGCCCACGGCCTGCGCTCTGGCCGGCTTTGCTGGCGGGGTGTACATGGGCAATACAGCGGTTGGCCTTGGCCTGGGCTGGCCGGCTTTGCGGCCTTGCTGCTTGCGCTCCTCCACGCAGGTGGCGCAGGGGCAGGCCTCGCGCAGCCACGCAAAGCTCCAGGCGCTGCGATGGCCGTCGGCCCAGTCTATCTCCATGCCCTTGCCTTCGGTGATGAGCACACGGACCTTCGCCGGGGTGACGCTGATGCGGGGCAGCGGACGCTCGACCTCGTTCTCGCGGCCTTCAGGGTTCCTGGGAGCAATGCGGATGCCTTCGTGGCTCATAAACTCAGTTTACAGTGAACAGCGAAAGGTGATCAGTTGATGGCGTACGGACAAAAACAGCTCATTTCTGCTGATTGCTGAAGGCTATCTGCCGGTTTACTGCTTCCAGAAGAACCATGCGGCCATGATGAGACCGATAGAAACGACCAAACCGCGCAGAACGGGCTGCGGGATGCGGCGGGCCAGGCGGGCTGAAGAATATCCGCCGATGGCACAGACGAGCATGGCTTGCAGGCAGTAGGGCCAAGCCACTTTACCGCTCACGGCAAAGATGACAACAGCAATGCCGTTGGCCATGGAGGCGGAGACCACCTTGAGGGCGTTGATCTCGTGCAGATCCCGGTAACCAAAGAGTGAAAGCACCGTAATGAGCAGAAAGCCGGCCCCGGCTCCGAAGTAGCCAACATAAAAACAGACCGACATGGTCGCCAGAAAGACCGGCAGCCGGCGCGGCGAGTGGGGGGCGACTGCGAGCTCGCCTTTGCGGCGATCCAACCAGCGGGAGACCGGGCCGGTAAAGGCGAAGATTGAGGCAGATATCAGCAGCAGCCAGGGCACCATGTGCAGAAAGGTCATCTGCGGCGTGCTGATCAGCACCAGGGCGCCAACCGTACCGCCCACAAGCCCGGCCACGCCCATGGGCAAGACAAGACGCAAATTCTTGCGGATATCATCGCGATAAGCCACGATCGAGGTGAGCTGACCGGGCCACAGAGCCACCGTGCTGGAGGCATTGGCCTGCACCGGTAGAATCCCCATGCTCAGCATCGCCGGAAAGGACAGAAATGATCCTCCTCCAGCAACCGCATTCAGCACACCAGCCAGAAACGACGCTATGTAAAACCAAAGCCAGTGCCAGTCCAGGTAAGAGGGAAGGCTGGAGAGAAGGATCATCTGGATCTCATTGTAGTGGGCGACCCGAGGGCTTGGCAGGAACGGAAACGGAGCAAGGGAACGACGGAACAGGAAACGCCAGGGATGATGCCGCACCGCTGGCCGTTTTGCCCCGAAGTGCAACTTTGGACAGACCCACGCCATCCCTCAGGACAGATAATGCCTAAAGATGGACTGAAAGGCTCGGAGGTATACGCATGACGAAGCTCACGTACGCTGAACGGAAAGATTTGCCCAAGAACGATTTTGTATTTCCGAAAACCCGGCGCTATCCAATCGAAGACGCCGCTCATGCCCGCGATGCGCTGGCCCGCTCCAGCGGAAAGCCTGAAAACGCCGCGGCTGTGGCTGCGGTCAAACGGAAGTACCCGAAGATCGATAAGTAGATGCAGAGATCGCAAGATTGGATGCCCGCGATGTGCTGCGTTAGAGTAGACTCTTGAATCTGAGGTGTTCATGAAGAGACGCTTTGCGATGTTAGCCGCAGTGACCCTGATGACGGTCTTCGGTGTGACCGCACAAAACCCCGCTAAACCTCCGGCGTCGCCCCCCGTGCAACCACCGGCGCCGGCCTCCGCGCAAACCCCGGCGAAATCTCCTGCCAAGGCTGATCCCTGGGCCGGGATTCGCTTTCTGCTGGGATCATGGGAGGCAAAGACCACCGGCGGAGTGGCGCAGGCACAGGTCTCGGCCGGTTACGCCTTCCGGCTGGAACTGCGCGACCATTTGATGGTGCGGCACTCCAGAAGCGGAGCCTGCTCTGCCCCGGACGATTTCGATTGCCAGCACAGCGATCTTCTCTACATCTATCCCGCAATCAACGGATCTGCGCTCGAAGCTATCTACTTCGACAATGAGGGCCACGTTATTCACTATGACGTTACTACTCCCAAGCCCGGAACCGTGGTTTTCATCTCCGATGCGGCGCAGCCTGGACCGCAATACCGCTTGAGCTACATCTTCCTGAACGAAGTAATGAACGGCCAATTTGAGATGAAAATGCCGGGTCAAACGGATTTCACCAGCTACCTGGAGTGGAGCGGAAAACGGCAGTAACTGGCTGGATTAAGTAGAAATCGACGTTGATTCAGACTTTCATCTCCTATAAACAATTGATAATAAAGGCATATGTATGTTGTCTTAATATATGAGTATATATTACTCATATTATATGATATATATGTGCTATATTATATATGGTTATGTATGTGGAGCGGACTCACTCTCTAGGCCCCTACATCCATGATCATCAGGAGGTACACCCTCATGGCAACCACTCGTTGGAACCTGAACGTACGCTTGAATCACGTCACGCCGACAACCGTGACGTGGGGCATATCATGACTGTCCCCTGGGCAATGGATATGAACGGCATCTCCAGAGAAGGGCCGGAGCGGTTGGTGCAGACCCTCACCGGCGCAATTCTCGGCTGTGGTGGCTGGGTTCTACGTCGCACTGCCAACGACACAGGCAGAGTGAACTTGTTGTTCGAATTCGAACGGCAAGCCTGCGTGGATATTTACAGCCTGCTGGTCGCCTCAGGGGTGGAGTTGGGCGAGAGCGAACACCTCCGGTTTACCGAGTTATGCCAATGTACGCACAGCCGTCCACAGGATTGCCGCACAGAGATCGCCAGCATCAACCTGGAAGTACAGACCCTCTCCAATTAAATGGAGAGGATGCTCGGCTTTCTCGCAGAGCTGGTTGCTTGAGACTAATGAAGTTTACAGGAGTGAATCCGGCGAGCATGGCCATCATGAGTCTGGGCGATAGAAGAGCCTCCGCGGCACCGGGTTTTTGCGATTCAAGCGGGAAGGAACATATTTTGCAGGCAACGGCCTGAATTCTGCTTAACTGCGGGATTAGGCTAGAAGCCAGGAGCAAAGAACATGGCGATTCGTTGGGAAAAACTGACCGTTAAATCGCAGCAGGCAGTGGAGCAGGCGCAGGCGCGGGCTGCCGAACTTGGCAACCCCGAGGTCCAGCCGGTGCATCTGCTGCTGGCTCTGGTCGAGGATCGCGAAGGCGTAATTCCCTCTGTGCTGGGCAAGATCGGCGTTCCCACCGAACGGCTGGAGCACGATCTTCATCGAATTGAGGAGAAGCTGCCGCGTGTGGCCGGAGCCGCTGCTCAGCCGGGCCTGAGCCAGGCATTGCAGAAAGTTTTAGACCAGGCCTTCCGCGAGGCCGCCAACTTCAAGGACGAATACGTTTCCACGGAACATTTATTGCTGGGTGTCTCGCACGCCAAGAATGAAGCCGCACGCGAGGCGCTCGCTGGCGCAGGCGCGACGCACGAGGCAATTCTGAAGGCGCTAACCGCGGTGCGCGGCTCGCAGCGCGTTACCGACCAGAACCCCGAAGGCAAATTCCAGGCTCTCGAAAAATACGCCAAGGATTTGACGGAGCTGGCACGGCGCGGCAAGCTAGACCCGGTGATCGGCCGCGACGAAGAGATTCGACGCGTGATCCAGGTGCTGAGCCGGCGCACCAAGAACAATCCCGTGCTGATCGGCGAGCCGGGCGTGGGCAAGACAGCCATCGTCGAGGGCCTGGCGCGGCGCATTGTGTCCGGCGACGTGCCGGAGAGCCTCAAGGACAAGCGGGTGATCTCGCTCGACCTGGGCGCAATGCTGGCCGGAGCCAAGTATCGCGGCGAGTTCGAGGACCGGCTCAAGGCCGTACTCAAGGAGATTGAAGAATCAAAGGGCCAGGTCGTGCTCTTTATCGACGAGCTGCACACGCTGGTCGGCGCGGGCGCGGCCGAGGGCGCAATCGACGCCAGCAATATGCTCAAGCCAGCTCTGGCGCGCGGCGATCTGCGGGCAATCGGCGCAACCACGCTGAATGAGTACCGCAAGTACATCGAGAAGGATGCGGCGCTTGAGCGGCGCTTTCAGATCGTCTACGTCGGCGAGCCTAACGTCGAGGATACGATCGCCATTTTGCGCGGCTTGAAGGATCGCTACGAGGCACACCACAATGTGCGCATCAAGGATGCGGCGATTGTGGCCGCGGCCATGCTCTCGCATCGCTACATCAGCGACCGCTTTTTGCCTGACAAGGCTATCGACCTGGTGGACGAAGCCGCGGCTTCGCTGGCTATTCAGATTGGCTCCGTGCCCACTGAGATCGACCAACTGGAGCGCGAGGCCACATCGCTGGAGATCGAACGCGCGGCGCTGAAGCGTGAGACGGATGCAAACAGCATCGAGCGGCGCAAGGAAGTCGATCGCCAGTTGGGCTCACTGAAGGAGAAGATCACCGCGCTACGCGCAAGATGGACGCGGGAGCGCGAGGCCATCAGCCGTGTGAGCGAGATCAAGAAAAGGATTGAGGCGTTGCGGTTTGAAGCAGAGGAGCAGACGCGCAAGGGACAACTGGACCGCGCCGCGCAAATTCAGTATGGCGAGCTGCCCAAGTTGGAAGCCGAATTGAAAAAGCTGAATGCCGCGCAGGACGGAGCGCAGAAGGACGGAGCCGCCGCGCGCCTGCTGAAGGAAGAAGTCGATGAGGAAGACATCGCTAAAATCGTGAGCAAGTGGACGGGAATTCCCGTCTCGCGCATGTTGGAGGGCGAAGTCAAGAAGCTCGTCGAGATGGAACAGCGGCTGCGCGAGCGGGTCATCGGACAGGACGCGGCCTTGGCTGTTGTAGCCAATGCGATTCGGCGTTCGCGCGCCGGTTTGAGCGATCCGCGGCGGCCGATTGGTAGCTTCATCTTTCTCGGACCCACTGGCGTCGGCAAGACAGAAACCGCGCGTGCGCTGGCCGAGTTTCTCTTCGACAATGAGCAGGCCATGGTGCGCATCGACATGAGCGAGTACATGGAGAAGCACGCGGTGGCGCGGTTGATCGGCGCGCCTCCGGGCTATGTGGGCTACGACGAGGGCGGACAGTTGACCGAAGCCGTCCGGCGCAGGCCCTACGCCGTGATTCTCTTCGACGAGATCGAGAAAGCGCATCCCGATGTCTTCAATATTCTGCTGCAGATCATGGACGATGGCCGGTTGACCGATGCCAAAGGCCGGACTGTCGACTTCAAGAACACCGTGCTGATTATGACCTCCAACTTAGGCGCGCCTCTGCTGGCCGGTGACGCGCTTAAGAGCGAACACGACTTCGATATGGCGCGCGAGTCGGTGATGCGCGTCTTGCGCGAGCACTTCCGGCCGGAGTTCTTGAATCGCGTGGACGACATCGTGATCTTCCGCCCGCTGGGCGCGGCGCAGATGAGCAAGATTCTCGATCTGCGGCTGGCCGAAGTCAGCAAGCTGCTCGAAGAGCGGCAGATTTCGCTGGAACTCACCGAACCGGCGCGGCAACTGATTCTGGCAGCAGGCTCCGATGCGGCTTACGGAGCGCGCCCCCTGAAGCGAGCCTTGCAGCGCATGATTCAGGATCCGCTGGCCATTAAGATTCTCAACGGCGAAGTATTGCACGGCGCGCACGTGCGCATCGACGTGGACCGCAAGACAAACCAGTTGAAGTTTGAGCCGATGAGCCGTGAAGCGATGGCGTAATCCCCTCCACCCCAGGAAACAAAGATCGTTTCCTGGGGACCCCGGTCTCCACCCCAGGAAACAAAGATCGTTTCCTGGGGACCCCGGTCTCCACCCCAGGAAACAAAGATCGTTTCCTGGGGACCCCTGTCTGCGGTGCGGCAACGCTTTCGGCACGAAAACTTAAAGACTTGTGACATGATATTTCTCGGGGCTATACTGTCCCCATGAAATTGACGACGCTCCGCGCGCTTCCCCTCATCCTATTGTTATCGCTGGCTGTTGCTTCCCTTTCTGCTCAGGACTGGGCCAAAGCCCGCCTCGACGCGTCTCCCCGCCACCGTGAGTACGTCGCTCTGAAACATGGGAGCCGCACCGTCCAGGCCTTCGTTGTTTACCCGGAGGTCAGTACCAAAGCCCCGGTCGTGATTCTCATCCATGAAATCTTCGGCCTGAGCGACTGGGCTAAAGAGATGGCCGATGAGCTGGCCGCGCAAGGCTTCATCGTCATCGCCCCCGACCTGCTGTCGGGCTTCGGCCCGAACGGCGGCGGATCTGGCGAATTTGCCAGCCAGGACGCAACTGTGAAGGCCGTCTCCGGCCTCGATCCGGATCTCGTCACTGCCGATCTGGACGCCGCGGCCGACTACGGTAAGCATCTGCCCGCGGCTAACGGCAAGATCGCAACTGTCGGCTTCTGTTGGGGTGGAGGCAAATCCTTCGCCTTCGCAACCCACCGCAAAGACCTCTCCGCCGCCTTCGTCTTCTACGGCCCTGGCCCCGCGGACGTTTCCACGATTACCGCTCCGGTGTATGGCTTCTACGCCGGCAACGACGCGCGCATTGGAGCTACCGTCCCCGATACCGTTGCGGCGATGAGGGCTGCGGGCAAAAGTTACGAGCCCGTCACCTACGATGGCGCCGGGCACGGCTTCATGCGGGCCGGCGAAGATCCCGGCAACACGGTCCCCGGCAACAAGACCGCCCGCGAACAGGGTTTTGCCCGGTTGGTGAAGTTGCTCAAAGAGATGAAGAACGCGCCCGCGGCGAGCACGGGCGCAGTGAACAGCACAGTTGTCGAGAAGTCAGACGCTCATACGGCCGCGTGTCACGGTGAGAGTGAGGCGGAGATCGCTGCAAATATGTAGCGTATGTCTCACGGCGAGGATCCCAGGTCTCAGAAGCGAGACCTGGGGCACCCGGCAGAATATATGCTGACCGCAATAACATTTCAGCAGAATAGATTTTGCAACTACTGGCGCAGTTCCACCAGAGTCGCTCCCTGACCGCCTTCGTTTTGCGGGGCTTCAGCGATGGTGGCGACGTGGGGATGGGATTTGAGGAATTCACGGACGCCTCGGCGGAGGATGCCGGCGCCGTGGCCGTGGATGATGCGAACGCCGGGCAGGCCGGCGAGGAAGGCACGGTCGAGATACGTCTCCAACTCCTGCGTGGCCTCGTCAACGGTGCGGCCGATGAGGTTGATCTCCGCGCGCAGGGTGTCGGTGGAGGCGCTGGTGACGCTGACGCGGACGTTCTTTTGCTTGCGAGCAGCAGCCAGTGGATCGGCCTTACCAGTCGTAGATGGCTCGCCAGAGGGCTGCGGTTCACAGAGATCCTCTCGCTTGACGCGCATCTTGATAGGGCCAAGGGCAACTTCGAATAGGTCTTTCTCAACCTCTCGTTGCACGACGGCAATCTTGTTCATCGACTTGATGCGAACCTGGTCGCCGGCGGCAATGTGCTTGAGAATGTGCGGCTCTGCGTTGGCGTCGCCAACATCCGCGCCGGTGCGGTGGGCGACAACCGTCTGATTGAAGCTCTCTTGAAATTCGCGGCGCAGGCGCTGGATGCGGCGCTCTGCCTCTTTGGAAAGCTTTTGTTGCCCGACCCGATCCTCAATTGCGCGAACCGTCTCGCGCATCTGGAACTCGAAATCCTTAAGCAGCGAGGCCAGCTTGGTTTCCAGCTCGCGCGTGCGCTGGCGCAACTCGACGTCTCCCTCGCGTTCGAGTTTTTTTCTTTCTTGATTAAGCGCATATTGCTGCTCTCGGGCCGCCTTGCGATCCGCTTCGAGTTGCGTGAGCTCGCTGTGCAGCTTATCGAGGAAGCGGGCAATGTCCTGCTGCTGCGAACCAAGGCGCTGGCGGGCGGCGGCGATGATGTCGGCGTTCAGACCGAGGCGCTCGGCAGTCTGGATGCCCGCAGACGCTCCGGGAACGCCGAGCCGCAGTTGGTAGTTCGGCACGAGCGTCACTTCGTCCACGCCTGCCGCTGCGTTGAGGACGCCGGGGGTGTTGGCGGCGTAGATCTTGAGCGAGGTGTGATGCGTGGAGATCAGCGTCCAGGCGCCCGCAGCCAAAAAGTAGCTGGCAATGGCGACGGCCAGCGCGGAGCCTTCTTCAGGATCGGTGGAAGAGCCGAGCTCGTCGAGCAGGACCAGAGATTTGTCATTGGCGAGACGAGAGAGCCGGTCGAGGTTGGTGATGTGCGCGGAAAAGGTGGAGAGTTCCGCTTCGATGGATTGCGCATCGCCGATGTCGGCCAGAAAAGCAGTGAAGACAGGAAAGCTGGCTGCCGTGGCGGGGATGGGCAGGCCGGCCTGGGCCATCATGGCCAGCAGGGCCGTAGTCTTGAGCGTAACGGTTTTGCCACCGGTGTTGGGGCCGCTGATGATGAGCTGTCGCTCCGAGGCTGTGAGTTCGAGAGTGAGCGGCACAATGTGGCCGCCGGTCTGGCGGAGATGCCTATCAAGCAGAGGATGGCGGGCTGCTTCGAGGGGCAAAAGATCGGGCGTGATGACAGGAGCTACGCAGTTGTAATCGCGGGCAAAGCGGGCGCGAGCCTGGAGGCTATCCACTAGAGCCAGCACGTGCGCACCTTCAAGGAGAGCGTGCGCGTAGCCACTCACCTGGCGTGTGAGCGCCATGAAGATGCGGTGAATCTCGGCCTGCTCTTCCTCGATGAGCCGGACCAGCTCGTTATTCTGCTCGATGGTTTCCAGCGGCTCCAGGTAGACCGTCTGGCCCGAGGAGCTGACGCCGTGGACCACTCCGCTGACGCGCCGCTTGAGCTCGCTGCGGACAGGAATGACGAAGCGCTCACCGCGAATGGTGATGAGATCTTCCTGCGTCGTCCCTTCCGAGGCGAGCTTGCGCAGGGTGGCGCGCAGGGATTCTTCGATCAGCTTTTTCTGTCGTTCCTGTTCGCGGCGGATGCGACCCAGCTCGGGCGAGGCATTGTCGGCCAGCGAGCCGTCAGGCTGAATGGTGCGCTCGATAGACACGGCTAGCGGACGCAAGCTGCCCGTAAGGGCTGACGAAAGCAGGGCGAGTCCGGGCAACTTGCCCACCAGCCGCACCGGAGGCGATTGCAGCAACGCTTGCCAGGAGGCCACGTCATTGGCCAGGCGGGCGATGGCTTGCAGTTCGACGGCTTCGAGGGCCGCGCCGGAAATCTGCGCCCTCGCAACGTGCGGCGTGGGATCGAAGAGGCCGCCGACGGGGATGGAAGTCTGCTCTTCGAGCAGCAGGCGAAGTTCGCCGGTGAGCTGGTGCTGGCTTGCAATCCAGGCTTCGTCGGTGGAGGGTCCCAAGTCGAGAATCGCCTGCCTCCCCACTGACGAAGCGGCAAAAGAAGAACAAAGCGCGAGAAGCGCTTCCCACTCGAGAGCGGCAAAATCGACGTCTACAACCGGCGACGGGATGGGATCTAGCAAGGGCATGGTTTTTCGCTGCTGAAACTATCTTAGCGGGCCGGGGGATTGGTCCCACGGTGGACCGTGTCGTCCTGTGTCCCGGAACCGTGAACCGATCGGCAGGCTCAGGGTTGAGTCCGGGGCGCCCCGCCCGGAGGCCGAAAACATTTTTGTCCGCTGTCAAAAAAAGCACTTGACAGCAATAGTACGTTGCGTAATAATACGATATAGACCATGAAAGACGACTCTCTTCTCGGCTTCGCGCTCCTGGGCCTGATTCACCAGCAGCCCATGTCCGGCTACGACCTGCGCAAGATCTTTGCGTCCACGGCGTGGGGCACCTTTAGCGATAGCCCGGGCGCGATTTATCCTGCGTTGCGCAGGCTGGAGGCGCGCGGGCTGGTGCGCGGAACGATCGTGGAGTCATCGAGCCTGCGAAGACGGCGCGTTTTCCGGATCACGCCCAAAGGCCTGTCGGCCTTCAAGGTATGGCTGATAAAACCCATCACTCAGGATGACGTGATTCGCCGCATCCCCGACCTGATGGTGCGCTTCTCCTTCATGGACCAGGCGGCAGGCGAAGAGCGCACAGCGGAGTTCCTGGGCGAGTTTGCCGGGGAGATGGCCGCCTATATTCCCAGTCTCCAGCAGTACCTTGAATCTCACGCGAGTGAGATGACGCTCTCCAGCCGGCTGGCCCTGGAGTGCGGTATCCAGGAGTACGAATCGCGGCTCCGCTGGGCCAGAAGATCCATTGCACATTACCGACCTAAGAGGAGGAAGCAGGTATGAATCTCAATTTACGAATCGGGCTTTATTGTCTTCTGGGCGGGCTGTGCTTCACGATCTCCGCCCTGGGTGCGGGCCACTTCTGGTTGTGGTGGCTGAGTGGCATCTTGACGGTGGCTGCATTCTTGCCGATGGTGCGCTTCGGACCGCGCCACCCGTTGGCGCTTTATGGAGCAGTTGTCTTGACGCTGGTAGTGGTGGGGCTGGTGTGTACGCTTTCCGAGGGCGTGCTCTTCTATCCGGAACTGAAGGCGCAGATACGGCTCGACCTGATCGGCGGCACGGTGTCGTATCTTGTTGCAGCTGCCGTGCTGGTAGCGCTGGCCTGGGTGCTCAAGCTGACTGAACCGCAGGTGCAGACAGTGGAGCATCGTGGGCCGGGGATGACGATTCCGCTGGTGCTCCTAAGCGGGTTTTCGTATGTGGTTTACTACTTTGTCTTCGGCAGCATCACCTTTCAGCTCTTCACCAAGCAGTATTACCCACATGCTGCGGAGCAAGCGGCAGCACTGGGCCTATGGTTCTGGGGCTACCAGTGGGCGCGTGGCACGCTAATGACACTGGCCGTGCTTCCCTTCATCTACACTCTTCGGATGAAGCGCTGGCATGCGGCGCTGGCCGTGGGCGTGCTGGTGTGGATCGCCGGGGGAGCCGCTGCCCTGCTGGTGCCCAATCCCATGATGGTTGCAGACCAGCGCTACATTCACATCGTGGAGATCATGACGCAGAACGTATCACTAGGTGTGACTGCCGTGTTGCTGCTGCGGCCCAGGGCGGCGAAGACGGCGGCAGCGATGCGAGCAGTTCCGACGGCGTAGGGGATGGCGAAGGGCGCCCGTCTTGTGGAATTGAGAGCGAAACCAGAGTAAACATATCCTAGTTGGGAGTGTTGATGGTGGCTTTTACTTCCACCCCACGGACGAAGATTTGTCCGCGGGGACCCCGGTAAGGAAAAAGCCACTTGACGGTGTTGGCTCTGGGTATAGCAACTCTGGTTTCGCTTTAGTTCGAGATGGGCGTCGGTTTCAGTTCGCCCTCCCAGCGGGCTACGACGGCTGCGGCCATACAGTTACCGATGACGTTCAGAGCCGTGCGGCCCATATCCATGAGGGTGTCAACGCCAAGCAGCATCAGCACGGCAGCAGTAGGAATCTGGAATGAACCGGCGACGGCCAGCAGGGTAACAATCGTTGCGCGGGGCACGCCGGCGATGCCTTTGCTGGTGAGCGCCAGGGTCGCTAAAAGTACGATCTGCTGGCCCATGGAGAAATGGAGGCTCGCAGCCTGCACGGCAAAGAGCGCGGCCATGGAGAGATAGATCGTGGAGCCGGTCAGGTTAAAGCTGTAGCCGGTGGGGATGACGAAGGAGACGATCCAGCGCGGTACGCCGAACTCTTCCATGCGCTCCATGGCCAGGGGCAGCGCGGCCTCTGACGATGTGGTGGCGAAACCCAGCGCGGCGGGCTCAGCGACGGCAGCGGCAAAACGACCGATGGGGATGCGCGCAAGAAGCAGGATGGGGACGAGGACCGCGAACAGAAAGATGGTCAATGTGGCGTAGTTTGTGGCCAGGAGCTTGACCAGCGGCAGAAGCGTGGCCAAGCCCATGCTTCCCACGGTATAGGCCAGCGCGGCTCCGGCGGCTACTGGCGCGGTGACCATGATTATGCGAGTCAGGCGGAACATGGTCTCGGTCAGCGATTGCAGAACGGAGACCAGAGGGGCGCGCTTCACTTCCGGCAGGGTGGCCAGCGCCGCGCCAAAGAGCAGCGCGAAGATTGCGACCTGAAGGATTTGATTTTCTGCGACTGCCTTGGCAATGTTTTCCGGAAAGATGTTCAACAAAATCTGCTGCCAGCCTTCAGCATGGGCTGCGGGCACAGCGGCCTGAATCGAGGCAGGCAACGTGACACCGGCTCCAGCCTGGGTGAAGTTGATGGCAACGGCGCCCAGAATCAGCCCAATGGTGGTGACGACCTCAAAGAAGATGATGGACTTGAGCGCTACGCGGCCCACGCTGCGCAGTTCACCGTGGCCGGCGATACCGGTAACGATGCCGCCGAAGATGAGCGGCGCGACAATCATGCGGATGAGCCGCAGAAAGATGTCGGCGAGGAAGTGGCACTGTGTGGCGATCTGGGGCGCGTCCACGCCCAGTTCCGCTCCGGCCAGCATGGCAAAAAAGGTCCACACCAGCAGGGAGCGGCGGCGCACGGCGAAGGGAAGAAAGAGGCCGAGGCCGGTCCAGCGTATGACTAAGGCAATCTCGACGTGAAAATGAAACCAGCCCGCGATTAGGCCTGCAACGAAGAGGAGAACTGCTGCCAGAACGAGCGCGCGAAGACCCGCAGGTATGGATTGCGAAGGTGCCGGCGTGGAGTTTGGCGTCATCAGTGGGCCTTGAGGCTTCAAGGAATCCATTATCCTACGGCGACGCGTGGTTGCGCTCGAATCAAAAGGGCTGTGAAATAGCTAAAAACGGAAAACGCTCGATTGAATCGCGGATTCTTCTACGATTTATCGGTTGAAGCAGAGGAGGCAGCCGCGACGGCGGGGCAGGCTGCTCCGCAGCTTCCGCCGCAGGGGGTCTTGGTCTCCACCGGCGCAGGCTCGGAGGCTGGCGTATTGCTCTTACCCGCGTAGTCGTTCACATAGAAGCCTCCGCCCTTGAAGTGCAGGCGCGGCGCGGTAAGTGGACGCTCCAACGCGCCCTGGCAAATGGGGCACACAAGCTCCTGATCGGCCGAGAATTTCTGTATTTTCTCAAAGCGATGGCCGCACTGAGTACATCGATAGGCATATAACGGCACAGCTTTTACACCTCTGGGGAGAATTCACACACTACCCCTATTGTATCGGCAGGTCGGCATTTATCTGCAACCACCTGCGGTGGGGGGACTTGCCGTCCAGGCTGACGGCGCTTGCGCGCCATGAGGTTCGCCGACTCCACCCTTGCCGCAAAGGAACGAAACGCAGATCCTTCGACTCCGCTGCGCTCCGCTTAGGATGACAGCGGCCAGGGTGGGGCGCCAGCACGCGGACTCAATGCACCGCGATGAGAACGGAAGCCGTATGGTTCTCCCACTCCAGGGTGAGTTTGCCGGTTGTGCCGCCGAGAGCCTCAAGCGTGTACTTCAGATTCTCGACCGGCGCGAGCGGCTTGCTCATGGTCATTTTCACCCGGCCCAGGTCCTGCGTCTTGTCGTATTTGGTGCCCCACTGGCCGGTTTGTTTGTTGATAATAAGAACCCATGCATCGGGGTCGGAGATATCAACGAACAGCGTGTATTTCCCGGCGGGCACTTTGAGCTTTCCGGCCGTGATGCCCCCGTCGTTCTCCAGTATGGTGGCACCATTGGCGCCTGCGCGCCAGACCGGATAGGTAGGATCGTGGCTGATGAGGCCACCCTTGCCGAAGATCTGTCCGGCGCGACCCCTGACGCTGGGCGAGTTGTAATTAATAGTGATCGTTTTGCCGGCAATGGTTACCGACGCGGTGGCCGGCGGGCTCTTCGGCGGGGCCTTAGGCGGCCCGGGCGGAGGGGCTGGCTGGGCGGATAAGGTAGCGGCTACGAACAAAATCCCCGTATAGACCAATAAACGCTTCATGGTTATTCTCTCCGTGGAAAGGAATCCTGGCCGGGAGTGTGAGTCCCAGCCTGATAATTGTCGCACCGGCAGGCTGCCAAGGGAAACAGGGCGGGAAAAATCGGGGTGTCTACAGTCAGAAACACGGTCCCCTGTACCAGCATCTTGAAGAGAGAGTCTTCGCGGCTAGATCTATTGTTAGTTTGCCTTCAAGATCGCGTCCGCCCAATTCTCTGTCGTCTTGCGCATCCATGTCACAGTATCTTGATCCTTGTAGACGGAATAGAGATAGGCAAAGAGCAGCCGATTCTTCACACGAAGAAAGATGATTCCCGCAACTACTTTGGTTGTAACCCCATTCGTCGTAACCGGCATGATGATGCCCGTGCCATAGGCATCCGTTTTTGAAAAGAAACCGCCTAGCTGGACTGGCTTATCAAGGCTGATCTTGGTATCATCCAGATTCTGCGCCTTAATTTTGCGGTTGAGTTCATCCTCACCCTCTTTAATCGCCGTATCCAGGACCGCGCCGAATTGCTGTTCCAGACTATCAGCCATATCCTTGTAATCTTTCGCACTCAAATCCATGAACTCTCCGCGACGCAACACCTCCACGAGCGCGTACCTGGTAGGCACAGCCTTGCCGCCGCTTTTGATAATCGCCAGATCGTTCGGCAGCACAAACGCGGCTATCAGCCGGTTCTGTTCTGGAACAAATACGTCCATGACGACCCGATAGTCCTGGCCCATTTCGACCATTTCGTTAGTCGGCGGAGGAATCACAATTGGCGTTCCACCTATTCTGTATGTCAGAACATCCGTAGCTTGCGCAGGCGTGCTGTTCATATCCTGCGCGGCGGAGACGGGAACCGCAGCCAGCGAGACTAACAGGCTCGTAATAATCAAGATGTGCTTCATGATAACTCTCTCCTTGAAGAAGAATCCTGGTCCTGGAGTGTGAAAATTGAATGTCCCAATTGTCGCACCGAAAGGCTGTATTCGTGAAATCAGGCCGAAAGATTGTTGCATGTTGGCGGAATTACAGGTCCAAAAAGCGTGACATCTTTCGGCGCTGCTCAGGGCAGGCTTTCGACTTCAGTTAGTGCAGGCTCTGGAGCACCAACACCTGCGAAAAAACGGCCTTTTTGAGCCAAAACGGGTTCTTTTTGGGCCAAAAAGTGGGCAAAATCAGGGGTTTACAGTTACTGATTCGTCAACAGGCCAAAATCACAACCTATTGATATCGTGCGAGTTACAAACGATGTAGGAGTCGAAAAAATGATTTCCACAGGGTGGGGGGGGTGGGGGGTACCCAGTTTTCAGTGGTCAGTTGTCAGTGATCGGTGGTCAGGAACTTCCCGCGCCTCTGGTTCTTATTCATACTTTGATTGTGCGCCGGTGGAGGGTAATTTTCTGCAAGGACTGATCCCTTTGACTACGTTCAGGTCAGCCTCTGGGACAATCTCGTGGAGTGACTGATTGAGTACCCTTGGGATGTGAGCCTCCCGCCCAAATTTGTAGTCGCCACGCTGGGCGCATGGTGCCCGCTCAACCGCCCAAAGTAAAGATCACATTCACCGTGGTATCCACTTCCACCGGCTGATTATTGAGCAAATAGGGCATGTAGCGCCAAGTCTTCACGGCATCCATGGCGGACTTCTGCAACATCGTCGGTCCGCTTACCACGTGGAGATTTTCGATCGATCCTGTCTTGGAAATGGTGGCCTGGAGCACCACCGTGCCGGAGATGTGAGCGGCCTTGGCGATGGGCGGATAGATGGGCGGTGCACTTTCGACGAGTCGCTTGACCGCTTCAGCCGCGGAGAGAACAACCACGCGTTTGGCGCCCGCGCCCTCCAGCAACCGCACCATATCCAGGTGGTTATTTTTCGCGGCCAGCGCAAAGGCGGTGCTGCCATCGAACGACTTGGCATTGACATCGGCCTTGGCGGCGAGCAGGGCGCGCGCCACGCCCAGGTGGCCGTTTTCCGCAGCCAGCATCAGGGCCGTGCGGCCGTCATCCAACGATGCACTGACATCGGCGTGGGCGGCAAGCAGAGATCGAACTTTTTCCAAGTTGCCATTTGCGGCGGCACTGAAGAGCGAAGGCTGGCTGGTGGCAGTCTCGCTGGCGCGCACCTTGACCGCAGCGATCGAGCCGAGACGGAAGAAGACTGCATGCGCCTTATCCAATCCTTCAAAGAGCAGTACGGCCTGACTTCTGATCCCCTCGACCAGTTCGAATTTGAGCTCCGCGTCGCCGTCGAGGGAAGAGACCATCGGGAAGGAATTGCCCACCCGAAGAGTGGTCATACCGATGCTTCCACTTGTGCTTACCAAGGAGAAGAAATGCGTATAACTCCAGTCGCATTTATTTTCCTGCTTGGTGGTCACAATACAAATTTCATTGGAGTGGATCGATAAATTCTCGCTCTTGTTGGGGATCAATTCCACTTGTAGCTCCAGGCCGGGATGGCCTGCGATGCTGACATCGCGCGCTGAGAGGACTTGCAATGTGGCGACGGCCTCGGACGCGGCTTTTTGTTGCGCTGCGCTGGGAAGAACTGAGTAGGCTGTCAGCAGAGCTGCGGTGACAAGGATGGCGGGACGGTAAATCCGCGACACATAAGTTCGTGCAAACATAGTTCTCATCTTGCCGGTTCCTCCGAACTGCCCCTCAGTTTATCCCAGTTAGGCGAAGCCGGGGCAAAAAAGAACGCAGACCGAAGTCCGCGTTCTCAGTGGTGAAGCTTTGCAGTGACCTACGCCTTGGCTGGTGCTGCAGCGGCTAACCGCTCTTTGACGAGCTCATGTCCGCGAGTGAGCAGCTCTTCCAGCGGCAGCTTGCCCGAATCGACATCGGCTAGGATTGCGCGCTGAGCGGCGTATTCCTTGTTCTGGATGCCGGCCTTGGATTGCAGCATGCGCCAGGCCTTACGGCGCTCCACGCAAAACATCACTAACTGGCGCGAGAGGGCGTAGAAGGTTGTCTTGCCGGCTTCATCGATTGTGATGTAAGTGCCGAAGTCGGGGATAAAGGCGCGGTGGCCGGGCGTTAGATAGCGGCGGTAGACGACATCCTGCTGGGTGATGCGGACCAGCATGTTATCGAGCGGGATGAGTTTGGCCGCAGCTTCGGGCTTGATCTTCTTGAGGTGATTGCGGAAGCGGGCTTCTGTGACGCACCAGTGAGCAACGGTGTAGCGGCGGGTCTCGCCGGTGGTTTTGTCTTTGGTCTCGTACCAGTCAAGATCGATGGAGGGATTGCCCTTGATGTCGAGAGCTTCCTGATAGGTTTCGCCGAGGCGCGGGTTGAAGACGAACTCCGGCACGCCGCGCGAGTCGCGCACGCGCTGGGCCTGGATGAGCGCCATGTCGTCGGCGACGCCGTGCTCCGGCTGGCAGGTGGTGAAGGCCTGCAGGAACATGGTGCCGCGATACTCCAGGCCGTCGAGGATGGCGCGGTAGAGCTTGGGCGCGTTGGCCATGGAAACCTGGGCGACGAATGGCGAACCGTGACCGGCGAGGAAGGTCTCAGCGACGGTCTTCTTCTCGGTGTTCTTGCCCTGAGAGGCTGCGCCGAAGGTGTTCATGTCGTTGCCGCCCAACATCGGCGTCGAGTCGGAGTTCTGGCCACCGGTGTTGGAGTAGACCTGCGTGTCGAGCATCAACACCTTGACGTTGGGCCGGTTTTGCAGCATGACTTTGGAGACATTCTGGTAGCCGATGTCGCCCATTCCGCCGTCGCCGCCGACGGCCCAGACCTTGGGCAGTTCGACAACTTCCTGGTCAGTCATCAGCGCGTCGGTGAAGTGGGTGAGGTTGTAATACGCCTGGGCGTCGATGACGTCTGAACTGCCCCGATCGGAGGACTGTCCGTCAGCTTCCACGCCTGCGTCGCGCGTGAGCAACATGTCGGTTAGCCGCTCGGGAATGACGGAGCGGCGCGCATGATCGACGATGAAGCTCTCGCCCATCAGCCAGCCCACGGTGACGCCGTCCTGGAAGAGCGAGTTCATCCACGGGTAGGGGTGAGGATTGTTGGGCGCGGTTGAACCGTAAACGGTGTTGCATCCGGTGTGGGCGGCCATGGCCATGACGGACATGCCGTTGGCCAGGCGGCCATCAACGGCTTGCAGATTCTTGTGGTTGAAGGCTTCGGTGAGCAGCACTGCGGCGATAGCCTCAACCAACTGGGCGTCAGTGAGGAGTCCGTTGGCAGCTTCATAGGCGGCGATGCGGGCGCGCGTGTCGGCTTCATCTTCGCCGCCCAGGCCGAGGATGAGATGCGCGATGGCCTGACGGAGCAGTGCGTACTCGGCGGGACTGGTGGCCTGGAGCTTGGCGAGGCGGGCCACGCCGACCTTCTCGAGTTCGCCGGCCTTAGCCAGGAAGCGATCGCTCTTGGCGTGGAAGACGGGGCGCATGTAGGCCTCGGTTACCGCGGCGATGGAGCGCAGCACGCTCTTTTCTCCGCAGCCAGCGCAGGCGCCGTCACCAGAGACCAATGCGTCGTAGGTGGAGCGCACCATCAACATATTTCTCAGTGTCGCGGTCTTGGAGTCGGCGGGGTTAGCGGCGTTGTAGAGGCCGAGGAACTTCTGCGATGTGTCGGGCAGCAGATCAAGGAAGCCTGTGCCGGTCATGTGCATGGCGTTGACTTCCGCAGTTTCCGCGACCATCTTGAGGGCGTTGTGGTCACCGCAGGCGGTAACGCAGGCGGCGCAGCCCTTGCACAAATCAGAAACAAAAATCGAGAAGATGCCGCCTGTGCCGGGAGCCTTGCGCTCCGGCGAAGAGAAGATGGCGGTCACCTTCTGGTAGGCCATCGGAACCTTGTCGAGAATGGCAAAGAACTGGAGCTTGGACTCGGCAGAGAAGCCGTCCACTGATTCGGTGACTTCGCGAAGAATCGTGGGCAGCGAAGTGCCGGTCTTCACATCCGCCGTCATGCGCTGACGGGCTTGGCGCTCGATCTCCGGCAGCGCGGCCAGGAGCTGGGCGCGGTCTTTCGCGTCGGCTATGTAGTAGGAGACTGCAGTGCGCAGCAGCGTGCTCAGGTCCTGCGCGGTGTTGGGCAGAGCGGTGTCCGGGCAAACCGTGATGCAATCCATGCACTGCGTGCAGTTCTCGGGGATGAAGAGCGGCGTCTCGCGGCGGGCCACGTATTTCGATGCCGTGTCGCCGGTGGCAGCGGCGACCATGCCCATGGCTGAGAGTGGCGTAGCGGGCTGGTTATAGCCAAAGTGCGCGCGGAACTCAGCGTCAAAGTTGGCAACGCTGGCCAACGGCGCGCGTGCGGCCTGTCCGGCAGGCAGAGCATGAGAGCGGCATCCGGTTCCGCAAGCGCCGCCCGCGGCGACCGTCTCAAGAATCGGCATCAGAGCCGCGCCGCGCAGGGAGGAGTGGTCAGCCGCCGTGAGCGCGCCGATTTTGATCTCCTTCACCTGGTCGTAGCCCTGCATCATCACTTCCATGTTGGACTCGACGACGGCTTCGCCCAGCTTTCCGAATTTGCTTACATATTGCTTGCGAACCACAACGCGATACTGCTCCTGCGTGATGCCGAATTCTTTGAGCAGCGTGCTGACGCGGAAGAACGCGCCCAGAAAGGCGTTGCCCTGCATGCGCAGTTGCAGGTCGCCGCGGTCGGTGGCCTTTTTGGCGATTTCGAAACCGGGCAGCGTAAAAACGCGAATCTTCTTGTCGATGATCTGCTTGCGCGCCCAGAGCGGCAACTGCTCCCAGGCCTGTTCGCCCTGCTGATCGGATTCCCATACCAGCGATCCGCCCTCGGCCATGCCATCCAGCGGGTTAGTGTGGGTGAAGGCCTTGGGGTCGCAGCATAAAACCACAGTTACGTGGCGCAGATCGCAGTTAACGCGAATGCGGTCTTTGGCTGCAACCATGAAGTATGCGGTTGGCGCGCCCTTCTTCTCCGAGCCGTACTTGGGGTTGGCGCTGACGTGGATGACTTCCTTGGGATTGCCCAGTTCATCCTTGAGGCCGTCGCGCTCATAAATCAAATCGTTGAGGTCGCCGAGAATCGCGCCCAGGTTTTTGCCGGTAGTGATGGCTCCCCAACCGCCGATGGAGTGGAAGCGCACGGCGACCGCGCCCTCGGGCAACAGAGACGGCGTCTCGTCGCCGATGACCGCGTAGGGATGGTCGATGCCGAGAACGAAAAACGAAGCGCCATCCGCGGCGCGCTTGCCATCCTTGCGTGCGCGGTTGGCGGTGGCATACTCGTAGGCCCCAATGATGTGCTCGGGACGGAAGTCGCGCGAGCCGAGTCCATAGCTGCCGCCGTAGATCTTCGGGACCTCTGCGAGCGAAATCGCGGGCAGCCCGGCGACCGATTGCACGGCTTTGGAGAACGCAGTGCGGATGTCGCGGCCCAGCGGATTGTCGCCGGCCATCGCTTCATCTGTCCGCTCCAGGATGATGACCTGCTTCTTGCCCTTAAGCGCTGAGACGATGGCGGCCTCCGGGAAGGGGCGAATCACGTTGACGTGGATGGAGCCGACGCTCGCGTTGCGTGTCTGGCGCAGGTAATCGACCGCCGCTTCGATGTTTTCAGCGGCCGAACCGAGGGAGACAAAGACCGTCTCAGCGTCGTCTGTTTTGTACTTGCTTATAAGCCCGTAGCTGCGGCCGGTCAACTCGGCGAACTGCTCATAGGCATCTTCCAAGAACTTGAGAATCGGCTCGGCAAAGTTATTCCTCCGCGCCACGACTCCCTGCATGTAGTGTTCCTGGTTCTGCACCGGGCCAAGCAGGACTGGGTTGGCGAGATCGACCATCTTGGGAACGCGACGCCGCGTGGGCCCGAAGAGTGTGCGCTGCGCCTCGGTGGGGCAGTCGATGATGTCGTCAGGCGCGCCGAGAAACTCGCGAATCAGTCCGGACTCGTGCTTGTAGAAGGTGCGCTCCAGGTGCGTGGTGAGGAAGCCGTCCATGATATTCATGCCGGGGGTCAGGCTCAACTCGGTCACGCGGCGCAGAATGAGCGCCTGATCGGCGGTCTGCTGCGCGTCCTTGCCGAAGAGCATGATCCAGCCGGTGTCGAGCGCGCCGTAGATGTCATCGTGGCCGCAGTGCACATTGAGGGCCTGCTTGGTCAGCGCGCGCGCGCCCACCTCCAGCACCATCGTCGAGGCTTTGCCGGGCGCGTGATAGTACTGCTCAACGCCGTAGACCACGCCCTGGCCGGAGGTGAAGTTCACCACGCGCTTGCCGCAAACAGAATGAGCAATCGCGCCGCCCTGGGCCGCATGCTCGCCCTCGGTTTCAATGGCGATGGTATTGTCCCCGAAGACGTTCAGATGGCCTTCAGCATAGGCCTGCTGAAAAAGCTCGCCGCCCTCCGTGGAAGGCGTAATCGGATAAAAGACGCCGGCGTCGCAGATGCGCGTCTCGGTGTGGTACGAGACAAGCTGATTGCCATTTGCAGTAACCCGAATGCCGGGATAGCGAGCAGAAGTCATGAATTCCTCTCAGTTATTCCAGATCTTGTGACGTCCGTGTCTTTATTGCGCGGTAGGAGGCCGGCTCTGGGGACTGGCTCCGGGCAGGGTGATCTCCATAGGCCACACAACGGTCCCGCAAACCGCTGGGGAAAGCAGCCTAATCTCTAGTATGCACTGTGAGGAGGAGGACGTTGTACCACATTATGAGACGTCATCTTTCCATAGTGTATGAAATGCTACATCAGCCACGAGAACCATAATAGGAAGTCCTGAAGGCTAACATCTCCGTTGTTGGCTGTGTGTTGGATGCGTGGATTTAGCCCACGACTCTTGTGCAAACTAGTGTGCCATGAGGAGTTTGCAGGCCTTACCATGTCGGAGAGGACTTTTCCGCGATGAATTCCGTTTCAAAGTTGCGTTTTGTTTGTTTTAGCTGCCTGGCCGGCCTTGCCGCCGTCCTGCCGTTTGCCGGGCCGGACAGAATGGAGGCCCAGAGCGCCGCCGATGCCACCAAAATTGCCGCCACGCTGCCCGCCGACACCCGCGCAGTCATTGACCGACTCTCCAGCCTGCGCGAGCTACCGGATGGCACCTGGAAGCTCCATGCCGGCGACCTGGCGCATGGCGAGCAGGTGAGCCTGGATGACAGCGGCTGGCAGCCCATCACTCCCCGCTCGAAGGCGCCCAAGGATGCGGTCTGGTTTCGCCAGACGTACCAGATTCCAGCCACGCTGAACGGCTATGACCTGACCGGCGCACGCATCTGGTTCCAGTTCCACGCTTATGCCAACGGCCCCATGCCGGAGATTCTCTACTTTAACGGCCGCCGCGTGGCCATGGGCGACGACCTGGAGCCAGTGGTGTTGTTTGACAATGCCAAACCCGGCGACAAGGTAACGGTAGCCATCAAACTGCTGCATACGGTGGACGACAAGAACTTCCAGGGCGCGACGCTGAAGATCGACTTCCCCGAGAGCCGCCCCAATCCCGAAGATCTGCGCGAGGAGTTGCTGTCGGCGGCGCTGCTGGTTCCCTCGCTGGCTCCGAATGACCCGAGCAAGACGGACACGCTGAACGCGGCGATCCGCGCAGTCAATATCGCGGCGCTCGAACACGCCCAGTCGAACAGTGCGATCACCCGATCAGAATCGCAGTTCGAATTCGACACATCTCTCAAGATTGCACATGTCCGGCTCGAAGCCCTCAAGCCGCTGCTGCAACAGGCAACCTATCACCTGACCGGCAACTCTCACATCGATGCGGCCTGGCTGTGGCCGTGGACCGAGACGGTGGACGTGGTGAAGCGCACGTTCGGGACGGCTCTGCAACTGATGTATGAGTATCCCGAATACACCTACACGCAGTCGGCCGCGGCCTACAACGAGTGGATCGCCGACAAGTACCCCGAGATGAACGCCGAGATTGCACGGCGCATCAAAGAAGGCCGCTGGGAGATTGTGGGCGGAATGTGGGTCGAGCCGGACTTGAATATGCCGGACGGCGAGTCGCTGGTGCGCCAGTTGCTGGTGGGCAAGCGCTGGTTCAAGCAGCAGTATGGCGTGGACACGCGCATCGGCTGGAATCCGGATTCGTTTGGATACACATGGCAGTTGCCGCAGATCTACAAAAAGAGCGGCATCGATTATTTTGTGACCCAGAAGATGGCCTGGTGCGACACCAACCAGTTGCCCTTCAAGTTTTTCTGGTGGGAGTCGCCCGACGGGTCGAAGGTGCTGACTTACTTCCCGCACGACTACGCCAACGACAACCTGAACCCTGTGCGGCTGGCGCGCGATTTCACTATCGCGCAGAAGCAGGCCACAGGGCTACCCGGCATCATGGACCTCTACGGCATCGGCGACCACGGCGGCGGACCCACGCGCGCCATTCTCGACGAAGGCTTCCATTGGGAGCAGCCGGGTGCTAACGGAACAAGTCATGTGACGCCGAAGATCGAGTTCGGCACGGCGCAGAGTTACTTCACCACGCTGGAAAAACAGATTGTGGCCGACAGCCCGGTGTGGGACTACCAATCCATTGTAAAAGGGTACAAACCGCCCCCGGCGGTTCCCGGCAAGGTGAACATTCCCACCTGGAAGAGCGAGCTGTATTTTGAGTACCACCGTGGAGTGATGACCACCCAGGCCAATCACAAACGCAACATGCGCGAGGCCGAGGTCGAGGTGCTTAATGCTGAGAAGTGGGCGTCACTTGCCTGGGTCCTTGCCGGACGGGCGTACCCTGCCGCAGAGTTAACTGAAGACTGGAAGAAGGTACTCTTCAATCAGTTCCACGACACCGCCGCCGGATCGGGTATCGGCGTGATCTACAAGGACGCGCAGAAGGACTACGACGTGGTGAAAATGTCCACAGACGCCATCTCGGTACGAGCACTGGATCGTATCGTTAGTGAGGTGGATACGCGCGTGAAGATGGCGGCCAAATCTCCGAATCGCATTCCACACTCCGAGGGGATGAAGGGAAAGCAATGGGATCCCAGCATTTTCGATGGAAACAAAAAGCCGCAGAGCCAGGCGCTTGTCGTTTTCAATCCCCTCGGGTGGAAGCGTTCGGGAACAGTGACTGTACATATTCCTGGACAAGAGGGCTTTACATTGGATGATCCGGAAACTGGAATACATCTCGCCAGTTACGGGCTTTACGCTATCAAGAACCTTGGAGCTATGAATTCCTATGACTATGAGATCCCTGTCGAGGGTGTTCCTCCATTCGGGTACAAGACTCTCCGGATTACTACAGACTGTAATGAGCCATCTTGCAGCATGACGGAGGATAAGACGATCATTTACCTTGATGACTTCAAACCCAACGGGGTTTACAAATCGATGACAGTAAGGAATGACTTCCTCACGGTAAAGATTGACTGGGATACTGGATGCCTTAGGAGCATCTTCGAGAATTCTACAGGTTTCGACTACATCGTGCCTGGTGGTTGTGGGAACGAGCTTCAATTCTTCAAAGACACGCCGAAGGACTATGACGCGTGGAATATTGATCCGGGCACACTCGACAAAGAGATTGAGATTCCTGCTAAAGCAGATGAAGTTATTGGTTACGGGAATGATGGGTTCCGTGTTACAAAACATTTCGGCAATTCCAAATTCATCCAAACTATTAAACTCGACGGCGATCAGATTGACGTTGACAACGAGATCGATTGGCACGAGTCGCATGTTCTGCTCAAGGCAGCCTTCCCGCTGGCGGCTTCGGGGCCGTTTGCCACCTACGAGATTCCTTACGGAACCATCGACCGGCCCACCACCCGCAACAACAGTTGGGAGCAGGCGCAGTTTGAGGTTCCGGCGATGCGCTGGGGCGACCTCTCCGGACTCGGTCCCGACGGCAAGATTCACGGCCTGAGCATCCTGAACCAGAACAAGTACGGCTACGATGCCGTGGGCAATGTGCTGCGTCTGACGCTGCTGCGCTCGCCCAAATGGCCCGACGCCGAGGCCGACATGGGCCATCACCACTTCCACTACGCGCTCTATCCCCACGCCGGAACATGGAAGGAGGCGCTCACCGTGCGCCACGGCTACGAGTACAACTACCCGCTCACCGCCGTCGTCACCACGGCTCATCCCGGCTCGCTGCCTGCCTCGCACTCCTTCGCCTCGGTCTCGCCGGAAAATGTCGTTCTGACCGCCGTGAAGAAGGCCGAAGACGCGAACGGCCTGATTTTCCGCGTTTATGAGTGGGCGGGCAAGGAAACGACAGCCGAGTTCCACGTGCCGCCGGGAGCAACCGGGGCCACCGTGACCAATCTGATGGAGCAACCGCAGGGCGATCCGCTGCCCGTGACCGGCGATGTGGTGAAGGCGCCGATTCACCCCTACGAGATTCTGACCATCCGCGTGGATTACCCAACCACCTGCGGTGGGGCGGGCGGCGCTTGCGCGCCATGATACTCGTGGTTGTTTCCCAGGTCCCCAAATGCGAGGGACCTGGGGCACCCGGACCGTCCAATGACAGGTTTGAGGAACATTTTCAGCCATTCCGGCGTATAGCATGATGGAGGGCGATTGCCATGAGTTTCAATAGAATGCAAACAGCGGCGGCGTTAGCAGTGAGCCTGGCTTTGGCGGCCGGAATAGCGGGATGCAGGATTCAAACGGAAAAGGGCCCCAACGGCGAGGACAAAAGAGTTCAGATCGATACGCCGTTTGGCGGCATCCATGTGAATACCGATCAGACCACGGCTGCGGACCTGGGATTGCCGGTCTATCCGGGCGCTACGGCGGTAAAGGGCGACGGCGACCACAAATCGGCCGAAGTGCGGATGGGCTTTGGCGAGTGGGAGTTGCGGGTGAAGGCGGTGTCTTACCAGACGGCCGACTCCCAGGATAAGGTAACCGCTTTCTACAAGAAGGCGCTAGGGCGCTTTGGAAATGTGATTACCTGCCAGGACAACTCTCCGGTAGGCACTCCGACGGTTACTACCGAAGGGCTGACCTGCACCGACGACGGAAAGCACAACAACGTGAAGATCGACCATGGGGATTACCACTTCGGCAAGGGTGGCCTGGAACTGAAGGCCGGCTCCAAACGCCACCAGCACATTGTGGGCTTTGAAAGTCCGAAGAACAACCAGACACGGTTTGCGCTTGTGGAAGTGGATTTGCCCGCAGTGGTAGACTCTGGATCAGAAAAGAGCGATTAGTGCCTCTTCCCGCTGCCTCGAACAGAAGTGAGGCTCACGCTCGCCCGAACCTCAGGTTCTGGTTGAGCGCATGGCTCCCGGTTGTCTTTTTCATCGGCCTCATCGCGTTGGAATCCACGGAGCTGTTTGGCTCTGACCATACAAGTCATCCCCTGCGATGGCTCTTCGAGGCCATCTTCGGACGTATCTCCAACGCGCGTTGGGAGGTGATTCATCACCTCATCCGCAAGTGCGGGCACTTTTTCGGCTACGGTTTTCTCGGCGTGACGTGGCTGCGCGCCTGGTGGATGAGCTTGCCGCGCTTACGCTTCTTTTCCGACGCGGCACTGGCGCTGCTGGGAACCTTTCTGGTGGCCAGTTGCGATGAATGGCACCAGAGTTATCTGCCCAAGCGCACCGGCTCGGTCTGGGATGTACTGCTGGACTGCTGCGGAGCCATCGCGCTGCTCTTGGTTGTCTACATTTACATGCGAATTTTCAGGCCCGGGCGGTTGACTAAGGCAACTTAGGAATTCGACGGCTCGTTCCAAACAAACAGGGCGCATTCCGCGAGGGGATGCGCCCGTTGGTGATGTAGCAGAAAAGGAATGCCAGTGCAGCTTGCCTGAGCACAGCTGAAAGGGCCAGTCCTACGCAGCCTCTTCCTTGACTTCTTCCTGGCCTTCTTCCTTCTTCGCCTCTTCCATCTGCTTTTCCAGCTCAGCGCGCTTTTTGGCCCTGATCTCTTCGCGCTTCTGGCGCTTCAGGTCGAGCTGCTTTTCGGCGCCCAGCAGTTCGATGAAGGCCTTTTCGGCCCCGTCGCCTTGTTGAAATCCTGTGCGAACGATGCGGAGGTAGCCGCCGGCGCGGTCGCCGTAGCGCGGCGCCACAGTCTCGAAGAGCCGCTTGACGGACTCATCGGTCATGAGAAAGCTGTGGGCCTGGCGGCGCGAGTGCAGATCGCCCTTCTTGCCCAGTGTGATCATCTTTTCAACCAGCGGACGGACCGCCTTGGCTTTGGCCACGGTGGTCTGCACGCGGTCTTCCACGAGGACAGCCGTGACCAGGTTGCGCAACAAGGCGCGACGGTGGCTGGTGTTGCGTCCGAGCTTGAATCCTGCATTGCGATGGCGCATAGTGAAACTCTCTTTCGATAACAGTTGTCAGTAATCAGTTGTCAGTTATCCGTTGTCAGTTGCTACCCGCTCGGGGTTTTCGCTGAAAACTGACGACTGACGACTGTTAGAAATTCTCCGTCTCCGTGGGCAACTGCAGGTCCACCGAATCCAGCGGCTCGTCCTCGTCGTCAAAGTGGCCGTAGTTGGCAGCCAGGGCGGTGGCCGGCGAAATGCTGGTGGGCCCGGGTATGGCGTTGCCTTGATCATCGATCTTCATGCCCAGCGAGAGGCCCATCTGGGCGAGAATTTCCTTGATCTCGTTCAGGCTCTTGCGGCCGAAGTTCTTGGTCTTGAGCATCTCCGCTTCAGTCTTCTGCACCAGCTCGCCGATGGATTGAATGTTGGCGTTCTTCAGGCAGTTGTAGCTGCGGACACTCAGTTCCAGTTCTTCCACCGAGCGGTTGAGGTTGTCGTTGCGCAATAGGATGCGTTCTTCGCCGCGCCCTTCGGCCTCGATCTCTTCCTCGAAGTTGATGAAGATGTTCATGTGATCCTTGAGCAGCTTGGCGGCCAGGCCGACAGCGTCGGCGGGCAGCACTGCCCCATTGGTCCACACTTCCAGGGTGAGCTTGTCGTAGTCGGTGATCTGTCCCAGGCGGGCGGCTTCCACCACGTAGTTGACGCGACGAACCGGCGAGTGAACCGAGTCCACAGGAATAAAGCCAATGCCCAGGTCGGCGTCGAAGTTTTTGTCGGCGGAGATATAGCCGCGTCCGCGCTTGAGGCGCATCTCCATCTCCAGCTTGCCGCCTTCGGAAAGAGTGGCAATATAAATGTCCTTGTCCAGAATCTCTACGTCGCCATCGGCTTCAATCATTCCGGAAGTGACCACGCCGGGCTGCTCGGCCCTCAGATAGAGCGCCTTGGGGCCCTCGCCTGCGAGTTTGAAGGGAACCTGCTTGAGGTTCAGGATAATATCGGTCGCGTCCTCGACCACACCGCTGATGGACTGGAACTCGTGGAGCACGCCTTCGATGCGAACAGCGGTGACCGCGGCGCCTTCAATCGAGCTGAGCAGAGTGCGGCGAAGTGCATTGCCGATGGTGGTGCCAAATCCGCGCTCAAAAGGCTGGGCGCTGAACTTGCCGTATTGGTTGGTGAGCGTCTCGGCATCTACTGCCAGGCGCTTGGGTTTCTGAAATCCTCTCCAAAGCATATTCGTCTCTCGTTTCCCGCGCGGCTGGTTGCGTCGCGATGCATTTTGCGGCGGCCGCGCAAGTTCTCCTTCGGTTTAAAATGCAGCGAACAGTTGACAGCTTACAGCTAACAGTAGAACAAACCTCTGATAACTATAAGCTGTCTGCTGTTAGCTGTCAGCTTACTTGGAATACAGTTCGACAATGAGCTGCTCATTGATGGGCAGGTTCACGTCCTGGCGCTTGGGCAGATGGAGTACGCGGCCCGAAAGATTCTCGAAGTTAGCTTCCAGCCATGTAGGCACGGGATTCTGAGCGGCAAACTGCGCGCCTTGCTCGACGATGAGCAGCTTCTTGGCATGCTCGCGAATCTTGATCTCGTCGCCCGCGTTCACCTGGTAGGAAGGAATGTTGACCTTGCGGCCGTTGACCTCTACGTGGCCGTGGCGGACAACCTGGCGGGCCTGGCGGCGCGAGATGGCAAATCCCAGCCGGAAGGCAACGTTGTCAAGGCGGCGCTCCAGCTGTTGAATCAGCAGCTCGCCGGTGACGCCGGTGGCCTTGTTGGCCTTTTCGTAGTACTCGCGGAACTGGCTTTCCAGGGTGAAGTACATGCGCTTGGCCTTCTGCTTTTCGTGTAGTTGCAGGCCATAGCCCACAATCTTGGCCTTGCGGTCCTTGCCGTGCTGTCCCGGTGGAAAGTTGCGCTTCTCCAGCGGGCAACGGTCAGAGGTGCATTTAGCGCCCTTCAAAAAGAGTTTGGTTGCCTCGCGTCGGCAGAGGCGGCAGACTGCTCCGGTATAACGTGCCATTTTTACTCCTGACTTCGGATGACGGCCGGTTTACGTGTCCGGAGGACATTTCATCCCGGCCCGGTTTCAGTTGTCAGTTTTCAGTTATCAGTTGTCAGTTATCAGATGAAGCCCCAACCGGGCACTTACTGACAACTGACCACTGACAACCGATAACTGTTCTTACACTCTGCGCCGCTTGGGCGGACGGCAGCCGTTGTGCGGCACTGGCGTCACGTCGCGGATGGTGCGCACCTCGATGCCGGCTGCAGCCAGGGCGCGAATAGCTGACTCGCGACCCGAGCCCGGTCCGGAAACACGCACATCGACCGCGCGCAGGCCGTGATCGCGGGCCATGCTGGCCGCGGTCGAGGCCGCCTGCTGCGCCGCGAAGGGCGTGCCCTTGCGCGAGCCGCGGAATCCCAGCGAACCCGAACTCTTCCAGCTCAGCGTGTTGCCCACCTGGTCGGTGATAGTGACGATGGTGTTGTTGAACGTGGCCTGCACGTACGCAATGCCAAACGGCACATTCTTGCGTTCGCGCTTCTTGAACTTCTTGGTCTTGCCCGTCTTGGCGGTTGCAGGCTTACCCGCCGCTACTTTCTGCTCTGCTTTTGCCATTAGGTTTTAGCCGTCGCTTTCTTCTTGCCGGCAATCGTGCCCTTGCGCGGGCCCTTGCGGGTTCGAGCGTTGGTGTGTGTGCGCTGACCGTTCACCGGCAAACCCTTCCGGTGACGCGTGCCGCGGTAGCTCTGAATGTCGATCAGGCGCTTGATGTGCATCTGGACGTCCTTGCGCAGGTCGCCTTCGACGTTTCCTTCGTCCTCGATCACCTGGCGGATGCGGTTGACCTCGTCCTCGCCCAAATCCTGGACCTTCTTAAAGGCGTCAACATTCGCCTTATCCAGAATCATGAGCGCACGGGGTTGCCCGATGCCAAAGATGTATGTGAGCGCGATGCGTGCCTGTTTGTTGCGGGGCAGATCGACGCCAGCAATACGTGCCATTCCGATTCCTTTATCACTTCGGTTGTGTGCCCCCGGCCTCAGCCGGTTCGCACGGGTTAAGCGGTTGGCCCTCAGAGGTTCATCGCAAGCCTTGACTCAGGCTAACTAGCCTCGTGTCTTATCGTGGAGGGTTCCGCGGTTTGCCAGAAGGCGTTAGCCCTGGCGCTGCTTGTGCTTTGCGTTCTCGCAGATCACCCTGACCACTCCGCGGCGGTTGATGACCTTGCACTTGACGCAAATTTTCTTGACAGATGCACGAACCTTCATCTCTTGCTATCCTTCTCCGCGCAAAATCCTGGCGCGAACAATAAAACTCATTTGTAACGGTAAACAATCCGCCCGCGATTCAGGTCGTAGGGGCTCAACTCCACGGCCACGCGATCGCCGGGCAATATGCGGATGAAGTTCTTGCGCATCCTTCCCGAGACATGGGTCAAGGCCTCGTGATTGTTCTCTAGCTTGACCTTGAACATGGCATTGGGCAGCGTCTCTGTGACCACCGCCATTACCTCAATCGCATCTTCCTTCGACAAACCGCATCCACTTCCGCCGGCGTTTGCTACCAACCGGCTTGTGATTCCGAGTGTGCTACTCGGTTAAAATTTTCGCTCCGGCAGCGGTCACCGCCACCGTGTGCTCAAAATGAGCGCTCATGCTTCCATCCGCGGTGACTGCGGTCCAGCCGTCGCCTAAAACTACAACATCGGCCTTGCCCGCATTCACCATGGGCTCAATGGCAAGTACCATGCCGGAGCGCAGTTTCATGCCCTGTCCGGCTACGCCAAAGTTCGGCACCTGCGGATCTTCGTGCATGTGGATGCCGATGCCGTGGCCCACAAAATCCCTTACTACCGAAAACCCCGCGGCTTCAACCACCTTCTGTACCGCGAAGCCTACATCACCCAGTGTTGCCCCCGGTTTCACCACCGCAATCGCGGCATCCAGCGACGCTTCGGTTACCTTCAACAGCCGCGCCGTCTTGGGGTCAATCTTCTCGCCCACCGGCACGGTGATGGCTGCGTCGCCGCAGTAACCGTCTACAAAAGCACCAAAGTCGATCGAGACAATCTCCCCTTCCTTGAGGATCCGCTTGGCCGACGGAATGCCATGCACCACTTCGCTGTTAACCGAGGTGCACAGACAACAGGGAAAACCATGATAGCCCTTGAAAGCCGGCCTGGCGCCCAATTTTTTGGTGCGTTCCTCGGCCGCCTTTTCCAGGTCCAGCGTGGTGGCGCCTGGCTTAATCTGCCCTCGCACCAGCTCCAGCACCTCGTGAACCACCTGGCCCGCGCGGCGCATCTTCTCGATCTCCCTGGACGACTTCAGTACAACCGCCACTCAACCAGCTTTCAGTAATCAGCTTTCAGCGATCAGCGCCGCCCTTTCGGACTGATAGCAGCTGACGGCTGATTGCTGACAACCAGCTCTTCAACACAAGCCCGCCGTCCGGTGCGCACTACTTACGCAACCGCTCGACGGCGACAACAATTCCGGCCGCGATTTCCGCTATCGGCCGGTCTCCATCCACTTCAGCAAAGCGCCCCTGAGCCCGGTAGTGCTCAACCACAGGCGCGGTCAAGGCCGCGTAAGCGCGCATGCGCTCCTCGAAGACCTTCTCCGTGTCGTCGGCTCGCTGGACCAGAGCTGCGCCATCCACGTCGCACACGCCTTCCTTCTTTGGAGGCTTGCCGTGGACGTTATAAATGCTCTGGCAGACAGGGCAATTCCTGCGCCCCGTAATACGGCGCAAAAGCTGATTATAGTCCACTTGGATACTGACGGCAACCACGGGAAGCCCCCCGCCCTGAGCCGCCAGGCGGCCGTCCAGCCAGCTGGCTTGCGGCAGTGTGCGCGGGAAACCGTCCAGAATGTAGCCTTTAGCCGTATCCGGTTGCTCCAGCCGCACGGCAACCATCTGGTTAACCAGTGAATCGGGCACCAGTTCCCCACGCCCCATGATCTCCTTGGCTATACGGCCCAACTCGGTTCCCTGCGCCACATTGCCGCGCAGCAGATCGCCGGTGGAGATCTGCGGAATCCCCCATATCTTGACCAGTTCCTTGGCCTGCGTGCCCTTGCCCACGCCCGGCGCACCCAACAAAAGAATGGGGCCGGGAAGGGCCTTCCGACCCGTCTCACGGCCCTGATCTATTCCAGTTCCAGAAGTAGACATTACCAGGTTTTCCTTCCGCGAATACGACCGGAGCGCGGGGAAAAGCCATCATAGTGCCGCATGATAAGCTGCGATTCGATCTGGTTTACGGTATCCATGGCCACGCCCACGACGATCAGAAGCGAGGTGCCGCCAAAGTAGAAAGTGACCCCCAAACCGCCTGTCATCCAGGGCGGCAAGCTTTCAAAAAAATGGCCGACAAGCCACAAGTGGTTCAGATGGATGCCTGAGATCATGAAGGTGGGCACCAGCGAAACAATGATCAGATAGCAGGCACCGACCAGCGTGATCCGTGTCAGGATGTCGTTGATGAAGTCCGATGTCCGCTTGCCTGGGCGGATTCCGGGGATGAACGAGCCGGACTTGCGGAAATTGTCGGCAATATCATCCGGCTTCATCACGATGGAGATATAGAAGTAGGCAAAAAAGACAATGGCCAGGATATAGAGCAGCTCATACCATGGTTCACCGGGCGCAAGCGCATCAATAATGGGCCGCAGAAAAGTGCTGTTGGACACAAATTCTGTCTGGCGGAGCATCAACGGAGCCGACAGAATGGATGCGGCAAAGATAACCGGCATGACGCCGCCGGAGTTGACCTTGAGGGGCAAATGGCTCGCCTGGCCGCCCATCATGCGGCGGCCGACGATGCGCCGCGCGCTTTGGATGGGGATGCGCCGCTCGCTACGCTCGACAAAGACGATGAAAGCCACCACCGCCGCCATGCCCACCACTATTAAAATCACCGCGACAACAGTGAACTGGTGCCAGTAGTCGTTCTTGACCTTATCGACCAGGTCCATCACGCCGCGTGGCAGGCCGGCAACAATTCCTGTAAAGATCAGCAGGCTCATGCCGTTGCCGATCCCCCGCTCGGTAATCTGCTCGCCCAGCCACATAATGAAGGCTGTGCCCGTGGTCAGCGTCAGCACCGTCATCAGGATGAACGGCACGCCCGGATTCAGCACCATATGTCCGCTTTGCAGCATGAATGCGATGCCGACCGACTGAATAGCTGCCAGAATCACGGTCATGTAACGTGTCCACTGCGTAATCTTGCGCCGCCCCAGCTCGCCTTCCTTCTGGATGCGTGCCAGCGGCTCATAGACCACGGTGAGCAACTGGAAGATGATCGAGGCCGTGATGTAGGGCATGATGCCCAGGGCGAAGATCGTCATGCGGCGCAGGTTGCCGCCGCCAAACAGATTCATCAGGCCCAGCGCCGAACCGCTTTGCTGATCGAACATCCGCTCCAGCATCGTGGTGTCAACGCCCGGCGTGGGAATCCATGCGCCCAGGCGGTAGATTGCCAGGATGCCGAGCATGAACAACACTCGCTTGCGCAGGTCGGGAATCCGGAAGATATTGGCAAACTTCTCAAACATTTCAGCCATTTTTGGTTATCCACTTCAGGGCGTTTCCGCCTCTTGAATCTTTGCCACTGACCATGTTATCCGCGAACGGTCCCCTGTGTCGCCGGGTGCCCCAGGTCTCGATTTTGAGAATTGAGGTACCACAAACCTAAGCCTCTGCTGGCGCTGCCTCGCCGCCCAGAACCACGGCCTTGCCGCCGGCCTTTTCGATCTTCTCAGCCGCAGACTTGGAAAACTTGTGCGCGTGAATGGTGAGCGCCGACTTCAGCTCGCCGGAGCCGAGAATCTTGATCAACGCCTTCTTGCTCGAGGCCAGGCCCAGCTTCTTGTAGTCGTCCAGGCCGATTTCTTTGAGGCCATGACCCTTGATCTGCTCCACCAGGCGATCCAGATTTACTACCGTGTACTTGGTGCGGAAGATGTTGGTGAAGCCGCGCTTGGGCAAGCGGCGGTGCAGCGGCATCTGGCCGCCCTCAAATCCGCGCATCATGCTGGTGCCGGAGCGGGAACCCTGGCCCTTGTGGCCGCGAGTCGAGGTCTTGCCCATGCCGGAACCCATTCCCCGGCCCACGCGCTTGCGCCCGGTGTTGGCTTTCCGAGGCGCGCGCAAATTCGATAGATTTCGTGTTGCCATCTTTCCCTCGCTGTAGCGCCGAACGGTCTTATCTTGCACCGCCGACTCGCGTTGAGTGGAGAAGTGAATAAGTTAAATAGTGAAGAAGTAATTAAAAGACCTTATTGCGACCGGTGCTTCACTTTTTCACTCATTCACTTTTTCACTCGTTCACTAGTTCTCCAGAATCCGGACTAAATGCGGAATGGCCTTGACCATGCCGCGGGTTGAATCATTGTCCACGCGCTCAACGATCTGGTTGAGCCGTGTAAAGCCCAGGCCCTTGACTACCAGCTTGTGCTTGGAGGGCGTGGAGTTCTTCGAGCGGTAATACTGAATGCGAATCATCTTGGTTTTCGCCATGGCTTAGAACTCCTCCACGGACTTGCCGCGCATATTGGCCACTTCGGCCCGGTCGCGCAACTGCACCAGGGCATCGAAGGTGGCCTTGACGACGTTGTGGGGGTTCGGCGAGCCGATGCTCTTGGTGAGCACATTCTGCACCCCGACCGAAGTCATCACCGCGCGCACTGCTCCACCGGCAATCACGCCGGTGCCTTCGGGAGCCGGCTTCAGCAGCACCTGCCCGGCGCCATAGCGGCCCAGAACCAGATGCGGAATCGTGGTCTCGGTCAGATGAACATGGATCAGGTTCTTCTTGGCCGCCTCAATTCCCTTGCGAATCGCCTGGGGAACTTCCTTTGCCTTGCCGGAACCGTGGCCCACTACGCCCGCCAGTGCGTCGCCCACCACCACCAGCGCGGCAAACGACATATTCTTGCCGCCCTTGACCACCTTGGTCACGCGATTGATGGAGACCACCTGATCCTTCAGGTTGTACTGGTTTGCATCGAGTTTTTTCTTCAACATCGTCATTACTCTCTCGTCTCTCCAGTGTTCAGTAAACCGTCGTCAATCTTTCCCTGCTCGATTGTGCCGCGCACTGCTCACCGTTCACTGTTTAACTTCTTCACTGCTTCACTGCTTCTAAAACTCCAGCCCTGCCTCGCGGGCCGCGTCGGCCAGCGCCTTGATGCGCCCGTGATAGAGGTAGCCGCCGCGATCGAAGACTACCTGCTTGATGCCCTTCTTGACGGCCAACTCAGCCACTGCCTTGCCGATTTCTTTTGCCGCCGCCACATTACCACCGGACTTCGCCTTCAGGGTCAACGTTGAGACCGAAATCAGCGTCTCGCCCTTCTGGTCGTCGATCACCTGCGCGTAGATGTGGTTCAGCGAGCGGTAGACGTTCAGCCGCGGCCGTTCCGCAGTGCCGGTGAGCTTGCGGCGAATGCGCTGATGAATGCGCTGGCGGATTGCGTTTCTCTTGGTCTGCGTAATCATGGTCTCTCGTTCCTATCAGCGGAGCCGCCCTGCGGCCCCGTTCGGTTGATGTTCAGCTTACTTGGCTCCCGTCTTGCCGGCCTTCTTCTTCAGCCTCTCATCGGAGTAGCGCACGCCCTTGTTCTTGTACGGATCGGGTTTGCGCAGCGAACGCATATCGGCCGCCACCTGGCCCACCTTCTGCCGGTCGATGCCGGTGATGGTCAAATGGGTTTGCTTGGGGTCAATAGCCACTTCGATGCCCGTAGGCAGCGGAAACTCAATCGGGTGCGAGTAGCCCAGCGTGAAGACCACCGTGCCCTTGCCCTTCATCTCGGCGCGATAGCCGATGCCCACGATGTCCAGTTCCTTCTGCCAGCCCTTGGTGACGCCGAGAACCGCGTTGGCGATCAGCGAGCGCGTCAGCCCGTGCATCGCTGCCTGGCTGTCGTTCTCGCGGTTGATATGCAGCGCGCCGTCTTTGGTCTCCAGGGTAATGCCACGCGCAATCAGCGCCGAGACCTTGCCCTTGGGCCCCTCGACCATTACCGTATTGCCCTCAACTTTGTACTTGACGCCCGCGGGCAGCGGAATCAGCTTCTTTCCAATACGCGACATCGATTCAATCCTTCATCTGGCTTGCGAGTCCCGGCGGAGCGCCTTCGCTCCTCGTTCCACTGCAGCCTGAAAACAGTTATCAGTTTTCAGTTCTCAGTTATCAGTTTTGTTTTTGATTCTTAACTGACAACTGATAACTGACCACTGACAACTGCTCCTACCACACTTCACACAACAATTCCCCGCCCACGCCCTCGCGGCGCGCCTGGCGGCCGGTCATCACGCCTTTGGGCGTGGTGAGAATCGAGATGCCCATGCCTCCCTGGACGCGCTTGATCTCGTCGCGGCCAACGTACACGCGGCAACCGGGGCGAGAGATGCGCGCGAGATCCCGAATGGCAGCTTCTTGGCCGCCGTACTTCAGGTACACGCGCAGCACCTGCTTGCCGTCCTCTTCCTGGGTCTTGTAGTTCGAGATGTAGCCCTCCTCCTTGAGGATGCGGGCGATCTCGGTCTTCAGCTTCGAAGCCGGAACATCCAGCTTCTGATGACGCGCCCGGATTGCATTCCGGATTCGCGCCAGAAAATCGGCTACTGGGTCGGTTAGACTCATTCCTTCTCCTTCATTCCCCGTTCGTCCGCGTTGCGGAAACCTGCGAGAATGTCTGCCGGCTGCTCTCCACCGGCCATACCTCAAAAACTTTCAGCCTCTAACTGTTAGCTGTTTGCTGCTAGCTGTTAGCTGCTCTTCTACCAGCTCGACTTGACGACGCCGGGAATTTCTCCCTTGAGCGCCAACGCGCGGAAACACAAGCGGCAGACGCCAAACTTGCGCAGAAAACCTCGCGGCCGCCCGCAAAGCTGGCACCGGTTGTGCTTGCGGCTGCTGAACTTCGGCTTCCGCGCGTCTTTTACCCTTTTTGCAGTGGTCATATCTCTCTTATCCCCTTACGCGCCCTGCCTGAACGGCATTCCGAAGTGCTTGAGCAGCGCTCGCGCCTGGTTGTCATCCTTGGCCGTGGTCACGATGGTGATGTTCATGCCCTTCATCTTCTCTACCTTGGCGTAATCAATCTCCGGGAAGATGAGCTGGTCCCTCAATCCAAGCGTGTAGTTGCCGCGCCCGTCAAAACTTTTCGTCGAAACGCCGCGGAAGTCCCTCACTCTGGGCAGCGCCGTCGAAATCAGCCTGTCAAGAAACTCATACGCCTTCTCGTTGCGCAGCGTCACCATGGCGCCAATCGACATACCTGCCCTCACCTTGAAGGCGGCGATTGATTTTTTCGCCTTGGTGGTCACCGGTTTCTGTCCTACAATCGCTGTCAGGTCAGCCACCAGCGGGTCAAGCAGCTTGGTGTTCTGCGTCGCCTCGCCCAGGCCCATGTTGACGACGATCTTCTTCAACTCCGGTACCGCCATCGGGTTCTCAATGCCCAGCTCCTTTTGCAGAGCCTGCTTGATCTCCTTGTGATACTTCTCTTTCAGCCTTGCCGCCATAACTCTTTACTCTCTTTCTTCCGGTCCCGGATTGGCTCTCATGCCGTTTACCGTTGCGGAAGGTGCTTGCCGCACGGGCGGAGTTTTGTTCGTTCCGTGCCGCTCTGGTTCCTCGGTGAACGATCACTTCTTCACTGCAGCTCCTACTTCTTCGTCGGCAGATTCTGCCCGCAATTCTTGCAGATGCGTACCCTGAAGTCGCCTTCAAGCTTCGTAGTTGCGCGCGCCGGGCCGCAGTTGGGGCAAATCAGCACAACATTGGAGACATCGATGGGCGATTCCTGCTCGGCGATGCCGCCCTTGGTCCGCTGACCCCGCTTGCTGGAAACCGTCTTCTTGACCACGCGCACGTGCTCCACGAGCACCGTGCCCTCGTCGGGAAATACGCGCAGCACGCGCCCCGTCTTGCCGCGGTCCGAGCCCCGGAGAACCTTGACCATATCATTGCGATGAATTTTCAAACTCGGCATCTTCTCTCCAAATCAGCTATCAACTGTAAGCTGTCAGCTGTCAGCTGATAGCTGCTCTTAAACCACTTCCGGCGCCAGCGAAACAATCTTCAAAAACTTCTTCTCGCGCAGTTCGCGGGCCACCGGCCCGAAGACGCGCGTGCCTACCGGCTCGTGAGTATCGTCGATTATCACGGCGGCGTTTTCGTCAAAGCGGATATAGGTTCCGTCGCGCCTGCGATGCTCCTTGCGGGTGCGAACGATGACCGCCTTCACCACTTTGCCCTTCTTGATGGTGCCGTCGGGCGAGGCTTCCTTGACCGCTGCGGTCACAACGTCGCCCAGGCCTGCCTTCTTGCCCAGTCCGCCGCCCAGCGGCAGAATCACTTGCAGCTTGCGCGCGCCGGAGTTATCGGCTACCGCGAGCATGGTTCTCATTTGCACAGCCATGGGTTCTTCTCCTTACTCGCTCTACGCGCTGGTGGCAGCTTTGATGTCAATATCGATCGCCACGTCCTCGAGTTGTCCCAGGGCCGAGCGCCGCACGATTTCTTCCAGCGACCACCTCTTCAGCTTGCTCAAAGGACGCGTCTCGCGAATGCGCACCACGTCGCCCAGCCGCGCTGAACTCTGCTCGTCGTGAGCGTAAAACTTCTTCGTCGAGCGCACGATCCGCTTGTATTTGGGGTGGGCCTTGCGCATCTCCACTTCGACCACGATGGTCTTCTGCATCTTGGTCGAAACCACCTGGCCAACCTTCTCGTTTCGCCGGGCGCCAACCGCTGCCGGCGCCTGCACTGCCTCTTGAGTCGCCTTCATTTGCGGGCTCCCTTCTTGCCGCCTGCGGCCACGTCGGCATCTGCGGCAACATCCTTGACCGCCCCGCGAATGCCCATTTCGCGCTCGCGAGCCACGGTTTTGATCTGCGCGATCTCCCTGCGCGTCTGGCGAATCTTCTTTACAGCGTCGTTCTGCCCCAGCGAGACCTGAAAGCGAAGCCGGAATAGTTGCTCGGAGGCGGTCTTCCCCTGGTGCGCCAGTTCTTCGTCGCTCAAATTGCGAATCTTCTCGAGTTCCATTATGTTTCTCTCTCTCCGGCGCTCACCGGCCCTTCTGAAGCCAGCAGCGCGTCCTAATCGCTCGACCGCGACTTACTTAGCCTTGGCCGCGATCTCAGTCTTTTCCTCGCCCGGCCGCATTACGAACTTGGTCACCAAAGGCAGCTTGTTCGACGCCAGGCGCATGGCTTCCTTCGCGGTCGCCAGGTCCACGCCTTCCATCTCGAAGAGGATCTTGCCCGGCCGTACCACCGCAACCCAGTGGTCCAATGCTCCCTTGCCCGATCCCATGCGGACTTCGGCCGGCTTTTTGGTGATGGGCTTATCCGGGAAGAGGCGCAGCCAGATCTTGCCGCCGCGCTTGATGAAGCGCGTCATGGCGACACGGCTGGCCTCAATCTGCCGGTCGGTGATGTAGCCGCACTCCATAACGCGCAAGCCATATTCACCAAACGAAATCTCTGAGCCGCGCCACGCCTTGCCGCGCCTCTTGCCCTTCTGCTGCTTGCGAAACTTCACTTTCTTTGGCATCAACATAACGAAAACCCTCAAAAAGCAGCTGGCAGCTCTCAGCCGACAGCTAACAGTCTTCTTTCCCCGAGCAATCCAACTGTCAGCTGTATGCTGTCAGCTGTATGCTGCCTTAAAATACCGACGTGCCTACCGGCGCCGGCTGGCGGCGTTTCTGCTCGTAGATGTCGCCGCGATAAATCCAGGTCTTGACGCCGATTACGCCGTAGGTGGTGTTGGCCTCGGTGAAGCCGTAGTCAATGTCGGCCCTGAGCGTGTGCAGCGGCAAGCGCCCCTGCAGGTACCACTCCGAGCGGGCGATTTCGTTGCCGTTCAGCCGGCCCGAAACCCTCACCTTGATTCCCTTGCAGCCGAAGCGCAGCGCCGAGTCCACACTTTTTCTCATGGCCCGGCGGAAGCTGACTCTCTTTTCCAGTTGCAGCGCGATCGCCTCGGAGACCAGTTGCGCGTCCAGCTCGGGCTTGTTCACCTCGATGATGTCGATGAACACGTCGCGATTGGTGCGCTTGCCCAGGTCTGTCTTGAGCTTCTCGATCTCCGCGCCCTTGCGGCCGATCACAATGCCCGGCCGGGCGGTGCGGATGAGAAAGCGCAGCTTGTTGCCCGGCCGCTCGATCTCCACCGAGCTGACGCCTGCCGCCTTCAGCTTTTCGCGCAGCTCTGCCTTGAGCTTCACGTCCTCGACCAGTAGCTTGGCGTAGTCGCGCTCAGAGAACCAGCGCGAACGCCACGGCTTATTCACTCCCAGCCGGAATCCGTAAGGATGGACTTTCTGTCCCATGCTATTCCTCTCAAAATCCCTTCAGGCCTACTTGCCGGCCTTTTTCTTGGTTGCTGTCTTCGGCGTCTCAGCCTTTGCCTTGGTTGTCTTGTGCTCTTCAGCCTTCGCCTTGGAAGCCTTCGGCGCTTCCGCCTTTGCCTTGGAGGCCGTCGCCTTCGGTGCCGCCTTCGGCTCTTCGACCTTCTTCGTCTTGCTTGCCTTCTGCGCCGCAGGGCGCTTCTGCCCCACCGCAGGTGGCTCTTCCACCTTGGTCACCATGCCGTGAGCCGCCTCGCGCTCGGCCACCGACAGAACGATGTGCGTCAGCCTGCGCTGATAGCGGAAGGCGCGGCCCATCGGCGCCGGACGGATGCGCTTCATGCGCGGCCCGTCGTTGGCCAGGGCCGTCTTAACGTAGAGGTTGTCCACGTCCAGATCCTGCCCCTGCTCTCCAGAAACGTACTTGGCGTTGTCCACCGCAGAGGTCAACAGCTGGTGAATCACCGGAGCAACGCGCTTCTTGGTGAAGGCCACCGTCGTGAGCGCCTCTTCAACCCCCCGGCCCTTGATCATGTCAAGCACCAGCCGCACCTTTTGCGGCGATACGCGCTGGAACTTGGCCTCGGCCCGGTATTCCCTTGTTTCGACTGCCATTAGTCTGTCCTCAATCTCTGCCAGCGGCTGGTTCGTTTTGCAGTCCCAGGCCCCTGGTCCCTGTCCCTACTTAGGCTTGGCTATAGTCTCGGTAGGCGCCTTGCTGCCCCCGGTGTGTCCCTTGAAGATGCGCGTCGGTGCAAACTCGCCCAGCTTGTGGCCCACCATGTTCTCGGTCACATACACCGGAACAAACTTCTTTCCGTTGTGGACCGCGATCGTGTGGCCTACAAACTCTGGAAAGATCGTCGAGCGGCGCGACCAGGTCTTGACTACCTTCTTGTCGTTGGCCAGGTTGAGCGCCTCGATCTTCACCGTCAAGTGCGCATCCACGAACGGGCCCTTCTTTGTCGAACGTGCCATAAAACTCAGCTCCTCTACTTCGTCCGGCGGCTGACGATAAACGTGTCGGTCCGCTTGCTGTTGCGTGTTTTGTAGCCGCGCGTCGGCTGGCCCCATGGAGTCACCGGATGACGGCCGCCAGAGGTCTTGCCCTCGCCGCCGCCGTGCGGGTGATCCACGGGGTTCATGGCCACACCGCGGTTGGCGGGACGAATACCCATCCAGCGATTGCGCCCGGCCTTGCCGATGGACACATTCTCGTGATCCGTATTGCCTACCTGGCCGATAGTCGCCATGCACTCGGCCAGTACCTTGCGTGTCTCGCCCGAGGGCAGCTTAAGCAGAGCGTACTCGCCCTCCTTGGCCACCAGTTGCGCCTGCGTTCCGGCCGAACGGGCCATCTGCGCGCCCTTGCCCGGCCGCAACTCAATCGCGTGCACCGTGGTGCCGGAGGGAATGTTCTTCAGCGGCAGCGCGTTGCCGATCAGAATGTCGGCCTCGGGGCCGGAACTGACCGTCGCGCCCACCTTCAGGCCAACCGGCTGAAGGATGTAGCGCTTTTCGCCGTCCAGGTAATGAATCAGCGCAATGCGCGCCGAGCGATTCGGATCGTACTCAATCGTCGCCACGCGTCCCGGTACGCCATATTTCTCGCGCTTGAAGTCGATAAGCCGCAGCTTCTGCTTGTGGCCGCCGCCCTGGTGACGGATCGTCATGTCGCCTGCATTGCGGCGTCCGCCGGTGCGCTGCTTCACTTCCAAAAGCGGCTTGTACGGCCTGTTTGTCGTCAGGTCGTCGTTGGCCAGCGTGGTCTTGAAGCGCAGCGTCGACGTAATCGGTCTATATGTCTTGATCGCCATTGTCGTTGTCCTGGAAAGTCAGCGCCTAATATCGAGTGCCGCTTTCCCGTTTCTCCGGAGTCACTGATTTCTTTCCCGGCTCCGATATTTCTTCCTGTGGCAAGCAGCTCAGCAATTCGCTGCTTCACTCATTCACTTCTTCACTCGTTCACTGCTTTACAAATTGCTCACGTACTCGGGCAGCTTCTCACCCGGCTTCAGCCGGACATAGGCCTTCTTCCAGTCCGGGCGGAAGCCCGTGTGCTGGCCGCGGCGGCGCTCCTTGCCTAAAACATTCGCGGTGCGGACCGCGGAGACTTTCACCTTGAAGAGAGCCTCAACGGCCTGCTTGACTTCGGTCTTGGTGGCGTCGGGGGCGACATCAAAGACCAGCGTTCCCTCGGTCTCCTTCACTCCCAGCCCCTTTTCGGTAATTAACGGGCGGCGTATCACGCTATAAAGTGTCGGCATCAGGCGGCCTCCGTTTCAGCGGCGCGTTTGCGCCCAACAACGCGTTTTGTCGCGTTTTTTCCCAGCATCTCCGCTACCTGCTCAATCGCGGCCTTGGAAAAAATGGCCCGCTCATAGCGCAGCAGATCGTAGGGGTGCACTTCGTTGTTGAGCACCAGCTCCACGCCCTTGAGATTGCGTGCGCCCAGCATCAGCGCCTGCGAAAGTGTCTTGCTGTTCTCCACCAGCAAAGCCGTGCGTGTTACGTCCAGTTTGTCGAGCGCCTCGCGGTACTGCTTGGTCTTGGCTTCTTTCAGCTCCAGTGTGTCCACCACCGTCAGCTTGCCGTCGGCCAGCTTTGACGCCAGCGCCGAGCGCAGCGCCCCCAGCAACTTCTTGCGCGGGAAGGCGTAATCGTAGCTGCGCGGCTGCGGCCCGTGCACCGTGTAGCCATGACGCCATAAAGGAGACCGGACGGAGCCGATGCGCGCTCTCCCCGTGCCCTTCTGCTTCCACAGCTTTTTGCCCGAACCGGCAACCTCGGTGCGGCTCTTGGTCTTGTGCGTGCCCTGGCGCAGCGAGGCGCGGTAGTGTTTTACCGCCTCCCACAACAGGGCCTCGTTCACCTGGTCGGGCGCAAAAAGCGAATCGGCCAGATCCAGCGAGCCTACCTTCTTACCGCTCATGTTTACTACATCCACTTTTGCCATCGTCTTCTTCTTCCGCCGGTTTGTTCTCCGGCCATCAATCTTCTGCGCCGCAAAGCGCGTACGCCTGGACGGCCAGTCCCACTTACGCTTGCCCTTGCCGCCGCGCCCTCTTCGACGCCTTCAGCGGATCAACCTTGCCGGCTTCGGCAAATCCACGCCGCTCACGCGGCGGAGCCTTGGCCTTGGAGATCAGCACGTAGCCTTCACGCGATCCCGGCACCGCGCCCTCCACCATAAGAAGGTTTTCTTCCAGGTCGATGCCGCGAATGCGCAGGTTGCGAACCGTCACCTGCTCGGCGCCCATGTGCCCCGGCATGCGCATACCGAGTAAGACGCGCGAGGGAAAGCTGGAGGCGCCAATCGAGCCCTGCACCTGGAACATATGGCCGTGCGACTTGGGTCCGCCGCCGAAATGGTGCCTGCGCACCACGCCGGCAAAGCCCTTGCCCTTGGAAGTGCCGCTTACGTCCACGAACCTGGCATCGGAAAAGATGTCCACCAGCACGCGGTCGCCGGCCTTGGTGGCCACAACGCCATCGGCGTCCAGTTCCAGTTCAACTTCCTTGATCACCTTCACCGGCGGCGCTTCGGTCTTGGCGAAGTGCCCGGCTTGCGGCTTGGTCACATTCTTGTCCTTCACGAACTCAACCAGCCCAATCTGCGCGGCTTCGTAGCCGTCGTTGGCCAGCGTCTTCAACTGCGTAATCACGCAGGGTCCGGCCTGCAGCACCGTAATCGGGTGCACATCGCCCTTATCGTCGAAGATCTGCGTCATGCCGATCTTTTTTCCCAAAATTCCTGTAACGCCCATATCTTCCTCGCCTCATCATGCGATGTTGAACTCATCGCACTGCCGGGGCTCTTCCGAGCCTTTCTACCGCTTCGCGTTGCCGCATCCAGGTGGGTGCCATTCACAATGAATCTGGGTGCCCCACCCTCGCCGCGTTCTTGTTTTTGCGGCTAGGGTGGGAATACCGTCCACCGGCCACAGAATCACGTTGAGTTCACTTCTCGAACGCCTTGATCTCGACATCGACGCCGGCAGGCAGGTCGAGCTTCATCAGCGCGTCCACTGTCTGCTGCGTCGGTTCGAGAATGTCGATTAGCCGCTTATGCGTGCGAATCTCGAAAGCCTCGCGCGACTTCTTGTCCACGTGCGGCGAACGCAGCACGCAGTACTTGTTTTTGATCGTCGGCAAGGGGATGGGGCCCGCCACCGTTGCTCCGGTGCGCTTAGCCGTCTCCACAATCTCGCCGGTTGAGGTGTCCAGCACGCGATAATCGTATGCCTTCAACCGGATGCGAATCCTCTGTCCTACCATGTTCTTCCTTCCAACTCACAGCTAACAGCAATCAGCTAACAGTTTCAAACTCGCGTAGAGAACTGTCTGCTGTTAGCTGTCCGCTGTCAGCTATCACTTGATAATCTCGCTCACCGTACCCGCGCCCACCGTGCGCCCGCCTTCGCGGATCGCAAAGCGCAAGCCCTTTTCCAGAGCCACCGGCGTAATCAGCTCCACTTCGAGCTCCACGTTGTCGCCCGGCATCACCATCTCCACGCCCGCCGGCAACTGCGCCACTCCCGTCACGTCCGTCGTGCGGAAGTAGAACTGCGGACGGTAGCCCTTGAAGAACGGCGTGTGCCGCCCGCCCTCTTCCTTGCTCAGCACGTACACCGAGCCCCGGAAGTTGGTGTGCGGCGTGATCGAGCCCGGCTTGGCCAGCACCATGCCGCGCTCCACATCCTCTTTCGGCGTGCCGCGCAGCAGAATGCCCGCGTTGTCGCCCGCCATGCCCTCGTCGAGCTGCTTCTTAAACATCTCCACGCCCGTGCAAACCGTCTTGCGCGTCTCGCGGAAACCAACGATCTCCACGTCCTCGCCCACCTTGATCTTGCCGCGCTCAATGCGCCCCGTGACCACCGTGCCGCGTCCGGAGATCGAGAAGATGTCCTCAATCGGCATCAGGAAGGGCTTGTCCACGGCGCGATCGGGCCGCGGTACATACTTGTCCACCGCCTCCATCAGCTCCTCGACCTTGGCCTCCCACTGCGCCTCGCCGTTCAGCGCGCCTAATGCCGACCCGCGAATCACCGGAACGTCGTCGCCCGGGAACTGGTACTTGGTCAGCAGTTCGCGGACCTCCATCTCCACCAGGTCGATCAGCTCCGGATCCTCCACCGCGTCGCACTTGTTCAGGTAAACCACCATGCACGGCACGCCCACCTGGCGCGCCAGCAGCACGTGCTCCTTGGTCTGCGGCATCGGCCCGTCCGTGGCCGCCACCACCAGAATCGCCCCGTCCATCTGCGCCGCGCCGGTAATCATGTTCTTGATGTAGTCGGCGTGGCCCGGGCAATCCACGTGCGCGTAGTGCCGGTTCTTGGTTTCGTACTCCACGTGCGCCGTGGCGATGGTGATGCCCCGCTCCCGCTCTTCCGGCGCGTTGTCAATCGAATCAAAAGAGCGGAACAGGATCTTGGGGTTGTGCTTGCCCAATACCTTGGTAATGGCCGCCGTCAACGTCGTCTTGCCGTGATCAATGTGACCGATCGTTCCCACATTCACGTGCGGCTTGCTGCGATCAAACTTTTCCTTGCCCATAAAAGTCCCTGCATCCCTTTCATGTTCGTACTGCCTGTTTCAACCTGGGGCGCCGGCTATCCGGCTCCAGCCCCAAAATTTGTCCTTCACCACCGTCCAGAAAACTCCGCCTGGACGGCCAGTCCTACTTGCCCAGCGATCTGCCGATAATTTCGTCGGCAATCACGCGCGGCGCCTCTTCATAGCGCGCAAACTGCATCGAATACGATGCGCGTCCTTGCGTGGACGAACGAATGTCGTTCACATAGCCAAACATTTCTTTCAGCGGAACAATGGCCTTGATGATCTGCGAACCGGCGTGGTGCTCCATGCCCTCGATGCGCCCGCGGCGCGAGTTGATGTCGCCGATGATCACGCCCATATATTCCTCAGGAACGGTGACTTCGACGGCCATCACCGGCTCCAGCAACACAGGGTGGGCCTTGCGTGCGGCCTCCTTGAAAGCGATGGAGCCGGCGATCTTGAAAGCCATTTCGTTGGAGTCCACTTCGTGGTAGCTGCCGTCGAAGAGCGTCACCTTCACGTCCACCATGGGGTAACCGGCCAGGATGCCCATTTCCAGCGCGCCCTGCACGCCCTGATCGATAGGCTTGATGTACTCCTTGGGGACCGAACCGCTCTTGATTTCGTTGATAAATTCATAGCCTGCACCCGGTGCGTTGGGCTCCACGCGCAGCTCACAAACGCCCCAGGCGCCCGAGCCGCCGGTCTGCCGGATGTACTTGCCCTCGGCCTCGGCCTTTTTGCGAATGGTTTCGCGGAACGCCACCTTGGGCTCGCCAACATTAGCCTCGACCTTGTGCTCGCGCTTCATGCGCTCGACCAGAATCTCCAGATGCAGCTCGCCCATGCCGCTGATGATCGTCTGCCCGGAATCTTCATCCGTCCGCACCTTGAAGGTGGGGTCCTCATCGGCCAGCCGCGCCAGCGCAACGCCCATCTTTTCCTGGTCGGCCTTGGTCCTGGGCTCGATAGCCACAGAGATAACCGTCTCCGGAAAAGTGATCGCGCCCAGCGCGATGGGATGCTGCGGCGCGCACAGCGTGTCGCCGGTCTTCAGGTCCTTCATGCCCACGCAGGCGCAGATGTCGCCGGCCATAATCTCGCTCACGTCCTCGCGCTTGTCGGCGTGCATCTTCACCAGCCGGCCCACGCGCTCGGTCTTGCTGGTGCGCGGGTTCAGCACCATGTCGCCGGTCTTGAGCGAGCCTGAATAGACCCGAACAAAACCCAGCTTGCCAAAGGGGTCGTTGATGATTTTGAAGGCCAGGGCGGATAACGGCTCGTTGTCGTCAGGCTTGCGCGTTTCTACATGACTGAGATTGCGCGGATCGACGCCCTCGACCGGGGGAACGTCCAGTGGACTGGGCAGGTAATCAACGATTGCGTCCAGCAGCGTCTGGATGCCTTTGTTCTTGAAGGCGCTGCCGCAAATCACGGGGAAGACCTTCAAATCGATGGTTGCCTGGCGGATGCCGGCCTTCAGCTCAGCGATGGTGGGCGTCTCGCCCTGAAGAAACTTCTCCAGCAGCACGTCGTCGGTCTCGGCGATCACCTCGATCAACTGCAGCCGGAAGGCCTCGGCCTTCTTTTGCAGCGCGGCGGGAATCGGCTCGACGGAAAACTCGGCGCCCAGGGTTTCGTCGTGCCACAGGATAGCCTTCATCTCGATCAGGTCGACGACGCCCTTGAAATTTGCCTCCGCGCCGATGGGAATCTGCAACGCCACGGGCCGCGCGCCCAACCGCTTGCGAATGCTGTCCAGAACGTGCTCGAAGTCGGCGCCGTTCTTGTCCATCTTGTTTACGAAACAGATGCGCGGCACGTTGTATTTGTCGCCTTGGCGCCACACGGTTTCCGACTGCGGCTGCACGCCGGCAACGGAATCAAACAGCGCTACCGCGCTGTCCAGCACGCGCAAGCTGCGCTCCACCTCGGCGGTGAAGTCCACGTGGCCGGGGGTGTCGATGATGTTGATGAGAACGTCGTTCCAGGTGCAGGTGGTGGCTGCCGAAGTGATCGTGATGCCGCGCTCCTGCTCCTGCTCCATGTAGTCCATGGTCGCCGTGCCCTCATGCACTTCGCCGAGGCGGTGCGTGATGCCCGTGTAAAACAGGATGCGTTCTGTCGCTGTCGTCTTCCCGGCGTCGATGTGCGCCATGATGCCGATGTTCCGGCAGCGATTTAGAGGTACGGTGCGAGCCACGGTTACTTCTTCCTTAGCGGGCGAATACAGCCCGCGATTAGATCTTGTTCGTCCAACTAAGTCCCTGCGTCCTACCAGCGGTAATGGGCAAAGGCCCGGTTGGCCTCGGCCATGCGGTGCACGTCTTCCTTCTTCTTCATTGCGCCGCCACGCCCGTTGGCCGCATCCAGCAGCTCATTCGACAGCTTGTCGGTCATGCCCTTCTCGCCGCGAGCCCGGCCGTACGTCAGCAGCCAGCGAATGGCCAGAGAGGTGCGCCGGTCGGGATTGACCTCGATCGGCACCTGGTAGTTGGCGCCACCCACGCGCCGGGTCTTTACTTCCAGCAGCGGTTTGCAATTCTCCACCGCCTTCTTGAAGAGCTTGAGGGCATCTTCGCCGCCGCCCTTCTCTTCAAGGGTCTTCATCGCCCCATAGAAGATGTTCTGGGCCGTCGATTTCTTGCCGCCCCACATCATCGAGTTGACAAACTTGGTGACCAGGTCGGACCCGTAGACCGGGTCCGGCGCTACTTCCCGCTTCACTGTGTGCCCTTTTCTCGGCATAATCCTCAATATCCTCGCGCTATCGCGCTGCTTCTCTTGCCCCAGTCCGGGTCCAGATCAACCGCCCCGGAACCGTACTGCTACTTAGCCGCGCCCTTGGCGCGCTTGGCGCCATACTTCGACCGGCTCTGCTTGCGCTCGCCTACGCCCACCGAATCCAACGTTCCCCGCACCACGTGATAGCGGACGCCCGGCAAATCCTTCACTCTTCCGCCGCGAATTAGCACAATGGAGTGCTCCTGCAGGTTGTGGCCGATTCCGGGAATATAGGTGGTGACCTCAATTCCGTTTGTCAGCCGCACGCGGGCTACCTTACGCAGGGCCGAGTTTGGCTTTTTGGGCGTCTGCGTATACACGCGCGTGCAAACGCCGCGCCGCTGCGGTGAAGCCTGCAGGGCCGGCGATGCCGTCTTGTACCGCGGGGCAGTGCGCCCCTTGCGAACCAACTGATTAAATGTAGGCAAACCAAAACTCCTTACGCCAAAAACCTTGACCCATCCCGTTCGAAAGCCGAACGCATGCCTGTGAGGCCTCCCATAGCGAGAGCGCACGACTTGATTCCTGTCGTGCACGCGCACGGAAGCCCTGCTGTGCTGCTTCGCGTCTGCCTTCGTTGCAATCTCAGACGAGAAACGGGACGGTGGCCGAGCGTATTCCTCTTACTAGAGAAAAGCCGACTCCGTTTCGCCGCTTCCGGCCCGCATAGCCCTCCGAGGCGGAGAACGCGCGGGCGCCGATGCGATTTGTCCCTGCCCTTGCAAGAAAAGAGCGATTCCGGGAACATGTCTGGCCGGCAAACTGCGCCTGGCCCTGGGATTCAGCCCCGCTAGCCTTAGCTGAACCGGGCTACCCCTACGCTTCTACCGCTAAGACACACGGATAGCTGCGTTCTTGCGCAACCTTATAACCATAGCAAGAAATCGGGATGGGGTCAAACGGATTCGGCCGCTCCAGAGACCATTTTGAAGGGTAAATTGCCTCAAAAGCAGTGCATTCGGGACTCTGTGGGCAAAGGAAGCAGGCGCAAGGACAAACAGAACGGCAAGGGACCATGGCGCAATACACGCCTGACCACCATCCGGAGAGGATGGGTTTCAGCTGAAGATTCAAGAACTAAAAATATAGGACGAACGCAGGAAACCGGGGCGGGGGCAGTCCATTCTGCCCCACCCCTCATGTGTTTCCTCTTTATTATTCAATCGAGCGCAGAACCCACGCCCCATTCTCATAGGAAAAATCAGCATGACGCTTGGTGGCCAGTTTATTGATGGCGTTGCTGGCAATCTTCGCTAGTGGGTCCGGCAACCCGTCCAGATTTACCACCTCAAGAAAATCAGCGCCTTTAGCTGTCGATACGCCAGTAAGCGCTTCGTCCTGCGGATCCTGTACCTCCTGCGCCTTCAGATGATTGGTGGCAACTGAGGTCACCACTACCGCATAGTTCGGATCGGGGTCCTTATCCGGGCGCCACTTGAGTACATCGCCCCCATCGGACAGCTTGAGCACCTTTTTGCCGTCCGCAGTTAGTTTGAAGTCGCCCCAAATCCTGTTGGCATAAACCGTGGCCTTTTCCCAATACTTGGCTTGCACGCCGTCCTTCAACCCATGCACATCTACCGCGATGGCCACGCCCGCCGCTGGTTTCTGGTCATAATTGGCCTGGATCAAGGCCAGCGCACTGGCTTTGGTCAACTCCGGCGCCGGCTTGCAGCCGCTCAGCAACAACCCTAAACCCAACATCCCCAAAACAAGCATCTTCCCTGCGTTTTTCACTTTCCCTCCATAGGCCGCTTATAACGGCTCAGTTTATCCCGCTTCGTCATTTTTATCCTCCTATCCGCCACTGTCAATGGGGTTAAAAGTGACCCTTATCACAATCGGCGGTTTTGTGCCTTGAAAAGCACAATTTTAATTGCCGAGGGCTAAAAACAAATGACGGAATATGGCTGAATTGTCCTGTTTTACCCGTGAATCAGCGTGCAGATTTCCCGGCGATCCGGTCCACCAGCAGCTCCAGAAATCCCATCTCGTCCGACTGCAAGCAGACCTGAACATTGGGCGGTCCCTCAACAGGCCTGGTAAAGCCCTTGTCGTCCACCTCCAGCCGCATCGGCTTAACCGGGCACAACTCGGGACGAATAACATAGGCCACCGCAACCGGGTCAAAGAGAGTGGGCGCAAGCGGATGACCCTGTGTGCCGACCATCCACTGATGGTAGAGCAGGGTCAATTGATCGGTGAGCGGCGAGCCATGGGCAAAGATCGTCTCCCGCTCCGGCGTCTCCAGGTGAATCTGTGTCGAGTCCAGGGGCATCATGAAGACCGGCACGCCGGAATCCAGCAAGGCTCTCAAGCCTGCCGGGTCGCGACTGACATTCCACTCCGCTTCGGGCGGACGGTGTGCGCCATCTCGGCCGTCGTAGCCCCGATAGATACTGCCGCCCATTATGACGACCCGTTTGAGCTGGCGGAAGGTCGCAGGGTCGCGCTCAATGGCCGCCTGAATGTTGAACAGCGGGCCGATGGCGACGAGCGTGATCAGGCCGGGATGCAAGCGAATCCGCTCGAGGATAAAACCTGCTGCGTCGTGGTGCTTTCGTTGATCATCCCGGTGTGCCCACTCCTTCGGACCGTCTCCCATGTTGCTGGGGCCAATGCTGCAGGTTTTTGCCTCCGCCTTTGCATAGGCAGCCTGGGTGAACACGTTATCGTGCGGCGTGGGACTGCCTGGAATCACGGGCATCCAGATTCCGCAAGTCTCCAACAAGAAGCGGTCTACCAGCTTCGCCCGCAACTCCGTATCACCATACGTCGTCGTAATCCCTAACAAATAGATCTCCAGACTGTCCAGCGCTAGCGCCAACGCAAAGGCATCGTCAATATCGTCGCCAATGTCGGTATCGAGAATGACCAGTTCCGGATTGACGACGGGTTGGTGAAGAGCCGAGGGCACTTGCGAGGCTGCAGCAGAGGACGCAAGCATCGCGGCCAGGGCAAGGAAGATTCGCGCGTTTCTCATGCCATTCATTTTAGGGCCTGCTCACACGACTCAGGTGGTGGCAACCGCATAGAAGCTCAACGCCGCATCGCCCTGTTCCAGCAGCCGCGTGCGTTCGAGCAAACCATAGCGGTCTTCGAGCCGCATCTTGCGCCGGTGCTCTGCGATGACCACGGCATCCGTGCCGAGCAGCCCGGCCGCCGCTCCGCCAAGTAGTCCCAGCGTAGCCGCATATTCCTCCGCCGCTTCCCATGGCGGATCGAGAAAGAGTACTTCGTACCGTTCTTGAACTGCTTCGTGCCGTTCTCGAATAGTTTCATGCCGTTCTCGAATTGCTTCGTTCGGTTCTCGTTTTCGGCCGGCCGCTGCGGCGCGGTGTAGAAACGCGCCCACGGCTGCGGCATGAATGCGCCATTCCCATGAGGCTTCCGGACCTGCCAGCCCCAGCCTCTCCAGGTTGCCGCGCAAAACCTTGAGTGCCGCCGGATCCCTTTCTATGAACTCCACTCGCGCGGCTCCGCGGCTTAGCGCCTCCATGCCCACCGCGCCCGAGCCGGCATACAAATCCAAAAAAGCCGCTCCCTGAATGCGGGCGGCCAGCACATTGAAGAGGGTCTCGCGCAGCCGGTCGCTGGTGGGACGTGTGCCAAGCCCCTTCGGAGCCTCCAGCCTGCGGGAACGTAGCGATCCGGCAATGATGCGCACGCAAACCAGAATACGGGAATCGGGGGCCGACCCTCTACAATCATTCTGTATGCGTGGTTGGTCAATTCCGCTGGGCCGTTGGATGGGCGTCGAGATGCGCGTCCATATCTTCTTCCCGCTACTCGCCGCCGTTTGCATGGCGCTGAGCTTCGCGGAAGGGGGCTACTTTGCGCCCTACCGCGGCCTGGGACTCTTCCTGGTGCTGGTGGCTGCGGTTGCCGTGCGCGAAATGGCTCGGCTGCTGGTAGTTGGATGGATGGGATTGCGGCTCCGCGCCATTCTGTTGTTGCCCATCGGCGGGATGTATGCCTACGCCGACCCGGAAAGCCAGGAAGGCTCCAGCCACGGCGGCGGGCAGTTTGCCTTGGCGCTGGCCGGTCCGGTAGCGAATCTGGCCACGGCGCTGTTGATGGCCGCGGCCTTTCTGGGCGCCAGCGGCGATATCAACCTTCTTGCCCGCCCATGGATTTCGGCTCTCTGGCTGGTGCGCAGCATGGTTTGGATGCAGGCCGGTCTGGGCCTCCTGCATCTGTTGCCTGCCTACCCCCTGGACGGCGGACGGCTGCTCCGCAACAGCTTTGCCCGCAAGCACGGTTTCACGCTCGCCGGGCGCATGGCTGCCGGGCTGGGCCAGGTTCTGGCGCTGGCCGCCATGGCGGGCGGCATCTTCCTGCATGATTACTGGCTGGTTATCGCCGGATTCTTCATCATGATCGGCGCGCAGATCGAGGATCAGGGCGTCTTCTTCCAGTCGGTGGTCGACACCGTGCACATGCGCGAGGTCATGCTCACCGATTTCGCCACCCTCTCGCCATCTGACACCCTGGCCGGCGCGCTGGCGCGCTGCGTACATTCGCTTCAGGAGGATTTTCCCGTAGTGCGCGGTCCGCAACTGGTGGGCATCATCAGCCGCCAGCGCATCGTGGACTCCCTGCGCACCGACGGCGACGGCTACGTCCAGGCAGTCATGTCCAAGGCCTTCCAGGTGGCTCGCCCCGAGGACACGCTGGGAACCACCATTCGCCGCATCCAGACAGGCCGCGGGCTCTCGCTGATTCCCATCACCGAAAGCGGGCGCGTGGTCGGCATCGTCAGCGTCCAGAACCTGATGAGCGCCATGTCGCTCCTCGCCGAGCAGCGCCGCATCGAACGCGAAGAAGCCCGCGAGAAAGCTCTCTAGAAAGTCCGTAAGAATTTTTTACAAATTGTGTAATGTTACAGGTGCCCATGTTTTGGGTTGAACTGAGATTGGGGCGCCTGGCCGGCCATGTTCCCGAATCTAGTTAGCAGACCCCATGAAACCCAGACAATTCATCTGTTCCAATCTGTTTTACCATCACCCGCTCTTGTGTTTGGAAAGCATGGATAAAACGATGATAGACCATCCGCTATATGCTAGAATCTGAAGCCGTACCAACCTTGTCCATAGGGCATCGCCTTGACTCGACAACGCGGACTATAGTTCCATCCCATGCACCGATGTCCGCCCCAAAAACGTAACCGGAGTCCTCCAATGAAATGCCTGAACTGCGGTACCGAGATGACCACCTACCAGGTCGTGACCAAGAAGGACAGCATCTCCTATGACATGTGCGATAAATGCGGCAGCCTCTGGCTGGACGCAGGCGACCTCGACAAGATGGCCTTCAAAACTGTCGGAAGCATCGAATACTGCGAAGAGATCGGGACCGACGAACCCGAGAAGAAGCCAAAGAAGTGTCCCCGCTGCGACGACTTCAATCTGAGCAAAGTAAGGTTCCTGGAGTCCGACGACATTCAGCTACACATGTGCAGAAACTGCGGCGGCTTCTGGCTTGATGGCGGCGAGTTAAATCGAATCGATAAGGTACTCGCCGAAGACGGGCCGATCAAGGGACACGGCTTCTCCGACTTCGTCAACAACGTCCACGTTCCCTACTGGTACAAGCGAATCAAAAAGAAAAGCTCTGAGACGGACTTCACTGTGGACGTTCCTCCGATCAAGGACGCGGTCCAAAAGGAGAAAACAGCCGATATCTGTCCTGTATGCGGGCAAAATCTTTTTGTGTATTCCATCTTCAAAATGGACTTTGAAGGCTGCCCGAAGTGCAAGGGAATCTGGCTGATTAAAGACGAGCTGCGAAAACTGAAGAACAAGGTGAACGAAGGCTCCATGCGCTGGTTGAACGACGAGATCGTAGACATGGAGAAGACGAGCGCACAGGTGACCAACCGCTCCTGCGTGAAATGTAAGACCACCAAAATGGTCTCTGTTATCTTCGGAAAGTCCTCCATCATTGTCGATTGGTGCCCGCAATGTCACGGCGTCTGGCTCGATAAGGGAGAATTCGAGGCAATCACTGCCTATTTGAGGGAGGAACTGGGCGCCATGCATCCAAAGGACATCGAAAAACTCGTAGTGGAAGACATCGAACGCGTCTGGAGCGGAGGACCGGAGACTCGCTTCGAGGAGCTCTTGGATGCCCGTGCCGCCGTCTCTGCCCTCATCAACACCACCATCTTCGACCATCCGGCACTGTACAAGCTCTGCACGACCGCTGGTGCAATTTCGCGATCAATGTAGAGCTCCTAATCGAAGCCGGGTGGCCCCACGCACGCCACGTTCTTGTTTCTGTGGCTTTGGGGTCCCTAACTACAGGTCTTCGTCGTGGGGTGATTTAGGGTGGGATAGTAACAAGCCGGAGGTTATTCATGTCCGCCGACCCCGAATCACTCCTCACCCCCGGCCTCTACCTGGTCGCCACCCCCATCGGCAACCTGGGCGACATCACATTGCGCGCCCTCGACGTCCTCCGCCGCGTGGACCGCATCGCCTGCGAAGACACGCGCCAGACGCAGAAGCTGCTCAACCACTACGAGATAACCACCCCCACCGTAAGCTGCCACCAGCACAACGAGCACCAGCGCGCCAGTGAATTAATCACCGTGCTCAAAGCCGGCGGTCGTATCGCCGTGGTTTCAGATGCTGGAATGCCGGGCATCAGCGACCCCGGAGGCTGGCTCATCGCCGAAGCCATTGCCGCCGGCGTAGCTATCATCCCCATCCCCGGAGCCAATGCAGCGCTTAGCGCGCTGGTGGCCTCCGGACTGCCTGCCGGCGAGTTCCATTTCATCGGATTCCTGCCTGAAAAGGCCGGCGCTCGGCGAACCCGGCTCGAAGCTCTGGCCGCCGAGATTCAGCGAAACAATGCCGCGCGCACTTTTATCTTTTACGAGGCGCCGCACCGCATTCTGGAAGTCCTGGCCGATCTCGAAACCGTCTTCGGTCCCGCCCTGCGCGTCGTACTGGCCCGCGAACTGACCAAGATGCACGAGGAGTTTTTGCGCGGAACAGTGGCCGAGGTGCGCCGCGAGCTGGCCGGTCGCGATCGCATGCGCGGCGAGATTACCCTGCTCGTCGATGCCCAACCCGCACAGCCCGGCGCAAAGTCCTCACCGGTTGCTCATGAAAGGATTACCGACCGCATCGCCCGCCTCCAGGATGAGGCCGGCGTCGACGAAAAGGAAGCCCTCAAGCGCATTGCCCGTGAGCTGGGCCAATCCAAGAGCGAGGTCTATCGCGAACTGCAACGTGAACGTGCGCGGCTGCGATAAGGTCTTTCCTAGTCCCTAGGCCATAGGCCCTGTTCCCTAGGCCCTGTTCCCTACTCTTTTACTTCCCGGATATCTTCCATTAACTGCTTTACCTGCTCCCGCTTGCGGCTGCTCATATCTAAAAAGCGGATGCCCACCGTGTGCCGGTCGTGAATCACCTGGATGACGCCGCCCAGCCGGAAGGGCAGCCCTTCCAGTCGAAACTCGGTCTCTACCCGCGTGTAGATGCCCACCGGAAAACGTTCGTCGGTGCGGATGCGGCAGCCGGTCAGGCTTAAATCGAGAATGCGCCCTCGCAGCCGTGATGCGATCTTGACGAGAAAAATCATCGCCGTGGTATCAACCGCTTCCCGCGACGTCTCGCGCCGGTCGCGCAGATCGGGCTTTGCCTGCGGCGGATTTTCAACCTGCGTTGTTTCTGCCGATTCCATGGCCGTCACCGTCTAAAAACTCAATTCACTCCAGCCTGTTCCCAGGGATTTACTGGAGCAGGCTGCACAGCTTCACGGCCCTTCAAGCGGTCATAAATGTAAATGTCGCTGGTGGTTCCCAGCGACTCGTTGTAGAGATCGATGTCGCCGGTCAATTGCTTCAACTCTTCGCTGAAGCGGTGAATTGCGTGCAACTGGCTGGCTGTTGCAGGAAGCTCATATTGGGGCGTTTGAATGAACTTCTGATGGCCTCGGTCCAGCAGACGGGCCACCTGGCCCCCTATAAGCACTCCCGGATGCACGGCGAAGGCAACCGGCGCCGCTTTGTCTACGGAAGCCACCAAAACTGCTCCGGCCCCGTGCTTCGTCACCAGTACGCCGCCTGTGACTTCGGTTGCGGGCGTCACATCGAAAGCGTGCGCGCGCAGCTTCTCCAGAATCTGATCAAAGTTAGGTTTGCGGGTCTTTCGTCTCAAGGCGGCCTTCCTGTCTGCGAGGATATGAAGCTGTTATCGGCAGAATCCACTCAATTCTGCAATCTCGCATACCCAATCTCGCATACCCGGAGCGCTCACCGCAATTCCCATCAAGGGCGAGGATTCGCCGGTAAGGGTAAGCCGCATCTTAGAATAGGACTATGACGACAAATCAACCGGCCGCACTGCCCGAGCTGACTACCGATGACCTCTCCCGCTACGCGCGCCACCTGATCCTGCCCGATGTGGGCATGGAAGGCCAGCAGAAACTGAAGGCCGCGCGCGTACTCTGCGTGGGCACAGGCGGACTGGGTTCGCCCTTGTCCCTATATCTCACCGCGGCCGGTATCGGAACTTTGGGCCTGGTGGATTTCGACGTCGTGGACTCGAGCAACCTTCAGCGCCAGATCATCCACTCCACCAAGGACGTCGGGCGCAAAAAGCTCGATTCAGCCACGGAGAAGCTCAACGCCCTCAATCCCTCTGTTCGCATCGTCAAGCACGAGACCATGCTCACCAGCGCCAATGCCATGGAGATATTCAAGGACTACGACATCGTGGCCGACGGCACGGACAACTTCCCCACCCGCTACCTGGTCAACGACGCCTGCGTGCTGACAGGCAAGCCCAACGTCTACGGGTCAATCTTTCGATTTGAAGGCCAGGCCAGCGTCTTCGCCACCGAGCAGGGCCCCTGCTACCGCTGCCTCTATCCCGAGCCGCCGCCGCCCGGCCTGGTTCCCAGTTGCGCCGAGGGCGGAGTGCTGGGCATCATGCCCGGAATCATCGGCGTCATCCAGGCTGCCGAGACCATCAAGCTCATCCTGGGCAAAGGAGAATCGCTCATCGGGAGGCTGCTGCTGGTCGACGCCCTTACAATGAGATTTCGTGAGCTCAAGCTGCACAAGAATCCTCAGTGCCCGGTCTGCGGCTCCAACCCCACCGTGACCCAGCTCATCGACTACCAGCACTTCTGCGGCATCGTGCCTGAAACTCCGGAAGAGAAAAGCATGAAAAATGGCATCCCCCAGCTCGCCGTCAAGGAGCTCAAGCGGCGCATCGATGCCGGCGAGGATGTTTACATCCTAGACGTGCGCGAGCCTTACGAGTACCGGATCGCGCAGATCGGCGGCAAACTGATCCCCCAGACCGATGTCCCCAATCGCCTCGCCGAGATCGACCGCAACCGCGAGGTGATCGTGCAGTGCCGCTCGGGCGTCCGCTCGCAGCACGTCGCCGAGTTCCTCAAGCAGCAGGGCTATCCCCGCGTCGTCAACCTCGCCGGCGGCATTTTAGCCTGGGCTGATGAGATCGATCCCAAGATGCAGAAGTACTGAGGAGTGGCGATAGTACAGGGCCATCGTATTTGAAATTCGATCCCGATGAAGGATGCACTCCCGCGTCTCAAAATGGAGAGGCGAGACACCGGGAATCCCGCGCTTTGGTTTCGCCCTTCGTTTGTCCTTTGTTCGCCCTTGTTGATTGGTTATGTTGTTGAATCTATGACTTTTACCTGATTTTGATTTTTGGTCCAAAAGGCGAAAACGGACAAAACAATTGTTGCATTTTTGCGCCTGCGGTGGAGCTAACTCATGGTTATTGAGTGGCTTGCAGAAGCGGCGGAGGCGAAAAGATGCGGTTTTTAGAGCATTTTCGGAATACATATAGTCTTTTTGAGAGCAGTGAAAGGTGGCTTTTTCTTGAGGAAAAAGCCACTTGACATTGTGCTTCCGGTCTACAGTAATTCCGAAAATGCTGTAGCTGTCAGCGAGTTCATTTTCAGTTGTCAAGGAACGTGGTCTCCCAGGTCCCCAAATGCGAGGGACCTGGGCCACCCGGGGAGGATCGGGAGCGGCATTGCCTTTTGATTGCTTTGATTGTGCGCCGGAGAGGGGTAATTTTCTGCAAACACCGGCAACGTGGCCGTTTGCAATGTTCTCCCATAGAGGCCAAGGCCCGCACCCGTTCCGCCTGCATTGCTGTCAAAGCCGCCTGATTCCGCATCCCATACCTTGCCGACGAAACAGCGAATTTTTCGGTTGTGTGTCTCCCGCAGCGTAGCGCATAATCCTCGGTATATTTCATAACAAGCATGACCGCTCCAGGAGGAAGTATGCGCATTCTGTCGATGTTCGTATTGACGGCTTTGCTGGGCGCGTCGGCCATCCTGCCCGGCCAAACGCGAATCGAGAACTGGTACCGATGTGCAGGCAGCGATCCAGATCTGTCCATCGCAGAATGCACAGCCATTATCCAATCGGGCCAGGAGAGCAACGTAAACCTGTCTCTTGCGTTCAGCAACCGGGGCAACGCGTACAACCGCAAAGGCGAATACGACCGCGCTATCCAGGACTATGACCAGGCGATCCAGCTTAATCCCAGCTTTGCCACGGCTTTCGTCAACCGGGGCATGGCCTACGACAGTAAGGGTGAGTATGACCGTGCGATCCAGGATTACAGTCAGGCAATTCGTCTCAAACCGGATTCTGACGACGCCTTTAACAACCGCTGCTTGTCCCGTGCTATTGTCGGCCAGCTCCAACCGGCTCTCGACGATTGCAACAAGTCCCTCGCACTGCAGCCGGGCAACGCCGACACCCTCGACAGCCGCGGATTTGTCTACCTTAAGCTGAAGAACGCCGATGCGGCCATCGCCGATTACAATGCCGCGCTGGCCATCAATCCAAAGATGCCCTCGTCTCTCTATGGCCGGGGATTGGCGGAGCGGATGAAAGGCGATCAGGCCGCCGCTAACAGAGACATCGCCGCCGCCAAAGCCATCCAGGCCGACATTGCAGATCAATTCGCTAAATGGGGCGTGCCTGCACCGAAGCCATAGGGTAGCTTTTCGCAAAGATACAGGTAGACTCGATAAACACATTCAAGGAGGAACGATGCGTATTTTATCGATCTTCGTATTGATGGCTTTGCTGGGCGCGTCGGCTGTCCTGTCCGCCCAGACGCGAGACGAAAATATCAAGAGGTGTACGGGCGACGATCCTGACCTGTCCATCGCTGGATGCACGGCGCTGATCCAGTCGCGCCAGGAAAGTAATATATTCCTGTCTGCTGCCTTCAACAACCGGGGAATGGCGTACCGCGATAAAGGGGATTACGACCGCGCCATCCAGGACTATGACCAGGCCATCCGGCTCAATCCAAGCTATGTGAGTGCGTTCAACAATCGGGGCAACGCGTACAACCACAAAGGCGACTATGACCGCGCCATCCAGGACTATGACCAGGCCATCCGGCTCAATCCAAATTATGCGAATGGGTTCTACAACCGGGGAATGGCGTACGACAATAAAGGGGATTACGACCGCGCCGTCCAGGACTATGACCAGGCGTTGCGGCTGAATCCAAGCTTTGCATTTGCATTCAACAACCGGGGCATAGCGTACGAAAGCAAGGGCGAATATGACAGGGCGATCCAGGATTATGACCAGGCGATCCGGCTCAATCCCAGCTTTGCGAATGCCTTCAACAGCCGCTGTTTTGCCCGCGCCATCCTCGGGCAGCTCCAACTGGCCCTTTCGGATTGCAATCAGTCGCTGGCCTTGAGCCCCAACGACACCTACACGCTCAACAGCCGCGGCTTTGTCTACCTCAAGATGAGGAATCCCGATGCGGCAATCGCCGACTTTAACGCCGCGCTGGCCATCAACTCCAGAATGGCCTTTTCTCTCTATGGCCGGGGATTGGCGGAGCGTATCAAAGGCGACCAGGCCGCCGCTGACAAAGACATTGCTGCCGCCAAAGCCATCCAGGCCGATATTGCAGATCAATTCGCGAAATGGGGCGTAGTTTTATCCATGACAGACAACAACGCGACGAAATGGGTTCGCGCCGGCATCGGTGATTATCCCGGACGGGATTGGTCTAGTTCGGTGGGTTTCACGCCGGATGAATCCAAGTGTCAGCCCGATCATGCAGGACAGACTGCTGTTTGCTGGGACGGTGCAAGTTATCGCAACCGTCTCGATCAGAGCGGCCAGGCATGGTGTACCTATAAAGATATCGGTCCTGGCGATGCCCAAGGCGGCATTAGTCCCGGCGTTCTCTACGTATGCCATCCCTGAGAGGATCTGGCACGTGGTGAAGGAATACGCAATGAGAATCGGCGTCGCACAACTGGCGTCCCATCCCTAGGAATCACTCCCTACCGCTCCACCTCCACCGGCCCAGGCCGCGATCCCTCGCCGCTCTTCCCGTTCTCCTCCATCTTGCCGAAGATCATTTTCCCGCTGGCGGTTTGCAGCACGCTGGTCACACTGATCTCCACCGTCTTGCCGATCAGCTTGCGCGCGTGGTCCACCACTACCATAGTGCCGTCATCCAGGTAGCCCACCCCCTGGTTGAACTCCTTGCCTTCCTTGAGGACGAGCACCGACATCTTTTCGCCGGGCAGCACCACCGGCCGTAGCGCGTTAGCCAGGTCGTTGATGTTCAGCACCTCGACGTGGTGCAGGTGGGCCACCTTGTTCAGGTTGAAGTCGTTGGTCACCACCTTGGCCTGCCACTTCTTGGCCAGTTCCAACAGTTTCAGGTCTACCTCGTGAATGGAGGGAAAGTCGTCGGAGACGATCTGCACCTGGATAGAGGAGTTGGACTGCATGCGCTGCAGCATATCCAGGCCGCGGCGGCCCCGTTGTCTCTTTGAGCCGTCGGTGGAGTCGGCCACGGTCTGCAGCTCACGCAGCACAAACTCCGGCACCACCATCATGCCATCGATGAAACCGGCTTCGGCGATGTCGGCGATGCGACCGTCAATGATCACGCTGGTGTCCAGCACCTTGGCGCTGCGCCGCGTGGGCCGGTCGCCCGTGAAGACGGTGCCCAACGCCGCCGGGTTCAGCAGTTCGCCTTTGCTGGCGCCCACCAGCAATCCCACATAGGTCATCAGCAGCAAGTCGAAGATCTGGATCACAGACGAGGTGGGACCGGGTGTCAGCGCGCCGCGCAGCACCAGGCAGAACAGCGCCGCGCCCAGAATGCCCAGCACGCTGCCGGCGACGGCGCCGATCAGCCGTTTCAGGCTCAGCGCACGGACGCGAAGCTCAAAGACAATGACCGCCCCGGCCGCTCCAGCGCCCAGGGCCGCACTCATCCATCCTGTCATGCCGAATGGTTGAAGGAAAAAACAGACCCCGGCAAGAAGGGCCACAAAAAGAAGACGAATCACGATCAAGTCCATAAAAAGGCAACCCCCGCTGGCAGGGAGAATAAAATCGCCAGACTTGGTACCGATGGGGAGTATCCCACCCGCCCACGCCGCCGTCAAGTGGGCAGGGAACAGTTGTCAGTAATCAGTGGCCAGTAGTCGGTGGTTAGAAAAAATTGATCACTGAACATTGACCACTGCTTTTACGACGCCACAGCCAGCTCCACCACTGGAGCTGTCCGCTGCGAGCCTTTGCGCGGGCCGCGCTTGCGAGCGCTCATCGTTTTGATGCGCTCCAGCAGCTCATGGGGCGTGCAGTTCTTCTTGGCCAGCAGAGCATCGGCGGCATGCATCTCGCCGGTCATCTTCTGCGGATCGCCCAGCAGAATCATGGGCACATGAGCCGCAATCTGCTTCAGCCGTTCCACCAACTGGCAGCCGTTCATCTGTGGCATGGAATAATCGGCCAGCACCAGGTCCACAGCAGTCTCGGCAAAGACTCCGATGGCCTCTTTGCCGTTAGTCGCTGACACTACCCGGTATCCGTTGGTGGCCAGCATGAACTTGAGCACGGAAAGCTCCTGCTCGTTGTCGTCTACGCAGAGAATCACTTTCTTGGGGCGCATAATAGGGGATAATCTCCTTGGTGTAATGTGTTTGGTCCCGTCTGATAACACTCCACCGTTGCCCGCTCTGTGGCAGGCTATCGCAACGCGAATGGACCCGGGGACCGGGAGCGAACCGGCCATTTCCTGGTAGATCATGCTGCTTGGATTGCCTTGCATGCCGTGCGTTCAGCCCTGGCGGGCATAGCGAACGAGCAACGCGGCAACCAGCCATTCGACATACAGGCGGTTGTCTTCGCTCACGATCAATTTGTAAATGAAGCCTTGTAGCAAAACCAGCAGAGACGCCGGTTAAAATCCTTCAATGAAGGCCAAGAGTACGAGAGAAAGAATCTATTGTGAAGAGGGAAAACGAAGCGAAAATCTGAGTCTAAATCCGAGAGCAATCGGTGGAAAAAAGCTAGATAGATGACATGTAAACACTTGTAATAACTAAATCCTGTTGAAAGCATGTGCATACCAGCAGGAAAAGCCGTCTTCTTGCCCCAGAAACGGTGCTGATCTCGACGCTCCCGCCGAGTACCCTCAGCGATTTTCTGTTTACAGTTTTTTTACAGCGGGATCAGCGGCCGGGGCAAACGGGTCTTGGCGCGATCCAGGAACAGCCTCATGCGCAGAGCTTCACACCTCTGCGTGGCCACCAAACGCATATGCCTGCGAATATGGTCGCCGTCCTCCAGCAGAGACACCTGCGCCTCGTCGAATGCAGCATCCTTCTCCAACCTCTCAATCCTCTCTTCTACGGTGCGGCGAAATCGGGGACTAATCTCAAAACCATCACCGGTTGCGCAGTTGGTCATCATAGCTGGCTCCTGTGAAGATCACTCTCGCGCCCGAAAAATAATTTTCGGGGAAGCTAGAGTTTTTTCAACCTGAGCCGATGCTAATGATGAATCCTGTGCTTCGCCAGATTACGGCGGGTAAAACAAAGGTAATTAAATGTCCAGAAATAGAGCACTTTTAGCGAATCTCATGCTTCTTTTGCACAACTCATTCCTTTTTCTAAAGGCGTGCTACTCTTGCGGCGCGGTGGCGAAATAGCCCTTGCGGACCTGCACTTTCATGCCGTCGCCGCGGCATTCCACTGAGAGTTTGCGGAAACTGCCGTCCATCTTGGTATTTGAGGGCGTGTAGGAGGCCACGTACTGGGTGCGCAACTCTTCCTCGATCTGCTCAAAGGCGGCTTCCAGCTTTTTGCCGTTGTTGCCCACGTCGATGAGCCGTCCGCCGGTCTCCTCGGTCATCTTCTTCATCGCCGAGTAGCCGGTGTAACCCATGCCGAAGTTCCCATAGAAGCCGCGGTCGGCGATCAGAATCGTATAAACCATGACGTTGGAACGGTTGGCCGCGGCAATCGCCTCATTGATCTTGGTGCGGCTGCCCTCGTCCTCGCCGTCCGTTAGCAGAATCATCGCCTTGCGGCCCGTTTCCTGATTCATTATCTGCGTAGCGGCCAGATAGACCGCGTCATAAAGCAGGGTTCCCTTGGGCTTTCCGATGGTGGGAATGGTTCCGCCTCCCAAGCCGGGAATGCCCGCTGCGCCATTGCCTCCGGCGGTGTTGATCTCGGCCTTGCGCATGGCCCGCTCCAGCAGCCGCTGGTCGCCCGTCAAGTCCTGCAATAGATCCACGTTCACGTCGAAGGAGAGCAGAAACGCCTCGTCTTTGGGTTTGAGCACCCGCTCCAAGAACTGGCTTCCTGCATCCTGCTCCAGCGGCAGCACCCGCTGCTGGCTGCCCGAGGTGTCCAGCAAAATCCCCAGGGTCAGAGGCTGGTGCGCCTCCGCTGCAAAATTCTTGAGTGTCTGGGGAACCTTATCCTCCGATACCGTACAGTCGTCCCGGTTCAGATGAGGAACCAGGTTGCCGGCCCTGTCCTTGACGGTGAAGATCACATCCACCAGATTGACGTTCATTTTGATGGTTGCCACTGGCTCTTCCTCGGGCGCCGGAGCCGGTGCAGTGCTGACCGGGGGAGCGTCCGGTGAGGGGGCAACCTGGGCCTTGGCCGGAATAAACGCCAACAGGCCAAGCAGTAAAGCGGCAATTTCCCATCGAGGTCGCATTCTGGTCCTTTAGACGAAATTGAGACTCTCAGGACAGCATATCGGAACGGTATCCCGCCGGGTGCAACCTCCGCGGCTCTGGCGCGTCTGATACTCTGACGATTGCAGCACTGTGTCAGTGGGCAGTGGACAGTGATCAGTGAACAGTTGCCGCAACCCCGGAGTCGGCTTGTGTTGTCAACAGGTTACGGACTACCTGGAACAACAGATTCACAAGCGTTTAGAATCGAGTTAACTGTCCACCGTTCACTGACCAATGGAGAATACCTGTGAAGCTTGGTTTAACGGCAATCGCGCTGGCCGCGCTCCTGAGTTTGAGCCCTAATACGGGCCTGAGATTGAGCCCGGTGGTTCTGGCCCAACAGCAGCAAACCCCCGTGCCTGACGCCCCTCAACCCCAGACGCCGAAGCCTTTGGCGTCGGACGTGAACGGCCCAATCACACCAGGCAAGGGCGCTGGGGAGACCCCGTCAGGGCCTGCTTCATCCTCCAACCCTGCTGCCCAGCAGCCGGCGCCCAGCAACCCGGCGCCGTCCAGTCCGACCCCCTCTGGTCAGGGCAGGGACCAGGTCCAGATTACTGCGCCAGAGCAGCCCGCTGCCGGCGAGGGCGTTGACAAGGTGACCAGGCTGGGAACAATCAACGTCAACTTCGTCGAAGTCCCGGTCACCGTCAAGGACTCGAAGGGAAAGCTTGTAGCCGGCCTCACTTATCGCGATTTCACAATCTACGAGAACGACACCCGTGAGCCTTTGGCCCTTTTCACTACGGATTCGTTCCCGCTATCGATAGCTTTCGTAATCGACCAGAGCCTGACCTCCGACGTGATGGCCAAGGTCAACAACTCGTTGGGCGCCATCCAGGGCGCGCTGACGCCCTATGACGAAGTAGCCATTTTCTCCTATAACAACGGCGCGCAGAATCGCTCCGGGGGCTTCACCGGCGCGCAAAGCGCGCGTGTTCCCTTCGTGCTCTCCATGACCAAGGCCTCAGGCGAAGAGATGCTGGTGCCAGTCACAGACGGCCCACTGGCCGGCTGCAACATTCACTACAACGGCGTCTGCGCCGACCCCAACATCCAGAAAGGCGGATCAGCCGGCGGCAGTACGTTCATGACCATCCCCAAGGAAATTCACACTCTCAACGACGCCATTCTGGCTGCCGGCAAGGAGCTGTCGACCCGGCCCAAGGGCCGCCGCCGCATTATTTACGTCATCTCTGACGGCAAAGAGTACGGTTCCAAAGCCACTTTCAAAGAGGTAGTGCGCTACCTGGAAACCAACAAGACCGCCGTTTATGGAACGCTAGTGGGCGACTCGGCCCGTTGGGGCGAGGGTTACTTGAGCCGCCTCCACCTGCCCTTCACCATGTACGACAACATTCTGGTTGCCTACGCACATGCCACCGGCGGCGTGCTGGACTCTGAGCGCGGCGTGGACGGCATTGAGAGGAGCTATGCCAAGATCGCCGATGAGGCGCGCAACCAGTACACGCTGGGCTACTACAGCCATCAGCCATTCATCGACGGCAAGTTCCGCAAGATCGACGTACGCATCGACCTGCCCGGCATGGAGATCATCGCCAAGAACGGCTATTATCCCTCTGCACAGGATGTCCGCTAGGACTAACTGGCCCGCTCAACCTTTATAAACACGAAAAGCCTGTGCTCACGCACAGGCTTTTCTGTTTGAACCCATCAACTCATCGACACGGACCAGAAACGTCTTCGGGGACTGGATCCGGCTCGGAAACCCCGCTGTAACTTTACTTAGGCCCGTTCTGCGTCGAGGGCGGCGCTGGGGGAGCCGCGTTCTGCTGCGTGGGCGGCGCCGGAGGAGCAGGCTCGGTGGTGCCCTTCAGGCCTTCTCTGAAGCCCTTCAATCCCTCGCCCAATCCCTTGCCCAGTTCCGGCAGCTTCTTGCCGCCAAAGAGCACAAGTAAAACAATCGCAATGATTAGCAAATGCGTCGGCTGAAATAGATCGCCCATGATTTTATCCTCCGCGCGCCGCACTCGCCGTCGCGCACTCTCAATGATTATTGTCGCACAAAGCCGGATGCCCGTGCAGGAGCTAATTGACCTGCGCAGGCTTGCCCAGCCGCTCGGTCACCATGGAATAGAAGGCGCGCAGGTCTTCCTCGTCGCCCACGGTCAGCCGGCGGTAGACCTTCATCAGAGGAAAAAGTCTTGAAGCGCGCACCTCGATGGCCGGAACTGACACCGCACCGCCGGGATATTGGGTCATCTCCCAGACGCCGGCGTAGCGGCGGCGCAACACCTCGCCCAGGTAACTGCCCCATAGCCGCACCTCGAAGTCCAGATCTAGCTCCGGGCTCTCGCCCACCATCACCAGAATCTCGTCCAGTGCGTCAATGGATTCCGAGGTGAAGTCCAGCTTCTGGTGGAATTCGCGCTCGCCCCGCTCCGCCGCCGCCAGCGCATAGCCCTCCATCATCGTCCCCAGGTCGGGGAAGACCGTCGAAGCCAGCCGTTCGCGCAGATCAGTCAAGTTTCTCATCCAGTCAGAAAAGTATAAGCCCCGGCGGCAAAGCAGGAGCAAGTGCAGCGAATACGGGGCATGAAAATGGCGCACATTCCGGGTTTGTGGCAGACTGATAACAGTTGTGAAGGGTTACAGATGAAGACCATCAAGTTCATTGTTCTTGCTGCTCTGCTAGCCATCAGCGTCAGCAGCGCCCGCTCCGCAAATCGCGAAATCTACCCCGATCCGTCGCAGGCCAAGGCTGATATCGCCGCCGCCCTGAAGACCGCCGCTGCAACCCACAAGCGCATCCTGCTGGACTTTGGCGGCAACTGGTGCCCTGACTGTATAGTGCTGGACATTTACTTCCACGATCCGGCCAACCGGTCCATCCTGGAGACGCATTATGTGCTGGTGCACGTGAACATTGGGCACATGGACGCCAATCTGGATCTCGCCCGGCAATACGAGGTTCCGCTGAGAATGGGTGTGCCGGCGCTGGCCATCCTCGACGAACACGGCAAATTGCTCTACAGCCAAAAACGCGGCGAGTTTGAAGCTATGAGCCGCATGGAGATGTCAGAAGTCACCAGATTTCTGAAGCAGTGGGAGCCCGAACGGCCCTGCTCGACGGTGATGACCAATTGCTGACCCGAAGTGGGGAAATCCTACTTTAGATCCGCGGCATCCTCTGTGCCCGCCGCAGCAGACTCTTCCGTCTATGATCGTGGGAGCAGGAGTTCCGGATGCTATTCGATCTGGAAAAATCCCCCGGAGCGAAACCTACAAGTCATCAAGTTGTGGAATCGCTTCGCGTGCAGCGGGGATGTGACGAACGGCTGATCCGCAGTCCTGTAGAATCGTTGATGGAGAATTCGAATGAACGATATAGCCACCTCCACGGTACGCCTGAGTCGCCACTACGATGCCTCGCCGGAGCGGGTTTTTGACTTCTGGTTCGATTCAGAGAAAAGGTCGTTCTTCTCCACACAGAGCGGCCACACGATTCGCCTGGAGCGCGACGGCGAATCCGAGAGCAGCTGTCGGGTAATCCTATTGGAAAAATTCCCAGGAACGCGTGGGACAATAACCACGATGTACACATCCTATTTGAAGGTCCAGATCGAACGCCCGCGCCGGCTGGTCTTCGACTTCCCCGGACCGTCAGGCGCGCCCTTGAACACGCACTTCACTATCGAGATCGCGCCCGCTACGGAAGGTTGCGAGCTAACTCTAACCCTGGAAGGCATCCTCGAGGCCAACAGAATCCACACCGCAAAAATGTGGTGTAAGGAACTAGACTGGCTAGATAAACAACTCGCAGAAAACTGAATCCAGCCCCTCAGTCCGCCGGCTTCATCCCCTTGGTGTTCTGGTAGGTGTAAATGATGCGGTGGGCGACGGTGATGGTGGAGAGGACGGCCAGAATCCACAGCACCGGGGCCATTGCGCCCCAATGGTTGAACAGAGCTCCGATGATGATGAGCACAATGCGCTCCGGCCGCTCCATGAAGCCCACCTTGCATTGGCCGATAAGGGCCTCGGCGCGGGCGCGCGTGTAGCTGACCATCAGCGATGTCACCATGACAAAGGCCACAAGCACCACATAGCGGAAGCGATTGATGCGGCCATAGTAAACCAGCAAGCCGAAGAAGAGAATTACGTCAGAGTAACGGTCCATCACCGAGTCGAAGAAGGAACCGAAGACGGTGACTTTATTGATGCGCCGCGCAACCCGTCCGTCCACCATGTCAAAGAGGCCGGCGCAGAAGATCACCACGCCTGCATAGAAGAACATCCAGTCAGCATTGGCGGCGTTGGCATGCCCAAACAAGAATGCGGCCACGATGTTGATGGCTACGCCGATGACGGTGAGCGCGTTGGGCGAGATACGGGTCAGCGCCAGGCCATGCACGATCTTGTCGAGCAGCCATCCACAGGCGCTGCCAAATGCGCTGGTCCAGGTCATTTCGATTTTCCTTGCTGAGGTTCTTTACCGTCGTCGTCCGGGCTCTTATTCTCGCCGGATTCATCGTGGACGGTGGTCAGTTTCAAAATTTCCAGCTGGCGCTTGCCGTTGGGAGTGACGATGGCGGCTACGTCGCCCACACGCTTGCCCACCAGGCCGCGGCCGATGGGCGAAGTGGTTGAAATCAGTCCCTTGGCGACATCGGACTCCTCGCTGGTAACCAGGCGGTAGACGATCTCCTCGTCCTTGGTTGAGTCGTAGACCACCACTGTGGAGCCAAAGCCGACCTTGTCCCTGGGAATGTTGGAGAGATTGACGAGGGAAAGCTCGGCCATTCGCCGGTTCAGTTGGCCCAGCCGCGCGTTGACGAACTCCTGGCGCTGTTTGGCCATGTGATACTCGGCGTTCTCCGAGAGGTCGCCCATCGCCCGGGCCTTCTTGATCTCAGCGGGAAGCTCGTGAGAGAGCTCGCGCTCAAGAGCTTTAATCTCGGCAAGAATCTGCTTTTTGATGTGTTCGGGCATCCGTGGTCCGTGGCGGCGAGCGGAGTTTGCTCATTCCGCAAGAGATAGAAGAGCTTGAAATTTCATTATACGCAAAACAGGGGTCAGAGATCAGGGATCAGGGGTCAGCTAGAAGCTCGCAGGCTATGGCCTTAATTTCGCGGCTGCGACCTTGGTTACCGCCATCCGGCGCTCCAGAAATGGACGCATTCGATCTTGCAGCTTTTGAACCTCCTCGGGATGCGCGGTCCTGGGAGAGCCTGCCGCAAAGGGCGGTTGCGGATCATACTCCAGGCCCAACTGCACGGAGCGCGCAATAGGTTCTCCCCACAGTTGCGCGATCACGGAGAGAGCGAAGTCGATGCCGGCGGTTACGCCTGCTCCGGTAATGCGGTTGCGATCCACAACCACGCGCTCCGGAACGGCAATCGCGCCCAGGGCGGAGAGATTGTCCATGGCCATCCAGTGTGTTGTAGCGCGGTAACCCTGAAGCAGCCCCGCCGCGCCCAGTAACAGGGAGCCGGTGCATACGGAGGTGATGTAGCGCGCGGTTTCGGCTGCCCGACGCAGGAAATCGAGCACCTCGTCGTCAGCCATCAGTTCGATTTGACCTGGCCCGCCGGGAACGCACAACAGATCAATCGGAGATTCGTCCTCAAAGGTGCAAGTGGGGATCAACTGAAGCCCGGAGGCGCTCGTGACGGGAGTCAGGTTCTTCCAGTAGAGGCGCACTTCGAGCCCAGGCACCTTGGTAAAGACCTCTTGCGGGCCGGTTAAATCCAGTTGGGTGATCTGCGGATAGACAAGCATCGCCACTCGAAACGGATCGCCGGGTTTGAGAAACTCAGTCATAGGCGCCCCTCCTAAACGAAGACGATTCAATCGCTACCGGCAGTTCCCTGACCCCTGTACATCTATAAACGATTGCAGAATCAGCGTGGCGGCAACCTGGTCGACTACGCGGCGATGCTGCTGGCGGGGGTGGCCCGCTTCATAGAGAATCTGGTGGGCTTCGCGGGTGGTCAGCCGCTCGTCCCACAGGTGGATGGCGAGGCCGGTCAACGCGCCCAGTTCGGCGGCAAAGGCCTGGATTTTGGCGGCCTGGGGACTGATGCCGCCCACCAGATGCACCGGGTTGCCCACTACGATACCCACGACGCCAAAGCGGCGGCAGAGGCGCGCCAGCGAGCGCAGGTCGTCACGGCGGTTGCGCTTGCGCTCCAGCGTCAGAACCGGCTGCGCCGTCAGGCCCAGCTCGTCCGACACAGCCACGCCGATGCGGCGGTTGCCGATGTCGAGGCCGAGATAACGAACAGCTTCCAGCTTTTAGCTCCTAGCTTCTAGCTTACGGCTCCGGCTTCCAGCTTACGGCGGTATCCGACCCTTGAATCAAAGAACGTGAAAAGGATGGGGTACCCCCACCCATACTTTGGGCGCAAAATCCTTGTTTTCTTTAGGTTACAAGGAGGGTTGCGCTGTAAAATATTGAAAACAATGAAGTTCCCTGCAAAATATTCCGGCGAAAGGAGTTACGGGGAGTTTCGGCCACTGCCAACAGCTTTCGGCTGAAAAGCAGTGCACTTGATGAGCCGGGCAAAACGCCGCCCGGTGCAGCACAGTTTCACAGTTACACAGAAAATAGGGGGGAGGGGGGTGGGGGGGTACCCCTCTTCTTCCCAAAATGCGGGTCGGGCGGAACCCGGCCTGAATTCAAAGTAGCAGAATGCGAGAAATAATCTGCAAGGACTGGCCGTCCAGGCGGACGTCGCTTCGCGGCACCTGCGGTGCGGCAGACGGCGCTTGTGCGCTATGGGGTTCGTGGTATCCCAGGCCCGAAAAACCGGACCTATGGCATCCCGAGGACGGTCGGGGTTCGTGGGCTCCCACCCTTTTGCCAAGTGCGCGAAAGGATGGGAGCACCCGGTTCGTTTCGTCTACTATTCCTGAAAAGGACCTAAACTCCCTCGGTTAGCATTTAGGAACAAGTCGACAATTCGACCCAATTCTCCACATACACAAACTATTACTCCGGTGCAGAATAGAAATTAATGAGAGAGATATCCGTTCTCGAATTGTGTGCAGGAGCCGGAGGCCAAGCCCTAGGTTTCGAACAGGCTGGTTTCACCCATGTTGGCTTGGTAGAACTCGACGGGCATGCCTGCAAGACACTGCGTTTTAACCGTCCTGAATGGAACGTCCTAGAGGAAAACCTAAACTATTATGATGCCAGGCCATTTCGAGGGCAGGTTGATGTTGTGGCGGCGGGGCTTCCCTGTCCGCCGTTTTCTAAAGCCGGTAAGCAATTGGGGAAGCTTGATGAGCGCAATCTTTTCCCTGCGGCTCTGCGCATCGTTGCTGAGGTTCAGCCGCGTGCTGTGATTATTGAGAACGTTCGCGGAATACTCGATGCGGTTTTTGAAGACTATAGGACATATATCGCTGGCCAGCTTTCCGATTATTGGACAGACTGGAAACTCCTTAATGCATCTGACTATGGTGTTCCACAATTAAGGCCCCGCGTGAATTTTGTTGCTATCCGTAAAGGGTATGAACATGGGTTTCGATGGCCCATTCCGACCTGCAAAAAGCCGCTGACGGTTGGGGAATTGCTTTACCCGCTTATGGCTTCAAACGGGTGGAAAGGTGCCAAGGCTTGGAAGAAGAAGGCATCGGAAATTGCTCCAACCCTCGTTGGTGGCAGCAAAAAGCATGGAGGCCCAGATCTTGGCCCAACGCGCGCGAAGAGGGCGTGGGCAGCGATCGGAGTTGACGGCATGGGCATTGCCGATGACGCTCCCGCTTCTAATTTTGTAGGAATGCCCAGACTTACGGTTAGAATGACGGCCAGGATTCAAGGGTTCCCGGATAATTGGCAGTTTGCTGGCGGGAAGACCGCTGCCTATCGGCAGGTTGGCAACGCTTTTCCGCCTCCTGTCGCTAAGGCAGTTGCTGTTGAGATTCGCCGCTGTCTTGAGGGCGCTGTTCTTCTTCAGGTAGCCAGCTAAACCTTATTTTATTTTGCCTGCGGCTCTAAGGATTAATTTGTCGGCTTGCAGAATTGGCTTGAATGAAATGAATTCATCCTTTTCACATTTAGGAAGATGCAACGCCAAGATTGTGTCTGAATCGTAACTCCCCGACAAGAGTGCAATTCCGTCTTGAGCTAGTGAATCACGAGCGCCTCCATTCCTCCGCAGACGTTTCATTGAGTCTTTCTGCCTTGCAACTGCGAGAATCATTGAGCGTGAAATCGGTTTCCCTAGTAGATTGCGGAACAGCGTATCAATCCTCTCTGTTCCGCTCGTTGGTCTGGTAATCCTGGCGAGGAGCTTGGAATCGACCTCCTCCCACAAGTTTTTGGGGTAGGGAGCATCTTTCATAATCCAGTGGATTCTTTCCTGACCGGAACTTGATATCGATTTTTTCCCATCCCGGTTGCCGCCGCTTGTTAAAGAATCCACCTGTGCAATGAAGATTCCGAAGGAATACAAGCCTGTCAGTTCGTCTTCTTTGATCAACAAGCATGGGTGGTCGATGGCCTCTTGGGGAATCATCCAGTTCCCGCTCATTGTGTTCTTAATATCCGTTTCGATCCCATCAATCGCGAGGTCGAGTATCTGGCCTTTAGGAAATCCGAGGAAATTCCTGAGCAGGATTTCGACCTTGGTACCAAGATAGGTCTTTTCCGTCTTCTCAGTTTCCGAAAGCCTGAACCTCCCTGTCCGAGGTGCGTCTATTACTTCGTCGATTGACCGGCGAATCAATAGCGGAATTTCATGGCTGAGCCGGTCACGGCCTCGGGCCTTTCGTACTATTGCGCCTTCGATCCCGGCAATCAGATCAGTTTCAATTTGAGTGCTAACAGCATTTTTATTGTTGGCCATTAGAGAATTCTAACGCCTCCGCATGTCTGATTTGGAGGATTGCGCTAGCGAGCATTGGATTTATGAATTATGCTCGCCAGTAGCTCCTGCAGGAGCTTGGCGGACAATGCACAAACCTGACACTCCCACAGATTGCGTACAGACCATCCGAGACTACGGAGCTTTCGATCGTTCCTCTTATCGCGCTCCTTGTTCTTCCGTAGCTTTGGGAGCCAATATGCGCGGTTTGATTTCGGCAAGCGTCCGTCTACGCAAGTATGGCCATGCCAGAAGCAGCCTTTGACTTGGATTATTATCTGGTATTTAGGCAGGACGATGTCGGGGTGGCCTGGAAGATCGCGCGCATGGAGACGGAACCGGAATCCGAGCCGGTGAAGTGCGTGCCGCACAAGAAGCTCGGGCTTCGTATCCTTCGAGCGAATACGTGCCATGTTCGCCGAGCGTTGTGCACGTGTCTCTTTACAGCTCTGCCTCTTGTTTGTCACATAGTGATTATGCGGCATTCTGAGCGAATTGGTTGGGCAGCGGCATGGGGGCATCCGCCTTTCGATAGGGGCTTTGCCGATAATGTACACCCTGCGACCTTGTCAGAAGACCCGCTCATCGCGATAAGGCCGCGATGAACGGGGCACAGCGACTGATACCGCAATCAATGGGCCACCTGCCCGATGCTGTACACCCTGTGGAGCAGGTACCCGCAGCTTACGGCCCAGGTACCAAAGGGCAGAAATGCCCTGGTGAGGACACTCCAGCCCGGTACAATAAACAGTAGGGAGTCCCGAGGGGATTTCCGCGTTTTTTGTTTAGAAGGGTTGACTGCAAGGGATGGCGCGCCGCATACGGACGAGCAGAAGAAAAAAGAGTTCCGGCGCGGGTTTCTGGCGAGCGGTTTTTTGGGTTATGCTGCTGGCGCCGGTAGGAGCAGCGTGCGCGGGGGTGGCGTGGCTGGTGTCAACGCCCTTCGGGCCGGAGTCGGAGACCTTTGTCGAGATACAGCCGGGGGCGAACACTGCGCGGATCGGGCGGCAATTGGAAGCGGCGGGCATTGTGCGCAGCCGCTACGGCTTTGATATTGTTCGCTGGTGGACGCGGGGCACGCTCAAGGCAGGCGAGTACCGCTTCGACCATCCGGCAGCGGCCAGCGCAGTTTATGAGCGCATGGCGCGCGGCGATGTTTTTACCAAAGCGGTAACCATCCCGGAGGGCGCAAACGTATTTGAGATTGCCGCCCGGCTGGAGCAGGCGGGGTTTGGCACGCAGCGGGAGTTTCTCAAAGAGGCGGCCAGGCAGGTGAGCCTGGTAACCGACCTGGACCCCGGAGCAAAGAGCCTGGAGGGCTACCTGTTTCCGGATACGTATCATTTTCAGCGCAAGGCGACCGCGGCGCAGATTTGCGCAGCGATGGTGAAGCGCTTTCGCGCGGTGGCAGGACAAATTGGATTGAAGGGGAATTTGCATCGAGTGGTGACTTTGGCTTCATTGGTGGAACGGGAGACGGCGCTGGACTCAGAGCGTCCTTTGGTGGCCAGTGTCTTTGAGAACCGGCTAGCCAAACAGATGCCGCTCATGACCGATCCGTCGGTGATCTACGGCCTGGAACTCGAGGGACGCTGGCGGGGCGTGATCCACGAGAGCGACCTTAAACGCAACACGCCATACAACACCTATCTGCACGCCGGCCTGCCGCCGGGACCGGTGGCCAATCCCGGAATGCGCTCGCTGCGCGCGGCCATGGAGCCGGCGAAGACGGATTATCTCTACTTTGTTGCCGCGGGGGCCGATCCCCAGGGCGGGTCACTGTTTGCGAGCACTGCCGAAGAGCACGCACGCAACGTGGCCAGCTACCGGGATGCCGTGAAGAAGGCAGGTGGCCGATGAGAGCAAGCCTGCGCCGCGTCACTTCAGCAACTCTAGTCTTGCCGCTCCTGCTGCTCTCCGGGTGCCTCTTTACCACCAGGAAGCTACCCATTCCCAAGGTTCCGGAGATCGTGAATACGGTTACGCCGGAGGAGATGGTGGCGCAGCTCAACGATCGCTGGGACAAGCTGCAGAGCCTGAACGCCACGGTCGAAATCCAGGCCAGCACGCTCAAGAGCAAGGAAGGCCTGGCCCGGGACTACACCACTATTCGCGGACTTATTCTGATGCGCAAGCCGGAGATGCTGCGGGTTTATGGGCGGGTTCCGGTGGTGGGCACGCGCATGTTCGACATGACCAGCGACGGAAAGAGTTTCATGTTGTTCATTCCGTCAAAGAACAAGGCGGTGAAGGGGGCGAACGCCCTGAAGAAGAAGTCGGACAACCAGATCGAGAATATGCGGCCGGGGTTCTTTTTCGACGCCATGGTGGTGCGCGGTCTGGGACCGGACGACCTGTACTCGGTGGTGTTGGACTCGGAGACGGTGGAAGACGAGGCCAGGAAACACCTGTACAGCATCCCGGAATACATTCTCAGCATCAGCCGCAGCAAGCCGAAGAGCCAGCAATTGATTCCGGTGCGCGTTGTGGTCTTCCATCGCGACGACATGCTGCCTTATGAGCAGGATTTATACGACAGCGAGGGCAACCTGGAGACACAGGTAACTTATTCGGATTACAAGAATTTTGACTCCGTCAAGTACCCTTCCACGATCACAATCAAGCGCCCGCTTGAGGAGTACCAGCTGGTTCTGACGGTCGAGAGCATGCAGCAGAACATGACCCTCACCGACGACCAGTTCCAGATCAAAATCCCCGAGGGAACCCAAATTCAGAACCTGGAATAGCAGCGCAAGTGTGTTAGTATCCCGGCAAACGCAAACACTGCATATTCCGGAGGCCTAACATGGAAAGCAATCTCCGACCGCTCAGCCTCGGCGAAATTCTGGACCGCACCGCTCAGCTCTATCGCGAGCATTTTCTGCTTTTTGCAGGCATCTATTCTGTCTATGCCGGTATGGTATTAGTGCTAAACCTGGCACAGATCGGCCTGAACTCGTGGGCCATCGGACCGCATCCGGCCGGTGGGTTGCTGGCGCTGAGAGGAGTTGTCAGTCTGCTCAGAGGACTGCTCATCCTTCTTTTTTCCGGCGCGGCCATGGCGGCCATCAACCGTGCCGTAACCTGGGTTTATCTGGGCAACCCGGTCACCATTCGCGGCGCCTATATGAGCATTCTTCCTCACCTGGGCCGTTACCTATGGCTGATGATCATCATCGCCTTTTTCCTCTATACGCCGCTGCTGTTGGTTGGCATCCTCTTTGGCGTGGTTATTGCTGCTTCTCCCGGACTCGTGCAGACGTTGAATACCACGGGCAATCCGCAGTCCGCAACGGCCATCTTGATGATTTTTCTTATTTTGGCGCTGGTTCTCCTTCCCTGGATCGTTTACGTAATTTTCATGGCTTTGCGATATTCGCTCGCTGTTCCAGCCTGCGTGGTGGAGAACCTGAAAGCCCGCAAGGCTATTCGCCGCAGCATTGAACTCAGCAAAGGAGCACGCGGACGCATCTTCCTTATGGGGCTACTGATTTTCATCATCGCCTTCGGCCTGGAGGTTGTGGCTCAATCCTTCCTTGTAATTCTGGCCATCAAACACAAAGGCCAGATAGGACCTGTTGCATTGGCGGTTTCACAGGTGATGGCCTTCTTTACCAACACTTTCATCGGCCCAATTTATGCCGCCGGACTTGCCCTCTTTTATTTCGACCAGAGGGTGCGCAAAGAGGGCTACGACATCGAGTGGATGATGCAAGCCGCCGGACTGGCCGCGCCGGACACGCCACAAGTTCCGCAACAAAACCCAGGAGACTCGCATGAATGAGCCGCTGCGGCCCTCGACACTGGGCGAGATTCTGGACCGCACGGCGCAGTTGTACCGCTCGTGCTTTCTGCTTTTCCTCGGAATCTCGGTTGTCCCCACAGGCGTAATCGTGGTGCTGGCCTGTATCGTCGGTCTGGTTGTGGCGTGGTGGAGCGCGGCTGGCGCAGGCTCGGTTTCTGAGACAGCGGGATATGTTCTTGTGGCGCTCTTCGCCATCGGCAGCGCGCTGGTGGCGCTGCCCATCCTTCTGGCGGCTACGGCGCTGGCCATGGCAGCAATGAGCCATGCCGTATCCCGCGTTCACCTGGGTCAAACGACCACTATCCGCGACGCCTACAAGAGCGTGTGGCGGCGCGGCTGGCGCTACATCTGGCTTTATCTCCTTGAGGGGCTCCTGATCGGGGCCGCTCCCCTCGCCGCATATATTGTGCTGATCTTCCTCGTTGCCGGGGGTGCTGCGTTGGCTGGGAGTGCGGGCGCGGGAGGCGCCGCCGGCGGCGCACTCTTCGGACTGGTTGCCATACTTGTCATTGTTGCTCTGGTTAGTTATGTCGTATGGATGGCGCTAAGGCTTTCTCTGGCCTTCCCCGCCTGCGTGGTTGAGCAGATTGGAGCGTGGACTGCGATCAAGCGCTCCTCAAATTTAAGTTACGGGACGAAGGGCCGCATTTTTTTGCTTTTCCTGCTGGGAGCCGTGCTCAGTTGGCTGCTTTCGATGGGGATCACGCTGCCATTGACGATCATCCTCTCTCTGTTGCTCAGCTCGGGTGACCCTCAACACGAGCAAGCCGCCGGCCTGGCGATCATCTTCATCAGCTACGGCGCGGCTTTTGCGGTCCAGGCGCTCGTCCGGCCGGTGTATGGCATCGCCCTGGTGCTCTTCTACTACGATCAGCGCATCCGCATGGAAGGCTTTGACATCGAGTGGATGATGCAGCAGGCGGGGATGGCCGATGCGCTGCCGCCTGCGCCGCAGATTGCGCCCAGGCAGACGGCCGTTGCGGGGAATGCCTTTGCACCAGCCCCTGAGCCACCGCAGGCCGTAGAATTTCCGCAGGACAAAGATTCAACCTAATCCGCATCAGGAGCATCATCATGACTGAATCCGCTTCCCGCCTATCCTTTGGACCAGCACACCAGTTTCCTATGACCTTCGGCCAGATCTTCGACCGGACCTTTCGCCTCATGCGAGATAACCTGCGACTGCTTCTGGGCGTTGCGGCAGTCCTCTGCATTGCGATTTTCCTGGTAATTGGAGCGATATTCGGGTTCATATTTGTGGAGATCGGCCCGCATATTGCCAATCAAGATGCAAAGCCGCTTGCGATTGACCCTTATACTTTTACGATCTTCATCTGCGCCGTCTATCTGATCCTTCCCGTGGTATATGCGCTCTATATGCCGGCAGCCAGTTACGCCGCCACGCAAGCCGATCTGGGCGTCGCGGCCACCATTCGCGAAGCGTATGCGGTGGCATGTCGCCGCTTCTGGCGCTCGCTCTGGCTGATGATTCTTGGCACGCTGTACATGATTGTGCCGGTAGTGGCATGCGCATTGATCATCGGCCTGGTCACGCTCCTGCTGCACTTCGCGACGGGCGAAGGTTCCGGCGGCACCATAGCGCTCGTGCTGATCCCGCTGGGAGTGTTGCTGTACGCTGCATCCCTGGTGTGCTCCATCCTGATCATGTTGCGCATTTCGCTGGCTTACCCTGCCTGCGTGGTGGAGGAGCTGCCCGCGTGGAGCTCGCTGAAGCGTAGCATGCAGCTTACGAAGGGCGCAAAGGGCAGAATATTCCTGATGCTGCTGGTGGTCTATGCGCTTAGCTATGCTCTGAGCCTGGTGTGCATGGCTGTTCTCTGCGCGGTGGGCTCGCTAGTTGCCTTTGTTGCGATACTGGCCCATGTAGCCGCGGGATCCACGGCGTTTTATGTTCTGATCGGCCTTGCTGTTCTGGGCAACATCCTGATTATGATTGTTACCTGCCTGTTTACGTATGCGGCCTTCACCACCGCTCTCGCCGTCCTCTACTTCGACCAGCGGCTGCGCAAGGACGGCCAGTTGCCGTCACAGGCCGGAGAACACGCATGAAGACAGATCTGCGGCCCATGAATTTAGGCGAAATTCTGGACCGCACCTTTCAGATTTACCGGGAAAAGTTTTGGGTCTTCGTTACCCTGGCGGCCTTACCAGCATTGGCGATGATAGGCCTTCAGTTCGCCAGCCAGTTTTGGTGGAAGCTGGCTCCAGTACCATTCGGCGTCCCCATTTTTCTGGGTATGTCTGCTCCGAATCTGCTCTATGCATTGGCGCTCTATCAGATAGTTCTGTTACTGCGCCTTTTGGCGTGGCCTGCCTTCTCAGATTTGACTTCTTGCGTTCATCTCGGAGAGCAGTCAAGTCTCTCCTCCACGCTATTTTCATGCATCGCACGCTGGCGGAGTTGGCTGTGGATATCAATTGCAAACTGGGGTATCGTGCTGGTCCTGCCCGAGGCCGTTTTAGCGGGCACTCTAATTGGTTTCGCTTATCTTCTATTCGCGATACTTAAACTCAATTCCGTAATACAATCCGAATGGTTGACGCCGGCTGTGCTTTTGTCTATAGCGCTATGCTGGGCGGCGTTCCTATGGCTGAGTTCGGCTCTTTCAATCTCGATTCCTGCGTGGACTACCGAAAGGCTAACGGTGGGTAAGTCCCTGAAGCGAAGCTGGACGCTCTCAAAAGGCAGCCGTTGGAGGATATTATTTACGCGCTTCATGATCGCACTAATTAGCTGGATTCTGAATCTCGCGTCTTACGTGATTTTCATTTTACTTGCGGCATTTGTGATGCGAAGTATCGGGGTTCGGCTGGATTTCCATGGCAGTATTTATCTGGGAATCAGATTGTTATCGGCGGCAGTCGCTTACATTCTAACTGGCCCCATCTTCCCCATCGCTCTTACCCTCTTCTACTATGATCAGCGCATACGCAAAGAAGGGTACGACATCGAGAGAATGATGGAAGACGCTGGATTGATTGCCCCTGTAACTACACTTGCCGAAGTCAAGGAGGGTCAAGCTTGACTCTTCGCTCCCAACTTGCCGGCGTTGCGCTGATTGCGGCTCTTGCCGCAGGCGTCAGTGCTTTGCCTGCCCGTGCCGATGAATCCGCACCACAGCCCCCGAAAAATGTACGCGAGGTTTCACTGGCCGAGTACCGCCAGCACCTGGTTGAGTTGAATGAAATGGTGGGAACATGCGCCAAGGCGCGGGATAACAAAAGCTGCGATCCAGAGCTCACGGGCACCGACGACCATGTGCCGCTTTTCAATACTCAGGAGCGGCGGCTGGTGCGCTACAACTGGCTGCGCGTGCTGCTCTGGAACGCACGGACCAAAGATGAGATCCCCAAGGCTGCGCCAGACCACAACGGAAAGCAATCTCAAAACAAAACGGACAACAGCCCTGAAGACAAGGCCAAGAGCGAGGCTGATAACGGGCCCCAGGAAACGCGGGATCGTCCTCCCGTCAAAATGATACCGACGCGGGGCGAGCCGGCTCCCGAAAAGACTCCGGCTGAAGAGTTCACGCGGCCGCTCAAGCCGACTACCGGCGAGCTTTTACAGTCTGCGCAGCTTCGCCTGGCACAGGATCTGACCCAGGCGGACAGCGCGGCAGCAGGTCCGCCCGCCGCGGCGCCTGATTATTCCCAGGAGCGCAACACCATGAAGCAGGTGTTGGCAGGCCGCGACTTTCGCAACCTGGAAGCGCCCACAAAGCGCGATTCATTTCTAGAAAAGCTGGGAGACTGGCTCAACAGGCTCTTCGAGACCATCGGCAAACTTCATGCCAACGTGGACTGGATGGGACCGGTGATTGTGTGGGGCTTCATATTGGCCACGTGCGTGGGGCTGGCCTGGGGGCTGCTGCAACTGGAACGCCGCTGGCGCATTCGCCTGGTGCCGGAGAGCGATGGTCCGGTTGCCGGAGCCGCCTCGGCCCGCAACTGGCAACTGTGGATTGACGATGCGCGGCGCGCCGCTGCTGACGGCCAGTGGCGGGAGGCAATTCATTTCGTCTATTGGGCGGCAATTTCGCGGCTCGAATCGAAACGGTTGTGGCCCGCAGACCGGGCGCGCACTCCGCGCGAGTACCTGGCGCTGGTAACCACGAATGACCCGCGCCGCGCGGGACTAGCTACGCTCACCGGCAGCTTTGAGCGGACCTGGTATGGCGGGCGTAAGGCGGGCGAGAGCGAATATATGCAAGCTGAAAAGCTGGCTGAGGGGCTGATCAACGGCAGCGGAACGTTTGGCATTGGGGAAGGCGGTGCGCGATGAAGTTTCTCTCTTCGCTCGACGCCCCTGATCGCAAACTGCTGATGTGGTGCGTGGGAATTGCGCTCGCGCTGGCCGTGGCTACCGGCTTCCTTCTGCCCAGGGCAAATGACAACGATAATCCCCTGCCCTCGACCTACCTGGCAGGGCAGCACGGCGCGCGCGCCGCTTATGAGACGCTGCTTCGCTCCAACTATCAGATAGAACGCTGGGAGCGGCCGCTGAGCGAGCTGGCCGCCACGGCCGGTCCGGAGACGGTGGTGATCTTTGCCCAGCCGTTTTCCCGCGACTCGGAGGACATCAAGGCGGTGCGCAAAATTGTGGAGCGCGGCGGGCGCGTGCTCTCCACAGGCTTCTGGGGCGGATACATTCTGCCCGGCGAAGCCAGCGACGAGCCACGGGAGTTTCACTTTGCCGCCTGCAAGCTGGAGCCCGAGGGACTGGATGCGCTGGCCGGCACGGGCGAGGTGTGGATGGTTCCGCAGGCGACCTGGGATATGGGCAACCCGGCGCATCGCGTCGAGTATAGTTGCGCAAATCATCCGGCAGTGGTCGAGTATGACTGGGGCAAGGGGCACATTGTATGGTGGGCCAGCTCGACGCCCCTGGAAAACGGCTCGCTGAGCCGCGCCCACAATCTCGATCTTCTGCTGGCATCGCTGGGGCCGCGCGCGGGGCATCGCTTCTACTGGGACGAGTCGCTGCATGGGGAGATTCGTTCAACCTTAAGCTATGCCTCCGGGCCGTCGTGGACGCTGTTGTGGGTCGGCCTGCCGGTGCTGGGGCTGCTGGTTGTTTTCAGCTTTAGCCGACGCAGCGGGCCGGTGCGCGATCTGCCGCCGACGGCGCGCGCCACTCCGATTGAGTTTTTAGAGGCGCTGGGCTCGCTCTACCGCAAGGCCGGAGCCGCATCGGCGGCCGTCTCGATTGCATGGGAGCGCTTTCGCAGGCATAGCTTGCGGCTCTGTGGGCATAGGGCAAGCAAGATGGGAGCAGCGGAGTTGGCAACAGTGATTCGCAGGCGCTTTCCGCACGCCGAGGCCAGCCTAGAAGCCGATCTGGTCGCTTGCGAAGAGGCCGCATGGGGCGAAACCGTCAATCCTCGCCAGGCGCTCAAACTGATTCAGACGCTGCATGGGCACTACGAAAAGCTGAAAGAAGCGGCCAGGCCGGGCGCACAAAGAGGCAGTCAGGCCGCACAATCTGAGAAGATCCAATCCAATCTGCAGGAAAGGGCTTTATGAGCCAGGAAAAGAAGCAAGAGCCGATGCAAGAATTAAACCAAAGCGCTAAAGGTCCGGAGGGCTTGCGCGCGACCAGCCAACTCATCGCTCACTCCCGCACGGAGCTGGGCCGGGTAATCTCCGGACAGGGCGAGGTGATCGAGGAGGTTCTGATCGCCGTTCTTTGCCAGGGCCATGCGCTGCTGGAGGGCGTGCCGGGCATTGCAAAAACATTAATCGTCAAGGCCCTGGGGCGGCTTTTGGGCCTCGGCTTCCAGCGCGTGCAGGCCACGCCCGATCTGATGCCGGCAGACATTCTGGGCACCACGATTCTGCGCCCCGGCTCAGCTAACTTCAGCTTTCACGCCGGGCCGGTCTTCACTGACTTGCTGCTGGTGGACGAGATCAACCGCATGCCTCCGCGCACCCAGGCGGCGCTGCTGGAATGCATGGAAGAACGACAGGTTACCTCGGACGGCACGCGCCGCCCGCTTTCTGAATGGTTCACCGTCTTTGCCACGCAGAACCCTATCGACTTCGAGGGCACGTACCCCCTGCCGGAGGCGCAACTGGACAGATTTCTGCTGAAGATTCGCGTGCTCTATCCCTCCGATGCCGAAGAGTTGCAGATTCTGGAGCGGCATCACGGCGGCTCGAGCGCCGGGTTGCTGGAAGACGCAAAGATTGCGCTCATTCCAAATAAATTATTGGCCGCAGCCTGCGCCGAGGTGCGCGCCATTCGCATTGAGCCGGAGCTGACCACCTACATTCTGGCGTTGGCGCGACGCACACGCGAGTGGCCCACGCTGCTGCTGGGCGCAAGCCCCCGCGCTGCTGTGAGCCTGATGCGCGTGGCCCAGGCGGCTGCCGCCTTCGATGGCCGCGACTACCTGCTGCCCGACGACGTGAAGCGCGCCGTGCTGCCGGTGTTACGCCATCGCGTGATGCTCAAGCCCGAGGCCGAACTGGAAGGCTTTGACGCCGACCGCGTTCTGACCGACGTGATGGCTAATGTGCCGGTGCCGAGGCAATGAATGACACGAAGTTTTTTTGGCTCGTACCGCAAATAGGAGAAAGAGACAATGACTCAAGACTTTGAAATCAAGTGCCCAAAGTGCGGCGAACTCATTCGGCTCGATGAGACACTCGCCGGTCCAATGATCTCTCAGATCAAAGCAAATGCAAACAGGGCCATCAAGAAGGCTGCTGAAGATGCGGACCTGAAAGTGGCCGAAGCAAAGAAACTTGAAGCAAAACTAGCGGCAAGAGAAAGAGATCTTGCCGATAGAGAAAGCTCCTTACAGACACTGGTCAACCGCAAGATTGCAGCCGAACGGCCGAAGATTGTGGCAGCCGAACGGGAGAACTTACTGAAGGAACTCTCACCGGAACTCGAAGCAGAGCGTGCGAAGTCTAAGGAACTTCAAGAAAAGCTGACAACAACCCAGAAAGCTGAACTCCAACTCAGAAAGGAAAAGAACACCGTTGATCAAAGGGCTAGGGATATTGATCTTGAAGTTGCTCGAAAAGTCGACGAGAAACGGAAAGCAATCCATGAACAAGCCAGCAAGGATGCCGACGAAACTGTAAGACTAAAGCTTGCGGAGAAGGATAAGACGATTTCCGACATGCAGATCAAGCTAGAGGAAGCTCAGCGTAAAGCGACGCAGGGCTCACAGCAATTGCAAGGAGATGTTTTGGAGATCGACTTTGAGAGCACACTGAGGAGGATGTTCCCGCAAGACACAATCGAGCCGGTTAAAACAGGAGTCCGGGGCGGAGATATTCTTCAACGTGTACTTGGCGAGATGGGTAAGCCAGTTGGGACAATGTTTTGGGAAACGAAGCGAACGCAGACATGGGGCAGCGATTGGACGACAAAGGCAAAGCAAGATGCTGCTGACGCAAAGGCTGAAATAGCAACTATCGTGAGTGAAGTCTTGCCGAAAGGTATCAGTGGATTTGGAATCTACGATGGGGTATGGTGTTCGACTCCGGCACATGCGGTGGTGTTAGCGATAGCCCTTCGTCAAGGCATAATATCGACCGCTGAAGCAAGACAAGGTGCTATTGGCCGAGAAACAAAGAAAGATAGGCTCTATGACTACATGATTGGACCGGAATTTCGTGCAACTGTCGAGGGAATTGCGTTGCCATTCCGCGAACTCAATGATGAACTTATGACTGAAAAGAGAGCCACACTTGCACGATGGAAGAGGCAAGAAAGACGAATTGAGCGTGTCTTGACAAGTGTTGCTTCATTACAGGGCGATCTCCAAGGTATTGCTGGAAACGAAATGCTACAGCTGCCTGGATTCGAGTTAGAGTCTGGCGATGACACAATTGCCGAGTTACCAGATTAGCAATAGACAGGATGAAGGATTGAAATCAGCATGATCTCTCCCTCTCTCCATCCCGCCCCGGTTAGCGCCGCGTGTCAGCGGCGGCGGCGCTGGAGCTTCGGCCTCACGCCGCGGAGCATCGGCTTGCTGCTGCTTGGCTTCGCCTGGCTGGTTCCGGGCTTCTGGGATGTGAGGCTGGCCTACGCGATGCTGGCATGGGACGGGCTGGTGCTGCTCTTTGCGTTATTCGATGGCCTGCGATTGCCTGCCGCTGCCGAGCTGACCGCCAGCAGGAGCTGGTCCAATGCTCCAGCCCTCGACAGCGAGACCGAGATCGAGCTGACGATTGAAAACCGGAGCCAGATCATCATCGATTGCCGGCTGGTGGACGATCTGCCGCCAGCGCTGGTCGCCGAACCGGAAACGCTTCGTGTGACTGCATTTCCGAATGTGCCTGCTCGCCTGCGCTACTGCGTTAAGCCTAATGAGCGCGGCGACTGGGAGACGGGCTGGCTTTACGTGCGCTACCGTTCGCCCCTGGGTTTAGCGGAGCGCTGGGCCCGGGCGCCGCTCACGCAAACGGTGCGCGTTTACCCGGTCCTGCGCACCAGCGAGGAGCAGCAAATCTTCCTCGCCCGAAGCCGCCAGATCGAACTGCAACTGCGTCGTGCGCAACAGCGTGGACTGGGCCGCGACTTCGAGAGCCTGCGCGATTACCGCGAGGGCGACGACCTGCGCGACATCTGCTGGACGGCTACGGCGCGCCGCGGCAGCCTCATCACCCGCCAGTACCAGTCCGAGCGCAGCCAGCCGGTGTGGATCGTGCTCGACTGCGGGCGGCTGATGAGAGCGCGAGTGGCCATGGCGCAAGCCCTAAGAGAATCCGGCCCGGCGCCCAGCAACTCCAAGCTCGACCACGCCTGCACCACGGCTGTTGCGCTGGCCCAACTGGCGCTTTACTCCGGCGACCGCGTGGGCCTGCTGGCTTATGGGCAGAACATTCAGCAGCGGCTTTTGCCCGGCCGCGGCGCATCGCATCTGCGGCAGCTGATCGAGTTGCTGGCCCAAGTGCACACAGAAACCAGCGAGGCCGACCACCTGAGAGCCACGGCCGTACTGAATCGCCTGCAACCACGACGGTCTTTGATTTTGTGGGTGACGGATTTAGCCGAGACCGCCATGCGCCCCGAGGTCATTGACGGCGCGCTGCAATTGTTGCGCCGCCACGTGCTGCTTTTTGTCGCCATGGCCCAGCCGGAGGTTGAATTCATCGCCCAGGCAAGGCCAAAGAATGTGGAGCAAATGTTCCGCTCCTCCGCTGCCCAGGAGATGGCCGGCCGCCGCGAACTGCTGCTGGCCCGCCTGCACGAGCAGGGCGCGCTTACCCTTGACTTGAATCCCGAAGCGCTCACATCATCGGTGCTGAATCAGTACCTGATGGTGAAGGAACGGGCGATGGTGTAGTACATGCTGATTCTTTGACTAAGGCGGAACCAGGAAGGAGAACGACGTGGACATTAACAATCAAGGGCATCAGTCCGAACCTCAAACTGGCAAACGTGGCATGTTGAGAGCATCCGCGTTGATTATCTCGGCGGAGGTAGCTCTTATCGCTCTACTGTGGGCAGTACACGTGCCATGGGTAGTCTTGAATGCACTCATCCTCCTGGCTTTTATAGCCGTTCTGCTTGGCAAGCAACTTACTGGCCCGGTTGAGCACGTACAAATCTCTTCTCCTACGTTTGAACATAGAATTCAAGATCGGTATTGCTCTGAATCCAACCAACTGTCGAATTTAGGATTCACACGCTTATTTTTCTATGGCGAGGCCTTCCCGTTATTCCGCCTTCTTCTGATTTACCCAGCTTTTCTTTTTTTGATTATGTGGCTCAATCGGGAGGTAGCGTCCATACAGAATGGATCGAAATTGATTTTTGGATATTCTGTATTCATCTCGAATGATCGGACTACCTATTCCTACCCGCTCCAACTTGGAATGAAGTTTCATACTGCATTTCAGGATGGCACGATTCTTATGACGAAAAACTTCGGCGGCAAAACAAAGTATGGGCCAAAGGTTGTAGCTCATATCCTGAAAAACGCCAGCATAAGCGATACATGGGCTGAGCACAAGAAGCAGATTCAGACGCTGGAAGCAACAGGTAAGCAAATCGACCGTCAGATCAGTTTCCAGACCTTCTCGGATATTTCATATGAAGCATAGCCGGAAGCCATCACTTCGTCAGTGCTGAATCAGTACCTGACGGTGAAGGAACGTGCGATGGTGTAGGAGTAATAGGATTTGCTGTTGGGAGAATTGTTAAGGAGAAAGACATGGAACGAGCGAGTGTGGGACAAGAGACTAAATCCAAAACCGCTATTCAAGACAAGCCGAAAACAGCGCTCAATGTCATGAAATTGTTTTTTGTGGGACTTATATTAGGGCTCATATTAGCCTGGATCATCAGAGATTTGCACGTAAAACACAATCCGCTGTTCATTCGGCATATCATTTTTGCGATCATCATTGCCGTCATGATTTTCCTGAGAATGCTCCCCTACCTCTTTGATTGGACAATCGGCACAATTGATCTGGTCCAGGTTTTCTCTCCGGAGTTCGAGCAGCGCGCTCGGACGAGGTATCGAGCCGAAACGGCCCTACTGACAGATTTGGGGTTCGACCTCGCATTTTTTGTCGGAGACTCCACTTCGGTGTTTCGCATGCTGCTCATCCTTCCGGCCATTATTGTTTTTCAAATGTGGCGAGGAGGAGTGCCAATGACGGTACAAAATGGAACGAGGCTCGTGACCGGAAATCCGGTGTTCACTTCACGAAACAAGAATGCCTATGCCCATCCAAACAGCCTTGGTTTCACGTTCCATACACGCTTTCAGGATGGGAGTGTTCTTGTATCGAAGAACTTTGGGGATGACAGCGGGTATATACCTGCGGTTGTGGGCAACACCTGTCCAGCAGCCAGCGCCAGCGACACATGGGTCGCGCATCAGAAGCGGATGGAGGAGCTGGTGGCAGAGGGCAGGCGCGTTGACCTTCAGACCAGTTTCCAGGCCTACAGGGAAATCGTGCTCAAGGAGCAGACACGCCGTTGACTGAGTCATTTGAACTCGAATCGGACCAGCAGTGATTTCGCTCCAGAGCCACATAGCCAAGTTAGCCAACTTAGCCAAGTTGGCGTAGAATTGAACTATGAGAACCGTAAACATCGGCGTGCTGAAGAACCAGCTCTCCGCCTACCTACAAATCGTCCGTAAGGGTGAAGAGGTTGTGGTGCGGGACCGGAACAAGCCTATCGCGCGCATTCTGCCCTTCACCCTGCCCCTGCCCCCGGAAGGCGACCATGAAGCCGAGGTGGCGTACCTGATTGCCACCGGGCAGATGAAGCCGGCCAAGCGGAAGATGGACTGGGAGGCTTTCTGGGCGCTGCCCATGCCAACTGTCTCCGATGAGGCCGTGAAGGAAGCCCTCGACTGGGCAAGGGGCGACTGAGAATGGACGATGCCTTTTGGGATGCGAGCGCGCTGGTTCCTCTTTGTGTGAGGCAGCGGACTACCTCTGTGGCGAAAGCATTAAGCACACAGTACCGTATGGCTGTGTGGTGGTCGACGCCGATCGAGATGCGAGGCGCCTTTGCGCGCTTGGTCAGGATGGGCCAGTTGCCGCCCAACGAACACGTGCAAGCTCAGGTCCGGTTGGACAGCATACGTTCTGATTGGCGGGAAGTGGACCCGAGTGAGCCGTTGCGCGAGCAGGCTGAGCGGCTCGTGGACCGCTTTCCGTTGAAGGCAGCCGATGCACAGCAGCTTGCCGCCGCGATGGTATGGTGCATTGGAAGGCCCAAAGGCCGCGCCTTCATCTCCGGCGACAGCCCACTGCTGGAAACAGCCCGGCAACTGGGCTTTCACGCAATTGAAGCATGAGAGCGGCAAGAAATTGCCCACAGTGAAGCGTGTCTGCAAGATTCGCCGCCCCCCGGCGAGCCGAGAGGCGGGGTGGATTGGCAGGTTGAGAAGAGCTACTCGGCCTTAGCAGTTTCCGCGGCGAGCTCGGAGGGCTTGGCTTCTTCTTCCGTGGCTTCGGCCAGAACCTTAACCTTCACGTGCGCGGTGACTTCGCGGTAGAGCCGGATGGCCACGCTGAACTCGCCGACGCTCTTGAGCGGCTCATCCAAGTGAATTTTGCGGCGATCGACCTCGAAGCCCTGGGCATCGAGTGCGGTGGCAATATCAGCCGAGGTGACGGAACCAAATAGGTGGCCGGTCTCGCTCGATTTGCGGGTGAATTCGAGCACGACAGGCTCGAGCTTTACGGCCACTTCCTCGGCCAGCGCTTTTTCCGTGGCGTAGCGGCGGGCGGCGGAGGCCTTCATCTGCTCGATGACGGCTTTGTTGGCCAGCGTTGCCTGCAGCGCCAGCTTGCGGGGCAGCAGATAATTGCGGGCGTAGCCGTCGGCCACTTTGACCAGATCGCCGCGGTTGCCCAGGTGCAATACGTCTTCCTTCAGAATGACTTCCATGGTTGAATCTCCAGTGTGCGAGTTTCCGCCAGCGCCGGGAGCGCTCCTCAGCCCCGGCTAAGACGCACCGCACTCGGTTCTAGAGCGGTTCTCCAATTCACGTGCTCCAGCAAGCCCGGTGAAAGGTGGCTTTTTCTTGAGGAAAAAGCCACTCAGCGTTGTGCTTCCAGAGTATAGCTATCGGAGAACCGCTGTATTCGGCATCCACAACATAGCCTCCCGCCAAAATCACTTCACGCATTGCACTCCCGAATTCGAGAGAGTTGCACAATCCGGCAGAACGGCAGCCGATGGTTACAGCGACTCCAGGAATACCATGCCTGGAATCGCATTAGTGCCGCGTGGCAAACGGAAGCAGGGCGATGTTCCGGGCCTGCTTGATGGCGCGGGTAAGGCGGCGCTGGTGCGTAGTGCAGACGCCGGTGAGCCGCCGAGGCACAATTTTGCCGCGCTCGGCTACAAAGCCTTGCAGTAGCCTCACATCGCGGTAAGGGATCGCGTCGATCTTCTCAGTGCAGAACTTGCAGACCTTCTTGCGGCGGAAGAACTTGCCGCGGCCGCCGGGCGCGCCACTGGCGGTTCGTCCGCCGGGCCGTCCGCCGGAACGGGCATGGGTAGAGCCAGAACCCGGGCCGGGCGCTGCTAGCGGCGCTTCAGGTGCGCTCGTCTCTGGTACATTCATTTCAGTCTCTTCAGACATGCTGTTTCCTCTTTACTCTTTTGGGTTCCGGCGAGCGCCTGTGAAACGCACACCGGAAAACTGAATCGGGCCGCAACCGGCTGACCAGAAAAACAGGCCGACGGCGGCAATTTCGTTGCAAGCCGCGTCAGGCAGCCTAAGCCAGCTCGGCAGCTTCTTCCGTTTCCAGGGCAGGCTCGGCCGCAGAGGCAGGCGCAACGGTTGGCGTCGCGCTCCGGCGTACGCCGCGCAAAGCCTTGACCTTGGCCAGACGCTTCTCTTCCTCGTCGATGCGCACGGTGATGAACTTGATCACCGGCTCGGTAACGCGCAAGCGGCGCTCCAGTTCCAGCACCACCGCGCCGTTGGCATCGATGGTCATCAGAACGTAGTTGCCATCGTTGAACTTGCGCACCATGTAGGCGAGCTTGCGCTTGCCCATCTTCTCCACCGTCTTGACCACCCCGCCACCCTTGGTGACGTTGTCAGAGAAGCCAGTGATCAGCTTGTCGATATCTTCTTCGGCTGCGTCTGGCCGAACAATGAACATTACTTCATACACACGGGACATCCGGTTTCCTTTTCCGCTGGAATCCCTTGACTCCAGCCGCTGCCGCCGGCATAAACCATAGCGGCAATTTCTCTGTTGCAGGTTCAGTTCCTAGTCCCTACGTCCCTAGTCCCTGCTTCCTGTATTTCACTCCTCGCCGGGTGAGTTTTTCTCGCGGCGATTAAACTCGTTCATCGCGGCTGCCGGCCCTACTTCGAGGATGCGCCGCGTAGCGATTGCCACCCGGTCCAGCACCTCGTCCAGCACCGTCAAATCCGCTTTGCGCATGGGCGAGAGCAGGTAGTCCCTGCCGGGCCGTTCACCACCGCCAGCAGCGATTGCCTCCGGTGGTAAGCCGATCCCCACTCCGATGCGCAGGCGCAACCACTCCTGTGTTCCCAGGGCGCCGGTCACGCTGAGGGCTCCGTTGTGCCCGGCAGGCGATCCGCGCTCCTTTATCTTGAAGCTGCCCAACGGCAGGTCCAGCTCGTCTTGAATCACGAGCAGATCCCGGGCTGGGTCAGCCTCAAACTCCCGAACCAAAGCGGCGACAGCCAGCCCGCTCAGGTTCATAAACGTCTCCGGCTTGGCCAGAACCACCACGCGCCCCGCTATGCGGCAGGTTGCGGTAGCGGCCTTGCATCGCCGGTTTTGCACCACAACGCCTTCTTGCTGGGCGATGCGGTCGATAGCCATGAACCCGGCGTTATGCGGGGTCCACAGATATTCGAGCCCCGGATTGCCCAACCCCACCACAAGAAAGGGGCCGTTGCGTACAACGGATTCTGCGCCCCCAGCAAGCGATTTTGGCTCGCTGGGGTGAACGATCTGGCTTTCCTCGGACAAGGGTTACTTCTTTCCCTCGGGCCTCTTGGCCGCGGCCCCGGCGTCGGGTTTCTTGGCCGCTGCCGCGTCTGGTTTCTTGGCCGCATCTTCTGCCGGCTTGCCCTTCCTGGCCGCATCTTCCGCCGGCTTGCCGCCCTTCCTGGCCGCATCTTCCGCCGGTTTGCCGCCCTTCCTGGCAACCTCCGGCTCGACTGGCGCAGCCTCTGCTGCCGCCGCCGCCGCTGCTGCCGCTTCCGCTGCCTCCAACTCTGTAGGCGTAGGCGCTTCTTCGCGAATGGTGGCAACGTGAGCCACGGTAGCGTCCTCGGAGTTGAGGTACTTAATCTTCTCCGAGTGAGGCAACCCGCTGACGCGCAACACCTGGTGCAAGTCCAGGTGGCTGACATCCACATCGATGTGACTGGGAATATCAGCCGGCAGGCACTCGACTTCCACCTCGCGCATGACCTGGTCGAGGATGCCGCCGACCTTCACGCCCTCCGGAATCCCCAGCAGCTTGACGCGCACGCTGACGCGCAGAACCTTATCCATGGCGATGCGCTTGAGATCGATGTGAATCAACTTGTCGTTCAGCGGCTCGCGCTGCCAGTCGACAACCATGACCTTGGCCGGTTTTTGACCGGTGACTTCGATATCAAAGATCGTGTTGTGGCCGGTCTCGGAAAAAAGTATCCGGGAAATCTGTTTTGGATCCACTTCAATGGCCACAGGATCGTGCCCCAGACCATACAACACGGCGGGAATCTTGCCTGCTGCGCGCACGCGACGCGCTGCATTCTTGTTGAACTTGCCCTCGCGGGGCTTGGCTACGACTACTTCTGACATTCGGTCTCTCGTTTCCTGGTTTCGGGCACGAACCGGTCGAAGTCCGCTCCCTTTGTGATGCCAGTGGTCAGTGAACAGTGGTCAGTGGTCAGTAAATACTGCTCGCCTGTCACTATTGCAGACTACTAGCTGTTGGTTAACTGTACTGATCACTGATCACTGATCACTGACCACTGATCACTTACGAAAACAGCGTACTCACGCTGGTCTCCATGTGAATGCTCTCGATGGCCGCGCCCAACAGGCCGGCAACGGAAAGCACCTTGATCTTGGGCAACTTTTGTGCCGCCTCGCGCAGGGGAATGGTGTTGGTAACCACCACTTCTTCCAGGCGCGAGTTGGCGATGCGGTCGATGGCCGGACCGGAGAGCACGGCGTGGCTGGCGGCGGCATAGACGGCTGCCGCACCGGCTTTATAGAGCGCGTCGGCAGTTTTTACCAGCGTGCCGGCGGTGTCGATGATGTCGTCGAGGATGAGGCAATGCTGGCCATCCACGTCGCCGACAACGTTCATCACCTCGGCGACATTGATATCCGTGCGGCGCTTGTCCACGATGGCCAGCGGCGCGCCCATCTTCTGTGCGAAGAAACGCGCGCGCTCCACGCCACCGGGGTCCGGCGAAACTACCGTCAGGTTGGGTAAGTTCAACTTCTGGAAGTAACTTACCATTACCGGGCTGGCATAGAGATGATCGACGGGAATATTAAAGAAGCCTTGAATCTGCGCGGCGTGCAGATCAACAAAGAGGGCGCGGTTGGCGCCGGCGGTGGTCAGCAGATCGGCGACGAGCTTGGCGCTGATGGCTACACGGGGTTTGTCCTTGCGGTCCGCGCGGGCATAGCCGTAATAGGGCACCACCACCGTGATCCTGGCTGCCGAGGCCCGCTTGAGCGCGTCGATCATCACCAGAAGTTCGACCAAATGCTGGTCTACCGGGTAGCAGGTGGGCTGGACGACAAAGACATCAACGCCGCGCACGTTCTCCAGCAACTGGAAGTAAACTTCGCCGTCGGCAAAGCGTTGCATCTTGGCCTCGCCCAGCTTAACCCCAATGTGAGTGGCAATCTCATCGGCCAGCGGCCGGTTGGCCGTGCCGCTGAAGAGCTTGAACCGTTTGTCCTCGCTCAGGTTGCGGCCCCGCTTGCGCTCGGCAGATTTGCCTTCCTTGCCGCGAGCGCCTGCATCCGGGGGCGATAGAGCGAACCCCGCGGGGGCAGACTCTGTACCCGCGCCGTCACCCGGCGTCTTTGGTTCGCTCTTCTGCTGTGTCTCTTCGGCCGTCACTATTTCCGCTTTCATCTCCGAATTCCCTCCAAGCTGGTTTGCGTTGGCTGTTTCCGGACACTGATACCAGTTGTCAGTTTTCAGTTGTCAGTAAAATCCGTTTGCTGATTACTGATCACTAACGACTGGCCTCTGAAAAACTTGGCTGGGCGACCAGGATTCGAACCTGGACAAGTGCCTCCAAAGGGCACTGTCCTACCATTAGACGATCGCCCAGTTTCACAGCCGTGCCGAGTTTCTCTTGCTCAACGGCTGACTGTCAACCTGTTTATGGCAAAAGCATGTCGCGCCAGTATTCCGAGCGCGGCAGGGTGCGCGTAATCCGCACTTCCAGGCCTTGAAACTGCTTATTCAACCGGGCATGGGCTGCTTCCGCATCTCCACGGGTCAAGTACAACCCGAAGAGCGCCGAACCGGACCCTGACAACGAGGCCATTAACGACGAGGCATGGCAGGCTGCCTCCGGCGTGCCCGGGCCCAGAAGAATGCGCTTGATTTCTGCAAGGGAAGGATGCTGGGGAAAGACGACGCGTTCAAAGTCGTTTTCGATCCAGCTCGTAATCCCGGTGCGGACAAGCGCGGACTCTGGACGTCCGGCCAGGTCCTCGCCTTTGGTGAGGACACCGGAGGAGCCTGCTCCCGGCCGTCCTTCCGGAATCGCTCCCGCGAAGGCGCTGGCGTAGGCACGGCTCAACTCTTTTAGTTTATCTGTGCTGGCTTCGGCGGTCAAACCCTCGGCGGCGCAGAGCAAGTCCCAGTCGCGGAAGGCCTGCGGGGTCGATACGCCCTCCTCCGGCATGGCCACTACGCACCATACCGGCTCAAAGTCCGGCAGGGGATCGACCTGCTGGCCGCGATCCTGGCCCAGAACCGCTCCGCCAATCAAAAATAACGGCACATCGGAGCCGACCTGGGCGGCCCATTTCCGTTCTGCGTACAACAACTGGTGAGCACGCAATTCCTGGCTATCTTTCTCCCCTGGGCGCGGCGTTTGAAGTCCAAGTTTCTCTGCTATATCGGACAACTTCCTTGAAGGAACATCCCTGAATATCAGATCCCTGCATGAGTCCAGCGCAAGGATATCCAATTCATTCTCCAGCCCTACCAGCGCCGCGACGGCGTTGCCCGAACCTGCGCCCAGGCCGCCCTGCACGGGCAGACGTTTTTCTATATGAATCTCGACCTCGGCGGTGAGGCCCAGCGCCTCCAGAGCCAGCGCAACCATCTTCCAAGCGGTGTTGCGTTCGTCGGTGGGAACGCGGCTGTCGTTGGAGGTAATCCGCAGCGCCGTCGCCGCCGCGGGATGCGCAGTAACCGTAACCAGGTCATGCAGCTCCAGCGTCTGGTAGACGGTGGTCAGGGCATGGAAGCCATCGGGACGCGGCGCGCCAATATACAGGCCGAGATTTATCTTTGCGTGCGAACGAACGGCGGTGGGCATACCGTTTCATTGTAGAGCCACAGCCGTACTCTAATAGAGTTAGACTGAATGCGTTATGATCCCATGTACGCCACCGATTCAGCCTTCCGCACCACCGCCGGTTTACTGCGCGGAATGTGGCTGTGAGGTGGACCCGGCCGCATGGCTCTGCGCAACATGCGGCAGGAATCTCCATGAGCCGGACGCAACAACCTCGATGCGCCCCTATGCGCCAGCTACCTCAAAAAACTTAAAGCCAGATCAAATAATCGGCGAGTATCTATTCCCAATTCTGGTGTGTGTGCTGCTCTGTATTCTGATTATTGCTTCAGAAATGCACCATCATCCTCGAGAAAGTATAGGTTTACTCTTACTCTTGGTTTTGTATTGTGCTTTTGAGTTTCTCTTCTGGCTTCACGAATATCTTGACAGCAAGTAATGACGAAGCAAACCTGCATGGTGCAATGAGAAGTGGCTGCGCAGCCTGAAGAGGACAGTGATAGTCCTTGATTCTAAATCAATAAAAACTTAGTTCCGAAGAAGGAATGATCTAGCCATGTCGCTTAACTGCAGCTGGACAGCTGGAATGGGATATGGATCTGCGCACAAGAGGAAAGCAGCAAGGAGCGATTGACAATCGCGCAAGTAATACGCTAGAGTCGTTGCGATTTAAGGTAGTTAATAAACCGGTCTTAGGACCGGTTTATTAAACTGAACCGCAGTTCTCTGACGCATCATTTCTTAATGGGATCCCCAAAGGCAATGGCATTCACATTTGCCATGCCGGCTGTGCGGCTTTACGTGGATTCGCCATGACAGAGGACAGGACTACGGCCAACTCTTTCTTCTTTGCGTTTTGCGCAACAGGGTTCATCTTTGCACGAACTGTGGTGGTGACCGGCGCCGCCCGCCGCATGCCTGCTTTTCAACTGTTGACGCTTGGCACGGCGCGCACTAGGCTGGACAGTGCGATTGCTGAAATCGGCATTGTGTTGTGTGCTGAAGAAACGAGGCAAGTGTGAAAGCAGAAAAGATCACCATCCCGCTGGAAGACCGCATCAGCCTCAAGGAGAAGATCGGGTACTCCCTGGGCGACGCGGCTTCGAATTTCTATTGGAAGACCTTCGAGTGGTACCTGATGTTTTTTTACACGGACGTCTTCGGCGTCTCGGCCTTGGCGATCGGCACCATGCTGATGGTCACGCGCCTTGCCGACGCGGTTGCCGATCCGGTGATGGGATCGATCGCCGACCGCACTAAATCACGTTGGGGACATTTCCGGCCCTATCTGCTGTGGGGCGCGCTGCCTCTGGCCGTGGCCGGCGTGTTCACCTTCACCACGCCCCATCTGGGCGGCGGAGCCAAGCTCATCTACGCCTACATCACATACAGCCTGTTGATGTTCAGCTATACCTTCGTGAACATCCCGTACAGCGCATTGTTGGGCGTGATTTCTCCGAATTCCCAGGTGCGCACCTCGATCTCGTCGATTCGCTTTATCGGCGCCTTCACCGCCGGAACCTTCATCCAGTACTTCACTTTGAAATTTGTCGCATGGTTCGGTCACGGCAACGAGGCGCGCGGCTGGCAGCTCACCATGGTGTTTTACGGCATTCTGGCCATTATTCTGCTGGTGCTCTGCTTCCTGACCACGCGCGAACGCGTGGCGCCGCCGGCGACGCAGAAATCCGATCTGGGCCGTGACATGAAGAACCTGTTCACCAGCATACCGTGGATTATGCTGGTGAGCGTGCTGCTGCTGGTTCTGGCCGCCTTCGCCGTTAAGGGCGCGGCCTCCACCTACTACTTCAAATACTATCTGCACCGCGAATCGCTGGTGGGCGCCTTCATGGTGGTGAACGGCTTTGCATTCATAGCCGCGGTCTTCATTACTACTCGATTGACAAAAATATTCGGCAAAAAGCCGCTCTTTATCTTCGCCATCGGCGGCGGTGGCCTGGTGATTGGCGGCTTCTGCCTGCCCGGCAGCAACAGCGCATACGATGTAGTTGCGACGCATATTATTACCAATATTATCGGCGGCATTAACGCTTACGGCGGAATGGTGCATCACGGATTTTATTGGTCGATTAGCCCGGAGATATTCTTCATCTTCGCGCTGCAGATCATCTCCAGCTTTATTATCGGCTTCAACTCCCCGCTGGTTTGGGCCATGTTCGCGGATACTGCGGACCACGCCGAATGGCGCACTGGCCGCCGCAATACCGGACTGTTTTTTGCCGCGGCAATCTTCGCCACCAAGGCAGGGTTCGCCATCGGCGCATGGATATTTGGCCTGCTTCTCACGTATTTCGGTTATGTGGCCAACGTGGAGCAGTCGGCGCGCTCCATGTATGGAATCATTCTCTCCATGAGCTGGATTCCCTGCGGACTGATGTTGATGGCCGCGGCACTGATGCTGATTTATCCGCTTAGCGATCCGCTGATGGTAAAGATCGAGGCGGAGCTGAAGCAGCGGCGCGGGGAGATCGAGCAATGAAAAACGCTTTTCTGAAAGCAGCTTTGCTCAGTGTTGCATTGGCGGGCGTGGCGGGCGGGGCGCGGGCGACTGATTCTGGCGCACGGAAGCCTGATCTGACCGTGCAGAAGTGGTACGGCAACGCGATCAACTACTCCGGTTATCGCGAGGGCCAGAACCCGCAATTGTTGAAGTTCCCTACCCAGGCGCAGATTCTGGAGGACCTGAGGATTTTGGAGAAGCACTGGAAGCTGATCCGGCTTTATGGCGGGGATCAGCACTCCCAGGATGTTCTGGAAGTAATTCAGCGCAACAAGCTGGGGATCAAGGTTGTGCTGGGAGCGTGGCTGGACGGCAGGCCCGGCAAAGAAGGCGAGAATGCGGCCCAGATTGCCACAGCCATCCGCCTGGCCAACGCATACAAGAAGATCATAGTGGCCGTAGCCGTGGGCAACGAGATTCTGGTTTCCTGGTCGGATCACAAACTGACGGAAGAAAAAGCCATCGAGTACGTGGAGCAGGTGAGGAAGGCGGTGAGCTGCCCGGTGACCGTGGCCGACGACGTGCTCTACTGGCGACAGCCGGAGGCGAAGCTGGTGGACCACGTTGATTTCATCCTGCTGCACGCCTACCCGATGTGGGGCCGGGAAGATATTGACACGGCCATGGCCTCGACCATCAAGCACTACGAGAGCGTGCGCAAGGCGCATCCCGCGAAGACCATCGTCTTCGGCGAGGTGGGCTGGGCCTCTTACACCGTCGGCGACCAGCACGTGCCGCGCGCGGGCGACGAGAAGAAGCAGAAGAGGTACTTTGAGGAGATCAGCGCCTGGGCCAGGGCCAACCACGTGACTACCTTCTTCTTCGAGGCCTTTGACGAGCCCTGGAAGGGAACCGGGACCGAGGGCCACTGGGGCCTTTTTTCAGTGGACCGCAAAGCCAAGCTAGCCGTGCAGGGCTGGTATCCGGAGTTGATGCCGTCGGGGCCAACCTCGCCAAGCTATGATGCGCCGGCTGCTCCCGCGGCGAGGTAGAGCTGCCGTATGCGCGTTTCGCCGGGGAAGCGCGAAGAGAATCAGCGCATGACTCCATTCATAGGGAGAGACCATGACTACGGCTTTTGTTGGAGATGCGCCCCTCAAATTTGGCCTGCGCAAGGTTGAAGGGGGGCAAGTCGAGATCGGCGGCGAGCGTTTTTACCGCATCGTCAACTACGACGCCATGCCGCCGTTTCTGATGAGCATCGTCAGCGACTCCGATCAGTGGATGTTCGTCTCCAGCACCGGCGCTCTGACCGCGGGCCGCAGGGATCCGGATCACGCTCTCTTTCCCTACTACACGGATGACCGCATCCACGACAGCCAGGACCAGACCGGTGGCAAGACCATCTTCCTCCTCGCTCGCGGAGGCCGCACCGCGTTGTGGGAGCCATTCTCGCAACGCTATGACGGGCTGTACCGCATCACCCGGAGCCTGTCCAAGAGCATCTACAGCAATAAGGTCATCTTTGAGGAAGTAAACCACGATTTGACGCTCTCATTTTCATGTGCATGGATGTCGAGCAACCGCTTCGGGTTTGTGCGACGCGCGGCTTTGGTCAACCTGGGCGCGGAATCCGTCGAGATCGATCTTCTTGACGGCATCCAGAACCTGCTGCCCCACGGCATCACGCGCCGCTTCCAGTTGGAATACAGCACTTTAGCGGATGGCTACAAGGAGAACGAGCTGGAGCCGGAAACCGGACTGGGCCTTTTCAAGCTCAGCTCCGTTCCCGCCGACAAGCCCGAGCCCAATGAGGCGCTGTGTGCCTCCACAGTCTGGTCAGAGGGGCTTGAACCGGCTCGCCGTCTATTGTGTGCCGCGCAGCTCGATCGCTTCCGGAGGGGGGAGATGGTAGACGAGGAAACGCTCATCCGTGGCCGCCGCGGCGCTTACTTCGTCAACACCAGGCTGACGCTTCCCGCAGGCCGGAGTAAAGACTGGAGCATCGTCGCGGAAGTCGATCAGGATGCAACGCAGGTTGCCTATCTTGTGGCTCTGCTCAACTCCGGCGGAAACCTGCGCGCGCAACTTGATGAGGACGTCGAACGCGGCACGGCAAACCTGGTTCGCATCGTGGCCGGGGCCGATGGCCTTCAATGCACCGGTGACGATCTGAGCTCTGACCGCCATTTCTCCAATGCTCTGTTCAACGCCATGCGCGGCGGAATCCCCGACACCGGCTACCAGATCTCCGTGCCCGACTTCAAGAGGTTCATCGGCAATGCCAACCGCTCCGTGGCAGAGCGCCGCGCCACGTTTCTCTCCTCGCTGCCCGATACCCTGCCGCACAGGCGCCTTCTCGCACTGGCGGTGAAGCAGAATGATCCGGACCTGGAGCGGCTGGCGCACGAGTACCTTCCGCTTACCTTCAGCCGCCGTCACGGCGATCCCAGCCGCCCGTGGAACATATTCTCCATCCAGGTGCAGGACGAGCGGGGGGAGCGAATCCTCAACTACCAGGGCAACTGGCGCGACATCTTCCAGAACTGGGAGGCGCTGGCGCTCTCCTACCCCGGCTATGCCGAGAGCATGATCTTTAAGTTTGTCGACTCTTCCACCGCGGATGGCTATAACCCCTACCGCATTCTGCGCGACGGATTCGATTGGGAGGTGCTCGACCCGCACGATTCCTGGTCTTACATCGGTTACTGGGGCGACCACCAGGTGGCCTATCTTCTCAAGCTGCTGGAAGTTTCCTCACGCTATCATCCCGGAGCGCTCGAGCGCCTGCTTTCGCGCCGCGTCTTTACCTACGCCAATGTTCCTTACCGCATCAAGCCTTACCAGGCGCTCCTTGAAGATCCGCGCAATACCATCGACTTTGATGCGGCGCTGGATGGCGAGATTCACAAGCGAGCGGTGGCGATGGGCGCGGATGGCAAAGCCTTGCCCGGCCCCGATGGCGAGCCTTACCGCGTGAATCTGGCTGAAAAGCTGCTGGTGCTTGCACTGGCTCGGCTCTTTAACTTCATCCCCGAGGCCGGTCTGTGGATGAACACGCAGCGGCCGGAGTGGAACGACGCCAATAACGCGCTGGTTGGCTTTGGCGTCTCCATGGTGACTCTGTACTTCCTGCGCCGGTTCCTTTCGTTTTGCTGGGGCGTATTCGGGGCCTCCACACCTGCCATCGATGTGTCATCAGAGGTTGCCGATGCCTTTCACCATGTATTGGAAGCACTGGAACGCCACGCGAGCCTGCTCAACGGACCAGTCAGCGACGAGAACCGCAAGACTGTTCTTGATTCGCTGGGAAGCGCGGGAAGCAGCTACAGGGCCGAGCTCTACACCCACGGGTTTTCTGGCCGCCAGGCTCCGCTCGCCGCTTCGGAGTTGATTGCCTTCTGCGACCTGGCGCTCAAGTATATCGACCACTCCATCCGCGCCAACCGGCGGCCAGACGGTCTATATCACGCATACAACCTGATGAAGGTGGACGGCGGCAAGGTTGTGATTCGCCGACTGTATGAAATGCTCGAGGGCCAGGTGGCGGTGCTGAGTTCCGGCGCGCTCTCAGCGCAGGAGTCGGTTGCCCTGCTCGACGCGCTCCGCAACAGCCGCCTTTACCGCGCCGACCAGAATAGTTATCTCCTCTATCCCGAGCGGAAACTGCCCGGCTTCTTTGAGAAAAACAACATTCCGGCCGAGGCCATTGCAAAGTTGAAGCCGCTGGCGGAGATGATCGAGCGCGGCGACCGGCGCATTGTGGCGCAGGATCTGAACGGCGTGGCCCATTTCAACTCAGCCTTCCGCAACAGTTCGCTATTGAAAGAGGCTCTGGCAGACGTAGGCCTTTCCGATGAGGAGAATGCGCGCATCCTTGCGTTGTATGAGCAGGTGTTCGACCACCAGTCTTTCACCGGCCGCTCCGGCACGTTCTACAAGTACGAGGGGCTTGGCTGCATTTACTGGCACATGGTTTCCAAGCTCCTTCTCGCCGTGCAGGAAGTGCTGGATCGCGCCGGAACCGCGGACGAAGATGCTGCTCTGATTCAGCGGCTCATGAGCCACTACCGCGAAATCCGCGAGGGAATCGGCGTCCACAAATCGCCAGATTTATACGGCGCGATTCCTACCGACCCTTACTCCCATACGCCCGGATTTGCCGGAGCGCAGCAGCCTGGCATGACGGGTCAGGTAAAAGAGGACCTCATCTCGCGGCTCGGCGAAATGGGCGTTGCCGTCAAAGAGGGACGTCTCGAATTCCACCGGCACCTGGTCAGCGGCAACGAGTTTCTGACGCAGCCCTCGCATTTCAATTTCTACGACATTGACGGCCGCCAACACACCCTCGATCTTGATCCCGGCGCCATGGCATTCACCACCTGCCAGGTTCCCATCGTTGCGCATCGTTGCGGGCCGCAGAAGATCGAGATCACCCGGCATGACGGCTCTCGCCATACGATTGAAGCGCTCTGCCTCGATGAGCAGACCAGCGCCGCGATCTTCGAGCGCAGCGGAGCAGTTCGCCGTCTGGATGTCTTCTACGGCTTCGAGACAGGCGCCTAGAGCGAAATCTCTCAAGTCGAACCAATCTTCACTTTCGGAATACCGGGCTGTTGACCGGCACTACAGCGGCTTGTTCATCCTGAGTTCAATTGCCCCTGCGGCTGCCGAGGAAGACACTGCCGTCCTGTGACGACTATTTAGAAGATTCAACTGGATGGGAATATTCATGGTGCCGAAGAAGGGACTCGAACCCCCACACCCTTGCGAGTACGTGGACCTGAACCACGCGCGTCTGCCAATTCCGCCACTTCGGCACGGGATACAGATTCAGCGCACTGCTGAACCGGCAGCAATTCTGAGTCTCGCAAATGCGGAACTGTGTGTCAAATTTTGGCGCGATGAAAGGGCCGGAGCCATTAGCCCCGGCCTTGGCTTTCGAGAGCTGCTTACACTAGCTTGGCGTCGAGCAGAATTTCAGTGTTGCCCGCGAAGAGCTTCGAAATCGGGCACCCGGTCTTGGCGTCGGCGGCGGCCTTGGCGAAGACCTCCGGAGTTGCGCCGGGAACGCTGGCCGTGGTAGTCAGCGCGATGCGAGTGATGGCGAATCCTTCTCCCACCTTGCCCAGCGTGACCGCCGCGTGGGTTTCGATTTTTGTGGGCGTCAGCCCCGCTCCGCCCAACTGCGCGCCCAGAGCCATGGAAAAGCAGCTGGCATGGGCCGCCGCAATCATCTCTTCGGGCGTGGTGCCCTTGGCGGCTCCTTCAAAGCGCGTGGCGAATGAGTAGTTTGCATTGTTCAGAACGCCCGTCGCCGTGGAGATTGTGCCCTTGCCTTCCTTCAGTGAACCTGTCCAAACTGCGCTTGCCTTGCTCGCCATTGTCCCTCCTTTGGGGATGTTGCTGAGTTCATTTTTTGTTGACCGCCCTGCCGTTCCACGGGGAAGTCCCGGACGGTGCGGAAAAGCCTGTCTTGTAATTGATGCGGCTAACACCCGCCAGGATGCGCAGATCCGGCAAACAGCCAGTTGATCAGCGGTTATCGCATGAATTTGCAATCTCCCAGTTGACGTAGATGGGATTGCCCAGCAGCCACATCTTGCCTCCTGCGCCCGTCACTTCCGCGCGGAACCAGTGACGGCGGCCATCGCTCACCCAAGTCATTGAAAATGTCTGATCCGCCGATGTAACCACCGCGCTGGTTTTGAGAGCGACCTCCTGGCCATCCTCCAGCCAACGGACTGTCCCGCCCGCTGTGGCGGCTACGTGCACATCAAAATCCACCGTCTGTCCTTCCGGTGCGGCAAGAAGATCTCCCATGTAAACAACCTTGTCTCCCGTTCGCGCGGTCACTTCGAGAAGGCGGTCGCGGGTTCCCGCAAGATCGATAAACACGTGTCCCGCGCGGATGCCGGCAAGAATCGCGGGCGTCGACAGCTCAGCCGCGTAGACAACCGTCGTCGGACTTCCAATCGACCCTATTCCATCGAGCGGCTGCATGGGCCGGTGATTATCGCTCCCGCCAATCCCGGTCAGCCGACAGCCTGCATTCAGTTGCTTATTCCAAAAAGGAATGTTGGGAATACCATACTGTTCGCTGCCTCCGTTGACGGCTTCGACAGCGGTCAGCAGGTGCATATCCACCTTTGAAGCCGGCGTCCATCCGCAGCCCAAGCAAATTTCGCCGCTGGGGTCGCCGGGATGGTTGATCGAGGTCAGCCCGCCCACGCTCGCGGCGCTGCGCAGCAGGGTATTCACGTCGGGGACCTCTTTGCTGCCCAGGCGGAAATCTACAAAATCGGTGGTGCCGAGAAAGTTGATGTGACCCTGAAAGGTGGTGATCTCGCGACCCGGAATCAGCAGCACCTTGTCGAAGTAAGGTTGCAGCTCCCGCATGGGATTGTACTGCGAGCTCGCGTTGTGGTCGGTAATGGCGATGAAGTCGAGCCCGCGGCGGGCCGCGGCATCCACGCTGAAGTAGACCGGGCAAGGCACCATCTTGCCTGTCTGGCTGGGGCATTGGCCATCGCTCTGCGCGGTGTGCATATGCAGATCGCCGCGATACCAGGCCGGCCCTGCCTTGAGCGGCGCGTTCAAAACCGCTGGCTCGCTGGCCACCGCGCCACTGGAGGAAAAGTACACATGAATGGTGTAGTGCGATTGCACATGGGGGCGAATGTTGGGCACACCGATCAGAACATTCCATGTGCCCGCGGGAATCGGCCCCGGAAGGCACGAGGGCGTCGCATCGGTAATCCCCACGGTAAGCAGGGATTTATTGCCGCCGCTCCAGCAGCGAAGCTCCACGGGATCAAGCAAGCCCAGGTCGAGAGCCGTGTGCTGCTCCTTGCCGGTGTAGTCAAAGGTCAGCGTGACCCGCTCGGTGCCCGCGGGCACCACGAACGGCACTTGAATGTAGCTTTCATTTTGCGAGCCGGTGACCACGCCCTCCAGAACCAAATCCGGGACAGAGGCGCTAGCGGCCGCGGAAGTCTGTTGTTGGCCCATGGCAACAGCCGCAATCGGCAGCAACAAGAGCAGAAGCGCGGCGCAGGTGATGGTTGTTGCGGACCGGGAGAATCGTTCATTCATGGTTGGCGCCCCGTGTGTACTGCAATATTCTCACGTCTTATCTTGCACGATGCAAAGAGCGGTTCGTTAGGCCCCAAAAAGAAATGCGGAGGATTCTTCCTGAAAAAGAATCCTCCGCGCATAGTTTACGCGAATCTCAAAAACCGTCTAGAAAACAATCTTTGCGGCCATTTGCAACTCGCGCGCTGGAAGGGTTGAGTTGACTATGCCGAAGGTGCCGCCAAGCATGGTGTTTGGATCGCCGTAGTTGGTCCGGTTGGTAATGTTGAAGGCCTCTGCGCGGAACTGGAAGTGGGCCCCCCGGACGAGCGGGAAGTCCTTGGTCAGGCCCGTATCCAACTGCCAGAAGTCGAAGCCGCGGACAGCGTTGCGGGGCGAATTGCCAAAGGGCGCCGTGGGTAGCGGGACGGAGTATGCGCTGGGGTTGAGATACTGAATGCCGCTAATGGATGGGTCGTAGGCCCAATTCGAAGTCTTGATCGCGCTGCCAGTCAGGTTGGGACGGTAAGTATTACGTCCATCAATGGTGATAAGCCCCGAAACCTGATTGTTTGAGTAGCCGTCTGGGCTATAGGCCATGGTGAGCGGGTCGCCGCTGCGGGCTTGCAGGATATCGGTCATCTGCCAGCCTCCCAGCGCCGTGTCCCAAATATGGTTCATGTTTCCTCCCAGCCGGTGGCCCTTGCCAACGGGCAGCGTCCAGACCACGGAGGTTGCGTTGACAAACGGATGGTTGTAGGAGGAGATGCCTCGATCCCCCTTCCAGTTGTAGATGTTCTGGACAGAGGGGAGGCCATTGCCGCAGTTGTCGCAGTTGCCGCCGCCGTCCAGAGCCTGGGCAGCAATGTCGATGGCCTTGGACCAGGTGAAGGAATCCAGCAGGTAGAGCCCGGAGGTGAAGCGTTTTTCCACCTTGGCTTGCAGACCGTTGTAATTGGAGGTGCCCCAGGGCAACGTGCCGATGATAGAGCCGAAGCCGGGGTATTGGTAAATGCGTTGCTGAAGAGACTGGCAGCCGGATGAACCCGGTGCATTCGTGCAACTTGCATTCGGCTGCACCGCAGCCTGGTTGATGTCGTTGAAGAAGACCTCGTGAATGCCGCTGTTGCCCACGTAGGCCAGGTCGACCAGCATACTGTGGCCCAGATCGCGTTGCACGCTGAAGAACCAGCTCCGCACCTGGGTGTCGGGCGAGGCAGTCGGCATGTACTGGAGGGCCACGCTGGAGGCGTTGGATATGGAGAAGGATGCAGGGTTCACCATATTGGCCGGGAAACTGTTTTCGGTGTTGCGATAGGTGGGAAGGCTAGGGTAAACATACTGCAGCGCGATGATGCCGTAGGGCGCATTCATGGTCAGGTAGCTGGAGCCGGCGCGGTTCCAGTGCGAATAGCTGATGCCGAAGCCGCCGCGCAGCACTGTTTTGTTGTTCAGGCTGTAGGCCGCGCCCACACGAGGCCCGAAATCCCTCTTGTTCGAATTGATCGTATAGCGGTTTCCGGAGCTGGCCAGCGTCATGGTCTCGGTAGTGATATTGAAGTTGGACATCTGGTTGTTCGCCTCGTAGATGGGGGTGGCGAACTCGTAGCGCAGGCCCAGGTTCACCGTCAGCCGATGGTTCACCTTCCAGTCGTCCTGCACGTAGCCGTACAGGCCCCAGTCGCGGATATTGGCGACAGGAGCGTTGGAGAGGGCCATCCCGTAGCGGTAACCCAGCAGGAAGTCGGCATAGTCGAACATCTTCTGCGTTTGGGAGGTCTGAGCTCCAGTGGGGGAGCCAGCGACAGACAGTGAAGGGCTGATCGGGTAATAGAGGTTGTTGTTGTAGGCATAGCCGCTCATCTGCGACGCATACATATTGCCGCCCATCACCGGATGCAGATCCTGCTGCGCTACGTGGAGCATGGTGTACTCGAGGCCGGCCTTAAGCGTGTGGCCGGGCAGCAGCCGGGTGTAGTTCACCTTGGGATTCCATACCGTGGGGTTCTGGTACTGGGGGCTGGTCCACAAGCGGCCAAAAGCGGAGAAGCCGGTATTGAAGAGCTCATAGGTGATGCCGCCGGTATACTGCGGGTCGGTGGGCAGACCGGTGATGCCGAACTGCGCCAACATGCTGGGTCCGCCGGCCAGCGGTGGAGTCTTGCCCGCCTGCATGCGCGAGAAGCCAAAGCGCGCCTCGAATAGTGATTTCGGATTGATGGTCCAGGTGGCGCCGCCCACGATCTGAATCATCGGGGCAATGACGTTGCCGTCGCCGTTCATGCCGGCCGCGCCCATAATGGTTCCGGGGTCATAGGCATTCCACCGTGCTTGCGAGTAGCGGGTAAAGAGACGCAGGTTTTTCTTTACGTCATAGTCCAACTTCACGTCGCCCTTGTCGCGGTCGAAGGTGTCGGGCTCCAGGATGATGTAGTTGTTGGTCGTTGCGGGGCTGTTGGTGCGCGGCAGGTAAAGATTCCCACTGCTGTCATTACCTTCCAGAATCGTCGCGGCATAGTTGATGACCGCCCCCGCGGGAATCCCGGCATGTGCCGCAAAAGGCGGGTTCAGGTATTGTGTGCCGCCGAAGTGATCCAGCAGCCCCGCGCCGAAAAGGGTAGGCGAGTTGCACGGGTTCGCGGAAGTGGTCGGGCCGCCGTTCGGGCCGGTGTAGGGGCAGGGGTTGTCAACCGGCAGGTAGCCGGACCCGACGCCGGGATTGTCAATGATGTAGTAGCCGGAGGGTGAGCAGGTGCCGGCGCCGTTGATTCCGGTGCAGGTAAGGCCGCGCTCAGCATCGGTAGGCAGGGTGGAGTCTGCAGTATGGGAGCTGGATTGGCGGAAACCCTCATAGTCGAGGAAGAAGAAGAGCTTATCCTTCTTCAATGGACCGCCCAGGGTAATGCCGAACTGGTTTTGGTGCAGCGCCGGCTTCTGAATCTTGCCAGCCGCATTCGGGCTCGGCAAAAAGTAGCCGCTTGCATCCAGGGCCGTATTACGCAAAAACTCCCATGCCCGGCCATGAAGCTGGTTGGTGCCGTAGCGGGTGACGACGTTGATGGTGGCGCCGCCGGAGCGGCCGAACTCGGCGCTCATGTTGTTAGTCACCACCTGAAACTCAGCCACCGCATCCGGAGACAACTGCACTACCTGGTTGCTGAATCCCTGATTGGAGGTGCCATACATGTTGTTGTCCAACCCGTCCAGCATGTAGTTATTGAAGACGCTGCGCAGGCCGTTGATATTGAACGATCCCTCGCGTTGGCCGTAACCTTCGCCCTGCTCGCTGGGGCTGGGAACAACGCCAGCGGTCAGCTCAACCAACTTTGAGTATTGGCGACCATTCAGCGGCAACTCGGCGATTTCGCGCTCATTGACCACCTGCCCGCGTTCGCTCGATTCGGTCTCCAGCTGGGTCACATTGGCCGTAGTGGTTACCGTGGTAGCCGCCGTAGCCACCTTCAGGGAAACATCCACGCGCTGGCGTGCGCCGACCGTCAGAACGAACTTTGCTGCCGCCGGCTGGAAGCCCGTCGCCGTCACCTTCAGCTCATAGGAGCCGATGGAGATGTCAACGAAACGAAACTCGCCGCGGTCGTCGGTGGTGGCAGTGTCAAGCGCTCCAGTGGCTGTGTTGTGCAATGCCACCGAGCAATGAGGAATAACCGCTCCGGATGGATCGGTCACTGTACCTAGAACTGTTGCTGTATCGAATTGCGCACGGGCGCAGACCGCAAATACCACAAAAAGCACGAAGACTGCTAAACGTCGCATCGCTTTCCTCCTGAAATGAGTTCTTCGCTTCTACACGGGTTTCTCATTCCGCCGGCAAGACTTCACAGCCAGGGGGAGTGAGCCGGGAAAGCCTATAGCCGCCTATTCCGTACGGAATGTTTCGACGAAAGAAACACCCATCTTGGGATGAATCTACCCCCAGAGGAACATCTGTCAACTATTTTTAAGTGCATTTCTGGTCAAAAAACTATTAACTGCGAGATAAATCATCTGAAATGTGCATTTTAGGCTGTTTTTATGCAATAAATACGGGTTCCCCTTGCCTGACTCGTGAAAGGAGGAAGAAAGAGAAACCCGCATGAACCTCCGAGTGGCTTTTCCCTTAAAGAAACCACCTTGCACAACTTATGCAAGGGCACGCAAATTGAAGAATTGCTCTTAACATGTGGGTGCTTTCAACAGCGCGCCTCAATCGACCCTTCAGAGTACGTCGTTGCCCGCCTGCGGAGCAATGGCAGTCAGTAGATGCAACCGGGTGAGCACCTTGCGCGCGAGCCCCGTCAGCGCCATCTCGCCCGCAACATTCAGCGGAACCCAGCGCCGCACGCCGCCTCTCACGCTAAGCGAGTTAATGTCATCTTCAGAAACCGTGCGGATGCGCACGGAATAGTTCACCTGCATAATGGAGTGGCGCACAGTTAGGCACAGCTCTTCCTCAGGAACCGAATTCTTCTTGAGCGCGGGCAACTCCCACAGTCCCGGCATTACCGTCAGCGAAGGCGGCCTCTGCTCAAGCAGCACCTCTCGATGCGCCTGCCCGGCCTTCCGCATGCTGCGTATTGACAGCGCGTGAGCCACTTCGCGGCCAATCATCCGCGGTCGTGGCGCGGTCGGATGCTCGCCCTTGGTCTTGCAGTCGTCTGCCACCGGGCACTTCTCGCACTGCGGATTGCGCGGCGAGCAGAGGGTTGCGCCCAACTCCATCAGCGCCTGGTTCGAGTCCCCCGGCCGCTTAGGGCAAACCAACTCGGCGGCCAGAGCCCCGATCTTGCGCCGAACCAGTGAGCAGCCTCCCGCGAGGCTGCTTGCCTTCCAGCCTTCCAACCGGCAAAGCACCCGCTCCACATTGCCATCCACCACGGCTACCCGCTCTCCGTAGGCGATGCTGGCCACGGCTGTCGCCGTATAAGCCCCAATGCCCGGCAGCACGCGCAACTCCGCCGCCGTCTGCGGCAGGTTGCCCTGGCGGTGGTTGGCGACATACTGCGCCGCCTTGTGCAACATGCGCGCTCGCCGGTAGTAGCCCAGCCCGCTCCACGCCGCCAGCACCTCCTGCTCCGGCGCATGCGCCAGCGAAAGCAGCGTAGGAAACCTCGCCATGAAGGCCTGGTAGCGCTCCACCACCACCGCCACGCGGGTCTGTTGCAGCATGATCTCCGCAACCCAGATAGCATAGGGGTCCCGGCTGCGCCGCCAGGGAAGGTCGCGCCGGTTGCGCTTGTACCACTTCAGCAGCCGTCGCCGTACCCGGACGATCTTCCCCGCGTCCCTGTTTTTCTTGCCCATGCGCCCAGCTTAACATCCGCTGTAATTGACCGGGCCGGAGCTGCCTCCCTACAATCTATCTGCATTCTTCTTTCGACCCGTATGACTCTCTCCGCGCTCATCATCGACGACGAACAACTGGCTCGCGAGGAGCTTTCCTACCTGCTCGACCAGGTGGGCGGAGTGGAAGTGGTGGCTCAGGGAGCCAACGGCATCGAAGCTGTAGAGTTGATCGAGGAGCACCACCCCGACATGGTCTTCCTCGACGTGCAGATGCCGGGGTTGGACGGCTTTGCCGTGATTCAGCGGCTGATGGACCGCCAGGCCAAAATTAGCGTGGGCAGTGAAACCGAGCCACTGCCGCAGATCGTTTTTGCCACCGCTTATGACCAGTACGCGGTGCGCGCCTTCGACGTAAATGCGGTGGATTACCTGCTGAAACCCTTCGACCGCAAGCGAGTCGAGCAGGCCGTGGAGCGGGTGAGGGGCAGATTGGCCGGAAGCTCGCCGGGCTCACTGCCGGAGTCGCAAATTGACACGCTGCTCCGTCTGCTCAATCGTCCACAGGGCGCCTCACGTACTCCTCAGCCCGCCAAGCTCATCGTTCAGGCGCAGAACCGGCTGCTGCTCATCGACCAGGCAGAGATTTGCTTCGCGGCCATCGACGACGGAGTGATTCGCGTGGTGACGCAAATTTTCGAGGGCACCTCCAAGTGCCGCACGCTGGAAGAGCTGCTCGACCAGCTCGACCCGGCTCTCTTCTGGCGCGCCCATCGCGGCTTTGTGGTCAACATCAACCACATCCGCGAGGTCGTCCCCTGGTTCAAGTCCAGCTACCAGTTGCGCATGAACGATAAACAAAAGACCGAAATCCCCGTCAGCCGCGCGCAGACCAAGCGGCTCAGAGAGCTGTTTAATCTGTAGAGGTTTTCTATAGTGTTCCCAGCCTAGTCGTACCTCTCAAACACAATCTGCTTGCGATGCCAGCCGAAGCCGCTCAGCCGCTCGCGCACGCCGGAGACCATCTCGTTGAGGCCGCAGATATAGGCGTAGATGTCGAAGTTCAGCTCCGACGACAACAAGGCGGGATCGGGCGGGGGTGTGGGCAGCGCCTGGCCTAAACGCGCGGCGCGCTCTTCAACGATGTGGGCCACATGCTCCTGGACGTAGCCTCGCAACCCGGTCCAGCTCTTCTCTGCGCGGCTCAGCGTGGGCAGGTAATAGAAGTTCGGCTGGCGTGCTGCCAGTGCCTCGAACTCGGCACGGTAATAAATGTCGCTCTCGTAGCGCGTGCCGTAGACCAGCCAGATCTGCTTGCCGTTGCTCCTGTCGGGACCGTTTTCCGGAAACAGCCACTGCAAATAGCCGCGCATGGGCGCAATGCCTGTGCCGGTGGCCACCAGAATCGAGTCGGTGATGGGCTCGTGGAGAATAAAGTGCCCGTGCGGCCCGTGAATCTGGATGGTCGCGCCAATCGGCAGGTCGGGCAGATCGGCCAGATGGTTGGAAAAGAATCCCTCCTCTACGCGATTGACGCACAACTCGAATTTGTTGCCGTTAGCCGCCGAGGCTATTGAGTAGGCGCGGGTCTGCAGTTTGCCTTTCGAGTCCAGCGCCACGGCGGAGACAAACTGGCCTGCGGCATAGGGAAAGCTCTTCACGTCATCGAGGACAAAGTCGAAGTGGTAGCACTGGGCAACTTCAGAGATGCACTCTTTGCGTTCAAGACGTGCGGTGAGCAGTTCACGTGCCATGGAAGTTCTTTCTCGCGGAAGAGATGCTCGCATATGCGGGCTCATTACTTGGATGCGGCTGGCAACAAAAGGGAGCAAGCCTGGCGAAGTGGCATCACCCTATAATGGTTAGGGAACAACGCAAGAGCCCGGAGGGCTTTTGGCTGCGAACGTATGGTTTTTTCGAGGATTGTATGGCCGCACTGATGGAAGCGATTACCGTAAAGCGCAAGATGTACTTCGAGTTTGAGAACACCCCGTACTACTGTATGGAGGCTGAGGTATCAACGCCCACGGCGCGCGGCGGCCAGACGCTCGTCCGCCTGAAGATGCGCAACCTGCTCACCCAAGCCGTCTTCGACAAGACCTTCAAAGCCGGCGACAAGTTCAAGGAACCCGATCTGGAGTTGGTCCAGGCGTCGTACCTCTACAGCGACGGCGAGGGCTCGCACTTCATGGACCAGGAGAGCTTCGAGACCCACACTCTCTCCGCCGAGATGGTCGGCAACGCGCTCGACTTTCTGGTCGAGGGCGCCATCATCCAACTGCACAAGTTCAACGGCAATCCCATCGGCCTGCAGTTGCCGGAGAAGGTCGAGCTTGAGGTGGAGTACACCGAACCCGGCGCGCGCGGCGATACCAGCGGCAACGTCACCAAGCTCGCGCGGCTACAAACCGGCCTGGAGATCAAAGCGCCGCTCTACATTCAGGTGGGCGAAAAGGTAAAGGTCTACACCGAGACGCGGGAGTTCGCGGGAAGAGCGTAAAGAGGCGATTTCGAGTCAATGTAGATATTGGTATGTTAGTGAAAGACCGTGGCTGGGATTGCTAATTTCGACTATCGAAAGTTAAACGCCGGCCACAAAATACGATCCCTTTCCCCGCAAGCGATTTCATTTGTGGGGAGCGGGATGTAAAGGAGCATTTTCCCGACGATACCCAGTAGAAATATCTCTGATATCTGTTCAATGTAGTCGTGGAAACCCATTGCAAGAGCCAGTCGTGCTTCTTGGTCACTTCGCCAATCGTATGCTCACCGTCAGCGGAGTGAACCTCGATCCATAGCAATAAAATCCGAGAGGCGGCAAGTCTATGGCCGATAAGATAATCCCATCGGTGTGCTGTGGGATATAGGCTTGTAAGAGCATTGTCGATATCCACGCTGCCTACTGGACTTGTCACCGAAACGCGGTTCCTGTCCCTTTCTTTCAATGCTTGAATACCTTTATGGTAATGGCCCTTGAGTCCTTCAATCTGTTCTACATCGCTCCGCAAGCTCATTCTGCGTCGTCCTCCTCGTCAAGGGAGGATGAGTCATGACCCGAATTTTCTGAGGCGGATTCTGCAACCGCGCGATTAGCGCGATCGCTGAATGAGAGCATATCTCCCCAACTCGCTTCCATTTCCGTGGGGGAATCGGTATCTAGCCCAGAAATCTCGGCAACCGGGGCATTATGATCGAAGTAATATACGCGAAGCTCTTTTTTCATCGCGTCGTCAACTACGCTTCGAACCCCACCGGTCATTTTTGCATTCAAAATTCTCGCAAGCATTCTAGGCTCAGCTTTGTTCATCATGAGATTTTGCCAGGCCCAGACCAATTCCAGAACTTGAGGTGAGTGTGAGGATAGGCAAACACGATATCCGCGGTGAAGCAGTTCAAGTACGAGCATCAACATTGTGGAGACTGCTCGCGGATGCAACCCCATCTCCAACTCTTCGAGAATCACCCAATCATAATCCTTCAGCTTGGTGCTCTTGGTAGACGGCATCAACCAGTAAAGACCAAGCAATAATGGAATGAACTCTCGCTGTCCTGCTGACCAAACCATATAGGGAAGGCGTTTCTCACCTTCTTTCAAAATCAGTCTTTTTTGTGCGTTGACTCGTTCCACGTTCAATGAGAATCCTGAAAAAATGCTCGCGTTGAGCATACTACGGTACTCCGCCTTCAATCGTTTATCGCGAGGAAACAGTGCGGTGCTGCCCCCTGCATTTTCCATTAAATTACGAATTTTCTCGCTGTATGCCCTGACAACGTAGGGGTCTCCTGGTTTGTAATCTCCAAATGGCCGTGGCCAACCGTCGCGCAGTGTAAGGACTCGTTGCGCTGGTGCGAGGAAGACACTCTCCGGCGTGATTTTTGTCTTCGGACGTCTGCGCAGACGAGCCGTCAGATCAAAGTCCTTCTTATCAACCGTAATCTGGCTTGTGTCTGCCGACCAAATGCTTCTCATGCCCTCGCCAAAGTACGTTTCCAGAAATAAATCAGGTTTCCTTTCCCAATCTGTTCCATAATCCGCCAGTTGTTTTTTTATTGGCTCAACATCAAGAACCAGCTTGAGCCACTGAAGAAAGATGCTTTTCCCGGTAGCCTGTGGCCCAACAAAGACAGTGAGGTCTCCAAATTGGACTGCGGCGTCCTTGATCGGCCCAACATTTCGGATTGTCAGCGTCTTCATCATCTTCTTCATAGCACCATTTCCTCGTCAAACCATTATTGCTGCTATCACAACTGTAAATCGGCCGAATCGAATTTTTCAACTATTTGTGATCTGTGCCTTCCCCGACCGCCGCAGCTCCTTCCAATCCTTTTCCGTCTGATCCGCATATGCCGCGCCGAACTTCGCCAGAGCCTCGGCAAAGCCATCACCAGACCCGATGTAGCCAGCCAAAATCAGCGGGTCGCCGGAGCGGGCATGGCCGCGGGCCAGCAGCTCGCCGCAGACCTCGCCATAAGCCTCCAGGCCGCCGCCCTCCAGGTCCTCTAATTCGATGGATCCCTTGTGGTCGTTGAGTTGGCGCACCAGGTAGTCGCGCCCGGCGATGTGCGTCCAGCCGAGGAATGGGTCGGACTGCACCTGCATCGCCTTTTGGCCTTCAGCGACGCGCTGGCCGTTGTGGTGAGGCGGCGAGGCGTCGTGCAGATAGGGCGCGTAGGCGGAGGCCGGCTCTTCCTTGATCTGCAAAAACAGCGGATCCTTCGGTCCGTTGCCCTCGAAGTAGATGCAATAATCGCGCAACCCCACCGAGCCGGTGCCCACCACCTTGAAGGCCACGTCCACCGGGCGATAGAGAGACAGCAGATGTTGCCTCTGCGGCTCCAGCATTTCGCGATAAGGGCCGAGCGCAGCCAGCACAGCCGCGGCCGGCCGGCCAGTGACGCGAGTCAGCGTGGGCGGCGACTCAATGAAGCGCCGGGTCGCGCCATGTTTTACAGAGGCGAACTCCGTCAACTTCTCCAGAGTATGCAGCGGCGTAGCCCGCTCTGCCTTCAGCAGCGCATCGTGCACCGGCGCGACCTCACTTATGCGGTGAACCTGAAAATGCGCCACTTCGAGCAAGGGCATCCGCGTAAAAGCGCGCATCTGGGCAGCATAGCTGGCAACGAATTTTTCCACGGCCTGGCGCGCCGATGCATCTTTGTGTCCGGATTCGCGCCCGGCCAGCACCAGCGATGCGGCCATGCGTTTCAGGTCCCACTCGAAGGGGCCGCGGATAGTCTCGTCGAAGTCGTTAATGTCGAAGGTGAGCCGCCCGTCGGGAGCGGCAAAGGCGCCCAGGTTGCGCACGTGCGCGTCGCCGCAGAGCTGGGCTGCAATGCCGGTCGATGGCAGCACGCTCAGGTCGGCGGCCATCACCGGGACTGCGCCGCGGAAGTAGCCGAAGGGCGACGCGGCCATCAGCTTGTACTTGAGCTGGATGAGCGCGGGGACGCGGCCGCGCATTGAGCGGGTGACAAGCTCAAGAGCGGAGGCCTGCCGCGCCTTGGGTTTCAGTTCGCTATGTTGCTGGCGGCCAACCTGCTTGCGCCGCGCCTGGCCAAGTGAGCGCCGTTCCTGTGGAGTAGCCCAGTGCATGTCCCGGAAGATACACCGCTCAGGCTGCTGTGTGCAAGGCGCTGCGCAGCCGGATTGCGATTCTGTTTTCGGTTTGCCGGTAATTCAGGCACACCAGGCCAACTGCATGATCTGTTTGCAGAGACGAGTGGACCATCTCATTGAGATCGGGCATCGAGGCAAGCACGGTGAGCGTCATGCGGCGCTCGGCTGTGGTGCCGTGTCCACGCCATCATCATGTCTGATGCAGCGCTTTACTGCTTCACCAGTTCGACGCGGCGGTTTTTCGCGCGGCCGTTTTCGCTGTCATTCGATGCCATGGGGGCGTAGGGACCGCAGCCGTAGGCCTTTAGCCGGGCGGCCGGAACCGCGTATTTCGTTGTGAGCGCGGTGAGTACCGACTCTGCGCGCCGGCGCGAAAGGTCCATGTTCAGGTCGAGCGCGCCCTGGTTGTCGGTGTGCCCTACAACATAAAGTTTCAGTTGGGGCTGACCCTGAAGCAGCTTGGCGATCTCTTTTAGCTCCGCGTCGGACTCCGGCTTGACATCAGCCTTGCCGGTGTCGAAGTAAATCCCGTAAACCGAAGCATGACCGGTGCGGTTGATGTCGTTGGCCAGCGATGCGGCGTTCACCGTGATGAGTCCCGACTCCATAGGCTTCACTTCGATGACGTAAAGCTCGGCATTGGCTCGTGAATCCCCGCCCTGGTCGTCAACCAGCAAGCTCACATAAACGTCGCCCTCCGGCCGCCCGAGCTTCGCCGAAAGGTAATGAATCGCGTGATCGGGTCCCCAGTAATCATCGTAATCACCGGTACCGTACACCCTTGCATCCGAGTTACCCGCCCCTGCGCAATCCTGCGGTCCGCAGGTAAAGAGCGTTTCGAAGCCGGCCTTGTTGAGCGCGCCTTGATAGTTGCGAAAGACCTCCAGCACCGAGCGTCCCTGTGGAGCTATATAAACGATGCGAGTGAGCTTTCCTTCCAGATGCTGGCTCTTGGCAAATTTCAGGTCATTGGTTTTGCTGAGTGGAAGCGTAAATTCATCGAACGCTTTCCTGAGATAGTTTGATATATATGAGCCAGGATATCGCGAAATCAAGGGATGGTCCTTGCTTCCTTCCACGTCCTGGTCTTGTCCTGCCGCGAAGGGCGCCGCCAGGCCTGGCAATATACAGGCTACGAATAATGTGCGAATGAGAGCTTTCATAGGTTCCTCCTGGACCAGTTCTTCATTGAACTTCCAACTGCACCAAATCATACTCCCTTCGCATAGCTCCAGAGCCCTCGTTGTTGCAATCAATATTGTGCGGCTCAATCTCCGGTTTATCGGCAATTCGGAAGGCGTCCTATTCCGTACTATCGTGCTGCCGCGCTGATTTACACTGCCCTTTGGAAGCTCCGCATCCCTGAGTGCACAATCTGCCGGGCGATGCCGGCTTCATTTCCGGAGGATAACCCTTGACGCGTACAACCGCCGTTCTGATTGCTGCCTTTATCGCACTTTCACTCTCAACCTTTCCGCTGGACGCTCAGACGCAGGCCAAGCCTCTGACCGTGGAAGCAATCTACGGACATGGATCTTTGATCGGCACGCAGCCGGAGGGGATGGCCTGGTCGCCGGACGGCAAGCACCTCACTTTCATGGCAGTTGGCGAACTGTCGGAGATAGAGCCCGGCTCGGATGATGCGTATGTGGTGGTGAATCGCGCCAGGTTCGCCTCGTTCAACGGAGCCGGCGCGTCGGAGACGGACCGCGACCATCGCGAGCGCTACAAGATGGCCAGCTATCTTTGGGCGCCGGACTCGGCGCACCTGCTCTTCGACATGAATGGGCGGCTGTGGCTCTATGACCTGCACACCGGTGCGGGCGTGGAGGTGGGCTCGACAGGCTCGGCCTCGAGCAATGATCCCAAGTTCTCGCCGGATGGCGAATCAGTCTCGTTCATACGCGAGCATGGGCTGGCGGTGGTGCGGTTGAAGGAGCCGGGAACGCCAATGACTATAGTGGCTCCCGCACCCAACAAGACAACCCTCAACGGCGAGGTGGATTGGGTCTACGAAGAAGAGCTGGATGTGCGCAGCAACTATTTCTGGTCTCCGGACTCGAAGCGGCTTGCCTATTTGGAGATGAACGAGGCCGCTGTGCCGGAGTATCCGATTACCGACTGGATTCCAACGCACGCATCGGTGGACGTGCAGCGCTATCCGCAGCCGGGCGACCCCAATCCGGCAGTGCGCGTGGGCGTGGTGAGCGCCGAGGGCGGCAAGACGGTGTGGGTCACCCTTCCGATTCGCGCCTGGCAGGATTACATTCCGCGCTTTGGCTGGGTGGACGCGAAGACAGTTTGGATCGAAACGCTCACGCGCGACCAGCGGCATCAAGATATCTATTTTGCCGATGCTGAGACAGGACAGGCGCACGCAGTGATGCAACTGGCAGACGACAAGTTTATCAACGACAAGTACGACGTTTGGGTGGGCAGCGGAAGCATTGTGCTGACGAACTGGGCCGACGGGCACAACCATTTGTATCTCTACCGTTACGATCAGGCCGATTCGGCTCACGCCACGGCCAAACTGGAGCGGCAACTGACGCAAGGCGACTTCGAGGTGGGCGAGGTCTATCGCGTAGACCTGGCAGGCAAGCTGATTGACTACGCCTCGAACGAGGGCAGCCAACTTGATCAGCAGTTGTGGCAGGTCAACTTCGCGGGTGAACGGAAGCAGTTGAGCGCGGGCGCGGGCACTCATATCGGCAACTTTGCGCCGATGGGCAGCGCATTCGTCGACAAGCAATCGTCGCGCATAGAGCCGCCGACGATTCGAGTCTGTGCGGAAGCCGGCAAGTGCAAACCCCTCTGGGCAACGCGTGCGCTGGAGCCTTATCACCTGCGCGCACCTGAGCCGCTGGAGGTGAAGGCCCATGACGGAACAACGCTCTACGCCACGCTGCTGCTGCCCGAGGGAGAGAAGAAAATCATGCGTAGACAGAAGCGACATTCTGTCCCGCTGATTGTGAATCCCTACGGAGGATCCGGCGCGCCTACGGTGGTTAATCGCTGGGGCGACAGCCTGCTCTTCGACGAGTTGTTGGCGCAGCACGGCTTTGCGGTGCTGCACGCCGATAATCGCGGCATGGGCGGACGGGGGCGCACATTTGCCCAGGCCGCCTGGCACAACTCCGGCGCGGTGCAGTTAGAGGATCAACTGACCGTGGTGGACGCGGCGCTGGCCCGTTATCCGCAACTGGATCCCAAACGGCTGGGCTGGTGGGGATGGAGCTGGGGTGGAACGTTCACGCTGTACGCCATGACGCACTCCGATCGTTTCCGCGCCGGGGTTGCGGTGGCGCCGGTGACCGACTGGCGCAACTACGACTCGATTTATACCGAGCGCGCCATGGGCCAGCCGTCGGAGTTTGCCGACGCCTACAAGCAATTTTCCGTGCTCAACTCGGCGGCCAATCTGAAGGGGCATTTGCTTCTGGCGCATGGAACCGGCGACGACAACGTGCACATAGAGAACTCGGTGCAGTTTGTGCAGAAGCTGATTGAGGCGGGGATTCCCTACGATTTGCAGATCTATCCGCGCAAGACGCACTCCATCGCCGGGCCGGACGTGCGGCAGCATTTGTTCAATCGCATCCTGGCGCACTTTGAGATGTATTTGAAGGCAGGAACACAATAAGCGCACCAGGCAGATGAGTGCCGCTGCTCTACGCCCTTATACCGTGTGGCGGTTGAAGATGTCGTCCTTGTCGCGCGGGGGAGCAGTCATGCACTCCAGGCAGCAGACGACGAACAGGGCCACGCCCAGCGTGACCAGGAAGGCAACTGCGTTTTCATAGACCGTAAACCATTGTGCCAGGCTTTCCATCGTCTTTCACCAACTATAACATACTACAAGACCTATGCCGCTGTATGGTCCCAACGGCTCACATGTTCTTGACGCATTTTTGAGGTCGGAGTTCAGGCGCGTCCAATCCCTTATCGGCAAATTTTTTCGATTTCCTCTTGCTTTTAGGGGAAGAAAAGGCGAAAATAATTTCACCATGGCAACCTCTCCCAATCTGGAGCCGGTCACCAATCCCGAGGACTGGCCTGAGGAGCTTCAGCACCTGAAGCCGGAGGCAGCGCGCGCTCCTGAGGAACCCGAAGACCGCCCCGCGAACGGCCTACTGCTCAATTGGCTGTTCGTCGATATGAACTCCTATTTTGCCTCGGTAGAGCAGGAATCCAGACCCGAGCTGCATGGCAAGCCGGTGGCAATTGTGCCCATGATGGCCGACACAACCTGTTGTCTTGCAGCCAGTTACGAGGCCAAGGCCTTTGGCGTTAAAACCGGAACCATCGTCGCCGACGCCAAGCGGATGTGCCCGGAACTGGTGTTGGTGGAGGCGCGGCATCAGATTTATGTCGAGTACCATCACCGCATCGTCGAGGCCGTGGAGAGCTGCCTGCCGGTAACGGCTGTGCTTTCAGTGGACGAGATGGCCTGCCGTCTGATGGGCCGGGAGAGGCCGTTGCTGGCGGCCATGGAGCTGGGCCGGAAGGTGAAGCGGCGCATCCTGGAGCGGGTCGGCGCCATGATGCGCTGTTCGGTGGGACTGGCCACCAACCGCTACCTGGCCAAAGTGGCCAGCGACATGGAAAAACCAGACGGCCTGGTTGCGCTTCCGCTCGACATTCTGCCTGAAGCCTTGCGTCAGCTCAAGCTGCGCGACCTGCCGGGGATCGGCTCACGCATGGAGAAGCGGCTCAACCAGAAGGGCATTCGCACCATGGATCAACTGCTGGCGCTCGACTGCGATCAGGCCGGCGAGGTTTGGGGATCGGTGCTGGGCTCGCGGCTGGGCCACTGGCTCCGGGGCGAGGACTTCGACATGGACGAAGCCGAGCACCTGAAGTCGATGAGCCACCAGCATGTGCTCGCCCCCGATATGCGCACCCCGGAGAAGGCCTGGGCGGTGGCGCACAAGTTGCTGCACAAGGTTGCCATGCGCCTGCGCGCCAACGGCCTGTGGACCAGCAGCATCGGGCTGGTCATCGGCTTTGCCGTGCCGCGCGGTGAAAAGGAACCCGTGAGCCGCTTCGGCATGCCCACACGAGGATGGAAGGGCGAGATCCGTCTGACCGAATGCCAGGACAACCTGACGCTCATCGCGGCGCTATCTCGTCTATGGGAATCCCGCCCGTCCGGCCAGGACTTTGATCGGCCGTACTTCATCGGCGTGCATCTCAACGGCCTGGTGCCCGACCATCTGCACACCCTCAACCTCTTCGACGGGTCAGAGAGCGAACAGAACCGGACGCGCCTGCTGGCTGTCATGGACGCGCTCAACTCGAAGTACGGCCTAAGCACACTGGCCCCAGCCACCATGCTCACCGCCTTCAGGGCCGCGCCCACGCGCATCGCCTTTCACACCATTCCGGAGATGTTCTAGTCCGTGTGCCCCAATTCGCGGCACTAACCCCTAACCCCAAAGCGATAAAATATGATGAGAGCCATTCCGGGCTAGATTCTTCACCACCAGCGGCGCTGCACTTCCCACCAGCATTGCCTGTAGATGACGGAGTCATTTAAGGCTTAAGACCTGGCAGCGCTCAGAAGGGTGGATTCACATGTCTCGTCGCAGCGTTTTCTTCACAGCAGTACTTTCTCTTATTTTCTTTTCGCCGGCGTCCTTGTCGGCCAGGATCGTTACACATTGGTATCAGCCGCATTACATGGCTAGAGTCGATCAGGCAGCCAACCGTCTGCAATTCCTCTCTCCGCACTTCACCCCCACAGGCTGGTACTCGTCGTCGACCCATTACACGCTGACGAATTTCACCCAGAACGAACTGGGGATCAACCTGTTCTTCACCGAGAGCGGCGTGAAGGACGTGCCCCAGGGCCTGCTCGGATTAACCTCCATCTCGACCCCTTACACGCAGGATTCTGTCGCTTCGATCGTCTATGCGGGCATTGAGTTCTTTGAGATAAGGAATTTCGGTTCCTCCCCAACTCCCTGGTGCGTGTATCCCATGGGCAAAGAGTCTGGAAACGGGATCATCTGCGTCTCAGACGAGGGAACTGCTCATCAGGTTACCGATGCTCTGGCAACTTTGGCGGTGGCCTACGGAAAGAATCTGCACATGTCCTTCAGCATGTCCTTGGGGCCGATGACGGACAAGGAACAGCGCAAGCATCCTGGGCAAACCGGATGCCTGGTTCGTGAAGTAGATGCGGATGGACCCGCCGAGAAAGCCGGCGTTCAGGAGAATGACGTTGTGCACACCGTCAACGGCCAAGCCTGCACGCAACAAGCCTTCGGAGCGGCCGTCTTCGAGGCCATCTCTAAGCCGCAGGGCGGCGTGGTGCGTACGGAGATCCTGCGCAAAAGCGGCCCCATTACCGTCGATCTGAGCTATCCCCACCCCGAAGTCCCCGCGGCTCAGTTGCGGCAGCAGGTCGCCAACCCGGCACAGCAAAACACGGCTGAGCCTTCCGCTGCTCCCGCCCCAGCCGTGCCTCCCTCCGGCGTTCACTTTGGTTTTCAGGTCCGGCCCGTTATTCAGGACGACATTGCGCCCTTGGCTTTGACCAATGCCCAGGGCCTCGTGGTGGTCAGCGTGGAAAATGGTAGTCTTGCCGATACCATGGGCATCCTCGCCGGAGACGTGATTCTCCAGTTGAACGGCGCGGATGTCGGCAATATGCAGCAGTTTGTCCAGACCATCCGCAGCGGCGCTGCCTCGAGCTTCCGCATCTGGCGCAAGGGACAAACAGTGGAGCTTACCGTACCGGTAAGCATGTAAAGTGATTTGCTCCCCCGTTCATCGAGTTTGCTGCATCGGGCGTGATTAATTGGAATCACATAGAAAGGGGGATAAAGGATGTTTCGATCCGGTCTTTTATTAAGATTGGCGAACTCGGTTGTTTTGGCGTTGGCAAGCCTTTGTCTCGTTTTCGCGCCCCTGCTGCGAGCCCAGGATACAACCGCCATTCACGATCCGGCTGAGTCCAACGCCTACAAATATGCTTCGACACAGAGCGATCCCAAGGCCAAAGCCGCGGCTCTGGAGAGCTTTTTGCTGGCTTATCCGCAGAGCTCCGTTAAGAGCGCCGCTCTCGATTCATTGATCGACATCTACTATGATTTGGAAGAATCCGACAATACGCTTAGCGCGGCCCTCCGCCTGCTTGAGGTGAATCCCGATCACATGAAAGCAATTTTTGTTTCGGTCTCCATCCTCAAGAATCAATGCGTCAAGACCGTTGATGCACAGATCTGTGACAAGGCTGCGGCACTCGCCCAGAAGGGGCTTCTTGTTCCCCGGCAGGCGCCTTATACCGATGAAGAGTGGAAGAGAATTACCGATGCGGCTTATCCGCTGTTCCATTCGGCCATCGATTTGAAGGCTGATCATTCCGAATCTCGCACCGGATTGATGCGCACTCCATTTGATCATTTCGATAGCGCACTGTCTTCCGGCGATCACTTCGGCTTTCAGGTTCGGCCTGTCATTCAGAACGACATGGTGCGCCTCGCGCTCACCAAAGAGCAGGGCATCTTCGTGGTGAGCGTTGAAAAAGGCAGCATGGCCGACATCACGGGCATTCTCGCTGGTGACGTTATTCTCCAGGTGAACGGTGCGGATGTGGGCGATATGCAGCACCTTTCGCAACTGATTCACAGCGGCGCGATCAAGACTTTTATTGTGCGGCGCAAGGGCAAGAAGCTGCTGCTGACCGTGCCGCAAAGCATGTAGGCCATCCTGCAACTCAAACTTACCACCAGGGCCGGAGCCCACGCGCTCCGGCTTCTTTTTTTGCACTGTTGCAACTTTTTTCGCCTGATAACGTACTCTCTGCATCCCCGTCTCCGCATTAATGCGGATAAGAGAGTAGAAGCGAACCCCATGGCCCACGGCTGGCAACCGGACTTTGAACAACTCGTGGACGAGCACCAGTCGATGGTCTTTTCGCTCGCCCTGCGCATGACCGGCGACCGCGGTCTGGCCGAGGAGATTGCGCAGGATGTCTTTCTGGAGCTGGATAGGCATCTGGGCAAGATTGAATCCGCCGCACACGCCTGCTTCTGGCTGCGCCGCGTGACCATGAGCCGCTCGGCGGATGCGCTGCGGCGGCGCAAGGTGCGGCAGATGGACCTGTGGGTCGAGATAAAAGAGCATCACGGCCTTCAGCTTGAGCCCAGAACATCTCCGTTGGGCTCCCGCCTGGAAGGCCTGCTGGCGACGCTTCCCGAGCCGCAGCGCGCGGCGCTGGTTCTCCGCTACCAGGAGGACATGACGCCGGAGGAGATTGCGAGCACGCTGGACGCGCCCGTGGCCACGGTCAAGAGCCACCTGCAGCGGGGCTTGAAGCTGCTCCGGGCCAAGGCCGCGATCCATTTGAAAGAGTACGTTCGCGAAAAGGAGTGCGTCCGTGGAGTTTGAACCGTTGGATGATTTTGAGGAGAAGTTGAAGCGGTCGTTCGAGCGATGGCCGGCGCCGCCCAGCCTGAAGCACCGGCTGATGCAGAATCGGCGCCGACGCAAAGAGCGCCCACTGTGGTTTGCGCTTCCGCGTGAGGTGCTTGTAGCCGTGTCGCTGTGTATCTTTGCCGGTGTCTTTGCCGCGCTGTACGGTGGAATTGCTTCGTACCATGCCGAGCAACACCGCAAGGGAGAAGAAGCCCGCCAGCAAGTTCTGCTCGCTCTGCGCATCACCAATCACGCGCTCGATCACATGAACAAGCAACTCGCGGCTCACAACCGCGCAAGCCAGGAATAAGGAGACTCTTCATGAAAAACCGCATCATCGCTTTCATCATTACCGTAGCCGCGCTGGCCGCGCCCGCGCTCGCGCAAACTGCGCAGCTGCCCGCGCCTTCTCCTATCGAAAAGGATCTGGCTGCGCGCGCCTCCCACGTCACTGAGGTCACACTGGATAAGAACACGCTGGCCTTTGCGTCCAAGGTCATGAATGGCAATGACAAGGACGAAGTCGCTACCAGAAAACTAATCGACGGGCTGGATGGCATCTACGTCCGCGAGTACGAATTCGACAAGGAAGACCAGTTCTCAATGGAACAAATCGAGCAACTGCGCAAGTACTTCGAGACCAGCGAGTGGTCGACGCTGGTGCGTGAACGCGATCTTAAGAGTCATGAAAGTACCGACGTGATGGTTAAGCTGGAGAAAGGCGAGACGCGAGGGTTTTTCATTCTTGAAGTTGAGCCCAAGGAGCTGACCATTGTTCTGATCCTGGGGCCCATCCGCATGGAAGACCTCGGCAAGCTGAAAGGCATCAGCGGACTGGATGCTCTGGGTGGCGTCGAATTCAAGACTAAGGATAAGGACAAGAAGGGTGGCGACCAATGAGACGGCTGTTGATTTTTCCCGTCGTATTTGCGGCCCTCCTGGTTCCGGTGGCCGTGCTGGCCACCGGCGACGGCAGCTTTGACGGCGTGGTGCGTTCCATCGAGAGCCGCTACCATGTGCGCGCCACGCGCATTCCCTTCATGGGTCTCATCAGCCTGGTTGCCAGCAAATCCATGCAAGCGGGCGTGAGTAACCTGCACGTGGCGGAGTTTGAGAATTTTGCCGGACCTGTGGATGGTGACGAACTGAATCGCATGGTCGAGGAGAAACTGGGCGCGGATTGGAAGCGGATGATTCGCGAGACCAGCCGTCGGGGTGACGAGCAGACCTTGATCTTCGTGCATCCCGAGGGTGAGCGGATGGGCCTGTTCGTGGTCGATCTCGACGGCCATGAGCTGGATGTGGTGCAAGTCTCGGTCAATGCCGATCAGTTAAACAAGCAACTCGGGCAATATGAACATCATCAAAATGCTCATCGCCTTCCGAGCAGCAACTAGCGCATCTCTTTCCACGCCATTTCGGAATTGCACTGATCGGACCCCCGCAGGATCTGCCTTTGAACAATCTGCAGAACTTTTTCACTCCAGACGGTGCTTCCCGCATTTCTGCGCGCAGACGGCTGCCTTTTTTCAGGTGGAAGCGATATTATTGTTTCAACCGGAAGTTCATCCTGATTTAGAGCGCCTGCGCAGGGGTTGCTCTGAGGATCAGAATGGGCAACGACTGGATATTAAAGAAATAGGTTGCATCGATATGAGAAATTTGAGGCAGGGCACGGCACTTTGCATCGCAATCGGATTGAGCCTGTTGATGACGGCTTGCGGAGGCGTCTCTACTCCGCCACCACCAACAACTTACACGCTGACTGTGAACTCGACGAATCCTGCCAGCGGCGTGACTATCGACTACAGCAATCCGCTGAATAATGTGATCGTCCCGGGCACTACGAGTTTTACAGTAACCGAAACGGCCGGCACGACGCTTCATCTGACAGCGCCGGCAACCGTGGGCAGCAATACCTTTACCTCGTGGTCCGGATGCACCTCGACCAGCACCGTTACCTGTTTGGTGACGCTGAACGCCAATATGACGGTCACGGCCAATTATGCCGTTCCGGCAACCACATATAAGCTCACCGTGAACTCCACCGACCCCGCCAGTGGTGTGGCCATCGGCGTCTCTCCTGCTGACATCAACAGCGCAACCAACGGAAACACCAGCTTTACACGAACCTATAACGCCGGAACATCCGTCACGCTGACTGCCCCCGCAACATCGGGCAGCAATACCTTCTCTTCGTGGACCGGATGCACCACGGCCTCCTCCGTCACCTGCAATGTAACAATGAGCGCCGCTACCACGGTTACGGCCAACTATTTTGCCACGGCGACGGTATCGAGTTCGGTAACAGTAAACCAGTCGAGCCTCGGCCCGGCCGTCACCGACAAGATTCTCGGCATGAATCTTGCCGCGTGGTACGACGAGGTGGGCAATGCGACGGCTGTCAATGACGCGTTCGCGCAGGCGGGCATCCAGGCCATTCGCTGGCCGGGTGGCTCCTGGTCTGACGAATATCACTGGCAGACGCCCAACAGCTCGTCCAATCCCAATCTGCCTTTCATGTGCGAGAACAACTCAAGCGGGGTTCCAAACGGAAGCACCGGTTGGGGCGGCTACAGCACCTTCGGGGAGTTCGTCACCAGCATCGTGCAGGGTGGAAACTACGACCTTGCCCTCACTGCCGATTACGGCACCAACGTGGCCTGCACCGGACCCGGCGACCCCTCGGAAGCGGCCGCATGGGTGGCCGAGGCCAAGACCCTCGGCATCACGGTGAGCCACATGACAGTGGGCAACGAGGAATACGGAAGTTGGGAGACCGACCTGCACTCCACTCCGCACGATCCCACCATCTACGCCGCCGCGGTGGCGGGAACCAACGGTTACTATGCGCTTATCAAGAAGGCCAATTCCAGCACGCTGGTCGGCGTGGAAGTGGAGCCCAATTATGCTCCCTGGGATCAGGATGTGATGTCCAATGCGCCTTACGATTTCGTGGAATATCACTACTATCCGGAGACGCCGGGCTCTGAAAGCGATTCCTTCCTGGTGAATCAGGCGGCGCAGAATTTGACCGCCAACATCAACACCATCAGAGCGGAATTGGTGAAGTGGGGAACTCCAAACACTCCCATCTTTGTGGGCGAGATCGGCGGACCTTATAGCAATCCGGGCAAACAGAGCTGGTCGATTTCCCAGGGCTTGTATGCTGGTCAGGTCTTAGGCGAAATGATGAACGATGGAGTTTCGCGCCTGACTTGGTGGATCGGATTCGGCAATTGCAACGGCGATAACGGCAACGACAGCTCTTCGCTCTATGGCTGGCAGAACTTTGGCGCATACAACGTCTTTGCCGACGGAGCAGGAGATACGGGTGGAACTAATAATTCGCCTTGTAACTACGGCGGTCCCACCGGCACCATGTCTCCCACCGCACGCGCCTTTCAGCTCTTCAGCAACGTGGCCGTCACCGGCGAAAGCGTGCTGACTGCCAGCGTAACCGGCGATACTGCGGATGTGGTTGCCTATGCGGCCACCCATAGCGGCGGGACGGCGCTGGTGTTGTTCAACCGCAACGAAACCACAGCAGAGCCTGTTGTGGTTACGTTTTCGGGGCAAAGCAACTCTTCAGGAGTCACCGTCATTACCTACGACAAGGCCATTTACGACCAGTCGAGCTCCACAACCCCCGTCTGGGCCGCGCCTACGACCACCAATCTCGGCGCGCAGAGCCTGCCCCTCTCTCTCACTCTCACCCCATGGAGCATGAACGTCGTCCTTATCAAGTAAGAGAAGCAAACGCTTCACATCTCCGTCTTGCTCTCCCGGCAAAACAGGATGAGGCGCTTCGCGAATATGTCAGGTCGTAATCGAATATGCTGGCTTCGGTGATGCTGCGGTTTCCGGCAGCGCATTGATCGCCGCACAGAGTTTGGCGACGACAATGCAATAGATAGGCATCAATGGAAGTATAAGAATCCAACCAATGTATGGAATGGCGCTCAGCAACTGCAGAATTGCCAGGGCCTGCAGAAGCCCCCTCCCCAGCGGCGGAGCAGATATCTTCCCGCGGTCCAGGTAAGCGTTGTAGTCGTCCGCAAATCCCGGTATCGCCTGAAAAATCCAATAAAAGTTATAAAACGGAATAAACAGATACCCCACGGCCTTGCCCGGAGTGGTTCGAGCATATCCGTCCTGAATGCTCTCCCACGCCTTATAAATCAGAACGAGATACAGGATGGAGGCCGTGAGCATCAGTATCATTCCCACCATGATCATCACACCGAAGAGTGCGACGGGGCTATCGTTCGAGTAGGAGTTATTACTGATCGCGAGAAGAATTAGCCCGATCAGAAAGAGCGGTAAGCCCAGAAACTGGCCAATCGCCGTCGAACTGACATAAAACGGCAGGGATACCCTCCGTACACCCTGGCCCGCCTGCTCCCCGGCTGTAAATGCGCTTCTTCGCCCTGTATACACCGCAACCAGAAGCAGGCTCAACGCGCCCGCTCCAAGAATGACATGGGTTAAACTCAGCATTGAGTTGACATATCCATATGTCTTAAAGGTCCAGCCCCGCGCTTCCCGCAAGTACCAAATGTATGCATATGCAAACGCCCACACGATGCTGATTACGAACGAAACCGCGGTTGAAATAGTCACCAGGAGACTGGGCCGCGGGTAACTCCGCCAATTAACCAAGGCGATGACAAACCCGGCCAGATTCACCAGCATATAGGGAATTTGCCACAGAAGCATCTGCAAGGCCATGGAAAATAAGTCCCTGAATAAATCGTGATGCATGAATCTCCTCCGTTCGCGAGTTCAATCTTCGGCGCTCACCAGATCCCGTCGAGTCGCCACTACACGTCTGCCGGCATCAACTGATTCGCAGTCAAACAAAGCACAATGCATTTGCCTCGATTGAGCGATATAGCCGATCTGGGTTACCGGAAACTGGCTTTATCTTAACGCACCGTGTCCCATCCTTTGTTTTTATTTTTTTGCGAAGAAGTGGAAAACCACAAAACACATGGTGCGCAAGCGCCGTCTGCCGCACCGCAGGTGCCCGCGGGTGGCTACACTGATATTTAGTATGGCCAGCCTTCCTGCATCGCCGCCATCGAACTATCGCGGCCGTCTTGCGCCCTCGCCTACCGGCTATCTGCATGTGGGCCACGCGCGCACCTTCTGGATAGCCTTCGTGCGGGCGCGCGACGCCGGCGGCACTCTGGTCATGCGCATGGAAGACCTGGACCCTGACCGCAGCCGCGCTGAATATGCTGAAGCTGCCCTCGAAGACCTGCACTGGCTGGGAATCCGCTGGCAAGAAGGTCCGGACCTTGGAGGCCCGTTCGCGCCCTATGAGCAAAGCTGCCGCCAAGCCTTTTATCTCGACGCATGGCGCAAGCTGCTGCGTGGCGGCTTTCTTTTTCCCTGCCGCTGCTCGCGCAAGGACCTGGAAGCCGCGCTCAGCGCACCGCACGAAGGCGCCCCTCAGAACAGCATCGAGCCAAACAACGGAAATATGGAGCCGCTCGACGACGAGCCCATTTATCCCGGAACATGCAGGCCCGACGCGAGCAACATTGCACAGCCGTCCGATTTTTCGGTGAGCGAAATCGCCGAGCCCGGCAACTTCAACTGGCGCTTCCGTGTTCCCGACGGCGAAGCAATCGAATTTGAAGATTTGAATCTCGGTCCGCAGCGTTTCATCGCGGGCAGCGACTTCGGCGACTTTGTCATTTGGCGCCGCGACGGCGTCCCCAGCTATCAACTGGCCTGCGTGGCCGACGATGCGGCCATGAATATTACTGAAGTTGTGCGCGGCGAGGACCTGCTCAAGTCCACCGCGCGGCAAATTCTGCTCTACCGCGCCCTGTCGCTCACGCCTCCCGCCTGGTTCCATTGCCGCCTGATCACGGACGGCCAGGGCCGCCGCCTTGCCAAGCGCCACGACGCGCTGAGTCTGCGCACGCTGCGCCAGCGCGGTCTTACGCCCGAGCAGATTCTGTTTGGTAAGTTGCCCGTGGAGGTGTGAGCGGAATCGATCACACCTCCAGAGAGAATTCTGTCAACGTTAGCGAGCCTTGCCGCTGCGAAAAGCCGGGCGCGCATCTTACTTGTGCCGGATGAAGGTGCCGTCCTGCAACTCACTCATTGCCTGCCGTAGTTCAGCGTCGGTGTTCATCACGATTGGCCCATACCATGCCACCGGCTCCTCCAGTGGCTTGCCTGAAACCAGCAGAAAGCGGATGCCCTCGGGACCAGCCTGCACAACAATCTCGTCGCCGCGATCAAACAATACCAGTGAATGGTTCTTGGCGTCGTAGACAGGAGCCGCGTTCGAATCTGCGCCCGATTCCGTCAGCACCGCCCGCGGCTCCGATGCGTCGCGGAACGTTCCCGCGCCGGCGAAGACATACGTAAAGGCATTGCGCGTCGTCTCCACCTTGATGCGTTTCTGCCTGCCCGGCGGAACAGAGATGTCCACATAACGCGGATCAGCAGCAACTCCCTCGACAGGCCCGCGTTTGCCCCAGAACTCTCCGCAGATCACCCGCGCCATACTCCCGTCATCTTCCGTAACCTCCGGTATAGCAGCAGACTGAATGTCCTGGTAGCGCGGGGCAGTCATCTTCAGCGCCGCGGGCAAGTTGGCCCACAGTTGAAATCCGTGCATGCGGCCCCGGCTGTCTCCTTTGGGCATCTCCTGGTGCAGGATGCCGCTGCCGGCGGTCATCCATTGCACGTCTCCGGCGGTCATGCGGCCCTTGTTGCCCAGGCTGTCGCCGTGAGCCACCTCTCCAGCCAGCACATATGTAATAGTTTCAATTCCCCGGTGGGGATGCCAGGGAAACCCGGCCACATAATCCGCCGGATTGTCGCTGCGGAAGTCATCCAGTAACAAAAAGGGATCAAATTTCTCGGTTTTTCCAAAGCCGAAGGCGCGCTGTAAGCGGACTCCAGCGCCCTCGATAGTAGCTTTGGTTTCGAATATCTGCTTTACGGGCCGAAGCGACATGGGGAAGCTCCTCTGCCTTACAGAGGATTAGATGCGCAACTCCCGTCTTCGTCGCAATCAGAACGGCTCCGGCTTGCTGCCCCCTCCGCACAACTCCACGGCATGAACCAGGGCTTTGGCAACGCGGTCGGCCAGATTGGCGTCGGTGAAACGGAAGGTGTTCTCCTCACCATGAGGGCGGTGCACTACAAGTGCTGTTATAGGCGGACTGGTGGAAGTAATAATCTCGTTGGGGTAGTTGTTCTTTGGATCCCATTCTTTTTGATCCTGTTCGTAGGGCATGATTACAATGTCCTGGACGTCGCGCAGCGAGAACACGCTATTCTCGTCCATGTAGGTTTTACCATTAAATGTAAACTTCCGATGGTAGGAGATTCGGCACTGATTCTGGTCGGCAACAACGTTGCTGATCTCGTTTGTCAGGGGGACAGTCTGATGCACTTCAGCTTCCGCCCCAGTGCTGCCGATGCTTGCGATTTGTTCAAACATGACGAAGCTGATCTTGCCGATGTCATTCAGCTTGTCCTGGATGAACTGCATGGTAGTAGCCAGCGTGGGGCCGTTAGCAGGCGGTTGCGGCGGTGGCGGCACGGCCTGTTGCGCCACCACGGTTGCGGCAGTCAGTGCCACCATCAAAAACACAGTAACAATGCGCATAACATACCCCTTTTGCAAATCAGCGCGAAGCCCTAACAACACTTCGCGGTTGCAGCTCCCGGCGGCCGGAGCCGCTCGGCTCAGAACGGTTCCGGCTTGCTGCCGCCTCCGCACAGCTCGACGGCATGAATGATCGCCTTGGCCACGCGACCCGCCGTCTCTTCGTCGCGGAAATGAAGAGCAAATTCCCTAATGTTTTCGTCAGTCTCGTAATTATGGATCAGATTGTGATTGTGCTTGTCACGCGAAGGCAACAGTGTATGCCGTTTTACTGTTTTTCCAGCGGCTAGGTGAATGACTAGTTCGTAGTACAGCGGATCACATTGATAGGACACACCTGGATGATAGCGGTTTTGAAGGTCCACATAGTTTAGGACCTCCAGCTTCTCGACGTCCTTGAAATTCAGTTGCCAGGTTTTTCTCTTAAAGACTCCGTCAACTCTCAATAAGGGGTCCTTATTAAGCGGCAGATCAAAATCGTCCTGAAGGGACAACCCTCCAGCCGGATCGACGGCTATTACTTGAGACTCTACGGAAATCTGTTGAGGTTGAGTGTTCTCCCCTGTGAAGAAGCTGGCAGATTCGATATATACGATCTTGCCCTGTTGGTTCACCTTGTCCTGAATGAACTGCATGGTCTCGGCGAGGGATGGGACGCTGTTTGTTTGTGCGCCGGCAGCAGGCGGAGAGGCGGGCGTCCCGCCCTGAGCCACTATCGCGCTGAGTTCCGCTTCGCTGGCGCCGGCCTGTTTGAGTACGGCCAACGCATCGGTGGAGGTATCGAACGTGCCGGCTACGCCAGAAATGACATGCAGGATCGTTCTCTCCGGCATTCCTGCCCGCAGCAGTTTCAGGATCTCGGCGTTTGCAGGCGCGTCATTTGCGGGCCTGGGCGGAGGCGGCACGGCCTGTTGCGTAACCGCAGGAATGCTGAACAGAACTGCGAGACATACGAAAAAGACGCAACGCAAAATGTTTTTCATGTACTTGCTCCTAAAACTTCTCCTTGTTGCCGCCGCCGCAGAGTTCAACGGCATGAAGCATTGCCTTGGCCACGCGGTCGGCAAGAGCGGAACCGGCGAATAGGATAGAGTTCTCCTCTCCGCGCGTGCTGGTCACCACGAGCGCTGTCATGTGCGGCGTGGTGGATGTGACGACGGTCTCGGGTTGGCCGTTCTGCGCAAGCCATTCGGTTTGAACCTGTTCGAAGGGCTTGACCACAATCTCCTGAACATCGAGCAGCGAGAACACGTCATCCTCGTTCTTGTTGCTATCGGAAGCGACACTTGTCAGCTTCCGATGGTAGGAGATACGGCACTGGTTCTGGTTGGCAACAACGTTGCTGATCTCGCTTGTGAAGGTAGTGGGCCATGTGCTGCCGTCGTTTGTGTCATGGGAGAGTGCGACGAAGACGACCTTGCCCTGTTCGTTCAGCTTGTCCTGAATGAATTGCATGGTCTCGGCGAGGGATGGGCCGGTGTCTGTGGGGGCGGCTGGTGGTTGCTCGGCGTGAGCTGCGCCCTGCGCCATGATGGCTTTCAGTTCGGCTTCCGACGCGCCGGCCTGTTTGAGCGTGACGAGCGCACTGGCTGAGGTGTCGAACTGATCGGTGGTGGCATGAATCTTGTCCAGGACCACACTCTCCGGCATTCCCGCCCGCAGCAGCATCAGCACTTCGGCGTTGGCGGGTGCGTCATTTGCGGGCCTGGGCGGGGGCGCTACAGACTGTTGCGCAATCGCAAAGCCGCTGGATAGAACCGCCAAACAAACGACAAAGACGACGCGCAAAATGTGTTTCATGCTCTTGCTCCTAAAACTTCTCCTTGTTGCCGCCGCCGCAGAGCTCGACGGCATGAGACATGGCCTTGGCGACGCGGTCGGCAAGATTGGCGTCGATGAATAGGAAGACGTTCTCCTCACCGTGCGGGCGGCGCACCTCCAGCACCGTAATGGGCGGGTTGTTGGATGTGACGATGACGTTGGGGTAGCCGTTCTTCGCCTGGTATTCGGTTTCGAGCTGTTCCCAGGGCCTGACCACAATGTCCTGGACATCGCGCAGCGAGAAGACGCTATTCTCGTCCTTGTAGGTCTTGCCACCACCTGTTCCCTTTCGATCGTAGGAGATGCGGCACTGGTTCTGGTCGGCAACAACATTGCTGATCTCGCTTGTGCGGGTGTAAGTCGCTGTGCGGCCGTCGCTTACGTCCTGGCGGAACGTGACGTAGGCGACCTTGCCTATGTCGTTCAGCTTGTCCTGAATAAACTGCATGGTCTCGGCGAGGGATGGGCCGCTGTTTGTTTGCGCGCCGGCGGGCGGTGCGTTTGCGGGCGCCGCGCCCTGAGCCTGTATCGCGCTGAGTTCCGCTTCGCTGGCGCCAGCCAGTTTGAGCGCGGCCAGCGCATCGGCAGAGGTATCGAATGTGCCGGCTGCAGCGGAAATGACATGCAGGATCGCTCTCTCCGACACTCCTGCCCGCAGCAGCTTCAGGACCTCGGCGTTTGCGGGTGCATCATTTACGGGTTTGGGCGGAGGCGGCACACTCTCTTGCGCCAGCGCGAGTGAAGCAGTCAGAACTAACGTCAGAAGCACAGGAACAATACGCATAACACTCTCCCCACTGCAAATCAGCGCGAAGTCCGAAAACCTTCGCGCTTGCAGTCTACGCCTCCGGAGAGCTTTGCGTCCCAAAATCGAGAGGCGCCCGCTTAGAACGGTTCCGGCTTGGGCCCGCCTCCGCACAACTCGACGGCATGAACCAGGGCCTTGGCCACGCGATCGGCCAACTCCTGCTCGTAAAAGCGGATGGTGGGATCTTTACCATTGTTCAGCTTGAACACCAGGGCAGTGATATCCGGGACATCCTTGACCGTCTTGGTGGAATCCCCGGTGCGCACCAGGTACATCTGCCAGTCCTGCTCATCCGGCAGCACTGAGATGTTCTGCACCTCGCGCAGATTGATGAAAACATCCTCGTTGTGCTCTTTTCTGCCGTTATTGTAGACGAGGCGATGGTAGCTGAGTGAGCACGCGCCCGGATTGGCGACTACATTGCTGATGGTGGCAGAGAACTTCTGCACTCCATCGGCGTTGTTGGAGGCGTCATGGACGTAGCCGGCAAAGTTCACCGTACCAAGCGCGTTGAGCTTGTCCTGGATGAACTTCATGGTGACATCCAGCGACGGGCCGTTGGTTGTTTGCGCGCCGGTGGGCGGTGCGTTTGCGGGCGCCGCGCCCTGAGCCTGTATCGCGCTGAGTTCCGCTTCGCTGGCGCCGGCCTGTTTGAGCACGGCCAGCGCATCGGCGGAGGTATCGAACGTGTTACCTGCAGCGGAAATGACATGCAAAATCGCTCTCTCCGACACCCCTGTACGCAATAGCTTCAGGACCGTAGCGTTTGACTGCGACTCACTGGCCGGTTGAGGCGGAGGCGGAACGCTCGTTTGCGCCAGCGCGGTTGCGCCGGCCATTACCACTGCCATAATTACTGCAATCATTCTCATGCGATTCTCCTAATTAACAGCAAAATGAAGTCGTCAGCCTGTTCGAGAGGGCGGCAAACACCTTCCCCATGATCCAGGCAGTCAGCTTATTCCATCCGGCTTTCATATACATCGTTTGCGTGGAATTCTACTCGCCTTCCGCCTTGATTGTCACGGGGGGGGGATTCGGGCGTATTTCGCAAATGCGCTGCCGTAAGCTGAAGGCTTATTCTCAAGAAGGTACCCCATGTCCGACTTCGCCCAAACCGTCAAGCAGCAGGCTGACATTGTCAAGATCGTCGAAGGCTATATCCGCCTGCGCAAATCCGGTGCGCAAAACTACCAGGGCCTCTGCCCCTTCCACAAGGAAAAAACGCCCTCCTTTTCCGTCCATGCAGTCCGCCAGTTCTACCACTGCTTCGGTTGCCAGGCCTCAGGCGACGTCTTTTCATTCGTTTCCAAAATCGAGAACGTCCCCTTCCCCGAAGCGGTCCGCATCGTCGCGGGCAAGTGCGGAATTCCACTGCCCAAGCGGGAGTTCTCCACCCCGGAGCAGGCTGCCGAAGCACGCCAAAGAGCCAAGCTCCTGGAACTCCACGAGACGGCAACCGCATGGTTTGAAGAGCAGTTGCGCTCACCGGAAGGAGCTATAGCGCGCGAATACCTGGCTGGCCGTGGTCTGACGCCGGAAGGCATCAAGACCTTTCGCATCGGCTACGCGCCCGACAGCTTCAACGCGCTGCGCGACCGTCTGAGCGGCATGGCCGACAACGAAACCCTCCGTGCAAGTGGTCTTTTCGCCTGGAAGGAACAAGGCGACGGAGGGCCGGATTCGCGTGGGGGCCCCATCTACGACCGCTTTCGCAAACGTGTAATGTTTCCCATCTGCAACGAGAGCGGCCGCGTGATCGCCTTCACCGCGCGGACCCTCGAGACCGGCGACAAGGCCGGCGCCAAGTACATCAACTCGCCGGAGACGCCGCTCTATTCGAAGAGTTTGGTCCTATTCAACCTCGACAAGGCGCGCAGTGCGATTCGCCAGCTTGAATTCGCCCTGCTGGTCGAGGGCCAGATGGACTGCATCTCCGTCTACCTGGGCGGCATTCAGAACGTTATCGCCACCAGCGGCACAGCCTTTACCGAGCAGCAGGTGGCGATTCTCAAGCGGCACACCTCTCAAGTCGTCGTCAACTTCGATCCTGATGCCGCCGGCTCCAACGCAGCGGAAAAGTCCATCGCCCTGCTCACCGAGGAGGGCTTCAACATCAAGATCGTCACCCTCGATGGCGGCCTCGATCCCGACCGTTACATCCGCGAGCGCGGCGTGGAGGCTTACACGCAAGCGGTGCGCGGCGCGCGCCGCCAGGCCGATTACCTTATAGAGCGGGCGCGGACTGCGTTTCCCGGCGCCAGCCCCGACCAGAAGATCAAGGCGATGAACTTCCTGCTGCCTTACATCCGGCGCATGCCCGAAAAAATCGCGCGCGACCAGTTCGCCGCCGACACCGCTCAAAAGCTGGGCATTGACTCGGTTCTCTTGCGCGAGGAACTGCGCCAGGCCGCGCTGCGCCGCCGCGACCACATCGAAGCCAAGTCCACGAATCCAGCTAATAGACCTTCGTTTCCCCCAGGCTGGGTGTCTGCGGAATCGGGAAGCGATCGAGAAAAGGCCCGGACGCTATCTATTCATGCCGTGGCGGCGTTACATGAAGGGATGCGCAATGATCCCGGCTCAGGTTCTAGTGAAGTTTCCCGCGTTGAACAGGTTCTCATCAGGGCGCTGGCCATCGACGACCCGGAGTTCGAGCAATCGCGCCAGCTCGCCTGCGAGGCCCTGGCCCAGCAACCCACTTGGTTTGAGCACCTTGGCGCTTTCCCTGCCCTGCTGGCGCTTAGTGCGCGACAGACCAAAGGCCCCATGGACTCTGTCGAGAACGAGGCCCAACGTGCCTTGCTGGCCGAAACACTGCTGGCCGAGACCCGCCCGCCTGAGGTGAGCGAGGTCCAGAGCGCCATTCAGGAGATCCACGAACGGGCCATCGAGCGCCGTCAGCGCGAGCTGCGCACGCTGATTTCCGAGGCCGAGCGCCGCGGCGACCATGCCGAACTGGCCCAGCTGACCCAGCAGAAGCTCGACCTCGACCGGGCGCTGCGGCAATTGCACAACCAGAACCCGCCGGAGCAGTAGTAATGGCTGGCTCACTCGGCAAACCTCTGCCGATAAGAGCATAATGAAATTGCAGGGGAAGTTCTCAACTGACCTGAAATACGCGGAGGTAGGAGGACAATATGGAAACCACAGTTGCCGATATCTTCGACCTGCTCAAGGGAATTCCCCCCGGCGCATGGGTTGCCATCTCGGAACGGCAACACAAAACCCTGGCCTATGGGGTCGATGCTCAGGCTGTTCTCAATGAAGCTCAGCAAAAAGGCGAGAAACTGCCTCTGATGGTGCGCGTACCCGATCAGAACCTGGCGATGTTTTTCTAAGAAAATGGCTATTGCCACATTCCCATACGTTGCTCTTACATTGCCCGCTGATGAAGCGCGTCCTCATGGCTTGATTGCACAGCGTCCACTGGCCTTTGCAACAGTTACAGCATCGAACGGCGAATCCACCCGTTGCATAGTCATGCCGGACTCCGGGGCCGATGCGTGCTTGTTTCCATTGAGCCTCGCCATTCTGTTGAAACTTGACGTTCTGAAACTGCCCAAAGCGCTTACCGGCGGAGTAGGCAGCAGCGCAAACACCACCTATTACGACACGATCAACATTGATCTTGGGAGCGGAATTACGTTTTCCGCATATACTGGTTTCACCCAGGGAATGGATCAAATGGGCTTGGGTCTGCTCGGCCAGGATGGTTTTTTCGAGCATTACAGGGTCGAATTTTTACTGAGCAAGAAAATATTCACGATTGAATCAGTTTGATTTCCGAGGCCGAGCGCCGCGGCAACCATGCCGAGCTGGCCTCGCTGACCCAGCAAAAGCTCGACCTGGACCGTGTGCTGCGGCAATTGCACAACCAGAACCTGCCGGAGCAGTAACCTCCTCTAAGCCCGTCGCCCCCGTAATTCCTGCATCAAAATCGAGCTTTCCCGCGTCAAATCATAGAGAAACAGGAGCGGAAGACGAGCAAAATTACTCATCTCGGCTGTCAGGCTGACCGAAATGGCTCCTCTCCGACGCCCCATTTTTTGCCTTGGAATCATCGGGTTAAAGGTGGTAATCTAGTGGTCTCTGTGCGGATGCGCGCCCCTTTGCCCCATCCATGAGCTGCGGCTCGCGGGCGACCCAGGTGAAACCTGAAGCGCTTGTCATCCTGTTCCGAGCAAACCCTTGAATCCGCATCCTTTATGCGGGTTGCCGCAGTTCGTGTCCGCATGCGCCGATTCGACTGGATTTCCTCAGGGAAATCTCTTTTCGCATGCCTTGAGACGGACTGAATCGGAACCCGTGCACCGGCGCGCAAACGGTGCTGAATCTCTATTGCGTAAGAGAGCGAGACTATTTTGCCCAGCGACGAAAAATTTGAGCACGAACCGCATCCTGTACCCGATCACGAGCACGAAATCGACAACATCATCGAGGTCGGTAAGGAAAAGGGCTATCTGACCTACGGCGATGTCAACGAGATGTTGCCGGAGGAGATCGCCACTTCGCCCGATGATCTGGACGATCTGATCACCACCATCGGCACCCAGGGCATCGACCTGCTCGACGGCCCAAAGTTCCGCGGCGACAAGGACTTCGAGCCGGGAGAGGGCGAAGACGTTGAGCTCGACCTCACGCCGGGTACTCTGGAAAAGACCAACGACCCGGTGCGCATGTACCTGCGCGAGATGGGCACCGTCCCCCTGCTCACGCGCGAGGGCGAAGTCGAAATTGCCAAGCGCATTGAGCGCGGCCAGATGCGCGTCCTCAAGGCCATCTCCCGTTCGCCCATCGTGATTCGCGAGGTTGTTGCCCTCGGCGAGGACCTCAAGCGCGGCGTGCGCAACATCAAAGAAGTGGTCATCTTCGACGACGAGGAGCTCACCGAAGAGGTGGTGCTGGCCCGCGTCAAAGCCACCGTCGCCCGCATCGACGCCCTTGCCAAACATCAGAAGAAAATTGCCACGCTGGAGGAGAAACAGGCTGCTTCCACCAAGGCCAAAGCCTCCGCCGTGCGCCGCGCCCGCTGGACCATCGCCCGCGAAAAGGTGCTGGTTTCGCGCATCGTCCGCGAGCTCAAGTACACGCCTCTGGAGCGCAAGCGCCTGCTCGACAAGGTCAATAAAACCGTCGACACCATGCGTACCCTGGAGCGCCAGATTCGCTCTCTCGAGCAGAAGCACGAATCCAGCCGCAGCGACGAGCTCAAGAAGGAGTACCGCCGCCAGCAGAAAAACTGCAAGGCCGACCTGGAAAAAATCGAGGTCGACGCCGGCGTACTCATCATCGAGTTGAAGCGCACCCAGCGCGAGATGATTCAGGGCGACATGGACGCCGATCAGGCCAAGCGCGAGCTGATCGAGGCCAACCTGCGCCTCGTTGTCTCCATCGCTAAAAAGTACACCAACCGCGGCCTCCAGTTCCTCGACCTTATTCAGGAGGGCAACATCGGCCTCATGAAGGCCGTCGACAAATTCGAATACCGCCGCGGCTACAAATTCTCCACCTACGCCACCTGGTGGATTCGCCAGGCCATCACCCGCGCCATCGCCGATCAGGCCCGCACCATCCGCATCCCGGTGCACATGATCGAGACCATCAACAAGCTCATCCGCACTTCTCGTCAATTGGTCCAGGAACTCGGCCGCGAGCCGTCGAGCGAAGAGATCGCCAAGCGCATGGACATCCCCGTCGCCAAGGTGCGCAAGGTGCTCAAGATCGCGCAGGAGCCTATCTCTCTCGAAACTCCCATCGGCGAGGAAGAAGACTCTCACCTCGGCGACTTCATCGAGGATCGCGGCGCCGTCTCGCCCTCTGAGGCAGTCATCGGCGTCAATCTCAAGGAGTACACCTCGCAGGTCCTGCGCACCCTCACCCCGCGCGAGGAGCGCGTCATCAAAATGCGCTTCGGCCTCGAAGACGGCTCCGAGCACACCCTCGAAGAGGTCGGCCAGAGCTTCCAGGTCACCCGCGAGCGCATCCGCCAGATCGAAGCCAAGGCCCTGCGCAAACTCCGCCATCCCTCCCGCTCGCGCAAACTAAAGGCCTTCGTCGAAGGCGTCAAGGAAATGTAACCTGGCAACCGGATGCCCCACCCTCGCCGCGTATTTGTATTTGCGGCTAGGGTGGGATACACCGAACCTCAACAGTCCCATTTGTATTATTCAAAACCGGCTTTGTGTCAGGGCACGGCTTCAGCCCCGAAGGGATGCGGCTTCTTGCTGAACTGGAGGCATAAATGGAATTGAATCGAATTGAATCGCCCCAAAGTTTTACTACGCAGCAATCGGAGGACACTGCGGTCAATCACTTCGATTCGGAATTGGCCTCCGCATATATTGCAAATTCAGAATTGAGTTTGGAAATCAGCGAAGAATTTGCAGTGGCGGATCAAGAAGGATTCTAGATGAGATTGAGTTTTTCTGGACCGCCGCACGAAGAGATGGCCTGCCCAATCCCAGGTCTCGACATCGAAACCTGGGGCGCTCGACGACACCGCCGGAATCACGCAAAATGAATGTATTATGATAGGCCGCGTGAAATACTTAAAGAGTCTACGGCATCAGATTTCCTCCTTCAACATATGGCGGAGGTTGGTTGGCCTCTGGTCGAGTTTACACAGGATTCTCATTCGCGTTAGTCAGGTTGCGGGTGTTGGAGAGCCGGAATTGTGGCATGTGCATCCTCGCCAGGTTCTTCAGGTCCTCACCGTCCGATTGCGCGGCAGTAGCGACATGATTGTCTTTGATCAGATATTCATCCGCGATGAATACTCTTCTCTGCGTAGCCTGGAAAGCGTCTCGCTGGTTCTGGATCTGGGTGCCAATGTCGGGTACTCTTCGGCCTACTTTTTAAGTTGCTTTCCGAATTCCCGCGTGGTGGCTGTTGAGCCGGACGAGCGGAATTTGGAAGTTTGCAGAGTCAATCTCAAACCATACGGTGACCGGGTGCTCCTTTTGCACGGCGCAGTCTGGTCTGAATCCACGGCCCTTTGCCTTTCAAGGGGAGAACGCGAGTGGGCAACGCAGGTGATGCTGCCGCCCGCTAATAGCGATGGCACTATACAAGCTTGGGATGTAGACAGTTTGTTGAGAATGGCAGGGGCTGAGCAGGTGGACCTGCTCAAGGTGGATATAGAGCGATCTGAATTGGCTGTGTTTGGCGAGACTGCAAGGAATTGGTTGCATAAAGTGCGTAACATCTGCATCGAACTGCACGGGCTGGATTGCCAGGAAACATTTTTCAATTCTTTAGCCGATTTCGATTATGAACTCGAATACTCGGGCGAACTGATAATCTGTAAGAACATACGCCCCAGTGCGGCCGAGTGACCGAATTCCCGTTTTTGGAATCTGGGAGCCCACGAACCTCAATCATTCCTGTTGCGTAATTCAGACCTGCGCCGCTGGCAGGGTGCCCCAGGTCCCGCTTTTAGGCTCTAGGCAAACCTCTCATCCTTCCACCCCGCCTAGCCCGAAGGCCTCCACGCCTAAGCAGGTGGTCCTGTCGAAAATACTTCTCCCCCGCCGCGCGCTTTCAAGCTGTTAGCTGATAGCTGTAAGCTGTCAGCTGCCCTTCACCTCACCCTAAATCCCGCCTCCCGTAGCCCGCGCCGCACGTGCCTCCGCATCTCCGAACGCCAACCAATCACCTTCAGAACCTTATATTCCCTTTCCTTCTCTTCTGCTCTTATTTTCTCCAGCGCCGCCTCGCGTTCCTTCTCCCGCGCCGCTCTCTGTTCCGCCGCTAGCTCCTCCAGCGTTCCCTTTCGTGGCGTCAGCGCGTACACTAAATCGCAATCCAGCGCCTTCGCCGCCCGCCGCAGAGTTCCCAGCATAATCCGCGATTCGCTTTCCGCTTTCTCCAGCCGGAATACCTCCCACCGGCACACGCCTAGCCGCCGCGCAACCTCCTTTACTGGAATACCCACCACCTGCCGCACCGCCCTGAGCCACCCCCTCCGCTCGCCTGCCGCTATCCGCGCTGCGCGGAACGCCAGCAGCATCTCGTCCAGCTTCTCGCGCGTCTCCTGGTGCCTGTCCGTCGGCCGGACCACCCCTGTTCTGCGGTTTAAGCCCTTCTTCACCAACTTAAATAGGTGTGTTTTCAACGATTTCACGGTTTTGAACGGCAACTCCGCCACGAGAATCCCTCCTGTTTCTGCCTTTGTACCCAATCTTGGCAGAAACAGGTGTATTTATATGCAAACGATTTCGCCTCCAAAAAGCCCTCAAAATCGCAGAAAAGTGCATCTCCTGCGCCACTTCACTCCTTACTTCGGCGCAACTCCCTCCCACTTGCCCACTGCGCCGTAAGGCCGGTATTCTTGGAGCGATTTCGTCTCCCATGAGGAGACGCTCTGGAAATGAGGTTGCCCATGTTGAGGATGACTTGTTGCAGGCTGGCGGTTCTTCTACTGGTTCTGTCCGGCGCGATGCGGTTGGCTGCTCAAGCAGCTCCCGCGCCGCAACCTGCGCCGAGGCCCGCGCCCACCCCCGAACAACTGGCGATGCAAGCCGCCTCCGAAAAGGACCATCAGCGCCTGATGGACCTGCTGGGCATCAAAGAGCTGCGGCATGGCGCCGACAATGACCCCAAATCTCCCTTCATGGCCAACTACGACGAGTCCAAGGCCAACGTCTATCCCAACCTGCCCGATCCGCTGCTGCTCAAAAACGGCAAGCGCGTGACCTCGGCCAAAGTATGGTGGTCGAAGCGCCGTCCGGAGATCGTGGAAGACTTCGACCGCGAGATTCTCGGCCGCGTTCCCGCCAACACGCCCAACGTGACTTGGGAAGTGGTCAGCACCACGCAGGAGAAGGTCGGCGACGTGCCGGTGATCACCAAGAAGCTGGCGGGCCACGTGGACAACTCCGCATATCCCAGTATCAAAGTCACCATCGAGCTGGAGCTGACCACTCCGGCCAACGCATCCGGTCCTGTTCCGGTCATCATGGAGCTCGGTTTAAGCAAGGAATTCATGGCGGCATTCTTCAAGAACTTTCCCGGAGGGATGCCCGGAGGCCCCGGCAACAAGGGTCCAACCTGGCAGCAGCAGGTTTTGGCCCGTGGTTGGGGCTATGCGACGTACATACCCTACAGCGTTCAGGCCGATAGCGGCGCGGGATTGAACGAGGGCATCATCGGCCTCGCGAACAAAGGGCAGCCGCGCAAGCTCGACGACTGGGGCTCGTTGCGCGCCTGGGCCTGGGGCGCCAGCCGCGCGCTGGATTATTTCGAGACCGACAAATCTGTAGACGCGAAGCAGGTCGGGCTTGAGGGCCATTCCAGATTTGGTAAAACCGCGCTGGTGGCCATGGCCTACGATCCGCGTTTCGCCATCGCCTACATCAGCTCCTCGGGCACCGGCGGCGCCAAGCTCTACCGCCACATCTTCGGCGAGCTGACAGAGAACCTGGCGGGGTCCGGCGAGTACCACTGGATGGCCGGCAACTTCCTCAAGTACGCGGGGCCTCTCACCACCGGCGACCTGCCCGTTGACGCCCACGAACTGATCGCCCTTTGCGCGCCTCGTCCGGTCTTCATCAGCGGTGGCGCACTGAATGGGGATGGCTGGGTAGACGCCAAGGGTATGTTCATGGCCGCCGCTGCCGCCGGGCCGGTTTACCGGCTGCTCGGCAAGAAGGATCTGGGAACCGAGGAGTTTCCGCCAATCGAGACCGCTCTGATTGCGGGCGACGTGGCCTTCCGGCAGCACTCCGGCGGCCACACGCCAGCGCCAAACTGGCCTACCTTCCTCGACTTCGCCAGCCGGTATCTGCACAAATAATCAGAAACACGTTGGAGTTGGACATCTCGGTATCGGGTTCATTTGCGAGTTGGGGAACCACATGGCTACTGGTTGCGTATCCAAAGACGAGAACAAGGAGAACCGGCCATGAGCAGCCAACCGTACCCCAACGCGCAAGCAATCTTTTACCAGCAGTATGAGATGGTGCGCCGCGACGAAGTTGTAGGCATTCTGCTGGCGTTGTTTCTGGGCGGCCTTGGCGCTCACCATTTTTATCTGCGTCGGATAGGCCTGGGTATTCTCTACATCTGCTTCTTCTGGACGGGCATCACAGTTTTTCTGGGATTCATCGAGTGCTTCTTCATGCCCGGCAGGGTGCGGGAGTTCAACGCTATCCAGGCGGCGGGGATTGCGGCGACTCTGGGAATTGCGATGCCGGGATGGGGCTATCCGTGGAACGTGACCATCAATATCCCGCCTGCGCCGCAGCCAGGAACGCTGACGGCTTGCGGGTGCTGCGCACAGACCAACTCGCAGGGCGCGCGATTCTGCTCCGGATGCGGAACGAGACTCTAATAGTCAGATTCGCAGGGATTTGAAGAATTCTTGCGCTACCGGTTACTCCGCTTCCAGCACCAGGCACTTCAGGTACTCGGTCTCCGGCAGGTTCAGCACTACGGGGTGATCGGGAGTGGCGCCTCGCCGCTCCAGCAATCGCACGCGCCGGTGCGCATCGGCGGCGGCCGAAGCCACAGTGGCCTCCAACTCGGCCCAGCCCACGTGATGCGAGCAGGAGCAGGTCACCAGCACTCCGCCAGGGCGCAGCATCTTGAGCGCTCGCAGATTCAGTTCCTTGTAGCCGCGCAGCGCGCCTTCAACGGCGCGCAGGCTTTTAGCAAAGGCCGGCGGATCGAGCACAATGGCGTCGAATTTCTCGCCCGCCTCCGACCAGTCACGCAGAATCTCAAAGGCGTCGCCTTCCACCCAATCCACCTGCGCCGTAAGCCGCGAGCGATTTGCCGCTAAATTTCTCTCCGCCACTTCGAGCGAGGCGCGAGAGGCGTCAATCCCCGTCACCTGTTCGCAGACCTCGGCCAGGTGCAGGGCAAAGCCTCCCTGATAGCAGCACACGTCCAGTGCGCGTTCTGTGCAGCCCAACCGTCGCGCCCATTCAGCGGTGGCAGCGTAGTTGGCCCTTTGGTCGAGGAAGGCTCCTGTTTTTTGTCCGGCGTTGGCATCGTAATAAAAGACCAGGCCGTTGAGCCGGAATTCCGTGCTGACGACCGGCGCGGCAGGGTTTGCAACATAGAGAGGTTCTGAACTCGGCGTCGCCAACCCCTCCAGCTCGCGCACGCGCGGGTCGAGCCGCTCCAGAATCGCCGCCGGCGACAACTCTTCGCGCAGAACGCGCACGCAGCTCTCGCGCACGTCTGCGGCGAGCAGACCTTTGGTCAAGAGTTGGAGAATGACCAGCACGCCGTACTTGTCCGCCACCAGGCCCGGAAGCTCGTCGGCTTCGCTGAAGCACAAGCGGCAGGCATTGTTCTGCTCGTCGAGCATCAGTTTGCGCCGCCCGATCGCCGCGCGCAGCCGAGTCTCCAACAACGCCAGCCACGCAGCCTCATCCAAATTCGAGCGCGAGACCAGCCGCAGGGCAATCTGCGAGGTAGGGCTGTAGAGCGCCGTGCCCAGCAGCAACCCGCGGCTGTCGGCCACAGGCAGGAGCGCGGGAGGTTCACCCTCGGGTAGTTCAATCGATTCTATGTCGGAGGCGTAGACCCACAGATGGCCCGCACGCAACCGGTCAGCCGCGCGGCGGTTGATTCTGGCTCCCACAGCTTGCGCGCCGGAAGCCGGCTTTTCGTGAGTCCGCTGATCAGGCAGCGCAGGCTGGGCAGTCTTGGGCGCTTTTCTTGTCGCAGCAGAACGGGAAGTGCGGTTCTTGGTCATGGTCTCCCTTAGTCAAATTCATCTCACCCCATCGTAACAAGAATGGAATCCCACGTTTGCATCGTCATAAACAGCAATCCGCTTCTCCCTTCATGCGCGCTGAACGCAAGCGGCCTATAATAAAGCATGGCGACAGTCCGGCAGCCCATACCGGCGGAGGTTCCCGGCGCGCCCCCGGCTCCCAAGGGGGGTGCGCAGATCGCTGCGCTCGCCATCGATCGGCAAACCATCGACCGGCGCTTTGAGGCGCTGCTCAAGAAGGTTCACGCCAACCGTCCCAACGAAGACATCTCTCTCATTCGCAAGGCCTGGGAGTTCTGCGTCCGGCACCATGAAGGGCAGACGCGGGCTTCGGGCGAGCCATACATTATCCATCCGCTCGAAGTAGCCGAAGTGCTTGCGGAGATGAAGATGGACGCGACCTCCATCGCCGCGGGCCTGCTGCATGACTCGGTTGAGGATACACCCGCTACTAATGATGAGATTGAGGCCAGCTTTGGCGAGCAGGTGGCCCACATCGTCGAAGGCGTCACCAATATCGACAAGATCGAGTTCGCCAATCGCGAGGATCGCCAGGCAGAAAATGTGCGCAAGATGTTGCTGGCCATGGTCTCGGACGTGCGCGTTGTGCTTATCAAGCTGGCCGACCGGCTGCACAACATGCGCACTCTTGAGCACCTCAGGCAGGAGCGCCAACAGTCCATCGCCCGCGAGACCCTGGAAATCTACGCGCCTCTCGCGCATCGCCTGGGCATGGGCAAGGTGCGCGGCGAGCTTGAGGACCTGGCCTTCCGCTACACCGACCCGGTCAGCTACGAGCAGGTCGCGGCGGCTGTCGAGGCCCGCCGCACGGAGGGCGAGCAGTTTCTGCGCGGCGTGGAAGACACGTTGACCGAGCAACTGCGCGAAAACAACATCACGGCCCGCGTTGAGTGGCGCATCAAGCGCATCTACTCCATCTATCAAAAACAGCAACGCTCCAAAGTTTCCTTCGACCAGGTCTATGATTTGCTGGCAGTTCGCGTCATTACGCAGGATGTGGCCGCCTGCTACGCCGTCTTCGGCCTCATCCACACCTTGTGGCGTCCGGTGCCGGGGCGCATCAAGGACTTCATCGCCATGCCCCGCGCCAATCGTTACCAGTCGCTGCACACTACGGTGATGAGCCCCAGCGGCCACCAGTTTGAAGTGCAGATCCGCACCGAGGAGATGCACCGCATCGCCGAGGAAGGCATCGCCGCCCACTGGAAGTACAAAGCCGGGGGAGGCGTGGTTACGGCTCGCGATGAAGAGCGGTTGAACTGGATTCGCCAGTTGGTCGAATGGCAAAAGGAGATGACCGACCCCAACGAGTTCCTCTCCAGCCTGAAGATGGACCTGTATCCCGACGAGGTGTACACCTTCACGCCCAAGGGAAAGGTTGTGGTGATCCCTGCCGACGGCACTCCTGTCGACTTTGCCTACACCATTCACACCGAGGTTGGCCACACCTGTGTAGGCGCCAAGGTCAACGGACGCATGGCCCCTTTGCGCACCAAGCTGCGCACCGGCGACATCGTCGAAATTGTCACCCAAAAGGACCACAAGCCGAGCCGCGACTGGCTGACTTTTGTCAAAAGTCCCCGCGCCCGCAACAAGATCAAGCACTGGCTCAACGAAGATCACCGGCGACGGGCGGTCGAGATCGGGCGCAAACTGCTGGAGCGCGAAGCGCGCAAATTCAAGGTGCCGCAGAGCCAGATCAGCGACCAGGACCTGGGCCGCATCGCCAACGAATACGGCGTGGCCACGGCCGTTGATCTGCTGGCCGCCCTGGGGCTGGGCAAGCACTCCGCCCGCCAAGTGCTCAACAAGCTGGCTCCCGGCTCAACCACCTCGCCGGAGCCTGAGGCTGCGCCGGAGATCAAGCCCGGCAGCGTAGCAGCCATGTCCGACGCCGTCCGCAAGCTGCACCTTACCGGTTCCGATTCGCTCCAGGTTGAGGGCCAGAACGACATGCTGGTCTATCGCGCGCGATGTTGCAATCCCATTCGCGGCGAAGAGATCGTGGGCTACGTCACCCGCGGCAAAGGCGTGGCCGTCCATGCGCGCGATTGTCCCAACGTGCAGAACCTGCTCTACGAGAGCGACCGCCGCATCAATGTCGAGTGGTCCCGCGTGGGAGGAGAAGCCACCGGCCGGCCGCAGCGTTATCCGGTTAAGATCACTATCTCCTGCGACGACCGCCCCGGCATGTTAAAGGAGTTGATCGCCGTCATCTCCGACGACAACTCCAATATCAGCGGCGTCGAAATTCGCAAGGACGATAATGGCGAGGCCGTCGTCGATTTGATTGCCGAAGCCGAAGACGTGGGCCACCTCAACCGCATGGTCCTCGGCCTGCGCCGCGTCCCCGGGGTTCGCGCTGTGAAGAGAACGCAAAAGCTGTAAGGTTGTGGCCGGGCGAGGCCCGCTAACTCTTGCAGCCATTGCATCCGCAATCTGTACTCTCATTCCGCACAGGTTACCTCCCTCCAGCCCGATGTAACGATAGACCTGAATTGCTCAGACTTCCACTTGTTGGGGTGTGATGCTGAGGTGTGCGAGTCATTGTGCGCTTTGGAGCGGAAGGCCGATCCGACTCCGCCAGTTCGCAGCCATGATGAAGCTTATCTGTAGCCGGATCGCATGTGGAAGGAGGCCGTTTCGATGACAGTAGTAAAGAAGAAGCCCTTTGATACCGCCGTTTTTTTGGCGACTGAAGGACCGGGGCGAAGCATCCTGCACAACACATCAAAGCAGGCTTTCTTTTCTCAGGGAAACCCCGCCGACTCTGTGTTTTATCTCCAGAGTGGCCGGGCAAAACTCACCGTCGTCTCCAAGATGGGTAAAGAGGCCACGGTAACGATGCTTGCGCCCGGGGACTTTTTTGGCGAGGAGTCGATGGCGGCAGTGGGAGCGATGCGAACGTCCTCGGCCATGCCTGTATCCGTCTGTCTTGCGCTCAAGATCGATAGAGCAAGAATGCTCCGCGTCTTGCATGAGGAACACGCGTTCTCCGACTTTTTTATGCAGTTTATCCTGACGCGAGGCATACGAACCCAGGCGGACCTTGTCGATCAGCTCTTCAACTCCAGCGAACGACGCCTGGCACGGACACTTTTATTGATGGCGGAATTTGGGCAATCAGGTGAGCCGGAGCCACTGATCCCACCGGTAACCCAGGAGGCTCTTGCCGCGATGATCGGCACCACGCGCTCCCGCGTCAGTTTTTTCATGAATCGCTTTAGAAAGCTCGGCTACATCGAATACAACGGGCGCATTCGGGTTCACACTTCGCTGCTCAACATGGTTCTGCACGATTCACTGCCGGAGGAGAACGCAACCAGACCTGTATTGCTCGATCCCCCGCCCAGTCCTGCGCTAACCGCCAAACGGGCGCAGTTGGTGTGAGCTGAGTGCTTTAACTTCTCGTCCGTAAAACTTGGCGCCCAAATGCACCACTGACTTGGCAAGGAGATCAAATGTCATTTGGAATTTACGCTTCCGGATTCGTTATCATGATCGGCGGACTGGCTTACGCCGCGTACCTGGTGCATATACCAGCACACTGGATTGTGGTGGGAGCGGTGATACTGATAGGCGTTGGGATTCTGTCGGGCGTAAAGGCCACGCGCCAGAGAGATTCCGCCAATTAGGGCCTGCTACCGCCCCAGCACCTGCTTGGCAATCGTCGCCAGTTGCATATTCGAGGTGCCCTCGTAGATGGCGCCCACCTTGGCGTCCCGATAATACCTCTCCGCCGGGGAATCGCGCACAAATCCGTTGGCGCCGAAGATCTCCACACACTGGCTGGCCACACGCTCAGCCATTCGCGAAGCAAAGAGCTTGGCCATGGCGGCCTCGCGCAGATATGGCTGACCAGCGTCCTTGAGCCGCGCCGCGTTATAAACCATCAGCCTGGCTGCTTCAATCTCGGTAGCCATCCCCGCCAGCGCGAACTGCACCGCCTGAAATTCGGCGATCGGCTTGCCGAACTGGCGCCTTTCCTTGGCATAGCGAACGGCGTGACTCCATGCGCCCTCGGCCAGACCCAGCATCTGCGCGCCAATTCCTATGCGGCCGTCGTTGAGCGTCTCAATGGCAATTTTGTAGCCCTTGCCCGGCTTGCCCAGCAGGCTGGTCTCCGGCACCTGGCAGCCATCCAGAATCAGTTCACAGGTGCTGCTGGAACGAATCCCCAGCTTGTCTTCCTTGCGGCCCACGGTGAATCCCGGCGCGTCTTTCTCCACCAGGAAGGCAGTGATGCCCCTGTAGCCCAAAGCCGGGTTGAGCGTGGCAAAAATGATAAACAGCCCCGCCTCGCGTGCGCTGCTGATCCACAGCTTGCGCCCATTGAGCCGGTAGCCGCCGGCAACCGCCTCGGCGCGGGTTTGCAGCGCAAAGGCGTCCGAGCCCGAACCGGCCTCGCTCAACGCATAGGCGCCCACCGTATCGGCCGCCATACGAGGCAGCCATTTCTGCCGTTGCTCCTCCGTACCCCAGTGGCGCAACGCATTGATCACCAGAGTGTTATGCACGTCCATCAGCAGCGCCACGCCGGGGTCCACGGTCGAAATTGCCTCAATGGCCAGCACCGAATCGAAAAAGCTGCCGCCCGCGCCGCCCTGCTCTTCGGGAATCTCAATGCCCATCAGCCCCAGCTCAAAGAGCTGCTCCACCAGCCCGGGCGCTATCTTCTGTTCTTCGTCCATGGTGTGCACAAAAGGCGCAATCTTTTCCTCGGCAAACTGCCGGACGGTTGAATAAAAGAGCTTCTCCTCTTCGGAAAGCTGTGTCAGTGCGGGGGAATGTGTTGTGTGGGCCAAGGTATACCGCCTCCGGCTTTGAAGTGTATCAAAACAGGCGGTCTGTGGGCCTGCAGTTCAGGCCAGCCCATTCCTGCACCCTCCCCGGATTGGCAACCTGGAGGGAGTTTTTCTGTCTTCTCTGCCACGACCGTCAACATTGTTCGTACATCTGCGTCTAAGCAGAATGTCTGTAGCCGGTTGCATGCGCTCGGCGGCGCTGGCGAACTCTGGGTTTTTCCGTTCATTCTTCTCTGGCTTCTATTTTGTAGTGGAGTACGGCAGATGCAAAGATAAGCTGCAAAGGCGGGAACGGAGACACAATCTTCCCCATTTCGAGCCAGATATCTGCTCATTTTGAGCAATTGAGTACTCTTTTCCCCGCAAAAAAAATACAACATCTATTATTGCTTATTTTGCATATAGATCCGAGACGGAGCGCGGCGGGCGTTTTTAACGGTATGATTCGAGTGGAACCGCAACTTATTGTTTGGTCGGGGGTTTCCCCCGAAGGAAGGGTTCAGGAAAACCACTATGCGCTTGATGAAGGCGTTTCCCCTCAATGTCTTGGCCATATTGGCCGGCGTATTGCTTTGCTCGATAGCGCTGCTGGCCCAGAATTCCTCTGTTGCCCCGCGGATTACCACGGATGTGAATGAGTTGTCTCTGGCAACGCTGAGAGGCAACGTCCCGCGTCTTGCGCGGGCGGAGTTTGACCAGGGCGAGACTTCTGCCTCGACGCAACTGACTCACATGCGCCTGGTGCTCTCGCGCTCCAGCGAGCAGCAGGCGGCGCTGGACGCCTATCTGGCCCAGTTGCAGGACAAATCGTCACCGAATTACCACAAGTGGCTCACCCCGGAGCAGTTCGGCCAGCTTTACGGCCCCGCGGATTCGGACATTGCGGCCCTTGTCGCCTGGCTGGAATCGCACGGGCTGCAGGTGGAGACGGTCTCGAAAGGACGCACCAATATCGCCTTCAATGGAACGGTAAGCCAGGCGGAGGAGGCCTTTCATATCTCGATTCACTCCTTCCAGGCAGGCGAACGGCAGTTCTATTCGAACACCACCGACCCGCAGATTCCCTCGGCGCTAGCCAATGTGGTCAAGGGCGTCGCGCACCTGAACACCATCCGGCCCAGGCCGCATTCTGTGCATGGCAGCCCGGGCAGGATCAACCCTGAGACCGGGCGGCTGGAGCCTGCCAACGCGGCAGAGGCCGTGGGGCCAAGGGTCAACCTTACTACCGGGTCGGGGACAACCGTCAGCCCTTACATCCTCTGGATGGTTCCCGCGGATGCGGCCACTATCTATGACACGCCCAATACTTTCAATGCCAATTTTTCCGGGACAGCCTGTGGCTCCAGTTCCGGTTGTACCGGTGCGGGCGTGAAAATCGGCGTTGGCGGCGTTGCGACGATAGGCACAGGCAGCATCGTGCAGACTTATCGCAGCACGTTTCTCGGCAGCACCTATGCAACCCCTCCCACAATTATCCCCACAGGAAGTGGGCTCCTTACTGACTCCGGCGATGTGGATGAAGCGTATATCGACACCGAACTCTCGGGAGGGTTGGCTCCGGGGGCATCGATTTACTACTACCCCTCAGAGGACCTCATCTCAGGCATTCAGACGGCGATCGATGACAATGTGGTAGACATCTTCAGCCTCAGCTTCGGCGAGTGCGAAGCCGATATGGGCAGCGACAACGCGTTGCTCAACGGCTACTGGGAGCAGGCGGCGGGGCAGGGCATCGCGGTAACGGTTTCGACCGGCGACACCGGGTCGGCCAGTTGTGACGGCGACAGAAACGGTACGATTAGTACTGCGATTGATGGATTGTCGGTGAGCGGTTATGCCTCCACCCCATATAACATTGCGGTCGGCGGAACTGATTTCTATGGGTTGGAACATTCATTTTCGACTTACATAAGCACCTCCACTGGCACTGCTGGCGCTCCGACCTATTACCGGACGGTGTTGGGGTCGGGTCCACATAACGGATATATTCCGGAGTCAATATGGAACGACTCGACATCCGTCGACACAACCCCGCTCAGCGGGAATGTGACTTGGTCAGGCGCGGGATATTCGTCCAGCGATAACAATATCGTGGCTGGCAGTGGAGGCGTGAGCAGTTGCGCCACCGGCAGCGGCAACACGTGCGCAGGTTACCCCAGGCCTTCGTGGCAGACTGGTTCGGGTATACCGGCGACGGTGCCAACGGGCGTAAACGCGAACGCGCGCTCTCTGCCGGATGTATCAGTGATGTCAGGCAACGGATATGACTCAGCAACTTGGCTGATCTGCGACAGTACTGAGAATTGCTCTTCCATTTCAGGAGGCAATTTTGACGGTTATGGCGGCACTTCCACAGCTGCGCCGGCGTTTGCCGGCATACTGGCGCTGGTCCAGCAGAAGACCGGCAGCCGGCTGGGGCAGGCGGCTCAGGAGCTGTATTCCCTGTACAACGGCAGCTACGCAAGTTCGGTCTTTCACGATGTGACAGTGGGCAATAACTCGGTCCCGTGCAATAGCGGAACTTCGAACTGCGTCGATAACACGGCAGGGTACTACTACGAGAGCGGCTACAACACGCTTACCGGTTATGATCTGGCCTCCGGGATCGGTAGCGTGGATGCGATGCAGTTGGTGAACTACTGGGGTTCGTCAACCGGCTCTTCCGCGACTTATACGCTGGCGGCAACCTCTCCGTCATCCATCGCGCCTGGAGGGAGCGCGACTTCAACCGTGACGGTGAGTTCGAGCAACAGCTATGCGGGAACCGTGACGCTGGCCTGCGCGCTGACATCGGGTCCAACCAATACATCGGGAGACGCTCCCTACTGCTCAAGCGGCAGCAACACGGTGACGCTGAGTTCCGGCACGACCAGCGGGACCGCGACCATCACGGTGTACACGACAGCGGCCAGCGCTGCGCTGGCCTATCCCAGGCTGCCCGGAAGAGATTGGACCGGAGCGGGCGGCGGCGCTGTTCTGGCATTCCTCATCTTCCTGGGTATTCCGGCACGGCGGCGTAGTTGGCGCTCGATGCTGGTCATCCTGGTCATGATGGCCGCTCTGAGTAGCCTGGCCGCTTGCGGTCACGGAGGCGGCGGTGGTGGCGGCGGCGGCAATTCGGGGACAACGGCCGGAACCTACACCTTCACAGTGACGGGAACAGGAGTTCCAGCTTTAACTCCAGCACCCACCACCACCTTCACGGTGACCGTGAATTAACTTGTTTAGCTTGTTCTTTGTTGATCGCGTTGGCCCTTCCTATGGGAAGGGCCAACTTTTTTGCGGATTATAAGCTCTCGGCGCCCACCAGCTCCAGCGCCGCCATTCCTTTGCGCGGCGCAATAAAGCTATCCGCGCGCCATGCGATGGCGAGCTTCTCGCGGTCGAGCAGCTTGCGAATCTGTCCGCGCGCGTGGTCGGCCCAGGGACCGCTTTTATCCAGTCGCGCGTATGCCTGCCAGTGGCGCAGCGCCGCCCGCGCCTCGCCTTTGCGCTCATAGGCCAGCGCCAGATTGTAGTGGGCGTCGGCATAACCGGGAGCCAGCGCAATCGCCTTGCGGTAGGCGGTTATTGATTCATCCGGCCGCTGCAACTCGTCCAGCACGTTGCCCAGGTCAAAAAACGCCAGCACATAGGTCGGATCGATCTCTGTCGCGCGTCGGTAGAGCTGCTCGGCCCAGCCAAACTCGCGCAGGTGGAAGTGGATCGTGCCCAGGTTGATCCACGCCGGCGCAAAGCTGGGGTCAAGCTCCATGATCTCCTGATAAAGTTTGATGGCGCGGATCTTCTGGCCGGACTCCTCGGCCTGTACCGCCTTCAGAAACATCTCCTGCACGCCTTGTGGAGCGCCTGACGCATCACTGAGCAATGGCGCCGGCTCGGAGTGAGCCGTCGGCCAGCCCTTTTGCTGCTCCATCCGCTCAAAATCAAAGAGCAACTGCCGGCGGATGGGATCCACAACAGCCCCGCGATGCCGGAAGGCCAGCCGCGTCCCATTCCTCACCAGGCTTGCTTCCAACAGCGGATTCGACATGCCCGCCACCGCCCTCATGGCCACTATCGAGTGCCGTATCGACGCCACCGGCACGTCCTCCTCGCGCAGTGCGCGCAAGATGCGCAACTGCCCAAGGTCCTGGAAGCTGTAGCTCTGTTGTTGGGGAAATATTCCCGCTCGCTCCCATGCCTGCAACTGGCGGGAGCCGATCTGCAAGATGCGCAATACGTCCTGGCGGCTATAGCTGGTCACTCTTCAGTGCTCCTGTGGGAGTTACTGAAAGGCCTCGGGCTTCGAATTCCATCTCGCAACTCGGGCACTCTCCCTGGACTCGGCGCTGGGAACAGGTCCTGAGGAACCGCTCTTGCCTAAATTATGCCAAGTCTTAGCGTGGATAAGTATGCGTGAATCATTGCCATAACAAAAAAAGCGTGGATAAGAGTGCCTCATTTGGTTCAGATCTCGCCTAAATGCAAGCGCTCTGTGGAAAACAGAAAGGAAAGGCACTCATTCAGGTGAAACCCCCACGAAACCCGCACTTCATGAAAGTGTTCAGTGCCTCCATCTTCAGAAACCAACAGACACGAATCAATCAAGCCAGGCTTGATTAATCCACCCCATAAAGCCATGCTGAATTTCTGTCGAGCGGTCTAGCTTTTTGCGATGGAGACCACCCCAAGGCCGGTAATAAAGAGCACGAACATCAGCGCCAGAAGCCAGTTCACCAGCTTCCCGCCTCCCGCAAACTCTCTCCATACCAGGACTCCCCACAGCGCACCCACCATAGTGGAACCTTGCCCCAATGCGTAGCTGATTGCCGGTCCAACCACGCTGGCGGCCACAAAGTTCGAGAGCGACCCTATCATCCACATCACGCCGCCTGCGATTCCGAGAAAATGCACCCAGGAATTGCCTTTGAGGTAATCCGCAAATCTCAGCCGCGGGCCCGAGATGGGGAATTTCAGAAAATAGATGTTGTAGATAAAAACCGAGGCCAGCACGCCCAGGCCAAAGACAAATGCCACCGCGTAGGGGCCAAGTCCTTTCTCGCCCGATTTGCCGATTTCAACCAGCGGGTAAAACGTGCCCATCAGAACGCCGCCGATAGCGCTCAACCGGATCCCCTTCCAAGTAGCTGCTCGTTTGGCGGCGGCATCTGCTTTGTCGCCGGGAGCGCTCTGGCTGACGGCGTGAGCGCGGTAGGCAATGGCGTCCACGACGATGGCTGCCACAATCAAGGCGACACCCAGGCACAACAGCCATGGATTTCCCTGAGCGTTGACTTGGTAGCTCCAAATCACTCCCACCACCAGAGCCAGCCCCACGCCGATGGGGAATGCGACTCCCATTCCCGCCACGGAAACGGCCCCTATCACCAGGATGTTCGAAAAGTTGAAGATGACCCCGGCTGCGAATCCACTGAGGATATTCATATTGCCAGCGTGCGCCAGATCGCTCGTGAAGCGAGGGCCATCCGATCCCCACGTGCCGAAGGTCAACCCGGCGACCAGGGCGCAAAGCGCCACGCCGATGCAATAGTCGTAGTAGAGAAGCTCAAAGCGCCAGCCCTTGGCGATCTTGAGCGTGTTGGCCCATGAACCCCAGCAAAGCATGGTCAAAATCGTAAGCGCCAATGCACTTCCGTACAGGTGCGGCAGAGTCATAAGCTCTCCTCTTGCTGTCTTCAGGCTGAATTTCGCGGTGTGGGACGGCCGTGAAAAAGAATATTATCACTTTACACTGGGCACGGAGCAGACCGCCATACAAACAACTTACTTCAAGCTGGTATTCGGCGATGACGGCATTCCTTTTTACCGATGGCCTTCAGCAATTCGAGAATGCCCTCCAGATTTTCGAATTACCGATAATCAGATTCAACGTCATTCCCGGGTTGAAGGGCGTTTCCGAGGACTAATCGCAGTAGCCCATTTGACAGCTCGCAGGTTGCGCTGGATGAGCGCATCGGGCTGATGGTGCTCAATGACTTTTCCAGCAACCTCGTTGGGCAAGATTCGGCAGCCTCTTAAGTCCTCCGTCGCGGCGGACGGTTCTGGGGTACCTGGATTCTCTTCTGGGGGTATGAGACACTCGCCAAATGGCAGAGTTTGCGGAACAGATTCGATGGGATGTTCGTATGTTCCTCAGGATGACTGCTACGTGGCCGTTCAGTCCTGCGGGGGTTGATTTATGCCTTGAATCCGCAACCGGACCCAGCGTACGCACAAGCTTCATTTGAAGCAGCGGGGCCGCAAGAGTACACTACCGTAGCTTGATGAAATTCCCATTCCGATCACTCCTAATCGCAAGAAGAAAGGAAACCGACTTTGATGAAGAGCTTTTTCCGTGTCTTGATGTGCCTTTCGCTGGTTGTAACCGCTGCCGGAGCGCAGGATAAGAAGGCTGCTGGCCCTCCGCCCTTGATCGATCGCGGGCTGATCTTTGGCAATCCCGAGATTGCGGCAGCCCAGCTTTCTCCCAATGGTCAGTACATCGCATTCCTGAAGCCCTGGAAGGACACCCGCAATGTCTACGTGAAAGCGGTCAGTGAGCCGTTCAGCGCGGCGCGGCTGCTTACGACGGAGAGCAAGCGTCCCGTTGCCGGGTATTTCTGGACGCGAGACAGCAAGTACATTCTCTACGTCAAGGATCACGACGGCGACGAGAACTACAACGTCTATGCGGTGGATCCTGCGGCCAAGCCGGCAGCCGGCGCTGACGCCCCGGCCTCTCGCGACCTGACCGGGCTCAAAGGCGTACGCGTGGTATTGTACGAGCTGCCCAAGAGCGATCCGGACCTCGTGTATATCGGGCTGAACGACCGGGACAAGGCATGGCACGACCTCTACAGGCTGAGAATCTCGACCGGCGAGAAGACGCTGCTGCGCAAGAACACGGACCGCATCGTCGGCTGGAGCTTCGACCTGAAGGGGCAGTTGCGGCTAGCCGAGCGCAATGCGGATAACGGCGACACGGAAATTCTGCGCGTGGATGCTGACAAGCTGGAAAAGATCTATTCCTGCACGGTCTTCGAGACTTGTGGCACGCTGCACTTTCTTCCCGATAGCAGCCGGGTTTATATCGAAACGAACAAGGATGCCGACCTGATTCAACTGGCGCTTCTGGACCCGGCGACCGGCAAGACGGAGACTGTGGAATCCGATCCGCTGGGCAAGGTGGACTTCGCCGGAGCGCTCTTCTCCGAGGCAACCGATGAACTGGTGGAGACCTGGTATATCCACGACCGCGTGAAAACCTACTATAAGGACAAGGTCTTCGGCGCCGATGTTCACTGGCTGGAGCACAAGTTCACCGGCGAAGACGTTATGTTGGTTTCGCGGACGCGAGACGAAAGATACTGGCTGTTTACGGCACACAGCGATAGAGAGCCGGGGCAGACGCTGCTCTTCGACCGCAAGACCCGCGCGATTACTCCGCAGTACAAACTCTGGGAGAAGATTCCGCGCCAGGACTTGGCGGAAATGAAGTTCGTCACCTACAAATCCTCTGACGGTTTGGAGATTCCCGCCTATTTGACGCTGCCCAAGGGCGTTCCGGCCAAGAACCTGCCGACACTGGTGATTCCTCACGGCGGCCCGTGGGGACGCGATCAATGGGGCTACAACACGCTGGCGCAGTTCTTTGCCAACCGCGGATACGCGGTGCTGATGCCCAACTTCCGCGGCTCGACGGGCTACGGGAGGAAGTTCCTGGATGCGGGCAACCTGGAGTGGGGCCGCAAAATGCAGGACGATGTGACTTGGGGCGTGAAGTACCTGGTGGCCGAGGGCATCGCCGATCCCAAGCGAGTGGGCATTCTGGGAGGGTCTTATGGTGGCTACGCAACGCTGGCTGGGGTGGCCTTTACACCCGACCTTTATGCCGCGGCAGTAGACATCGTTGGGCCTTCGAATCTGATTACGCTAATGGAGTCAATCCCTCCCTATTGGGAAGCGGCGCGCAAGACATTTGCCGTGCGCATGGGCGATGTGAGTACGCCGGAAGGCAAGAAGCTGCTCATGGAGGAGTCGCCGCTGAACTCCGTGGACAAGATTAAGACGCCTCTGCTGGTAGCGCAAGGCGCCAATGACCCGCGCGTCAACCGGCGCGAGGCTGAGCAGATCGTCATTGCGCTGCGCGATCGCGGCTTCCCGGTGGAGTACATTCTGGCCCCGGATGAAGGCCACGGCTTCGCGCGTCCGGTGAACAACCTGGCGCTCTTTATGGAGTCGGAGAAGTTCCTGGCCGCGCACCTGGGAGGCAGATTCCAGGAGGGCGGGTCGGCGGAGTCGGTGGCGCGGCTAAAGGAGATCACGGTTGATCCCAAGACGGTGGTGCTGGCTAAGAAGTTAGATGCGGGAGCCGTCGGCCTGCCGAAACCGGCTGCCGATTTGTTGCCGGGCGTCTATCACTATCAGGTGAAGATTGATGCAGGCGGCCAGCAAATGAACCTCAAGCTCACCACTACGATTCAGGACGGTGGAACTGCGTGGACGGCTACTAATCAGTTGGAAACGCCGGGAGGTACAGCGACCGATACCGCAACCATCGAAAAAGGCACTCTGGTTCTGCGCAAACGGAACGTGACTCAAGGCCCTGTAGTGATTGACCTCGACTTCAGCAGCGACAAGGCGGCAGGCAAGATGAGCATGAATGGTCAGGAACGGCCGATCACGGTTGATCTCGGCGGACCGCTCTTTGCCGACGGGGCCGGCGAGGATCAGGTAATCGCCAGTCTGCCGCTGGCAGAGGGATACACGACCACCTTCCGTAACTTCGACTTGCAGACGCAGAAGGTAAAGCTGTTGCAGCTGAACGTCTCTGGCGTCGAAACGGTCACCGTGCCAACGGGGAAATTCGATGCGTATCGAGTCGAGATAACTTCGGCCGACGGAGGTTCAGACAAGAAGACGGTCTGGGTGGCCAAGGATACTCGTAAGGTCTTGAAGAGCTCGGCAGTTGTGGCTGCGATGGGAGGAGCGGTCGTGACCCTGGAGCTGACCGAGTAGCCCTGCTTCGTCCAGAATTCCGAAAGCAACAAAACTGGCCCGCTTCTCGCTGAGAGGAGCGGGCCGGTTCGATTACGATTCATGCGGGCTATTCCAAGGCCAATGGGTGCAATCCGGAAGCTGAGTCGGGCATCGGCACGGTGGGTTGATGCATAATAGCCGGTTCACTCATTAAAAGACGCAGCCACTCTAGTCGAAGAAATCTCCACTTTCGGAGTTCAGGGCGGTTGGTGGCAAACCGGAAGCTGGACGGTCCGACAGCGGCTTAATTCAAACGCCAAGCAGGTGCCAGCGGAGCCGCCGATCTGGGAGCGGTTGCAGGGATCCGAGTTAGCAATTCTGCTTGATCGCCCATAATTGAGATGAATATACGCCTGCTGGCTGGTCAGGCAAGGCGGTCGGAAGGTTTTTTGAGTAAGGACCTGGTGGCAGATATCGGCCTCGCCTCGCTTTACGCTAAATCGCCGATGCGCTCGTCGAGGAGCGAATTTGTAACGACAAGTCGGCTTGTCGCAAGTGTTTGCCCGGCAACCCAAAGCCTGCCTTGCCGTTTTGCCGAAAGCCTGCCCTGATCCGAACCGATTGAGTCCGCCTGGACAGCCAGTCCCCGCACCGCAGGTGCCCGGACACTGACCACTGATCATTGTCCACTGACCGCAGGAGAGCGGGGCTTTACTATTCCCTATTCCCTATTCCCTATTCCCTATTCCCTGTTCCCTGTTTTTCCACCCCCATAAATACGCATAGAACTTGCGGGGTCTACGCATAATTACGCATATAAACTGCCAAATTTACGCATATCTACGCATATTTCAGCCTAAAATCCCTATCTATATCTACGCATAAACGGCCTGGCGCGAATTGGACTTTGTCGCTCCAAATACAGCCGGTGCTCCAGGCTCCCAATCACGCCCATAAATACGCATAAGCCATCGCATTTACAATGAAAGTTGTGCAGCCCGAAAAATCATCGCCCATCATTCTTACCGAGAATCTGACCAAGGTTTACGCGGCAGGCCGAATCAAGGTCACCGCCGTGAGCCGGGTTTCGCTCTCCGTCGAGCCGGGAGAGTTTGTCGCTATCGTCGGTCCCTCGGGTTCGGGTAAGTCTACTCTTTTCTATCTGTTGGGCGGCCTGACGAAGGCAACGGAAGGCCGCGTGGTGATTGACGGAGTGGACTTTGCTTTGCTCACAGACGCCGAGCGCACACGGCTGCGCAAGCACCGCATCGGATTCGTTTTCCAGAAGTTCAACCTGCTGCCCACACTCTCGGCCATGGGCAATATCGAGATCGCCCACTCGGTAAGCGGGCGCGCCGCCAACGGGAAAAAGACGCCGCTGGACCGAGAATATCTGGACCATTTGAGCGACATGCTGGCGATTCAGGGGCGGCTCCAGCACCGGCCGAACGAGCTGAGCGGCGGCGAGCAGCAGCGCGTAGCCATCGCCCGGGCGCTGATTACGCGGCCGGCCATTGTGCTGGCCGACGAGCCCACGGGCAACCTGGACACTAAAAGCTCGGATGCAGTGCTGCACATGCTGCTGAGGTCGAACCGTGAGCTGGGCCAAACCACTCTGATGATTACCCACAATCCCGAGGCGGCGCAGATTGCCAGCCGAATTCTTTATATGCGCGACGGGGAGCTAGTGCGCGAGGAGAAGGGTATGCGGTCCGGCATTGGCCTGCCGGTTTCAGGCGCGGTTCCGGCTGCTGTTTGACCCGATTTCGCAGCCCCGGTATACTCAAACTTGCAACCTGCGGGAGTAGCTCAGTGGTAGAGCATCGCCTTGCCAAGGCGAGGGTCGCGAGTTCAAGTCTCGTCTCCCGCTCCATTCCGCCCTCCGGCGCAAGCCGGGTTGGCTACGGCGGCATGGGGCGTTTTTCATCTTAGGGCAGCCCTGCCAAGGCGCGGTACCCAAGTGGTAAGGGAGAGGTCTGCAAAACCTTTATGCGCCGGTTCGATCCCGGCCCGCGCCTCCAACTTTTCCAAGAAAAATTTAGACCAACAGAATCCAATTCGCTCCAGGCCATTTATGCGTCAATATGGACAGTGTTTTGGGCTGAAATATGCGTAGATATGCGTAAATTTGGCAGTTTATATGCGTAATTATGCGTAGTTTCCGCAAGTTCTATGCGTATTTATGTGCGTGAAAACAGCCGTCAGCGGTCAGTGGTCAGAGATCAGAGATCAGGGGTCAGGGGACCAAAGAATAGGGACTAGGGAATAGGGAATAGGGATAAGAACGAGGCTTGCGCCGCGTGGAGATCCCTACTAAGACGTGGGCGGCCGCCGATTGTTCCGGCGCGTCTGGACAAATCACGCGTCCCTTCGGAACTGATGCACCGAAAAATTGAGGCGCTGCGATGGCTGAGCCGCTTATTTCAGTCCCAGGTACAAGTTAGATGATCTACAGCTTTTGGAATGCTCCTAATTCGTGGCCGTTTGGTCATTTATTGAATGTTTGGATACTGCTCACCAAAGATGTATTCGGAACAACGGGTTCTTTCAAGCGTTCAGGACCAACACTCCTCCGAGTAAAATGAGAGTGGAGTGATCTGTGCAGCGTAGCCTGCGTTATGATACAAGACAGTGTCTATGAGACATCGCCGCAAGACGCCTGATAAAAAGCAATTTATTGGGGAGCTGCCATCAAGACGCATTCTCCTTTGGGATGGATGGTGTTCAGCCGGCAATTCACAGCCTCGATTTGATTTTCTTCAACGATAGGAGATTCACAATGGCCGAAACAATCTTTAGCTCTTTCGAAACAGTAAAGTACGAGGGCCCTTCAAGTAAGAAGGCCCTTGCCTACCGCTGGTATGACGCAGACCGGGTCGTACTGGGCAAGCCCCTCAAGGATCATCTACGCTTCTCGGTCGCCTACTGGCACTCGCTAGCGATGCGCGGAGGCGACCCATTTGGCTCAGCCACCATGCAGCGCCCGTGGTTTGCCGACGGCGACCCGATTGCCCAAGCCAAGGTGCAAGCCGATGCGGCCTTCGAGCTTTTCCGAGTGGTCGGGCTGCCCTTCTTTTGCTTCCATGACGCCGATATCGCGCCCGGCGGGGAGACTCTTGCCGAGACCCTGAAGAACTTCCACACCATGGTGGATTATTTCGAAGAGAAGATGAAAAAGTACCCGACCAAGCTGCTGTGGGGAACGGCGAACCTCTTCTCCCATCCGCGGTTTATGGCCGGCGCTTCCACCAATCCCGATCCCGAGGTCTTCGCCTGGTGCGCGGCGACGGTGAAAAACTGTATGGATGCCACCAAGAGGCTCGGTGGCTCGAATTATGTGCTCTGGGGCGGACGCGAAGGGTACGAGACCCTGCTGAACACCGATATGAAGCAGGAACTCGAGCAGATGGGGCGCTTCCTGACTCTGGTGGTGGAGTATAAGCACAAAATCGGTTTCAACGGCCAGATTCTGATCGAACCCAAACCCAAGGAACCGACAACCCACCAGTACGACTTTGACGTCGCAACGGTGTATGGATTCCTGAAGCGCTTCGGCCTGGAAAAGGAAGTCAGGGTCAATATCGAAGCCAACCACGCCATGCTCGCCGGACATACGTTTGAGCACGAGATTTCGACCGCGAGCGCCCTGGGATTCCTGGGATCTCTGGACATCAATCGCGGGGATGCGCTGCTGGGCTGGGACACCGACCAGTTCCCCAACGAACTTTGGTCGATGACAATGAGCATGTATCACGTCATCAAGGCCGGCGGCCTGCACCAGGGCGGGTGCAACTTCGACGCCAAGGTGCGGCGCCAGAGCTTCACCCCCGAAGACATGGTCCATGCCCATGTGGGCGGCGCCGACCTCTGCGCTCGCGCCTTCCTGACGGCAGCCAAGTTGATCGAAGACGGCCGCTACGATGAAATCCTCGCGCAACGCTATGCGGGCTGGAAGTCGCCTGAGGCGGTCGCCATGCTCGGCGGCAAGGTTTCGCTCGATCAGATCGAGGCAACGGCTCTCAAGAACGGCATCAATCCTCAACCGCGCTCTGGCAAGCAGGAGCAGATCGAGAATCTCCTGGCTCGTCTGATCTATACAGACGCTCTTTAGAAAGGGCGATCTGATCCGAAACGCTGGCGTCCCTCACGTGTGGCCTAGCACCGAGGCGCGAGTGACGCATCGCAGATTGCCAGTTGTCGGCTCTGTATTGCGAGCGTCCGTAAGTTCGCTCCCGGACGCTCGTTTGAGTAAGGGCCGTGAGCGAGTCCTATGTCCTATCGGCGCGAATCTTCGTTCAACCGCCGGGGCCCAAGCTCGTCCTAAAGGGCCGAGTGTAACCGCTGCTTCCGTGTATTCGGTCATCCGCCGCCAGGTCCCAACGCAACCCCACAATTCATTTCCGATCCCCAGATACGCAGTCTTGTATGACCCAGAATGGCCGATTACCACTCCCTCTTAGCTCAATGCCGTTGGCTGATCGGTTGTCAAATCCATCTCGTCCGCAGCATCAGGAGCCGTTTCCGGCTCAGTATTCAGTGAAGACACGTAGCTTACTCGACCCACGGTGACGGGACCAAGCGTAGCTCAGATTAATACCGTGAAACGCCTATATCGCCATTCATCCCCTGAGTGACTGATTTACATAGCACAGAGGATGTGGACCCGTCTTCATTTCCTTGTGTAGGCAAGCGGCATCTCTAAAAATTGATCCGGCGGAAGGGCGCGGGGAGTCATGCGCGACCTAAGGAAGGCGCCTTTGAAGAAGAAGGTCTTGTTGATGCGCGTTCTCATCCGGTAAAAAATTACCTGGCCGCGGAGAAGAGGCACCGTCAGGCGCGGGAAGCGCGTTGGCTGCCGTGCCATGGAGTAATGAGGCGCGCCAGCCAGCCCGCCAATCTTCCAAAAAGGGACGGCGCTGATTGGGGCGGTTTTGCCTGGCTCGTGGCCGCGCGCAACTGGGCCAGGGTGTCTTTGACCATCGTCCGCAGAGACTCGGCCTCGAAGGTGCAGGAGCGCAGATAGGCCGAGATGGTCAGGCCGGCCTCGGAGGCGCGCCGGTGCAGTTGCGCGCACTCCGCCTTGCTCATGCGGATGGTAATGCTGGCGTCCTTCAGATCCCGCTCGATAGGCGTAGTCCGAAAGAGGATGGGCTCCTGGTCTGGCATTGCTCCTGGCACCAGGTTTGCGATGGATCGAGACACCGGCTTCGTGGACGTTGCCGAGGTCTCCTCATAACAATATGGCTCCGCATCGGCAGGCTGGGTAAGCGACCGATCAGAGACTTGGGAGGGGACTTGGGAGGGACGGTAGCGCGCATGGGCCTTCAGCGCGCTCTCATAGCTTAGGATTGCCACGTCGTCGGCCAGATCGTCATCGTTCCAGGAGGGCGCGGGTTTCCACTTCATCGACAAAGTACCGTCGCCGGGAACTCCAGTAGCTTGCTCTGGTCCGGCTAGCGCGGCCAGAAAGCCGGCAAAGGCGGAGGAGGCGGGGGAGGGTGCGGATTCAGTTAGTTGTTGCATGGCATGGAGCATAGCGCGCGGCAGAGAAGCCAGCGTGAGGAATTTCCCATGCAAAGACGTGAGTGCTCCCAAAAGAGGACGAGCAGATTGCGTGTCCTGAAATGAGACGCGAGAGGTCATCTCATAAACACCATTCAGTCAGTACAAAGCAACCCTCAGGGGCTAAAGCCCGTAATTTTATTGAGCGTTTTGCGGCACGGCTAAACAGCTTGCAGAAAAAGTCCTGTTTCCATGGGAATCACACGAAAAGCAGACCGCAGGGGCTAAAGCCCAATATTTGTTTTGTTGCGTTTACGGCACGACTAAAGTCGTGCCCTGACGCTTCTTGCGACTCCGTATGCATTTTTCCGCAAGCTGTAAAGCCGTGCACTGACGCTTCTTGAGACGCCGAATGATTTTTCCGCTAGCAGTGAAGTCGTAATCTGACACAAAGCAGGTTTTTGAAACACGCTCTAACACCCCTACAAGAAGCGAGAAGATCCGGTGGAATCAGGCGTAAACCGCTTCGACAGCTTCGGGGTCGGGGAGGATGCGGCCGGGGAGCCTCAGCAGGTGGGTGACAGCTTCGGCGGTCATGGGGCGGGCAAGGAGAAATCCCTGGCCATAGCGGCAGCCCATCTCGCGCAACAGGCGGTATTGCTCATGGGTTTCAATTCCCTCGGCCATCACACTCATGCCCATCACGCGGGCCAGTTCGATGATAGTGCGCACGATTTGCAACGGTTGGTCGCCCTCGGTCATGCGGGAGACGAAAGAGCGATCAATCTTGAGCACGTCGAAGGGAAATGAATGCAGGTTGTTCAGGGAGCTGTAGCCGGTGCCGAAGTCGTCCATCAACAAGGAAACGCCCAGTCTGCGCAGGCTACCGAGAACTCTCAAGGCGGTGTGGTTATTGGGAATGATGCTGGACTCGGTCATCTCCAGGCCAAGTTGGCGGCTGGAGATACCCGCTTGCACCAGGAGGCCCTCGACATGATCTGCCAGGCCCTCGCGCGAAAACTGACGGGCGGAAAGGTTGACGCCGACTCGCAAAGAGGCATGACGCGGGTCTTCGAGGCACCATTTTTGAATCTGGTTGCAGGCTTCGGCAAGCCCCCAGTCGCCGATGGGCAGGATCAGACCGCTTTCCTCGGCCTGCGGAATGAAGTCCATGGGCGGAATCAGGCCCCGCTCCGGATGGACCCAGCGGATAAGGGCTTCAAGACCAACAATCCTGCGCGTAGCGAGCTCGATCTCCGGCTGGTAATAGAGCACGAACTGTTTTTGATCCAGTGCCTGGCGCAGGTCGGCATTGCTTGGCCAGCTTTGGCCGGTGTTCTCGGCAGTTTGGTAAGTATGCTGTGGAGCTTTTCTGTCCTCTGTGAAAGTTATGCGCAGCCCGCGCAGTTCCAACAGGCTGGTGACCATGTCGGCCAGTGATTCCAGCGTGCGAATCGCATCCGGCGGAACATCCCAGCCCTTCTCGCGATGGAAGATGATCAGGATTCCGAGGATCTTTCCTAAAGAGGAGCGCACCGGAACGCAGGCAAAAGAAACCATGCCGAGCATTTTGAGTCGCGGCAACAACATATCGCATAGCGGATGCGTGGAGATGTCGGTGATGATTACCGGACCGTCTTTGGCGAGCACCAGGTCGAAGATGGAGTTTTTGCGCGGCAGCTCGCGAACCACTTGGTGCCAACAGGACTTCATCCAGACGCGGCTCTCGTCGGCAAAGGCAAGTGAGGCAGAATCGGCCTGAAAGTACTCTGCAGCCAGCCGGGTAATTGCATCGAAAGCGGGCTCGGGCGGAGTGTCGAGTATCCCGACAGAAATCAGCGCAGCCAGCCGCTCATCCTCCTGCTGCTGCTGATCCATCTCGATAAGCTCCAGCCCTGCTTGTGGCATCTTGACTCCTGGTTCTTTGCGCACGAGAAAGGCTGGTTCTTGCTGGAGACAGCCCTTTCTATTTGTCGGCTTGCTCGACAAATCCCAAAGGCTATCAGACCTGCTCCCTCATTGAGTCACGGTTACAACGATGAAATGGTTCCCAATAACGCCTGTTACACAGGCGACGTGTCCTCTTTATCGGAAAGGATTACCAAGGGCATGAGGTTACCGCGGAGAGATTTAGGTGAGTACCGGACTCGCGCTCCTCGTACTATTTAAGGGCAGCCGGTTGCTCCGTTTCCGTCCACAGGAAGGCGAGTTCGTCGGCGTCGTCCTGAATTTGCTGTTCGACGCCAACGCCGGCGGAGTGGCCGCCGGTAATACTGTAATGGAGAAGGATGGGCCTGCCGCTGGACGAAGCCGGCTGCAACAAGGCTGTCATCTTGCGCGCATGGAGCGGGTCAACGCGGGTGTCGTTATCTCCGGTAAAAAACATCACCGCGGGGTAAGCAGTGCCTGCTTTGACATTTTGATAGGGCGAATACTTGAGCAGGTAGCGGAACTGAATTTCGTTCTCCGTAGAGCCGTATTCCGTCTTCCAGTAAGTACCCACAAGGAATTTTTGATAGCGCAGCATATCCAGCAGCGGATATCCGCACCAGACTGCTGAAAACAGATCCGGCCTCTGGGTAATGGACGCGCCCATCAAGAGGCCGCCGTTGGACCGGCCCCGAATGGCGAAGCGCGACGCAGAGGTGTACTTATTGTCGAGCAGGTATTCGGCTGCAGCGAACCAGTCATCGAAGACATTCTGCTTTTTCTCGAACATGGCCTGTTGATGCCAGCTCTCGCCGTACTCGCCGCCGCCGCGCAGGTTGGGCACGGCAAACCAGCCGCCCTGCTCCATCCACCACGCATAGGACGGGTTCCAGAGAGGCATTTCGCTGGAGTTGAAGCCGCCGTAGCCGGTCATCAACAAGCGCTCCGTCCCGTCCTGCTTCAAGCCTTTTTTGCCGGCGATGAACATGGGAATCCGAGTGCCGTCCTGTGACTTGAAGAACACCTGCTTTATCTCATACTGGTTGGTGTCAAAGGGAATCTCCTGCCGAGCGAAAACCGTTCGTTTGCCGGTGACGGTATCCAGCCTGTAGATTGCCGGCGGCTGAATGAAGGACTGGAAGGTGTAGAAGCCGTAGCGTTCAGACGGCCGCCCCGAGAGGCCGGAGGTCGACCCGATGCCGCTATAGTTAATGCGGCCGGCAGGCGTGCCATCCGGCGAGTAGATAGAGGTTTCCGCTTTCACGTCCTTGAGTCTCGTGACGTAAAGCTTGCCGCCCGCGATAGAAAAGTACTGGATAGGGTCAGAACCTTCGGCGATGATGGTCTTCCAGTCATCGGGCTTGGCGCCGGGCTGTGCCATTAGGATGCGTCCGTTAGGCGCTTGATAATCGGTCCTCACAAACCAGGTGCCCATGGCATAGATGGTTGAGAAGCGGAAGTCCATGCCCCACACCAGGATGTCGAATGAAGCGTCTTGCTTGCTCAGATCGCGGAAGATAATATCGACGCGGCGAGCGGGAACGCCGCGGTCGATCTGGACGACAAGATAACGGCCGTCATCGGACACATCGGCGCTGAACAGGTCGTCAGGCCCCAGCTTTTCGCCGTGAAACTCGCGCCCCAAGATGAGTGTGTCGCTGTCGGGAGGCGCGCCCAACTTATGAAGGTAGAGCAGCGTACCGGGCTTGTCGTTGCGCGCGTAGTAAAAACTGCCGCCATCGGGAGAAAAGCGCACGCTGTCGTAGCGGGCGCTGGGCAGTTCATCCTCCAGCGTTTTTCCGGTCTTCACATTCAACAGATGGACGGAGGTCTCATCCGCGCCTCCCTGGCGCACCCGGTAGGCCAGCAACATTTTGTCGCGGGAGACGTCCGCCAGGCCCACGGACGTATTGGGATTGTGGCTCAGCTCGACGGGGTCGACCAGCCTCTCGTCCTTCCCCGTCCAACCGCGGCGAAGGTAGATTGAGGCCTGCTGCTCGCCGGCCAGCCGCTTCATGAAAAAGTAGTTGTCGCCGCGTTTGAAGGGCATTGACCAGCGGGAGACTTCCTCAAGCGCTTTCAGGCCTTCCACCAGCTGGGGCCGTATGCTTGCCTGTTTCAGATAGAGTGCCGTGTACGCGTTTTGGGCATCGATAAAAGCGCGGGTTTGGGGACTCTTGGCGTCTTCAAGCCAGCGGTAGTTGTCAACGATCTTCGTCCCGAAATAATCGTCTGATACCGGGATGGCCTCAACAGCCGGAGGCGGCGGCAGAGTGATGCCCTCGCGGCCATGAATCGTCTGGGCGAATATGCCCACCCCTGCGACTACCCAAAGCAAAACTCCCCATCGAAAAATGCGCTGCATGCAATGCCTCCAGCCGACAGAATATCCGACAGGATGAGCGTTGCGCCGGGTTCTCTGTATTGTCGTTGCCGATTTTGCCGGCAACCCCGGTAGAATCAACACCAGTGGCAGAAGATTCCCCAACCCAAGTCCCAGCGCCTGCGCCGTCCAAATGGGCGCGCGCCCTGAGGCTGCTGCGCCCCACGCACGCGCATACGATCTTCACTGCGACCCTGGTGCTGATGGCCTCCGCCTTCTTCTCGCACATTATCGGCCTGGTGCGGAACAAATATATCGCCTGGCTCTTTGGCCGCGGCATGGAAGCCGATGCCTTCAACTCCGCTTTTGTGCTGCCGGACATGATTTCGTACTTTCTGGTAGGCGGCGCGGCCTCCATCACCTTTGTCACCATCCTCACGCGCTATCGCGAAACCGGGCGCGAAGAGGAGGGGCGACGGTCGCTCTCGGTGATTCTGACCACCATGTTCCTGGTGCTGGGCGCGGCCATTGTGCTGGCTGAAATCTTCACCCCCCTTTACATTCATTTTTGGTTCCCCTGGTACGATCCAGAGAAAGCGGCGCTGTGCACGCGGCTGACGCGCATCGTGCTGCCCGCGCAGTTGTTCTTCTTCGCCGGCGGAGTCTTTGGCGCGGTGTTGCTGGTGCGCAAGCAGTTCAGCGTGCAGGCCGTCACCCCGCTGATCTATGGCCTGGGCACCATCGTGGGCGGCGTCTTGCTGGTGCATCGCATCGGCGTCTCCTCGCTCGCCTTCGGTACATTGGCCGGGGCGTTTCTGGGGCCGTTTCTGTTGAACGCGATCTTCGCGCGGCGGGCGGGCACGCACTACCGGCCTATCCTTGACTGGCGCGATCCGGGATTGCGCGAATGGGTGCGGCTGTCGCTGCCGCTGATTGTCGGGGTTTCGCTGGTGAGCGCCGACAATTGGATCATCGCTCACTTTGCCTCGGAGACCGAGGGCGTGGTTACGCTGATGACCTATGCCAAGACGCTCTTTACGGCACCGATGACCATTCTGGCCCAGGCGGCGGGAGCGGCCTCCATGCCATTTTTCGCCAGCCTGTGGAGCAAAGAGCGCCATTACGAATTTGCCACCAGCGTGGCAGACTCCGTCTCGCGCGTAGCCTCGCTGGGATTGCTGGCGGCTTCGGGCATGGTGGCGCTGGCCGCGCCGTTGGTGGAGTTGATCTACATGGGCGGACGTTTTTCGGCCGCCGATTGCCGCGAGGTCGCCGGCTATTTTGCGGTCTTCTCCATAAGCATGTTTCTATGGTCGGCGCAGGCGATTTATTCGCGAGCTTTTTATGCAGCGGGGAACACGCTGATTCCGATGGTGGCGAGCACATTGGTCACGCTGCTCTCGCTGCCCATCTATTATTCGCTTTACCACGGGTATGGAGCCATCGGGCTGGCTATCGCCTCCGATCTGGGCATTGCCATGCAGACCGTTGTTCTCGCCATACTGCTGCATCTAAGGCGTATGGTTTCGCTGGCCAGCCTGGACTACGCGGAGATGGGACGCTGCCTGCTGGCCGCGATGGCGAGCGGCACGGTTGTTGGGCTCGCCTCTTGGTGGCTTGGCGGCATGGCACACAAAGCAATGCCAGGCCATGTTTATTGGATCGACCTGGCAGTGCTGGCAGCAGGAATGGTGATGTGGTCCGCGATTACCAAATGGGTGCTGGAAAAGACTGGATCGGCGTTGCCCAGGGTGACAATGAAGCGGCTGGGGCTGGGATAGGGCAATCCCCTGCCATTTCTGGTTCATTTTTAACTATCTATATCAATTAATGTGGCTTATAAACAATTTCATTGGTTCATTTTCGCTTCGTTTCCCGAGTTTATACCTCAAAGCGCGCCATCTGGCACGTACACGGCTCAGTAAAGCACACTTCTGTTCCAGACGCTTGCGCCCCTGTTTGAGCAAGGGCGCAAGCGTTCAAGCTGAACTTGCTGCACGGCTATAACTAGGCCGGCTTGGACGACTCGGACGCGGCGGGCGAAGAAGCCGCGACGGAAGTCTTGGCTTCGGCGGATGGTTTGGCATCTGGCTTCTTGATGTCGATGCCGCCCTTGAAGTAGGCGCCGTCTTCGATGCTGATGCGAGCCGCGGTTACATCGCCGGTCAGGGCTCCCTCGGCGCGGATATCAACCCGGTCAGTGGCGGCGATATTGCCGCGCACCTTGCCCAGAATGACGATTTCGCGCGCGGAGATGCCGGCAGCCACCTGGCCATTGCGGCCGATGGTGATGCGGTTACCGGGAAGGGTGATGGTGCCCTCGACTTTGCCATCAATAAACAGCGACTCTGTGCCGCTAATCTCTCCCTTGATAATCAGGCCCTTGCCGATGGTGGCCTGGTCGCCGGCCGTAACTGGAGCCCGGTTAGGGTATTCAGCGGGCGAAGCGGGCGTCGCCTGGCGGGAGGGTTCAGGATTAAAGCTGGGGGTAACAGGTCCGGGTTGGGTGGGTTTCCACATAGCACTCAAAATGAATCCTTTTCTGTCCTGAAAGGACGGGCATTCTAAAGCCGGGGCCACTGCCGCAAGCCCAAGCGAAATGAATCTTTGGGCTGCCTGGCTTTACGCCTTGGACAACCCATGCGCGGCCACAATTAGGATGTTATATCTTCGCGGCCATCCTGGAGTATTGTGTTGGGAATATTTTATGACAACACGCTGTACTCTTGAGCTATGAACGATCAGGAACTTGTAGCGCGGATTGCCCGTTCCGCTGGCGGCAAGGCCGGGTATAAGCAACTGGTGCGCGAACTGGGCCTGGGCGGAGGCCGGGAAAGGCGTCTACTGCTGGAACAACTTGCACGGCTGACTGCCCGCGGCACGTTGACAAGGCTCGATACAGAGCACTGGAGCATTCCCAAACCACTTGGCAGGCGGGACAATCTGGCCGCCGGGCGGCTTGACCTGCATCGCGACGGCTATGGCTTTGTGCGGCCCAGCGCCCGCCGGACTTCCAATGAAGAGGATATCTTCATTCCTCCCAACGAGATCAGCGGCGCCATGCAGGGCGACCAGGTGCTGGTGGAAGTTGAGCCTCCCAAGGCCGATGGCCGCCTGATGGGCCGGATTGTGCGCGTGCTGGAGCGGCGCAATCCCACCGTCGTCGGAGTCTTTCACTACGCGCGGTCGGATCGCGCGGCTGGGCATACGGTTGTGCCTTTTGATGAGCGCATGACACAGTCCATTCTGATTCCCGCCGGGCAGGAACTGCCTGCCGCCCGTGAGTCAGCCTCGCCCCACCGTGTGCTCGGTGAAGAGGCAATATCTCGCGCCCACCAAAGCCTGGAAGGCCTGGTGGTGGATGTGGAGATCACTAGTTGGCCCACGCCAACGCGGCCGCCGGTGGGTCGCGTGATCGAAGTGCTGGGTTCGCCGGACGACTTCGGCGTAGACGTGGAAATGGTCATCCGCAAGCACCAGTTACCGCGTGTCTTTCCGGACCGTGTGCTGGCCGAAGCACGCGCCGTGGCGCATCTGGACCGCTCCGAGGTATCGCGCCGTCGAGATTTTCGCTCGCTCCCCATCGTCACCATCGACGGCGAAACGGCGCGAGACTTTGACGACGCGGTTCTGGTGACGGAACGCCCCGACGGAGGCTACGAGCTGCAAGTCCACATCGCCGATGTGGCCGAGTACGTGCGCGCGGGAACGGATCTCGATCTGGAGGCGCGGCTCCGCGGCACCAGCGTTTACTTCCCCGACCGCGCCATCCCCATGCTGCCGCAGGAGTTGTCGACAAACATTTGCAGCCTGCGCCCCGGCGAAGACCGCCTTGTTTTGAGCTGCCTGATGCAACTGGACAGCAGCGGCCGCATACAAAGCTACGAGATCGTCGATGGCGTGATTCGCTCGACGGCGCGGATGACCTACACGGAGGTTCACGCGATTCTCGAAAACGACGCTGAGACCCGCGCCCGCTACGCCAGCCTCGTTCCGGAGTTCGAGCGGATGCACAAGCTGGCCGTCGTGATGAACAAGCGGCGCGAGCAGCGGGGCAGCATCGACTTCGACCTGCCGGAGCCGGTGATCGCGTTCGACGAGCAGGGGCAGATGCGCGGCATCACCAAGTCGGAGCGCACCTGGGCAAACCGTCTGATCGAGGAGTTCATGCTGGCCGCCAACGAGTGCGTTGCTACCTGGCTGGAAGACCTGGGCGTGCCGTCTCTCTATCGAATTCACGAAAAGCCCGAGCCTCGCCGCGTGGTCCAGTTCGAAGAGCTGGCAGCCAGCTTCGGTTACTCGCTCGGGTTGGGCGCTCTGCCGGTCCGGCGCATTCAGACGCGCGCAGAACGCCGCGAAATACGCGGGCAGGGGCGCAAGCCGCGCGTGCACGAGGTGCCCGAAGATATTCCCGTTACGCCGCGCATGTATCAGAAGCTGGCGGCGAAGATCGAGGGCAAGCCGGAGGAGCGAATTCTGAGCTACCTGATGCTACGCTCGCTTAAGCAGGCGCGCTACTCGGAGATCAACGAAGGCCACTTTGCACTGGCTGCGCCCACTTACACGCACTTTACCTCGCCTATTCGCCGCTATCCCGATCTGATTGTCCATCGCATTGTGAAGGCTCTGCTGCGAGAGGGCGTGCGCGGCGAAGGCAAGGTGGCCGAGGGCCGGCACAGCTCGCCATGGACGCATCCGGATGAAGGACTGGCTGGGAGTGTGATTCATCGACGTAAGGCCCCGCATCAAGCGTCTGCATTTCCCATTGAGCCTCCCATCCCCGAACCCGAGCTGGCGCAGATTGCCGAAGAATGCAGCCAGACCGAGCGCCGCGCCGCCGAGGCCGAGCGCGAACTGGTGGAGTGGAAGAAGGTGCGCTTCATGCAGGACCGCGTCGGCGAGGAATTTGCCGCGCTGGTGCTGAACCCGGCAAAGTACGGATTGTTCGTCGAGCTGACCGACCTCTTTGTCGAGGGGCTGATCCCCATCGATTCGCTGCGCGACGACCGCTATACCTGGCGCGAAAACACGCACGATATTATCGGCGAGCGCACCGGCCGCCGCTTCCGCGCCGGGGACCGGGTGCAGGTGATTCTGGACCGCATTCTGGCGACGGAGCGCAAGCTGCAGTTCTCGATTGTGGAAGAGGGCTTGCCGCTGTCCGGGAAAAAGGCCGCCAAGTCGCCTCCCCGACCGAAGAAGAGCAAGCGCAGGGACGCATCTATTCTGGCTTCCAGGAAAAGGAAGAACTTCGGCAAGAAGGGCAAGCGCCGTTGAAGCCGGATGGCACCAACGGCGCGGATAGTGCAGCTGCCAATCTGCGAGACTTGCCGGACGCCTTAGACTCCCGCCTGCTTTTCTGCGAAATCACCGATTATGGGCAGCTTGAAGCGCTTGCCTTGGAAGGCGTTGATCACAGGCAGTAGCCAGATGAGCAGCCAGGCCAGATCGATCACTAACCAGAGTATTCCAATCACTCCGTGTATATACCACGGAAGGATGAACGCTAGAATACCAAAAACAATCATGAGCACAATGTCGATTACGAATGCCGCGGCGGTCAGCAGAATCGACTGCCAGCAGTGGAAGCGTATCGACGCCTTCTGGTTGTAGGGCGCAACAACCAGAAAAATGATCGCCGGGATAAATGTGAAGTAGGCGAGGCCGCCTGCGACATCGTCGGTGAGGCCAGTTTGCGGAGTTTGTTCAGGCACGTTAGCTCCTTTGGGATTGGACCCCATTTGTGAGAGTAGATGTTTCACGCCCCAACCGGACTAGGCAAATCCCAAGGAAATCCGGACGACTCTGATGCAAAGGGCGCGGGCTTGAGACGAGATTAGGAAAAATGCCCACACCGGCGGTTGTCAAGCGGAATCTCCGCCGGGGAGCGCGGATGCTGTCTGGCGCTGTAAATATTCTGGCGGGTGATGCAAACACAAGAACGGCCTCCGATGGAGGCCGTTTCTGCGTTCGGCTGGGAGGGGAAGCCGGCTATCTGTTGGCTTGCTTCTCGGCCAAATCGCCGATGATGGGCAGCTTGATGCGCTTCCCGCCAAAGGCGCTGACAAAGACGATTATCCAGACGACGAAGATGACCAGGCCCACCAGTTGCAAGACCGTTAATGTCAGGAAGATGGTGGACGGAACCAGATTCTGCACCAGCCCGACAAGAATGTCGATCACCGCCCAGGCAATAAAAAAGAAGATCGACTGCCAGGCATGAAAGCGGACATACGAGCTGTTCTTGAAGGGCGCGACGATCAGAAAGACGATTGCCGGAATCAGGGTGATGTAGGCAATGCCGGCGGCGGCGTTGTCGGAGAGGCCGGAGGGATTCGAATCGGACATGGTGGCTCCTTTGGGGCTAGGCTGCTCGTTCGGGTCGTCAATGGGAGTACCCGCAAGAGCGCCAATGAGATTGTGCTCTGCCGCAAGTGAATCCGGCAGGTCAGAATTGCTCAAGTAATTGTGAATCGTTGTTGCGCACGTTTCCGACGCGGCTGCTGACCGGCCAGGCGCGCATTTGTTCTGCCGGGAAGGGGCGAAGCAGCTCCACGGGAGGCTTTGCCGGGTCGCCGGGTGCAAGCCAGCGGGCATAGTCGCCCGGCTCCAGGATCACCGGCATGCGGTTGTGGATGGGCTTCATCAATTCATTAGGGCTGGTGGTGAGGATGGTGAAGGTTTCCAGCGGCGGACCCTCAGCGGGTTGCCAGCTCTCCCAAAGCCCGGCAAATGCGCAGGGTTCGCCGCTCTTGAGGGCTATGGCGAAGGGCTGCTTCGTTTTGGCGTCAACCTGTTGCCACTCGTAGAAGGCATCGGCAGGCACCAGGCAGCGGCGCTTTTTCAAGGCCTCGCGGAAGGCGGGCTTGCGGGCTGCTTCCTCGGCGCGGGCGTTGAAGGTGGAGTAGCTCAGCTTGGCGTCCTTGGCCCAAAAGGGCACCAGCCCCCAGCGTTGCAAGGCAAATTCCCGGCGGCCGGAGCCGGGATTGAGCCGTACCACGGGCTGAACGCTCTGCGGAGCAATGTTGTAGCTGGATGCAAAAAAGGGAATCCCTTCCAGCCCCACGTCGAACCAGCCGGCGATTTCCTCGATTGTGGACTTGCGCATGAATCTGCAGCACATACCCGCACAGGATAATCCGGCGTGGGCACAAAGGCCAGCCGGAAGTCGACGCGCCAATCCAATACAATAGGGCAAGGAGCAGACTGATGGCACATATGGTGTTTTGCGTTCGCAACAAGAAGGAGATGGAAGGCCTGGATGAGCCTCCGTTTGACTCCGAGTTTGGCCAGAAGATTTTCAAGAACGTCTCCAAGGCGGCGTGGGGCGAGTGGGTCGACCGGCAGAAGATGCTGCTCAACGAGTACCGCTTGCAGCCCTGGACCCCGCAGGCACAGCAGTTTCTGGTCGAACAGATGGAGCAGTTCTTCTTTGGCGAGGGACTCGGTTTGCCCCAGGAGTACGTTCCGCCAGCGCAGTAAAGACAGTGATCAGTTGTCAGTGGCTAGTTACGGCTGAGCGGTTGTCTGGCTTTTCGGGATGACACCGTACGATTTCCTGTGAAGATTCCGTTCCGGTGCAAGCGCGCCAGCCCGGCCTCGTGTAAACTAAGGACGACCCCAAAAGCCGGCTCCCCTCAGAGCCGGCTCGATTGTGTCGGGACGTGGCTCAGCCTGGTAGAGCACTCGCTTGGGGTGCGAGGGGTCGGCAGTTCAAATCTGCCCGTCCCGACCATTCTTTGTTTTTGGCCCTTTTGAAGATCATGTCGAAGGGCTTTCTGTATGTAGGATAAAGACTTACAGCGTCAATCGAGCAGTTCAAAAGTACCTTTCTGAGTAATTCGGCTTGTTCAGTAGGTTTCCGCATAAAGTACAGAAAATACGCCTTTTGTGCGAGTTCTAAAATCCTTTGTACATTCAGTATTCGCTCATCGCTCTTGTCCTCGCCTAGCCCTGAAATCAGCGATTTGATCCTCATTCCTTCCGTTTGCCAATCGGCTTGATTGCGCTGCCAGAAGTCCTCAGTGATCTTGCCATCAAGTTTGTCCTTGTAGGCCGCATCCATGCGGTTGTAAAGTACCGCCAGTTCGCGTTCCAAGCGTGCACGCTCTTGCTCTGCCTGGTTCCGCATCTGCACGTGTACTTTCTGCAAGGATGCGCCGATGCTCTGCGCAACCTCTTCCGGGATGCACACATCCTGGAGCACGCGTCCTAATCTCTCTGCAATTTCCTGCTCACGGAAGCGTGGAAGCGCGCATTTGCCCCGGTATCCGCTGCAACGGTAGTACACATATTTGTTCTTCTTTAGCTCGGCTGTTACCGCGCAATTGTCGTGTGCGCACGTGAGCATCCCGCGAAAGGCCATGGCGTGTTTGCTGTACTTGGGCTTGTTGTGGCCGTGTAGAACCGATTGTGCCTGCGCGTACAGTTCGGGGCTGATAAAGCGAGGGTGTGTGCCCTGATATGTCCGTCCGGTCCACTCGAAACACCCGATATAAAACGGGTTCGTGAGAATCTGATGCAGGTTTGCTTTCGAGATGCGTATGCCTGTCACGTTCCATAGCTCTTTCGAGAGTGCCAAAAGGGAATACCGCCCCGAGGCGTACATCTCGAATACTCGCTTTGCAATGATGGATTTTTCAGGATGGATTTCGATGGTACGTGATGCCTTGTTGTTCCGATACCCGAAGGGCGCACGTCCGGGGTACATGCCCTGCTCGGCCTTTTCCCGCATCCCTTTAATCACTTCTTCTCGGAGATTGTCCGAGTAGTATTTCGACGATACAAGCTCGATACCATGCATGAATTTAGTTTGGGCACGTGCATCTTTCGAAAGCACGGAACCAGTTTTCACAAAATGAATCTCTAAATCGAGCTGGTTGAGCACAACCTCATCCTCGAAATTGCGAGATAAACGGTCGGTCTTTTCGACGAGAATTGTGCGGCAGGTTTTCGAGCGCCTGAGGAATTCGACCATTTTCCCGAATTCTTTCCTGCCGGTGCTCTTGGCAGATTCGATATCGATGAATTCACGCACAATCTCGAAACCGAACTTTTCCGCAAACGTGCGCAACAATTTCACCTGGGCGTCGATGGAATAGCCTTCCTGCTGCTGCTCGCGGCTGGATACACGTGCATAGATAACTGCTGTACTTGGTGTCATTTCGTGCCTTTCCTCGATTGATTCGTCTTCGCGGCTGTATTTTTTGCCTGTTTCGCCCAACGGGTAATCGCTGCCTTACGCGCAATTTCGGCGCGTCGCTCGGGTGTAACCACTTCCAACCGCCTTGCAGCCCCGATCTTCCCTTGCCGTTGGAAATACGCTCTGACATTCTCAGGCAAATTCATCGTGTTAACCATTATGCTCAGCCCCCTTGCACAGGTCAACTGGCGGTGAAATTAGGCCGAGAGTTGTTCGATAGTGGATTGCCGAAAGTTCTCAATAATCTGCTCGACAGTTGTTGGGGCTTCAGCTCCATCCGGGAAAAATCTCCCATACCGTTCAAGCGTTCTCGCCGCATTCCCTTTAGTCTGCTTGTTCAGCTTTTTCCGAAACTCTTGCATCCCCGATTGTTGCGCTTCAATGTGCATCCCTAATCCGGTGTAATATTCTAGCCCGTCGCATTCTTCGGGCAGTGGTAAGGTCGATTGTCCTGACGTAATGATTTCCAGAGAGCTGAATGGATTAAAATTCGGAGCGTTTTGCAGGAATCCAAATGTTGCAAGTTCTGGTGGAATGCGGCTTCCCCCGCATTGACGTTCTATTCGAGTGAGGATGTCGGTTTCCTTTTGCCCGAATTCCTTTTCAAATTCCAGGGGTTCGGCATCTTCACTCACCTTCCGTTGCATTCTGCGGAACTGGAATTGACGCTCTTTGGTCTTGTTGTAGACGCGAAAGACATTTGGCCTGCTGCCAGCGAGAATAGTCTCGACTTCTCCGTGCCCAACTAGGCCATAGAGAAGCTGGCCATATTCGTTCGCGGTTCGCTTGAACTTGAATCGGATATGAGACTTGAGCCATGGCACAGTGATATCACGTACATCTGCGGTCAGATCAATCCGCATAATGCCCAACTCATCTGGATTCACCTCAGCCACATCATCGATCAGGCTCACAAATTTGCTGTAGTGCTTCTTGTCAGCGTCCAACAACTCAAGCTTGGAATCTCTTGTGCCATGCTTGCATTGAATGTGCAGAATGGCGTCAATCCCAATTGGGCGAAGGTCTGCTTTGCCCGCGTAGTGTAAAGTCGGACGAACGCGAGACGAATAGGTTTCCGATGGTTCCCAGCGAATATAGGCCTCTACAGGAGCGCGCAGGCTGCTGCCGTAGGGAATTCGGAGGTCGAGCTTATCGATCATGACGCTCTTCGACCTCGTCACCATGACGTGAGTTGCAGGCTATTAGACAGAGCCTGCAACGCGGGGCGGCTCCGCCGCCCTGGTGGGCCTCTACCACCAATTGACCCCGACAGGGAAGCTTGAATGGGTTGCCAAGCACGCCAAGAATGGCCCTGGAAAGTGCTATAGCGGTCCTCTGAGGCGCTGGTGGGTCCGGCATGGACGATGGCAAGGCCTTATAGCATGAGAAGCTTTGCAGGCTGACTGGATTGGAGGTACATTCTTGACCTCGTAGGTGGACGTCGATGGTAGTTGGAAGAAGGGTAAACGGAAAGCCCGTTGGTCGAGGGAATTGGGAATCAGACAGGAGCGCCAAGTGTCCCCTGCTCCATCGTGCAGCAGTCTCGAAGGGCAGAATCAGGGTCTGGATTGACGGAGGGTTCCGCACCTCAATGCCCCCGTTTATGCGCATGAGGACCGCTACATACCGGGCATAATTCCTTCAATGCAAAACCGCGCTTGAGCCGCTGCTCGAAATAGCCATCCTTACGCCGCCATGTGCGCACAACCCGCCAAGGAATTCCCCGCTTCGTTACGGCAGCCAGTAAAGGGGCACCGCGACCGGCACGATGCGCCTTCACTCGTTGCGGTATGTTTGTGCTGAAACCCATGTAGTGCTGCGCGCCGTTGTAGCGGCGTGCGAAGTGGACTAGATAGACCGAACCAATAATGTGACCGTGACGCCGATGATTGTAAAAGCGCATTAGAATGGCACCCTTTCCGTGAGTACGATATAACGCCGCTTCCTCATGCCACGCGGCACACGGCTAATTAAGAACCCGCCGCGCTTCCGTGCTTTTGCTTCCGCCTTGTCCTTCGCACTATACGAACCGTGAAAAGTAAAGGCATAGCCATCTCCTGCTGGTCGTTTCTTGCGTTTCATGAATACACCTCGGATTTTCCAGAGTTGGAAGAAAGGAGTTCACGGTCCCACCTGTCCAAGGTCTCGAAGAACTGAATCAGGGCCTTGATGTGGGAATCTTCGAGGACGTAGGGAAGGGTTGAGTCAGATGAAGCAGATTGAGGAAGGGCGTCCGGCGCTTCGCGCCGGAACTGAGTGGCGGGGCTCTGCCCCGCGCCCCGGCCAGTTTTACACTGAGAGAGTCCCGCTACGCAGACTTCGGAGTCTGTTTCAGAAAGGAACTGAACTGGTGGGCGAGCCGCTGACTTTAGGCCAGCCGTCGATGGGGGTGTAGGCCGTCTCAGTGCCGGGACGGACTGGCGAACCGTTTTCCCGGATTTTGGTCGGACCGCACTCCGCTCGCCCATGTCTGCGCCTACCTCTTCGGGGCAATCGCAGATTAAGCCCGGTTTCACTCAATCAAAGAAATTAGCCAATACCCGTTTTATGAATTACCCGGCTGTGCGTTGGTGTATGGTTTCAATTAACTGGCGGTGTACCGTGAACGACCCCGATTTACCAGGATGCGATTTTCCTGAAAATCTATTGACAAGTTTTACGAAACCCAAACGAAAACCAGGACGGCCTAAGAAGATTTCCGATGATATGCTCCGGCGCAATTGGGGAGAAATATTATTCACGCTGGAACAAAACTGGGCTCTTGTCGGATGGGAGTTGCAACAGGCAGAGACGCCATCAGACCTTAGGGTGGCTCTACAGTGCATCCAGGGGATCAATTGCCGCTGCTTGGAACTCTTATGTCTTGAGTGTCGACGAGAAACAAACCTCCCCTTGCTCCAGGCAGTACGCAAGCGATTCCAAGAAGTTTCTAGCAGTCTTAGGGTTGCGCAGGCCGACTGGAGGAAGTGCAGGGAATCCGTCGAACTTGCACAATCGACACTCAGCATGACCCTTGATGCGCAAAAACGTGAAGAGTTGCGCTTCAACTGTCATGAAACTGAGGCCGCACTCGCACAAGCCAACAAAACTTTGAATCAGTTTCAAACCAGCTGGAGCCAACTAGAACGAGCGCTCAGGCTGCGAGAGGCCGAGTTTGCGCAAGATCAAATCCTGGATTTTATTAAAAGCGGAAGGTACGCCTCGACGCCAGTCACGTTTGCGAATGCTATGGCAGGGTTGCCCGTTATCACCTGGCGGCAGTCTTCTAGTCGCTGTGCTCGCTTTAAAGACGGAGCTTCTCGCGGACTGACTTACAAGCAGTTTTTGATCGTCAAGGAGGTTTTCAAGTATCCGACAGCCAGCGCGCAGGAAGCTGTCGAAAGGATGAAGGCGCACCTGCTCCATGCGAAGGGGAAGGAAGTTGAAATATTAAAGGCACTCGCGGAAAACTGGTATTATCTCCGGCGTGCGATTGATACAATTATCCAAACCGTACACTGCCCGGAAGAAGCACTCCCCTACCGCATCTTCGCTGAATACCAAAGACGCTCAGAATGTCAGAACTCATTGGACATTTTGCAGGCACAGAGAGAGGTTATAACGACGCCAGCATACCTAAGGAGCGGCGCATAATCGGCACTCTTGGCTAAGGAATGCTTGACTCGCGGGCCACAACACACCGCTAGTTGTTCCTAGTCAAGCCGCTGCAAGCCAGGGCCTGCTGGCTTCTAATATTTTGCATCCATGCCGATATTTGGTTGGTGAACACATAGAAGTTGAAAGAGTTGCCGTAGGCGCGAAAAACGCTTCCTACAAGCCGACTTTTGAGGACCTATCTGCCTTCAATGAGTGCTCCGGCGACTTAGCGGAAACTGAGAATGAGAAGCCTCGATGAGACTCCATCTGGCCGCCACTCAGGCCTTTCAGTCATGGAAGCGACAAGCACGGCGACCTGTTTTGGGAGCAGAGGTGTTGAAACCTGTTGGAGTGTGGTGTTGGCGATACAGTAAATCCCTCAAATGATCCATGAGACCAAAAGCTGTCCCTCGCCTAAATGCGATCCCGGGCTAAAACTGATCACCCGAAGATATCAGCTGAGTGTATCATACGTCAGCTTTATCTCGAGCCCTTCGATGAGAATGCGTAATTCAACTGTCTGATTCAGCAGTAGTTCGGAGTTTTGGCGATGCACAACTGGACGTAACCTCAACTAAGCAAAACAGATCGCGGTTGCCGTCAGCGACAATATTGGGCTTCGAATTAACAGAAATGCGGCCAACGGCATAACAGGCCTTAGCCTACGTATTCCAAGATCATCCCTCATTGCATTGCAACAGTAGTTAATATCTCAAGAATTATTACTCTAGGTTATTTGAACACTTGCGCGCGATGCGCAAGATAATTGTCTTGACAAAACATGAAGTTATGACACAATTCTATGTAAATAAATTGGATATATTTCTCTGCGTCGTTCTTAATTGCTGCCGAAGTGTAAATCGTGGCAGCATGGGCGTCGGAGGCAACGGATCGACTGCGCATCCCGCAGTTCGAGAATTGTTCAGCCATAAAGACAAAATGATCACACACGCTGAACAGTGGAAGGAGAGGTATGGCTCGAATTATCGGTATCTTTCTTCGTGTAGCTCTTGTTCTCATCGGACTTTCCACCCTGTTATCGGCACAGGATTTGCCGGACGTGGCGCAAGGACTTCAGCCTTACGTCTCCTACCACGGTGGCGAACTGGATCAGGTGAGTACGTTGAATGGAGGGCTAACAGTCAGAATCCCGCTGGTGTCGTATCCTCAAAAGGGTTCTTTGTCGCTCAGCTACTCCGTGATCTTCAATTCATTTGGATTTGAAGATCTTGCCCAATGCACTACCTCGCAAGGTGGCCCCATTGACGGGATACCACTTCGTTTTAACTGTTCGAACAACATTCAACCCGTCCCTATTGTATTCTCAAGTAACCCTCCCCCAAGCCCGCGGCTCGTCATGGATCAGCAGCTTCAAGGTGGGGGCTCAAGTTATATCAATCCTCAGTACTACAATACGATGTTCGGGGGTTTCTACGTCATCACTCCGGACAACGCAGAGCATCCGTTAGGACTCGCCGCGGATGGATACTACCGGTCAATCGATGGCGCCGGATACCGCTTTTCTCCATCCAGTACGCCTGCCTATCTGTCCAATTTAGGCAAACCTGAGGCTGCGTATTCAGGCGACACAACAATCACCATGACTCCAGCAGCGGGTACAATCGTAGATTCAAAGGGTATTACCTATACTGCAACCAGCATCGCCGATTTGGACAACAACACCATCAGTGTTCCATCTGGCGGATTTCCGGTAACCGATTCGACAGGGCGTACTATATCTGCGCCGGTTTCGACCTCGACCAGCCAGTGCCCTTCCATAGCGCAGGCTCAGAATCAACCGCTCTCGAGCGCCCTTCTCTGGCAGCCCCCCGGCTCCGGATCGGGATACATCTTCTGCTATGCCAGCGTCAGCATCCGCACGAATTTCCTCCCTACACATAACGCCTCCAACCGGGAATACGTTCACACCTGGAGCATGTTGCAGTCCATTGTTTTGCCCAACGGCACGTTCTGGGGGTTTATCTACGATTCGTCGAATGGTTCAACACCGGCGCTGGGCCAGTTGATGACGCTTATCTATCCCACAGGCGGGCAGGTCAGTTATACGTATGGCTACTTTGAGGGCTTTTGCAATTCACTGAGGGAAAGTGGGACTGTTCCGGCGTCGATCTTAACATTTCCAACTACTATCGCAACTCGCACCATGAAAGACGCGCAGGGTGATGTTCTTGGAACCTGGACATACGATTACCCGGCAAACATAGATTATATACATGGGACGATTGTATCTCCGACGGGCGATCTTACGGTCACGAAGTTCACCCCTGACAGCAGCTATGGGGTGGGCTGCAGTTATCTCAATGCAGGGCAGGATGAGTACCAGGGCAATCCCGCAACCTCAATGAACCCTCTGGTGATTCCCTCCTCGGTCAAACCATTGCGAAGCACTTCTGTATCCTATGAATGGCCTAACGGACCTGAAGGACCCCCTGGCTCCACAGCCCGTGAAATCCAAAGGACTACCGTGCTGAACGGGACCAGCACATCGTCCGTGCAGAAGTCGTACGCTCCGGGAATTCTCTTCTACACGCTGGAATGCAACGGGTTTGGGCAGAACTGCGCTGCGGCGGGAACTGGTTATTCAATTCCGATTGGCGGGCCAGTTTTAACCACATACACGGACTATTCCGGCACGGTCCTCAAAAAGGATGCGGTCACTTATCAGTGGCAGGCGAACTCCTCGTACTACACCGCTAATTTACTCGACATCCCATCGCAGACGCAGACCCTGAACGCATCTGGGACAGTCTATGCGCAGACGAATTACACGTACGATGAATCGTCCTATTCACCTGGCGGCGTACTGGGACACGCGACGACGGTTACTCAGTGGCTAAACACGGGCTCGAGTCCGGTGACTCATACCGGCTGGAATTCGAGTGGCGAGAAAGCATATATTATCGACGCGGACAACCACCTCAACAGCAGCAGCCACACCGCGGACTACCAGTACAACGCCTGCAATAGTTCGGTACTCACGGACACCTGGAACGCTCTGAACCAGCACGTTTCTGGCGGCTATGACTGCAACACCGGCCTGATCACGAGCTACACGGACGCGAACAGCAACACGACTCAAATTTCGTGGGATGCCATGCGGCGGATCACGGGGGTCACGTACCCGCAAATCACGCTCCCAGGCGGAACGGCCGCCAACCCCGTGACGACCTTTAACTACATCGACTCTCAGAACACCGTGACGAGGACTATCAGCGGAGCGCCCGACCCCGATCAGCTAACTACTGTCATCTTCGATGCCTTCGGTCGTGAGATTCACCGGTACATCACCGGTTCCCCGGGTGGCCAGATCTCGGTAGACACGACCTACGACGCGGATGGCCGAACTTACAGCGTCTCAAACCCGTATATCACCGCAGGGGAGCCAACCTCCGGCTTGACGGTCTACACCTACGATGCTCTAAACCGAAAGACGTTGCAGACCCAGCCTGACGGGAACACCCAGCAATGGTCCTATAACGGCAACGTCGTCGACCTGTACGACGAACTCCAGCACCACAAGCAGCAAACGACGGACGTGCTGGGACGCCTGACGAAGGTGATGGAGCCTAACCCCAGTTCCGGCGCGCTGGCGCTCGAAACCGATTACGGCTACGATCCGCTGGGAAATCTGCTCTCTGTCAATCAAAAGGGCAACGCCGGCGCGGGAGATACGCCCCGCACGCGTAGCTTTGTCTACGACTCGTTGTCGCGGCTCACCTCTTCGACCAATCCTGAAGCGGGGACAATTACCTACGCCTACGACGCCAACAGCAACCTCACGCAGAGGACCTCGCCGTTGCCGAATCCGGGCTCGGGAAGCGCTATTGTCGGCTATTGCTACGACAACCTGAACCGCGTGACCTACAAGTTCTACTCGGCCCCGAACTGCCCTGGCGGCAGCAATGCCGTGGCGGCGTATACCTACGACTCCTCTTCGGTCAACGGCGCAACGAACACCGTGGGACGGCTGACTTCCGCGACGGTGCTCAATGGCGGCAGCGTCCTTTCCCAGCGGCAGCCGTATGCCTACAACGCCGTGGGCCATCTCACCGGAGAGCTTCAGTGCCCGTACGGAACGTGCTCCACCCCGTATGCCTTCCAGTACCAGTACGATCTGGCCGGAGGCCTCTTGGTGGGCAACAACGGCCTGCCATCGAGCAATGCGCAGGCGCTCCAGTTCCAGTACGCCTGGGATGCGGCGGGGCGGCTCCAGTCGGCAGGCGGCGCGTTCCTGTCCACGAATCCGCCAGCCTGGCCCGGCGCGGCAACCAACGTCTTTCTCGCCAACCAGAGCGGGAGCTACGGCGCGTTTGGCCTGCTGTCGGCGCAGATTGGGGCCTCTGTGACGGAGACGCGCAGTTGGGACAAGCGCGGCCGTCCGCTCTCCGACACGGATACCGGGCCGGGCGGGGTGGTCTACAGCTACAGCATTCCCTCCTCGGGCGGGTACGCGGCCAACGGCGACCTGTTGAGCTACACTGATTCGGTGATGGGGCAGTGGAGCTTCAGCTACGACAAGCTGGACCGTCTGATGACAGGCACGCCCTCGTCAGGCCCCTATCAGGGCCAATACGGCTGCTGGAACTACGACTCGTTCGGCAACCGGACCATCAATGTCGTCAGCGCCGCCGCGTGCACGACGACGGCCACGGCCACGTATAACGCCAACAATCAGATCACATGGCTGCAGAACCTGGGTGCGCCGGGCTACTCGCCGGCGGGCAACGTGTCCAGCGACAGCCTGAACCAGTACCTCTACGACAACGAGAACCGGGTGTGCGCGGTGCGCAACCTGCTGACCTACGTGATGACCGGATATCTCTACGACGGCGGTGGCGCTCGGGTAGCCAAGGGCACGGTGGCCAATATGAACGCCTGCCCGGCAGTGCAGGGCTTCGCGTCGATCACGGCCCAGTACCTGCTCGACCCAGGCGGCGAGCAGGTGACGGAGCTGGACGGCTCCGGCAATTGGCAGCACACCAATTTCTTTGCCGCGGGCAGATTGCTGGCCACGTACGACACGCGCGGGCAGCACTTCCACTTCACCGACTGGCTGGGAACGCGGCGGGCGCAGGCGACAGCGGCGGGGGTTTCGGAGGAGCAGTGCCAGAGCCTTCCCTTCGGCGACGGGTTGAGTTGCTCGGGCCCGGGCGTGGACGCGACGGAACACCACTTCACGGGCAAAGAACGCGATACCGAATCAGGGAATGACTACTTCGGGGCGCGGTACTACTCGAGCACAGTGGGCCGGTTTATGACGCCGGACTGGAGCCTGAAGGCGGAGCCGGTGCCGTACGCCAGGCTGGATATTCCGCAGACGCTGAATCTGTATGCGTATGTGGGCAACAATCCGCTGACGCATACCGATGTGGATGGGCACCAGGAGGATCCCGAGCGCGACCCGCTGTTAGATCAAGATACCCAGGCTGTGGAACAGTCGAAGGCGGCCGCCAAAATAGCCGACAACAATGCGCAACAGGCCAAAGAGAATGCTCCGCCAGTTTTTGTCGACCCAAGCACCAAACCGGCAGCGCTAGCTACGTTCGGGATTCTGAACGGCAACAACAGTTGTTCCGCATTCATCGATGGTGCCAATCCAGGATCGGCGGCTGCAATGTTCTCTTCCGAAAGCATCTTTGTTACAGATATAAATGCGAATACTGGCAATCAAACATATAGCGGTGGCACCGGAGCGAACTCGATACAGGGAGCCGGATCTGATTCGCGTATTTGGATCAATAAGAATGGTCCCTTCTTCCGATCAATAGGAATCGTGAATTTCAAGATGATTAGCCTGTACGTCGGCAAATACGCCGGGGGCACGCTCAAAGCACAAGTCTTGATTATTCTCCACGAATTAGCGCACATTAAAGGAAAAATTCCGGCGGATGGGAGCGATCCAAGAAAAAGTGACAAAAATACAAACGAAATCCTCAAGTACTGCTCGCACCAAATTGATCAGCTGCAATAACAGCGTTGTGAGGTTCAGGTGGAGGAAGTGATGAAAACAAATTGCTCTTTGATTGCCGCTTTGATTGTAGTTGGCTTTACTTTGCTGTCCGACCCTGCCGCTGCCCAGGTAAGTGCATCGAGTGAGACGCTGAGTGGGCGTGTTGTTGTATGTGAGAACAATGTGCCCGCGCGTGGAACTCAGATTTGGATATTTGAGGCAAAGGGTCATGAGCAATATGCGGTGCAACAAAATAGTAACGGAGAGTTCAAAATCTCGCTCCCCGAAGGATACTATTTTGTCTTCATCGCGAATCTAGGAATGATTCCCTACGCCAAGGAGATACGGCTAGAACATGGGATCCCCTACAAGTTGGCGGTGTGTTTAAAGCCAGATTTTGAAATCATGCAGGATGCTCCGCCGAGATGAATCATAGAGCTGTCTCTCGCCAAAATTCCATCCGGGCGTAACGAAGGCTTGATTTTGAGTTCGCAGACAGTTCAGGAAGTGGTTTTTATTGGAGGAAGGGGAAGTTCGGTGACCTACTACGGCGGCGGCGCTCGTGTGGCCAAGGGCGTGGTGGCTAACATGAACGCCTGCCCCGCGGTGCAGGGCTTCACGTCGATCACCGCCCAGTACCTGCTCGACCAGTCCGGTGAGCAGGTGACGGAACTGGACGGCTCGGGCAATTGGCAACATACCAATTTCTTTGCAGCGGGCAGATTGCTGGCCACGTACGACACGCGCGGGCAGCACTTCCATTTCACTGACTGGCTGGGAACGCGGCGAGCGCAGACGACGGCGGCGGGGGTTTCAGAGGAGCAGTGCCAGAGCCTGCCCTTCGGCGACGGCCTGAATTGCTCGGGCTCGGGCGTGGACGCGACGGAGCACCACTTCACGGGCAAAGAACGCGATACCGAGTCCGGCAACGATTTCTTTCTGGCGCGCTACTACAACTCGACGACGGGGAGATTTCTGACGCCGGACTGGAGCCTGAAGGCGGAGCCGGTGCCGTACGCCAGGCTGGATATTCCGCAGACCCTCAACCTGTATGCCTACGTGGGCAACAATCCGCTGACACATACGGATGTGGATGGGCATCTCGCCATTTCACCAGAAGAGCCTGCAGCCATATGCGGCTATCCAGGTGACCCATGTATGACTCTCGCCGCCCAGCTGACGCAGGACATGGCCGAAAAAGATAAAGAGCGAGCTGCGGCCCAACAGCAGAAGAAGCCAAAGCCAAAGGCCCAACAGAAGAAAGCTCTGCCAAAGGTCGTAGTTGCGGCGGACCCCCCTGGGCCAACTACTGTGGGTGGACTGTATATGGGCCGCGAGGTCAGATACCGTGCTCACAAGGTCAACACGGACGGCACCCTTGGCGATCCTATTGATGGTGGACCCATCGGCCTGCGAGAAACGGTACTCAAGGCGACCCCCGGCACGAACCCGCATCCATGTACGCCTTCTTGTCCAGAGGAATGGCCATCTTTCACGGACTCGCAGGGTGCCAATAATGGGCAGTTTCTTGATGTCAGGCGGGTGTGGACATACAACGGACGACCGGTTGACGTTTGGGATCCGGTACAAAAGAGCCCCGCGTCAGCTGAAATCCTTCATGAAGAGTATGGTAATGATCCGAACAGGTATTTCATGATGACTTATGAACATCAATGAAGAGGAGAACAATCGCAATGCGCAAAACATTTCTATTACGATCGGTACTTATCACCGTGTTATTTCTCATCGTGTCGGCCACTTGTCGGGCAAACTGGATTTGTTGCGAGGGTGATGAATGGTTGAGGTGGGATGCACAGACACGTAGTGTTTACGTTCGCGCATATACATCGGGCTATGTCCATGGCTATTATGGCGGCTGCGGCAATGGCCTAGTAGCGTCCACACCTGAAATGAACGGACCTTATACAATGGAGGCCGCACAGCGGTGTTCCGATAGGTCGATGATCACGAGTCGAGATTCGTCCCATTTCGCCGACCGGATCACGGAGTTTTATCAAAAGTATCCGCAACAGAGGTTTTTGAGAATATCAGATATTCTCTTAGGTCTGTATGCGGGGAAGACGCTTGAAGAAATACATAACAGCTTTCCGAAGAAATGAAATGCAACGGCCCAACAGCAGAACGGGCCAATGTGACAGAGACGCGCAGCTGGGACAGGCGTGGCCGTCCGCTCTCCGACACGGATACCGGGCCGGGCGGGGTGGTCTACAGCTACAGCGTTCCCTCCACGGGCGGGTACGCGGCCAACGGCGACCTTCTGAGCTACACTGATTCGGTGATGGGGCAGTGGAGCTTCAGCTACGACAAGCTGGACCGGCTGATGACGGGCACGCCTTCGTCCGGCCCCTACCAGGGCCAATACGGTTGCTGGAACTACGACTCGTTCGGCAACCGGACCATCAATGTCGTCAGCGCCGCCGCGTGTACGACGACGGCCACGGCCACGTACAACGCCAACAACCAGATCACGTGGCTGCAGAACTTGGGAGCGCCGGGCTACCCGCCGGCCGGCAACGTGTCCAGCGACAGCCTGAACCAATACCTGTACGACAACGAGAACCGTGTGTGCGCGGTGCGCAACCTGCTGACCTACGTGATGACCGGCTATCTCTACGACGGCGGCGGCGCTCGGGTGGCCAAGGGCGCGGTGGCCAACCTCAACGCCTGCCCGGCGGTGCAGGGCTTCACGTCGATCACCGCACAGTACCTGCTGGGACTAGGCGGCGAGCAGGTGACGGAGCTGGACGGCTCCGGCAATTGGCAGCACACCAATCTCTTTGCCGCGGGCAGATTGTTGGCCACGTACGACACGCGCGGGCAGCACTTCCACTTCACCGACTGGCTGGGGACGCGACGGGCGCAGACGACGGCGGCGGGGGTTTCGGAGGAGCAGTGCCAGAGCCTGCCCTTCGGCGACGGATTGAGTTGCTCGGGCTCCGGCGTGGACGCGACAGAACACCACTTCACCGGCAAAGAACGCGATGCCGAATCAGGGAATGACTACTTCGGGGCGCGCTACTACTCGAGCACAGTGGGCCGGTTTATGACGCCGGACTGGAGCCTGAAGGCGGAGCCGGTGCCGTTCGCCAGGCTGGACATTCCGCAGACCCTGAACCTGTATGCCTACGTGGGCAACAATCCGCTGACGCATACCGATGTGGACGGGCACACGGGTACACCTCCAGATACTAGCGATCCGGCGTGCAACCCGACTGCAGGCGGTAAGTGCCCGAACCAAGTCGCCGCAGATAGGATCGAAGCTAATACCGAAGACGATGCGCGACAGGCTCTACAGCAGATCGGGCGAGACCCGACACTCCCAACCGCCGTCGAGGAACCTCCTCCTAGCTTAATTGAGAAAGTGCTCAAACCATCGCCGGAAATGGCGTTTATGGTTCTGACAGACGGCATTGGGGAACTAGTTGAAGCAGGCGCTGCACTATTTAAAACAGCCGAGTCAGGCGCTGCACTATTTGAAGCAGCCGAGTCAGGCGAAGCACTATCTAAAGCAGCTAAGATTGAGAAGCTTACAGCCGAAGCGAAAGAGCTGTATCCGAAATTGGCAGAGAAAGCAGACCAACTCCATCACGTAATTCCAAAGTATCTTGGAGGTGCGCGAGACGGTGCACTTGCAAAGATTCCAGCAGCTTACCATCAGTTGATAACAAATGAGTTTAGAGCCCTTGCTCCCTATGGAAAAGCGATACAGCGAACCGAAGAAGAAGTGATGCAGATTGTGCAGCAAGTTTATTCAAAGTTTCCACTTCCACATTTTTGATAGTATCGGAGCAATCTGGCTATCCGCCGAACTGAAAGGCAGCGAAGTGACTGAATATGTGAGTGTGAGGGCATCGGAAATCCTAGATCAGGGAGAGCTGGTGACATTTCTGAAGTCCCGTTTTCCTAATTCGACGAAGCCGATAGGCCAGATGATAGGTGAAGGAACTGAGACCGTTGAGACGCGTGTGCCAGTGAATTCTCGCGACTTTGATGAGATACGCGATTTCATCGTGAAAAGGAGAGAGCAAGGTCTGCACGGTTTTTCGGACTTCACGATCGGTTGGTATCTTCGGAAATACACAAAACAGGATTTACAAAACGCTGAAGTTCTCAGGCTCACAATTGCCTCACATTTCGAGCCGTGTGGGGAGGAATGCGGCACGATCTACGAGACTCTTTGCAATCACTGCAACTGGGGGCGACAGGCCTCAGACCTAATTCTTGATCTTCGCCGGGTGCCTCAGCACAAGGATATATCGGAGACCATTGCATGGGTGGAGTGGGTTGTTTCAGCGAAGTTCATTCAATCCTTCATGGAAAATGAATTGACCGGGGCTGATTTCCGACCGGTCTTCGATCTCAGAAACCCAACCAAGCCGTCCGCAGGCTGGTACCAACTGCGAGTCACCGGCGCAGCAGGCGGGTTGGCTCAAAACACAAAATTTGGCAAGGATCCATTTAGCCCAGGGCAATTAAGTTGGCAGTGTCCATTAGGACACTCGGTGGTGACGGAGTTCCTCTCGGAAGTGTATTTGCACAGGAATAGGTGGGACGGTTCCGATATTGCCGTAACCACTTCGCTCTTTGGGCAGGGACGGAATCTTCTTAGACCAGTCCCTCTCATTATCGTTTCCCAACGTATGTACCGAGCACTCGAAAGGGCTGGGATCAAGGGGCTTTCCTATGAATGTGTACATCTAGTGTGACGCCGCGATGCGTCGGGTTTAGGGAGGACTTACTACCCCAGAATGGTTATTTCGAGTAACCTTGAGTTTACCGGGGGGAACGTGTATAGAATCAGTCGACCAAGTGATAGACAGCAATAGTGTGGTCTACAGCTACAGCATTCCCTCCTCGGGCGGGTACGCGGCCAACGGCGACCTGCTTAGCTACACTGATTCGGTGATGGGGCAGTGGAGCTTCAGCTACGACAAGCTGGACCGTCTGATGACGGGCACGCCCTCGTCAGGCCCCTATCAGGGCCAATACGGCTGCTGGGGCTACGACTCGTTCGGCAACCGGACCATCAATGTCGTCAGCGCCGCCGCGTGCACCACGACGGCCACGGCCACCTACAACGCCAACAACCAGATCACGTGGCTGCAGACCCTGGGAGCGCCGGGCTACCCTTCGCTGCGGTGGCGTCAAGGCTTTGCGCTTCGCTCCGACCGCTGGTGCAGCGCTATCGCGGCCCTGAATCGTGTCCGGTAACCCCTTTTCGAGTTCCGCTCGGTTCACCGGCAAACCGGAAGTTGGCTCTCCACGACCAGATTCAGGTTTGGGCGTGTTCTTGAGCCTCAAAAGTTTCGGGGGTTGATCAGGAAAGTTCTAAAATCGTCCTCTAGCGCCGACCATTACATCTCTTCCTTAGCACAATACCCCCGAGCCTCGCTGGTATCGAACTGCTGGCCGCGAGCACCCCAACTCGCATTCGCTTGAGCGAATGCGGCGAATCAGGTCTGCGAGGGGGCCGGTCCATGAGACCGGCAATGCGGCAGTTCAAATCTGCCCGTCCCGACCATTACATCTCATCTCAAGTCTTTCTTTCCCTTAGGATATTCATGGCCGACCCACGAGCACCCCAACCTGCGCCGCAGCGCCAGCGAAGGCGCACCAGTCAAGCCTGCGAGGGGCGCGAGGATGAGCGCAGCGAAGCCGAACCTATCGGCAGTTCAAATCTGCCCGTCCCGAACAACCGCCTAAAACGCCTTGTAGACAATATCGGGGGCAGGCTGATTGAGCAGAATCACCATAACAAGAGCAACCAGACCCAAAGCTGTAGCATAGATCACGCGAGCATAGCGGCTGGTCAGTATTGGCCCCTCAGCGGTCTTGATCGATAGCATCGCAGCGCGTAACCATTCCCAAACTGCGAATACCACTGTCATAGACAGCCACGTTGCCAGCCAGACGCCAAGCCACCGCGCCACCCCAATCGAGGTGAAAAGTGTATCAATCTGCTTCCACTCAGCCCAGAACCAGAAGAGCGAGAAGGCAAACCAACTGAAAGTCAGGCCGCGGGCAAATGCAATATAGATAGGGTTTTTCGATAGCGCCTTGTAGCCTTGGCGCCCCAGTGAGCGTGTCAGCCCCAACTGCCAGATCTTATTGATCGCGACCCCTCCACCTTGCAGCACACCGAAGAAGATGAACTCCGAAGTGCGTCCATGCCAGACTCCAATCAAGAAGAACGTCACAAAGAAGCAGACGACTCCCAGCATTGGCTGCAATTTTAACGACGAAACGCGTCGCATCAGTGCTACGAGCAGTGGATTGTATACATAAGTCTTGAGCCATGTGGACAGAGTAATATGCCACCGGTTCCAGAAATCAAGGAACGAAGAGGCAGAGAAGGGACGATCAAAGTTCTCCGGCAGGCGCACGCGCATCAGCCGTGCCAGAGCAATCACAATGTCAATGTAGCCGGAGAAGTTCGCGTACAGAAAGAACGGATAGATAATTGCCAGTTGGAAGGCGGCCGAGAGTCGGAGCGAGATCGAAGCATAAGGGTGTGTAAGTTGCTCAAGCACGTCTATCTGCCGGGCATGTAGTAGCAGAGCCAGAACATTGACCTTGAAAAAGCCACGAATGATGCGCTCCAACTGCAAGCCGATGGTGCGCGGTCCCAGTACGATCGGCTCCTGCGCAAACTGGTCGCGAGCGAAATCGTCATAGCGTTGGATGGGGCCGGAAAGAAGCGTAGTGAAGTTCAACGTATAGAGCAGGTAAGCGCCAACTCCGATATGCCTCTTCTCGCGGCTATCTCCCGCCTCAATCAACAAGTGCAGCACGCGAAAGAAGATATAGGAAAGCCCCAGCGTGAAATAGGGATAGCGCAGGAAGCTGCCCTCTGGCAGAAATGTGTATTTCTTCAGCCATATGTATACCAAAACAACTGCCAGAATGCTCCATGCCATTGATATGAGCCAGCCTCGCTGAAGCAGGACAAGCGCGGCGTAACCTAACAGCAGAAAGCCAATTAAAGGCAGAAAAGCGATCGGGTTATGCGCCAGCAGACCCAGAAATACGATGCTTGCCACCATCAAGACAATCGAGCGCCAGACGAGCGAGCGGCTAAAATTCGAGACCATTGCTGCGGCCAGGCCGAAGAGCACAAACTGAAAAGACGCTGTGTCCATGGTTATTTTTCTTGCCTCTGCGCGGACTGCCGCTGTGCGCCTGTGCGAAGAGCGGGGATAACTCCATCGGTAAGTTTCCTGGCCAGCATATCCGCAATCATGGCGTGCCCGTCGCTATTGGGATGGGCATCTACAGGGAAAAAATACTGCTCAGCGTTGGGCAAGACGCGGAACTCCGGCAGAATGTCGATATACGTTCCTCCGTGGCTGATAATGATAGCGCGTAACTCATTGCCTAGTAGATAGGGGTCATAGCCATCAGGCCATTCACCCATGGAAATCATAGCTGCTTGAGCGCGGTTGGGCACTAATACGGCCACGATTTGCGCACCCCCGGCTTTGGCTTGCGATTCAATTTCCTCGTCATCCACCTTGAACCGCTGCAGGGCTTCCTGCCACCCGGCACTCGGCTGGGTTCGCAGGAAACCTGTTTTCTCATCATTCTTCAGGTAGGATTTCACATATAGACTTTGATTTTCATATAGAAAATGCTTGATGAGAACCAGGGATGCCAGATGTGGAGTATCCATTGCCAGGCAGTTTTTCCGGAAATCGTTGATTGCTCCAGTTGTCCGCCTTGTGGAGAGGATTGAATGCAAGCAACCTTCAAGGCTTGCTGGAACCTCTGCGCTGGCAATTGGCGGGGGGGCGCTAATCCCGCCAGGCGCCGGAATTGCGCCTCCAGACAAGATTGCAGACTCCTCGCCTATATCATGGGGCGTCAATATCCATAGAATCGTATCTGGTTTTGCCGCGAGAATAGTATCCATGTGCGGAGCGAATTCGTAGGGAACTTCTGAAAACATTCCCTCGTTGTAGAGCTGAACCTTCCTATCCGTGAGTCGTGAAAGTTCGTCGGGCAGCAGCGAGGGGAAAGCTTTCTCCACCGGAACTCCCTCTCCGATCGCAAAGGATGTGCCTAGCATCACGATCCTATAGGTGAACGGAAGCTTTGGACCGCAGTCCATTCCAGCTCGATGTCCGCAGCTATTCAGCCGGTATTCGGTGAGTGGAGAATCGTTCACGTTGCCCATGCACACGGCGTTCGGTACTCCCTGCGATCCGTTGTGCGGACTGCCCTTCCCCTTGACGCAGTCAAACATCTCATGACCTTGCACAGGATAAATCTGCCGTGCAATCAATTCCGTAAGGCCCGCGAGGAGGATGATCGTCATCAGGCCGAGCAAAGGCAGTAAAATCCAGTCTCTCCGCGGGAGTTTCGCTTCCACCATTTTCTCTGGGTCGCTGATATTCAACTGAGTCATCCGTGCAAGCTCTCCTTTTCATGGACGAATCCTAGCGAGACAACTTTCATCGGCGCGGCTTCCGGCTCCGCACCCGCAACCAGCAATTCCCAGTGCGTTAACCCTGACCCATCTTCCTCGATCTTGGTAAAGCCGAGTTTGGCATAATGATCGATTACTAGTATGTTGCGGTCGGTAGGCTTGTAGATGCCGATCAGCTTCTTGATGCCCGCTGCCCGCGCCTGTTGCAAGATCTCTCGGAGCACCATGTGTTCCACCTTGCGCCCCAGCACGCGGCAGCTCATCAGCCAGGTGTCAATCTCCCACACTCTAGCCCCGCCAGGCCGGCAGATGACCACGCTGATCATGCCATTGTCGCCGAAGATGTCATCCAGCCGGACCTGCAGGGTGAATACTTCTGGATCGTTCTCTGCCTCGGTCACTTCCGGATCGGTATAGCGACGCGTGGTTAAGTTGTACTGGTTGGATTTGTTGATCAGTTGCACAATGCGCGCTCTTCCCATAGCGTCAAAAGGCTGGAATGTAATCGTCATGTCGAGAGACGAAAGGTAGGCATCCACTCCTCCAACTTGCTTTTGCAGGCTGGCACGCTTGGCATTGTCCTGGTAAAAGTCTGCTCGTTTCAGATCCTCACTGGCAAATGCTATAGCCTCAAAGTACCCACCTGCCGCCAGCGTCCTCGCGTAGAAAGCTGGTTCCTCTGGTAGTTCAGGAACTGCCACTTGCGGAAGCAGCTTGCGCACCAATCCGCGTTCCGCCGGATTGTCGTCCAGAAACACCATGGCGTCCAGACCCAACGAAAGTTCCTCGGCAATAGCCTGAATGTTGGTTGCCTTATCGTTCCAGTTTGCCTGAAAAACAGCTATATGCTCAAGCTTCAGTAGCATTTCAGGGTGCTTTTCAAAGGGTTCACGTGCGACCTCATCGGTATTCTTCGACGACACAGCCAACACGATCCCGCGTTGTCGCAAGTCAAGCGCAAGACGCTGCACCGCCAGGTGCGCCTCACCCCGTGCGTCACCCTGGGCAATCTGGATGCCCTCCAAGCCATCGTCCCCAATCACTCCGCCCCACACCGTGTTATCGAGGTCCAGAATCAGCACCTTCTTGCTCTTGCCGCGAATGGCTGCTATTGTCCGGCCAACATGGTCGGCGTACAGCGGAATAAGTTCGTCGGAAAATGAAAACTTCGCCATATTCCACAATTGCGTGTTGTGCCAGTCGGCAAGGCCTACCGTTTCCGCAAGCCCGGCCACGTCCAGCAGTATGTCGCCTGAGCCGAGGACAAAATCGGCCAGCTCGCGGTTGATGTTTTCTAACAGGTTTCTCAGAGTTCCCGGTAACATACAGTCAAGGCTGCCGAATAGCGACTCAACCGGCGGGGCGAAGGTCTGGAAGATACAAATAGCATTGGAATTGGCTTTGATGCCGTTGCGAAGTGCCTGGAAGTAGCCGAGAGCTCCTTGCACTGTGGCGGAAGAGGCTTTGCTGTCACCCAGAGTGAGCTTCAAAGGCAAGGCGCGGTAGTCGAGTGCCAGTAGCACCGCGTCTGGCTTTGAGCTGTTGACCTTTGAGTCAGGAGTCAAGGCTTCCTGAGCCACCTGGTCGTAAGAGGGCTGAATGACTTCAAGTGAGACGCCATGGCGAGTGGCGGTAGCCACCAATGCAGGCACGATCATATCAATCGTAGAGTTACTGAGCACCGCCAGACGGAACGGTACAAGAGGCTCTAGCGACTTACCTTCTTTGCGTGCTCTGTCAATTGCCTTGGCGAGCTTTGTCAACTGGTTCAAGTCCAGCGCAGGCAACGCCAACGCTCTCAGTTCATGCCCCAGCTGTCCTGCCGAAGTTCCCAGCGCCTTCAGTCTGCCAGCAAAATCCTGCGGCGCTCGCGGTAGCCATTGCAATTCGGCATAAAGTGGATTCATAGGCGGTTTTTCCGTTCCTGTATTTCTGACACAAGATAAGAACCAGGCGGCTCGATTCCAAATGCTCTAAGTTCGTTGCTTGATGAGCTCCACCAGATCACCTACCGTTTTAAGGTTGCCAATTTCGGAGGTAGAAAACTTTACCTTGAATGCCTTTTCTACGGAAAGTATCAGGCGAATATGAGTGAGGCTATCCCATCCGTCAACGTCCTTGGCTGACAGATTGGGACTCACCGCAATTGAATCTTCATCAAAAACATCCCGGAATATTTCCGCCAGCCGGGCGTAAATCTGAGGTTCATCCATGCCCGTAACTTCCCCTTTCGACAATACAAAATCTATATTGCAGTTTATCAGCAAGGGGAATGTATGTCCCCTTCGGGAGAGGAGCCTCGAAAGTTCAGGGGCAGAGCATATAAGCTCTAAAATCGTCCTCTAGCGCCGACCATTATTTTCTTCCGCAGCACAATACCTCCACAACATCGGCTGGTATCGAACTGCCGGCCGCGAGCGCCCCAATCCGCATTCGCTTAAGCGAATGCGGCAAATCAGGCCTGCGAGGGATCGGCAGTTCAAATCTGCCCGTCCCGACCATTAAAATCAAACATTTACACAATAACCTCCGAAACAGACTCGGAATTTGTGGGGGAAATTGTGGTGACCCCAATGCAATTTTTACGCTTTTGGGGTCCCCACACTCTGCCTATTGGACAAACTGCCCTGCCATAGCGACCACCGATTTCACTGCTCGCCGCTTTGCTTCCAGCCGGACGTGGCTGTAATGCTCCAGCATCTTCCGGCTTAGATGTGGGCGTCCGCCCATAGAGTCTTTAGGTGAGCCTTTAGGTGAGCCATCAGGGGAGCCTTCATTGAAAAGGCTATCGGAACTTGTCCCCCCCTACCCCCCATGCTGCTGTGCAGAGAACGGACCGCGCAAAAAGCGTTTTCCACCAAAAAGGCGAAAATGGGCCGCCGTCTTGATGGACCTTGGCAATCGGCCTCTGACAGTTACACCACCGGGGCCAGAGCAACGGCCAAGAATCAGCAATAGTGCAAAGAACTCGCGATCATTCCGATTCAATGACGTGACGATGGAATCCGTTGGTGTGGATGATGTGGGCGTCGTGGTTCTGGTGATGAGCAGCCCGAGACCGAAGGATACAGCGCGGGGTTTTGAGATGTATCAGAGCCAGATCGCACACGTTTTATGGAAGTTCTATGGCTTCAATGCGAAGCTCTCACTCCATAGCAACAAATAGCGCGGGGCCGAGCTGCTCAAGCAAACTAATGCTGGAACTACCTACCAGCTAAGTGCGATGTGAGGGGGTAGGGGGTCATAATCTCTGCGTAAAAGGTGAACCTATACCGTGCTTCAAACACACTAGCGTCAATTGAGCCCATGCATATTTTACTTGTCACATTCTATTCTTCGATCCGTTCTCTTTGTTTCATTGGATTGTTGGTTGCTTGCGGCGACAGGTCCGCCCATATTGCAGAATGACTTGCCCAAGTTCTGGTTCCTGCTCGGGTCGATCTGGTTATCTGCAACGACTAATCACCATGCTAGATATAAATGGATAAAGATAATATAAGTACAGTGAACTGCGTGGCAAGCACATAGTCGGATCATTATGGATTCAAGAAATGCAGTCAAGCAATAACTGAAAGAGCAGATGTTTACGACTTACTTATGAATCACTCACGCAATGTTTATAACTATCTTCAGCACACACACGGATTCTTTACGGCCACAACGCTAATGTCTATGTAAGTCACACCACTCTCACAGACAGAGTGGATATAAGTGGCCAAGGGAAATATACACATAAAGGCGCAATGCTACTCAGCCTTTTCGAAAACACTGCGTTATCTTTGCGGCTCCTTTATGTCGCTTCGCATATTAGTAAAGTGAGGGACAATATCAGAAAACTAGTCATTCCTCAGTGAGAACAACAGCTACTTAACCTGGCGACGCCTGGCGTCGTGGAGAACAGACACCTATGAAGAACAATTTCAGGATGGTCATCTTATTGGGAGCTGCAATCTGCGGACTCAGCGTGCAGCTCGTGTGTAAAGCCCAAAGCACAACTCCAGACAACGCCACAACGCCACCGAGCGCGAACGCTGCTTCGAATCCTTCTGCCGCCGTCGCCGCGTCGCCCGATAGCGAAGCGATTATTAAAGAACTCACGGAGATGAAGGCGCGGATCGAGCAACTTGAATCCGAACTGAAGGCAGTCCGCGATGCCAACGCGCTGCGCACGGCAGTGGGGACCTCTGCGAGCGGCGGCTCAAGCAGTTTGGTGACGCCGAACGTGCAGGCCGCGGCAGCGCCTGCCCCAGCGGCGGCTCCCGCGCCACCCGAGATGAGAGCGGAGGTCACTACCAAAGAGGCGCCGTTCCCCGGCGACTGGACCTGGCTCAACAGCAACGGGCGCGTGGTGGACTTCCCGATGACTACCAAGTACTTCACGCCGGAGTTCCGCGCCGACGTGAATTACACCCTCGACTACAACCACCCGTCAGACGACACCCTGGGTGGATCGACGGAGACCTTCCGCTCTGATGAGATTCAGGTCGAGCAGTTGAGCTTCGGCGGCGACATTCGCATCGACAATGTCCGCGGAAGATTTCTAACCATGTACGGCATGTTCGCCACCACCACCCCGCGCAACGACGGCAGCGTCAATCGCGGCCAGTGGAATCTTGCCGACGCTTACAGGTACGTCTCCGAGGCGTGGGGCGGATATCACTGGAATGTAAACCACGGCCTCAACCTGGACGGTGGCATCTTCGTCTCCTACATCGGCCTGTTTAGCTACTACAACGCCGACAACTGGACCTATCAGCCCTCGTTCGTCTCCTCCAACACGCCGTGGTTCTTCAACGGCCTTCGTGTCCAGTGGTACCCAACTAAGAACCTGAAGATCGAGCCGTGGTTCATCAACGGCTGGCAGTCGTATGCCCGCTACAACGGCAAGCCGGGGTTGGGAGGACAGATTCTGTGGCGCCCCAAGCCTTACCTGGACTTCGTCTGGAATAATTACGGCCTGGGTGAAGACGCTGCCGGCTTCCCCGGACGCTCGCGCCTCCATGCCGACTATAGCGCGCAGGTCAAGGTGTATGACAAACCGAAGCAGTTCCTGGACAAGATTGCCTTCACGGTCACCGGCGACCTTGGCTGCGAATACGGCGGCGGACCCGCCTCATTCGCCAGCGCGAATGGCGCGCTGAACCCGCAGGGGCTCTCGCCGGAGACGGGCACCACCGACACCTACAACGGCGGCGTGAACTGCCACAACTCCAAGAACGGCAGGCCCAAGCAGATGTTTGCCGGCTGGATGATGTACAACCGCTATTGGTTTAAGAAGGACCGATATGCAATCACCCTGGGCGGCGGCCAGATGAACAACCCCGGCCGTTACCTGACACTGCTGCCGCCCATCGACGGCGCGACGGCTGTCACCGGCACCCCGTACTATACCGAGAACGGCGGTGATCGAGCTCAGATGCACGACGGCACCATCACATTCGATTACATGCCTAGCCAGTACATCACCTTCCGCGCGGAGACTGGCTACCGCTACTCCGACACGCCTTACTGGAGCGGCCGCGGCGGCATCACGCCTCCGGGCGGCAACAACGGCTCACCGGCGCAATATGCGTGCGCTAATGGCGCTCCCTCCGGCGCCGGCTACGTAAGCAGTTCATCGTTGTTCACGACTGGTCTCGCTCAGGCGATATCGAACTGCATCGGCGCGGGGAACAACAACTCAATGGGAGGGACCGGCGCCATCTGGTGGCCAGATCTGCGCACCAACCAGACTGTAAGCACGCTGGCGATCATGGTCAGATTCTAATCGTCCAGTTCCACAAGGCCGCGATTGGTAAATGCGGCCATATAGCTAACTGAGCGGGCCGCACTCACTACGTTTCTTTGTGAGACTCTTCATGCGGCCCTAACGCAAATCGACAAATACTCGGAGAATCATTCATGAAACTTGCAAACAGCAGTACCGGGATTGCTTGCAATTCCGGTGCTGCCTAAGGCCAGGAAACGCAATATGAGGTGCAAGAAGCCACATGAAAAACAAAGCTATTGGATTTGGTTTGCTTCTGATGGTTCTTGGCGCATCGCTGACCACCAGTGGCTGCAAGAGCGAAAAGGTGGATGCAGCCGCGGAAGCTCCGCCTCCCGCCAAGGTGGTTGAGGACTTCAATGCCACCTTGTTCTCTGTCGATCACCCGGAGAACTTTCCTCTGGCCGCCGCGGCGGAGCATCGAGCGCCGGCGAAGCTGGCAGTTACCGGCGTCGTGAACCCCGATATTGCGCGCATGGTCCCGGTGATCTCACTGGCCTCCGGTCGCATCGTGGGCATTTACGCTCGTCTGGGTGACACCGTCAAGAAAGGTCAACTGCTGCTCAAACTTCGCAGCGACGATATCTCCGGCGGATTTGCCAATTACCAGATGGCGGTGGCCGACGAGATACTTGCGCGCGCCCAGTATGAACGCGCCCAGGACCTCTTCAAACATGGCGCGATCGCCCTCAACGATCTGCAAGTTGCGCAGGATACAGAAGACAAGGCCAAGGTGGCCATGGATACCGCAGCCGAACATCTGCGTTTGTTGGGCAGCAATACTGATCACCCGTCGGGGATCGTGGACATTACAGCGCCGATCTCCGGTGTGATCACCGACCAGGAAGTGACCAACGCAGCGGGCGTGCAAAGCCTGGGGACGAGTCCCTTCACCATCTCCGATCTCTCCACCGTGTGGATCGTTTGCGATGTCTACGAGAACGATCTTCCCACCGTTCACGTCGGCGACCCAGCGGAGATCACGCTGAACGCATATCCGGGCCAGGTGCTCAAGGGAACAGTCAGCAATATCTTGTCGATACTTGATCCGAACCTCAGGACTGGTAAGGTCCGGATCGAAGTGCGGAATCCCGGCTTCATGAAGGTGGGCATGTTTGTTACCGCAACCTTCCGCGGGCAAAAGGAAGAGGTAAATACCGCAGTTCCCGCAACCGCCATTCTACATTTGCATGACCGTGACTGGGTCTATGTGCCCACACCGGACAAGAGATTCCGCAGAGTGATGGTCGCCGGGGGAGACGCATTGCCAAGCGGTCTACAGGAGATTAAATCAGGCATTCAGGTTGGACAGCAGGTGGTAACAAATCCGCTCGCGTTGCAAAACGAAATCGACAATAGGTAACCGCTGAAAAGGAGCGATAGGAAGATACGCCATGATTCGATTTCTTGTCGATTTTGCTCTGAACAATCGCGTAGTCGTGCTTGCGGTGGCGCTGCTCCTGGTCGCCTGGGGAGCAATATCGTTTCATAACTTGCCGGTTGAGGCCTACCCAGACATTGCGGATAACTATGTAACGGTGATTACTCAGTGGCCCGGACATGCGGCGGAGGAAGTGGAAAAGCAAGTTACGATCCCGGTGGAGATCCAGATGAACGGACTTCCGCATCTTTCCCACCTGCGCTCCGAGTCGCTCTTCGGCCTGTCGTTCGTGCTGCTGATCTTCGACGACCAGTCGGACAACGACTGGAACAGGCAAAAGGTAATGGAGCGGCTTGCGGGTGTCACTTTGCCGCCTGGTTTGCAGCCGCAAATGGGCACGGACTGGAGCACGGTAGGCCAGATTTTCTGGTATACCCTGCACAACACAAATCCGCAGTACGATCTGATGGATTTGAAGTCGATTCAGGACTGGACTCTCGAAAAACAATTCAAATCCGTCCCAAATATCGTCGACGTCTCCACCTTCGGTGGTACAACGCGCGAGTATCAGGTGCGCGTCGATCCGGACAAGCTCGTTTCGTACGGCCTTAGCATCGGCCAGGTCGAGCAACAGTTGACTAACAACAACATGAACGCCGGCGGCAGCTTTATTGAGGAGGGAACGCAACAGCTTAACGTTCGCTCCGTCGGATTCTACACCACTGTGCAGGACATCGAGAATACCGTCCTTACGACAAAAAGCGGTACGGCGCTGAGAGCCAAAGACATAGCGGAAGTGCAGCAGGGTCCAAAAATTCTGCTGGGCGCCATGGCACGGGCGGACCACAAACCAGACGGAATCATCATCGACAATCCCGAGGTTATCCAGGGCGTGGTGCTGCTGCGCAAGGGCGCAGACGCCGGACCCGCGCTGGAAGCAATCCATAAAAAAGTGAAGGAGCTCAACGATACCATCCTGCCGCAGGGCGTGAAGATCGTTCCCATGCTCGACCGCGCCGACCTGCTGCACTACACGCTCCATACGGTGCTTCATAATATGGGCGAAGGAATGATCCTGGTGACGATCATTCTCTTTCTCTTTCTCGGCAACGTCCGCGGAGCCTTCATCGTTGCGCTTACCATTCCATTTGCTTTGCTCTTCGCATCCATATTCCTCGATCTAAGCAAGATTCCGGCAAACCTGCTGTCTCTGGGCGCGCTGGACTTCGGAATGGTTGTAGATGGCGCTGTTGTGATGGTGGAAAACATCATGCGGCATATGTCGCTTCGTGGGAGGAACGGTTCATCAGTGGCCGTGGGCCGTATTACCATGAGCGTGAAGACGCCGGTGGAGACCATCCGAGACGCCTCTCACGAGGTTCAGCGCCCCGTATTTTTCGCTATCGCCATCATCATCACCGCCTATCTGCCGATTTTCACGCTGCAACTTGTAGAAGGCAGACTCTTCAAGCCGATGGCCTGGACGGTGGCCTTTGCGCTGCTTGGCGCCATGGTATTTTCCATTTTCATCGTACCGGTGCTAAGTGCCTTGCTTTTTCGGCATGGTGTTAAGGAGTGGCGCAACCCGGTCATGGAATTCCTGAAGGATCGTTACCGGAGCGGGCTACAGTGGGCCATTGAACATCGGCGGATTACTATCGGGAGCGGCATCGCGGCAATTGCAGTCAGCTTATTCCTTGCCTTTAGCGGAATTATCGGGTCTGAATTCCTGCCGCATCTCGACGAGGGCGCAATCTGGGCGCGTGGTTCTCTGGCGAATAGTACGAGCTTGACAGAAGGTAAGAGGTTCACGGATCAAGCACGCATCATCTTTGCGTCGTTTCCTGAAGTTAAAACTGTTGTGTCGCAAGCCGGCCGGCCCGACGATGGTACCGACACCGGCGGCTTCGGCAATACGGAATACTTTGTCGACTTGATACCGAAAGAGGAATGGAGGCCCGTCTTTCACCAGGACAAAGATAAACTAATCGCCGCTATGAACCGTGAGGTCTCCAAGCTGCCCGGCGCGTTCTGGAACTTCTCGCAGCCTATTGAAGACAATGTTGACGAAACGATAAGCGGGGTCAAAGGCGGCCTCGCGGTAAAGCTATTCGGGGACGATCTGAAAACCCTGGAGGAGAAGGGCGAGGAAATCACCACCGTTATGGCCACAGTGCCGGGAGTTCAGGATCTTGGGCTCTTCCGGGATATGGGCCAGCCAAATCTCAACTTCGTTGTCGATCGCAAGCAGGCGGCGCGCTACGGTATCAATGCTTCTGATATTCAAGACGCGATTACGACAGCAGTCGGCGGCAATGCGGTAACACAGTTGTTGCAAGGCGAAGCAACCTATGGCGTGGTAGTCCGGTACAAGGAGAAGTATCGCAATACACAGGAGGCGATCCAAAACATCCGCCTGCTGTCTCCTTCGGGAGAACGTGTTTCTCTCGCGCAACTAACGAAAGTCGAGGTTCGCGATGGCGCCTACGATATCTTCCGGGAAGGAAACTCCCGCTACGTGGGTATTCGCTACGAAGTGCGTGGCAGAGATTTGGGAACTACGGTCCGGGAAGCGATTGAAAAGGTAAACAAACATGTAACGGTGCCTCGTGGCTATCACCTTGATTGGGCGGGAGAATACGAGAGCGAGAAACGGGCGCAAGCTCGGCTGTTCCTCGTGGTTCCCATCACGATTTTCCTGATCTTCGTCCTTCTCTATTTCATGTTCCGTTCGGTAAAGTGGGCGTTGCTGATTATGGTGAACGTCGCCCTGGCGCCTTTCGGCGGCACGATGGCTCTTCTGCTTACCGGAACATTTTTTAGCGTGTCTTCAGGGGTTGGTTTCCTGGCTCTCTTCGGGGTCTCGGTCCAAACTGGTGTCATCATGCTGGAATATATCAACCAGTTGCGGGCGCGGGGCTATACCGTAGCGGGTGCGGCTGTCGAGGGTGCCGTCCTACGGCTTCGCCCCATCATGATGACGATGCTGGTGGCCACTCTGGGATTGCTTCCCGCCGCCATGTCGCACGCCATCGGCTCAGACTCACAGCGTCCGTTTGCCATCGTCATTGTGGGAGGACTGATTTTTGATCTTGTGATGAGCATCTTTCTGTTGCCCACGTTATATGTCTGGGTCGCGAGAGAAGGGGATATGCTCCCAAAACCGGAGGTAGCAAATGAAGCCATTTAAGCTATTATTTGCTTTCACGCGAAGCATCGTCAGTTGCGTCTTGTGCATTGCGCTCCTTGCGAGCTCCGCAAGCGCGCAACAAGCGCTTACATGGGACCAGGTAAAGGCAAGGTTCATGGCGGCAAACCCCACTATGAAAGCGGATGAAATCAACGTGCAGGAAATGAAAGCCGAGGAAATTACGGCGTTTCTCCGCCCCAATCCGCAATTCACATTTTCAACGGACGGAACTCAGATTGCTCGTCACCAAGGGGTCTGGCGGCCGCTGAGCGGCACTCAGTACCAACCCAATTTCAGCTATCTGCATGAACGTGAGCGCAAGCGGGAGTTGCGGTTGGAAAGCGCAAGAGAGGGCACGCAGATCGCAGGATCGCAGCACGAGGATCTCGAACGCAATATGATCTTCGATCTGCGGTCGCTGTTCATTCAGACGCTGCAGGCAAAGGCGGTTCTGGAACTTGCGCGGGCTGATCTTGAGTACTATGACAAGATCATTGAGATCAGCCGGGAACGGTTTAGGGTGGGCGCCATCGGGCAGATCGATCTGGATCGCATTGAACTATTGCGAGTGCAATACGAGTCGGAGATTCAGACCGCTATTGTGAACCTGCGCACCTCCAAGATTCAGTTGTTGCAACTTTTGGATGACCGAACCCCATTGGACAAATTCGATGTGAGCGGTCCGTTCGATTTTTCTGACCAGTTGCAGCCACAGGAGACTTTTCGTCAGATCGCTCTCGATAATCGTCCCGATTTGAGGGCGGCGCTTGAGTCAGCTCAACAAGCGGTTACCAACCATAAGCTTGCCAAAGCTAATGGTTCAACCGATCCTACATTTGGCGCCTGGTATACCTACAACCCATCGTTCAACAACCCGTACGACCAACATACGCTTGGTCTCAACGTGAGCATCCCGCTGCGAATCTTCGACCGTAATCAGGGCGAGAAAAAGCGCACGCTCCTCGACATCGACCGCAACCAGCACTTGACCGAGGCAGCGCGGGAACAAGTCTTCACTGATGTGGACTCGGCATATGAAGAAGTGCAGAGCAACATAGCGCTGTTGAAGCCATACCGCGACAAATACAAGGCTCAGGCAACGCGGGTGCGCGATACCGTGACTTATGCCTATCAGCGTGGTGGAGCGTCGTTGATGGATTTCCTGAATGCGCAAAGCGACTACCGCGTGGTGCAGTTGGCGTATCTGCAACTGGTAGGTGCATACCTGACATCCGCCAGCCAACTGAATTATGCCGTAGGACGTGAGGAGATTCAATGATCAACATGCCTGTTGTGAAGAACGCCAGGTGCGTCGTCTATTCGATTACTAATACAGAAAGGTCTGATCAATGAAGAGATATGAAGCTCGAGCTCGCATCGAAGAGTTTGGCATTCTTCCTTCTGTGCGTGTAAATTCACGGGAACTCGCACTATTTGCGGCAGAGACTGTTTACTCGGCAGGAATTCCCGTTGTTGAGATCACCTTGACTACGCCTGGCGCTCTGGAGGTGATCGACGATCTGGCAAAGCGCTACCCGGATATGGCAGTAGGCGCCGGCACTGTATTGGATGAGGAAGCTGCACGCCTGTGCGTCGACGCTGGAGCCAGATTCCTGACCAGTCCCGGATTTGTTCCGGAGGTGGCGGCCTATGCAAACACAGTCAATGTCGTAGTGCTTCCCGGAGCTTTGACGCCTACCGAAGTTATCGCGGCATGGAAGGCCGGTTCGGATCTTGTCAAGATCTTCCCTACAGGCCATATAGGAGGTATCCAGTACGTTCGCGCTCTGAAAGTGCCGCTTCCGCAAATCCCGTTGATTGCCTCAGGAGGCGTGAATCAGTTGACGGCGTTTGACTTTATTCAAGCCGGAGCAACTGCTATTGGTCTGGGTGGAGAACTGCTGCCCAAAGAGGCTTTGCACTTTCGCCAGGTAGATCGTATTCATGAGTTGGCGAACAGGTTCCTTGGCTTGGTGAGGGACGCGCGGGCGTTGCGAGAAACGTATTACTAACCCATCACTCCGATCACTTATTTGAATCGATGATATCGCAGAAAAAACAATTTATTCCTATCATTCTCTTCATGCGCTCCTCACGCATTGCGCATCATATTAAGTTACAGGAGGTTAGACACACATGATTCGTAGACTATTTGCACTCTCCGTTATTTCAATCGCACTTACAACTGCGGCCAGCGCGCAGGAAGCAGTCTCGCCTGCCGGGAGCCATTCACGTTACACACACAGACAGTTGAAGCAGATGATTCGCGACGCGCATACTCCGGAACAGTACAGTGCGATCGCGGATTACTATGCCGGCCTGCAACGGGAATACCTCCGTAAGGCTGAGAAAGAAAGGCAAGAGTGGGTACGGCGGAGCAAGGACGTCATCTGGACGGGAGCAAAAACCCCAAGACCCATGGACTCATCGCGCTATGCTTATCAATGCTATATGTCCGAGGCCACAAAGGCTGAATCCGCCGCCGCCAAGTATGGCCAATTGGCAGCGGCTCAATCATTTGCACCAGCCAGCTAGACCTATTAACGCGCAATAACGCGGCGCAAATAAGCAGTTATACCGATAAGCCCCCCTCAGGGCGAAGGAACGCAGGGAGCCGGTTCATCTGGAGCCGCTCCCCCCTTCCAATCACATATTTTATAGATGCATTCCTTACGTAATCTTCACGCATGCGTTGCTAGACTCTACTCAGCTTGCCTGGAAACGTGGGTGAGCTAGATACGAATCTAATGGAAAAGCCAATTGTCTTGAAATCGAAGCAACTCCCGCGAAGACTTCGGACTCTGGCACAGTGTCTGGCAGCTAGTGTGGTCCTCGCTCTACTGACCTACTTTGGGTTTGCTATACAGATTAACCTGTTGACCATCGGCCTCCTCTATTTGTTGATTGTCGTGGCCGTAGCGTCACTCTTCGGTTTCTGGCAGGCATCGCTGATTTCACTTCTGGCGGTAGCCTGTCTGGACTATTTCTTTTTACCGCCTATTTTTCATTTTGATATTGCAGATCCACAGGACTGGGTGGCGCTTGCAACGTTCGAGGTAATGGCGCTTGCGATTAGCAGATTGCACGGGCGTGAAAGGCGGGTTGCAAGAGAGGCTGTCATCCATCGCGCGGGGATGGAGCAGTTGTATGAGTTGAGCCGCAGCACGCTTCTGCTGGATTTGCATCAGCCGCCGGGACCACAACTTGCGGTTTTGATTCATAGGATATTCGACACGCGCGCGGTGGCCTTGTACGACGCAGTAATTGGCGGCTGCATGAACCTGAGCTGTCTGGACAGGATGGGCAATTGGGACGCGGGCGAGGAAGATCTGGCCAGAGAATGCTACTTGCGCGGTACATCTCAGGATGATTCGAGTACTCAGACCTGGCAACGTGTTCTGCAAGCCGGACATGGGCCTGTGGGCGCTTTGGTAGTGCGTGGGAAGCTCAGTCCTCTTGTGGTCGATGCGCTTGCATCTCTTGCCGCAATTGCGATCGACCGGCGCCAGTGGGTGGACAAGGAAGAGAGAGCTGAGAATGCGAAAAAGGGTGAGCAGTTGCGTGCTACGGTGTTGGATGCACTCGCGCATCAGTTAAAGACGCCGCTTACGGCGGTTCAGACTGCCAGCTCAGGCTTGCTTGAGCTCGGGGGGTTGACGGAGTCCCAATGCAATCTGGTGACACTGATCAACGGGGAAGCTGTTCGACTGAACGAATTATGCACGCGGCTGCTGAAAGCCGTGAAGCTCGATGCAAGACAGGTCGGCCTTGAGGCAGACGACGTAGTTATACTTGATTTGGTTTCCGAGGTATTGGCCAGGTATCCAGTCGAACAGGAAAGGAACAGCATTCAGGTTGAGGTAGAGAATCCTTCGTTGACTGTGCGCGCAGATCGAGGACTGCTTGCAATGATTCTGGCGCAATACATCGATAATGCGCGGAAGTATTCGAAAGCAGGGACGCCGATTGCGATTGCGGCGCGAGCAAGTCAAACCGAGTTTCTCATTTCCGTACATAACTTCGGATCGACGATTCGGATTGAGGACCGGGAACGTATCTTCGAGCGCTTTTACCGGTCGCCGGAGTTGAAAGATGTTGTTCCCGGTACTGGCATCGGGCTCTCCGTAGTGAGGAAAGCCGCGGAGGCTCATCATGGGCATGTGTGGGTAATCAGTGATGACAAGGTGGGAACGACATTCTATCTTTCCCTTCCCATCGACGCAAGGAGGACGTATTGAACACGGAGCAGCCGAATGCAGGGCAGGGCACGATCCTCGTGGTAGACGACGACAGTTCCACGCGGCGGGCATTGCGTGTGACATTGACTGGCATGGGCTTCACGGTTGTGGAAGCGGCGCGCGGCGAGGAAGCATTATCACTGGCCCGCGTAACTTGGTTCGATGCCGTCTTATTGGACGTGGATATGCCAGGGATGGGAGGTGTAGAAACCTGCCGGTGCATCCGGCGTGCGGTTGCGCGATTGCCGATCCTGATGTTGACAGTGATGGACAGCGAGGATGACAAGGTGCTGGCGCTGGACGCCGGAGCCGACGACTATATCACGAAGCCGTTTCAAGTACGGGAGTTGACGGCACGATTGCGCTCGGCAGTGCGCAGAAGAAATGCTCAGGATGACAACCGGGATGCGCCGATTCGCCATGGCCAACTCGAACTGGACCCGGTGAAATACCGGGTGCTGAAGAGTGGACGCCCGATTCATCTGACGCCAAAGGAATTCGAGGTCCTGCATTACTTGATGATGCACGCTGGTGAACCGATTCCACACGCCCGCCTGCTAAAGTCCGTGTGGGGGCCTGAGTATGGAAACGAGCTCGAGTACCTTCGAACATTTATCCGTCAACTGCGCAAGAAAATCGAAGACGATCCACGAAACCCGAAGTATTTGCTGACGGATGCTTACGTTGGTTACCGTTTCAGCGAACAGCAGGCGGGGGTATAAGGTCTGTACGCAGCCGAATGTTGGACGTTGCAACAGAGCGTTGTTCTCTTAGTGCCTCGTCAAGACTCCATCAGGAACCTACGAGAGTTTGGTTCTTGAATTCAGGAGTAGTTAGGCTTCAATGTAATCGAATTTGTAACTTTCAAATCACCCCAGAGCCACGAGGATAAAAAGGACTTGGAATGGGCATAATAAGCAATTTTATAATAAGCACTTAGAAACATTCAGTTCCAACAGGCTTCAATAAACAGTCTGATCTGCTTTGGGCGCAGAGAGTCAAGGATTCGAGCCTATCCGGGCAAAAGGTAATTCGGCCGTTGATTCTCCGTTGGTGAGGACAGTCCAAAGCGCTAATCCACATGACCTCCGGTCGTACTAAATCCGGGTCCTGCCGGGAGAGTTCTCATAAACACCCTAAGGTGCGATAGACCCAGGCAGCAAACTAAATCAAGCTGTTTGCCACGGCGAGTGGAGGCCGTTTCCATGGCAGAGAACAAGACAAACCGCAAACGGACACCTAAACATGTTCTGAAGCTCCCGGACCTTGAGCAATCGAAGTCAGCTGTATTGAACAACCTGACGTCTCGAAGCTCACAACTAACTTATGATCATGCGATAAGAGAATTCATCGAATGGTACTGTTCAGAACCCAGGCTCGCCTTTAACAAGACCGTGGTCACACGGTACAGAATATCCCTCGAGCAACGGCACTATGCATCAACCACGATAAATCAAAGGAACAAGCCTACCGCCAGCGCAATAATCAACAGCTTGACCAACCAGCCGGTCGCATAAGATACCACAAACACCCGGTGCATCTTGATGAATGCGGCATTGGTGAGAATCAGCGGCAGCGGGCCGATCAACCATATCGCGACGGCTAGTTTGACCGCTCCTGATACAGAATGAACACCCAGCCATGAGGCGACTAAGGCAAATACACCACAAGTCAGAAACGGCAGCGGACTGGTTAGGGCAATCGCTCTGCCTTCGGCGCCCTTGCGCCAGATTTCAGGATAAGTGAAGCGCCGATGAATCCAGTCGCCGGCGAAAAACCAGTCGGTGAGCGACGAGATAATTCCCGCGCCAACAATGATCGCAACGAGTCGCATCCAGTTCATAACGTCCCTCCTTGATACCCGCTATGATGGCGTCTCAGCTATAGATGGCCTTATGCATAAGAATGATTCACCGGTTTAGCCACTTACTGCTAGTTGTTCGTGTCCCGCGCTTCTCCTGCAATCAATTTGAGCGTGATTTTCTTTTGGCCACGATAGAAGGTGACGCTGACCGTATCGCCGGCCTGATGTTTTTCCATGATGGCGTTGATCTCCTGGGGATTCGTGACCCTCTGTCCGTCGATGGCCACGATGAGGTCGCCGCCCAGCAGGATGGGAGTATTGCCCACATAGGCCTGCTCCGTGCCGCCGCGCAGGCCGGCCTTCTCGGCCGCTCCGCCGGGAACAACCTGTTGAATCAGAATTCCTGAGTCAACGGCAAGGCCCATCTGCTCGGCCAGGTCGGGACCAATCTCAAACGATACGATGCCCAACGAAGGCCGCTTGACGCGCCCGTAGCGGGTCAGGTCGGCAAGCACTGCCTTGGCCGTGTTGATGGGAATGGCAAAGCCGATTCCCGAGCTTTGTTCGGCGCCGTTGGAGGCGATCATGGTGTTGATGCCGATGACCTCGCCGTGAGAGTTGAGCAGCGGGCCGCCGGAGTTGCCGGGGTTGATGGCCGCATCGGTCTGGATGGCGTCCTCGATGGGCGCGCCCTGTGCGCCGCGAATCGACCGGATGGAGCTGATGATGCCCCGCGTCATGGTGCCGTTGAGGCCAAAGGGATTGCCGATGGCGTAAACCTTCTGTCCCACTGAAAGCGCGCTGGAGTCGGCCAGCGTGACCGGTTGCAGGTCGGGGGCTGTGATTTGCAGCAGGGCCAGGTCGTGCGTGCGGTCGCTTCCTACCACCTTGGCGTCGTAGCTGCGCTTGTTGCTCAACTGCACTTTAATGCCGCGATTGGCGCCCGCGATGACGTGGAAGTTGGTCAGCACATGACCGGCCTTGTCGAGAATGAAGCCCGAGCCCTGGCCCTGTTGCGGCACCGTTCCATAAAAGAAGTTGAAGACCAGCGTCGTTGAGGTGATGTTAACCACCGAAGGCAGCACCCGCTTGTAAATGGCAATGTTGTTCTGCTCCTCGGCATCGTAGGTGGGTGCGGCCTCGGCCTCGGTGAGCTGAAGCGCGGAGTTGCCGCGGTGGAACAGCGCAAGATTGCTCGGAGAAAAATGGGCAAGACTCGGGGGAAGATGCGTGGTGAGAAACCAGAATCCTGCCACCAGCAGAACAGCCAGAAGAACCGGGCGCAATTTTTTCATATGCTTGTGATCCTCTATAGTCGTCGATTATCTCTATTCTAAAGACTCTCCTGCGGCAAAGTTGTTGCTTTCGGCCTGAAGGCGCTGCCACAATTCCTCCACCTGGGCGAGGAGTGCTTTCTTATCTCCTGAATTATCAATGACATAATCGGCGCGGGCGACTTTCTCCGCATCCGGTATCTGGCGCGCCAGGCGTAGCCGGGCATCGGCTTCGGCGGCTTCCCACCCCAGCGACGAAGACCTGTCGCTGGGGACCCTGGCTGCGCGGCCAGCTTCATCCGGGCAGGCGCGGGCAACGTAGCGGGCAATCTTCAACTCGTCGGGCACGGTAACCACGACGATGCGGTCAAAGCGCCGCCGCCAATTGGCTTCAGCAAAATCAGAGTCACTGTACTTGGAAGCAATCCCGTCAAGTGGCTTTTTTCTCAAGAAAAAGCCACCTCGTAGGCTCTTATCAAGAGCACTTTTACTCTGATTTTGCTCTAGAACCGTCTCGCTTTCGCCCCGGGCACGGGCATCGCGTTCCACCTCGAAGATCAGCGCCGATTCAACGACAGCCACGGCGGCTGGATCACGCGCAAAAACCTGCTCCATCCAACGTTGCTGGGCGACAATCACTGCAGGATGGATGATGGCGTTCAGCTCGTTAACCCGCCCGCCCTTGAAGGCCACCTCGGCCAGCCGCGAGCGGTCCAGGCGGCCATCGGAACTGACGACCTCCGCGCCAAAGTGCTCCACAATCGAGGAATAAACCGGCTGGCCCGGCTCCATCATCGCCCGGCCCAGCTCATCGGCCTCGATGACCTCGGCGCCCAGCGCGCGCAGCCTGGCCGCGACAGTGCTCTTGCCGCTTCCTAACCCGCCGGTAAGACCAACTCTCAGCATTAAAAATCTCCACTTAGTCAGAGATTCTGAAAGGGCACAGCTTTAGTCAGACTATTAAAGCCGAGATTCGAGACGTGCGAGCTGCTGCTGTGCAAGACGCCTATACTTGCCCCTGCGGTCCGTGTCTCGGGTGATACGAAAGTGGTCAACTGCTTTGCTTGAATCATCCATTGCAAGTAATGCCAACCCGATCTTCCAGTGGGTTGTAGCTACCGTTAAGTCTTTGTGGTGATTGAGACGGCGGCTACCTATAACCAGCATAATGAGTATTGAGTTGTGAGGTTTGGTTTGCTGTGCTTCCACTTTAGCAGCTTCGACTATTCGTAATGCCCGATCGATAGCCTGCCAAGCTTCTGCTAGTCTACTGAGCTGCGCTAGGGCATGCGCTCTTCGCGCCCAATACTTTGCACGCCTCAAATCATTAGATACTTCGCCGCCGAAATAAATGTCCTGCCTTGACGTGTGCGTGGTAAGTTCCACGGCCAGGTCCGCCATGTCAAGGGCTTTCTCCGGGTCGGTTCCCATTTTCAGAAGTAAATCCGCCATACTACCTTGGCCACTTCCGGTTGAATCTCCCAGTTCAAGTGCGCGCACTAGACATTCTTGTGACTCCTTAAAACGCCCTTGATCCATAAGAGCATCAGCGAGGCAAACCAATGGTCGCATTTGACTGGAGGGGTCGAGCATGGCCATGGATTTGCGAAAGTATTTCTCCGCTTTATCGGGCTCCCCAGCCAATAGCAAATCTAGGCCCTTTCTTCGAAGCCTGAGTTCGGGCGGACAATGTCCCAAGTTTCTGAGATAAATAATGTATACTCCAACGAATATTACAAGTGCCAATAGCCATCTGATCAAGGGCGTGTCTAAAAGTGTATGAATTGTGAGATCGATTCCAGGCGTTATCATAAATCCCTCCTTTCAAGACGGCAGTCCGATAGATTTCGTTACAGCCCCCGCCGCATCTTCGCTGCGCGTACTGTGTTGGCCATCAACATGGCAATCGTCAACGGACCCACGCCGCCGGGAACAGGCGTATAGGCTCCGGCCTGCTCGAATGCCTTTGGATGCACATCGCCTATCAGAATCGAGCCGCGCTTGGCGAAGGCAGCCTCGCGCTTTGCGTCTCCGGCAAAGAAACGGTCAAATTCGGCACGATCCGTAATGCGGTTCATGCCGACGTCGATGACGGTCGCGCCCGGCTTGATCATCTCCGCGGTGATAAAGCCAGCGCGGCCGATGGCGGCCACCAGAATGTCGGCCTGGCGAGTGACCTCTCCGAGGTTTCGTGTTTTGGAGTGGCAGACTGTGACAGTTGCGTTCTGGTGCAACAGCAGAATGGCCGCCGGCTTGCCCACAATGTCGCTGCGACCCACCACCACCGCATGTTGGCCGCTTATCGGAATCTCGCTGCGCCTGAGAATTTCAATAATGCCCGCCGGGGTGCAGGGTACAAGCGCCGGCCGCCCCTCCAGCAAGCGGCCCGCGTTCACCGGATGTAAACTATCCACATCCTTGGCGGGAGAGACAGCATCAAGCAGGGCCTTGGTATCGACATGCGCCGGCAACGGCAATTGAATGAGAATGCCGTCGATCTCGTCGCGCGCATTCAAACTGGCTACCAGGTCAAGCAACTCCGCGGTGGTCACTGTCCCCGGCCGTGTGATCAGATCGCTGTAAATGCCCAGGTCGGCGCAGGTTTGCACCTTGCTGCGGACATAGATCTCCGAGGCCGCCACGTTGCCCACTAGCACCGCCGCGAGGCCCGGCCGAACGCCCTGCCCAGCCAGTCGCTTCACCTCTTCCGCTACTTCCAGTTTGATCTCCGCGGCAATCACCGCGCCGTCGAGCATTCTTGGCATCTTGCGCTCCAAAGATTCATCGTATCGCTTTCCGCCTAGTTGTGGCGCATTGCCCTCTGCCTCGAAAGGAAAGGAATCTTTTTAACTTACCTAACATCCAAGAGGTACTCATGCTTCCCCGCCGCGCGCGCTTCGTCAGCGTGCAAATTCTAATCCTGATTGCCACAGCCGCCAGCGCATTCGCGCAGGCCGCCCCCGCGCTGGCCGTTGACGGTCTCGGTAAAGGCACGGTCTCTCTCGACGGTCCCTGGCAGTTTCACCTGGGCGACAACCCCGCCTGGGCCGCACCCGCATTTGACGATAGCAGCTGGGAACAACTCGCCTCCGACAAGCCCTGGGGCGCGCAGGGGCACGAGAGCTACACCGGTTTCGCCTGGTATCGCCGTCGTATCTCGTTGACGCCCGCGCCCGGAGCCTCGCCGGAGTTCGATCTGATCGTGCCGCGCGTCGACGACGCCTACGAGGTTTACTGGAATGGCGCGCTCGTGGGACGCCACGGCAAGCTGCCGCCTCACCCGGTCTGGTACGACCGCAAATCGCCGCAGACCTTTGAATTAGGGCAGGCGCGGAGCGGCGTGCTCGCGATGCGCGTGTGGAAAGCGCCGCTGCTGTCCATCGACAACGGCCGGCACGGCGGCATGGAAGCGCCGCCCGTCGTGGGCAGCCCGGAGGGGGTCGCCACCTACAAAACCACGCTCGATTACCAGTGGCTGCGCAACCGGCAATTCCTATACGCCCAGGCGTCGCTCTATGGGCTGGTTGCGCTGCTCAGCCTGCTGGGCTGGCTGCGAGACCGTAAGCAATGGCTTCCGTTCTGGATGGCCGGCTTTTCGCTCGTACCGCAGTGCCTGGTGCTCCTTTACGACTTCAGCAATACCCTGCCATTTGCCTATTCGGGCATCCTGAACGAGCTTGCCTGGGCAATCAGGAACATCTCGCTGTGGTTTCTGCTGCTCTGGCTCCTCGATCTCCACGAAGACCGCGCCGTGCTCCGGCTGACGAAGGTGGCCGCAGTTGTCCGTTTTACGGCAGCCGCTTTGGCCGGGTTGCTGTACACCATCGGCTGGACCTCAGAGAGCTGGACCCGGTATGCGCACATCGGAGGGGCGGTCCAGGCAGCCCTCTTTGGACTTCTGGGCGTTCTTGAAGCCTATCCGCTGGTGCTTGTGGTCTTTGCCGTTGCCGTGCACCGCCATCTCGACGCCATTCGCTGGCTGGTGGCCATCTCCGCGTTCTTCGCCGAGATGATTGATGTAGTGCGATTTGACGTAATGTTGAGCAGCCGGTACACCCATTGGACCTTTGGGGAGAGAATCACGGCGCCGATCTTCACGCTCAATGGCAGTCCAATCTCCGTCCCCGAGCTGACCAACACGCTGCTGCTGGTCTCCATCGTGTACGCGGTCTATCGCTATCTGGACGCGAACAGCCGCCGCCAATCCGCCCTTGAGCAGGAGTTCAGGAGCGCCCGTGAGCTGCAACAGTTGCTCATTCCCGAGACCCTCCCCGAGGTGCCGGGCTTCACGCTGACCAGCGCCTATCGCCCCGACCAGGAGGTTGGCGGCGACTTCTTCCAGATCGTTCCGCTGGAAGGCGGCTCCACGCTGGTTATTCTCGGGGACGTCAGCGGCAAAGGGCTCAAGGCCGCTATGGCGGTCTCGCTGATCGTGGGCGCGATCCATGTCCTGGCGGACGAGCACCCCGGCCCGGCTCAACTGCTGACCCAGCTCAACCGCAGCCTCCACAGCCGCCTGCAAGGCGGATTCGCCACCTGCGTCGCGTTGCGCCTCGAACCCGGCGGGAGGTGCGCAATCGCCAGCGCCGGTCACCCTGCGCCCTTCCTCAACGACCAGGAACTGGCACTGCCCGGCGCACTCCCGCTGGGCCTGGCGCCCTCAGCCGGCTACGAAGAAACCATCCTTCAGCTCAGCCATCGCGACCGGCTCGCCCTTTATACCGACGGCATGCTCGAAGCCCGCAATCAAAGCGGCGAACTCTACGGCTTCGAGCGCCTTGAAACCCTTTTCGCGACCCGGCCCAATGCGGAACAGGCCACCAAAGCCGCCATCGACTTCGGCCAGGACGACGACATCACTGTCCTCACGCTGACCCGCCTGGAAACCGCTCTGGCGTAGGCCGCTCTACCCACAATTCTCCCGGCAAACAGATGTGAAAACCACTTTAAGCCAGGGCTGTTTCATAAACGGCGAGCCTCCGGTTTCCTGTCGAAGTGTGATTTAGCTCACATACACTCCATGATGGCCTCCAATAGTTTCAAACCGGCGAGAAGCGCGCTCGAAACCGCGGCATAAGCTCGCGGAACCCTGGCGAGGTCGTAATGGAGAGGGCTTGATGAGTGTTTTCAAAGATGCAGGGCATCTTTTCCGGTTTGCGGGGCTCTTCGTCCTCGCCTTCCTGGTTTTTCTGGTGGTGCGCCATTACGTTGTACCCAAAAGCTTTGGGCAGTATGGGCACTATCGCGGGGCTGCCATCGATGAAATCGCTGCGCGGCCGGTGAAGTTTGCCGGACATGAGACTTGCGAGACATGCCACTCGGATGTGGCGGATAAGAAGAAGATCGGCAAGCACGCGCATGTGAACTGCGAGGCCTGCCACGGAGCGTTGGCCAGCCACGCCAACGCCGACGATCCTACTGCGGTCATGCCGGTTCTGCCGGATACTGCCGTGCTCTGCGCTCAATGCCATACGGCCAGCGCCGCCAAGCCCAAAGGATTTCCCCAGTTTGATCCGGCAAATCATTACCCGGGATCGCCGTGCAAAACCTGCCATCAGCCACACAGCCCCGGTATAGATGCGGGAGGTGCAAAATGAAGATTTCCCGGCGTCAAATGCTGATTCTGTTGCCGGCAGCGGCGGTCGCATGGGAGTCTGTGATGGCCGGTACTCCGGAAGACGCTCCCAACTACAAGATGACCGATCACTGGTGGGGCATGTTGATCGACATTCCCAAGTGCATCGGTTGCGGCAACTGCGTGCGCGCCTGCCAAACGGAGAACGACGTGCCTAATGGATACTTCCGCACCTGGGTTGAGCGCTACCATGTCTCGGACGAAAATATGACCGAGCCCGAGGTCATTTCGCCCGACGGCGGCAAAGAAGGCTTCCCGGTCGCGCAGCAGGATGATAAGAAGTACTTTTTCGTTCCCAAGCTATGCAACCACTGCGCGGATTCGCCCTGCACGCAGGTATGCCCGGTGGGCGCAACCTTCATCAGTCCGGACGGCGTGGTGCTGGTGGACCAGAAGTACTGCCTGGGCTGCGCCTATTGCGTGCAGGCCTGCCCCTATGGCTGCCGCTACATTCATCCGGAGAAGAAGGTAGCCGACAAGTGCACGCTCTGCAAGCACCGGCTGGCCAAAGGGCTCACCACGGCATGTTGCGAAGTCTGCCCCACCGGAGCGCGCCAACTGGCCGACCTGAAGGATCCAAATGACCCGATTCACGCGTTCCTGAAGACGCATAGCGTGCAGGTGTTGAAGCCGCAGATGGCCACCGGCGCCAAGGTCTTCTACAACGACCTGGACGGCTCGGTGCGGTAAGAACAGCTACTAGGAGCTAAGTTAATGAGCGGCGTTGAAGGCTTCATGTATCCGAATGAAATCGAGCTCCAGTGGAGCGTGCTGATCGTTTTGTACCCTTTCATCACCGGGCTGGTAGCGGGCGCGTTCATTCTGGCCTCGCTGGAGCGCGTCTTCCTTGTGGATGCGGTCAAACCCACGTACCGGCTGGCGCTGCTGACAGCCCTGGCCTTCCTGCTGGTGGCGCCGCTGCCGCTGCAACTGCACCTGGGCCACCCGGAGCGCTCGCCGGAGATGTACTTTACTCCCCACAGCACCTCAGCCATGGCCATGTTCGGCTATGTCTACCTGTGGTACCTGATGGCCGTGCTGGTGTTGGAGATCTGGCTCGATTACCGCCGCGAGATCGTGCTGCTGTCGCAATCCAGCAAGGGCCTGATGCGGTGGATTTACAAGCTGATGACGCTCGGCTCCAGCAATATCAGCCCGCGCTCGCTGGCTATTGACGACCGGGTCGGCTGGATTGTGACGCTGGTCGGCATTCCTTCCGCCTTTCTGCTGCACGGCTACGTCGGCTTCATCTTCGGTTCCATCAAGGCCAACCCCTGGTGGTCCTCGCCGTTGATGCCGGTGGTCTTTATCTTTTCTGCCATGGTGTCGGGCATTGCAGGGGTCATGCTGCTCTACATGGCCATCACTAAACTGCGCAAGCAGAAGATCGACATACGATGCGTGGACTCCATCGCGATGTACCTCTTCTACATCTTCATCATTGACTTCAGTTTGGAGATGCTGGATCTGGTTCATCGCATCTACGAAGCTGACGAGTCCTTCCGCAGCCTGAACTTCATGGTTCACACGCAGCTCCTCATTCCGCATATCGTGATCCAGATCTGCCTGGGCACGTTGACGCCGTTGATCTTGCTTTTCATAACTCAAGTAGTCAAGCTCCCGGAGATAGTCCGCAAACGCATCTACGCCATCTCCGGCTCCCTGGCCCTGATCGGCATCTTTGCCATGCGCTGGAATGTAGTGATCGGCGGGCAGTTGTTCTCCAAGAGCTTTCTCGGCTACACCACCTACAAGATGAGTCTGGTGACGCGCGAAGGCCTGCTGGTGGCAATTGCGCTGACCCTGCTGCCGTTGGTTTTTTTGTGGATATTGATAAAGCTGCTGCCGCCGTGGCCTGAAAGAAACGCGCACGCGCCGGCTGCCGGAGACTAGGGCGCGGCAGAATTCCTTGCAACAAAAACCCCAGATCCCGGTATCGGGACCTGGGGTTTTCACATTGAAAGCCGGTCTTCAGCGGTAGATTTGCGGCTCATAATGCGGTGGAGGAACATCCGGCCGGATATACGGCTCCGGATGAATGGTGCGAGGCTTTGGCGTGCGCCATGCCACTTCTCTCAGCTTCAACTTGCTGATGTGCACGTCGTAGCCGGTTCCGGGCAGCAGCGATTCCAGCACAAAGGTCTCCGTGCCCCCGGCGCGCAGTTCGCGGTAACGGTAGACGCCTACATCACCTTCGCTGGTCTCCGTGCCTCCCGAGGGGGCGTCAAGAAAACGTTGCGCATCTGCCACGGTGGGCGCTTCATGGCTTCCGCCCTCGGTCAGGCTTTCGGCCGCATAAGACCGCACCAGCTTGGTCCAATAGCGGCTGAGCAGATCGGTATCGGCAAACAGGTCGGCCCACACAATCTCGCCGCGCACCGCCACCACCACTCCGACCGCGCCTTCCTTGCGTAGCTGCGCGATTACCTGCTCCCGCGCCTTCATCACCGGAGCCGCGGCCTCATCCACCTTGGCGCTGACCGAGTTGTCTTCCATGACCCGTGCGTAGCTGGTGGTTCCCATCGAACGAGGGTATCCGCCCGATCCGCTATTCATCGCCAGGGTGGAGGATGGAGCAGCTGCGACTTCCATCTGATTGATGCTTCCCCGCACCGAGTTCCACACCTCCTGCTGATCCTTGGCGACCATGGCCCGCTCTCGCACGCTGGGCTGCACCATGAAGCTGTGCGCGGGCGCCTTGGCCGATGCGCCGAAGGTCTCCGAACTCGCCGTCCAGCGTCCCGGCTCGATGCAGAAAACTCCCAGGTCAATGGGCTCGCTGCCGGCCGGCACAATGCGGTCCTTGGCGATCACCCGGTCCTGCTTGCCCCCGGTAACAATCTCTCCAGCCAGCAGCAGCAATGGTTTGTCGGAGTTGTTCACCAGCACCAGCGTATTCACTTCGTCGCCACGATAGTTGTCGTCGTGATGTGGATACTGGGGATAGCCGTCGCCGCGGTAAGGCGGAACGCCGATAACTCCCCTCTGTCGCACCATTCCCCGCGCGCGGCCTGCCTCGGTCACTTCCACTTGGCCGCTCTTGATGCCCTCATCCAAAGTGATGAACGGAGTTGCGCCGGTAGATTTGCCGCTTGCCCGCACCACCGGGAACAAAAGCAGGTTCCCGCTCTCAATGGGGGCCAGCACCTTGTAGTAACCATTCGATGTTTCCTGCGGCCCGCCTGCCGCCTGCACTCCACTCTGTTGCACATATGCGGCGAGCCCCAACACCAGAACGCCCGCCAGCCCCAACCTGCCCAGATTCTTCATGACTCTCCTCCGCCGGGAATGATCGCCGGCTTATGAACCTGGAACGCCGCCCGGCTATTTTCTTGCAAAGTTTTTTCGCGGGCTATTCTGGCGTATCTTGAGAACGTGGGGATTATGCCCTCCCAACCCGTTGAAGCGAGCGCCCCCGCCGGAATATCCGCCGTGCCGGAGACGATTCATGCGCTGGATAAACTCTGGCGCGAATCCGGCGCTGCCGCCTATGGGCTGGAACGTGAACACTTCAACGAAATCCTGGAGCGCGTCGCAGCAGCGCAGAACATCGGCCTGGCGGCGGGGGTTAAAGCTTCACGACAGCAGCAGGCGAGTTTCTTTCACGGTCTCCGGCTCGCCGACCTGGTGCTGGCGCGTGCCTGCGCCAGCGGCCACCAGGGTGCGTGGGAGCATTTCCTTGCCGTCTACCGCCAGCCGCTGACACGCGCCGCCATTGCCATTACCGGCAGCGAATCGCTGGGCCGCGACCTGGCCGATCAACTCTATGCGGAGCTGTATGGGTTGACGACCCGCGATGGCGTGCGGCGCAGCCCGCTGGACTCCTATCGCGGCAATGGTTCGCTAATAGGCTGGCTCCGCACCACGCTTGCCCAACGTTACGTGGATCATCATCGCCGCACCCGCCGAGAGCTTCCGCTCGACGATCCGGCAGACGGCTACGAACCTCCGGCAGCAATCCCTGAGCCCGAAACTCCCCCTGCCGATCTACAGCTTCTGAGCAAGGCAATTGCAGAGGCTCTCCGCCAACTGGGCGTGGAGGATCGATTTTTGCTGGCTTCCTATTATTTGGATGAGCGAACCCTGCTGGAGATCGCCCCGTTGCTTCACGTTCACGAAGCAACGATCAGCCGCAAACTGCACCGTGTGACTGGAGGCCTCAGAAAGCAGGTCGTTCGCAATCTGCAAAGGCTGGGGCTGAGCAAGCCCGTCGCTCAGGAGGCGCTGGGCGCCGATCCGCGCGATCTGAACCTCAACCTAAAGAAAATTCTGCAAATTTCCTCGCTGGATACGTTCCAAGAGAAGGCAGCATCGTGAATACAACTTCCCACCTCGATCTTCATCCCGACGTCGAAAGCCTCAACGCCTTCGCCGAGCAGGCGTTTGCCGCGACGGAGCGCGAGCAGGTTCTCATGCATCTCGCCGGTTGCAGCCGCTGCAGGCAGGTGGTTTTCCTGGCGCAGCAGGCGGCCGCCGAGGCAGAAGCTCCGGCCCGGGTTCCGGCAACCCGGCCCACAGCGCAACTTAAAGAGTGGTTCTGGAACTGGCGCTTTGCCTGGGTTCCGGCTGCGGCGCTGGCGGCGGCGCTGGCGCTGGTAGTCACTTTTCATCCGAGACACACGGAGCCTGCATCGGAACTGGCGAAGGTCGAGCCGCCTAGTCAAGCGGTCGTACCCGCGCCCGTGCCACAAGAGCCGATAGCCGCTGCCGTGTCGCACAAGCCGGCGCAGGCGCTCGAGACGAACTCCGCTGCTGGTCACGCTAAATTTGGCGCGCGCCGTAGACCATCGCAGGAGCTGGCTGCTCCTTCCGCCGCGCCCCCGGCCGAACCATCCACATTCGGGGCTTCGTCTGGAGCAAGCAATGCGTTTCTGCCGTCTTCTGTGGAGTCCGCGCCACAGACGGTAATAGCAACCCAATACCAGCCTGAACCGGCTGTTGCTGCCTGGCAGCAGGAACAGCAGCGAAGCTCTGGCGGCGCGCTCCCGGCCAGCGCCGATGCCGCGCAGGTTTCACAGAAGAGTCTGCGGAGGGAAGCATACTCCGCTCACGCCAGCCGTCAGGCGGCCACATCGGGGCCGCGAATGGCACAGCAGTCCCAGTCCGCGCCTTCAGCTAACTTCGATATTGCAACACAACAGCAACTCGCCGGGTCATCTGCATCTCTCAAGGCGAATCCGCCCAGGCTGCCCAGCGGCCTGACGGCTGTTTCCCAGGCAACCGCCCAGCATCTCATGCTGGAAATCGATTTGGCGGGAACGCTGTTTTTGAGCGGCGACTCCGGCCAGCACTGGGAACCCGTCGCTCGTCAATGGACCGGGCGCGCAATTGAGGTGCGTGCGAAATCAGTTTTGAGCGGCAGTCCAGCGACGGCCGAAATCTTTGAACTGAAAAACGACGCCGGCTCAACCTGGGCGAGCACGGATGGAAAGACCTGGACGGCGCAATAAAACATCTCCGCCCGCCGTGACACTGCTCTAGCCGTGTCTGAAGAGCAAGATTTAGCGCCGGCCTCCATGCGCGGCTCCGTTTTCGGCAGTGCGTTCGCGCCCACTACGGCACAATTCTTAGATCTCTCTCATTCGATACAGGCTTGCTCATGGAATCTCTCCGCTCGCCGAAAAGGCTAATACCGGCTTTTTCTGTGAGGCGTGATGCGTTGTGCGCGTCTGAGTGTTGCATCGGCAGAACTATAAGCCAGTTTGCGCTCAGCGCCAGACGAAGGGAGAGATGTGATGTTGCAGATTGATGGGCGAAGGAATGAGGCAATCGCTCCGTCCTGGGCACATCTCCGCCTCCCGCCTTTCCCTCAGGTCGCCCTCCGGGTGCTGCAACTAGCCAACAATGAAAACGTGCAACTGCACGAGTTGAGCAATCTGATCTCCTCTGATCCAGCCTTTGCCAGCGAAGTTCTTACCATCGCCAATTCGCTCTTGTATGCTCCGCGGTTTCCCGCCAGCAGCGTTTTGCAGGCCATCGCGGTGTTGGGCGCCAATAACCTGCAAGGACTCTGCCTGACAGTCGGCGTGCGCGCATATATGGGCAAAGCGCTGAACCAGCCTGCCATGCGGGCTATCTGGCGCCACAACCTGGCCTGCGCCCTGATCGCCGATCAATTGGCTTCCGTAGGCTTTCTCGACAGGGACGTTGCATTTACCTCGGGAGTGATCCACGACATCGGGCGATTGGCGCTGGCCGTGATCCGGCCCAAGGAATACAGCCTCCTGCTGGGGGCTCACAGCGGCTCTGCCGCCAGCATTCTCAAGGCCGAGCGTGATCTGTTCGGATGGGATCATTGCGAGGCCGGCCGGCAACTGATCACGGATTGGATGATGCCCGCGGAGTTTGAACCCATAGCCGCCGAGCATCACGCGCCACGGCAGAAGGATGGCCCCTGGGGCATGGCCGATGTAATCAATGTCAGTTGCCGCATGGCCGACACCGTAGGCTGCGCCGCGTTTTCCGGCTGCGAGATCACGCTCTATCCCGATCTGATGGACGAGCTACCCGAGCGCGAGCGCAGGCTCTTCCATCCCACAGTCGAAACCATCACTGCAGAAATCGCCAGAAAGATCGAGTCCGTAGAGTCCGCTTGACTGCAAGAAACTCGTTGTCGGTCACCCTCGTCGTTTTTCGGCCCCCTAGAACCGCAAGTAGTTCTTCGCCAGAAACAGCACATTCGCCGGCCGCTCGGCCAGCCTGCGCATGAAGTACGGGTACCAGTCGTCGCCGAAGGGAACATACACGCGCACGTTGTATCCCTCCTCGACGAGCTTTCGCTGCAGGTCGCGGCGTATCCCATAGAGCATCTGGAACTCAAACCGGCTGCGATCGATGCCGTGCTCTCTGGCATAGCTTTTGGCGGCTGCGACCATGGCGTCATCGTGGGTTGCCAGGCCGTGGTAAATCGGGCTTTCCAACAGCAGATTGGCGAGCTTGATAAAGTTCGCATCCACATCGGCCTTGCGCGGAAACGCAATTTCCGCCGGCTCCTGGTAGGCGCCCTTGCACAGGCGCACGCGAATGCCGTTGGCAATCAGATCCTCAATGTCCTTCTGCGAGCGGTAAAGATAGGCCTGGATCACGATGCCAATCGCCTCGCGCAACTCAGGCTTGGCATGAAGCCGCTTGACGATCTCCATTGTCACCTGCGTCAGCGACGAGTCCTCCATGTCAATGCGCACAAAGCTCTTTGTTTTGCTGGCGTGCTGGACCACGCTCTCGGTGATGCTTTCGGCCAGGTCGCGTGAAAGGTTCAACCCCATCTGCGTCAGCTTCATGCTGATGTTGGCGTTCAGCTTGCGCGCAGCAATCGCATCCAGCAGCTTGTGATAGACCTCGGCGGCGGCCCTGGCCTCGGCCTCCGTGGTAACGCTCTCGCCCAGCGAGTCCAGCGTAACGCTCATGCCCTGCTTGTTCACCTCTTCGGCCACGCGCAGGGCGTCATCAATCTCCATGCCGGCTATAAACCTGGAACTGAGCCGCTTTCCCACCATGGAGCGTTCGCTGAAGCGCCTCAGGGCGCGATTGTGAGAAAGTGCAATAAAAAATGAACGTAGTACAGGCATTTTGTGATCCTTCTGGACAGGCCATCTGATCGCGGCCATTTTCCAGCCCAACTAGTTTCGCACATAAATCTCCGGTGGGCTGTGACCGGCAAATCCCGGTATCAGACCGGCGCCGGCCCTGGGCTGCATCGTATTTTATTTATCGCGGCACGCGTGCATTCTCTATAATGCGAGAAATCGACGTATCGCGAAGGAGTACCCCATGAATCGCAAGCAGTCCCTGATTATCCGCCTTCTCTTTGCTTTCGGAGCGCTGGCCCTCGCGTTGCCCGCAGTCCTGGCCCAGACCGCTCCGCCCACGGTCTACATCAAGGCCGGTCATCTCTTCGACGCCACCAGCGACAACCTGCGCGACAATATAGTGCTGGTCGTCGAGGGCGAGCGCATCACCAAAGTCGCGCCCGCGTCCGAGGTAACAATTCCTGCCGGGGCCACGGTCGTCGATCTTTCCCAGGCCTGGGTGCTGCCGGGGCTTATCGACTGCCACACCCACCTGGAAGCCCGCGCCGACCACTATGACCCCATCTGGGCTGTGCGGGAAACACCTTTCATGGGCGGCTTTAACGGCGTCATCAACGCCAACAAAACTCTCCAGGCCGGCTTCACCAGCGTTCGCGACGTGGGTTCCCAGCCCTTTTTCGCCGTCGACCTGCGCCGCGCCATTGACGAAGGCCTCTTTCCCGGCCCCCGCGTGGTTGCCAGCGGTCCGGCCATCTCCATCACCGGCGGCCACGGCGACATGAACAGCTTTGCTCCCGGCGTCGAGAACATGATGTATCCGGTCGAGCGCGACTACGCTCTGGCCGATGGCCCAGAGCAGGTTCGTCACGTGGTCCGCGAGCAGATCAAGTTCGGCGTGGACGTAATCAAGGTTATGGCCACCGGCGGCGTGCTTTCCCTGGGCGATAAGCCCGGCTCCGAGCAGCTCACTTACGAAGAGATGAAGATGGCCGTCGATGAAGCCCATCGCGCCGGCCGCAAGGTCGCCGCGCACGCCCACGGCACGCAGGGAATCAAGGACGCGGTGCGCGCCGGCGTCGACTCCATCGAGCATGGCAGCCTCATTGACAACGAGGGCATTGAAATGATGAAGGCCCGCGGTACCTATCTGGTCGCCGACATCTACAACGACGATTACATCCTCGGCAAAGCCATCGAGTTCGGCCTGCCCAAGGAAAATGTCGACAAGGAAAAATCGTTGGGCCGCCAGCAACGCGAAAACTTTTCCAAAGCAGTGAACGCGGGCGTCAAAATCGCCTTCGGCACCGATGCCGGCGTTTATCCCCACGGCGACAACGCCAAGCAGTTCCACTACATGGTCAAGTTCGGCATGACCCCCGCCGGAGCCATCCGCGCCGCCACCTCCAGCGCCGCTGACCTCATCGACCGCGCCCACGACGTGGGAACCCTCGAAGCCGGAAAGTACGCCGACCTGATCGCCGTCACCGCCAACCCGCTGGAGCGCATCGAAGTGCTGGAGCACGTTTCGTTTGTCATGAAAGGTGGCAAGGTCTACAAAGACGAGCTCGGCGCCGCCAAACCATAGGCGCGCTAGAGTATTTCCAACGATAGTGAAAAGGAAGCTCCGTGCCCCATCCATTTCACGTTCTTTGTGAAATGGGTGGGAAACCACAAAATCAGCCTCACAGAAACTGTGAAAATGCTCTATCCACCCGCCGGCCAGCGATAGTGCCCGGCTGCGCGATGGGGCGCGAAGGCTGCTAGCGGACTCTCTTCCACTCCGCGCCCGATATTGTGTACTACCCTCGTTTGCCGGCCAACGCTCACCACAATGCCCACATGCGGCAGCCGCGCGTCGAGCAGCCAGGTGAGAATATCGCCTGTCTCGATGTGCTTGGGAAAACCGTCGCCCGGCGTTGGTTTATTGGCAGCCCACAGCCGCGCCCCAGCCCGCGTCCAATATGCCTCCAGGTTCAGAACCCGCCGGTGGTCGATATTCGTATCCGGCCTCTTCGATCCCCACGTCGTGCGCGCCGGGTAGGCATCGAAGTGGGTCACCATATCCTCATGCACCAGCTTTTGCAGGTCCAGTCCCAGCCCGTCGCGAGCCGCGCGAATCACCACGTCGGCACAAACTCCGGTCGAGCGCGGAACATCGCCGCCCGGATAACTCAGCTTGGACCAGGTCGGATCGTAGCCCGTGGTCACGCCCAACTGCGCTCGCGCAGCTTCAGCCAGCTTTTGGCCGTTGGTCGTGGCCGCAAGCGCGTGCCGGCCAGACGTAATCCAAATCGCGGCTAGCCCACAAAGAACACTACGTCGCTGCACGATAAAAGCCTCGCCTATCGAATCTCGTACACCGTGCTGCCGTGCGCCGGCAATGTCACTTTGACTTCCTTCAGTTCCTTGAAGCCGTCTTCCTTCCACATATCCTGGGCCAGGTGCTTCTTCCTGTCCAGGCCAAGCTGCACCCAGCTCACGCGCAGCGTCACCGGCTTGTCGTCCAAGTTGAAAAAGCCGAAGTATTCCGCATAATTCCTGGCCCCCGGAGAGTTGATCGTGGCCCGCCACACCCGCGCGTTCTCAAATCCAGCTCCCAGGCTCTTGAGATCGACCGGATGGCTATACGTCACATTCTGGTTCATGAAGAGAATCGACTGGTTGGAGATCAGCGATCGCGTAAAATCGTCCATCTTGGTCAGATTCGCGCCCAGAATCAGCGGAGAGCGCGCTATCGCCCACAGCGTAAGCTCTGTCCTCTGCTCGTCATGCGTCAGCCGCGACTGCCGCGGCTCGCCCATTCCCGGATGCGGCCCCAGCCAGCCCCAGGGCAGCATATCCGCGTCCGGCCAGTTGCCCTCTTTCGCATAGGTAAACCACTTGGCCAGCCGGTCAAACTCGTCGCGCAGGCCGAAGGGATACTCGTCGTCGCCGGCCTTGCGGGGGAATGTCCAGCCGTCCCAGTGATCGTTGGTGATGCGCCACATCTGCGCCAATTCGGCCACTTCGGCCGCATGCTCCAGTTGCGTCGGCCCCGGCGAAAGGCTCAGCACAATCGGCCGTCCTGTTTTGCGGATCGCTGCCGCAATCTGACGAATCTCGGTAGGCCGGTAGGGGTGATCCGAGATGCAGTCGACTTTGAGAAAGTCGAGACCCCAGCCCGCATAGAGCTTCAGCATCGAGTCGTAGTAAGCCTGTCCGGCAGCGTTGTCGGCGACGCCCCAGTTGCCGTCATCCCACCCGCAAGGCGAGTTGAGGTCTGCGGCATCCGTGGCGTGAAAACTCGTCCCCGCGATGGGCAGATTCGCCTTCACCGCGTCGCGCGGAATTCCGCGCACAATATGAATGCCGAATTTCAGCCCCTGCTTGTGCACCCAGTCGGCCAGCGGCTTGAATCCCGCGCCGTCCGCGGAAGAAGGAAAGCGGCTGAGCACCGGAAGCAGAATCCCGTTCCCATCCAGCAGATACTTCCTCTCGGCAAGGTTGCGGCCGTTGGGGTTCTCCATGTACCACCCCTCGTCGATAACCGCATACTGCCAGCCCAGGTCCTTGAACCCGGCCAGCACCTTGGCATTGGCCTTGAAGTCAGCCTCGTTGATGGTTAGCCCGTAGGCGTCCCAGCTGTTCCACCCCATCGGCGGCGTGGGTGCGGGGTTCTGGGCGTAGGTGAGGGTTGCGGCGAAGACGAAAACAATAGCGGCGAAAAAGAAGCGTCGGAGTTCCATGCGGGAAAGATACCACAGTCGCCGGTTCCATCAGAAGCTACAACTGTATCTTCACCGGCCAGGTCTTCCATATATCCGCGCAGTAGTCGCGGATCGCACGATCAGAAGAAAACTTCCCAATCCGCGCCACGTTCATAATCGACATGCGCGTCCACGCATCGTGGTTTTTGTAGGCTTGGCTCACACGGTCCTGACAATCGACATAAGCCTGGTAATCGGCCAGCAGCATGTACTCGTCCGAGGTCAACAGGGAGTTCACCAGAGGCTCGAAGAGCGTCCTGTCGCCGCGCGAAAATTCGCCGTTGGAGAGCGAGACCAGCACAGCGTGCAGCATGGGGTTGGCCTCGAAGATCACGCGCGGGTTGTAGCCCTCCCGCTTGCGGCTTTCCACCTCCGGCGTAGTCATCCCAAAGAGGAAGAAGTTCTCCGCGCCCACCTCCTCGCGGATTTCGACGTTTGCCCCATCCAGCGTGCCGATGGTCACCGCGCCGTTCATGGCAAACTTCATATTCCCGGTTCCTGATGCCTCCTTGCCGGCCAGTGAAATCTGCTCGCTCAGGTCCGCCGCGGGATACACCCGCTGCCCCAGCTTCACGCTGTAATCAGGCAGAAACACCACCTTCAGCCGTCCCCGCACCAGCGGATCGGAGTTGATGGCCTCGCCCACCGAGTGAATCAGCTTGATAATCAGCTTGGCCATGCGATAGCCGGGCGCCGCTTTTCCGCCAAAGATGAAAGTCCGGGGCGTCACCTCCGCGTCGGGATTGCACTGCATGCGCTTGTAGAGGGTGAGGATGTAGAGAATCAGCAGGTGCTGGCGCTTGTACTCATGCAGCCGCTTTACCAGCACGTCAAAGAGCGAGTCTGGATCGACACTGATGCCCAGGCGCTGATGGATGAAGACCGACAAACGCAGCTTGTTGTGCCGCTTGATGGCGCGCCATTCCGCGCAGAACTCCGGGTCGTCGGCCAGCGGCTCCAGCTTGCGCAGTTTTTCCAGGTCCTGCACCCAGCCCGAGCCGATGCGCGCGGTCAGCAATTGCGCCAGCCGCGGATTGCTCAGCCGCATCCAGCGCCGCGGCGTCACCCCGTTGGTCTTGTTGCTGAACTTCTCCGGCGTCAGCGCGTAGAAATCGCTCAGCACGTTCGTTTTCAGCAGTTCCGTGTGTAGCGCGGCCACGCCGTTGATGGCATGGCTGCCCAGCGCGGCCAGGTGCGCCATGCGCACAAACCGCTCTCCTTCTTCATTGATCAATGACAGCCTTCGCGCGCGCCCCTCATCGCCGGGAAACTTCGCGCGGACGTTCACCAGATGGCGGCGGTTAATCTCGTCGATGATCTCCAGGTGCCGCGGCAGCAGCGCGCCAAACAGGCTCCGCGGCCACTGCTCCAGCGCCTCCGGTAGCAGCGTGTGGTTGGTGTAGGAGAGCGTATGTTCGGTCACGTGCCAGGCTGCATCCCACTCCATATCGTGCTCGTCCACCAGCAGCCGCATCAGCTCCGCGACTGCGATGGCCGGATGCGTATCGTTCATCTGGATGGCGAAGTTGCGGTGCAGCTCGGCCAGCGGACGGTGCTGCGCAACCTGAATTTTCAAAATGTGCTGCAAACTGCACGAGACAAAGAAAAACTGCTGCGCCAGCCGCAATTGTTTGCCCTGGATGCCCTCGTCGTTGGGATAAAGAATCTTGGAGATGTTCTCGCTCGAAACCTTGTCGGCCACCGCGCCCAGAAAATCCCCCTGGTTGAAGGTCTCAAAGTCGAAACTCTCCACCGCCTGCGCCGCCCACAGGCGCATGGTGTTGGCCGTGTTGGTGCGGTAACCCAGAATCGGCGTATCGTGCGGCACCCCGCGCACCAGCTTTTGCGGAATCCATGTGACTCGTATGCGCCCCTTGGCGTCGGTATGCTGTTCCGTGCGCCCGCCCATCTTCACTTCAAAGGCGTCCTCAGGCCGCTCCAGCGCCCAGGGGTTTCCAAGCCGCAGCCATTTGTCGGTCGACTCCACCTGCCAGCCGTCGCGAATCTGCTGGTCGAAGATTCCGTACTCGTAGCGGATGCCGTAACCGATCGCCGGAATATCCAGCGTGGCCAGCGAATCCATGAAGCACGAGGCCAGCCGCCCCAGTCCGCCGTTACCCAGACCCGGCTCTTCTTCCTGCTCGATCAGTTCATTCAGATCAAGACCCAGCTTCCGCATGGCCTGCTCGGTCTCCCCGTAGATGCCCAGGTTGATCAGGTTGTTGGCCAGGTGCGGCCCGGTCAAAAACTCCGCCGAGAGATAGCAAACCACCCGCACATCCTGCGCCTGGTAGTTCTTCACGGTTTGAATCCACCGCTCCACCAGGCGGTCGCGCACGGTGTGTGCCAGCGCCATGTACAGGTCATTCACTGTCGCCCGCTCAACGCTTCGCCCCTGCACAAAAAACAGGTTGTCTAAAAACGACTGCGCCAGCGCCTCCACGTCCAGCGCGGTCCTTTGGCCCTTATGCGATCCGGCCTGCGGCGGCGTTAGGGTTGCAATTTCGGTCATGGTTTCCTCGTCTCCCCAAATCGGCACACGGCTCCCTCCAACGAAGAGCTGTGCTCTCAACGTAAGGCCGGAGGCGCCAGATAGTGATGAAAATGATGTCAAATACGCAGGGAATATGCACTTTTGGTTTAATTTGAAATTTCTAATGCCGTTTTGGTGACAGCGCCTCAGGCTCTCCGGAAGGTTGCAGGCCGCCTCCAACCGATATAATCCGTGAAATATTATTGGGTCTTTTCAATCCCCTACGGAATCTATTTTGTTAGTGGACTGATTCGCTGCGCAGGCTTCCCCGCCATACAGAATGGCCCAGCAGTCAAGGATAAGAGCATTTTCGGCCCTGGGCAGGATCCTGCTCAAATGCTGGTTCTTCCGCCGGTTTATGCCTCTGCTGTTGCTCAGTCCCCGAATAACCATATAGCCGTCGCCGCGCAGAGCGCCGCGACAACAAGGATCCCTTTTAAGGAGCAAGTCGATGAAGAACATTCTGCTAGTTTTGTCATTTGTAGCTCTGCTCAGCGCAGCGGCGCTTGCGCAGACGGCCGTTCCGTCCCTGCCCAGGCCTGCCGACAACGGCCCGTCGCTGGAAGTCACCATGCAGTTCCTTCAGGAAAAGCTGAGCGATATCGGCAAGGTCACGTTTCTCTCCTATACCCAAAACACGCGCGATGGCAGCAATACCAGCGAAACCGATTCGAACGAGGTCAGCAACGTCGCCGCCAATGCGAATCAGTGCCGCATCTCTTACCACTGGAAGGTGATCATGGACGGGCGCCTCGACCAGGATAAGGATTGCTGGTTTTCGCTCCGCGACGTTCAGGACATCGTGATTAAACCCTACGCACAGTACCAAACCGAGCTGGATGCAAGCCTGGGCAATCCCCACATCCTTACCCCTTCCACGAACCCGCCATTATCGGCGCTGCTGGTGCGCCGCGCGCATGGCATCTATAACCTCTTCCCGATCACCGATGCTGACACGGCCGATCGCATAGCCAAGGCCTTTACGCACGCCGTCGAACTCTGCGGCGGCGGCAACAGGGCCCCCTTCTAAGAAGCGGATGCCGTCTCCGCATGAGCTGCAAACCTTCGTCCCTCCCTTCGCCCCATGCGATAAGCTGGAGATTCCAGCAAGCGAAGGAGCAAGCAAACAATGAACGTGATTCTGGGAATCGACGGCGGAGGAACGCACACCCGCGCCTCCATTCTGCAAGGGGAACGGGTTCTGGCTCACGCGGAGAGCGGCTCCATCAAGCGCCTGCGTGTGGGCGCAGAAGCCGCCGAAGCCAACCTGCGAGCGCTGCTCAAAGAGGCCTTTGCCAAGGCTGGTGTCTCCGGCGTCCGCGCTGCCTGCGTAGGCGTGGCCTCTGTCTCCATGCCCGGCACGACAGAGTGGATCACGGCGGTTTTTAACGACTTTGGGGTCGAGCGTTCCGAGGTCGTCGGCGACGAGGTCATCGCCCTCGATGCGGCCTTTCACGGCGGTCCCGGAATCCTGCAGATCGCCGGCACCGGCTCTAACACCATTGGCCGCGCGCCAGACGGCAGCCGCGAGAGCGCCGGCGGCTGGAGTTCGCGCCTCGGTGATGAGGGCTCCGGCTACTGGATCGGCGTCAACAGCCTGCGCCGCGCCCTCCATGCATATGACCAAATGTTTGATCAGGCCCAGCCCCCGCAAATCCTTCGTAAAGTTGGCGAAATCTGGGGTACGCCTAACCTGGACGACCTGATCAACCTGGGCGACAGCACGCCCGGTCCGGACTTTGCCGCGCTTGCCCCGGCCATTAGCGAACTGGCCGATGCCGGCGACCCCGTCGCCAAAGAAACCCTCGCCCAGGCCGCCGCCGACCTGGTCGATTTTGTCCTTCTCGTCCGCGCCAAGCTCCGCCGCAAGCATGCCATCGCCGGCGAGGTCCCCGTGGCCTGGACCGGCGGCATCATCGAGCACATGACACTGGTGCGCGAGGCTTTTTTTGCGGGATTGAAAGCCGCCGCGCCACAGATGCCGGTCAGCCGCGTACCGGCAATCCCTCTGGAGGGCGCCCTGTGGCGGGCGCAGCGGCTGGCGGAAGTCGCCGTTACTTGATTCATATCCAGTCGATCAAGTAATTAGGTGGCTCATCCTTGATCGTGATATAAAGGGTCGGCCACCAGACGGTTATCATAGATTAAGACAATTCAAGATGAGAATCGAGGATACACGATGAGTACAGCGCCTCGTGGAATGAGTATTCAAGAAGCATACAGACTCTATCGTGAGCAAGGTCTTTATGTGAACCGCAAATACCAGCGCAAGTTAGTGTGGACCGAGCCTGAAAAGGCAAAGCTTATCGAAAGTGCTCTTCGCGGTTTCCCGATCCCTCTCATCCTCCTTGCAGAGCGTCCCGCATCAGAAGGGATAGGTAAATATGAAATTGTCGATGGAGTGCAGCGCCTCAACGCTTTATTCTCATTTATCGAAAATGCATTTCCTTTGAATGGCAATTACTTTGATCTAAAGGAATTCGCTCGCGCCCAGCAGTTTGCAGATTCTGGAGCTTTTATATCGGCAGACCAAAGCGCGCCAAAGTTATCAAGGGAAGACTGTTCCAATTTTTTGGACTATCAACTGGCCGTGACAATCTACAAAGCAGCAGATGAGAGAGAAGTTACCGATGTATTCGGAAGAATCAACTCTGGAGGTAAACAACTCAGTGATCAGGAAAAACGTCAAGCTGGAATATTAGCACCATTCGCCACTCTCGTTCGCCAACTCGCCGCAGAGATTCGAGGAGATGCATCGACAGAATTGCTTTTGCTTATAGATATGCCAGAGATAAGTATTGACTCTAAGAGGGCACGCCAAAATTATGGTCTTACGGCAGAAGAGACGTTTTGGTGCAAACTCGGGATCCTCCGCAATTCTGACCTTCGAGATGGAGAAGATGAAGAAATCGTTTCGGATCTAGTGGCTAGTATTCTCCTAGGTGGCCCCATAAACCGAAGCCGAGAAACGCTTGATGAAATCTACAACCCAATATCTGAAATGTTTGAAAAAGTCGAAACTGCTCTTGCAACCTATTCCGATGCAAAGATAAGGCGGGAAATGAAAGGTACCTTCTCTATCTTGCGTGAAACAATCGAGTTATATAGCACAGAAAAAAATGCACTCCGTCTGCTGGTCAATCCAGGAAGTGGCAATCCAATCAGTGCTGCTTTCTACGCCATTTATATGTCCTTCTTTGACCTTACTGTGACTAAGCAACTCTCCCCAAGTGATCCAAAAGCGATTGCGGTGGCATTAAGAAATCTTCAGTCGAAACTGGTACGTTCCGCGCATTATGCTAAAGCTGAAGACAGAAGGAAGAACATCGATTTGGCGACTGGCTTGATCCAAAGATTTTTTGTCAAAAAGGAACCTCCGGTCCTTACGCATGGGCCAGGACTAGCCATTGACTTTGAGAATTCACTCAGAAGGTCAAGTGTCGAGACAGGGCGCTACGAATTCAAACAGGGCTTCCTCAGGTTGTCTGATAAACGAGAGTTTGATATGGAACTGTTGAATCGTATTCCTGAAATCGTATGCGGAATTGCAAATGTCGGTCCTCATAGCAACGGATATATATACATTGGCGTAGCGGATAAAGAGACAGATGCAAAGAAAGTTGAAGTAATGGATGGGGTAAGCCTTATGAAAATTGGGCAACGGTTTGTTGTCGGGATTGAAAGAGAAGTCAAAATACTCAATAGTACTGTCGATAAATACATCGAAAAACTAGTTGGTGCTTTACGAGCATCTAGCCTCAGCGAGCCTCTAAAGACACAAACACTTGTGGAAATCGATGTGATTGAGTATCGCGGTCGATCAGTAATCCGACTAGTTGTCCCCAAACAGAGGGATATCTCATTCCTGGGCGACTCGGCCTTTTCGAGACAGGGATCGCAAACCGTCAGAGTTGAGGGCAAACAACTTCTTGCTTTGCAGAATCAATTCAGGGCTAAATAGTCAGCCGAGTGCCCCAGTTCCCTCTTTAGGAACCTGGGAAACCACGAATCTTTCCTCGCCTCATTTTGCAGAAAATAGCCATTAACCGGCGCACAATCAAATCAGTCGGCAAAGTAGGGTTGTAGGCCGGGGTCCCCGGCGAACGATTTCTGTTCCTGGGGTAGTTGACAACTGAAAACTGACTACTTCGAGAAAAATTATCTGCAAAAAAGAGGGCGCACCCCCCTACCCCCCCTCATATTTTTTTTGACCCCTAAAACCTTGCAGATTATTTCCGTGAGTAATGCAGTTCCAGACGGTTTAAAGTCAGTAACTGTTTTATTGTGAGAATCTTGGCTCGACTGTGATTTTTATCTCGGCAAGGCTCGAAATCGCCATTTTATCCCGCATTGTGATGCGGGTTTTCTCGCTCATGGAAGTGCTCTCTTGACACCTTTTGCTCTCCGCAAAAACGATGGCCGTTTTGATGTGATTGTCGGTCAATCCACGGCGTCAACTCGCCTGTCTTCCGTTCACCACCGCCCCAACCAGCTTTCCAGCAGCATCCACGGCCACCAGGCTCGCCGGCATTCCTATGGCAACGGAACCAGCCTGATCGCCCAACCCGGTCATCGCTGCCGGGTTTGCTGTCGCGAGCCGCAGAGCCTGCTCAAGCGGCGCGCCGGTGAACGCCATAAAATTAGCCAGCGCGCGGTCCAGTGTCAACACGCTTCCGGCCAGCACGCCGCGAGCCATGGCTCTCCCGTTGGCCACCTGCACGGCAAAGCCTCCCAGCTGATACTCACCGTTCGGCATTCCCGTTGCGCTCATCGCATCGGTCACCAGAATCGCCCGCTCCAGCCCCTTGACCTTCCACCACAGCTTCACCATCTCCGGCGCAACATGGATGCCGTCGCAGATCATCTCTGCAAAAAGCGAATCGTCGGTCAGCACGGTGCCCAAAATCCCCGGCTCGCGATGATCAAGCGGGCGCATGGCATTGAAGGTGTGAGTCGCGCTGGTGGCTCCGGCCTTGATTGCGGCGCGGGTCTCGGCTGCGGTAGCGTCCGAATGTCCCATGGAGATGCGCACGCCGCGGCTGATCGCGTGCGCAGTTAACTCGATGGTTCCCGGCAGTTCCGGCGCCAGCGTCATCAGCCGGACGTGTCCCTCGGCGGCCTCAAACAATCGATCAAAGATGGCGATATCCGGCGCCAGCAGGTGCTCGGGCGGTTGAACTCCGCGCCTGGTGTGCGAAAGAAACGGCCCTTCCAGATGAATGCCGATAGCCCGCGCCTGCCCCTCAACTGGAGGCCGCGCCAGCAGCTTTGCCAGCCCTGAAAGCGAGCGCAAAGTTGCATCCAGCGGCGCGGTGACGGTAGTTGCCAGAAAGCTGCCCGTGCCGTGTGCGGCGAGAAAGCTGCCCATGGCGCCAAGCGCCTCAGCCGAGGCCTCCATGACGTCGTGGCCCTTGGCCCCGTGGATGTGCGCGTCGAAAAACGCTGGCGCCAGCGTCGCTCTGGGAAAGTCCAGAATCCGCACCCCGCCGGGTGCATCTTTGCCAGCGCGCGAGGAAACGGAGGCAATTCGGCCGTCTTCAATCTCCACCAGCGGTTGGTCGAGCAGCCTAGCGCCATCCCAAAGCCGCTTCGCCGTAAGCACTGTACGCATACAACATGATTATTGCAGGCGCCGCGGTCTTCCTATCCCCCGCTCTCCGCGACTGCGCGCCGAGTTCCTAGAGCGCGGCTCAGTGGATGATTGTTGTGTATTCTGGCCCCAGCGCGCCATTCTGCGCATGCACTGAGTTGAACGCAGCCTGCGCGGCCGCCAGCTCCGCCCGGCAGGCTGTCAACTGCGCCGACAGGTGAGCGAATTGCGACTCCAAATGCACACGCAGTTCCTCAATGGCATTCTCCAGACGGTCGTTGGCGGCAATCTGCTCTGCCTGGCTCACCTGCACGGTTTTCAGATTGGGCAGAATGACGTCAATCAAAAGCCTTGTTACAGCAGCAATGGGCTCGCTCATGAAGAGATTCTAAGGACAATTCGCAAAAAGCGCCTGATTACGGCTGCCCAGCCATTGGTAATGTGCAAACGGTTCCTGTAGGCGTGACTACTGCGTAAAGCTCAAAGGTAGCCAGCCCAGCGTCTGGCGGCGATTCCTGTCGGCGCAACACGACCTTAAAGCGCGATTCGCCCTCTTTTTGCTAAAGTTTGGTAATGCACACCACCGCGCGGTTGGCAGTTACTTATATGTTCCTCCTTCTAGGAACCAGCGTTCTTGCGGCGCAGACCATCGATTTACCCACCAGTAAGCAGTTGATCGGAGAGATTCCCGGTCATCCGCAGCGGTTGAACAGCCTGCCAACCTCGATGGCCGTCTCTCCGGGCGGCCGTTATGTGGTTACGGTGAACGCCGGTTTTGGCGTCTTCGAGTCGCAGTACATGCAGTCTCTCGCGGTGCTCGACACCCAGACAGGCGCTGTAGCCGACTTTCCCGACGATCGCACCGTGGTGCGCGCCAAGCAGACGCTCTTCTCGGGCCTGGCCTTCAGCCGCGACGGAAATCACCTCTACGCCAGCATGGCCTCGCTCACTGATCCGCTCGGCAACGGCAAGGATATGACCGGAAACGGAATCCTGGTGTACCGCTTTACTGCGGGAAAGATTACGCCCGAGCGTATGATTCCCCTGCCGCTGCAGCAGCTCGCTCCGGGCAAAACGACTAGGCTGCCCGGCGGAATGAACAGCAACAAGGGCATTCCCTACCCGGCGGCGATTGCCGTCATTGGGTCCGCGGGTTCTGAGAAGCTCCTGGTCGCCGACAACCTCTCCGACGACGTTCTGCTCCTTGATGCCGCCAGCGGCAAAATTGAAACTCGATTTGATCTGGCCGAGAGCGACGCCGTCCCCTCCACCTATCCAATTGCCCTTGCACTCTCCAAAGACAACACCCGCGCCTATGTCGCCTTGTGGAACGCATCGGAGATCGTCGAACTCAACCTGGCAAAAGGAATCGTCGGCCGCAAGCTTGCCCTCCTCAAGCCTTCCACCCCCATGGCTCCCGGCTCGCACCCCTGCGCCTTTGAACTCTCGCCCGACGGCAATATCCTCTACGTCGCGCTGGCCAATCGCGATGCCGTGGCTGCCGTGAACATCAGTGCACGCCATTTCTCCATCAAGGGATACTTTTCTACACTTCTTCCGCATCAGAGCTACTTCGGCGCAGAGCCTGTGGCGCTGGCCTTGAACGCCAGCGGCAGCCGCCTCTACGTTGCCAACATGGGCAGTGATTCCGTCGCCGTCTTCAACACATGGATGTGGGCATCAAGATCAGCTCGAATCACCCTGGTTCAGCGTCTCGGCTTCATCCCCACCGAATGGATGCCCATCTCCATGGCCTTTTCGGGTGGAAAGCTTTACGTTGCCACGGACAAGAGCAAGGGCACCGGCCCCAACAACTTTCCTCAGAAGTACACGGAGGCAGCTAAAAGCAGCGGCCTGTTCAGCCGGCCCTTCACATACATTGCCACGCTCCTCTACGGTTCCCTGGCCACTCTGGATGAGTCCGCCATCGACAAGAATCTCTCGCAATGGACCGCGTCGGTACTCGAATCCAACCGCATGAACGCAGTCGGAGAAAAGATTGCCTTTGCCGGCGGCCGCGAGAACCCGATCAAGCACGTGATTTACATCATCAAGGAGAATCGCACCTACGATCAGATCTTCGGCGACCTGAAGAAGGACGGCAAGCCCGTCGCCAACGGCGACCCCAGCCTTGCCATGTACGGCGAGGCCATCACCCCCAACCTGCACAAGCTGGCCCTGCAGTTCGGCGTGCTCGACAACTTCTACGACTCGGCCGAGATCTCCGGCGGCGGGCACGTCTGGTCCAACGCTGCCATCGGCACGGATTACCTGGAACGCACCTGGCAGCAAAACTATCGCGGCGGACAGAGAACCTATGATTACGAGGGAGCGGTGGCCAATAACTATCCATTGCTCGAAAAGATTCCCGACGTCAATGAGCCGGCCAGCGGCTATCTCTGGGGCAATCTGGCCGCCCACGGAAAAACCTACTATCACTTCGGCGAATTCATCTCGACGACCTTTTGCAACGAAGCCCGTGTCGCCGACCCGCAGATGGGGCCATTGATGGAGGGCCGCGACTGCGTCCGCAAGGCCATAGCGCCGGGAGAAACTCTGCCCACCGAGTGGGGCGGCGGCGTCAACAAATGGCCTTGGCCCATCCCGCTGATCGCCGCCAACGTTCCCACCAAGCCGGAGCTGGTCGGCCACTTCGCCGTCGAGGCCCCGGACTTCAACCTGATGGTTCCTGACCAGGTGCGCGCGGAGGTTTTCCTCCGTCACCTGAAGGCATGGGTCGCGGAAAAGGAGCAGGGTAAGGACACCATGCCCGACTTCATCCTGATGCGCCTGCCCAACGACCACACCCTCGGCACGCGTCCCGGCGGACCCAGCCCCAAATCCTCTGTAGCCGACAACGATCTGGCCGTTGGCCGCGTCGTCGATGCTGTCTCCCACTCGCCTTTCTGGGACGATACGGCCATCTTCATCATCGAGGACGACGCGCAGAATGGCGCTGACCACGTCGACGCACATCGCAGCATCGCCTTGGTCATCAGCAAGTACTCCCCGCGTGGCGAAGCCACAAATGCCCCAGGAGCCGCACCTTCGCCTGTTGGAATCTCCGAAACTCAAGCTCCATATACCGCCGGGGCCCCATATATCGACAGCCGCTTCTACTCCACCGTCAGCGTGATTCGCACCATGGAGTCTCTGCTTGGTCTTCCGCCCATGAACAACAACGACGCCTACAGCTCGCTGATCTCCACCCTCTTCACCGGCCCCGGCGACCAGCCCGCCTTCACGGCCGATTACGGGAACCGCGACAACAGCCTCATCTACACCGCTAATTCGCCCACCGCCGCCGGAGCGCGCGAAAGCATGAAGATGGACTTCACCCACGCCGACCGCGCCCCCGCCGATAAGCTGAACGTGATTCTGTGGAAGGACGCCATGGGCGATAAGCCGGTCCCCGCCATGCTCAAAGTCCACCACAAGAAAACCATTACGGACGACGATGATTAGCGGTAGTATGTCTCTCTAAAAATATGGGTGCCCCAGAGCCTGTACTGAGCGAAGTCGAAGTATCCCTCGCATTTGGGGACCTGGGAGACCACGAATTCCGTGCGAGCGAATAGCCGGGTGCCCCCGGTCCCTCGCTGTTGGGGACCGGGGAATCCACGAAACCCATGCGAGCGAATAGCGAGCTGCTGGCCGCACCGCAGGTGCCTTGCAGATTATTTCCCACTTTTGTGCACAATAATCCTCAGAAGCTTTCTCTCCAATCGTCCCGGCACGTCCTTTTCGCGCCGTCTGTTAGCCGGAAACGGCCGGCAGAGCCCGAAACGTCCCGTAACTCCTTTGCCAGGAATATTTTGCAGGGAACTTCATTGTTTTCAATATTTTGCAGCGCAACCCTCCTTGTAACCTCAAGAAAACAAGGATTTTGCGCCCAAAGTATGGGTGGGGGTATCCGATGTATCAGCCGGGTGCCCCCGGTTCCTCGCTTTTGGGGACCGGGGAAACCATACACCCTATCCCTCTTCTCCTCATCCAATAAACAGTGACTATGACCAAGCGCATCGGCATCCATCTCGGCACCACCGGCGGCGCATCCAACGCCGTCGAGCGCGCCCGCGAAATCGGCGCCAACACCTTGCATCACTCCGCCAACCGCCTGATTGCCATAGTCATTGCGGCTTGTCAGCTACGGCTGCAAGCTGATTGCTACCGGCTGATACGCGGTGCCGGGCTTCCATAATTGGTACAGATAATATGAGTCGTTGGCATGAACGAGGTTGTCGCGCAGGTCCCCGCGTTCCTGCGTGGTCAGGTAGTAGTCGGCGCCATCATGAGCGCGGATCGACTCAATCTGCGCCAGGCTCAGCTTTGGATAATGTTGTTTAAGCTCATCAAGAATCCATTCGCCGCGCGAGTGAAAAGGCTCTCCGTTCATCTCCGTCATGCGGCGGTGCCACTCCAGCAGGTGAGCGTTGTGGGGCGGCCGCTTGTAGCTGACCACCTGGGCGCGCTCGGCATCGATCCAGAAGCTGAACTCCCACGGCGGAGCCAGGACAATGGCTGGCTTGGGCGTTTTTTCTCGAACCCACTCTGTCATCTCCTGCCAAGGTGTTTTCCGGCCCTGGATGTACTCGCCCCACGCTCCCGCAAAGACCGGAAGATCCTCTGTCGCGACGGATTGAATCTCAAACAGCATTCCCGCGGCCGCCGGCAACGCCAGGCTGAAGAACAGCGCCAGCCGCCTCCACGTCTGCCGTGTGCGCGGCTTGAGCCGGTCCTCTTTGATCTGAGCTCCCATCCGCGTCAGCAGCCGCGCAAAAAACGATGGAAACGCCAGCATGAGAAACAGATAGATTAACGTGTCCGGAACTCGAAACGGGAAGCTCTTCAGAAACCAGAACTGTTTTGTTTCCCAAGCCAGCAGGCCAGACAGAAACTCCAGCAATAGCACTGCCAGAAAGGAGCACAACAGAAGTGCCTGACGCCGCTCCGTCACTCTAAAGAATGCCCATCCCGCAACGACGGCCAGCACGCATAGAAGCACAAACTCCTGCCATCCACCAAAGTAGGTAGGGTCCAGATGCATGGGATCGGAGAACAACACTGCCATGCGGTTTGCAGTTTGCCACTCCGCGTGCGTGCCCGGAACTGCGTAGCGCCAGGCCATGCCGGCAACCGGAACGCAGGCGGCGGCAACAAGCGCCGCGAACTGCGCTAGGCAACGCCAGCTATACTCCCGGGCGCGCGTCAGCAAGGCGCCGCCAAGGGCCACGAATCCCCATGCGCCAACCAGCACATGACAGCATATAGCCAGTCCGCAATAGACGCCGGCTCGCGGCAGCCGCTTGACGAGCGCCGCATCCACGGCCAGCATCAGCAATGCGTAAGCCAGGCACTTTGCCTCCGCGCCGCCGAAGATCCACTCGCCGGCTCCCAGCGCCTGGTAATTGCAGATCCAGATGCAAAGGCCGCAGGCCAGCGCGTACCACTCCACAGTGAGGGTGCGGGTCAATTTCACCAATGCGCCGAGCATCGCTCCCCAGCAGAGAAGCCGGGCAGCCAGCGCCACCAGAATCCCATTCCGCAACCAAAGCCACAGCGGCGCCAGAAGCACCGCAAATACAATGTCATAGACATTGTCGCCATGGCCCTGAGCCACCGCCCAGTCGCGGTTCAAGAAAGTAGGATCCAGAATCTGGCGGCCGCTCAACAGTTTGCCAGCTTCGTTATCCTGAAATTGCGGAACAAAGAACTTGATCACGACAAGCAGCAGAACCGGCAAGAAGGCGAGTACGCAGTGCTTCAAAGCCTTCAACTTCCCGGCGTCTCTCTGCAGGTTCAGAAAACCGATTCTTCTTGTAGTTACGCGTGCGATATGTGTTTGAGCCATCAGATTATGCGTCCCAGTATAAGGCACTATCTCCATCGCAACGAAAATATTTATTCTGCTTATCCCCTGCTCATCATCTAATAAACTATGACCATGACCAAGCGTATCGGCATCCATCTCGGCACAACCGGCGGCGCATCCAACGCCATCGAACGCGCCCGCGAAATCGGCGCCAACACTTTGCAAATCTTTTCCGCCAGCCCGCGCATGTGGCGCGCTCCCAAAATCGACCCCAAACAATGCGTCCGCATGAGGGAGCTGCGCGCCAAGCTCGACGTCGGCCCGCTGGTCATCCATACCGGTTACCTGATCAATATATGCAGCCAGTCCGATGAGATTCGCCAGAAAAGCATTGCGGCCTTTCGCGGCGAAATTGAGCGCGCCCTCGCCTTAGGCGCAGAGTACCTGGTGTTGCATCCCGGCTCGTGGAAGGGCCTCACGCGCAACGAGGGCCTCAAGCTGGCCGCCGATTCCATCACCAAATCCATCGACGGCATCGTCTGGCAAGGAACTCCCTTCCACATCCTCATCGAAAACACCGCCGGAGCGGAGTTCTCCCTCGGTGGCAGCTTTGAGCAGGTGGCCGAGCTGGTGGAGCGGCTCAAACCATCGGCCCCGGTCGCTGTCTGCCTCGACACATGCCACAGCCACGTCGCCGGTTACGACCTGGTCACTACCGAAGGCTATGAGCAAACCATGAAGCAGGCCGCCGCAACCGTCGGCCTCGCCGCCGTCCGCGTCTGGCACATGAACGACGCCAAGGCCGAGCGCGGCTCCAAACTCGACCGCCATGAAAACATCGGCCAGGGCAAGATGGGCCTGGAACCCTTCCGCCGCCTGCTCAACGACCCCCGCTTCACTCACGCCGCTTTCATTGCCGAAACTCCGGTCGATGACCCCGGCGACGAGGAGCGAAACGTGAAGGTGCTACTGAGCTTGGTGAAGTAATTCCTTGATGATTGTACCATTGTGCGGTACAATGGTTCAGAAGGGAATGATGCTCTATGATTCTTGGCTTCCGGGAACGCTGGTTGCAAGAGTTTTTCCTTCATGACCTGCCCAGTCGGAAGATCCCTTCGAATCTGGAAACACGGCTGTTCCGCAAGCTGCAACTGCTGGACGATGCGATGTCGGACGCCGACTTGCGTGTGCCGCCGAGCAATCATTTTGAGAAGCTGCGCGGAAATCTTGACGGTTGGCATTCCATCCGAGTCAATGATCAATGGCGGCTGATCTTCCGATGGAACGGCGTCAGAGGCGAAGCCGCTGAGGTTTATCTTGACAGTCACTGTTATCAGTGAGGTGAGTTCATGCTGAGTACTGAACGCAAGCCCGTTAGCGTGGGCGAGATGCTGGTTGAAGAGTTTCTGATTCCCATGAGCTTGACGCAGGGCGCGCTGGCCGAGGCGATGGGGGTGGAGCGAAAGTTGGTTAACGAGTTGTGCAACGACCGCCGAGCCATCACCGCAGATACCGCGCTGATGCTGGCCCGTGTCTTCGGTAACTCGCCCGAGTTCTGGCTGAATGTGCAGCGCCGGACAGACTTGTGGGAGGCGTTGCACACGCCTAGGCGGCGTCAGCGCATTGAGCAGGCCAAGGCATTACAGGTGACCGGATAACACGACTGGCGGAATGGTCGATGGCTAAGAAAAATGTTTATGAAATTTGCAAGCTGTGCTTGACACATAAGAAACTCGAAAAATCACATTATCTTCCAAGAGCTCTCTATAATTTGTGCAGACAAGATGGTCGGAACCCCATTATCGCCACCTCTACGGTCGTTGACTTTTCTCAAAAACAGATGTGGAAGCATCTGCTATGCAAAGAGTGCGAAGATTTGCTAAACAAACGCGGCGAGAAATATACACTCGAAATGGTGCATCGAGGTGATCGATTCAGTCCGCTTGAGAGAATGAAACTCGCAATACCGATCGGAAGAAGTGGAAATGTGCCCATGTTTTCAGGCTTGCAGCTCGGAATTAAAACGAATAAATTCGGATACTTCGCACTGAGCTTGGCATGGAGGGGAGCACAAGGGCCTTGGCAAACAATCGAAAGGCAAACGACGGAGTTATTCTTGGGACAATTCGAGGAACCAATCCGGCAATACCTGCATGGCGACTCCAGTTGACCTGTGAATACCGTTGTTATGGCTACCGCTTGTACTGACTTTGGAAGCAAGGAATGGATAACCCCTCCTTGGTTGATCCCTGCAGATGTTGCAGGTGGCAATTTTCTGCGAATTGAACTTCTCGTTCGCGGAATATGGTTTTGGGTGTTCATGGGACAAATCCCTGAACAAATAGCAGCATGGTGCTGTGTGAATTCACCACAACAAATCATCTTTAGGCGTGATTGCCAAGATCAGTTGTTGCTGATGAACAGACATTTTCTGGAATCCGCCGAAGATAGGACCTTGACCTCCCGTTTACACTAAAGGGTTATGGCGGAAGAGAACGAACTGCGTTACGACCCGGCAACGATTGAACCCAAATGGCAGAAGCGCTGGGCTGCGGACCCTAAACTCTACGCGGCTGAGTCCGCCTCCTGCGGCAAGCCCAAGTACTATGTCCTGGAGATGCTGCCCTATCCCAGCGGCCAGTTGCACATGGGCCACGTGCGCAACTACTCCATCGGCGACGCCCTGGCCCGCCACATGTGGATGCGCGGCTACAACGTGCTGCACCCCATGGGCTGGGACGCCTTCGGGCTGCCGGCCGAGAACGCCGCGCTCAAAAACAATACCCCTCCCCGCGAGTGGACGCTCAGTAACATCGCCGCCATGAAGCGGCAGATGGAGCGGCTCGGCCTGGGCTACGACTGGGCCACGGAAATTGCCACCTGCCTGCCGGATTACTACCGCTGGAACCAGTGGTTCTTCCTGCGCATGTACGAGAAGGGCCTGGTCTACCGCAAAAAAAGTAAAGTCAACTGGTGCCCGGAGTGCGCCACCGTGCTGGCTAACGAGCAGGTGGTCGACGGCTGCTGCTGGCGTCACGAGGAAACCCTGGTCGAGCAGCGCGACCTGGAGCAGTGGTTCTTCCGCATCACCGCCTACGCGCAGGAGCTTCTCGACGGTCTCGACTCGCTCGACGGCTGGCCGGAAAAAGTCCGCACCATGCAGCGTAACTGGATCGGGCGCAGCGAAGGAACGGATGTGGACTTCTTCCTGGATGAAAATAAAACAGAGAAGAGCCGCATCCGCGTCTTCACCACCCGCGTTGACACCATCTTCGGCGCGACCAGCGTGCAACTGGCCCCGCAGCACGAGTTGGTAGCGGTCCTCACTGCTGCAGACACCAAACTGAAGGTGCAGGTTGACGAACTACTCGATCAGCAGAAACGTGCACGTGAGGCCGGCGACCTAGGCGCAATCGAAAAGCACGGCGTTCCCACCGGCCGCTTTGCCATCAACCCCTACAACAACCAGCGCATCCCCATCTGGGTGGCAAATTACATCCTGGCCGACTACGGCACCGGCGCCATCATGAGCGTTCCCGGCCACGATGAACGTGACTTCGAGTTCGCCACCAAATACGGCCTGCCTATTGTCAAGGTGATCAAGCCCGCCGATCCCGCTACTGACGGAACACTGCCATTTCTCTCCGAAGAGGGCATCCTCGTGAACTCCGGCAAGTACGACGGCTTGAGTTGCGCGGAAGCTCAACGGCAATTGCAGGAGGCTGCCATTCGCGGCGCCTTTGGCGAGCCAAAGGTCACCTTCCGCCTGAAGGACTGGGGCATAAGCCGGCAGCGCTTCTGGGGCACGCCCATCCCCTTCATCCACTGCGAAAAGTGCGGCCTGGTTCCGGTGCCCGACAAGCAGCTTCCCGTGGTGTTGCCCGCGCAAATTGAAATCACCCTGCAGGGCGGCTCGCCGCTGAGCCGCGTGCCGGAGTTTGTGAATGTCACGTGCCCCAACTGCGGCGCGGCAGCCAGGCGCGAGACGGACACCATGGACACCTTCGTTGATTCCAGTTGGTACTTCTATCGCTACACCGACGCGAAGAACTCGAAGGCTCCATTCGACTCGGCGAAGGCGCAATACTGGTTTCCCATCGATCAGTACATCGGCGGCGTGGAGCACGCCATTCTCCACCTCATCTACTCGCGCTTCTGGACCAAGGTGATGCGCGACCTGGGGCTGATTGTGAACGACGAGCCGGCCCGCCGACTCTTCACCCAGGGCATGGTCATCAAAGACGGCGCGAAGATGTCCAAGAACAAGGGCAACGTGGTATCGCCCGACGACATGGTCGCCCGTTACGGAGCCGACGCCACGCGCATGTACGCACTCTTTGCCGCGCCGCCAGATCGCGATCTGGACTGGCAGGAGGACGGCGTCGCTGGCGTCAGCCGCTTCCTGGCCCGCGTCTGGCGGTTGACCATAAAGCATGCTCCACTGGCGCGTTCGGCTCATGCAAGCCCGTCCAAAACGCAAAACGGCGGTGCCGCCCTGCTGCGCAAGCTGCATCAGACCATCGCCAAGATCACGCTGGACTTTGAGGGCCGCTGGCACTTCAACACCTGCGTGGCGGCCATCATGGAGCTGGTCAACGAAATTCAATCCTCTGACGCGCAACTGGAGGCGGGCGAGATTCCCGCCCCGGTGGTGCGCGAGCTGCTGCGCTCGCTGGTTTTGCTGCTCGCGCCCTTTGCTCCCTATCTTGCCGCCGAGCTTTGGGAAGCGCTGGGCGAGAAGGGTTCTGTCTTGCGCGCTCACTGGCCCGTAAGCGATCCCGCTCTGGCTAAAGAAGACGAGCTGGAGATTCCCGTCCAGATCAACGGCAAGCTGGTCAATGTCGTTCGCGTTGCCGCTGATGCAGATGCCAAGGCCATCGAGGCTGCGGCTCTCGCCGACGATAAGGTCAAATCACGCACCGCGGGCAAGAAGATTGTCAAGGTCATCGTCGTCCCCGGCAAGCTGGTGAACCTGGTGGTGAAGTAGCATGAGCGCGCCCTTGCGCGGAACACAGTCACTGGTCGGCCAGATGGGCTGGGTCTTCGCGCGGCCTCTGCTCACCGCTATCGAGGTGCTCTGGCGCTGGACCTTCGGAATTCCGTTTGTGGTCGTGACGTTGTTTGAGGCGATTAAAATTCTCATCGCCCTTCCGCCCGCGTCCTCAGGCCTCAGCTCTCTGGACCCGCAGAACCCATGGGTCGCGGCAGTGCAGCTCAGCAACGCCTGGACGCTCTATCAGCCTCACATCGTCGAAGTCCTGCGCTGGCTTCTTCCTGTCGCCGCGCTCGCCTGGGTCGTCGTCTCCGCACTTGGCCGCAGCCTGCTCCTCAAGCAAATGGACCCCTCGCTACGCTTCCGCCCTATCGCCATGCTCCTCCTTCATGCAGCATGGCTGGCTCTCTTCCTCTTAACCTGCTTTTGCTGGCTCCGCTCCATGCAGTGGGTCGCGTCTGCAACCATCACCTCCGCCGCTGAGCCGGACCTGATCGGCTACTCCATGGGCGTCATCTTTCTCTCGCTGGGATTCTTCACCGCCTGGGCGCTCCTCAGTTGGCCCTTCTCCATGGCGCCTCTGCTGATGCTGCTCGAGAAGCGCTCCGCGCTCTCCGCCCTCGGTCGATCTTTCTGCCTCGGAAAACCCATGACGGCCAAACTAGTCGAGATCAACCTGGTCATGGGCATCGTCAAGCTGGCGCTCGTCGTGCTGGCCATGGTGCTGTCAGCCGCTCCACTGCCCTTCAGCGACCAATTAGGCCTTGACGCGTTGCACGTAGTCTGGGCCGTGGCAACAGTCTTTTTCTTAGTCGCCTGTGATTACTTCCACGTGGTGCGGCTGAAAGGCTTTCTGGAGTTTTGGAAGATGTTCCGTGGTCAGCAGGTCAATGAGCAGATAAATGAACGAGCGTGAGCGCCAAGCCCTTCAAGAATCACTCTGAGCTGCTCGGAAAATTCCGCACTCAGAAAATCTTCATCCTAATCACTAAATATTTCTTCGGATCTTCGCGAATGCCCTTCAACAATTGCTGCGCCTGATCCATGGTCTGGTCGGCATGGTCGTAGAGCGAGCGGTTCTGCACCAGCTGCCCCAGCGTGCCTTTGCCCTCGTTCATGCCCTGCAGGATCAAGTCCAGCCGGTTGATGGTGTCATCCAGTTTTCCCGCAAAGGCCGGATCTTTGGCCAGCATGCCCATCGTGCCCTTGCCGGCGTTGATCTCAGTCATCAGCTGATTGATATTGGTGACCGCGGAGTTCAGGTTGTTGTAGAGCGAGTCATCTTTGAGCAGCTTTCCGGCGCTGCCCTTGCCCTCGTCCAGGGCGATGGTGATCCTGTTCAGCCGGTCGACGGCCGAGTTGGCGCGGGTGTAAAGCGTATCGTCATTGACCAGCTTGCCCAGAGAGCCCTTGCCTTCGGCAATCGCGTTGGTAATGGTCTCCAGATCATTGGCAATAACCGTAATCTTTTTGGCCATTTCCGGATCGTTGAGCAGCTTGCCCACTGCGCCGTGCCCGGAGTTGACCGAATCGATCGTAGTTTCCGTCTTGTGCAATAGTCCTTTGAGTTCGACGATGGTTTCGTGGCTGGTGCGGATCACATCCTGGATGCTGGGCGAGCCGGAGGTCTTCAGTTCGGCATTGTTGGCCGGGGGAGGTCCGCTGGCGTGGGCCGAGCTGAGGTCCACGTAGCTGTCGCCCAGCACTCCGGCCTGGTTTATAGAGGCTGTCGAATCGGTATGCAGGCGGTTCAGGTATTCGCGGTCCACCCGCATGGTCACCTCGACCGGCGTGGGGCTGCGGTCCTCCACCACGCGGACATGGATCACGTTGCCGATGGTCACGCCTTCCAGCGTCACCGGCGCCCCATCCTTCAGGCCGGCCGCATTTTCAAAGTAGGAGCGCAGCAGCAGTTTGCGCGCAAACAACCCGCCGCTCGAGCTGGACATGAGAAGAATCAGCACGACCATCAGGGCGGAGGCGCCCAGGACCAACGCTCCCACTCTCAGTTGCGACCACTGAATCTCTTTGCGGCTTGGCACGGCACTACCTTCTTTCAATAATGGAGCGGTTTATGCCTTGAGAATAGCAGAAAATGAGGAATCAAGGCCGGTCTTCTATCACCACGCTGGCCATGGCCAGTTCCGCGGTGTGAGTCAAAGAAAGCGAAATGCGGCCGGCGCCCAGGTGGGCGGCAAACTCCGCCGCGCGGCCGTGAAACTGCAGGGTGGGCCTTCCGCCGGGCTCGCGCGACACTTCGATTTCCAGCCAATTGACGCCCCGGCTGATGCCTGTCCCCAACGCCTTGGCTCCGGCCTCCTTGGCGGCAAACCGGGCTGCAAAGCTCTCTGCGGACCTGCGCTTTTGTAGGCAATAGCCCTGCTCAGCCGCGGTATACACGCGGTCCAGAAACCGTTGCCCGTGGCGGTCCATGGACTTCTGGATGCGCCCTACCTCCACCAGGTCGATGCCGGTGCCGACAATCATTCTGTCTATGAAGCTACATCATTTCCCTGCTGCAGTGTTTGTGCCGCCTTCGGCAACGCCTTGCCGCGGCCTTTCTCTTCAGGGAGACATGCCTCCAATTACCGTCGCTAGGCACTCGGACCTCGCCGTGCGCAGAGGTGTCTCAAAGCCGGGCAGCTTCCGTTCGACTCCGCAACAACAATTATGCTGTGCTTCCCGGCTCCGATAAAGCAAGTGTGAAACTCATGCTGCCAACCCAAAATACAGGACATGCAATCAACATTCCCTGGGCCATGCAGATGAAGGCCATCTCCGCAGAAGAGCCCTCGCGCCTGGTCCAGACCCTCACCGGCGCTATCCTGGGTTGTGGCGGCTGGGTTCTCAGCCGCGGAGCAAACGATACAGGCACCGTGAATATGTTGTTCGAGTTTGAGCGGCAGGCCTGCGTCGATATTTACAGCGTGATGATTGCCTCCGGCCTTGAATTGAGCCAGAGCGGGCACATTCGCTTTACTGAACTCTGCCAATGCACCCGCAGCCAACAGCAGGATTGCGGCGCCGAGATTGCCAGCATCGAACTGGAGATCCAGACCTTTCCCATCGAATTGACGCACGGAGCAGGCTCAGAAGAAACATCTTGACTACCGCCCAATCAGCCCCTGCGTTGGTCAAAGTGCATTCAAAATACAAAAGGTATGAATCGCCTGGTGCGCTTTGTGTAATCGGCATAGGACGCGCCAAAGCGCTTGAGATTTTCCCTTTCTTCGGCAATTGCTGTGGCCAGCAGAAAACCGCTCGCGCCCAGGGTTAGGACAATCGAAGCAAGCCCAGCCGGATTCTTCAGCCAGGCGCACCACGCCAGCGCCAGCAACGACGCATACAAAGGGTGGCGAATCCAGCGATAGGCGCCCACTGTAACCAGCGTCGTCGTGTTCTCAAAGGCCAGATTCGCGCTCTCGACACGGGTGGCAGCCGGCCGGCCAATTATCCGCAGCAACCGGAAACCCTCTATCGCCAACCCGATGGAAACCAATCCAAGCAGATAGGAGGCTAGTTGCCGCCACGAAAGCGGGTCGCGCCACCACAACGGACCGTTCCACAGAATCAGACCCAGTAGTAGCTCAAATGCAAAGAAACGATAGAATCCGTGGGTGCGCGCATCCTTCAGCGGCCGCCACGACAGCCACAGTATCCCGGCGGATGCGGCGATAAAGAGAATGACGCGCAGCATGAGCTTTGCCTGCCTTTCGGCTGAACCCGAGCGGTGCCGCGCATCCAGGTGCCGGCGTACTACGCCGCTATTTATCTTTCATAGACTTAATTAATAGCACGATAATCTTCTCGTATCGATCCACGGCATTTGGATCCTTCGCGCTCTTCAACAACACCGGATCATCGAGTCCAGCCTCGCGCAGTTTTGCCTCTATTTCGGAGGGCTGTATCCCGCTGATTACATTCAGCATTCCCTGCGCAAGATCCAAAGGCATCCTAGCGGCTGTGGTCGCCTGTCCATCTTTGGTCCCAGCGTAGTTCGGGTCAGCGCCTGCCCTGAGAAGAGCTTGGACAATCTCCACGTTGCCGTTCATGGCTGCGTAGTGAAGCGCGCTCCAGCCCTTCGGCGAGGTACGGATGTTCGGATCGGCGCCCTTCCCGATCAGTTTGATAGCTTCCGCGGTGTTGTCGGCCTTGACTGCCGTCATCAGCGACGCCGGATCGGTCTTGCAGCCGGTAGCGGAAAATAGAGAAAGAGTGAGGGCAAAAAATAACAGCGGCCTGCATCTCATTGCAGCGGTTTATCCTTTCAAGCGTTTGCCAATCCTGTCGGTCTTATATTTCATTCCGGTGGATAATGCCACGAATGAATCCCTTAAATTCACCTGCACCGGATGCAGAATGGCAATTTTGATGCTATCAAGCGGCTGTTTGCTGGTCAACCGGCCTCTACCAGTCCATAACGGCGCTGCCAGGCCTCTTTGAGCCGCTCCCGCACCATCTTCCGCTCAGCCTCGGATGCTTCGGCCGTATCGCTCTTTCCGGCCGCGGCAAAATGCGCCGCCTCCATCTTGGCCAGCTCCAGCAATTGCCGGTCGCGCAGCAGGTTGGCCACGCGAAAATCCGGCAGCCCGGCCTGCCGCGTCCCGAAAAACTCTCCCGGTCCGCGTTGCGACAGGTCCAGCTCCGCCAGCTCAAATCCATCCTGCGTGCGCACCATGGCGTTCAGCCGCTCCTCGCCCAGCGGAGAAACGCGCTCGCCGGTCATCAGAATGCAATAACTTTTCGCCGCCCCGCGGCCCACCCGCCCGCGCAGCTGGTGCAACTGTGCCAAACCGAACCGTTCCGCGTGTTCCACCACCATCACCGTCGCGTTGGGCACATCCACTCCCACCTCGATCACCGTAGTCGCCACCAGTACATCGATTTCGCCGCGCTGGAAGCGGCGCATGATTACCTCCTTCTCGTCGGCGTCCAGCCGCCCATGCAATAGGCCCACGCGCAGCCCGGCCAGCGGTCCCACGCGCAGCTTTTCGTGCATCTCTACAGCCGACTTCAACCCTGACTTCGCGCCCGGATTGGCTTCCTGGGCGCTCTTCGGAAACAGCTCCCCGGTCTTTCCCTTGCGGACACTCCTGCGAACAGTCTTGGCCGGCATAGGCGTCTCAATCCCCGCCTCCGTCTCATCATGCGAGAAATCCAGCTCCGGCTGGTCCTCCCGTGTACCCTCGATGACTGGGTAGACGATGTACGCCTGCTGGCCCATCGCTACCTGCTTGCGCACGAAATCCCATATCTCCCCGGCTATCTCGCCGGGAACGCGCCGTGTGACGATGGGAGTGCGCCCAGGCGGCATCTCGTCCAGCACACTGACATCGAGATCGCCGTAGAGTGACAGCGCCAATGTCCGCGGAATCGGCGTCGCCGTCATCACCAGCACATCCGGCTCAGCCTGATTCGGCTTTTTCATCATCTTGAAGCGCTGCATTACGCCAAAGCGGTGCTGCTCATCCACCACCACCAGCCCCAGCCGGTCAAACTCCACCTTTTCTTCAATCAGCGCATGCGTCCCGATCACCAGTTGCGCCTCGCCCCGGTTGATCTCGCCGCGCGTCTGTCGCTTGCGTTCTTCACTGAGCGAGCCGGTCAGCAGGACAATCCGGTAATGGCGGCTCGAACGCTCCAGCAGCTTGCGCATGGCCAGATAATGCTGCGTCGCCAGAATCTCGGTGGGCGCCATCAGCGCCGCCTGGTAGCCGTTTTCTATAGCCACCAGCATGGCCTGCAACGCCACGATGGTCTTGCCCGAGCCCACATCCCCCTGCAGCAACCGCCGCATGGGACTGGGCGCGCGCATGTCGGCCACAATCTCGCCCAGTATCCGCTTCTGCGCCGCCGTGGGATGAAAGGGCAGCACCTCGCGAATCGCCTCGCGTACCTTCTCGTTCGTCACAAAGCCGATTCCCGCGCGCTCCCGCATCCGCCGCCGCTTCAGCTCCAGGCCCAGCTCCAGAAAGAACAACTCCTCGAAGATCAGCCGCCGGTGAGCCGGCGTAGCCGCGGCCTGTAATTGGCTCAGGGATGTCCCCTCAGACGGAAAATGCACCTCTCGCAGTGCAGTTTCGCGCTCCGGCAAGCTGAGCCGCTCCATCATCGCTCGAGGCAGACACTCCGCCACCGCGCCCCGTATCCCTTCCAGCAGATGAAAGATCGTTCTCCTCTGCCAACGCGAGGTCAGCCGCGCCCCGCCCAGCGACTCATACACCGGTGTGATCCGCCCCACTTCCAGCAGCCGCGTCTCGGCGTCGGCCGTCGCGTCGGGCAGCACCTCGAACTGTGGCTGAATCATCTTCAAATTCTGGCTGCTGCGCGACGGCTCGACCCGCCCATACAGCGCCACCGTCTGCCCGGCATGAAACTTGCCATCCAGATAGCTGCCGTGGAACCAGATGCATTTAAGCGCCCGCCGTCCCTGCCCCACCGTCAGCTCGAAGATGGGCATTTTGCGCGTCCGCAGCAGCATCGCGCCGCGCACCTCGGCAATCACGCTGGCCATCTCGCCCGGCACAAGCTCGTCCAGGCTGCGCGGATTCTGCCGGTCCTCATAGCGGAAGGGAAGGTGGTAGAGCAGATCCTCGGCGGTCTGAATCCCCTTGGCAGCCAGCATCTCTGCCACCTTGGGACCCACGCCGCGTACATACATCACCTGAGTGTTGAGCTCTGCCACACTCCGGATGCTAAAACATTTGCCTATATATCGTCTGGGTTCCCCGCTCTCACCGTTATCATCCTGAGCGACACTGAGCGCAGTGTAGGGGGAGTCGAAGGATCTGTATTTGCTTTTCGTGCTTAGTGTCAGAGTATGACTCTAATCCTCTTGCTCCTGGCTCTGCCCCTCGACCTTTGCCAAAAAATAAGCCTCTACTGCCCGCGAGATGGTCGCGTGGTTCATATGCGGCTTTTTGCCCTCGTAGCGAGCGGCCCAAAGAACCTGGTTCACAATATCACGGGGATAGCACTGGAGCAGCTCCTGATTCAGTGTGCCGCGGATTAAATTGATGAGGTATTTGGGTACGTCGGCGTCATAGAAGACCTTATTCTCTTCGGCAACACGGCGGAAAATCTCGATGAATTGCTCGTCTGTAACCGTGTCGATCTTGATCTTGGTTTGTATCCTGCGCAAAAAGCAAGCGTCCACCAACTTCGCCGGATCCATGTTCGACGCAAAGACAACCAGCATCTCGAATGGAACCTCGATCTTCTTCCCTCCCGCCAGCGCCAGAAAATCGATCCGGCGATCGAGGGGGACAACCCAGCGGTTGAGCAGATCTTCGGGTCGAATCCGCTGCCGGCCGAAATCGTCAATGATCAGAACCCCGTTATTGGCCTTCATCTGCGCGGGAGCAACATAAAACTTCGTCACCGGGTTCAGTTGCAGATCAAGCATCTCGGCCGTAAGTTCGCCTCCTACCAGGACTGCGGGCCTCTGGCACAGCACCCAGCGGCCGTCACGGTTCGTGAGGTTCGATTCCGTTGCCGGCTTGTGAATCGCCGGATCGTAGACGGTAATGATCTGGCCATCCACTTCCAGCGCATAAGGAATCCAAACATTATCCTCGGCAATCACCCGCGACAAAGTCTCGGCAATTGTGGTTTTCCCGGTCCCCGGAGGGCCATAAAGAAAAACAGAACTGCTGGAGTTGAGCGCCGTGCCAAACTGCCGCAACTTATCACTGCTGATAACAAGATGCGCAAAGGCGCGCTGCACGTCATCCTCATGCACCTCCACCTTGCGAATGCTCTGACTGCGCGTCTGCTCGACATAGCTCTCCAGAGACACTGGCGCTGGGCCCGTGTAATGGTTCTGCGAGAGCAGTTCCATGGCTCGTGTTCTGCCTTGGCTGGTGATCGCTATCTGAGGAATGTTGGCGTTCATTCCCGAAACCTGGCAAAACAATTCCGCACGCAGCTGGTACGCCAGTTCTTTGGCTACTTCGAAACTGAGCCGCGTCTTATCAGCCAACTCAGTTATAGACAGCGTTCCAGCCAGATAAAGAATTTTTAATGCTAGGTCCTCAAGCACCGCCTGGCGCACGTCAAGCTCCGCAACAGATTGCGGCTTGTGCGCTGTCCCGTCAACGGGTTCGGAAAGGAAATAATCGTAATCTGACATTGCCAAATTAGAGTATCATTATCTCCCCTCCTCATCACCTCCCACTTGGTTAATGAGAGGGAGCACTTTGGTTTCCCTGTTTTGCCGGGTTTCCTGTTACTATTTATCATTCACTGGTACACCTTTGTTTGTTGTTGTGCGAAGGGAATCGATCAAGAGTAATCGGACCGCTATCGCAAAATACGCGCTTCATGCGCTGGCCGCGGTGATGTATTTCAACTCGCCCGGAACCTTTTGGCGCATCTCCGCGTATCCGGGTCAAGGCTCGGTTCGCTCATTTGCTTTGCTACACTCCTTGTAGGTCGGTCCCTCCGGTTAACCTGAATCCTGACCGCACTTACCTTAATCCAAACTGCACACTGTATTGTGGGAGTATCCATGCCGGTTGTCGAACTCGCGGGAGTGACCAAGGCCTACGAGAGCAAGGTTGCTGTCAGTAACCTAAGCCTGGCCATCGAGGCGGGCCAGATGTTTGGCCTGCTGGGGCCGAATGGAGCGGGTAAAACCAGCTCTATTCGCATGATGATGGGCATTACCCTGCCCGACTCCGGTCGTATCAGCCTCTTTGACAAGCCCTTTGAGCGCAACAATCTGGAGCAGGTGGGCTACCTGCCCGAAGAGCGCGGCCTCTATAAAAAAATGAAGGTTCTTGACCAGTTGGTCTTCTTCGGTTGTTTGCATGGGCTCAATGCCGGGGAGGCGCAAAAGCGCGCCATCGCCTGGGCCGAGCGCATGGAAATCGCCGATGCGCTCCAGAAAAAAACCGAAGAGCTCTCCAAGGGCATGCAGCAGAAGATCCAGTTCATCGCTACGCTGCTCCATGATCCCAGGCTCATCGTCATGGACGAGCCCTTCGCGGGCCTTGATCCGGTGAATGCTCAGCTCATGGAGCGGACGCTGCTCGAACTCAAGGCGCTGGGCAAGGCCATCCTCTTCTCCACTCATCGCATGGACCAGGTAGAGAAGCTATGCGACTCGATCTGCCTGATCAACAACGGCGAGGCAGTGCTCTCCGGCAACCTGCGCCAGATCAAGGCCGGCTACGAGCGCAACCACGTGATCGTCGAGTTCGAAGGTAATTCCTCATTCCTGAACAGCTCGGAGATAGCAGAGGCGAAGAACTTCTCCGGCCACGCCGAAATCAAGCTCAAACCGCGCGGCAACGCGCAGAAACTGCTTCATGAAGCTGCTGCCGTGGCCACCATCTACCGCTTCGAACTGGTTGAGCCGTCGCTGGAAGAGATTTTCATCCAGACCGTGGGAGGCCGGAACAATGCGTAACATTTTTTTAATTGCAAAACGTGAATACCTCGAGCAGATTCGCGGCCGGGCCTTCATCTTCTCCACGATCCTGGTTCCGTTGCTGGTGGTTGCGCTGCTGGCCTGGGGTTCGATAACCAACAGCAAAGCCGCAAGCGGAAGGCATGTGGCGATTGTTGCTCAGAATCAGGTGCTGGCCAACGAGGTTCGCCGCCGCATGCTGGATGACAATGATGCCAAGTACACCGTCGATGTAATCGCTCCAGCAAGCCAGCAAGAGTGGGATGCGCAAAAGAAACGCGTTCAGTCCAAGGAAATCGATGGGTTGCTGGCCATTCTTACATCTTCGGATGGAACTATCACTGCCTCTTATACCTCGCTGGCGTCCGGCGGCTTTGTCAATCTCAGCGGGATGAGGAGCGCCTTGAACCACGCCGTGGCAAACGAGCGCCTGATTGCCAGTGGAGTGAAGCAGGCTGATGTCGATGCCGCACTGAGGCCGGTCTCTATCGACACCTTCCAGTTGAACAAGGAGGGCAAGATAGGGGAAAGCAAAGGAGCATCGCCCTTCTACAAAGCGTTGATGATGATCATCTTGCTTTCCATGCCCATCATGCTCTACGGCCTGGATATGGCCCGCGCCATCATTGAGGAAAAAACCTCGCGTATCTTTGAGGTCATGCTCTCCGTGGTTCGCGCAGACGATCTGCTGGCCGGCAAAATGCTCGGCGTTGGCGCGGTGGGTGTGACCCAGATCGCCATCTGGACTATTGCGGCCGCTCTGTTTTTGGGCTCCGCCCTGTCAGCCAGCGTGTTGTCAGGAGATTTTGCCCTTAGTTTTTCCTGGATGGAGGGCCTGCTCTTTCCCGTCTACTTTGTGCTGGGCTTCGCCCTTTTCAGCGCCATGTTTTCCGGCCTGGCCGCCACCTGCGAGACCTCGCAGGACTTGCAGAAGTTCATGGCTCTGGCCATCATCCCTCTCTATCTCAGCATGGGCTTGATTATGGTGCTTCTCAAAGACCCCAACTCCGTCTGGTCCGTTGCCGCCACGCTCTGCCCGATTACCGCGCCTTACATCGTGCTTCCGCGCATGGGTATGACGACCGTGCCGTTCTGGCAGCTTGCGGTTTCCATCGTCCTGCTGATCCTCAGCATCTGGGCCGTGCTCTGGTTCTCCTCGCGCCTCTACCGCGTGGGCATTCTCATGTATGGCAAGCGCGCCACCCTGCCTGAGCTCCTGCGCTGGTTGCGCTACAGCTGAGTCGCGGAGTTAAAGGCTAACGCCGCTAACTCCGCTGGCTCCGCTAATATCAAAAACAGTGACTACCGATTCCAGCCCCCGTTTCACCCTCCTCCAGCGCCTGGTGCTGGCCATCGTTCCGCCCGTAGTTTCGGCGCTGGTCTGGCTCTGCGGCCTTACATGGCGCTTTCGGGTCATCGCTCCGGAAGGCGTCACGCCCACTGTCTTCGGCGAGAAGGCCCCGCCGAACATCTACTGCTTCTGGCACCAGTGTGTGCTGCCCTGCACGGTCTATTTCCGCCGCTCCCACGCCGTCATCCTCATCAGCCAGAGCTTCGACGGCGAGTTGGTTACCCGCATTCTCAAGATGTTTGGCTTTGACGCCGTGCGTGGTTCCAGCAGTCGCGGCGCGCGTGAGGGGCTGCTCGGCCTGGCCAACGTCATCGAAACCGGCCGCACCGCCATTTTCACCGCCGACGGCCCGCGTGGCCCCATCTATCAAACCAAGATGGGCCCCATCAAGCTCGCCGCAATGACCGGCGCGCCCATCGGCTGCTTCCACCTGCAACCCGAGCATGCCTGGGTCATCTCCTCCGCATGGGACCGCTTCCTCGTTCCCAAACCCTTCACCCGCATCTGCGTCAGTTGGGGGCCGTGGACGCGCGTCCCTGCCGATCTCGCCCCCGAAGACTTCGAGTCCAAGCGCCAGGAGCTCAACGCCGCCATCGAATTTGCCCGCCTGCGCTCCTACGACTACTTCAAGAAGGCGCAGACATGAGTGGCCCGCCTGAAGGTGACGAAGCAGGGACCGCCCTTCGTGTCGCCGACTTTGACTATAACCTTCCGCCGGAGTTGATTGCCCAGCAACCGCTCTCCGATCGCAGCCAGAGCTGCATGTTGGTGATGAATCGCGCTACCAGGACACTGCGCGACTCCAGTTTCGCCGAATTCCCCTCGCTCCTTCAACCCGGCGACCTGCTCGTCCTGAATGACAGTCGTGTAATCCCGGCGCGCCTTTTTGCGCGTCGCACCCTCGTGCGCGAACGCGAAAAGCCCACCGGGCGCATCGAGGTCATGCTCACCGAACCTGTTGCGCAAAGCGCAGGCATAAATCTCTGGCGCGCCCTCGTCCATCCGGGCAGAAAGGTTGCCATCGGCGAAATCCTCGTTTTCCCATCCTCCTCCGGCGCCATCGAGCTCCAGGCCGAGGTGATCGAGCGCGGCTATTACGGAGAGCGGCTGCTCCGCTTCAATCCGGTGGACGATTTTTTCGCCGTCCTCGACCGCATCGGACACACTCCCCTGCCGCCCTACATCCGCCGCGACGATGAGATGGAGGATCGTGAGCGTTACCAAACCGTCTACTCCCGCGAACGCGGCTCCGTCGCCGCGCCCACCGCCGGCCTGCACTTCACGCCGCAAATTTTCTCGGAACTCGCCGCGCGCGGCGTCGAAATCGCCCGCATCACCCTCCACGTCGGCCTCGGCACCTTTGCCGCTCTGCGCGTAGAGCGAGTCAATGAGGTCCGCCTGCATCGCGAACGCTACTCTCTCTCCGCCGCTGCCGCTGACGCCGTCAACCGCGCCGCCGCCGAGGGTCGCCGCATCGTCGCCGTGGGCACCACGGTCGTCCGCACCTTGGAACACTGCGCACTGCAATCCGCCGGCGTTCCTCTGCAAGCCCATTCCGGCGAAACCGAGATCTTCATCTCGCCCGGTTTCCAGTTCCGTCTGGTCTCCGCCCTGCTCACCAACTTCCACCTGCCCCAGTCCAGCCTGTTGATGCTGGTCTCGGCCTTCGCCGGACGCGAGCATGTCCTCGCCGCCTATCAACACGCCGTCCAGCAACGCTACCGCTTCTACAGCTACGGCGATAGCATGTTCATAGCCTGATTCCCGGCGGTGCTAGTCCCTACTCTCTCTATTCCCTACTCCCTGCTCTTTGCTACACTCATCACGTGCCTGACTCATCCAAGCCGCCCGTCTTCCTGCTCGACGCCATGTCGTTCATCTTCCGCGCCTACCATGCCATGCAGCGCTCGCGGCCCATGAGCACCCGCTCCGGCCTGCCCACGGCAGCCATCTTCGTTTTTGTCAACATGATCAAAAAGTTGCGCCAGGACTTTCATCCGCTCTACTTTGCCGCCGTCTTCGACGTGAGCGGCGAGGTCTTCCGCGACGAGCGCGCCCGCGCCATGAAGCCCTTGCGCAAGTGGAACGCGAAGACCCAGAGCTTTGACGAGGTCAGCTACGAGGGCTACAAAGCCAATCGCGCCGCCATGCCCGAGAACCTGCGCCGCCAGATTCCTTACATCCGCCGCGCCCTCGAGGCCCTGCGCATTCCCATCCTCCAGGCCGAAGGCTTCGAGGCCGACGACGTCATCGGCACACTGGCCCGCGAAGCCGCCGAGCAGCACCACGATGTCTTCATCGTCTCCGGCGACAAGGACATGATGCAGCTCGTCACGCCCGCCGTTAAAATCCTCAACCCGCAGAAGGACAATCTCATCCTCGACCCCGCCAAGGTCGTTGAAGTCCTCGGTGTCCCTCCGGAAAAGGTCGTCGATGTGATGGCCCTGCGCGGCGATTCGGTCGACAACATTCCCGGCGCGCCGGGCATCGGCGACAAAGGCAGCGTGGAGTTGATTCAGGAATTCGGCTCCGTCGAGGCTGTACTCGACCGCGCCAGTGAGGTCAAGCGCAAAAGCTATCGCGAGTCGTTGGAGCAGAACCGCGACGCCGTGCTGCTTTCCAAAGAATTGGCCACCATCGACTCCCACGTCCCGCTCCCGCTCGATCTCGCCGCTATGCAGACGCAGCCGCCCGACCTCGAGGCCTGCCGCGAGCTTTTCACCGAGCTGGAGTTCACCTCCATGCTGCGCGACCTCGCGCCCTCTGAATCCGCGCCCACCGTCAGGCTGATCGAGGAGCCCACCGCCGACCAGATCGATTCCTTCTGCGTTGCCGCCTGCTCACACGGCTTTGCCTTCGCCCTCGACGCCGCCCCGCCCGCGCCTGAGCTGGAAGAAGACGCCCCTCGGCAATCGCTCTCTCTCCTCGATGTAGCCGAGGCCGCCGAAAAAAATGCCAGCTTTAAAGTAGGCGTCTGCGTCGAGCCGGGCATCGCGCTGCTTCTCCCGCTCACCAGCGAACTGCGCACCCTGTTTCAAGACAAAGCCGTCCCCAAGCAAACCCACGACTGGAAGACAGCGCTTCACCTGCTCACCGCTCAGGGCGTTTCACTCCATGGAGCAGTAAACGACACCATGCTGCTCTCCTACGCGCTCAACCCCACCCACTCCACGCAATCGCTCGCCGATGTCGCCGCGCGCCACTCGCAGCCCGCGCCTTCCACTTTGCCTGCTGGCGCCGCCGCCATTCGCGCTCTGGTCCCGGCATTAAAGGCTGAAGTCGAAAAGTCCGGCGTCGGGCGCGCCTATGAAATGGACCTCGCTCTCGCGCCCGTCCTCTTTCGCATGGAGCAGGCCGGCGTGCGCATCGATCTCGGCGTCCTCGACGGCCTCTCCCGCCGTTTTGCCGATGAACTGACCCGCGTCGGCGAGCAGATTTTCTCGCTCTCCGGCCGCCGCTTCAACATCAACTCTCCCAAGCAGCTTGGCGAAGTTCTCTTCACCGATCTCAAGCTACCCGCCCCCGCTGCCCGCGGCAAAAGCAAGTCCGTCTCCACCGCGCAGGATGTGCTCGAATACCTCGCGGAAAAGCACGATGTTCCCCGCCTGGTCCTCGAATACCGCCACTTGTCGAAGTTGAAATCGACTTACATCGACGCCTTGCCTCTGCTGGCCGATGCCGATTCGCGTGTCCACACCACTTTTCAGGAGGCCGCGACCGCCACTGGCCGTCTCTCCTCCATCAACCCCAACCTGCAGAACATTCCCATCCGCACCGAGCTGGGCCGTGAGATTCGCGCCGCCTTCACCGCCGCGCCGGGAACGCAACTGCTCTCAGCGGACTACTCCCAAATCGAGCTGCGCCTGCTGGCTCACTTCTCGGGCGACCGTCTGCTCATGCGCGCCTACCAGAACAATGAGGACATTCACACCCTCACCGCCAGCGAGGTTTTCGGCGTGCCCGCCGTCGGAATGGACAAGCAGACCCGCAATCGCGCCAAGGCTGTCAACTTTGGAATCGTCTATGGCATCTCGCCCTTCGGCCTGGCCGCTCAGCTCGGCATTCCGCAGTCCGAAGCCCGCGACTATATCGACCGCTACTTCGCGCGCTACACCGGCGTCAAGGCGTTTATCGATCGAACTCTCGAAGCCACGCGCATGACCGGCTCGGTACGCACGCTCTTCGGCCGCCTTCGCCCCATTCCCGACATCGAGAGCCGCAATCCTAACCAGCGCGGCTTTGCCGAGCGCACCGCCATCAACACTCCGCTGCAAGGCACCGCCGCCGACCTCATCAAGCTGGCTATGATCGCCCTCGACCACAAGCTCGCCGAGCGCAAACTCAAAACTCGCATGGTCCTGCAAGTTCACGACGAGTTGCTCTTCGAGGTTCCCGCCGACGAGTCCGCCGAAGTCAAAGCGTTAGTCCGCGCCGAGATGGAAGGTGTAATCAAGCTCAAGGTTCCCTTGGTAGCCGACCTGAAGTCTGGCCCAAACTGGCGGGATATGAAATAAGCGCTCAGAAATCAGGAGCTAGTGACATGCAGCCTGATCCTGAAACTCGTGATTTTCCGTCATCAATACAAATCCTCGCGCGCAACTCAGAATCTGTTCTTCAAGAGAAATATCGAAGTTGTCCGGTGATATGAAAGAGGCCTGCTTGCGCAGCGCGAGGTAGAGTTCACTCAGCTTTTGCATGTTGTTGAATTCAGCAGTGAGCAGCGGGAACGCGCTACGGTCGTCGTCCGTCGATGCGGCGGCGGAGGCCAGAGCCAGATTTTTGTCTGCCAGTCTATGTTGTGCCGATACCCAGTCTTCTGACACCGGAGTGTTATTCTGAACCGCGTTGACGATTGCGATTCGCCATTCCCGGATCAAGCTCATCTCTTCGATGCCCGCCTGGACGAAAGCTGTTGAGAATCCCGCCTTGCTACGGGGCGTGGATGCCTGCGCCTCTGCCTCCGGAGGAGGAAGTGTGAGCGTCGTCTGATTGGCTTTGAACGAGAGGGTTCCCTGAGTCAAGCGCGCAAGTGTCTCAATTTCGACATACGACTTTCCATTGATCTGCAGGAGCTGTGCTTCGCCTGCATGCCCGGTGATTGTGAATGTGGCAGCCTGTTGCGGCGTTTGCGAGTTTCCATTTGCCGGCAGCATCAGAAGAGCGGTCAAAATTGCCGCTATAACGGAAATGATCTTTTTCATAGGAGATTCTCCGCGCATTATCTATAAGTTTCCCATTGCCCAATTCTGCATACTGTTCAATCTTGCGCACAGTCGGTGAGTGGCCCGCTTCTCGGGCTACATAAAAGCAGGGAAGCCTGCATCCTGCATTGTGATGAACTTCTACACGCCAATTTCCACCCGTATTGCCCCCGCAATCGCCTCCGCGTGCCTCTTCATCGCCTCTTCGCTCTCCGCTTCGATCATTACCCGTGCCAGTGGCTCCGTGCCCGAGTAGCGGATCACCACCCGCCCCGAGTCCTTCAGTTCCTTTTCCGCCGCGCGAATTGCCGCGGCTACCGGCGGAATCCCTTCCAGCGGCCTCTTCTCCCGCACCTTCACATTCACTATCACCTGCGGGAAGACCTTCAAATCCTCAGTCAGCTCGTCGATGTTCTTCCCCATCCGCGCCACCAGGTCCAGCACCACCAGCGCCGTCAGCAGCCCGTCGCCCGTCGTCGCCAGATGCGGCAACAGAATATGGCCAGACTGCTCGCCCCCCAGCGCCGCATTGTTCTTCTGCATCTCTTCCAGCACGTAACGGTCGCCCACCTGCGCGCGCAGCATCCGGATTCCCGAGCGCCGCAGTGCCGCTTCCAGGCCCATATTCGACATGGTAGTCGCTACAACCAAATCTCCCGTCAGCATTCCCCGCGCCTTCAGATCGCGCGCGGCCATCAGCAGAATCGCGTCGCCGTTGACGACGTTGTTGTGACTGCCGGCCAGCATGCAGCGGTCGGCGTCGCCGTCAAAGGTCAGGCCCAGGTCTGCTCCGCGCGCGCTCACTTCAGCGGCCACCTGCGCCGGATGCAGCGCCCCGCAGTTCAGGTTGATGTTGCGGCCGTCGGGCTTGATGTTCTCAAGAATCACATCGCCGCCCAGACGCCGGAAGAGTTCCGGCGCAACCGCTGCCGCCGCTCCATTCGCACAGTCGGCCACAATATGCAGCCCGGCCAGCGAGAGCCCCGGCACGCAGTCGAGCAGAAACTGAATATAGTCAGCCTGCAGCGTCGCGTTGTCCACCACCGGGGGCAGCGTTGCCGGGTCGGGAGCCGCCGAGCGCGAGGCGTGATGGAGTATTTCATCCTCCATGGCCAGCTCCACCGCATCGGCCAGCTTGAAGCCGTCGGCGCCAAAGAGCTTGATGCCGTTGTCCTGCCAGGGATTGTGCGAGGCGGAGATCACTACACCCGCCTGAAATCCATGTGTCCGCGCCAGAAACGCCACCGCTGGCGTGGGCACGATGCCCGCGCTCTCCACGCGCACGCCGGTCTCGCTCAATCCTGCGGCCAGCGTTGCCGCAATCCACGGGCTGGATTCGCGCGTATCCCTCCCCAGCAACACCTTAGGAAAACTCCTCGGAACGGAGTTCCGCAGCGAGTGGCCCAGCGCCAGCCCACAGGCAAAGATGGTGGTTGCGTCAAGCGGATTTTCACCCGCCACGGCGCGAATGCCGTCGGTGCCGAAGAGTTTGCGTGCGTTGGCTTTCGTCATCGTCTCACTTCTTCTTCTTGGATTCTACGCGGCTGATAAATCCGCCATCTGCCAGGCGCGTCGTGACCTCGTCACCGGGGTCAACCTGTGCGACTGACCGCACCACCCCGCCTGCCGCGTCAACCACTAGCGCATAGCCGCGTTCCAGCACGGCCAGCGGCGATAGCGTGTGCAACCGCGCGTCGAGCGCGTTGATGCGGGCCATGGATTCATGCACCCTGCGCTCCAGCGAGCGATCCAGGTGGGTGCGGCAAGCAGCGAGCCGTTCTCGCGCCGCCCCAAGCTGCTGCCGCGGATCGTGGCGCAAAACAGCGGCTCTCAGGTCGGCAACATCGCGCTGCTGCCGCCGGAGTTGCTCGCTGGCGGCTGTTTCCATCCGCAAACTCAATTCGTCCAGCCGCTGCGCCAGCCTGTGCAGCAGTGTATTCACGCGCCCCTCGGCGCGGCTCACCGGCAGCCTCGTCAGCCGCTGCCGCGCTTGCAGCATCTGGAAGCGCGCGGCGCGTTCCAGCCTGTGCGACTGTTCGGCCAGGTACTCGGCGATTTTGTGCTGCGCCTCGGTAATCAATTCCGCCGCCGCCGAAGGCGTCGGCGCGCGTAGGTCAGCGACGAAATCCGCGATAGTAAAGTCTGTCTCGTGTCCGATGGCCGAGACCACCGGCAGCCGTGAAGCCGCAATCGCCCGCGCCACCTGCTCGCTGTTGAAGGCCGCCAGGTCCTCCAGCGATCCTCCGCCGCGGGCCACTACTATCACGTCTACCAGGCCTGAAGAGTTGAGTTCGGCCAGTGCCGCCTCCACCTCGGCGGGAGCCGAATCTCCCTGCACGCTGACCGGGCAGATAAGCACATTCAACCCGGAATGTCGTCGCGCAACAATGTTCAAAAAGTCGCGAATTACCGAGCCGGTTGGAGAGGTGATGATGCCCACCGTTCGCGGAAACGCGGGCAGCGGCCGCTTGCGCTCCGCGTCGAAGAGGCCTTCGGCCTTGAGCCGCGCCTTCAACTGCTCAAAGGCCAGTTGCAGCGAGCCCGCGCCCACCGGCTCCATCGTCTCGGCCACCAGTTGCATCTGGCCGCGTTGCTCGTAAACGCTCACCCGCCCGCGCACCAAAACATGCAGGCCGTCTTCGGGCCGGAAGCGCAGCAGCATCGCCTGCCGCCTGAAGAGCACCACCCCCAGTTGCGCCTCAGCGTCCTTCAGCGTGAAATAGACGTGGCCGCTCGGCGCTGGGCGGTAGTTGGAGATCTCCCCTTCCACCCACACGTCTCCCCACTCCTGCTCGATCAGCTCGCGCACCTGGCTCACCAGCTCGCGCACCGGCCAGATGCGGCGCGTGTCCCGCGGTTCCTCAAAGCTGAGGCCGAGCTGCGGCGCGAATGGGTCTTCTCTGCTCACTGGTAAAAGTGTAATCGTGCGGGGCTTGTTTCGGAGTCGCGGGAAGGAAACGGGCTTCCGATTGGAAGTTTGTCCGGTTTTGCATGCAAATCGTCAGGGATGCAGGCCGGCCGCGGCCAGCATCTGTAAGAACTGGCGGCGGGACCGCTGGTCGACGGCTATGGCCACCAGCTTGCCCTTGCGGTTGAAGACGAAGCTTCTGGGAAGGTTCTCGACGTGGAATCGCTTGGCCGCCTGGGAGTCGGAGTCGAGCAGGACGGGCGCGTGATAGCCACTCCCATTCACAAAGGAGCTGACCTTCGAGCTCTCCTCATTAGTGATGGAGAGGACAACCAGGCCCTGGGATTTGAAACGGGAATAAAAGTCGTTCAGATCAGTCATTTCCAAACGGCAGGGGCCGCACCAGGTTGCCCAGAAGTTGACCAACACAATCTTGCCGCGGAGTTGCGAGAGGGTGACATCCCTGCCCTGGAGATCTTTGAGGGTAAAGTCTGCCTTTTCGACGTCGGCGTCGTCGGTAACCAGCTTTTGGGTAGCCTTGGCGAGCAGAGGATCATCAAGGGTAGTTGTTACGTGCTCGTAGCGGACCAGTTTGGCCAGGTCGATATAGGGCATGGTGGGCTGGTCGTCCGCGCCTGACAAGGGAAACTCCGTCAGTGATTGGGCCAGTGTGTCGGCTACAGCTTGAAGGGCTGGCAGGCCTGGGTCGTCTCGGGAGGCTAGGTGGGCGAGAATGTCTGCGAGTTGAAGCTTGTTCCGTCCGGCAGGCAAGGTACGAATCTCGGAGGCGATCTTGATGACCGTTGTTGGGGACTGGGGCGTGGTGGCTGTCGCAAGATTCCGCAGCTCACTCATGATGGATGATTCGTTCGCCTGCGCATGAAGAAAAGGCGTTGCAAAAAGAAGTGCTGCGACAAGAAGAATGCGACGGAGAGTGATCATGCGGTCTCGCTGAATGAGTGGATTGAAGCTATTGAGGCTTCGACGGAATTATATGCCTGCGGCGCGAATGGGTCTTCTCTGCTCACCTGTAAAAGTGTAATCGCGCTGGGCTTGCCCCGGAGTCGCTGGAAGGAAAGGGGCGCCAGCGCCGACGGAGCGCCCCGGCCATGCGGGAGGTGATCAGGGATGAAGATCTGTCTTGGAGAGCATCTCCAGCCACTGGTGCATGATGCGCCGGTCGATGGCTTCCGCAATCAGTTTGCCATCGCGATTGAAGATAAAGGTTCTGGGAATGCCTTCGACATGGAACTGCTTGTGTACCGTGCCTCCGGGATCGAGCAGGACGGTCGGATGGTAGTTGGATGCGTTGACGTAGGAGGAGACCTTGAAGGGTTGTTCGTCGGTGATGGAGAGAATGATTAGCCCCTGCGGTTGAAAGTAGTTGTAAAGCCGGTCCAGGTCGGGCATCTCCTGCATGCAGGGCGGACACCAGGTGGCCCAGAAGTTGATCAGCACGATCTTGCCTCGCAGTTCGGAGAGGGTGACCTTCTTGCCCTTCAAATCCTTGAGGGTGAAGTCGGCCTTCTGAATATCCGCTTCTTCGTCGGACAGCGTCTGGGTGGCCTTGGCGAAGAGCGGGTCGTCGAGAGTTGCCGTAACGTGTTCGTAGCGGACGAGCTCCGCTAGCTCGCTGTACGGGGCAGGGGGCTGGCCGCCTTTGGCTGGGACGGGCGACTCTGCCAGAGCCTTGGCCAGGGTGTCGGCAACGGCCTGGAGTGTGTCATGGCCAGCATCGCCCTCCGTGGATAGGCCGGCGAGATTGTAGGCCAGCTTGACCTTGTTTGGGCCGGCGTGCAGCGAGCGAATATCGAGGGCCAACTTGGCGGTGGCGATCGAACGCTGCTCGGGAGAAAGGGAGCGAAGTTTGTCGAGCTGCTTATTGATGACCGACTCGGAGGCCTGAGCATAGAGCAGAGGCGCTGCAAGAAGGACGGCGGCTGCGGACAGCAGGGTGCGTCGAATTGTGATCATAGGGTCTCCCTAGAGGGATAAATTGTGGGCATTATAGCTTAGACGGAATTATATGCCTGCGGCGCGAGGTCGAAATCCGATTATTTCGGCGTTACTGCGGCCAGTTTAGCCAGCCGTTCGGCAACGGCGGCAACGATCTGTTCGTGAACCTCTTTGATGCTGTGGTCGCCCTCAATCAGAACCACTCGGGCATGTTCGCGGGCAGCTATCTTCAGATACTTCTCCCGTACCCGGCGGTAAAATGCGTCCTGTTCCTGCTCAAAGCGGTTTTCGTCCCCTTTGCTCTTTTTGGCGGTGCGCAGGTTGCGGCGCCGCGCCCGGGCCAGCGCTGGTCCCAGCGTGGGCAGCAGCAGAATCGTCAGGTCTGGTTTCAGGTTGGAGCAGAGCACGCGGTGGAGCTCCAGCACGACCTCCGAGCCTAGCTCACGTCCTCCGCCCTGGTAGGCCTCCGTTGAATCCGTGAATCGGTCGCAGAGTACGATCTTGCCCTTTTCCAGGGCAGGCTTGATGACCTCGGCGATGGTCTGGGCGCGGTCGGCAAACATCAGGGCCATCTCGCACAGGGGCGCCAGGCCCTTGGAGCGAGAGTCCAGCACCAGGGCGCGGATGCGTTCGCCGGTCGCCGTGCCACCCGGCTGGCGGGTGATGACCGTGCTGTGGCCGCGTTTCTTCAGCCATGCTGCCAGGCGATTGATTTGCGTGGTTTTACCCGAACCATCCAGGCCTTCAAAGGTAATAAACAGTCCACGCGGCATGGGCTGAGTTTACCACTTGAATTTAGTTGCAGACGAATCTGCTGCCAATGTGTTACAAGGAGATTAATTTCATAACGCCACCGGAGGCAGGCGACTGCGCTCCACAGGAGTTAAAACAAGTGAATCTTCGCATCGTTCACAATATCTGCGTTTGCGGCTTATTCGCGGTCGCTTTACTAACTACCCGGCAACTCAGCGCGCAACAATTGACGCTGGAGGGCCAAACCGGCGGGTTCCTCACACCCACCGCGTACGTTGTTGAATCGGCCAAGGGCCACGTGTTTTCTCACCCCGCCGTCGGCTTTCACTTTGTGGGTTCTGCTGCGGTCATCGGCAACGTCGAGACCTTCAGCATCACCGAAGGTTTCGCCAACCGCGCCGAGGTCGGCTATACCCGCAGCGTTCACCAGCTCGGCAACCAAACAGACCTAAGCACCACTTTGGGCCTCAGCTATCTCTGGAATTACAATGGCATGAACGTCTTTCACGGCAAAGTTGTCGGCATCAAGGACGCCCAGTTCGGCCCTTGGACGCCGGGTGTGGCCGTCGGCGGCGTGGTGCGCACCGGCGACAAATTTGTGTCCGGATATCTTGGTTCCGCGTTCACGGGCTTCACCGTGCCTGCCAAGGCCTACACCAACGGCGACGCATATATATCGGTGACCAAGACCTGGGCCAAGAAGCCGGTTCCCTTCCTGGCTAACTTCGGCTGGAAGATGACCAACGCCGAGATCTTCGGACTCGGCGGGCAGAGCACGCGCTTTATAGGACGGTTCTACGGCGGGTTGGGAATTCCGCTGCCCATCGGCAAGAGTATTGTGGCCGTGCCCTCGGTGGGATTCGCGCAGGAGCCGCCACAGGTGGTGAACCTGAGCGCTATTCTGATCAATCCTTCTACGTATGCTAACCCAAGCCCGGCGCATATTCCTACCACGCTGGACTATGCGATACGGGTAACGCAGAGGGAACATCCACACTTCTCCTTCGATATCGGCGTAGGCCAGATCGCGGGGCAGATCGGGTTCACGGATCCCATCCTTCCGCCTCTGTACCCGGTGAATCTTCAGGCGCGCCACGTCGTTGGCACAGGGCTCAGTTACCGCTACTAGGGTTGGATTTCAAACGGACTGAAGTAGAGAAAACTTCCTGTCCAGTATTGACCAGAACGGGGATGAGGGCTCAGGGTACGCTTGCTGCGTAGTACCCATGCCCTCGCCCCGCGCAGTGAAAATCGATTCTCTCAGCGGAGCAGGCACGAAAGAACCAGGAGGTTCTTCTCATGCGAATTTTCCGCTACGCGCGTTGGCTCATGCTGACGCTGCTTTTCTCTCTGATTCCCGCAACATTACACGCGCAAGTTGTCATCTCTGTCGACTTCGCTCCGCCGGAAATGCCCAGTTACGAGCAGCCGTACTGCCCCGAGCCCAACATGATGTGGATGCCCGGCTATTGGGCCTACGATCAGGACCAGGGCGACTACTACTGGGTGCCCGGCTCTTGGGTGGAGGCTCCACGTCGCGGCTTGCTCTGGACACCTCCCTACTGGGGCTGGTACGGCGGCCACTACAGGTTCCATCGAGGCTACTGGGGCCGCCACGTCGGCTACTATGGCGGCGTCAACTACGGCTACGGCTATGAGGGCATCGGCTACTCCGGCGGCGAGTGGCAAGGCAACGACTTCCGCTACAACACCGCGATCACGCGCGTCAATGAGACCGTCATCCACAACACTTACAGTGACCGGACGATTGTGGAGAGAAACACTGTCGCCAACAACAACCGCGTTGCCTATAGCGGCGGTCCACACGGCATTCAGCACACCGCCAGCGCCCAGGAGCGGGTTGCCGACCACGAGCAGCACGCGGCTCCAACCAGCGTCCAGACACAACATATTGCGGCGGCCAGGACTGACAAGACCTCGTTTGCCAAGGCAAATGGAGGACACCCGCAGAACGTGGCCGTAGCCAAGCCGCTGGCCCCGGTAAAGAGCACTCCGGCTCAGAAACAGCAAGCGCAGACGCAGCAGAAACAACAGGCTCAGAAACAGCAAGCACAGACGCAACAGCAACAGCAGGCTCAGAAACAGCAAGCACAGACGCAGCAGCGTCAGCAGGCGCAGACGCAGCAGAAACAGCAGGCCCAGCAACAACAGGCTCAGAAACAGCAAGCACAGACGCAACAGAAACAACAGGCTCAGAAACAGCAAGCACAGACGCAGCAGAAACAACAGGCTCAGAAACAGCAAGCACAGACGCAACAGAAACAACAGGCTCAGAAACAGCAAGCACAGACGCAACAGCAACAACAGGCTCAGAAACAGCAAGCACAGACGCAACAGAAACAGCAGGCTCAGAAACAGCAAGCACAGACGCAGCAGAAACAGCAGGCCCAGCAACAGCAGGCTCAGAAACAGCAAGCACAGACGCAGCAGCGTCAGCAGGCGCAGACGCAGCAGAAACAGCAGGCCCAGCAACAGCAGGCCCAGCAACAGCAGGCTCAGAAACAGCAAGCACAGACGCAGCAGCGTCAGCAGGCGCAGACGCAGCAGAAACAGCAGGCGCAGACGCAGCAGAAACAGCAAGCCCAGCAACAGCAGGCTCAGAAACAGCAAGCACAGACGCAGCAGAAACAGCAGGCGCAGACGCAGCAGAAACAGCAAGCCCAGCAACAGCAGGCTCAGAAACAGCAAGCGCAGACGCAGCAGCGTCAGCAGGCGCAAACGCAGCAGAAACAGCAGGCCCCGCAACAGCAGGCTCAGAAACAGCAAACGCAGACGCAGCAGCATGCCGCACCTGCACCCAAGAATGAGCCAAAGCACTAATAACGCGAACGCTCACCACAGAAAACATCAGGCCCACGGTCAACCGTGGGCCTGTCTGCGTCTGGGAGCCGCGAAGCGCCGTCCGCCTGGACGGCCAGAAAGGTGGCGCAGGTGGCCTAAAACGGAAAGAGCCGCCCGGCAACTGGGCAGCTCTCTCCTCAGGGAGAATAGTTCCAACGGAGGCAAAACCATCAGAACTTTCTGGCTGCATACTAGGGGCGGGGAAAGGGTGTGTCAAGGAGAAATCGAAAGAGAAATAAACGTATATATATCAACAACTTGGTAAATATTTTTTCGAAAATGCACAGGCCCTGTCTTCGGCGTGTCTTCGCCTTTATTATTCTGCTTTATCCCGCCTTTTCTGGGAGTTTTATTGGGTTTATACCGGGTTAACTCCTGGTTTTCCTCCGCATTTACCCTTCGGATACGGACTCGCGATTTTTGCCGGATCTTCTCCCCTACTCAATCCCTCAGATTCAGGCTGGTGAACTCAATGTCGTACATCGAGGAAATCGGTTTGCCGCGCGCCAGCCGGTAGAGTACCCGGAAGCCTCCCAGGAAAAATGCCAGCAAAAGCGCCGCGCTGCAGCCGATGAGCACCAGGATCGTGATCCCCAACAGCAGCTTGCCTGTCTTCAATACATCGGACTCGGTCGGCTGCTCGAGCGTCGTCAAATCCAACTCGTAGTGCACCGAGGCCAGCAGCTTGTGGCTATCGTCGGTAAAGGCATTCCCGCTCACCAGCGCCACCAGCGGCCCGCTGCGCCGCACCTCCAGCGCCGCCAGGCCCGAATCCTGCAGCGGCTTGGGCCACCCCGCCTGCGTCTGCTTGTCCGCCCGTTTGCACGCTTCAACGAACTCGCGAATCGTCTTCTCTTGCGCCGCTGCTATCTGCGGTGTGGGATAGTCGATGATGGTCAGCGTAGCTGGCCCCGTGCGCAGCGTGTAGTTGGCGGTCACAACTTCCGCGCCTCGGTCAAAGCCCACCAATTCCGGCGGAAGCACTCCGCCCGCGCCGGCATAGCCCACCGGCCCCAACGCATAGTGCGTCGTCTGCCCGTCCAGTTGGGCCTTCGGCAGGTTGGCCAGAATGGGAGGCGCCAGCGCCTTGCCGCCCTCCGGCTGCGGCAACAAGCCAGCCAGCTCGCGCAATTCCGCGCCGCTCATGGGCTCGATGTGCGAAAAATTCGCATCCACCACCGTGTTTCCCACCCAGAAGAGCACCCGGTTCTGGTTGGATGTCGCCCCTGTGCCGATCTGCTCCTTCGGCCATCCATTCTGCCTATAAAACGAATACGCGCCGTATGCGCCGCTGGAGTCACGAAAACGCAGCGCGCGCAGGTTCAGCGTCTCGCCGCTCCGCTTGTACACAGCCAGCTCGGCATCCGTAAAGTCGTACTCCTTGAGAGCTGCTGCGTTCTCCGGGTCGGCCTTGGCCGCGTCGGTCTCCTTCTTCGGCGCGCCTGTGGCCACCCAGCCTGCAAACGTCTCCGGCAGCAGTGCTTTGGGAACCGGCGGCAATACCAGATGCATAGCTTCCGTTGAAACCGGGGCTTTGGCTGGCGCAGCCTGCGCCTCACCTGCGGTTGTGCCCCCCGCCAGCACCGCCGAACAAACCAGAATTGAAATCCAACGCATCCCAATGCTCCCATCTTCAGGGTACACGCTGCCCTCGCCGTCCGTTGCTGGCGCTATCCCCTCTCTACTTGGACACTGAAAGCGCAGGAAAGGTTCCTGAATCAATCTCAGCGCGGTTATGCTTAGCGAACTTCCGGAGCAGCCGGAGCGGCAGGGGCCGGCGGAGACAGGATGTCGCCAAGAGCCTGATAGCGCCCGCCATAGAAAAGCAGCGCATAGTTGCGAATCCAGGTTGCAATTGGCCCGCCAAGGCTGAAGGCCACGAGAAGGCCGAAGGCGATGCCTATGAGGACAAGCACAACTTCGATGAATATGCCGATAAAAGCAATCACGCCGGTTGTGCCCTCGAACGCGGCATGGAAGCCGAACCCGGTGAGCAACAGAATGCCAAAGACGATCAGCAGCGGGATGAACATGACGATGAATACGGCGAGATAGGCGGCAAACGGGAGAATCAGTCGCATAAGCAAGTACAATGCGAACGACCCCTTTTCCGCCCCGATGCGGGTCTTGGCCGCTGCCCAGGACTGCAGGAACGAGAGATTCTCAAGCGCCATATGCGGCAGGATAAAGTCGTGCAGCACCGCATTCACCCCATAGGCTGCGAGGCACAAACAAATAACAATTCCAATGAGTGGTAAAAACAGGAGGAGAAAGAAACCGATATTGAATGGCCCGCCTTCCTGGGACGATTGAAAAAGCCTGACAAAGCCGAAGACAAACGGTAGCGCCACCAAAATACATACAAAGATAAAAATCAGCCCTATAATCAGGCTCGCGATAAAGTAGCGCATTCCCTGCGTGCGATAGAGTCTCCATCCCGGCCGAATCTCCTTGGTCTGGTGGGCCAGGCAATGAAAGAAGGCGAAGCGCAGCCGGATAATCAGGTAGGAGAGATAGATGCCGATGGCGATGCAAACCAAAACGCCAATCACAATTAGCGCGATGACTTCATTGGATAGATTCAGCAAAGATGGAATATCGGCGCCGGATGACGTGTGAGAGCCCGACGGTAAATTGAAGTTGAAGTTGGAATTAGCCGAAATACCTTCCGTGATGCAGGCGACCGCTGCTAGTTTCAGATAGGTGCCCAACTTGAAGGGTTGAAACAGATAGTGCTTAGTCCGGTCAATAGCGGGCGATATGGCTTGCGTGGCAGAGAAAACGTTCATAGGGCATTCTCCATGCCGGCCTAGTCTATCACAAACTTAGCCGCGAAAAAGTGAGGCATTCACTTCGACCTTCGTGTCTTCTCTATGCCGGATCTCTCTTATGCCCTCGCGTCCGGGCGCTTCGGAAGCAGAATCCAGGTAGCGATGGTGGCGATGGCCAATAACACAACCGCCAACCCCTGGCCATGAAAACCAAAAACCTGCACCGCAACGGTGGTGGCAAAAATGAAGCATCCGCCCCACAGGCAGAATCCGGCCATTGCGCGTAGCGTATGCCTTACCCATGGATCGTAGGGAAACGGCCGCGACGAACCACGGAACGAGGCCAAAGGATCCGCGTAGAATGCGCGCCCTAGACAGATCAAAGCGCCGCCCAGAATGGCTCGCACCGCCAAGGCAACGATGGGATGGGAGAGGATGTGTGCAAGACCGATCATGTCCGTCACCGGAGGCTGCCAGCAGATCATCTCACAGCTTCGGCGCCGCCGCATCGTAGCGCCGCCTGCTCACCGCTGAGCATCCCCTATCTACTTGGACACTGAAATTGCCGGAAATGTTCCTTGGTTCCGCTCTTGCTCCTGACAGATCATCAGCCGCCTATTCGGGAGCATTCCATTCGGTAGCAATCACTCGATTCCGGCCCGCCCCTTTTGCCTGATAGAGCGCCCGGTCCGCGGCGGCAATCAAGTCAGCGGGAGAACTCCATCCCTGCAGGGTTGCTGTTGCCACCCCGGCGCTTACCGTCAGGTGCTTGGCTACCTCCGATGCGGGATGAGGTAATCCGAGACCGGCCACTGCCAGCCGCACCGTCTCCGCGATGTGCAGGGCATTGGATTCATTTGTTTCGGGCAGCAATAAAGCGAACTCTTCCCCGCCAATGCGCGCGGCTACATCACCTAAGCGTTTGGCATTTCGAGCTATCTCTCTGCCCAGGGCCGTCAGGTACTCGTCGCCTTGCTGGTGTCCGCTGGAGTCGTTCAGCGCCTTGAAGTGATCGGCGTCAAAGATGATCAGCGAAAGGCGCGACCCCGTTCTCGTCATGCGCGCGCATTCTTTTTCGAGTGTCTGGTCAAAGATGCGCCGGTTCGCCAGGCCGGTCAACGCATCGGTAAACGAGAGCCGCGCCAGTTCTTCATTCGTGCGCTGCAAATCCGCTGTCTTTATTTCCACCAATTGCAGTAATTCGCGTTCCCTGCGTTGCGCGCTCAACACCCGCAAACGAAGCACAACCAGCACCAGTGACGGGGGAATCAGCGCGCAAACCGCAAAAAACCACAATGTCTTGTACCACGGAGCCAGAATCTTGAAGGCGAAGACAGCTGGATGTCCGCTCCACACTCCGATGTCGTTTTGCGCCTCGACTTCCAGCCGGTATTCTCCCGGCGCCAGGCTCGCAAAATGCAGTTCCCGTTGCTGTGTCTCGGTCCAGGATGATTGCGCGCCTCCCAGCCGGTAACGGAAGACAACCTCATTCTCCTGGGGTGCATTCAGCGCGAAATAGCGCGCCATCAAAGAGTTTTCCGAATTGCCAAAGGACGGATTGTGCAACCCGGAGACGTCTCTCTCTCCCATCATGAGCCGGGTAAATACCACATCGAGCGGCGCTTCCGGGGAGTTGTTCGCGCGCATCCTGAAGCGTGATACTCCACCGCTGGTTCCAATCCAGATTGCGCCGTCCGTATCTTCAGCAAATGCGTTCAGGTCGCAGTCATTCCATGCCAGGCCATCGGTCGTGTCGAAGTTGTCCCAGCGGGCGCCGTTCCACATATCCACGCCCTTTTCTGTCCCCGCCCATAATCGCCCTTCCCTGTCGAAATCCAGAAAATAGATGAGTCCGTTGCTGCCTGGGCGCTGTACGCCTTTTTCGATGGTTATCCCGCCCGGCTTGAGATGAACGCGGTCGATGCCGCCTCCATGGCGATAGCCCACCCACACTGTGCCATCGCTGCCCACCGCCAGCGACAGCACCTCCTGATTGCTCAGTCCATCGGCGCGCGTCCAGTTTCTCCACTGCCCGCCGGTGTACTCATAGAGTCCGCCTACGCCTCCGGCCCACAGCGCGCCATCCTGTCCTTCTGCGATTGCCCACATGCGGCCAGATGGGATCTCCTCGATGCGCGTGAACCTCTGGTAAGGAGGCCAAGCCATGAACAAACCAGCCTCCGTTTCCGCCCACAACTGGTGATTCCGGTCGAAGTGAAGAGTGTATGCGTCCTTGCCTGTCAGCCCCTGTTTTTCACCGAACCACTCCACGCCGCCGGTCGCAAGGTGAATGCGCGCTGCGCCGTGGGCTTCGGTCCCAATCCAAAGGTCTCCGCCCGTGTCCATTTGCAGGCCGTGAACCGGTATGTCGCCCACTCCCGCAAAGCGTTGCCACTGAACATTGAATTCCCCTTTCTTCCCGCGATACAATCCTCCTTCGGTTGCCAGCCAGATCGTCCCGTTGGCCAGTGGCAGAATCTCGTAGACCACGTCGCTTCCCAGCCCGCTTGCCGCCGAGTAGCTCTCCCACTCCCCGTAACCATTCCACTGGAACAAGCCGCGGCCCGCCGTCCCAATCCACAGTGAGTGCTGACGGTCCTCGAAGATCGAATAGACGGTTCCGCGCAGGCCGGCGGCACGATCCACCTTCTGCCACTCCTTCCCATGCTGAATAAATATCCCATCTGATGATGGCAGCAAAATCCGCCCCTCCGCATCGGCAACGGGAACTCCTCCCAGCGCGGTAGATAGAGTTGGCGAGTTCGGCTTTTTAAACGTGGATTGGCCCGCCTCCAACTCGAAGATGCCCACATTCCTTCCTCGCACCCAAAGGTTCCCCTGGCTGTCCTTCCGGATTGCCTGCCATTCACTTTCAGGAAGTCCGCTCGCGCGTCCCAGCACTGTAGTTCCGCGGCTGTCTATGCGGCAGATCTCCCCGCCGCATCCGTACCACACAATCTCCCCATCCACCAGCACGCCGTACGCCCCTGGACCAGTGCTGCCTTGGGCCTGGGGAATCAGGCGCTCGACAAATTCCTCGCGCCCGGCTTCGGAAGAAAGCTCCACAAGGCCGGCATCTGTGCCCAGATACGTGTGTCCCTTGCCATCCGCTTGTATGCCTTGAAAAATGCTGATTGTTGTGAAGGAGGTGGATAGCTTCTCGAACCGGTTTCCCGTCAGGTGGTAGAGCCCAAAGTTGCCTCCTGCCAGTACGGACCCGTCGGGAGCGTCGCCAAATGCTGCGCCGTTTGCAGAAGGAATCTCCTGTTCCGGCCCAAAAGCCTCAAACCGATCTCCGTCGTAGCGGAAAATGCCGTTTTCCGTACTCACCCAGATAAAACCTGAGCGGTCCTGGTAGATCGTCCGTACGCCGAGATTGCTGAGCCCTTCCGTCGTTCCAAAGTTGCGAAAACTGTACTCCTGGGCGCACAGCACCCCTGTTGCCAGCGCCAGAACGAAATAGCTCCATGCATTGGTTCTTCGGCTCATTGAAGTGTTGAATCGGCTGCCTTGCCAGGCTTCTTTAGCGGCAGCCTCTCCCAATACCGGTTTTCTTTCCTGCGAAGCAGATCAAAGGTCATTTTGGCTGGCTGAAAATCCCGTCACTGCCAAAAGTAACTGTTTCGCCGGCATTCAGCAGAAAGACGTGTCCGGTCTTCGATTCCGTTATCTGCAGCTGCCCCGAGTATAGCTTTACAATGCCGCTCCCGTCCGTCTGCACGGTTGCTTCAAAATCCGTTCCGCGTATGCCGAGGTCGCCGGCAGGTAGCGTCACTTTCATACTTGCTGGGTCTTTGCGCGCTGTTTTGCCCGTAACCCAGCGAAACACTCCTTTGCTGAGCCTCGCCATGATCTTATGTGCATCACTGGCCGGATCATAGACAAACTCATCCAAGACCATATCTGAGTTCGCGCCAATGGTAAAAACCGTTTCGTCGAGTAGTAGGACCTGTAGGTGGCCATCGGCCCCGGTAACGATATGCGCTCCAATGTAGAGAGGGCCGCCGGCTGTGATGGGAACCTGGCGGCCGTCGCTGGTAAGCCAATACACCGTGCCGCGCACGTTCGCCGCCGCTCCCATCCTCGTATGCGGCGTGGGTGTATTTCCGGTGGCTTCGGCTTCCGCGCGCGTTGCGGCAGCATTGAACTGGTTGCTTTTCTCGATGTGCGCACCGGTTTCGGCCCGCAAATCCGCGAGCGCCTTCTGGCACGAAGCCTCCTGCGCTGTCCCCTCTTCAACCGCACTGCATTGCTGGTTGTGCAACTGCACCCGCTCCCGCAAATGGCTACGTTCCTCCACCAGCGCCGCGCGCCATTTAACCAGCTCAGGATGCGTGGCAGCAACCTTGTCGGAGAGTATTGCCAGGGCCGGAATCTGCTGGGCTGCTGCCGGCTTCGCCAGGCTCAATAGAATAATCACGGCAGCCGCGTACGCTAGTCGCGCTGCACCTGCAAAAATGCGTTTGTTCATGGCTGCTTCTCCTGTGTTGCTGTATCTGGCTTTGTTTCAGTCTTCGGCGGGGCCGGAGTCTCAATCCACGGCATATCCAACTTCACCAGCCGCTTCTTGATTGCATCCTCCGCCCTCTGCTGGTTTTGTTGGATGTTCTGCAGATCATTTGTGTACTGCGTTTGTTCCATCTTGAGGATGCCCTGATCGCCCTGCTTGTTTTCGATCTGCTTTTGTATGTTGGCAATCTTCTGCTGTGTATCCGCTTTATCGCTCTCCAGCTTGCTATACCAGTCAACGCTGGCCTTGATCTCCTTATCGTTATCGGTGATGGCATTCTTGGGGATGTGCGAGAGCAGCTTGACATCTGTCGGCGCTTTGCCCATTCCCCTCAGATCCACCGGCGGCGCGGCAATCTTCTCTCCCTTTGTATCGAAAATCTTGCTTCCACCCGCAACAGCATCTTCACGTCGTCCCGTGGTCTTCCCCTCGGGAGTCGTTGACTGCAATCCCTGGCCCGTGGCGCCTAGAGAGGAACTCGCCTCATCCAGAGCCTTCTGCGATTGAGAAGCGTTGGACGCATCCTCGGTGCCTGAGCTGCCGCCGGAGTTGACTGCGTCCTTGAGGTTTTCGCCCGCCGTGATCAAGGGTGTTGTTGTCTGTTTGGATTGGTTCGATCGGTCGTGCAGCGCGTGCAGCTCAATCATGGACCGAAGCGCCTCTTTCAGTCTCGCGTCTTCGGGAGTAACCTCCAGAGCTTTGCGGTACATATCCTCGGCTTCCGCATAACGGTTCTGGTAGAGATATATCTCGCCTAGTCCAAGTTTGGCGCTAATATTACTCGGATCTAGCTTCAATGCTTGGCGATAAAGCGCCTCAGCCTCCGTGACGCGCATCTCTTTTTCGGCAAGCAGCATGGCAAGGTTCGTCAAAGGCGCAACATAGTTGGGATCCGCCTGAATTGACTTGCGATAAGCTGCCTCAGCCTCTGCATTCCGTCCCTGGCTTGAAAGCGCATAGCCTAGTCCGTTATATCCGGTAGGGTCTTCAGGTAACAGCGCGATCATCTGGCGCCAAACCGCCTCCGCGGCTTTATAGTCGTTGTTTTCCTGAAGCTGTTTGCCACGCTCCCAGAGGACATCCCTCTGCGCCATCTTTTCCCGAAAGTCTGCTTCGGCTCTCGCTTGCGCTTCAATCTTCTCCTTCGCATTGGCAATCGTCTGCGCCTTCTTTTCCCGTGCCCGGTCCGCTTCAGCCCGTTCACGGTCCGCCGCGGCCTTCGCGTTCGCATTGGCAATCGCCTGCTGCCGCATCGACTCGGCCCAGGCAATACTTTGCTCCCAGAGGCCGCGATCGTCAGGATCGGCGGATTCGGCCTCGCGGTAGAAGCTGATGCCTCGGTCAATGTCGCCGTTTCTCACTGCGAAGGTGCCGTTGCAGGAGTCGATGCATGCAACGATCCGGCGTCGCAGGAGCAGAGCATCTCCGTCGCCCGGCGCATATTGCAAGGCCGTGTCGATGGAGCTCTGCGCGCTTTGGCAGAGCGAGAGGCCTTGCGCCGTCGCACCCAGTCTGATTGCCTGTTGATACTGTTTGAGCGCCTGGTTGTAAGCCTTAACGTAACTCGAGTACGCCCTTGCCTCCGAGTGCGTGGTGGTGTTTGTGTTGCCGCCGCCTGAGCCGCAATTCGCAACGCACACGCCCGTAACCGGGGGCGCCTGCGCCCCGCACACGGCCATCGCCGCCGCGCACACCAGGCACGCTGCCCCGGCTAAAATGCGCTTGTTCATGGCTGCTTCTCCTGTGTTGCTGTATCTGGCTTTGTTTCAGTCTTCGGCGGGGCCGGAGTCTCAATCCACGGCATATCCAACTTCACCAGCCGCTTCTTGATTGCATCCTCCGCCCTCTGCTGGTCTTGTCCGAGGTTTTGTATATCAGTTTTGTACTGGTTTTTTCTGATTTCCAGGGTGGCCGGATCACCCTGCTTGCTGTCGATCTGTTTTTGTATGTCGGCAATCTGTTGTTGCTTCTCAGCTTTATTGCTCTCCAGCTCGCTATACCAGGTAATGCTGGCGTTGATCTCCTTATCGTTTGTGGTGACGGCATTCTTGGGGATGTGCGAGAGCAGCTTGGCAACCGCCGGCGCTTTGCCCACCCCTCTCAGATCCACAGGAGGCGCTTCGATCTTCGGTCCGGTTGTGTCGAAAATCTTGCTTCCTCCTGCGACGGCGTCTTCACGTCGTCCTGTGGTCTTCCCCTCGGGTGTCGTCGATTGCAATCCCTGCCCCGTTGCGCCTAGAGAGGAACTCGCCTCATCCAGAGCCTTCTGCGATTGAGAAGAGCTGGACGCATTCGTGGTTCCGGAGCCGCCGGAATTGGGCGCGTCCCTGAGGTCTTCGCCCGATGTAATCAAGGGCTTTGCCGGTTGACTCGCCTGCCCTTGTTGCTGGGCCTTTGTCTCCAGGTCCATCACGTACTGAAGCGCATGTTGATAGTCTGCGTCTCCAGGCGATAATTCCAGGGCCTTGCGGTACGCTGCCTCAGCCTCCGCATATCGCTTTTGGCGCTCGAGCATGATGCCCAGCTCATAATGAGGGAAGGATTCCTTCGGATTCAGTTGAGCCGCTTTTTTATACGCTGCCTCGGCCTCCACAGGTCGGCCTAAGCCCCAAAGCGTTCTGCCCAGATCCGTCTCGGCATTCCAATCATTCGGGTTCAATTGGAGTGCCTGCCGTAACGCTGTCTCCGCCTCCGCGTATCGCCAATTAAGCATGAGTATGGAGCCCACCCAATACTGTGAGTCGGCATCCTTTGGATTCAGCTGAGTCGCTTTTTGATAAGCTTCCAGGGCATTGGTTAACCGGCCCTGGCCCCTGAGCGCAGTTCCCAGGTTGGAATAGGCCTCTGGAATTGTGGGGTCAAGAGCGATTACTTGGCGCCAGACCGCTTCTTCGGCTTTGTAGTCTCCGCTCTTCCGAAGCTGAGAGCCTCGTTCCCAGAGAGCAAGTGTCTGCGCCTTCTTCTCGCTGGCCCGTGCTGCTGCGGCATTTGCTTCCGCATTGGCAATCGCCTGATTTCGGGCAGACTCCGCCCAGGCAATACCCTGCTCCCAAAGGTTGCGATCGGCGGGGTCGTCGGATTCGGCTTGGCGATAGAAGCTGATGCCTCGGTCATACTCTCCGTTTCTCACTGCGAATACGCCATTGCAGGCGTCGATGCATCCCATAATTCCGCGTCGCAGCCGCTGCGCGTCTCCGTCGCCCGGCGCATATTGCAAGGCCGCGTCGACGGAGCTCTGCGCGCTTTGGCAGAGCGAGAGGCCTTGCGCCGTCGCACCCAGTCTGATTGCCTGTTGATACTGTTTGAGCGCCTGGTTGTAAGCCTTAACGTAACTCGAGTACGCCCTTGCCTCCGCGTGCGTGGTGGTGTTTGTGTTGCCGCCGCCGCCCCCGCCGCAATTCGCAACGCAAACGCCCGTAACCGGAGGCGCCTGCGCCCCGCACACAGATATCGCGGCTGCGCCCAGAAAACCCACTAGCGTAGCCAGGCGCCATTCAAGCTTCTTTGTCATTTCCCTGTCTCCATTTCTCCCGCGATTCCGAAAACGGCTCAAGGAAATGCGCAGGTTATGATAGGAAAAATGGCAGGTAACTACTTCTCTGCGGACCATCTTGCTCCGGTGAAGTAGTGACTTGTGTTAAATATGAGAGTGGCTCCGCAAATACTATACTCCGAAACCATCGTCCTCAAGTGATCTTTTCCGCAAAAAATTGCCGCCACGCATCAAACGCCTTGAGTGCCCGCTCGCACTGCAGGCGGTGCCGCTCCTTCTTGTCGCGCACCTTCTTGCGTAGCTCATCTTCCAGCGGCTCCAGCAAGTCAAAGGTCATGTTCGCCGGCTGAAAATTCTTTTGGTCGGCATGTGTAATGTAATGAACCAGCGAGCCGTGCGCGCTCGCGCGCGGCGCGGGCATCGGTTCTTCTCCGCGCGCCAGTGAAGCCGCATAAATCCCCGCCAACAGCCCGGTGGCAATCGACTCCGTGTACCCTTCCACTCCGCAGAGTTGCCCGGCGAAGAGAAGCCTCGGCTCTTTTTTCAGGCGCAGTGTCTCATCCAGCAACACCGGCGCGCAAATATATGTATTGCGATGAATCTGCCCATAGCGCAGAAAGCGCGCATTCTCGAGCCCCGGAATCAGCCTAAGCACCCGCGCCTGTTCGCCAAACTTCAGATGATTCTGAAAGCCCACTAAGTTATAGCTGTCGGCGCGCAGATTTTCCTTGCGCAGTTGCACCACGGCCCAGGGCCTCTTGCCTGTGCGCGGATCGCGCAAGCCCACGGGCTTCATTGGGCCGAATCGCAGCGTGTCGCGCCCCCGCGCGGCCAGCACCTCAATAGGCAGGCAGCCCTCGAAGTAATCCAGTTTTTCCCACTCTTTGGTCACAGCCGGCTCGGCTCCCATCAGCGCGCCATAAAAGCGGTCGTACTCTGCGCGGTCCATCGGGCAATTGATGTAATCGGCCGTCCCTTTGTCCCACCGCGCGGCCATGTAGACGCGCCCCATGTCAATGGAATCGGTCTCAACAATCGGCGAGATTGAGTCATAGAACGCCAGGTGCTCTGAGCCGGTGATGCGCTCGATCTCCGCGCTCAACGCATCGGAGGTCAGTGGCCCGGTCGCCACAATTGTGCACTTCGTGCTGTCCTCGTTATGGTCCAGCGTTGTTACCTCTTCGCGGATGACGCGAATTCGCGGCTCGGCCGCAATCGCCTCTGCAATCCGCCGTGAAAACTCCACGCGATCCACCGCCAGAGCGTGGCCTGCTGGTACAGCCGCTTCATCCGCAAGGCGTATCAGCGCCGAGTCCGCACGCCGCATCTCCTGCTTCAGCAGCCATGGCGCCGTGTTGGGCGTTTCGCTCTTCAGCGAGTTGGAGCAGACCAGCTCGCCGAACTCTGTCGTCCGGTGTGCTGGCGTTAGCCGCGGCTTTCCGTCCACCACCCTCCGCATCTCGTAGAGTTCCACCTCGCAGCCCAGTTGCGCCGCGGTCAGAGCCGCCTCCGGCCCCGCCAGTCCGCCCCCGATGATGCGAATTCTCTTCATTGCTTGCGATCCTCGGCTGCCTAACTCGCCGCATGGGAATCTACGAAACTCATGCCGCGTCAGCGCCGCCCGCCTGGACGGCCAGTCCCTTCAGCGCTTCGCCGCTTACCCGCACATTTCGCCACTCGTCCATGAACTCCGCCCCCATCTCCCGGTAGAACTCGATGGCCGGTGTATTCCAGTCCAGAACCGCCCACTCAAGGCGCTGACAGCCTTTTTCTACAGCGATGGCAGCTACTCGCTCCAGCAGAGCCTTCCCGATACCCAGGCCTCGCAACTCCGGCTCAACGAACAAATCCTCCAGGTATATTCCGGGCCTCCCCAACCAGGTGGAGTAGTTGTAAAAAAAGAATGCAAAACCCGCCGCCTTGCCGTCATGTACAGCCATTAGACAGAAATAAATAGGGTTAGGCCCAAATCCGTCCCGCTCCAGGCCTTCTTCAGTCGCGGTCACAGCGTCCGGCGCGCGTTCATAGGCCGCCAGCGCCCTAATATAGGTCAAAATCTGCGGAATGTCCGCTCGCGTTGCGGGGCGAATTATGGTTGTCATGGTGTTATTTTAGAGTGTGATACAGGCCACACATGCTGCTTTGCAGCTAGGTCTACCATGAACTGTGATACACGGTGGCGTGAGCCAGCGTAAGATATTCAAGGCAAAGATACGCAACCTGTGGCCGGGCTCAGGGTTTTACTAAGTAATGGGCCGGCAAATTTAATTTTTTGAGCACACGGGCTTTCTGGCTCGCGTCGCTCCCAAGGAGACGCAGATGAAAAGAACGATTCCATTATGGTTGGGACTGCTGGCTTTCGCCATTATTCCCGCATTTGCCCAAACAACGCCCACAACTCCAGCTCCGCCCAAGGGGCCCACGGGCAAGATTCACGGCCACGTCACCAATCCGACCGGAGCCGCACAGAAAGGCGGCACGGTGACCCTTGTGGCGGTTGGGCGAGCCGCCTCTGGCCCCGGACTGTCCGCGCAGATGGCCGATAAGGGTGTTTTCCAGGTCGATGACAACGGCGACTATGCAGGCGAGGCTGCCCCCGGCACATACTCTGTCGTATACCGCGATAAGAATATGAAACAGGATCAGAGTGCAGACCAAATCGATAATGTTAAGATCCTGGCTGGACAGGACACGCTCCAGGACATCGATATGTCCCGCAAGGAATATATCGACAAGCTCCCCGCCGAGGACCAAAAAAAGTTGGAGGAGCTTAAGAAGAAGAATGCGGAAATCCTGAAGACCAACGAGGGCATCAAGCACCTTAACGACGACCTGAAACTCGCCGGTCAGGACTTCAAGGACGCCGACAATGCGCACGCCACCGCAATTCAGCTCCTCGGCGCCACCGCCTCCAAGGCGGATCTCGAAGCCAAGGAAACCGAGATTCGGACCGCTAAGTACACCGAGATCGAGACTCTCATGCTCCGCGACACCGCGGCCAAGCCCGACGCTTCCGTTCTCTGGGCTAATTTGGGCCAGGCGCAACTCGGCCTGAAGAAATATGACGAGGCTATAACGACCTACAAGAAGGTGCTTGATGTGGAAGCCGCGTCGAAAAAGCCGAATCCTCAAGCTCAGGGCGCTGCCAATGCCGGCCTGGGTGAGATCTATGCGCGTACGGGCAAGGTTCCCGAGGCGCAAGCGGCCTTTGATGCAGCCGCCAAAATCAATCCATCACAGGCTGGCATGTACTACAAGAACGAAGCTGTGATCTTCTTCCAGACGGGCAATGCGGACGCTCAGGCGGTTGCTGCTGATCAGGGCATCAAGGCTGATCCCAAGAACCAGCCGATTCTCTACTATCTCAAGGGCCAGGGACTCCTCGGAAAGGCCACCGTCGATCCCAAGACAAACATGATCATTCTGCCCGATGATTGCATTCAGGCCTTCCAGACGTACCTGCAGTTGGCCCCCACAGGCCAGTTTGCCAACGAAGTGAGAGGCATTTTCGCCCAGGCCGCCAACTCCAAAACGCCCAAAAAGTAGGCGCGCTTCCTGCTGTAGTGCTAAGGGCGCTTCCGGATATCGGGAGCGCCCTTGCTGTCTCTGGTAGCCCTTTCGGCAAAGACGCCTTATTCTACTCTGTGCACACTTCCCCTCAATCTCTTCCCTCCGGAGACGCATGGATGCCCCGGCAAGGCAAAGCGCAGCGGCCAATCTACTGCCGCGCGGATTCCAATACGCGGCGTCACCATCACCTCGTCAACCGCATAGCCGTCATCCAGCACCTGAAGCGGCGAATGGGATTCAATCAGATCGACACCGTTGTGCGCCGCGCGAGTGAGTCCCAGCGCCTGGCAAAGCCGGCTGGGTCCGGAAGTCAGTTGCCGTCTCAGCTTCACATCCGCGGCCGCGCCCGCCGCAAGCCCCCGATTCCGCACCATCCTCTTCACTCCTGCCATCGGCTCCAGTGCGCGCAGCAGCACGCAACCGGCTTTGCCCTTAACCTCGCAACTGATGTTCATGCAGAAGTATCGTCCGTAGATCGAGTAGACGTAAGCGTGTCCCGCGGTGCCGAACAGTACCTGGTTGCGCGGCGTAGCTCCGCGATAAGAGTGCGCCGCCGGATCGGGTGGATCACTGTGCGGGCCAAGGTAAGCCTCAACTTCGACAATCCGTCCCGCCAGCACTCCAGCCGCTGTTCTGTGCGCCAGCACCTTCCCCAGCAACCTTGGGGCCACCTTCTCCGGCGAAGCCTCAAAGAATGCGCGCGTCAGCAACCGCCCAGGCAGCCGCTCAGCTGCGCCGCTCCTAACCCTTACTTGTGCGCTTTTTTCCATTCTTTCAGCAGGGCGAGCACCTCTTCCGCATGGCCCGCGGGCGTAACCTTGGGAAAGACGTGCAGCAGGGTTTGGTCCGGGCCAATCACGAAGGTGGTTCGCTCGATGCCCCAAACCTTCTTGCCGTACATGTTCTTTTCCATCAGCACGCCAAACTGTTTGCACACTTTCTCGTCTACATCAGCAAGGAGCGTGTAAGGCAGGTCGTATTTGGCGCGAAATTTAGCTTGCTCCTTGGGCGTGTCGCGGCTGATGCCCAGCACTACCGCCCCGGACGCCTGAAGTTTTTTGAACGTATCGCGGAATCCGCAGGCCTCGATGGTGCAGCCGGGCGTGTCCGCCTTTGGATAAAAGAAGAGGATGACCGGCTGCCCGGTATAATCGGTCAGGCTTACCGTCTTGTCCTCATCCGTTTGCAGGGTAAAGTTTGCTACTTTCTTATTGATTTCCATGGGGAAGCACCTCGTATGGTGAATTAGAGAGCCTGATATGACTATCCGATTCGATTATTTCCGAGGGAAGCAGCAAATGTCATTGCGCAAATCAGATTTTTTATCGATAAGTCGAATTACGCTGGCAATCCTCCTCCTGCACTCCGCACTCCCGCTCATCGCCCAATACCCCGGCCAGGTCACAAGAACCAGTCATGATGCTCCCGTGCTGCGCTCCATCGCCGTGCTCGAGTGGACCGGCGAGCCAGGCCATCCTAAAACCAGCCGCCTGGTTCCTGTCGCCGTCTTCGATGGTTCGCGTATTGAGGGCGAACAGCTTCAGGATGGCGGCATCTACATGGCTCGTCCCCAGCCGCTGGCCCTCTCCGGCGAGGTCGAATACGAACTTCAGCAGAACGGCCATCCGCTCGGCCTCTTCGACATCAAAAACGCAGGCCAGGAGCAGGGCTCTTGGGTCGGCTATGGCTCGTGGAAGCCACTGCCCGCCCCCAAACCCAAGCCGTCCATGGCCGAAGTGGCCCGCAGCATGCGCGAAAGTGCAGAGGAGGATAGCGACAAGCCTATTCTCCACCGCAAGCATCCCGCCGGCGAAGCTCCCTCCGGAACTGGCAGCACAGGCAGCACAAGCCCCAGCACAACATCCAGTCCCAGTGCTCCAGCCCCCGCTTCCGACTCCGACCGCCCAACTCTCCACAAACGAGATTCAAGCGAGACCTCCACCAGCAGCGCGCCCGCCACCGACTCCGATCGCCCGACTCTGAAGAAGGGCAGAACCAGACCGCCCGAAGACATTGGCCACGTGGATTCACTGCCCGACGTCACCGATCACAACCGTCCCCGTCTCATGCGCGGCAAATCCAGTAATAATATTGAGGTCCTGCCCACGTTGATGGGCCTTCCGCCCGACATGCAACAGGCCGTCGCCATCTCTGACGCCAAAACTCGCCCCGAGCACCCCTGGACCTTTATCTGGGCCAATCCGGACGATGAAGCAAAAATGAAATCCTCTCTGGAAACGATGGCGCGCGATGCCCTCGGCCTGACTCCGCCTCCCCCGTCGCCCGCGCCCCGCAAGCCCACCTCTCGGAAGACCGCTCAGCCCGCGCCAGCGCCCCCTCCACCAGCGCCGCTTCTCGACGAGAACTTCCGCGTCTTCGAATTGGCCTACGGCTCCGGCGCAACTCTCGTGCTCACTGCCCGCACCGATGGCCCTCTCAACCAGCAGAAGTTCGTCACCCTCATCGCCCAGCCCGACTTCTATGCCAATCTCCTGATCCTGCTCAAGTACGTAGCTAACGGAGCGCATCTCGACGACACTCCGCGCATGCGCCTCATCGATGCCGTCGATGCATTAGCCGACAACCGCGGCGAACTGCTCTTCGAGTTGCGCGGGGCAACACAGCGCCAATTCGCCCTCTACCGCGTTCTCCGCGGCCAGGCAGAAAAACTCTTCATCACCGGTCCCGGCGAGTTCGGGCAGGAGATCAGGTAGTAGAGAGCACTGGCCTTTATGCCTGGGTCTATTCCCTGTTCCCTATTCCCTGGTCCCTGTTTTTGTGCTGTTCTGGACATTTTTCCCGGCGCCCCCTCCGATACAATGGCGCTGGATGGGTGGGCGCGTCGCCACTCTCCAGGGACTTCCCCCCTATGGCATCCATTGCAACTGCGCCTTCTCACGAACTGGCCCCCGAAGTTTCCGCAGCTGGGTCAGCCACACAGATTCCCGCAGCCCCGCTCGCGCGGCCTCAGCTTCTCATGGGACGCGTCCCAAGTGTCGCCGCGGGCATCAACTGGCTCACGCTGAGTGTGATCATCCTCTTTCATCTCGGCGCCCTGGCTGCGCTCTTCTTCTTCACCTGGCAACGGCTCACAGTAATGCTGGTGATCTATGTTCTGGCTATCAATGTTGGCATCGGCATGTGCTACCATCGGCTGCTGACCCACCGTGGTTATCAAACCCCCAAGTGGCTGGAATATGCCATGTCCGTCTGCGCCACGCTTTCGCTGGAGGGCGGTCCCATATTTTGGGTGGCCACCCATCGCGCCCATCATCAGAACAGCGATCGCGAGGGCGACCCGCACACTCCCCGCGAAGGCGGCTGGTGGGCCCACGTTGGATGGATCGTCTGGGGCAAGGCTCTGCACGCGCAGACCAGCGCTCTTGCTCGCTATGTTCCCGACCTGGAGCGCAGCCGCTTTTACGTCTGGCTGAGCAAGTACCACTGGATGCCGATTACCGTCAGCGGCGTGCTGCTCTTTGGCTTGGGCTGGCTCGCGGGCGGCTGGAAAAGCGCCGTCGGCATGCTGCTCTGGGGAGGCTTTCTGCGCGTGACCCTCGGCCTGCACGCCACCTGGCTGGTTAACTCCGCCACCCACCTCTGGGGCTCCCGCCGCTTTAAAACACGTGACGACTCACGCAACAACTGGTGGGTGGCGCTACTCACCGGTGGCGAGGGTTGGCACAACAACCACCACGCGAATGCAGTCTCGGCGCGCCATGGCATTGCCTGGTACGAAATCGACATTAACTACTGGGGTATTTGGCTGCTCTCCAAGATCGGCCTGGTCCGCAAAATTTATGTAGCCCCGTTCGACCCCGCAAACCCCAATCCGGCAGAAAACTGAAACTTGTGATCGTCCATAAATCCGGGTGCCCCATCTTCGCCGCGTTTTTGTTTTTGCGGCTAGGGTGGGAAACCACGAGGCTGGTTGCCCCGGTTCTCGCTCTTGCGATCTGGGAGTCCTCTCTATTCCCTATTCCCTAGTCCCTCAGTCCCTATTCCCTGGTCTTGCCTTTCACCCACAACACAGCAAAAACCGGCAGCCCCACCACCAGCACCACCACGCCAGCGGGAAAACCAACATACCGGTAGCTGTCGGCGTAGCTCACCGCGTGATGGCCCATCCCATTCCACGCCAGCAGCGCAAAGATAGCAATCGTCGTCGTCGCGAAAAACGTGAAGAACGCCGCCGCAAAGGCCAGCAGCAGGCTGGTCGCCAGCCCGAACCCCTTCAGCGGAAATCCGAAGACCGTTCCGCCCTCCGCGCCTCTGCTTTGCTCCGGTTGCACCATCTTCGCTCCCCTTCGTGGACGATCGCATGACCTGGTATGCACTATCCCGAAAGCATAACATTCAAGTCGATGCGACCATCAGGAAGCGGCGACCCTCAAATTAGCCAAACAGGACACGATATACCAGGTCATGCCGTAGAATACAGTCTGAATGGCGAGCAGCGCACAAGTCGATCTTTGGCCGGCAGAAAAGGTAGCCACGCAGGTGGCCGTACTCGAGGCTCCCAACGGAATTCACTACGCCATGTGGGGCGAGACGCGCATCTCCGACGCCGACCTCGAGCGCCTGGTAAGCGCCGTGCCGGTCGCGCTCTCTCCCGCGCTCCGGCAGCGCGCCTATTATTTTGTTCCCCTGGCCATCGCCGACATCGACGACACCATGATCGCGCCCGGCTACACCGTCGATCTGGGCGATCGCGCCATCTGCCATCGCAACGCCGTCTTCGGCTCCACCGAGGCCGTCTTTCTCTCCACCCGCCTGGTCGAGGACCGCTTCGGCCTGGCCTTCGAGTTCTTCATCAACGTGGCCCACAACTTCGTCGATGCCGCCGGCGTCCCGGAGAGTTTTTCCACCCTCGTCTGGCAACAGGCCGAGGCCCAAGTGCGCGGCGAAACCAGCCAGGACGCCTGGGAGAGCCGCCGCCGCGCCCAAAACGTTCCCAATCCAGCCGTTCGCACTCCGGACAGCCGCTCCCTCAATGGCAGAGCCGCCCCGGCGCCCGCCCAAATGCCCATCGACGAGCGCGCCCGCAGCAGTTTCTTCGAGTCCGCCTTCTCCGACGCCCTGGCCATCTACATGCTCTCTCTCGCCGTCGATTTCGACTACCACGACCTTCGCGAGCGCGACTACCCCCTCCTTGCCGCCCCCGCCTTAGCCGAGCGCCTCCGCCACGTCGCCTCCCTCTTCCCCGTCAACCCCGGCTACGACTTCCAGGTCCTTTATCGCCGCAAGGGGTAATGAAGAGGAAAAACTTCCGAGTAGCTCGGTACTTTGATAGTGGAGATTCTAGAAGGATAGACTTAGTTTGCGGGGTATCATAGTCGCGAGAGGTTGGCATATGCCTTTAAGCGCAGAATTAGCCCAAAAATCCGTACAAGCAGCAATCTCTGCGATCGAAATCTACAATAAGCCAAATTTTTCATATAGGGAGGAAGCCTTTGCACTCCTGATGACGAATGCGTGGGAGCTATTGCTGAAAGCCAAATGGACCCTCGACCATCAGGAAGCCACAGATTGTCTATATGTCCTCGTTGACGACAAGAAAGGCGGCCTTACACCGAAGCTAAATAGAAGCAAAAACCCGCTATCGATGGGACTCACGCACTTGGCCAGTAAGCTTAAAGATGATCCGAACTCCGGCCTTGAGCGCGCATGCCACGATAACATTCTCGCACTCATTGAGATTCGGGATAATGCTGCTCATTTTCTAAACAAGGATTTGTATCTCGGTCGGCGGATCTTAGAGATAGGTACAGCTTCACTCAGGAACTACCTCCAACTTTCTACAGAATGGTTTCAATTGGATCTATCGACGTATAACTTCTTCCTAATGCCATTGTCGTTTTATCACGGATTTGAAGCCGTTGAACCGGCTACGCGCGCAGTTTATCCAGAACAGATTAGAAAGCTCCTGGATTATCTGGACACACTGGAAAGTACCGATGAGGCAGAAGAAGGTACTCAGCATGTGGCACTGCGAGTCGAAACGAAGTTTGTTCGAGGAAAGGATGCAGCAGCAATCGCCTTTCGATGGACGGACGATCCGAAAGCGCCACTGATTGCAGTACGCGAAGAAGATTTCCTGAAAAATTATCCATTGACTTACCGTAAGCTGACGGACACAATCAAGCGGCGCTATTCGGATTTCTTAGAAAACAACTCTTATCACAAGATTCGCAAGGAGTATGAGAAGGACAAGAAGTATTGCATACAGCGATTACTCGACCCCAATAATCCCCGCAGCGCACGTCAGCGATTTTTCAACACAAATATTCTTCAAGAGTTTGACAAGCATTACACACTCAGGATAAAGCCCACTGTGGCGGTTGAAGGTGTACACCCTGCGGATACTATTGCTAAAGCCGTCTAATTTATAAATAAGAACCTTATCTTCTATTCGAACAGCGTCCCAACCTTCGCCAGCACCTCCTCCAGAATCTCCGCCGGAAGCGCCTCCACTTTCCTGCCCCCTCGCGCGGCAATGTCGAGCACGCGCGGCTGGTCGCAGCGCACAACTCCGGTCGTATTCGTGCCCGAAAGCGGCACCGCAAAGCCGATCCGCCGTGCAAACTCCCCTCCGCCGGTAATCGGCAAAACCACCGGCACTTTGGTCGCCTCGTTGAATGCGGTTGGCGAAACAATCAGAACGGGCCGCTGTCCCTGTTGCTCGTGCCCCATCGTGGGGTCCAGCGAAACCATGTAAATCTCGCCGCGCTTCACAACTCACGTCCTACTGGTGGCAGATTGATCCAGATGCGGTCTTCCTCTGACATCTTCGTGGCATCGGCATCCGGATCGCACTTCGCCAGCAACTCCTCCAGCGTGTAGCGCGGCTTGGGCCGTGGCTGCATCACCAGCCGTTCTCCATCCACGGCCAGACCGACCGTCGCTCCCACCTTCAGTTGAAGCTGCTCCAGAATGGCGGGTGGAACAGCCAGCATGACCGAGCCCCCGACCTTGCGCAGATTAGTGGTATGCATGACGAAACCTCATCAATTATTATATATAAATATAACATATTAGGCAAATTCCGATCGATTTTGTAATCAGTCAATTTGAAGGGTACGGGCTTCAGCCCATACATAAACCGTGCAAAATCAATGGGCTTTAGCCCCCTGAGGGTTGTGCCCTCCTCACTCCTCGTGCGGCTCCTCTTCCAGATTCTCCAGCGCCGCCAGCGCCTCATCCGGCACATCCCACTGGCGCAGAATCTTGTAGATTACGCCCGTCGAAAACCCTGCCGCCACCAGCCGCCGCATGATTCGCGCAGTCTCCTTTTCATTCTGCGGCTTGCGTAGGCGCCTGCGTGCCATGTGCTCGCGCGCCAGCGCCTCCTCACTGGTCTGCCCGTAACGCGCTTCCAGTGTCTCGGCAATCAGATCGCCATGAACGCCCTTCTGCCGCAAATCATTCCGTACCCGCCGCACGCCCAGCTTCTCATTCTGCTGGCGCAGCCGCGCATAGGTCTCGGCAAATGCCGCATCGTCCAGGTAGCCGTGCTCCCTCAGCCGCTTCATCGCCGCCGCTACCGCCGCCTCTCCCTGCTCGCCCGGCTCGGCCCGCGTCTTCATCAGCCGCCGCAGCTCTGCCTCCGAGCGCATCTGCCGCCCCAGCGCCTTCACGCCGTACTCATACAGCCCGCCTTCGTTCAGAAACGCGCGCGGCTTTGACGATTTGCGTTGAAAGGGCAGCTTCTGCCTCCTGGCTTCTAGTCTCTAGCTCTTGGCGCTGAGGCTGGGTTGCGTTTTCATTGAAGTCTCTCTTCCAGCAAGAACAAGCTAATAGCTAAAAGCTGTTTCTTTACTCCAGCGGGATCAGCATTTGAAATAGGCGTGTCCGTTTCCAACGATAGTGGACGAAATCGCTGTCCAGCGTAAGAATATCGCCAGTGTCCAGTTCGTCCGCCATGGCGATCAGGCACGCATCGGCAAAATCCGCCGGTGTATCGCTATATTTGCGCAGAATAGCCTGAACTTTTCCGGCAGCTTCGTTCAGCTTGAATGAAATTTCCAGCACTCCCTCTTCGATGCTGGCGAGAATTGCTTCTGCTGCCCCTGGAGCATAACGCAGCAGGTGAATGCTCTCGGTGATAACCGCCTCGCAAGTGGCAAGAGGCTGCTCCAGCGTTTGGTGTACGCGCATGCAGCGGGAATGATAAAAGTCGCTTTTGTTGTAGACCGCGACAAGAAAGCTGGTATCGACCAGTGCGGGTTTCACCTGCGGGAGCCTTGCTTCAGTCCTTTGCTGCCGAAGCCTTCCATGTACTTTTTGTTCGTTGCCAGATCAGGAATGCCGCTGTCGAATTCACCCACGCCGATAAGTTTCCGCCTAGCAGGCTTAGCGTGATGCTTATCCACCAGTCGTATCCCCTCGCGCACCACCTTAGACGGACTCCATCCCAAACGCCGCACCAGCCCATCCAGCGCCGCCTGCGACTCCGGGTCCAACCGTGCCTGCACGCTCGTCTTCATAAATACAATTGTACTACAAATCTGAAAATTGTAGTACATGCGCATCGAATCGTCCAGGAATGCTATTCCCTACTCCCTACTCCCTACTCCCTATTCCCTGTCTTTCCCGTCCACTCATCCACCCAATCGTTCACCGTCTTCCACCACAGCCGCGCGTTCTGCGGCTTCAGAACCCAATGGCCCTCGTCGGGAAAGTACAGCATTTTGCTCGGCACCTTCAGCCGCTGCAGCGTGGTGAACATCTGGTACCCCTCGCTCACATCCAGCCGGTAGTCAAGCTGCCCGTGAACCACCAGCATCGGCGTCTTGAAGTTCTTCGCCGCCAGTGCCGGCGACCACTTGCGATACGGATTCTCCGCGTCCGGCTTGCCGTAGTAATCCCACGGCCTGCCCTTGAACTCCCACTCGTTGAACCACAACTCCTCCGTCGTCCCGTAGGACGATTCGGGCGAGAACATTCCGTCGTGGCTCACAATGCACTTGAAGCGGTCCGTGTGCCCCTCCACCCAGTTAGCCATGTATCCGCCGTAGCTCGCGCCCAGCGCGCACTCCCGCCTCTTGTCGATGAAGGGATAGTGCTGCTCGGCGTAGTCCAGCCCCTCCATCAAATCGGTAAACGGCTTGCCGCCCCAATCGCCGTTCACGCCATCCACAATCGCCTGCCCGTACCCAGTCGAGCCGCGGAAGTTGATCATCACCACCACGTACCCGTTCGCCGCAAACAGCTCCGCGTTCCAGCGATAGCTCCAGTCATCGCCCCACGCCCCTTGCGGCCCGCCATGAATCAAAAACTTCACCGGATACTTCTTCTTGGCATCAAATCCCGGCGGCCGGATGAGAAACCCTTGCAGCTTCGTCCCATCCCTCGCGGTGAACCAGAAGTCTTCCATCTTCGGCAGGTCAAGTTGCGCGAGCAGCGCGTCGTTCAGGTGGGTAATGGATGTGACCCCCCTAAAAATTGGAAAGATGGACGGAGACTCCCAGAAGCAAGTGCACGCAGTGTTATCGAGACGGTTGACGTCAATCTGTACGACCTCTTGCGGCGAGCTGACACTCATCCTGGACGCGATTAGCGTATTCCCGTCAGAAGTTGGATGCAGGTCGCCGAATTGGGATGGCTGGTAAAACGGGGTTATGTCGCCGCCTTTCGCCATAGCATCTTTTGGCAATGCGATCAGATGCCACGCTTGCTTATAGACGTTAGTGGTGTTCTTCACTATAAGTGCGTAAACAGATGCCTCACCTTTGTCTTCGGCAGTGAAGAAGATGATAGAAGATTTGGGTCCCCATGCGAATTCGTCGATCCAACGGTCGAACTCAGGAAGCATGTACTCGATAGCCTTTTGGGAGCGTTCATAAAGGGCGAGCCGGAACTTGTCAGCCTCGTACCCCGCCCGCTCTTCCGACCGCCACGCCAGCCACTTCCCATCCGGCGAGTAGGCCGGATTGAAATTTCCGCCCTTCGAAGTGCTGATCGCCACCGGCTTTGCCGCCGGGTTGGTCAGGTCGAGCGTAAATATCTTCGTGCTCACGCTGATGGCCGGCTCTTCGTCGAGGTTCTCGGTAAAGGCCAGCTCCTTTCCGTCAGGCGCAAAGGCGCAGCCGCACCCTCCGCCCTCCAGCGAAAACGGCGGAACGTCATGCGGGTCGTTGGGCGTCAAATCCCGCACCGCGCCCGTCCCCACCGCCGCCAAAAACAGATGCGTGCGCTTCTCCCCCGTAAAGTGGTCCCAATGCCTGTAAAGCAGATGCGTAAAAATCTGCGCCTTCACCTTGCTGTCGGCCAGAGCCTTGTCGCGATCCGCATTGCACTTGTCGCCAACTCCGCCGTCCGCAGGACTAATCGCCGGACAATCCGGATAGACCGCCGAAGTAAAGAGCACGAAGTGCCCATCCGGCGACCAGATCGCGTCTCCGGCCTCGGTAGAAATCGCCGTCAGCTTTTTCGGATTACTTGTCGCGCCCGTCGCCGCGTCAAAATCCGTGATCCAAACCTGTTGCGAGCCACTTCGTCCAGAGAGAAAGAGCACGGAGTGCCCGTCCGGCGCAAACTGCACTCCGCCATCGTGCGGCTGAGCCACGGCAATCTTCTGTGGCTCACCACCCGCTATCGCCTGCAGCCACAGCTCCGCCGTCTTGGTGTTCTGGTCGAGATCAACGGTCGTCACCGAGTACGCCAGCCACTTGCCATCCGGCGAAACGGCCGTTTCCCCCAGCCGCTTCATCTTCATCATGTCCTCAAAGGTCATGGGACGCTTGGACTGTGCGGGGGCGGGCTGAACCGCTGTCTGCGCGGCTTGGGCAAAAGCAAAAGGCGCTAGAACAAAGGTCAGCGCCAGAGAGAGTACAAACGTGATTTTGCGCATGGTGTTTTCCTGTTCGCGCAGCGATTTCGTCCGCTTCAGCGCGAAGGAAAAGTGTACACCGCTAACCGCTCTATCGTGCAGTGAGTCTTCAATCGATGTTCAAAATCAAGTTATTTTGAAGATCCCGCCCTACTCGCTCAGCGCCCGCAACCGCGCAGGCATATTGTCGCTAGCCAGCTCATGCCCGCACTGCGTACAGTACTGGTCGCTCGCCCGCACCGTGCGGAAGCAGTGTCCGCAACTGGCGGTGAGCTGGTAGTTACACTGCGGGCAGAAGTGGAAGTCATTCTGCACGTGCGTCGAGCAGGACGGACAGCGCGAAACCTCCGGCTGGCGCAGCAAAAAGTAGAGTACCGCGCCGATGCCCCCCGGCATCACTAGGCAAATCACGATCCAGAAGCGCGCGCTCATCGCCCGCCGCGGGGCGTCCTTGCTCACGTAGCCCACCATCAGGAAGTAGAGCGCGGCCAGCAATCCGCAGGAAAGATTGAAGTAGATGCGCAGGCCAAGGGGCGGCACATGATGCTGGTGTTCCGGCAAAAGCATCCAGAAGTAGTACTCCACCAGCACAAAGGCCGCAATGGCCGCAACGATGGACCACACAGGAATCAGGCGCGCATCTTCGTTGACTGAAATGGATTCTGGATCTCGCATGGGCATCCCTCTCTCAGAGGGCCTTTCGGGAGATCAAGCAAAGCTTAACCTCACCAATTTAATGACGGAGAAGGGAATCCGTAAGTTGCGCCCGCCTGGGTAATCGGCCGCCGCATAGATGTTAGAAATCCACGAATCTCATGGCGCGCATGCGCCTTCCTGCCGCACCGCAGGTGCCGCTCTAGCGCCGTTTGCCTGGACGGCAAGTCCCCCCACCGCAGGTGGTCAGTAATTCCAGCAATAGAGCCTATGCGAGCGAATAGCGAGCGGCTGCCGCACCGCAGGTGCTCACGGCCTGCGCCGCAGCCAGCCGGCCAGCACCGCCGAGGCCAGCACCGCCGCGCTGAGAAAGAAGATCAGCAAACTCATCTGGCCCACCAAGCCGGTCAGGTGCTCTTCTTCAATCAGGACTTCGGCGATCCACCAGGCCAGCGGGCCCAGCACAAGAAGCACCACCAGCGTTGCCGCCAGCGCCACAGCGCGGCTCCGCTGCCGCCCTGCTTCCTGCTCCTGCATCACGCCCTGCGAGGCGCTTACCACCCGGCGGGTGCGCCAGGCCACGGCTCGCTCCCGCTCCGCTTGGTTGCCGGCCAGAGCCGAAACCAGCTCGCGCTCCGCATTGGCGCTATTAACGGACTTCATACCGCCCTCGCAGTTGCAGATTCCTTTGTCGGAACACCACGAGTGTACGCGCCCGAAGGACCGCTGGCCCCACCGCAGATGGCCGCTGGTGCCGCCAGCTTGGGCTTAATCGCAACCAACCCGCGATATAGTCTTGATTTCACGGTAGATAGCGGAGCCTTCGTCACTTTGGAAATCTCTTCCAGTGACAGCTCCTCGTGGAACCTGAGCACCAGCACTTCGCGATAGATCGCGTCCAATCCGAGCAGCGCCGCCGCCAGCCGCTCCCGGTCTTCTAGGTTGGCAAAGCGGTCAAACGGGGTCGGCTCGCCGCCGGCTACCTCGTAGGCCATGGGACGGTCGTCCTCGCTGCCGCCATCGATAAGCTCGTCCAGGCTGGCCATTGTCCGCTTGCGCTTCTGGTCAATCGCCAGGTTGCGCGCGATGGTAAACAGCCACGTATCAAACCGCGCCTTGCCGTTGAACTGCGCCCCCCGCACCAGAACCCGCATCCAGACCTCCTGGAAGAGGTCCTCGGCCTGCTCGCGATTGCCGGTCAGATAGAGCAGATAGCGCATCAGCCGGTGCTGGTAGCGGACGATCAACTCATCCAGCAGCCCGGCCTCCTGGCGCTTCAGCCCAGCGGATACAGCCAGGCTCTCCTGACGCACCTGCTCGTTGGCAATGCTGGTGGAACTCGTACCAAAATAAGGGCGAACGAACGCAACTGTACTCATCTCATCTAATTAGACGACAAAATTCACCCCGAATGTCGCAGAGATGCCTATTTTGCCTTTATTTCAGGCCAACAGTGGTAATTTGAGTTGGCTATGCGGCCCATGCGAGATTATCGGGAGTCGATTCAGAGATCGAATATGCCCTTTACAGAGCCGCCGCGTGACCTCGTTGCGCTTGTTTCGCGTCCATGGTTATCGTCAGCTCTTACTTCTTAAGAAACTCAACGACCTTCGTGTCAACGGCAGCAGCTTCGGGGCCCGTTATCATGTGACTCGAGGTTGGCGCCTCCCATAGCTCGGATCCAGCAATATTCGCATGGGAATACTCCGCTACCCCAAATGGGATCACCGCGTCGGCTCGACTGTGCACTATCAGGGTTGGTGCTTTAATCGATTTCAGTACTGCATCCTCCACGGCATGATCCATATCGTTGGAAGACGCTTGACCCCAGGAAGCTTGCCACCTAAGGTAGAAGTTGCATATCCCGTCAATATCTGCCTTGCTCATCCGTTTCACAACCTCATCCGGATCGTGCGTTCCGAAGATACTCATCGTGACACGCGCCAGGGATCTTGGCGCCATCCTCGCAAGGATTTTCAACATATATCTCATATAGCCATATTGCGAATCGTAGAACTTCTTTCGGGTTTCAAAACCTTTTGGATCTACATCCTTCATGTATTTCGAGATGGCCTCTTCCAGGACCAATTTGTGGATCCGCTCAGGATATCGGGCTGCCAGATAGATCGCTGTTGGCCCTCCGGAGGATTCCGCAATCACATTTGCGTTCGAAATGCCCAATTTGTCCATGAGAGCGGCCATCGCTTCCGCAGCTTCTGGTGCGGTCCTGCCTGCCGATAAAGGAGTTTTCCCATAGCCTGGCCGGGAGGGTGTGAGGATCGAAAAACCTGCCGCCAACAAGGCTTCATTTCCGCCGGAGGATTCGCAGTCATCCATCGAGCCAGTAAGTCTCAGGACTACTGGACCTTGCCCCAGCAGTGTATATTCAATCGGACCTGCCTTGGTCTGTGCAACATTCCTAGGGTACTTGTCTGCGACCGGCCACGCGGCGCACACAAAGAGCACAACGAGCATGGCTGCAACAATCCCTGTTATTGTTTCCAAAACCTTAGTAATAAATCGGCGCATGAACTCTCCTCGCGAAACTGCCTCGCTTGCTGCCTCGGCGGTCTCCTCGTGGCTCGCTTCTTGACGGAGCCTCTTCGCTGTTTGGACCTATGGAACGGGCGCGACTACTCCATCATGTTCTGCTTACGCAAAGAAATGCGCCAAAGTTCCCACAGAAAGCGAGTTGTTTGAATGTGGCGTCCCAAATTGTCAGCCAAGCAGAAAAAGACACATAAGCAGGCGGGAGTATTTGCTCCCCAAGGGGAAGTTGTATTGGAGGCTGTGTTGTCATAGCGTCTGAATATTAAACTGATAGCATTCCAACGTCAGTTGAGTTATCAAATTGCTGGTAACGCTGAATTAGGATGCGAGTGGCTGCAGAGAGCCATGTGGGTGGAACCGGCTAGCTGATGGGGCCGGAGCCTCGTTTTGCTACGCGCAGCGCCTCCTCCACCGCCTTTGCCGCCCGCCGCTCCCTCGCATCGGCGGTCTGATAGTAGAAGATACTCAGCAATTGATTGCGCCGCTGCACCGGCGTCATCGCCTCCCAGCCCTTGCGCGCCAGCGGCTGCCGTTGAAAGGCCGCCTGCAAGATCGGCGGCGGCTCAATCTCGCCCTCCAAAGTCAGTAGCAGCCGCTCCGCCATCCCTTCTGCGCGTTTGGCGCGCGTTGCGGCGCTCTTCGGCTCGCTTACCCACTTACTAATCTCGTACCGCATCGAGTCGGATAATTTTGCAAACCACTTGGGCAGCCGCCGGTCGCCCTTCAGCGCCCGCTCCAGCTCCTGCGGAATCACCACCGCGCGTTCCTCCAGGTCTGGCTCAAGCCGAATCCGCACCCGCTCGCCAACCGAAACCTTCGCCCCCGCCTGCATCTTTTTATTCACCAGCAGAAAGTGTCCGGCGCCGCCCGTCGAAGCAAACAGCGACGTACGGAAGGCGAATCCCTCAATCTCCCCCCGCACCCGCAGCCGCCTCCGTTCCGGCCACGCCTTCTCTACGTCAAACGGAATCCGCGCAATCACCCACCCGAGGCCATTCCGCAGCGGCTCCAGCACGGCGCTAAAGGATTTTGTTGTGGGTGCACTCATAACATCGTCAAGGGTCCAGGCGTAAATGGATTCTCTTCCTGGCTAGCTCTGTGTGTGGGTTGCTGTTGCGCCGGACCCTCCTGCTCTTCCTCCTGCTCGGTCCACCGTTTTCCGCATGATTCGCATCTCCACGAATTCACCGGATTCGCGCTTTCCAGGATCGGCTCCTCGGTGCCACAGCTCGGGCACGCCGGCGGCATGTACTCCTCGACGGGCAACTTGGCTTGCTCGACAATCTCCCGCGGAATCGGCTTAGCGAGAATCTCGCATGCCTTTTCAAGCTGATCCGCCGCAACTACAATGCGGCGGGTACCTATCTCCGGCGTAACGGAGTAGCCCCCAATATCAATCCAGCTCTCGATTCCCGCCTGCCGCAGCACTTCCTGGATCTGCCACCTCTCTTCCGGGTCCTCACGTTCGCACAGTAACGTCTTCCACGTGTACTCAACCAGCTGATCGCCCACGCTCGTTGTGCCTTCGTCAGCCGCCGTAACGCCGCCCGTACCCCACCTCGATGCGCCGAAACCCCCTGCTTGATTTGGCGTCATGCTCAACTTATGAGCGTCATCCAGTCCGCGCTTCCTCAGCTCGTCGCGCAGAACCTGTTGCGCAATCTCGGTCAGGTCGGTTTTGTCGGCGTCCAGTTCCTCCAGTTCACCGTCATTCATCTCTCTGTAGAGCTCGGTGAGCCTATGCCACTCTGCGATTGGGTCTGCCTGCATGGGCAACAGTATAACGGCTCTGTGTCCCCTCTCTGCTGTCATCCTGAGCGAAGTTTGGCGCGTTTTCTGAGCCAAACGGAGTCGAAGGACCTGCATTTGGTTTTCTGGTGCAGAGATAGGAGCCTTCGCCATCTTCTACACTAACGACTATGGATGTTCTCTACGGCCTTCACCCGGTTGAGGAAGCCCTCAAGGCCGGACGGCGGAATTTCGACCACGTTCTGGTGGCCCGCGAACGTGAAGATGCCCGCATCGAGAGCCTCGTCGCCCTTTGCCGCGAATCCGGCGTGCGCGTCCTCCAGGAATCCCGCGAGCAGTTGACCGAACTCGCCCAGACCTCCGCTCACCAGGGCGTCGTAGCCCTCGTCCGCCCCCAGGAATTTCTCTCCATCGAAGACCTCTTCGCGCCGAGCCATCCGGGCGCAGCCCGCCTTCTTCTCGCTCTCGATGGCATTGAAGACCCGCAAAATCTCGGCGCACTGCTGCGCGTGGCTGACGGTGCCGGAGTCGACGGCATCGTGCTCACTGAGCGCCGTTCAGCTCCGCTCAGTCCGGCAGCCGTCAAAGCCAGCGCCGGAGCAGCCGAGCACCTGCGCATCGCCCGCGTCGTCAATCTCGTCCGCGCCCTCGAAGAGCTGAAAAAACAGAACATCTGGGTCATCGGTCTCGACGAACGCGGCCAGACTGACTACGACCATTTCGACCTCACCGGCAACTGCGTCCTCGTCCTCGGCCGCGAGGGCGCAGGCCTCCACGATCTCGTCCGCCGCACCTGTGATCATCTGCTGCGCATTCCTATGAGCGGCGGCGTCAGCTCCCTCAACGTCTCCGCCGCCGCGGCAGTGGTCCTCTTCGAAGCCTTTCGCCAGCGCCGCAACGTCGCTCACCGCGTCCAAAAAACAGTTGCCCCCACCGCAAGTACTTGGGTTGGCCCCACCGCAGGGGTAAAACCAAAGAAACAGAAAGGCCTGGGCTCATGAAGTTGTTTCATCTTCCGACCATCGCAGCGACAGTGGGTGCCCCATCCTTGCAGCGTTTTTGTTTTTGCTGCAAGGGTGGGAGACCGCAAACCATTACCGTCCTTGCGTTTTTGGTTGTCTTTGCTTTATCAACTCTTCACAGCCCCGCACAAACCACTCCGCCCGTCCAACAACCAGCCGCCCAGCCCGGCCAGCCCCACCAGGGAAAAGTCATCTTCTCTCGCTCCACCGACGAATCCGGCCAGACCACTACTAAATCCAACTCATCCGTTGAGCAGCCCGCAATCCAGACGGTCGCAGATTCCTCGGCCAATAATCAGGAGCGCCAGGCCATCACCTTCACCGCCCTCGACCTCGACGTTCATCTTCGCCCCGCCGACCAGCAGATCGCCGTCCGCGCCCTGCTCACCATCCGCAATAACGGCGCCACCCCGCTCGCCCGCATCCCTCTGCAAATCTCCTCCTCGCTCAACTGGGAACGCATTCGCGTCGGCGCGCCCGAAGGCCCAATCAAGGACATTCCCCTCCAGCTCGCCACACTCAACTCCGACGCCGACCACACCGGCCAGTTGCACGAAGCCATCGTCCCTCTCGCCCAGCCTCTCGCTCCCAGCCAAACCATCTCGCTCGACGTCACCTACTCCGGCGCCATCGCCCTCACCGCCCAGCGCCTGCAATCCATCGGCGCCCCCGATGACCTCGCCCTCCACTCCGACTGGGACCAGATCAGCCTCCCCTTCACCGGCCTGCGCGGCTTTGGCAACGTCGTCTGGTACCCCGTCTCCAGCGTCCCCGTCCTGCTCGGCGATGGCGCTCGTCTCTTCGACGAGATCGGCTTGCACAAGCTCCACCTCTCCGGCGCGCGCTTCCGCCTCCGCCTCACCGTCGAATTCCCCCATGGCCAGGCTCCCACCGTCGCCCTCGTCAACGGCCGCTCCGTCCCGCTTGCCATCACTGAGCCCTCCGGCGCCCTCGACCAAAGTCAGGAAGTTGCCTCTGTCGCCACCGCCGACTCCGGCACCACGACCCTCGGCTTCGAAGCCCCCAGCCTTTTTGTCGCCACCCGCACCTCCCACTCCGGCGCCAACCTCACCGCCTTCGCCCTCCCCGAGGACAACGTCTCTGTCGTCTTCTGGACCACCGCCGCCACGGCCGTTACTCCCTTCCTCAAAAGCTGGCTCGGTCCTGAGCCCCGTTCCCAACTCACACTTCTCGACCTGCCCGATCCCGACGATGCCCCCTTCGAGACCGGCGCTCTCTTAGCCGCGCCCCTCCGCGAGCCCAACTCCAAAGCCACTTCCGGCGCGCTCAACGGCGTCCTGGTTCACGCCCTCACCCACGCCTGGATTGTTTTTCCCAATTCGCCTGCCTCGCCTCTCGCGCCCAACTCGCCCCAGCCGCCTCACGTTTGGCTCAACGAAGGCGTTGCCCAATTCATCAGCACTCTCTGGGTTGAAAAGCAACAAGGCCGCGACACCGCCCTGCGCATGTTAGAAGCCGACCGCACCGCCCTCGCCCTCGTCGAGCCGGCCAGCCCCGGTCAAAGCCCCGGCCAGCCGCTCGCCTCTGCCATCTCGCCCGTCTACTACCGCACCAAGGCGGCCTACGTCTTCTGGATGCTCCGCGACATCGCCGGCGATCCCGCTATTTCATCCGCCCTGCGTGCTTACTACGGCTCCGCCACTATTCCAAATTCCACCATTCACGCCACTCTCACTCACGCCGAAGGCGTCTCTGCCTGGACGGCCAGTCCCTTCGAAAAACTCCTCGAAGCGACGGAATACCACCCCAACCTCTCCTGGTTCTTCGCCGATTGGGTCGATGCCGACAAGGGCCTGCCCGACCTGAGCATCGAGGGCGTCTTCCCCGCCGCAGCCTCTGCGGGCAACTGGCTGGTCGCCGTCAACCTGGCCAACGCGGGCTATGCCGCCGCCGATGTCCCGGTCTTCGTCCGCTCCGGCTACGGTTCCGACTTGCGCTCCGTCACCCAGCGTGTCCGCGTCCCCGCCCACGGCAAAACCTCCGCGCGCATCCTCATCCAGGGCAAACCCTCCGAGGTCCAGGTCAACGACGGCACCGTCCCCGAAACCCAGGCCAGCATCCACATCACTAAACTTGAAGATCCTGCACAAGCCCCGCCCGGCTCCAGCCAATCCAACCCGCCAATGCGGTAAATAGAAGTGAATTGGATTTCGGATTAGTAGGTTGGATGTTCCACGTCCGACCACCACAAAAAGATCGGGTGCCCCACCCTCGCGCGTTCTTGTTTTTGCGGCATCGGGGTCCCCGGAGAGCGATCTCTGCTCTCTGGGGTGATTTAGGGTGGAATAACACAAATTGCAACCACCATGTTTTGTATCAGGGCACGGCTTCAGCCGTGCCGAAAAGGTATTAAAAAACAAGGGGTTTTAACCCCTGATGTGGGACGCGTCAACCCGGAGGGAGGCGGAGGTTTCAACCCCCGCAAAATGCCACAAAATCATCGCGCGCTGGTTGGGATGGGTTTCAACCCATCCATTTATCCCCGGAGGGATTTCCGGCGATCCGAAAACGACTGTATTCCTGGATAGAACGGCGTATTTCGGTACCGATCTTGGCCCCTTCGCTGGGTCAATGCGCCTGTATACCTATGCGTTATTAACTAGTATATAACTAACGAGTAGGCGACTTATGAGGACTAATCCTACTCTCGAAGAGCGCATTCGCGATTTTGCATAAAGCGAGCAACGTCCGGGCTGAAATCACAGGTTCCTAAAGCGTGACTCGTTAAGAATCGCAACACATTTGCTCGATTGGGGCTTTGGGTGTTCGCCCGCAGGTTATAGCATTTTAGGAATTGCGGTAAACCGAAACCACAGTCAAGTGGCTTTTTCCTCGCCGGGGTCCCCGCGGACAGGTCTTAGTCCGTGGGGTGGAAGTAAAAGCCACCTTTCAATGCGCTCCAAAGGACCACGTTAATTCCTAAAATGCTCTAGAACGGGTCGGACAGGGGTCCTCAACGGCTCGGTCCGCTGCCAGTTGTGCGGTCGGCCGACTCTGGTGACAGCAACGCCTCAACCGAGGCGGTAGCGAAAGGGCGCACCATAGCGCATGAATCTGCACGATCGCAGCGACAGACAGCGGAATCAAGCGAGGTTTGTGAACATTCCTTTGGCTAAAGGCTTCGCAGCCAGTGCGCAGATTGTATCCCGGTGAGATGTGATCTATATCACTGATTGCAGTCATCGCCGGTTCGATACTTTACACCGTACTCAGGAGGTCTGTCCGTGAATAGTTTCTGTGCGCGCATCTTCGGTCTCACCCTGTTCGTTTTTCTCGTTTTGGCTATTGCCGTCCAACCTGCCATCGCTCAGCAGGATCAAGCCAAGCATATATTCCATCGGCTGATTCCAGCCGGGGATACCTGTGCCAGCTGCCACAAGGTGATTTATGACCAATGGAAAGCCAGCCCGCATGCCGCCAACGGTGTCGAATGCACCGTGTGCCATGGCGAGACAACAGCACCGGACTTCGCGGGCACGCCGGCGTTAAGCACATGCGACAACTGTCACGCCGATCAGGTGCCACAACTGAAGTCTGATCCATTCATGAAAGGCAAGACGTGTGTGAGCTGTCATCAAGCACACATCTTCGTGGAGCACAAGAAGGCTGCCCCGGCAGTCAAGTGATAACAATTTCCAGACGTGGCATTCTCGAACTGCTGGCCGGTGCATCCGCGCTCACCGCCTGCGGCAAAGCCATCCAGCGCCTCCTCATCCAGGGCAAGCCCACCGAGGTCCAGGTCAACGACGGCACCGTCCCCGAAACCCAGGCCAGCATTCACATCACCAGGCTCGAAGACCCCGCACAAGCCCCGCCCGGCTCCAGCCAATCCAACCCGCCTATGCGCTAACGGATAAATGCTTCTTTTGACTGCAATTCTTGAATTTGTTTCAAATATTCCGTCTTGCTCATGTGTATAATGTGCTGCACTAATCTATGGACAGTGGTTGATGGGTTTTCGCCTGAGCACCCTCGAGTCTCTTGCCATTTTTCGAGTTGTTCCGCTCTCAGAATTGCAACTTCAATGTAGTTGCTGACTTCGCTGAAATTTATGTATTTGTCAAAATCCTTTAGGTGTTCACGGCAGGCATTTTGTACAGCATGGCGGTCGATCCACGCACTATGGTACGTGAAATGCAATAGCAACCAGAGTTCAAAACAGGGGTTTGAAATAGCAATCGAGATGCCCTGGGCTTTGGCTTGTTGCAATGCATCCATAAGCTTCGGGTGTTCATCAACGTCAAAAACGCACCAAATCTCGTCATATTTAAGGTTCTGGTCTCGCGCTCCTTTAGCCTGTCTTTTAGAGGCTTTTATTCTGGAAACAGCCCTCTCCACCAGCGTTTTCGGCGTACCCCCTTCGTTATCGACAACCACTTCAATCAAGCGAATTTGTTCTGCTTGAATTAAGCCTTTAAAATAGCTTGGTTCGGTAACCTTCCCCTCACAAATGATGAGTAGACGTGGTCTTGGCTCTAGCTGTGCTTTGCGACGACGCAAAGGGCGGCTGCGCTTTGACATTACAACGCCTCCTCTGATGCCATCAGATTAACGACGGGCGTAGCACCGTAGCGTCCTTGTATATACCCTCGCTGAAGGTTTTCTTCCTTGCGTGGTTTGAAGTCACTCAGCGGATACAACCGAGTTGCTCCGGTATTGTCTTTCTCCGTAAACCAAATCTCATCACGACGTAAAACGGTAGTCAAGAGATCTGTCGTATGCGTGTTAAAAATCAACTGTGCGCCCAGTGGATTATGTTCCGCGTGGTTGAAAATCCTGACGATCTCTTCCAAAAGCAATGGGTGCAAGCTGGCATCCAATTCATCCACGCAGAGTACACCACCTGTTGCAAGGACGTTGACTACAGGCCCTAGTATTGCCAGAAACGCAAGCGTCCCAGCGGATTCATACTCAAATGGAATCGGTACTGCTTTATCACTGTATGTACTATGACGGAGAGAAATGGCTCGGTGTTTGATTGTGCGGTCCATCGAGAATTGTGGTGTGACTTCCTTTAGCAGAGCTTCGAGTTTTTGGGCAAATACATTCGCCTCGGGAGGTAGCTCCTTCTCTTCCTCCTTTACGTCCATCCCAACGATACCTAGGTCAGCAGCCGCAAGAAGACGCAGAACCAGCTTTTTTGTCTCCTCGCTTTTTAGACACAAGTCAATTGTCCGTTCAGGAGAGCGATCTCTTAACCCTGACCGAAACTTGATATTGTGCGCAAACCAGTTAAATATTGGCTGGAGTTTCTCGTGATTGTTTTGGGCAGCGGCTGAAAGAAATAAGCTGTCCGGGCGTGTAAGATTCTCAATGACACGGTTCTCGCCAGGCATGTTCTTGCCAAAGTAGATTTGATCCCATTCACATCGCCTTTCAAACCAACGCTGCATCCTATTAGCCGGGTAGGCGAATAGGTATTCATGCAAAACCCGGGTATCATCTACTGAAAATCCATATTCGTAGCGGACGCCCTGTACTAAAAAATCAACCGAAAATTCAGAGGGTTTTTCCGTGGAACTGTCAAGCGCAAACGGATGGCGCGCAATCCCCGCACCGGGCTGCCACTTGCTATGGGAGTTCTGCACCGCGTTTTTAATGAATCTCAGGCCCGAAATTATGTTGCTCTTGCCGGATGCATTTGACCCAAAAATGGCAGCCACTCTCAAGAGTTGGACAGGCAGACCCTCAATTTGAATCACGGCTCCCGCCTCGTCGGAGAGAGTACTCGCAACCAATGAGAGCTCCTGGGCCTCACGGACCGACATGAAATTGGTTAGACCAAATCGTAACAACATATGGATCGCTCCCTGCTACAGGACTCCATAGTATCCGTTTCAAGAGGATTTGTGTGGAAATATTTCGCAAAACGCCTCAAAAAGGTATTTTGTAGGAATTCAATCCCTTTGCGGGAGAAATCTTCGGCAACGCTTCTTAATGAGCTGCGCTACTGTATGCCCCATTATTGTCGCATTTTGTGCGGAAAGTATGGAAACCTCACTCCAATTTCGTATAACTCCATGAAAATCATGTATCTACGGTAGTTTTCTGGCACAATCCCCAACGTCCAACTCGCCTACCTCTCATTCTGCTTTTTTCCCGCCGCAATCCGGTCGAGGTTCTTCAGCGGATCGGGCCATGGCGCCTTTATCCCCATCGACCGCACGTATGCAATCGCCTGGCCCATGTGCTCGTGCGAATGGGCCAGCATCCGCAGATACAATCTGCGCTGTGTCGTCTGTTCGCCAAAGAAGTTCGCTGCCTTCCCCAGCTCCTCTTCTGTAGCCGCGCCAAAGCAGCGCTCCACCGTCGCAAACGATTTCTCAAGTAAAATGCGCACCGCGGCCTTCCCCGTCAGCGTTCTCTCCAGTTCAAGGTTCTTGCGAATCACAGCCGCCCACTGGACCGGGGAATCGCTCTCCATTGCGCCGTACATCTCCACCACCTCCGGCGCGCTCACTCCCGCCCGGTAGAGCAGCATCATGTTGCCTCCCGCAATGTGCACCAGCACCGCGGAGAAGCTTCGCGCATCCTCCGCCGGCTTCCACCCATACCTTTCCTCGGGGACCGCATTCGCCAGCGCCAATAGCTGCACCCGCGGTATGCTCAGTTCCCACAGATACTCCCGCTTGAAATCTCCCTTGGTCTGTTCCATGATTTCCTCCTGAAAAGAGTTTCTTTGATGGCGCGTAAGCGCCAGCTACCCCACCGCAGGTGGCTGTTCCCTGATCCCTGTTCCCTGTTCCCTGTAACTTGACCTAGGTCATGACTAGGTCAACTCCCCGAAATTTCCTGCCAATAATTCACCTTAACCTCTACATAATAAACATGATACTTCATTTTAGGCGAACACATGGAGAAAAACTGCCCTAATCACACAATTGCATGTCCTTATATGCGCATGTTTTTTCCCAAAATAGCACCAAATGATGTGCATCCAGCGTCACTTTTCCGCCCTATTCGTTCCGCGCCTTCACCTTGAACCAGATTGGCGTCCCTCGGAATCCGAAGGCTTCTCGAATCTGGTTTTCCAGGAATCGCTCGAAGCTGAAGTGTAGCTTGATCTCCCGGTCGGTGAACAGCACAAAGGTCGGCGGAGCCACGGCGGCCTGCGTCATGTAGAAGATTCGAATGCGTTTAGCCATCGGCACAGGGGCGCGCTGAAAGTCGACCTTCTCCAGAAAACGGTTCATCTGTCCGGTCGAAACCCGCTTGCGCCGTTCGGCGGCCACGGCCACCACCTCGTGCAGCACGCGCAGCATTTTCTTGGCCTCGGGGCCTGTTCCTTCCAGCGCGGAGAGAAAGATCACCGGCGCGTAGTTCAAATATTTCAGCACTTTACGCAACTGCTCTTCAAAAACCTCGCGGTCCGCGGGAGGCTTGCCGTCTGTCCGTCCCGTGGTCACTAAGTCCCATTTATTCACCACGATAATCACGCTGCGCCCGCTCTCGTGGGCGTAGCCGCCGATGGTGGCGTCGGCTGCTGTCACGCCGTCAACCGCGTCCAGCACCAGCAGCGCCACGTCGGCTGCCTCCAGATGCCGCCGTGCCATCACCACGCTCATCTTCTCCGCCATCAGGTGCGTCTTGCCCTTCCGCCGGATCCCCGCCGTATCCACAAACCGTAGTTGCTGGCCTTCAAACTCCACAACCTCATCGACGGCGTCCCTGGTCGTCCCGGCGATGGGCGAAACAATCGCCCGGCTTGTCCCGGTTAAAGCGTTGAGCAGAGTAGACTTGCCTACATTCGGCCGCCCGATGATGGCCACCGAGGTCTCGTGCTGTTCAAACTCGCCGTGTGTGCGGTGAAGCTTCGCGCCCTGCGAGGACTCCGCATCCAGCGAGGACTTCGCGTCCAGCGAATCCTCCTGGTGCGTTTCCTCTTCGGCAGCATCAGTTTCTGTCGCGGGAATCGCCTCGGAAATCGCATCCAGCAGCTCGCCAAGACCCTGCCCGTGCTCGGAACTGATGGGGTATACGTTGCGGATGCCCAATTGACGAAAGTTCTCCGCCACCTGGGACATAGCCTCTCCCTCGACCTTGTTCACCGCGAGAAACAGGGGCTTGCCGCCGCGAATCAGCATTCGCGCCAGGTTGTAATCCGGGCTGGCCAGCTCGGTGCGCGCATCCACCACCATCACCAGCGCGACAGCTGCTTCCAGCGCCACCTGTGCCTGGGCATAAATCTCAGTGGGAATCAGCTCCGCATCGTCGGGCACCATGCCGCCAGTATCGACGAGCCGGAAGCTCCGGCCAGCCCATTCATACTCGCCATAGATGCGGTCACGTGTAATGCCCGGCTCATCGCCCACAATCGAGCGGCGGCTGCCGGTGAGCCGGTTGAAGAGCGTGGATTTGCCCACGTTGGGCCGGCCTACAATGGCTACCAGCGGAAGCGCGCCCGCGCGCGACTTGTTCGGCATAACCGACTTGTGATATTTCGACAAAACTTGTCTCCCTACGCTGTTCAGCCACTTGCTTGAATGGCTGGATGACATCTCCCGCTCCTCAAAGTTTAGTCCACTGGCTAATGTCAAACTGAGCTAGTCGAGACAAACGCCTGCTAAATGAGCTTTTTCTGATTTTCATGGAAGAGTTCCGGCGCCCAAGTTGCCCTCCAGCCTCAGAGGAGGGAACGATGCATATTCACGGGAACTCCATGGCCGTGAATGCGGCCAACTTTTACTCCGCCACCCAGGAGGAGAGGGCGGCGGCCGCGCAACGTGCTGCCAGTGTTCGCAAGAAGCTGATCAGGAGCGCATCGGATTTGGAGGGCATGGCAAGCCCCGAAGAGACTCTTCTGATTGGCCAATGGGTGAACTCGCAGCAGCACCAATTGCAGAGCGAAGAGCAGTATTCCAACAACGCCTCCGGCAAAGACCCGGACTTTGGATGATGCGCAAAGTTGAAGGATTCTTTGCCGGTCTGCGCCGCCTCACCTATCGCTTTTTTCGTGCTCAGAGGCGGTTTTTTGGACAAGCTGAGTCGAATTCGCTTTGGGCGGTTTATGCGTCATTCTAAATAGGGGTTTTGGGGTGAAATATGCGTAGTTATGGGTATTTTTTGCTGTTATATATGCGTCATTATGCGTAAGCCTGACAAGATGTATGCGTAGTTATGGGTGTGCGTGCCCTCCGCGTCCCGATCCGTTAACGAAGACCTGTCGCCGGGAGCCCCGGTCGTAGCTCCAGGCGGCGCTCTGGACACGGAAGGCAGTGGTCTCCCAGGTCCGAAAATCCGGACATGGTGCACTCGGCCACCTGCCTATTGACAGGGATGTTCTTTCCATCGGATTATTGCCACCACTTTTGTCGCGTCGATCTTTTCGCCAGGCTTCCCCGGCGAATCACTTGACCCGAAATCGATCAGAGTATGGGTAATGATGGAGATCTTTTCGAATTCCTCGTGGTCAATCGCTACCTCTCCGTTCAATACGGTAGAGTCTAGGCTCGACTGCCTTTGGCCTCTCTCGCTGCGCGGCACAAGTTCGTCGGCAATTGTATCTATCTCTTTGTCTGTAAGTCCAAAGTCGAGATCAACTATCCCGGGCAAGAAGTGGAATCGTTCCAGGTCGATTTCGCACAGATTCCCATCCGTTGCGTAATGTGGCATCATCAGGATGCCAGGCCTGACTTCATATGCCTCCAGAGCTTTATATTTTGAAAACCGCTCACTATGTGGTTTTGCAGCGATGAACAGCACTATTGCGATACCAATTAGCAAGAGTTTCTTGAGCATTTTGTCCTTTCTGGTCTGAAAAAAAATACACATCTTAAGTTCGCCTTACTCTGCTAAGAAGTTTTGGCTTCGATGGAGACGGAGGTGGAGGGGGCGCGCTTGGGGACGATGGGAGTCAGGGCGTCGCCGAAGGGCAAACTGACCCAGCTCATCTCGATCTGGCCGTATATGTTGGTTTGCACGCGCTTGGTGCCGAGCGAACCACCCCACGGACGAAGACCTGTCCCCACACCCCAACGAGCAGAAATCGCTCGTTGGGGACCCCGAGCCCGCGGGGACCCCGGGAAGTCGGCCAGCTCAAAGTGGAGGCCGCTGGTGTCATAGATCGCGGTGAGGCGAGCAGCGGAAAAGACGTTGGAGTGCGCCCATCCTAAAGGTGCGGAGGTCGTACCGTACTGCGTGTTCAACTCCATGACTTGGTCGCCGCCGGGGCCATGGATGGATTCATTGGTGGTTTGGAAGCTGTTGATAGCCGGATCGCAGGACCGCTGCATGGACACATGGTACACTTTCAGATTTAGGAAGCAAGAAGAAAAGGTCCGGGCCTGAAGGCCTGTTCCTTAATGCGCTGGATTCAGGAGCCTAAAGGCTCCTGCTCCCTCCGTTTGAAAATTCAACGCCTGAATGCACCTGCGGCGGACAGAGGGTTGCCCCGGAAGGCACTTGGCGAGAGCGAGTGAATGAGAGTAGTATTCAGGCACAAGAAAACCCGCCTGCCAGCGGGTCACTTGTGCTTTTAAGGTGTAGCGTCGGGCAACGCTTAAAAAGAGCGTAACACAGGGGTGTGCCCGATGGCCAGCCAAACTTTGGAGTTTCCCACCATGGCAAGAATCCTCGCGGACAAGGACATCCAAAGGCTCCTTGGAACCGTGATTCAGAATGCGGACGAGAAGAGAATCAATCCTAACGGAATTGAGATTCGACTTGGGAAACACGTCCTCTTCCATTCCACAGACGAAGAGAAGGAACTCGGCCCAGAGATGTTCCTTAAGGTGCTTCCCAATGAAAGTGTCACTATCACCAGCTATGAGCGATTCGATTTCAGGAACGATGCTATACATAAGGTTTTTCCTGGCTGCACTATTATGGCGCTTATCACACCCACAACGACTATGATGCGGGAAGGCATCATACAGTCTGCAACTAAGGTCGATTCAGGATGGCATGGGACACTGAATTGGGGTCTGCGGAATAGTTCAATTCGAGACTTTATTCTTGGCTATTGTGAGCCAATTTTCAAGCTGACGTTCTTCCTTCTGAAAGGCGACGAAGTACCGGATGTGCTCTACGGAGATCGTCCTGATGACCGCTATCAACACTCTGAAGGAATAGTTCGGTCCACACGGACAATCCCTGTTAGCATTCAACCGAAAAGAATAGTCAGTTCAACCACCGAGAAGATCGATCCCCAAAAGCAACTTCGAGAGGCAGGTCCTCCCTTCAACTACATCAGTCAAGAATTGATCGTTCTCCACGGAAAATTTGAGGTTGTTTCCACCGAGGTTTCGCTGCTAAAGACTGCCATCACAGACGAAACAAAGAAGCTGACCGATAAGCTGGATGCTGCACAGACTACGCTCCTCGAAAGAGTGGAGCACTTATTCCATCGCAAGTTTGTTCAAATTGTTGGTGCGGTCGTCTCCTGCTTCACCGTAATGTTTGCGATCTACACTTTCCTGAAGGTCAACGGCGTCCAAGGGGCTTTGATGGGATGGTTTGCGCTGGCGGTCGGACTATTGATCGGCCTCATCGTTTACATCGTTGGCAGACGTGAAACACCAAAGGCCTAGCATTTTCCTAGTTCTATCCCTGTGGAAATCCAAACTGACCCACTACCCGAACGGGCGGAAGCTATCCGCCGGAATCCCAATTGCGGTATTCTGGTAGTGCGCGCCCGTAGCTCAGCTGGATAGAGCGAACGCCTCCGGAGCGTTAGGTCGGGAGTTCGAATCTCTCCGGGCGCACCATACTTTTTAATTGATCATTCCACTTGCTCCATATTCATTTTTTTGCATCCCACAACGAAATGAGGAACCATGGCAGACTGGAATACCGCCTACAACTTCATGATGGACAACGAGGACGCGCCGCGGGCCTGTGCGCAGGTGCCGGACGCGCCAGAGCAGCTTGACCCGGTGACCGGGCAGCGTATTGGAGCCTTTGCCATCAGCGGCGTCAACAGCGCAGCCTGGCCGGCGGAGTTTGCGGCTATCGCGGCGCTTCCGCAGAACCAGCGCGAGCCGCTGGTCAAGCAGTTCTATCAGAACCATGTCTGGAATCATTGGTTCGCTCAGCTTCTCTCCGACGAGGTGTGCAAGCGGGTCTTTGACTTTGCAGTCAATGCCGGCGGCAAGAAAGCCGTGCGCTGCTTGCAACAGGCCGTCAACAGCCTGGCTGCTCCCGGCACTGCGCTGCTTACCGTGGACGGCGGTTGGGGTCCGAGGACGCTCAACGCGGCCAATGCGGCCGATCCGGCGGCGCTTACCGCAGCCTTCAAGGCCCAACGGGTTGCAGACTATCAGGCCATAGCGGCCGCCAATCCGAATCTGGCTAAATATTTGCCCGCCTGGATCGCCCGCGCCGAAAAGTAGCTGCGACAGATAAACTGGTAGAGGGCCGGTACAACTTCCCACGCGCGCCAAGGACAAAGCTCAAATGCAACCGAGTATCGAGTTGTTTGCCCGACAAATCGCAATGATTGAACGGATTATCTGGACGCTGACCTTTGCCGCGCAATTGGTCTTGCTGGTGGTCCTGGTGGGCCGTGACCGTGCACGCCGCTACCCGTGGTTCACTGCCAGCATTGCGCTGCTTACCCTGCGAATGATGGCAGAGGTTCTACTCAACGGTCGGATGGCGAAGCTCCCCTTGCAGGTGACCCTCTTTACGCTGAGCGACCTGGCAGTGATTGTAGGCCTGTTGGTGCTGCTAGAGATGGCGCGGTCAGCCTTTGCCGGGATTCAACGCTCTGTTTGGATTGTGAATACAGTGGGACTGCTGTTGGTGGCCGGAGGGTTGCTTGCCTTTTTCGAGCCGTGGCCGGTGTGGAAGAATCTGCCCCTGGATTCATTGCTCGGCAAGCTGCTACTGATGCAACTTGCAGCGCACAATGGCGATGTGCTGGTTGCGTTGCTGACCGTGGGGCTGGGAGTGCTGGTGATGTTCTTTGGACGCCATTACAAGGCCGGATGGCAGAGCCACACACAGAGCATTGTGATCGGGCTTTTTGCCGTGGCCGTCTCCCTGCTGGCGTTGGAGGTGGTGATCCACCAGACGTTACATTACACACAGGCCCAATCTGAGAGCGTGATGCGGCTGCGGCTGAGTTTTGCCTTTGCCTACCAGTTGATGTCTTTGGCCGCTCAGGTGTGGTGGATTGCATGGCTGTGGCGGGACGAGCCGGGAGCGGCTACCGTGGCCGCGACAGAAGAGAAAGAATAGAGCATTTTTTACAAGTGGTATAGAGAGCGGCGTGGACCAGGAGGTCCACGCAACAGCCGGCCGGGAGGCCGGCGCTACAGTTTGAAAGCTGGCGCTACAGGAGGCTGGCGCTACGGGTTTGCGACCCATCGACACTATCCAAGCAATCGAAAATCGACACTACACCAACTTGCAAATTGCTCTATACCCGGCTCCAAGGTATCCCACCCTCGCAAATAGCATGAAGGATGGGACATGGAGATTCATTGTCCTGATCCCTGATCCCTAAATATGGCAGCTTGCCTGGCCGCGCTTTTCGAGGTAGCGCTGGTGGTACTCCTCGGCGCGCCAGAATGTCTGGGCGGGCTCGACCTTGGTGACAATGCGCTTCGGCTTGAAGCGGCCCTCGGTGGTCAGCTGCTCAATTTTTGCGCGGGCCTGCGCCTCTTGCTCCGGCGAGTGGAAGAAGATTGCTGAGCGGTACTGTGTGCCCCAGTCCGGTCCCTGGCGGTTGAGGGTCGTGGGATCGTGAAGAGCGAAGAAGGCGTCAAGAAGCTTCACATAACTGATCTGGGCGGAATCGAAGTACACCTCGACGACTTCAGCGTGGCCGGTCTTGTCTGTGCAGACGTCCTTGTAGCTGGGCCGTTCCAGCGATCCGCCCTCATAGCCAACGGCCGTCGCCATCACGCCGGGGATGGCCGCAAATGCCGCCTCGACTCCCCAGAAACATCCCGCTCCGAAGGTAGCTTTTTCCTGGCTCATGTTGGATAAGATGCTCCTCGGGCGCTTAGGGAAGCAAATTTATGCCCATGGGAGCAGTCTAACTCGTTGCGTAATACATTGCCTGGAGCGCAGAGGAAACAGCCAAACGGCGATCTGGCTCTGCGCAGGTCCATCGGGATGAACTTCCAATCCCAATTTGGTCTAGCGCTACGATGTGATACGCTTTCAGAGCGTGACCGATGGCCGTAAACCGCACAAATATTGGTTGATAGAAAAATCGGGAAGCTTTTGCGAGAATAGGATTTTGCCGGGGAGCCGGCAGACTTGGCAATACCAGAATGCCTCGTTCGTAAGTTGACGGACGTATCAACGGTTGCTAGTCTACACGTTAGCTACCTGGGTCTGCTGATGAGGCGGGTCAAGACGTGCAACACGAATGCGGTTCATTTATCCCGCGAGCAATCCAGCCCGAAACAACCGCCATTTTCTGGCGGGGATGGTCTGTGGAAAACTACCCCATTCAGTTGAGGATAGCGAAGCTATGCTCAAAATTTGCGTTACGATGACAACTTCTACTCAGTTTTAAACGGTCGCATTGCGCCTGATGTCCCACGTAGGGGGTATTAAGCCAGATTCCATGAATAGCCAGCCGTAGATCGGAGAAGAGGAATCCACTTGACTGAAGAGAATGAAACTCAATCCGGCCGTTCCGGAGACAGGCTCTCAAAGGGCAACGGCTTCTTCAATCCTGAGGATCAGGTGTCTCTCGGGGAACTTCTCCTTGTTCCGTGGAAACGGAAAACTGTTGTGCTAGGTTGCACGGCTATTTGTGTAGTACTTGCAATCTTAGTTTGCATTTTTATGCAGCCCAAATACAGAGCCACGGCAACAATTGAACTCAACGAGGAAAAATCCAGTGGCGCCGATATGCTCTCCAGCATCGCCTCGCTGGCTGGAGGCGGCCCGGACGAGTTGAGAATCAAGATCGAGACCGAAACAGCGGTTATACAAAACGACTCGATCGCTCTGGCCGTGATGAAAAAGATGGGAATGCTCCGCAAGGAGAATCCTGACCGGCTCAGCAAGGCTGAGGGGCCTATTGCAAGTGTGGAAGAACTGTCCGCCGAGCGGCGGGAAAGCCTGGTTAGCAACTTCAAGGGCCATTTACAGGTAAGAGAACTAGGGAGTTCACGCCTTATTGCCATTACTTATACAGACAAGGATCCCGTCCAAGCCGCGAATATTGCCAATCAGGTCGTTGCCGAATACAAGTCTTATCTCCTCAGCTCGAACTTCAGTTCAGCCAAAGAAGTGTCACAGTGGCTTTCCGCCCAGCTGGGTGATCTTTCTGACCAGGTTGCCAAAACTCAGAAGGCCGTCGAGGAGTTCGAGCGCTCTCACAATCTTTCTGCTGCAATGCTGGGCCTGACTACACTCGGAGGCGGATCGGGCGTATCTGGAGTTGGTGGTGGCGGGGGCGAGGGTGGCGGGGGCGGCTCTGTACAGATTCCAGAGCTGGAGCGACTCACCAAGCTGAACGAAGAGGTAACCCAGGCCGAAGCCGAGCGCGTGGCGCGTGAGGCTATTTACCGCTTGGCATCTTCGGAGAATGCCGACCTGATTTCCTCGCTCGGTTCCAGTTCTCTTCCAGGCCTTGCCAGTTCGACAGTCGTCTCCCAGGGCAATGGTCTGGAGACTCTCAATGTGCTGCGGGCGCAGGAGGTGACAGCGCGGCTGGCATATGCCAGCGCGGAGACCAAGTATGGTCCCAAGAATCCTCATCTGGCTGAAATCGCCAATCAACTGAAGTCGCTGCAAGACCAGATACAAAACGAGATTTTGAAGATCAAGCAACGCGCAAAAAACGATCTTATTCTCGCGCAGGAGAATGAAAAGGCGTTGCGTTCTGCCTTCGAAGAGCAAAAGATTGTAACCAGTAAAATGAACGACGATGTCGTGCAGCTGGGCGTTCTGATGGCGCAGGCCCGCTCCAGCAGAGAGCTATATAACATCCTTTACGCCAGGTTGCAGGAAGCCAATGTAGACGCCGGCAACAGCGCGACAAATGTGACCGTCGCTGACCCAGCACGCCCTCCCGGCGAGCCCTGGATGCCGCAACCGTTTCTGTTTATTGCCATTAGCTTATGGGGCGGTCTTTTTCTGGGCGCCGGCTTGGCCTACCTGATAGAAAGCCAGGATGATACGCTCGCCGACAGCTTCCAGGTTGAAACGCTGACGAACTTGCCGGTACTGGGCATGATTCCCTTTCATCGCATGGAGGTAAAACCACGCGAAGGCGCCCTGGCTGCTGAATCGAGTCCTTTCCTCATCGCCCCGGAGAGCGCCACCGCTGAAGCGTTTCGCAGCTTGCGCTCGGGCCTGACTCTCTCTGGCGTGGGACGTAAACTGAAGGTACTTTCTATTACCAGCGCTTTGCCAGGCGAGGGCAAATCTTACACTGTTTACAATCTTGGGCTTGCATTCGCCGCTACCGGCCAAAGGGTGCTCATCCTGGACGCTGATCTTCGCCGTCCACGCCAGCACGCACTTTTTCGCGCGACGCGCGAAGATGGATTAGCAGATGTGCTTATTGGCGTTAAATCCTTTGACGACGCCCTGATAGTCCACCCCGTAGAGCCAAATCTGATTCTGTTGCCTGCTGGCCGCCAATCACCGCTCGCCGCGGAGCTTCTGGGATCGGGCGAAATCGAAAAGGTCATTCAAGCAGCTCGGGAACGGTTTGACCTTGTACTTGTGGACAACCCGCCAACCTTGCCGGTGGCTGATGCGATTATCGTGGGAACTCACTGCGATGGAACAATCGGCGTGCTGCGCTCTGGCCGAACTTCACGAAAAGCATTGCGCCGATTTACCGTGATGCTTGCCCGGAACCGCGTTCATATCCTTGGCCTGGTGATTGAAGCAGTGGATATGTCCGCAACTGAATATCGGAGTGTGTATGGCTACAATGTGCAGAGCTATTATGGCAGTTCGTAGGATTGCCTTCAGCCGCGGCCTTCTGCTCCTGCTCGGTGTTTACTTGCAGTCGGCAATAATGAACGTGCCGGGAAATGCGCAGCAGACTGGAGGCGCCACAACTTCTTTGGCCCCTACGACTGGTTTGTCCTCATCCTCCTCGAGCAGGGCCGGAACTGCGTCTCAAAGCAGCGGAGGGCCAACCACTATTCCCAAGGATTTCTCTGAGCTGCGCATTGCGCCAGGGGACTTGCTGAGCGTTAATGTCTATGACACCCCCGAATTGAGCAGTTTGTACCGCGTAGATGTTGCGGGAGACTTGACGTTTCCATTGTGCGGCAAGGTAAACGTTCGCGGACTGACTATCTCAGAGGCGGCAAGTCGTATCGAAGCCGTTCTCAAAGACCGCCAGATCATGGCTCAGCCGTACGTGAATCTCGACGTGCAGCAATATGCCGGCCAATACGTGACAATAACAGGCGAAGTAACCACCCCGGGACGTGTGGCGTTGATCGCGCCCACAACGCTCGGTGAAATCCTGGCCGAAGCCGGCGGTTTGACACCTATGGCAGGAGCGCACATCAAGCTTCGCCGCGGAGCCGATGACGCTCAGCCAGAGGTGGATATTCCCTATTCTCGCAACCATGGCACTCGCGAGGCAGCCTCTATTCTCGTGCGCCCCGGCGACTCGATTATTGTTCCTCGCGCGGGCATCGTTTATGTTTTAGGCGCGGTAGGCAAGCCGGGCGGCTACGTGATGCAGGAAGACGGAAAGCTAAACGTTGCCGAGGCCTTGGCTCTCAGCGGAGGAACGACTTTGCAGGCCAACACCGGCGGCCTTCGGGTGATTCGCCGCAATCCCGATGGAACTGTCCTGGATTTCCCGCTCTCATATAATGCCATTGCAAAGGGGACACAGACGCCGCTCGCGCTGCAGCCGCAGGATATCGTTTACGTTCCCACGAGCAAGGTCAAGGCGATATTTTCTACCACTCAGGCGATCATCGGAGAGGCTGCCGTGGCAGCCATAGTTACACATCCCTGATCTAAATGGATAACTGTTCAATCGCGTGAGTCGACCGAAGGCAACCCTGCCAACCGACGAGTCGCCGCAAGCCGCACTGCGCGGCTCCGATCTTGCTCTGGCGTTTTGGAGACAGGATGAGCGCTGAGATCTCTCCCTGGAAACGATCACGAAATGACTTTTTCCGGCAATTTTCGGGACGAGAAATCTGGGCGCTTACCGACCAGTCTATTGTCAGCGCAACAAATTTTCTAACCAATGTGATGCTTCTCCGCTTCATGGGCCTACGCGAGTTTGGAGTTTTCGCGCTCGCCTGGATGTCGGTGATGTTCGTTAACAGCCTGCAGAGTGCGTTGATTATCGCTCCCATGATGAGCATCGGCCCCAAACAGGAGGAAAAGGACAGGCCCTCCTACTTCGGCGCCGTTGTCTTTCAGGAGATTGTCTTTGTATTCTTCTGTTTTGTTCTCGTCTTCGCGGCTCTTAAGGTTTCCGATAACTTCTTCCCCCATAAGAATTTGCAGCAGCTCGCGCTGCCTCTCGCGGTCTCCGCATTTGCGTATCAAATGCAGGACTTTGTGCGACGTTATTTCTTCGCCACCCGCCAGAGCCGCCGCGCGCTTGCCGATGACGCTCTTAGCTACCTTACTCAACTGCCTATCCTGTTCTTCCTGCATCGGGTGGGACATTTAAACAGCGTAACAGCGCTATGGACGATGGCGGGAACCTCGGCTCTTGGAATCGTTCTCGGCTGGTTCTGGGTCGAGCCTCTCAACTTTAATAGGGCTTGGATCAATGCCATATCACAGCGGCACTGGAAAATCTCCCGCTGGCTCGGCGCCTCATCCATTTTGCAATGGACTTCCGGCAATCTTTTTGTGATCGCCGCCCCGGTCTATTATGGAGCCGCCGCTGCCGGTGTTTTGAAAGCCTCGCAGAACCTGATGGGGGTAACCCATGTCTGGTTTCAAGGTCTGGACAATGTGGTTCCCGCGGAGACCGCGCGTCGGCTTCGCGAGGGCGGGGTGCATTCGATGCTCGCCTATACCCGTTCCATTCTGCTGCGCTGGGGAGGGTTGACCCTCTTATTCGCCATCGTCATGGCCGCTGCTCCCGGCTTTTGGCTGCACCTGCTGTATGGGCCGGCGATGGCGCAGTATGGCTATGTCCTGCGGCTGTATGCCTTGCTTTACGTCATCATGTTCGTCGGCGCGCCGCTGCGCGCCGGCTTGCAGGCATTGGAGTATACCGCGCCGATCTTCTGGTCTTACCTGGCCATGACCGCTCTGGCGTTTTCTTTCGCGTTTCCCATGGCAAAGTGGATGGGATTGAGCGGTACGATGCTCGGACTTCTAGTATCGCAGGTGTTGTTTCAAAGCATCGTTGGCGTCGCCCTGTTTCAGAGATCAAGTTGCGTTGCGCGGGAAACGACTCTCGCACCGCGATCTCCCGTTGTAGCAAAATGAGTTGTTTCCTTGCGAAGTCGGGGCAGCAAGACAATTTACTTTGATAGGAATAGCCACATGCTAGCGCATACCGCGGCTACCATCGATGTCGAATCGAGTAGTCCGATTATGAACCCGAGCTATCACACTGAGTGGTGGACGCCGCGGCTCGCCTGGCCGGTCATCGCAGCCGCCGTAGTTCGTCTAACGCTGCTGGCTGTCATGCTCGCCCGAGGCGGGAACGCTGTCCTTTTCCAAGGCGACACAATCAGTTATCTCGAACCAGGACGCAACCTGCTGCTGCATGGCCACTACTTTGCCGACGGCGTCCCAGATCTGGTGCGCACCCCAGGCTATTCATTATTTCTTGCTATTACCAGTCTCGCCGGCCCGTCGGCGGCGGCTGTGGCAAATGTGATTCTCTCGGTGCTCTCGGTGATTCTCGTTTGGAAGCTGGGAAGGGCGGTCTTTGGCGATAACCGCATTGCACTCGGTGCAGCCTGGATTTTCGCTTTTGAGCCGATTGCGATCTGCCTTTCTGTCGTCCTGTTGGCGGAGACGCTGTTCCTGGCATTCCTTCTCCTCTGCATGGAGCGGTTGGCTGTATTCTTGCGCGGACGCCGTTTGCAGGTGCTTGCGGCGGCTGGACTATGGCTTGCCGCGGCAACCTTTGTGCGTCCAGTAACCTATTACCTGCCGGTCGCGCTGGCTGTGGGATTATTCGTTGTGCTGGTGCGCGTGCCCGGCCTCCGCTGGAAGGCACCCGCCGTGCTGCTGATCAGTGTGTTGCCGTGGTTAGCCGCGTGGCAGATACGCAATTGGGTTGAGACCGGCTATCGCGGGTTCTCAAGCATCTCGGATGTAAATCTCTACTTCTACAATGCCGCCGCCGTGACAGCCAGCGTGAAACACCGACATTTCTCCGACGTTCAAAGCGAGTTAGGCTATACAGGGTTTCTCGATCATGGCGGGCAAAGTTACCTTTACCAGAATTATCTCATACGGCATCCTGAGCAAGCCGGATGGGGCCAGGCTCAGCGCTTGGCCTTCATGCACACCGAGGCTCTCGGTGTCATACGAAGGCATTACGGGGTCTACCTGCGTTTGTGTCGTACGTCCTTGCTCAAGACGGTAGTAGAGCCTGGCACAGCGTATTTTGACCGACCGCTCCTGCTGTATCCGGAGTACCCCGGCCATGCCACTGCCTTGTTTGTAAACGTGGGCCTGGTACGTTGGGGGATCGCGCTCTTTAAAGCACATCCTTGGGAAGTGGCGGAGAAGGCCGCTTTTGAGATAGTGCTGTTGGTGATGTACTTGTTCGCGGCGCGAGGAGCCCTCGATGACATGCACAACGCGTGTTTATGGTTGCTGCTGGGGACATCGCTATATTTTCTTGCCGTATCAGCGGTGGTGGGAGGATTGGGGGCTGATGCTCGCTATCGGCTGCCGATCATGCCTTTCGTTTGTATTCTTGCGGCTGCGGGAGTCTGGCGCACAAAGACAGTGGCGGAATAGAGATGCACCGGCATCGTACTGGAGGCAGCACGACTCTCTCTGCTGCTGAAATTTCGTCTCCTCGCGACCAGTTGCTGGAACAAAGTGAGGTTGGTTGATGGAACCGATAAACTCAACGACCCTGTGTTGTCACAAAGTACACTTTGCCGTACCAAAGGTGCGCTGATGCCTCTTTCCGTGCTGATGCCAGCCTACAATGCCGGTCAATTTCTTTCTCAAGCTATCGAAAGCGTGCTCGCCCAGACATGGAGCGACTTTGAATTGATAATTATTGACGACGGATCAACTGACAATACGCGCGAAATTGCGGAGAAATACGCCGCGCGGGATAAAAGGGTCATAGTTTACACCCATGCGAACATGGGAATTGCACCGACGTTGAATCGCGGAATTGACCTTATTACCAATGAATGGGTCTTTCTCATGCATGCTGACGATCTGATGCGGCCGAACCGTATTGAACGTCAACAGGCTTTCATCGCAGAGCACCCTGAATTGGCCGTGGCGAGCAGTCTTAATCGTTACATAGACAGCAAGAACCGAGTCATCGGGAAGAGTGTCTCAGCGCTTCTTACACACGAAGCCGTATATAAACTTATCGCGTCAAACGAGCTGATTGGTTTTAACCATCCAGCCTCCGCATTGCGCAAGAGCGCCGTGCTGGCAGTGGGCGGATACCGCCAGGCATTTTGGCCAGCAGAAGATATCGACCTCTGGAATCGTCTTGTGGAGAAGGGCTATAAGATCCTGGTGCAGCCAGAGTATTTACTGGATTATCGAATGCACGGGAGCTCGGCGTCAATCTCGGGAGCGCGCCTGACTCGAACCAAAGTTCGCTGGCTGAAGGACTGTATGCTGCGCCGCAGGGCAGGAATGCCTGAACTGGATTTTGATGCCTTTCTACGGAATCTGCATTCCGCGCCCCTTCTAATCCGTTTAAATCGGCATCGGAAAGACTTAGCCAAGGTATTCTATAAGGCCGCTGTGATGCACTACGCACAGAGGGAGTATCCGCGCATGCTCTTCAAGCTGCTAGGCGCAGTTTTGCTGCAACCTAGAATAACCCTTGCACAGGTTAACTCAAAGTTCACTTATGGCCGTCAGCGGGAAGCACTCTAGAGTTCTGCGCGCGCTGGAGAGCGTACAACAGCTCTACGAGGATAACCAGCTCCAGCAGATGGGCGAGAATTCCCGCCTGCTCGTAGAAAAAGAATTCCGATGGGAGGAAAATGCGAGAAACTTGGTTGCCGCCATTAGAGCAGCAGGGGCAACAGCTTAACGGCTTTATCAGGCCGTGGTTCAGTTACTCGATGGGAAGGAACTGCACTTTGCGCATTCTGATGTCAAATCTTTTCAACGCCGTGGCATCGAGAGTATCCAATTGACAGTAGACAGAGCAACGCCCTTTCGCGAGATGGCGGATTTTCTTCGTTCGGAAAATATTTCATCGTGTGTTCTGCACGGTATTGACCCTAATACGGGAGTACTTGGGCGCGATCTGGACATACATATACCTGATCCACAACAAGCCTTCCGTGCCGCAGTTCACTTTTCTGAAATCCTTCGGAGCTACGGCGTACGATGGATATCTCTCATGCATCCGATCTGGGGGCCACGCTGTATTGGCGTTCAGGAGTCTGACCTTACCTATTGGGAGCTGCATACCATTCCCAGAATTAACTTAGCGTGCATTGATTTTAGAAAACTATTTCCGGTCAGAGGGAAGGAAGGACCGCTCGGATTTATCTTTGACCCAACCTTGTATTTTTTAAAAGTCGTGATGCAAAAACATTCGAAATCGTTTATTCAGCGCCGTCGAATCTGGACGTCCTTTACACGCGACGCGTACATCATGGCGAACAAGACTGAAATCGAGCGTGAATTTCAGGCAAAATGGAGCAATGGGGCGGAGTTTGTAGCCGCGGCACTTGGCCCCGACACGGACGCCAATCTGCAAGTGCGTCAGATGGGGATGATTTCCCTGACGTCAAGCTATTGCATCTCTCATCCCTGGAACGCCGCGCGCGCCTCCGCTCGCTGGCTATACAGGAAGGCGGATGTGTACAAATGCCCAACATTGCCGGTTATTGGAATAGACACAACAATAGAGACCGCGGCTCTGCGGGACTGCCTGATTGAAAAACTTGGGCGCGTGTTCATACGCATTATCGTGGCCGATCAACCCATGGCCTGGCATATCCGGAGGAGGATGCAAGACGGGCAGAACTTGCTTATCTTCCGGCGTGATCAGCGGCGGAAACGTCAAGCAGGAATCGACCGGTGGATTTCTATCCCGACGTCTAATCGTGAAGACATAGATACCGGAGTCGCCGCCATCCTCGACTGCATTATTCAATATAACAAGCGCTGGTCCTCTTTATACCCCGCTGTTTTGCAATCAAGCGCAAACAGAACAACTGCGGGGAGTGAGCGATTTTGACCGCACTTGTTATTCAAATGCTTTTCGACTCTGTGATTCAGGTAATTCAAATTGAAGATAGTCATGCTTGGTCCAGATGGGGCGGGTAAGAGTTCTGTTATTCAGGGATTAATGCGAAACCTGAACCAGGGGGGCCATGTTGCTGAGATGCGCCACCTGAAGCCTCGAATTGTCATGCGGCGGCGAGGTGAAGGGGTTACTATCAATCCCGATCCCCACGGGCAGACACCTCGTTCTGCGCTGACCTCGATTGCAAAAATATTCGTCTGGCTTTTGGAAGAGTGGTATGCCGCACTATTTTTAAAGAGAAGAAAGACGCTTCTTATTTGCGATCGCTACTATCATGATTTATTGATTGACCCTATACGATATCGCTACGGTGGACCCATGTGGATAGCTCAATTAATTGGGAAACTCATGCCACAGCCTGGACTATGGGTGTTATTGGATGCCCCGGCAGAGGTTTTGCAGGCGCGCAAGCAGGAAGTCTCTTTCAGCGAGACTATGCGACAACGACAAGAATACATGACCTTCATTCGCAAGCAAAGGAAACATGTGATTGTGGATGTTACTCAACCACTCGACAAGGTGATAGCGGATGTGGAATACGCTATCAGCGGGGCATTGAGCCAGGGCGGAAATCGTGGATAAGGTTGGGCTCTTTTACAAGGTACAGGATCATCCTGCTGGAACGCATCTTGCTTTGCGCTGGAAAGGGAGGATACGGTTCACAATTCCACGTGATATCGCTGCTCAACAAACATGCTGGAAAATCTTCCGTCCTGGGCGTGCTGAGTTGATGCTGCGTGTTATGGCACGCCTGCCGCGTATCTCGGGAGCCATAAGCTGCGTCGAAAACGAAAATCTACTATTGATCCGAAAGGAGATCGGCAAGGAGGCCGGACTTTCCTGTTGCCGCACAGGTGCCCCTGGACCGTGGTCAAAGGACACAATTCTTCTTTTATATAAGAATAATGATGAGCCAATGTATATCGTCAAGGCTGGCGCCGGAGAAGCGGTTAATACGCTACTCCAAAATGAGGCTAACTGGCTGCGTACCCTGCGAGATCAGCCAACGCTTGCTGGCCACATACCTGATCTTGTTGCTCATTGTTCAGGCGCGCATCTCTCCTTCGTAGCAGAAACCCCACTATTGGGAAAGCTCGATTATCAGTTCGGAGAATTGCACGTAACGTTTCTGCGGAAGTTACAGAAATACTCGCATTGTACGGTTCGGCTTGAAGAATCCAAGCTTTACTGGAATCTGCGTTCGCGCTTAACGGATCTCAGCGATCGACTCTCGGAAGCGTGGTCAACCCGTCTCCAGATGGGCATGCAACGTATCGAGCAGGCGCTGTCAGGCTCGCCGATTCTATTCGTGGCTGCGCACAATGACTTTAGCCCATGGAATATTCGAGTACAGCGCGGTGTCGCCCGGATATTCGACTGGGAATACGCAAACTATGAGCAACTTCCCTTGTTTGACCCGCTTCACTTTGCCCTGATGCCGATGGCATTACGAAATCGTCCAATTATCATGATGGTTCATAGCATGAACGAAACCATGAAACAGTGTCGTCAGTGGCTGGGAAATGAATATTGCTATGAAGCGCCTGCTCAGGCTTTAGCTTACTTGATGAATCTCTGTACTTTATATATTTGGGGTAACCGAGCTATTCAGCGCTCAGATTCAATCGTAGACAAATATGCCTGCCTGATAGATCATTTATTGTACATCTAAACCAGCTTGGTCGGGAAAGGAAGGACATCAATTGATTCCACTTTATATTAGAAGGCGTTTTGCCATCTGGAGTCTTCGTGGCATGAACGCAGTCGGAATAAAATCAGTGAATCACCGTCTTATTGGGGGCGGCCGGATGATCCTTGACACAAATGACCATTTGGCGCAGCAGATTCGCTGTGAAGAGTCTTTCGAGCCGGAAGTGCGAAAAGCGGTTGAGCGTATCGCATCCCGCGGCGTAAACGTCATCGATATTGGCGCTAATATTGGATACTACACGATTCTCGCGTCTAAACTAATCGGCTCCGGTAACCGCGTATTCTCGTTTGAACCCCAGGCAAATATTGTGGCCAAGTTGCGCCGCAACGTCAACTTAAACGATCTGCATAATGTCGATATATTTCCTTTTGCGCTTGCCGATAAATCCGGCACTGTGGTCTTCAACATTCCGCCTGATGGAAAAGAAGCATATGGAAGCATGCACGCCAATGGTCGCTTTGATGTTATAAAGACCGTTGAGGTGGAAACCAAGGGTTTGGATGAGGTGCTGTACAATCTAGGAAACCCGAAAATAGGCCTTATCAAGATGGATGCCGAAGGTGCGGAGCTTCTCATACTTCGCGGAGCCACGCAACTACTGTCTTCCCCTGGCAGGCCCGACTTGATTATTGAGGCCAATGAGGCAAATTGCGAGCCGTTTGGCTACTGTGTATTTGATCTGTTGCAGTTAGTTCATAGTTATGGCTACCGCTTGAGGCAGCTTGATAATGAAGACTGGCTGGCAGAATCGCAAGTAACATGATTTCTGCAAGACTAATTCCCGTTTATTAATTGCAATGGCACATTCAAGTGCCTTCCGCAGGCTTTTATGTTAGTTGCATTTGTGAGAATATCGGCGAGATTATGTCTAATAGACCGAGATACACATCTATTCTAATATGATTACATGCTCATGAGACTTTATAATGCTGAACTACAAAGTATGTGACTTGGTCGTTGTTTGCATATATATAATGCGAAAGAGGAGTTGAGGAACAATGATTACGTTCCCGAAGATTAGCGTCGTTGTCCCGTCCTTTAATCAGGCACAGTATCTGGAACTGACACTGCGCTCTATTCTCAATCAAAGATACCCGAATCTCGAACTGATCGTGATTGATGGCGGCTCAAAAGACGATAGTCCGGAGATTATCCATAAGTATGAGCAACAAATAAAATTCTGGTGCAGCGAGCCGGATGGTGGACATCCCGAGGGGCTCATCAAGGGGTTTTCCCATGCCACGGGAGAAATCCTATGCTTCCTTAACAGCGATGATCTCTTTGAACCTGGTGTATTGCGCGAGGTAGGAGAGTATTTTTCCCGGCATCCGGACGTTGACGTAGTATACGGAGATACTACATGGATCGACACTAAGGGAAATGCCCTGCGCAGGCATAAGGAGATTCCTTTTAGCCGATTTATCTGGTTTTACACGTACAACTATATTCCCGGCATGTCGACCTTCTGGCGGCGGGCGATTTATGACCAGGTCGGCGGAATTACTACGACATATCGCCTGGCCTTTGATGCGGATCTTTGGATCCGATTCAGCGATGAACACGCTAAGATCAAGCACGTAGCTCGGCAATGGTCGCGGATGCGCTTCTATCCAGAGCAACGAAGCCGGCGCCTGCGCGCGCAAAGCGACCGGGACGATCTGGCTATCCGGTCACGTTACTGGAAGAATCACGCGGTTCCGAGGACATATTATCTGCGCCGCAAGATAGCTATTTGTATACGCATTTTATGGAGATTGTTGACTGGCTGCTACAGCTTGGACTACCACAGATACTTAGAGAAAGTGGAAAAGGTATGAAGGTTTTGCTTTCAGCCTACGCATGTGAGCCAAATCGAGGGTCTGAGCCGGAGGTCGGCTGGCAGAGGGCACTGCATATGTTGCCGCATGCTGATGAAGTGTGGGTGCTCACGCGATCCAACAACAAGGTTGTGATTGAGGCGGATCCTCTAAGTCACTCCCCAGGATTGCATTTTATATATTACGACCTTCCTGGGTGGGCCCTTTGGCTTAAAAAGCATACTTGGTTCTCTTTATTCTACTTTATGCTATGGCAGTGGGGTGCATATAGACTGGCAGCAAGACACCACCGCGACAAACCTTTTGATGCTGTATACCATGTCACTTTTGTTACCGTTAAATTTGGCACCTTCATGGGAAGGCTTGGTGTTCCATTTATACTTGGACCTATCGCTGGCGGAGAAACTGCGCCTTTGCGCTTGCGGCGGAGCATGCCGTTTACTGGCAAGGTCAGAGAGTTGCTGCGTGACTTTGGAATTTTATTGCAACGCTATAGCCCCCTTACAAGGTCTGCGTATTCCGCAGCAAAGCTCATCTACGTGACTACGGCCGACAGTATGCGGTTAGTCCCGGTCAAATATCGCTTTAAAACGTCGGTTCATCTTGCTATTGCAACGCATGGTCATGCTGTGCAGGATTATGAACGGCAGCCGCCTGAGTTTCCGCGGTTTGTCTTTGCCGGGCAACTGATTCATTTGAAAGGGGTGCATCTCGCTATTCGGGCTTTGGCTGAAGCCAGAAAAGTGCTTCCAACTGTAACCCTAACTCTGGTCGGAGCAGGACCCGCCGAGCAGTGGTTGCGGAGAGTAGCGAACCGGCTAAGCTTAGCGGAAGCTGTCGAATTTGCAGGCCCACTCCCTCGTCACAAATTCCTGGATTTGCTTAGCGGCTATACTGCTCTTGTTTTTCCCAGTCTTCATGATACTGGCGGAATGGTTGTTCTTGAGGCTCTCTCACAAGGACTTCCAGTCATCAGTCTCGATCTCGGCGGTCCGGGCGTCATAGTCAACTCTTCCTGCGGGATCGTAATATCTACAGTCAGTGCTGGTGAAACCGAAGTAGTAAGCGCCATTGCCAGTGCAATGATTACCTTAGGCAAAATGGCTGCCTCAGAATGGAAAAGCCTCTCAGCTGGCGCAATCGCGAGGGCAAATGAGCTGTCATGGGATAAGCTAACTGAGTGTACTGTTGACCGCGTTGGCCCTGGCTGAGTACCGAGCCATCGTACTGCCAGTAAGCAATTCAGTATATCTTTCAAATGCAGTCGATAGCATACTAATATCAGTATCGAAGTCTCGCAGAGACGTAAAGGTCAGGCCAGTTACATGAATCAATTATCGCCAGGAATGAATGATGGCATATACAGTGTGGCTGGGATACAGCGCATTAAGCGCCTTCCGTTTTTTCAGTTTTTCTTCCGCTATCCCATTTTTCTTCTTACCTTTGGGCCGCCAATATTCAGACATAGCACAGGCATAGATGCAACAAAGGGAATTGTAGACATCTGGGCATATATCCAAGTCGGATGGATATCCATGTTTGCATTTCGCGCGCTTTTTCGCTTAGTTACCGCAAAGTCAATATATATCCCAAAGCGTATTCAAGTTGTTCTTAATATGGCCTTTTCCCTCGGTATCCTTTACATGGTCTCGGTAGCATATTCTCCTGTCAGATTGGTGTCGGCGGCATATGCCATATTTTATATCCTTGCATGGATATGTGCGGCGGAGTTTATCATCGATGTTTATCGCAACCCGCCGAACTGGATACAATGTTTATTTCAGCTTAGAACTGTTTGCCTTATTCTTTTCATCCTGGTTGTCATAACTGCCCCCTTCGAACCTGATTTCGTCATGCTGGTGGTAGCGCGATTCTTTCGCCTGCTTGGAGGCGCTGTTGCCCCCATGCCGATTATCTGCCCGGTCATCGCGATCATTTCAGCATACGCATTTTTCTATTCTCTGGAATCCAAAAGCCGTTCCATTGTCTTCTTCGCCGCTGGTATGGGCGGCACATTAGTCACTAATGCAAGATCAAGTGAACTCGCCTTGCTATTATCTCTCTTAATCATCGTTATTATGCGGGCACGGTTAGGCCGACGCACTGCCTATCTGTTCACCTCTGGATTCATATTTTCTATGTTGCTTACAAGCATGCTGGTGGGATTTATAGGGTTCGATCGTATATGGAACTATTTCAATCGCGGTCAGGAATTGAAAGGCATCGAAAGCGCCAGCGGAAGAATACAAATCTGGAATTTTGTGGCCAGCTACTGCATGGCACACCCGCTAGGGATGGGCTATGTTGCAGGTTTCAGAATCATCTTTAGAAATTATTTTGGTATCGAACAACAGGTTGAGGTCACTCATATTGGCAATGCCCACAACTCGTTCATTCAGGTTCTGGCAGACGCCGGCTGGCTTGCTCTGGCTATTTACCTTATTATGATAATAATGATTGTCTACCTGGGGTTGCGCTTTATAAATACATCCCCAACGGTGGTTTTGGAATCAAACAGCGTGCCTCGCCATGCAATGGTGTGTGCGCTTATTGTGTTTTTCTTTTGCCTTGTGACAGGAACAGCTGCTTCCGATTTCGACGTTCCATTAAGAGCTGCATTCTATATTCAGAACCTCATTATTGCTATCATTATGGGCATATCCTCAAACATGACCGCAAATTCAAGACTCCGGCATAGTGCTTTGATTAAGTAAAGTAAACAGGATATAGATAATATCATGGCTGATCAATGAGAATTCTAATAGCACACAATTCGTATCAATTTAGCGGCGGCGAAGATGCAGTTGTGTGCGACGAGGTCGCGTTACTCCAAGATCACGGCCACAGCGTGGAGCTACTAAAGCATAATAACAATGCGATACGTGGCATTCACGGCAAGCTGACTGCTGCAACATCCATATTCTATTCCGCCGATTCACGCAGGCGAATCAGAGACACGATTACGAGCTTTAAACCGGACATAGTGCATATCCATAACTGGTTCCCCCTATTGTCGCCGTCTATTATTCTGGAAGCCCACGCTTCGGGTTTGCCCATTGTACAAACTTTACATAACTTTAGAATGCTCTGCGCGAACGCGTTGCTTTATCGAAATGGAGCAGTTTGTACAGACTGCCCGGGAAAACTGTTGCCGCTCGATGGTGTGATACATGGATGCTATCGCGGCAGCAGAGTTGGCAGCGCTATTGTTGCAACTGCATTTGCATTTCATCGATTTGTGCACACTTGGGATCGAGTCGATCTGTATATTGCGGTCTCCGCATTCGAGCGCGAGATGCTGGTTAGCAGCGGACTGCCTGCTGAGAAGGTTGTAGTCAAGCCAAACTTTGTATATTTAGACACTTTTAATGAGGATAGTAATAAGGAAGATTTTGCGCTTTATGTTGGAAGGCTCGCGCCAGAAAAAGGTATCGGAACTTTACTTTCTGCATGGAATTCAGGAAAGATTCAAATTCGGCTGAAAATTATTGGCGACGGTCCGATGGCAAGCGAAGTTCGCGCCTGCGCCGCCACAAATCATGGTGTTGAATATCTTGGGTCGCAACCACCTGATGCAGTTTATCGCGAGATGGCAAAGGCAAAGTTCTTGGTTTTTCCATCCCAGTGGTATGAGACTTTTGGAAGGGCAGTAGTTGAGGCGTTTTCTCAGGGCACTCCAGTTCTCGCGGCTGATCTTGGCTGCATGCGGGAGTTGGTGGAGGAAGGTGTAACTGGATTTCGTTTTTTACCTGGCAATATCGATGCGCTTATAGACGGCACGTTTCGCTTTTCTGATAGCGCAGAATACGAGCGGATGAGAGCAAACTGTCGCAATCTGTTCTTGAGTAAATTTACCGCAGAAATTAATTATGACCTGTTAATGGAAATATATGCTAGAGCAATTGCGGCGCGGAAGCTGCCTTAACAAACGCAGTAACACTCGTCTCATTTCGCCTTTAGGCCATACGCTTACGCGCCCAGCCTCTTTGCCTGCTCCTCTCCTCCCAATACGCGAAAGACTCCCTCGGCCAGCGCCTGCAATTCATCCTCTCCGGGATAAACGTGGACAGGGGCAATCCATTCCAGGGCGTCGCGCAATTGAGTTACAACTTTATTCGAATATGCCATCCCGCCTGTCAGAAGCACCGCGTCGACCTTGCCCTTGAGTGCGACAGCCATCGCCCCAACTTCTTTCCCGATCTGATAAACCATCGCCTCAAAGACACGAGCGGCTTCGCGGTCTCCTGCGTCAATGCGCCGCTCAACTTCGACGAGGTCGCGCGTTTCCAGATAAGCTGACAGACCGCCGTCTCCAAAGACGTGACGATCAAGTTGCTCCTGAGTGTATTTGCCGCTGAAGCAGAGCTTGATCAGCGCGCGCACCGGCAACCCGCCGCTGCGGTCAACGCCAAATGGACCTTCTTCGATGGTGTTGCTGTCGATCATCCGGCCATCCTGGTGAGCCGAAACCGTGATTCCGCTGCCCAGGTGAGCCACAATCAGCCGCAGCGCGTGGTAGTCGCGCCCCTGCTCGCGCGCATATCGCCGCGCCACTGCCTTGGTGTTTAGAGCATGGCCTATCGAGGTGCGCTCGACCAGCGGCGAACCGGTGAGGCGCGCACTCTGCTGCCACTCATCCACTGTTACCGGATCCACAATGTAAGCATTCACACCAGCCGCCTGGGCAAAGCGACGCGCCAGCGAGGCGCCCAGATTGGATGCATGCTCGCCGCGCTGCGCCTTCCGCAGCTCTTCCACCATCGCGTCATCCACAAGATATGTGCCACAGTCGGCCGGCGGTAAAAACCCTCCCCGGCCAGCCACCGCAGCAAACCCGCCGGTTGTGTACCCGGCTGCCTCGAGCGCCTGCTCAACGAGTTGCGCGCGATAGTCCAACTGTGCCTGTATCGGCTGTCCGCTGAAACGCGCCAGCTCATCCTGCCCATGCCGGATAGTGCGCACCAACTCGGCGCCGTCTCTGGCATACACCCCAAACTTCGTTGAAGTCGATCCAGGATTGAGGACCAGAACCCGGACGTATTCGTTATTCAAGAGTCATTCCTCCAATACCAGAACGAGTGTACTCCGAACTCCGCACCCCAAACACGCGCCCTGAAGATGCCAGACAACCTCAGCCCCAGATCGGAACCCTCATGATGCCACAACAGGTTCTGCCAGAAATAACCTGGCCGGTTGACTAATCCATGCTATACTCAATGTAATCGTAGAATTCGATCTGAAGTTCTTGCCTGTTCCGGTTACCGCCTACTCGCAAACTTCCACATTGCGTTCGCGGTAAATCAGTATCAAAGGAGCAACACACAATGGAAACAGGCACAGTCAAGTGGTTTAATGACGCCAAGGGATTTGGATTTTTGAGCCGTGAAAACGGCGAGGATGTCTTCGTCCATCACACTGCCATCCAGTCGAACGGTTTCCGTTCGCTGCAAGAAGGCCAGAAAGTCCAGTTCAACGTGACCAAGGGTCCCAAGGGCTGGCAGGCTGAGAACGTCCAGGTTGTCTAAGGGTAACCACCCTTCCAACAGGTTCGGAATCAAACAGAAAGGGGCGGCAATACTGCCGTCCCTTTCGTGCGTTTGGAGGGTATTGTTCTGCCCGCTAAAGCAGGCTCATCTTGTATTGGAAGAGGGTTTCGGAGATCAAGAGTTGGCAGCTTTTGATACATCACCATATAACCGGGAGCCAAAATGGAAAACCCGGGACATACGCGATGAAGTGAGGTCGACATGAGGAAAGTGTTGCGGATCACGGCAGCGGCGCTCGGGACGGTCATCGCCCTGTTTTGCATCGTGGCCGGCGGCTACGTTATCAACAACCTGAATTACTTCGACTGGGGAATGGCGCGCGTCTGGAGGGCTGGCTTCGCCGAGAAACAGGTGACGATCAACGGCTCAGTCATGAACTACGCCGAGGGCCCGGACAACGGGCCGGCGCTGCTTCTCATTCACGGGCAGTCGGGCGACTGGCAGAACTACTATCCCGTGCTGCCTAAGCTGGCTAAGCGCTACCATGTTTACGCAGTCGACTGCTACGGGCACGGGAAGTCCGCACGTGTGCCCGAGAAGTACACGAACGTTGCGATGGGGCGCGACCTGCATCAGTTTCTTGTCCAGGTTGTCGGCAGGCCGGCCATCGTGTCAGGGCACTCGTCCGGGGGACTGCTGGCGGCCTGGCTCGCCGCCTACGCTCCGGAACAGGTGAGCGGAGTCGTCCTGGAGGATCCTCCGGTTTTCACCACCCTACTACCGCGGGCAGAGAAGACGTGGAACTGGGTCGACCTCGCGACCTCGGCCCATACCTTCCTCGCGACCGGCCAGACCGACTGGGTGAGCTACAATGCCGAGCACAGCCTCATGTGGAAGTTCTTCGGCAACAGCAAGCAGGGACTCCTCAAGCAAGCGCGAACTTACCACGCCCAACACCCAGGGCGGTCAATCAAATGGTGGGAGCTGCCGCCGATCATGAACGAGTCCTTCCGCGCGATGGACCACTACGATCCCCGCTTCGGAGACGCCTTCTACACCGACAGCTGGGACACTGGATTCGATCACGAGGCCACACTGGCCGCCATCCACGTCCCCGCGGCGTTTATTCACACGAACTGGAGCTATGACCCCGACGGCATTCTCCTGGGCGCCATAGACGACAAGGACGCCGCACGCGCCCGTTCACTCATCAAGGGCGTCCAGTTCTACCAGGTGAACTCCGGCCACGGCTTCCACTGGGAGAAGCCGGACGCCTTTGTCAAGATAGTGGGCGACCTCGCGGACCGCGTCAGACGCTAGGGGTTACGTCTTCGATGACAGAGACGGAAGCCAGATGGCGTTTTGGATGTGCCGTAAGACAGCGGCATCGGCTGCGCATGTCCACAAATACGACGAATACATGCTTGTTGTGCAGGGCTGCTATACCTTGATCATCGATGGGGAGCGGATTCCGGTGAAGGCCGGAGAAGAATATTTCATTCCACGCGGTGTGTCGCACAGCAGCGAAGTTCTTGCCGGAACCAGAACGATTCATGCATTTGGGGGCCATCGGGCCGACCGGGCTCAAGACTCCAACTGACCACTGACCACTGTCCACTGTCCTTATGCAGCCGACTTGAGGCTCTTGACGTTTGCCAGCTAACAACTGACCGCCAATAACGATAGTGTGCAAATCTGAACTTCGACGGTCCTAAAAATCCTACTTTTGACATTCGGAAGGCCAAAGAGCCTCCATAGCTTGACTTATGGCATCATAAGTCTTTGGCAGACGCTTCGTAGGATTGGCCTTGAGCCAGGCCAGAATCGCTTTTGTTGCCGTAATTCTATCGGCAGCCCGCTTCAAACGATCGTCTGATTGCGGTAAAGTACAACTGTACGTGCCACCGATCTGTTTCATGAGATTGATGTTAGCGACATCCATCACTTCGCTACGACAGCTTTCAAAATTAGCGTCCGTGCAATAGGCGATAAATGACTCCGTATCGGAAGGCGCTGCGGCTTTTGCTTGTAAGGTGATCATAAATACGAAGATAGCGAGACCACAGGCGCGCAATATAATCAACATGCTACTTCTCTCCAATATCGTGATCAGCTTACAACTAACAGTTGACAATTTCTCAAATTGGGACATTACCGCTGATAACTGACAGCTGCATTGCTACGCAGCCGGCTTGAGGCTCTTGACGTCAACCAAGGGAATGGCCGGATGAAGGTTTTCCATGATCGTGACGTGGGTGCCTAAGTATTGCAGCACATCGTTAATTGAATCTTCAAAGCGTGAGCCGGTTTTGTGTGTAGCCTTGACGCCTTTGGAAACCAATTGGCAGACTTCAAAGCGATTCATTCCCTGCGCCAAGGCGCGGAATATTTTGTCGGAACGCATGACTTCACTCCGGACAACAGGTGATTGTTGCGTGGGGTGCGGAGCTCGTCAGAAGCGGTGGGAAAGCAAGAGCCGAGCAGGCTTTCAAATTCGAAATACAGTGCTGATAGATTCAGACCTATTTCCATTGTACGCCGGAAACCGCGTTGGCGCGGGCTATTACGCAAATGTACGCTTTTGCTGGCGTATAAACCCTGTTATTCTATGTGTTAACTCCGCCTCATTTGCGGGACAATTCGAAGAATATCGAGCGAAAGAGGACCAAGTGGCAGACACCACCAAAATCGAAGACAAGCTGGAACGGAAAAAACTGAAGCGCGCCGCCCGCAAAAAAGCCGCTCCCAAGGCCAAGCGGACTGAACCGCGCGGCTCGAAGAAGCGGAAAGTGAAGAAGATGGCGCGCGGCCAGACCAAGCGTTAATCATCAGCTCAGCAACTGCAGCGGGGTTCCTGGCCGGCACGCGGAAGCGCGTCCGGTTCGGAGCCCCGCTTTACCTACCCTCTCCCTATGCCATTCTGCCTTGCCGACCCTTACTGGACCCAAGCAGAACGCTGAGCAGTTCCATGAGGAAACCCTCACCTTGTAAACTGCGTCGAAGGCATCCTGAGCCGGGGAAATCCTTACTGACCGGCAGGATTTTGCTATTCTCAGCTCCCCGCCGGTAGCGGAATGAGGAGAACCGTCCTGTTCAAGCAACTTGTTGCCCGGAAATCCATCGATAAGTTGATCTCGGACTCGCTGGAGCCTGAGCACTCGCTGAAGAAGTCTCTCGGCCCATGGTCGCTGACCGCGCTGGGCATCGGGGCTGTCATCGGCTCGGGCATCTTTACGGTCATCGGCACCGCCATGGCGGGGCAAAAGTTCGACGTGCCGAATATCCGCGACACGCCGCTGCTCCACTACCTCATCCACCACACCGCCATGGCAGGCCGCCCCGGCGCGGGGCCTGCTTTGTCGCTTTCGCTGGTGTTGGTAGCCATCGTCTGCGTCTTCACCGGCCTCTGCTACGCCGAACTGGCCTCCATGATTCCCATCGCCGGCTCGGCCTACACATACACCTACGCCACCCTCGGCGAGCTGGTGGCCTGGATCATCGGCTGGGATCTGATTCTGGAATATGCCTTCAGCAACATGAGCGTCAGCGTGGGCTTTGCCGCACACATTGTCGATCTGCTGGACTGGTTCGGCCTGCATCCGCCGCTGCGATGGATCTCGCCCGCCTATCTGCCCACCGGCCTGCAGGACCTGGCGGGCAACAATCTCTACACCTCAGGCTGGCACTTCGGCTTCAACATTCCTGCCTTCCTAGTGGTCATGTTCCTGACGGTGCTCCTGGTGCGCGGCATCCGCGAGTCTGCACGCGCCAACAACGTCATGGTGCTGGTCAAGATGGCCGCCATCCTGGCTTTCGTCTTTGCCGGCGCCAGCTTTATCAAGCCCCACTACTGGCATCCCTTTATGCCCAACGGCTGGACCGGCTTGCTCACCGGCGGCTCCATCATCTTCTTCTCTTACATCGGTTTCGATTCGGTCTCCACGGCAGCCGAGGAGTGCAAAAACCCGCAGCGCGATCTTCCCATCGGCATCCTGGCCACTCTGGCGGCCTGCACCGTGCTCTACGGGGCCGTTGCCATCGTACTCAGCGGCATCGTTCCCTGGCAGACGGTCATGGGCGACGCCGCCCCGGTGGTCAACGCCCTCAAGAGGCTCTCCCTGCTGCCCGGCGCAGGAAATCTGCAATGGGTGCGGCTCTTTGTCCTGGTTGGCGCCATTCTGGGCATGATCTCGTCGATTCTGGTTTTCCAACTTGGCCAGGCGCGCGTCTGGTTTGCCATGTCCCGCGACGGCCTGCTGCCCTCCGTCTTCAGCCACATCCACCCGCGCTTCCGCACCCCCGACGTGTCCACCTGGGTGGCCGGCTTTGTAGTCGGCATCCCCGGCGGATTGCTGGACATCGGCACCGTCTCAAACCTATCGAATATCGGCACCCTCTTCGCCTTCGTCCTGGTCTCCATCGGCGTGCTCATCCTGCGCTTGCGTGAGCCGGAGCGCCATCGCGGCTTTAGAACTCCGCTGGGCCCGGTCTTCCCTGTGCTGAGCATCGTTTTTTGCATTGTGCTCATGATGGGGCTAGAAGTCATCACATGGATTCGTTTCTTCTCCTGGCTGGTGATCGGCCTGGTGATTTACTTCCTCTACAGCCGCCACCGCTCGGAGTTCGCGGGATTGAAGTAAGCTTGTTAAATCCCTATCTTGCGCCTGCTATCGAGCAGGCACAGGGTACGTGGTTATAAAAATATCCTTATCGATTACCGATGACGTTTGCTTTTCTGGGCTGGCTACATGAAGTGTGTTCAATAGAATCTGTTTGCTAGTAGCGAATGAAATGCCAAGAATCAGCGCGTCCGGATCTGCGCTAGCCTGCCAGATGTCTCCTTCAATCGAGTCTTTTGCAAGCGTATGGTATCTGCCTTGAAAAGTATGACCGCCAGAAAAGTGAAACTCTGCTCGTCCGTCTTCGCCATCGCGGCTCCCTGGACAAATTGCAAGCACGCCTCGGTATAGAACTTTATGATAAAGATGAATTTCCACTCCGAGCTTGTGATCGCCTTTGCATTGCTTGGACCAAATCCAAACAACTTCGCTGGCATCTGGCTTGGAAGATGGCTGCTGGGCAAACGCTGTGGCTGCAACCAACACCGAACAGAACATAACGGCGCTTTTAGAAAATATCCTGCGCATAAACCTTCCTATGTGAATCCTCAAGGCATCAGCATAACAATAATTACGCCTCAGCTTCTCTTTGACAGCAGGCAATGCGCTCCGCGTGTCGCAAGCGCCCTATCGAATGTAACCAGCACGCCGCCTGCTGCTTCTGCAACGGCCAGCATCCAGGCATCCGCCCATAGCTTGGGAGAAGCCGCGTGGCCTCCTGCTTTGATTCGAAAAGTTTCGTCAACACTGGGCGGCTCGCCGAGAAAGATTACACGGGAATCCTCGTAGAACCGGTCATAGACGCGCCACGCTTCCGAAATTCCGAGCGGTTTGCCATCCATGGCAGCGGCGGTTGTCATCAGCCGCAGAATCCCGAGCTGCGACAAACGACAAAAGGCGATGGACCCTGCATAAAATTGCCACCATTGCAGAGCCTGCCTGTAGTGGATGTGCTCGGGCGATGCCAATGCCAGCCAGATGTTCATATCCGGCACAGCGAGGTTAGGGAAGCTCGATGAGCTCATACATCTCTTCGTTCGTGAGATTGATGTGTCGTCCCGCAAGCGGAATCAGCGGCTCATCCAGGTTGAGCCTCCGCATCGGCCTGGCAGGCACAGTCTCCTCGACGGCTCGCTCAATGCCGGCCAGAATCAGCTTGCGCGCGGAGCAGCCCTTGCGCGCGGCTGCCTCGTGCAGCCTGCGGTGCAGATCCCGCGGAAGGTCGATGGATGTGCGGATGGCTGTTTGCTCCATGAGCCATTGTGTACCATGCGACTTAAATAAGTCAATATACCGATCCGGAGGCTGCTGGCCCCATCGCAGATGCTTTGCAGATAATTACCCCTTTCCGGCGCACAATGGAAGTAATCAAAAGACAATACCGCTCCCGATCTTTGACAACTGACTCGCTGACTGCTCATAACCGCATCTTTTCGCCTCCACTGCTTCCGCAACTTACTCATAAACCATGAGTTAGATCCGCCGCAGGCGAAAAATGCAACAAAAGTTTACCCCATTTTCGCCTTTTCAGCCGAAGACCAAATCAGATAACAAGCATAGAATAAATAACATAGCCATTTCACTGTGGCCAAAAAAGGCGAAACCCAAGCGCGGGAAATTCGACAGGATATGGCGGGTAACGCTCGATGATGAACTAAGGAATCCGTCTTGGAATCAACAACATAACCAAATCGCACAGGCAAACAAAGAGCGAAACCGTAATGCGGGAATTCCGGGATAATCCCGATTGTTTCGCGAACTCGCCAGAGCGCCAAGCCGAGAACCGCTCGGTACACTGAAAGCCATGACCGGAATCCAGGAATTCATCCGCCGCCTGCCCAAGGCCGAGTTGCACTTGCACCTCGAAGGCGCGATTCTGCCCACGACGCTGGCGGAACTGAGCGCCCGCCACGACGCTCGCTCTCTTACGCTGGCAGAAGCTGAGGCACTCTACCAGTTCACCGACTTCACCGGCTTTCTGAACGCCTTCAAGGCCGTCACTGCGCAATTAATCAGCCCCGAGGACTACGAGCTGGCCGCCTGGCGCATGATGGAGCACCTGGCCGCGCAAGGCATGGTCCACGCCGAGGTCTATATCGCTGTCGGCGTCATATATCACTGGCGCGACCACAACCCTGCCGCCTTTGAGCCTATTTTCGCTGGCCTGGAGCGTTCCCGTAAGCGCGCTGAACACGAACTGGACCTCTCGATTTACTGGATCTTCGACGCCGTGCGCCACTTCCCCGTCGAGGAGGCCGAGCGCGTCTTCCGCAAGGCCGCCGAACTTAAGCCTGCTCATCCTTCCATTATCGGAATTGGCCTGGGCGGCGACGAGCGCCGCACCGGCTCCGAGCCCTTCCGCGCCCTCTTTGCTGCGGCCGCGCAGGCCGGTCTGCGCCTGACCAACCACGCCGGCGAAACTACCGGCCCCGAAGCCATTTGGGAGGCCCTCGCCATCAGCTCGGAGCGCATCGGCCACGCCCTCTCGGCCTTGAATGACCCGAATCTGCTCCTGGAGTTGAAAGCACGAGCAGTGCCGCTGGAGTTGTGCCCCACGTCGAATCTCCGTACCGGCGTCTGTCCCTCCTTTGCCGCCCACCCGCTGCGCCCCCTCTTCGATCTGGGCCTGATGGTCACTCTCAACTCCGACGACCCAGCTTTCTTCGGCTCCGACCTGGTCAACGAATACCTGCTGGCCCATACCGAGCAGGGCTTCACCCGCGACGAATTGCGCCAACTGGCGGCCAACTCTATCCGCTCCAGTTTTCTCCCCGCGGAAGCAAAATCCATGTGGCTGGCGCGCATTGCCGCGACCGAATAATCAGCTCCCTCGCACCCTCAGTCCGTTGGCTTGCTTTTCAGGCGAGCAACCGTTTACCGTATGGGGTTGTCTATCCATTGCCGCATACTCGCGCAGCGAAACGGCGGGCGAATCGCGGCAATGTGATGCGGTTCCACAGTAACCAGGAGAGAATGATGGAAGCAAAGAGCGATGGGATGACTGTCGGACGAATCGATCCAGCCTCGGTCCCGCAAAGAACGCTATACTCCGGAGCGCGGATGCCGGCTATCGGCCTGGGAACTTTTGGCTCCGACCATGTTTCCGCGGAGCGCATTGCCGAAGCTGTAAAGGTCGCGGCGCGCTGCGGTTTCCGGCACTTCGACTGCGCCTCCGTTTACGGCAATGAAGCCGAGATTGGCGGCGCGCTGGCTGAGGTGATGGCCGCGGGCATCAAGCGAGAGGAGCTGTGGATTACCTCCAAGCTCTGGAACGACAAACACTCCCCGCATGATGTGATCGCCTCCTGCGAGAAGTCTCTGGCTGACCTGCGTCTCAACTATCTTGACCTGTATCTCGTCCACTGGCCGTTTCCCAATTTTCACCCGCCGGGCTGCGATGTGACCGCGCGCAGCAAGGACGCCAGGCCTTACATCCACGCCAACTACATGAAGACCTGGGCCGCCATGGAAGAACTGCATAAGCGGGGGCTGGTTCGACACATTGGCACCTCCAACATGACCATTCCCAAGCTAAAGCTGGTGCTCCGTGATGCAAAGATCAAGCCAGCGGCCAATGAAATGGAACTCCATCCGCATTTTCAGCAGCCGGAGTTATTCGAGTTTGTGCGCTCAAACGGCATGCAGCCCATCGGGTATTCACCGCTCGGTTCGCCTCATCGCCCGGAGCGCGATCGCACGCCGGAGGACACATCGCCCACCGAGGATCCGGTCATCCTGCGCATTGCTGAACGGCATGGCGTGCATCCTGCCGTGATTTGCATTAAGTGGGCGGTTCAGCGCGGGCAGACGCCCATTCCGTTTTCCGCTAACCCGAGAAATATCTTCAACAACCTGCTCGGTGTGACCGGTGATCCATTGACCGAAGAGGAGATGCTGCAGATTGCAGCGCTCGACAGAAATTGCCGCCTTATCAAGGGCCAGGTCTTCCTCTGGAAAGAGGGGCAAAGCTGGGAAGACCTGTGGGACGTGAACGGTGAAATCACTCCGGCCTAAAATATTCCTGGCCGGATTTGATTGCACTCTTGAAGCAAGGGAGAGCTAAAAGATGGAAAAGACCATGCAGGCGGCATTTCTGCCGGGTAACAGCACAGTCGAGATGCGGACGGTTCCCGTGCCGGCTCCAACCCACGGTGAGGTTTTGATTCGCGTGAAAGCCTCTACCATCTGCGGCTCGGATATACGCTGCATTTATCACGAGCACCTGGGCAAGGGGCCGGAAGGCTATCAGGGCGTTATCGCCGGTCATGAGCCCTGCGGCCAGATTGTGGAAGCCGGTCCGGGTTGCCGTCGCTTCAAGGCGGGAGATCGCGTGATCGTCTATCACATCTCCGGCTGCGGCGTCTGCAACGACTGCCGACGCGGCTACATGATCTCCTGCACCAGCGAGAAGTACCGGCGCGCCTACGGATGGCAGCGGGATGGCGGCATGGCGGATTTCATGATTGCTGAGGAGAAGGACCTGATCGCGCTGCCCGACGAACTTACTTATGCCGATGGCGCACAAGTGGCCTGCGGATTCGGAACCGTATACGAGGGCATCGAGAAGATCGGAATCAATGGCAATCATGCGGTGTTAATTACCGGTCTGGGACCTGTGGGGCTTGCTGCCGCCGCAATCTCTCGCAAGCTCGGCGCACAGAAAATCATCGGGGTTGACGTTGTCGATGAGCGGTTGAAGCTGGCCAGGGGTCTGCGCCTTTGCGACGAGACGCTGGTCTCCGGGCCGGAGAACGTCGCCCAAATCAAGCGGCTGACCGGCGGTTTTGGCGTGGAGCGCGCCATCGAGTGCTCCGCCAATGCGGCGGCGCGGGCCGTGGCGATTCGCGCTACCCGCAAGTGGGGCAAGATTGTTTTCATCGGCGAGGGCGGAACAGTCGAGGTCAATCCCTCTCCGGATATGATTCATGATCAGAAGACTGTCTACGGCTCCTGGGTCACATCCACCTGGCTGATGGAGGAGCTGGTTGAGCGCCTGGTGCGTTGGAATCTGCATCCGGCCGATATTATCACCCACCGCTTCTCACTTGGTCAGGCAGCGGACGCCTATGCTTTGATGGCTTCCGGCAAGTGTGGAAAAGTAGCGGTCTGCGCAGATGAGGAGCTGAACGATTCGCCGCGCTGATACAGTGAAGTAAAGCATTAACTCGCAAGCAGACAGTATTCCGGACCAGGAGATGACGCTGTGAAGCCTAAATCTTGGGAAAAGACCCTCGATGAGCGGTTGCCGCTGTTTGGCCACCGCAATTGGATTGTTGTTGCCGATGCGGCCTATCCCGCCCAGTCCAGCCCTGGAATCGAAACCATCATCTCCGGGGTGGGACAACAGGCTGCCATCAAAACGGTGCTTGCCCGCCTCCGCGCCAGCAAGCATGTTCGACCGGTTGTCCATGTGGACCGGGAGTTGGCGCTTGTCGACGAGAAGGATGCGCACGGAATCGACAGCTATCGCAATTGGCTCAAAGGCGTGCTGAAGGGACTCAGCGTCACCATGACCCCGCACGACGAAATCATCTCCAAGCTGGATCACGCCGCGCGCATGTTTTCCGTCCTGATCGTCAAGACGACCATGACCATTCCCTATACCTCGGTCTTCATCGAGCTGGACTGCGGTTACTGGGATGCGAACTCGGAAGCCCGGTTGCGTGCAAGGGTTTAGCGCGGGGATGGCAGGGAAGAACGAGCGGCAAAATCGGCCAAATGACACCTTATCCTCTTTTGATTCGTTCAAAAGCAAAGGAATGCATTAATGCCTGTTGCGAATGTGAGCAATACTGCTAAAACGCCAGCCAGGAGCGGAATCTTCCCCACCGGGCAGATTGTCCTTTTCATCCTGATTACGGCGCTCTTTTTTCTGTGGGCAATCCCCAACAACCTCAACGATGTGCTGATCAAGCAGTTCATGAAATCCTTCGAGATTTCGCGCTTTCAGGCGGGGTTGCTGCAGTCGGCGTTTTACATGGGGTATTTTCTGCTGGCCATGCCCGCGGCGCTGCTCATGCGCCGGCTGGGCTATAAGGCCGGCTTCATCATCGGGCTGCTGCTCTACGGAATCGGCACATTTCTCTTCTGGCCGGCAGCGCTCGTGGGGCAGTACTGGTTTTTCCTGATGGCGCTCTTCGTCATCGCCAGCGGGCTATCGTTTCTTGAGACGGCCTCCAATCCCTTCATTGCGCAGATGGGTTCGCCAGAGACCTCCGAGCAGCGGCTCAACTTTTCGCAGTCTTTCAACCCGCTGGGCTCGATTGTGGGAGTATTCATCGGTAAAATCTTCATCTTCTCCGGCATCGAATTGCAGTCTGACCAGATATCCGCGATGAAGAAGGCCGGCACGTATGCGGGCTATCTCCACGACGAAATCCTGCGCGTAAAAATGCCGTATCTTGTTCTCGGCGCGGTCGTGCTCTTGTGGGCATTGTTGATTGCGCTCAAAAAGTTTCCCCCGATTCGCAGCGAACATGAGGACGGCGGCGATCACGGACACTTCCGCGACCTGCTCAGGCATCGCCACTTTCTGCTGGCGATATTCGCGCAGTTCATGTACGTCGGCGCGCAGGTAGGCACCTGGAGCTATTTGATTCAGTATGTGCAGGACTCCACACATTTGCCAGAAAAACCCGCCGCTGATTATCTGATTGCATCCCTGGTAGCCTTTGGAGTGGGGCGCTTTGTCTCCACCGCGTTGATGCGCGTGGTGCGGCCGAACCTGCTGATGGGCGCCTATGCGGTCATCAACGTGCTGCTGGTTGCTGTTGGCGTGCTGCATCCGGGCTGGATCGGCGTATGGGCGATGGTGCTGACCAGCTTCTTCATGTCGCTCATGTTTCCCACCATCTTTGCATTGGGACTCAAGGGGCTCGGCCCCAATACCAAAATTGGCGGCTCGCTCCTGGTAATGGCCATTGTGGGCGGCGCGGCGCTTACGCCGCTGATGGGGTTGATCAACGACCGGACTCACAGCATCGCGCTTGCCTATCTGGTTCCCCTTGTGGGATACCTCAGCGTCGCCGCCTACGCCTTTCTGGGAGCCTCCAGAAGGCTATCCGTGGGCAACCCCGTACCACGCTGAAGCAAGCTTCTGAATGCCTTGCTGGCGTGTCCCGCCGACAGGTAGCTTTGTGCATTTTCGAGTCATTGTGCCATAGACTATTACGGTTCGTTGGACCGATAGATGCAGAATTGCGGTATCATGCTTGCAGGAGAAAGCCGCCATGTTCACTGAGCCACAAGTTCCAGCCGCCGCGCCGGATACCGTCGAAGTGACTGCCGAAGAGACGAAGGAATCCAGCGCTCTGCGGATCATCGGCTGGCTTACGGTGGGGTTGGCCGTGGCCGCGGTAGGCTTTATCGTGGGGCGCGAACTGCTCAACCGTTACAAGTTTAACCATCGCAATCCGTACGATTTCTATACCCATGCAGGTGAAAAGCAGACTGGAGAGTTCGGCCTGGGCGTCTGACCTGCTTTCCCTATTGCTCTCCTCAGATGAGAAGACCCGCATCCCGGAATCGAGATGCGGGTCGCTCCTTTTCAGGGGAGAGCCGCAGTTTGAAACTTCCGCTCTTTCAGGCTGCAAAATAGAAACGCGTCACGCTCTTAGTCTACGGCGTATCGCGCCCAGCGTTCCAGTCAATCCGGAAGCCAGAAGAAGGAAGGTTCCGGGTTCGGGAACCGGGCTGTTAGGCGAGTAAGGCGGCATGCCCGCGCCGTACTGTCCCAGATAGTCGCCGTTTGTGCTGCCATCGTTGTTATCGTTCAGGTAGAAGTCGGATAGGGAAGAAGAACCCCCAAGCAACTGGTAGATTGATGTGAAAGTTACGTTGTCAGAGCTGATCGTCCAGGTTACAGTCGACACTCCGCAATTAGTTGGAAACCCCGATGTCGGATCATCGCACCAGAAGGACAAATGCTGGGTGCCGAACTGGTCTCCCGAACTGCCCCAGCCAGTAAAGGTGGTAGAAGAATAGCTGATATCGGTACAACCGTTAGGCACGCAAGAGTTGTTGAAGTTAAAGCCAACCTCATTGATCGTGGCATAGTTGTCCGTAAGAGTTGCGGTAATGGTATTATCGCCATTGAGAGTGAGCGTGATCGTCCCTTCAGGCGGGATCTGTGATTCCGGGACGATTTGCCAGGCAGAGCTCACAATTGCAACTCCATAGTTGAAGTTTTCCGTCAGCGAATCAGCGTAGCCTGCTCTCACGCCGAAGACCGCCAGACAGCAAATCAGAAAAAGAGCGCGAAGTTTATACACTACAGTCCTTCCCTTCAGGCCGGGGGCCCAACAAAATAGAATTCGCCCCATTGTTTACTGTCCTGGCAAGAAACACAATGGTTGCAATGTGATTTTTTCGCGGAAAGTTGTGAGCGCGTAAAACCAAGAAAATAATAAGGTTGCTTTAGGATGTAAGTGGAGATTTGCGTCTGCCGTGCAACGCTGACGGAACATGCAACTCCGCAGCGGCAGCGCCGGCCTCGCAGGTCACGGCCACGACAACGCGTCATCGGCTATACTGTGCGTTCCAATCTGTCCCGGATATAGGCGGGTATATACGAAGGGTCGGCGATTTTGGGCACCGATGGTTCGGCTGTAATTGCTTTTGGAGTTTTTCGTCTTAATGCCAAAGATAGCGAGCTGAAAAGGCTCGACACCGTTCTGCGGCTGTCTTCGCAGCCGTTTAAGGTTCTTGTGTTGCTGGCGTCGAGGCACGGCGAAGTCGTCACACGTGAGGAAATTCAGCAAGAGTTGTGGGATCCGGAGACCTTTGTTGATTATGAGCGCGGCCTGAACCACTGTATCCGCCAGATCCGTGCTGTGCTCGGCGATGATGCGAGCGCTCCGAGCTACATTGAGACAGTCCACAGAATCGGTTATCGCTTCATAGCTCCTGTTACGATAATCGGCCCGGACCCGGTAGGCGCTCACTCCTCGCCTCAAGCGCCCGATCAACGCCACCAGTTAGTCAGCGGCAAGTCGGCAAAAAATGGATTTGCTAAATTTGGGCGGCGCATCTTTGTTTTCGCTGGAGCCGTCGCCGTTTTTGCTTTGGCTGCTCTTTCTCTCTTTCTCCACCAGAAGCGCGAAACGCGCCCGGCGGCGCCAAACTCTCGATTGATCCTGGCAGTATTGCCCTTTGAAAACCTGACGGGCGACCCCGATCAGGATTATCTGAGCGATGGCGTAACCGATGAGTTGATTGTTCATCTTGGCAGGGTAAGCCCTAGCCGCCTCGGTGTAATCGCTCGTACCTCGGCGATGAATTACAAACATTCCGGAAAACCCCCGGCCCAGATTTGCCTTGAGCTGGGGGCCAGGTATTTGCTCGAAGGAACTGTGAAAAAATCCGGGAAGATGATCCGCATCTCCGCACAGTTGGTAAGGCCGGACGATCAGACTGAATTGTGGGCAGATGACTACGAAGGCGAGGTCAACGCGGAACGCATCCTCGCATTCCAGCAGTCCGTGGCAGACCGCGTAGTCCAGTCGCTTTCGCTCGTTCTGCCTGAAGTGAGCACTCCGCACGGCACTACCGCTAACCAGGCTGCCTATGAAGCGTTTCTCAAAGGGCGCTTTGAGATGGAAAAGCGCAATGAAGAGGGCTTCCACAAGTCCATCAAGTATTTCAAGGATGCTCTGGCGAAGGACCCCGGGTACGCCGAGGCCTGGGTCGGGCTTGCCAATTCCTACAACCTGTCGCGAGAGTATTACGAAGGCCATTCGAGCAACGCGTTGGCCGAATCCGGCAAAGAAGCCGCCTTCAAGGCTCTGGCTCTCGACCCCAACCTCTCGGAAGCTCACGCCTCGCTTGCCTTCAACTTGTGGCGTTACGAGTGGAAGTTTCCGGAGGCGGAGACGGAGTTTCACAAGGCTCTGGACCTCAACCCCAACAATGCCACCGCACACCATTGGTATGGGATGTTCCTGGCCTCGCGCGGTCGCTTCGATGAGGCGCGCAACCAGTTGCGCCAGGCAGAGACGCTCGATCCGCTCTCTCTGATCGTCATTACGAACAGCGGCTGGGTGAATTACTATGCTCGCGATTACGATGCCGCCATCCTTTACTATCAGAAGGCGCTTAAACTGAATAGCGGATTCCAGACCGCGCAGATGAAGCTGGCATGGGCATATGAGCAGAAGGGAATGTGGCGGCAGGCGCTCGACGCACGGCGCAACTTTTTCTTTGCAGCCGGGCATAAGGAGATTGCAAAGGCACTAAGCGACTCCTATGCGCGGGATAGTTACCCCGGCGTATTGCGCGCTCTCATCGCAGAGACGGAAAAATCCGATGCCGGACCTTATTATTCCGACTATGAAAAAGCTAAACTCTACGCAATGACCGGGAATGCCGATAAGGCAATGGCCTTCTTGGAGCAAGCGCGTGCTCATCATAGCGGGTGGCTGGTTTACCTGGCGGTGGAACCTGCCTTTGACAAGTTGCGCGCCGGTCAGGCTTTCGCGCGGCTTGCCAGCCACACGAGTGTCTATTGAGACAACGTCGAGAATTCTCTCGCAATTGTACTGATAATTAAGCAACTTTAACTCAGCGGGCGCGCGCCAGAACCACGGTCACATCATCGGGCTGCTCGGCATCGCCGATCCAATCCGCCACGGAGCTTGTAATGACCTCGCCGATGCGGGAGAGCGGCTGGTGGCGATGCTCCTGGATCAACGCCATCAGGCGCTCCTCTCCGAACTCGCCTGCCTCGTTCTCCGGTTCGGTAACGCCATCACTGAAAGCGACAATCAGATCGCCTAGCTGCATCCTAATCGTGTATTCACCATAGGCTGCGCCATCAAAAAGCCCAACCACCGTGCCCGAGGTGTCGAGGCGGGAGACATTTCCATTTTCGGCAAGCATGATGGGCGGCAGGTGGCCTGCATTGCAATAAGTAAATTCGCGCAGTTCCGCGTCATAGCAGCCGAGAAACATAGTCGCGTACTTCTCCGGCGAGGTGCAGCGAAACAGCTGATTGTTCAAACTGCTCATCAACATGCCGACAGAAGGCCGCGACTGGGTGGCGCCGTCCCCCTGAATGCGTGTGTTGCGATCGCCACTGGAATTTATACCCGTTCCCAACGCCGGCAGCCTCGACATCATACTCGGCTCCAGTGAATATGCACGGATGAAGGCATGCGCGGTGGCCATCAGCAATGCGGCGGAAATCCCCTTGCCGCTGATATCGCCCATTGCCACCACCAGTCTGTCACTGCCCAGGGGAATGAAGTCGTAGTAGTCTCCGCTTACTGAGCGTGCCGGCCGGCAGACTCCGTAGACATCCAGGGAAGCGAGTTCCGGTAATTTGTGCGGGAACAATACGTTCTGCACTTCATAGGCAATGGCCAGCTCGCTCTCCATTTGCTGCATGCGCTTTTGTTCGGCCGCAAACTTGACCAGTGATTCGGTCATTGCATTGAATGATTGTTCCAGCTCCGCTAACTGATCGTATCCGCGAATATGGATGCGATGGGTCAGGTCGCCCCGGTTGATGTGCTCCGTGGCGCGATAGAGCTCTGCCACCGCGCGCGTCATGCTGCGCGACAGCCGAATGCCTATATAAAGCGCTATCAACTCAAACAGGCCGAAGAGAAGCGAGATGATGAGCAGAAAGTACTTCAATATCTTCGCCTTGTCGCCCAAGGTGGAGAACAAAACACCGTAGAGCAGCGACGGCCGGGTGGTGACGCCAATCGCGCAGGGATACGGCTTTCCCGTCTTCCAATCAAGCGTATCGAATAGCGTGTAAAATTGAATTGCCGGATCTAGCCGGTTTGTTGAAGGCGCTATGCTCTCGGTATCCACTCGTCCGGGCGTCTTTTGAGTAAAGAGTAGTTGATGTGAATTTTCCCCGTCGTTGTCATCTGACGGAATCAAACTCACCGAGCCCAGACGCGAATTTACCGCTTGAAGCAGTCCCGGCGTGATGGGAGCGTCGGTAACTACAGTGATCCGTTGGCCGTCCTTGACGAAGCGCCGTACCGCGCGCAGATGCAGGAAGCCTCCATCGTAAACGAATCCTCTGAAATCTCCTTTGATCACATCGGGGACCTTGGCGGGGTGGGCCTTGATCAGCGCGCCGCTGCTCGAGAGCAGAAATCCCTCGTCTCCTTTCCACACCGTGACGGTGCGCTGCGGAAAATTCTCGCCGGAAACATGGAAAAACTCTCCGGCAATCATTTTGTCCGGTTTACCGGAGCGGCCTAGAGATGCCAGCAGCGCAGCCTGGGCGTCATTGGGCGCCTCCAGATATTGCAGCGCCGCCTGCAAATTCGAGATTGCGGCGTAGGTGGCAAATTGTCCGCCAAACAGGTGGCCGCTCAAAGCCGTCATCGCCAGCAACAGCACAACGGGAATAACCCCGATGAAAAAATAGGTAACGATCAGCCGATGGCGCAGCCGCCACATGAAACGCCGCCAGACCCAGCGGACGACAAGCCGCAGGGCGCACAAGGCGAAGATCAGGGCAAAGAGCTTCGCCCAAAAGCTCGGCCTGGCGTTTGACCCGAAACTGGAGAGCCAACCGTAAAGATAAACCAGAACGCTCAATCCGCCAGACCACAGCGTGACACGGCCCCACTTCGTCCTGGGACGCAGGGTCCGTTTCACAAGAGCCTTGAGGGCGCTAAGATTGGGAAGCTTGATCATGGTTACGGTACTCGGCTTTCAAGAGGCTTGCATCAACGATATCGGGAAATCCATGATGCTGGCCATTGACTCCAAGATATACTCCCCCAGGCTTTCCAGCACGCATTTTCCCCTTCGGCTGGACCTTGGCGAGGGCGTCTGATCCAATAACCGGGCAATCCGTCCTATCCAACACCCTATCCCATTCGTTTTCAACCTCTTGCGACAGAATGTAGCGAATATTGAGGAGAATGTACCCATTATTGTCAGATCTTGGTGTATGTATAAGCCAACTCTTTAGCCCCTCCGAATCTCTTCCCTTCGGCGAAAACCGTGCAAATCCAGCTACACACATCCCCTTGTTTTCTGACCCCTCATCTCTGACCCACGATCTGCGATACCCTAAGGAGCTATGGGCCGCATCCGTATACTTCCCGACCAGGTTGCCAACCAGATCGCCGCAGGCGAGGTGGTGGACCGGCCTGCCTCGGTCGTAAAAGAACTCCTGGAAAACGCTCTGGATGCCGGTGCCAGCCGTATCCGTGTCGAAGTCGAGGCCGGCGGGCGCAGGTTGATCCGCATCAGCGACGATGGCCACGGCATGAACCGCGACGACGCCTTGCTGGCCTTCGAACGCCACTCAACTTCCAAGCTTCGCACTGCTGAAGACCTGCTTTCCATCGCTACTTTGGGATTTCGCGGCGAAGCGCTGCCCTCCATCGCCTCGGTGGCTCGCGTCACCCTTGAAACGGCTACTGGAGAGGAGTCTGCCGGAACTCATGTCGAAATCGCCGCAGGCAAGATTCACCGCGTGGAAGATGCCGCTTTGCCTCGCGGCACCACGGTCACCGTAGCTGATCTCTTCTTCAACACTCCGGCCCGCCGCAAATTTCTCCGTGCTGAGTCGACTGAGCTATCCCACGTAACGGCGCTTGTCACCCACTATGCTCTAGCCCATCCGGAAAAGCACTTCGAGCTGCTTTCGGCCACGCACACCATCGTATCCGCGCCGCCTGTTGCGCGCACGGCCGAGCGCATTTACCAGATTTTCGGCAAGGATACGCTGGCTCAACTGCTTCCCGTAGCCGCTGAGCTCCCGCTGGAGCGCGTTGGCCTGCCGGAACCCCCGCCATGGAAGAAGAACCCTGACGAGCCGGCGCGTGTCCCCGGAGTCCTGCGGCTCACCGGCTTCTACTCCAAGCCCGAGCTGCAAAAGCTGAACCGCAACTCGATCTATATCTTTGTTAACAAACGGCTTATTCGCGACCGGCTGCTGATGCACGCTATCTCTGAGGCCTATCGCAACGTGATACCGCCTACCAGCTTTCCCGTTGTGCTGCTCTTCCTGGAGATGCCGCCCGAAGAGGTGGATGTGAATGTTCATCCGGCTAAGACAGAGGTCCGGTTTCGCCAGCAGAGCCTTATCCACGACTTTGTCCGCGACAGCCTGCGCACCGCACTCGTCAAGGCACGGCCCGCCGCCGGCTTTCTGGCCGCGCTGGACTCCGCGCCCGCAGCCAGCCCTTCACTGATGCCGCCAGCCGCATCTCACTTGCCTGGTGCGCCAGACAGTGAGCCATTGCCGCTGCCGCCCGACTCTGATCCGGCCGCACTTCAGGCTGCCAGGGCAGAGGCCGAGGCCTTTGAGCTGACTCCACGCCCTTCTACGCCCATTCCCGGCAAACTGCCCTTTACTGCCCACGATTTGTCCTCCAGCGCATGGGATAACCGCCAGGCATGGGGCGAGGCCGCAGCAGCGCTCTTCCTGCCCGCTAACCTGCCTCCCGCCGGGGACTGCTCCCCTGGCTCCGGTGGCACTCCCGGCGCAAATCCCTCTGCAGAAACGGCCCTGGTCGAGGCCGAGCAAGCCGCAACCAACCTCAACCAGCTCGGCTCGCTGCGTCCGCTGGGTCAGTTGCGCGAATCATTCATTCTGGCCACTGGAGAAGACGGTTTGTGGATCATTGACCAGCACGTGGCACACGAAAGGATACTTTTTGAAAAAATATTAAGAGACCGCCAGGTTGAGAAGGTTATGCGCCAAAGATTACTCATGCCTCTACTGGTGGAGCTAAAACCAGCCCAAATGGTGGTCTTCGCGAGCATTGCCGAGGAACTGGAGCGTAACGGCTTCGAAGTAGAACCCTTTGGCCCTCAAACACTTGCGGTAAAGGCCGCGCCGGTTGGCCTGGAAGGAGCTGCTCTGGAGCGGATGCTGGCCGAGGTCATTGAGCAATCCAGCGCTGATTCTGATGAACCTAAGCAGAATCATGATCTTACGGCCCTACGCACACGTATTGCAGCTTCCATTGCCTGTCATTCTGCCATCAAGGTCAACACTCCTCTTGACCCGGCTCGTATAGAGTGGTTATTATTGGAGTTAGCGAAAACGAGCCACCCAACCAGTTGCCCGCATGGACGTCCAATCGCTTTGCTGTATTCTTGGAAGGAAATCCAGCGGGCCTTCCAGAGGATTTGAATTAGGTGGAAGGTGGCAGCTCTCCCCTTAGGGGTCGGGGTTGCCCGGCGCATACGCCAGCCTGGAAGCGAGGTTTTTCTTTGACATCGGAACAATTGGAAGCATCGCGCGCCGAACGGATGCGCCTGAACGGACATGGGACCCTCTCCCTGGAGGATGCCCGGACGTGGATTGAGGAGACGGGATTGTGTCTCTTCTTGCCTAAGCGGCAGTTTTCCTCCGCTATTGCGCCGTCGTTTGTAGAGGCTGTAATCGGCAGGCCAGACCCCAACCCTGACCGTAAAGAGATTGCCATAGCCGAGCAGTTGCTGGTACGCCTGGAAACGGATGGCGTGGCTGTGCGGCTTAACCTGTTAGGCCTGCCTGGCGAGGCGCCTGACTTCGTTGTTGCAAGCTGGGTTCTTCCTTACGTCTATGCCCTGCGCGGCGACCGTGACTGGCGCCGCATTCCACAACTGACAGGCTCGCGTCAGGTTTCACAACTCGCTGTTCAGGCTTACAAGCTGCTGGAAGCAGGTGGTGATACAACCCTTGGTAAGCTTACCCGCGCACTGGGCCGGGAAGTGACCGAAGCTGCGGTTCTGCGCGCCATTACCGAGCTTTGGCAACAGCTCCGCATTATTCCCGTTGTTTCTGCCCCCGGCCAGGCTCCTCTGTGGCAACTGCTGCGCCAGCGCTTTCAGAAGGCCATTGCAGAAGGAGCGTCCACCTCGCAGGTGACGGCCATCTCCGTGCTGGCCTCCATTTACCTGCAAGCGGTGATCGCCGCACCAATGGAAGATGTTGAGCTGTTCCTGGCCCCGCTTACCGCCCGCAGCAAGGTGCGTGAAGTTTTGCGGGGATTGGTAGCCACGCGCCAGGTGCACACCATCTCGCTGGGACATGCGCCTCACTTCTACGTTGCCGGCACACTGCCGGAGTTCGCCACGCCTCCTACGATCTACGCCAGTGCGTCTATCCCGGCCTCGGCCTACTTTCTCCACTCCCATGACGAGGAGCCGCCGGAGCCTGCTGTTGCAAAGCAGATAACGCCTGCTGCGCCGGCCTCTGCGGCATCGTACAAGCCTGCTGACCTTTATGCGTCACGCCCCCCGGCCGTGAGCGGAAATTCCGCATCTTCACGGCCCCAGCTCAGCCGTCCAGCTACTTTCTCCCGTGATAGTAAGCCGGCTCAATCGTCATCCAACAGCCGCCCGAACAGGCACACCGGAACAGGTTCTGCCGGCGGGAACGGCTCCAACGGAAAAAGCAGGCAGGCTGCTGCGTCCGGTTGGACATCTCGAAATGGCACTTCGCACAAAGTGCATTCCAACGGCGCCAAGAGCAAAACCAAGACCGGCATATCTTCCCGTAAGGATTCCCGGCCTGCCGCGCGACCTGCTCGCAGAATCAGCACGCGGAAGCCGGCCCTTTCTGCCAGAGCAAAGGCTGGCGGCAGCAAACGGTTAGCTTTAGGCGCGCGGTCCAGGCAAGGGACGAAGAAACACAGATGAGCACCGCATCTGTCTGCTTTCTCCACGCGGCCCACAAAATCATCATCGCCATCGACGGCCCTGCCGGAGCGGGAAAGAGCACTATCGCCCGCCATCTAGCCCAGCGTTTTGGTCTGCTGAACATGGAGACTGGGGCCATGTACCGTGCCTTTGCCCTCAAGGCCCTTCGGGCAGGACTTTCTTTGGAAGAGAGTCAGAGCCTGGAAAGCCTTGCCGCAAAAACCACGATCCGCCTTGAACCTGGCGAAAGCGAGAATCGTGTTCTGCTCGACGGCGAGGACGTGACAGCTCTGATTCGCACTCCGGATGTAACCTACGCCGCCTCCCGGGTCAGCGTGTGGCCCGCAATTCGCGCCTGGATGGTTCGCCTGCAGCAGCAGATGGGAGCCCAGGGCGGGGTGGTTATGGAGGGCCGCGACATTGGCACCGTAGTCTTTCCCAACGCCGAGGTAAAAATTTTTTTGGATGCCGCCCCTGAGGTACGGGGAATGCGTCGCTACGATCAACTGGGCTCCAAGCCTGACCAGCAGCCAGAAGAGGTCATCCGCGACCTGAGAGACCGTGATCTGAGGGACCGCAACCGCGCCAATTCCCCTCTGATAGCAGCTCCGGACGCCGTTCTGCTGGATTCGACCCACATGACGCTGGATGAGGTTCTGGCCAAAGCAGAGGCTCTCGTGACCGCAAAGATCTCCACTGCTACTTCCAGCAAGATGTGACATTTTGCACTTTCCATCAACTTTTTTGCGCTCGCTATGCAACAATAAGCCATACGCGTACTCCATCATCGTATGGGGTATGGTGTTGTTTCATTCAGCGGGCTAGTTATGACCACGTGGAGCATCTTCCTCCCTCTGCTCCGCTTGTTCTTGGTTTGGTCACTGGAGGTTAAGATGGCTTTTCATTGCAATCTTTGCGGTTTTTTTGATTTTCGCACTTCGCGGTTTCGTTTTAAGTTACGGAATTTGGCGAACTTACTCCTCTTGCGCTTCCCCGTACGCTGCCTGAACTGTGACGAGCGAAAATTCACCTCACTCAGGAATTATCTCGCTGTGCGCCGTGCGCAAAAGGAGCGCCTGTTGAATCCCAGCATCAATTAGCCGCAAATCAGAACTTTGAGTGCCTCGATCTTCCCGCTTTTTATATCTGATCTATTTACATTCATGAGATGGGATGTGTTGTGCGCTGGAGTTCTCCTTCCTTCTGCCGGTTTTATTGCATCGCCTATACTCGGCCGGATGCGATAGGCTCATAGATGTATGGAAGTCACCTGCACCCGCTGTCATCAGGCCATTCAGGCCGAAAACTGCTACTGTCCCGCCTGTGGCTTGCCGCAATTGGTATACCTGGCTGACGCGCCTTCCGGGCAGACTCCTCCGGAGCGCTGGGACAGGGAGGGGCGGGATGCAGGCAGCGTCGACTGGAAGCCCGCACTCAGAGCAGCTATGCTGCTGGCGGTTCCCGCTGGACTGTTGACGAGTGGCGTTTCGCCTCTCGCAATTCTTGGGCTGTTATGGATGACTATCGCCGCGGCCTGGGCCGTAGCGCTCTACATGCGCAGCCAGCGGCCGGCATGGATCACTCTCGGTGCCGGCGCTCGTATTGGCCTGGTTACCGGCATGTTGGCTGGCTGGCTGGCATTTGGCGTCAGTGGCGGCGCTCTTTTTGTTCAGAGGTTCCTTCTTCATCAGGCCAGCCAGATTGACGAAGCATATAAAACATTGGTCCTTGACAAGTTCCAGGAGAAAGCTCAGCAGATGCTTGCGGGCATGGGACCTACGGATGCCACACAGATGCAAACTCAGCTAGCCCAAATCCAGGCCTGGATGCAGTCGCCGGAGGGTCACGCTGGCTTTTGGGCCTTCGGCTTTGCTCTCAATTCGCTTTTTTTGCTGGTCTTTGCCGCCGCAGGTGGCGCCCTGGGGGCGCGCTGGTTAGCCCGTGCCGGAAAACCTGAGGTATAGACACTTGCATTGTGTAGCTGCGCCTGATTCGAGTCCCGTCTGCTGTTCTCAAATCGATCTGCCAGCTCTCGCCGCGTTTCCTGATTGGCATGGTTGACCTTTCCGGTCCTTGCCTTCGGCATGAAACCCTCGTATTATCCATTGAGAAGATGGCTGCAAACGGCTGGCTGCGACAGCCAGGCAGCGAGAGAACCCATGAGCGAAGCCAAAAGTAAAATCTCCCTGCGCACGAAGGGCAGGCTGATGTCCGCCTCGGAGGTCGAGCGCACACTGGTGCGCCTGGCCCACGAGATTGTGGAAAAGAGCAATGGTAGCAAGGACCTGGTGCTGGTCGGCATCAAGCGTCGCGGCGTTCCGCTGGCCGAGCGGCTGGGAAAACTAATCTCCGGAATCGAGAAACGCAAGGTCGAGACCGGGGTACTGGATATACAGTTCTACCGCGACGACCTGTCGACTGCGGATATTCGCCCGGTGGTCACTCCGGGCGCCATTGGCATTGAAATTGAGGGCCGTGACGTAGTGCTGTGCGACGACGTGCTTTACACAGGGCGCACTGCCCGTGCGGCTCTCGACGCTCTGTTCGATCACGGGCGGCCTCGTCGCGTGCAGCTGGCCGTGCTTATCGACCGCGGCCATCGCGAACTGCCCATTGAGGCCACCTACGTCGGCAAGCATGTGCCCACCAGCCGTCGCGAGATTATCGAGGTCAAGTTCCATGAGGTCGATAACGACGAGCAGGTTTTGCTGGTCGAACGTATCGATTAAACCTCTTTCTCATCGTCGCGCACACATTTCTCCGCATGCTGATTGCCAGGACATCGACGAGTGAACAATCCTTGCGATGATTTGCAGAGGAGTACAGAACTGCCCTGGGGCTGTACTGCATCAAGAGGAAAGGGGAAAAGCGCGCCCGCGAAAAGAAAAAACAAGTGCTAGTAGTCCCTCATAGCATCATTGAAAGGTGGTAATTGATTAGAACTATTGTGCAAAATATTTACATACGACAGTTCGCAAATGGTCATCAATGTCTCAAAATCGCCCTTTAGAATGAATATCTTTCATAAATTGATTACTTTAGTGTAATCTGATGGTTACTTTTCTGTTTCTATTTGGATGATTAATTGCCACAATCAAAATGAAGCTCTTTACTGCCCATGCCTTTTGCGCACACAACTGAATCAGTCGATATCCACGGCCTGCCACCGATCGAGGTGATCTTCGGACGATCATCCTCGATGGCCGCAGCTCGCGAGAAGCTGGAACGGATTGCTGAGACGACCGTTCCGGTGCTGTTGCAAGGCGAGAGCGGGACAGGCAAAGAGATCTTTGCCAAGTTGTTGCATGCAAAATCAAATCGCTCCAGGGGCGTCTGGGTCAAGGTAGCCTGTCCTGCCATTCCGCATACTCTGATCGAGTCGGAACTCTTCGGTTATGAAAAGGGAGCATTCTCCGGGGCTTATGCAACTAAGCGCGGCCGTGTGGAACTGGCGCATATGGGGACCTTGTTCCTGGATGAAATTGGCGATCTGGATTTATCGGTACAGGCAAAATTGCTGCAGATGCTTCAGGATGGCAGCTTTATGCGGGTTGGGGGTCTGGAGTCGAGAACGGTTAATACCCGGCTGGTCAGTGCGACCAGCAATGGCCTGCAGCAACAGGTAGAGAATGGTAGCTTCCGGCTGGACTTTCTGTACCGCATCAACGCCGTGACGATTGACTTGCCTCCTCTGCGCCAACGTACAGAGGATCTCCCGATGCTGACCGATTACTTTCTCGAGCTGCACGCGAAGACATTTCGCAACAATCCTAAGCCGCTCTCGCGCGAGATGACGCGCTTGATGCAACGATACGATTGGCCGGGAAACATCCGGCAACTGGAAAACATGTTACGCGGCTACGTTTTAATCGGCAGCGAAGAGGTTTTGGCGGCGGAATTGGTTGCGTCCGTCCCGGCCAGCTTGACCCGGCTGAACACTGAAATCGACCTGACCAGCCCCATCTTGTTGAAAGAGGTCACCAAGGCTGCCACACAGGATCTGGAGAGACAAATTATTCTGAAGGTGCTGGAGTCAAATGGCTGGAGTCGCCGCAAGACCGCCAAATGGCTGAATATCAGCTACCGTTCCCTGCTATACAAGTTGCAAAACTCGCAAGCAGCCGAGTTCTCAGAGTCGCCGCTTATGACCGGCATCCTAAACTCCATGGCAAATCTAACTCAAACTATGGGACCGCCGAAGGAAGTTGGCCGAGCCGGTGTATCCCAGGAGAGCGCCGTACTGAAACGACTTTCCTATATCCAGCCGCGGACAGCATAGTAGACGATCTTGACGGTTTCAGCCGTCATAGTCTCAAAGGAAGAAAAGCGTCCGTCCCAATGTTCAGCGGACTGCAGCACATCCGGAACAACCATGGGCGTGACTTCAATTCCCACTTTACGGAAAACGCGAAGCGCACGATACATGTGAAAATCACTGGTGAGTAGAACCTTCTTGCCGGGAAGATCTTGGATTAGGCGCTCTGCTTCAATGGCGTTTTCGCGGGTACTGGTGGATTCCCACCCTGCAACGATGACTTCACGAGGCATGCCGTTAGTAATTAGAAAATTGAAGATGCCTGGTCCGCCGCCACCAATGATAACGATCTTCCTGAAGCCACCGGTTTGCCATGCAAAAAGCGCCTGGCGAGCGCGCCAGTAAGAAGAGTGTGAGATGCCGCCCCGGTCGTCCCCCGCCGCGCTGAGGAGAATAAGAACATCGCCTTTTGGTTGCTCGATGGGGCCGGAATAGGCCTGTGCCCACCACGAAACGATGGGAGTGGAGATCACCAGCACTGTGATGAAGCCGATGACTGCGAACATTCGGCCGAGAACCAAGCCAGTTTTGCGCAGAATACTCATTTGTTGCTTTCCGCACGGGTACATACGAGCGATTCAAAGACTTCGAGCAGTTCTCCCGTGACCATTTCCCAGCTTCGGCTTCCATGTGCCGAGATAGCCTTGGCGTCCCAGCTTTTGTCGAGAACTGATGCAAGAGCCTGAGCCAGCGCGCCAGCGTTGTGAGGGGGAACGAGCCTGCCGCACTCATCACTCAGGATCTCGGGAATGCCGCCAACATTTGTGGCAACAACAGGCCTTCCACTGGCCAGCGCCTCAAGCACCACGTTGGGGCAGCCTTCCATGTAACTCGGCAAGGTAACCAGATTGGCTGCCGCCATCCATACGGCAACGTCGTCGAAGGAGCACCCGGGCAGCGCGTGAATGTAGTCGGCTGCCTTGTTAGCCTGAATAGCACTCTTGATGAGAGGCCTGTCCGGCCCTTCGCCGACTAGAAATACATGCAGGTTTATTCTCTCCATACGCAGCGAAACCGCTGCATCTAACAGTTCGCGGAGGCCTTTTTTCACATCCATGCGCCCAATGTAGAGAACCACCTGCGAAGCTGGATCGATCCCGAGCTTCCGCCTTGCCTCAAAACGGTCCCTGACATGGAAGACAGATAGATCACAGCCGTTAATTACGGCGCGGATCTTCTCCGGCGAGGCGCCCATGGCTACAGCTTTATTGCGCAGGTCGCCGCTGACTGTAATTAAATAATCAACCTCGCGTAGAACGGCGCGTGTGTGCAGATATGATATCGGATCGCCGATTCTGTTGATGTCGGAGCCAATGCTCATGGCAACGACAGGAACAGCAATGGTTTTGCCAATTCTCAAAGCCGCATATCCGTCCGGATATAGAAAATAACTGAATATCAGGTCGGGCGCAAACCGCCGCACGTGTGGCAGCAATGTGCGGGCAGCCATCCACCCATTGAACGGACGAGAAAGTAGAGGTAGTGCTGGATAGTCGAAGTAACTCGTCTTCACGTCGGGCGGATTGTAAGAAGCGTCAAGCCTGCCATAACTCCGGCTGCGTGGTTTGAGAAGGGATGGGTAATTGGCGTTGGGATAGAAGACACGCAGATCCGTCATGCGGGCAAGCACACGCAGCGTCTGATAGGCCGACCGGCCCTGCCAGGGCTCCGCCGAGCTGGGAAAATACCGCGTAACGACCGCAATCTTGAGCATAGCTACTTTCCTGTTTTAGCAGTCTGGCCTGCCTCAGCATATGAGTCGCAGTCGCGCTGTTTTTTGGCAATAGAGTATAAAAGCGCGGCATAGCGTTGTGCGAGAACCTTGCGCTCGTATTGCGCGATCTTTTCTAGATCGGGCTGAAACACCGTGCGCAGCAATTCTCCGCGATTCGCAGCATCGATGAAGAGCTGGCTGATTCCGTCGACATCCTGATTGCCCGCCCACCATCCGGCGTGCAGCTCGTCCAGTAAGCGGCGAGTCTCGCCCTCGGGATGGACCGCGCCGAGAATGGGCTTGCCGCTGCCGACGTAGTCGTAGAATTTGCCTCCGACGTTCAGAGGATCGTGGTTGATGAGCAACACGTAATCTGTTTCATTCATTGCAGCCAAAGCTTCGTGTTGCGGCATGTATCCTTTCAACTCCACCATCTCGCCCAGCCGCAAAAGGGCTTCGCGAAAACGTGGTTCTTCGATGTGTCCGATAAAGCGAAGCAGAAATCTAGATCGCACATCGGGGGCCAGCTGTTGCAGGGCTTGAACCAGCGTGGTTGGCTCTGTAGAGGCATAGACCGTGCCGACGTAAGTGACGATAATCCTGCCGTCGGGCCGTGGACCCGAAGGAGGCGTGGAGTGGCTCAGTTTTGTGGCGTCAAACCCGTTGGGGATGAGATGAAACTTGCTGTCAGGCTCTTGTGGATACCGGGCGCGAATCACACGGCGCGCCGCTTCAGTAACCGCAACAATAGCAGTGGTATTTGACACAGCGTTTGCTTCAGCATTGCACGCAAATATGCGAGCGCGCTCGCTGCGGCTGAAGAGAAAACTGACAAGGTCAAAAGCTGTCGAGAGCCACTCATCACGAAAGTCGACCACAATCGCCAGACGGGGAAACTCCTTCCGAAGTTTTTCAACCAGTAGAATGTTTGAAAATGGTGGCGCCGTAATCAGGACGAGGTCTATGTTACGCTTCCTGATCATGCGACGAGCGGCACGTGTGAGTACGGGAAGCCATGTTACTTGTGGATCAGGTAACAGCATGTCCCCAATAACTCTTTTGATGAAACCTGGCTTGTCGTTTTCTGAAAGGCCTGCGGCTTGACCGGAAGAAATCCTGGCTCCATTGATTAGCCTCTTCATACCTTTCTTGATGCCGAAAGGCAGGTCGAGCGTTATAGTGCGGTTAACATTCACATCTGCCGGAATTTCCTTGAGCAAAGTGAGATCTAATCCCACAGCAGATGCGTTGCGAGTAGTCAATACATCAAGACGGATTCCTTCAGCTGGGAGGTAGCGTGCCAGGCTTGCGGCACGCATTACTCCTGTGCCACCGATGGGCGGGAACAAATATGTAACCAGCAGTATATTGAGGTTATTCATCGGCTGGTTGCCTCCTAACAGACCGCTGAAACGGGAAATAACTTGCGGCCATGAATCTGCTCATCTGCTTTCTGGTATATCTTACGAGGCATGGTCCGGTGGACTTCAAAGCCTCTTCGGTTTAATTCTTTCGCAAACCAGTAAATTGAAAAAGAATCAATACATCTGAGTATCGGGCATGCCTTAGCGGCCTGTCAAAACCGCATGGCTATTCGCAGCGGAGCCCCTGTCTGTTTACAAAACCTCCGCACTAAGAAGCCTGACGGGTAAGGATTTCCGCAATTCTCTCTGATGCTTTGCCGTCCCACAGTGGCGGACAACCCATCTGCTTGCATTCGCCGCTCAGCGCTGCATGAAAGTGTTTTCTGAGCAACTCCCAATCGCGCCCGATCAAGACATTTGTCCCGTGAGTCACCGTAATTGGCCGCTCCGTATTCTCTCGCAAAGTGAGGCATGGCGTTCCAAGATATGTAGTTTCCTCTTGAATCCCGCCTGAATCCGTGATGACAACTTTGGCGTTCTTTTGAAGCGCGAGAAATTCGAGGTATCCTAACGGCTCAATGGCGTGAAGATTTGAGTTGCACTGATTCAACTGCGCAGACCACTTTTGGCGCGTCCTGGGATGGACGGGAAAGATCAGGGGAAGTTCCTTGCTCAAGCTGTCAATCACTTGCAACATCGGCAAAAAGGTTGACTCTTCATCGACATTTGATGGACGATGAAGCGTTACCAAGCCAAAGGAGTCCAAGGACAATTCAGCCTTGAGTCTTGGAAACATCTCGTCTGCCTTCGGTAGAAATCGAATCAGGGTATCGATCATGACATTGCCAACAAGGAACACCTTTTCCTTGGCAACACCTTCGCGTGCCAGGTTTTCATCACCATCGGCCGACGGAGTAAAGAGAAGATCCGCGAGCTGATCTGTTACCAGTCGATTAATCTCTTCAGGCATCGAGCGGTCAAACGAGCGCAGGCCTGCTTCGACATGCCCTACACAAATACCCAGCTTGGAACAAACCAGCGCTGCGGCAACGGTAGAATTCACGTCGCCATACACCAGAACAATCTGCGGCTTTCGCTCCAGCACAACAGGCTCGAACCGGCTCATGATCGCGGCCGTTTGCTGCGCATGCGATCCTGAACCGACGTTTAGACTTACATCTGGATTAGGAATCTCCAATGCCTGAAAAAACACATCCGACATGAGCGCGTCATAGTGCTGTCCCGTATGCACTAGCGTCTGTTCGTGCCCTTTGTTTTTCAGTGCACGATACACAGGTGCCGCCTTCATGAAGTTTGGCCGCGCACCGACAACGTGTAGAACTCTCATTGTGAATACCCTATGTCTTTAAGTTAACATCGGCCCCGAATAGGGGACAAACTTATGCGTGTTTATTGAGTTGTTCGGGAAATAATCTGAATTTCCATGTCGGCATATTATCTGCCGTCGACCATATACAGATTTTACTTGTGAATCAACGCCGAGGCAGCCTTGTACATCTGCCATGCAGTGACCCAGTGAATCTCAATATTACTTCGCTCTGCCTCTTCTGTGAGCCAGCTGAAGAGATTCCCAAGCCCTCTATTGAGCAGCGGCTCCTGGTTCCAATCCGCAGCGCCGTGGGTGTGGAGTTTAATAAAAACATCATCGCCTATGGTGGGCGCAAGATCGAACCAACGGCGCACTCGTGAAGGCGTCGGCATATCGTATCCGGCAAGCTCCCCGGTCTCCAGGCGTGGCCTCAAACGTTCGCTAAAGCGCATTCCGAGCGGCCCGGTAATCATTAACAGGTCTCCGCGTCTGCCGCCGCCGGTCGTCGCTTCGATCCCGTGATCGAATGATCGCGGACGATTATCCGGGTTGTTCGTGCACCAGTAGATCTGGTTCACTATGCGTCCCTGGGTTGCTGAGGGAGCTGATGGCATGGTGAAGTCCGCGTAGCAGCCAAGATCGCGCAACAGGGCAATTTCGCTATTGAGTCCGCAACATTTGCCATCGGGGCGTGAGTTGTCGAGCGCCCAGTTGCCATGGATAAAGCCAAAGACTGTCCGGCCGTTCTGCTGGCGCAATAACCCATGATCTTCCGTCAGGCGTCGGCAGTAATCCGTTATCTTCTGAATAAACGACTCGCGCTGTTCGTTGTCGTGGTGCAGATGAACTTCCACGTCGCCAACGCCTAAACGAACAATTTCCGCTAATCCGTTTAGCAGATCGCATTGATACTCTTCCTGCGGATAGAAGAAGCTGTATTGAGGGCGCTGGCCAGCGGCATCGCGCGGGGCGTCGTCCGCTATGCGCGGCCATTTTTCACGCCACTGAGCAACGCGGCCAAACGCGGTTTCATTTGACGCTCCCCTGCCCAGCGGCTCATAGTGATCGGTGATGGCAACCCAGGCACGCTTCGGCTTAGTGGACCGCAGGCTCTTCCGCAGCCGGTCCTTCAGATAGGACGCAAGCCAGATTTCCGCGTGACGTGTCAGATTCATGAAATTGATATTCCTTTGTGTACTTTGGCCGTTCGTTGTGTATACATTGGGCCAACATGATCCACATAAAGTATCGAGTACTCGTCTTTTGTCTGTCAAAGACACCAAAAAATGAATTTTCAGCGGGCAATAATGAATTTGTTGAACGGGATATTATGCCATTCAGAGCGAATATGGCTGGTGTGTTTTGGTCTCATCAATTAAAATCGAGTCATGGCATGAATACAGACTGAAGATGGGCCGCGGCAATTCGCAATCATCTTCTTGAAATCACAGGAGACGTCAAGTTGAGAGGCAGCGCCAACTTCAGCAACAATAATCTGGACTGCCTTCGCTTAATCCTGGCTTCCATAGTCGCATTGTTCCATGTTTCAGCACTGACAGGCATCCCTGCTTTCGCTCCTTTGGGCAAATACCTTTCTCCTCATTTCGCAGTCAATTCATTTTTTGTCATTAGTGGATTGCTTATATATCGCAGCTATACGCGGTCGTCCTCCGTCAGATCATATATGGAAAAGCGTGTTAGGCGAATATACCCGGCCTATTTTACGGTTGTAGTTCTCGCAGCAATCTCACTGTGGCCATTGAGCACTCTGCCTGTGTCGCAGTATTTTGGTGCAGGATTCTGGAAGTACCTTGGCGCGAATCTCATATTTCTGAATTTCCTCGCCCCTTCGCTGCCGGGAGTTTTTACATCAAATATTTTCCCTGCCGTGAACGGCGCACTTTGGACACTCAAAATTGAGGTCGCATTTTATTTGTTAGTGCCGTTTATTCATTATTTTTGCAATCGCTTTGGAACCAAGATAATCATGGGAGTCATCTTTTGTTTTTCCTGCATTTGGAAATATGGATTCGCATTTCTTGCTATGATGTATCATCCGCACGGCATTTTTTCATTGGACCCATCGCGCAGTATTTTTTCGCAGCTTGAGGTACAGTTTCCATCACAACTTGTGTATTTCAGCGCAGGCATATTGCTTCTACTATATTTCGATATGCTTAAATTACATTTTCGGAGTATTATCTGCATCACCGTGTGCCTGTATCTCGTTGACCATTTTCTCACGGAAGGCACCCTCGATGTTTTGTGGATATCGGGGATCGTCTTCGTCTTTGGTTTTTGGCGCTACCTCGGTAACTTTTCGAAATTCGGCGATTTCTCATACGGCACATATATTGTTCATTGGCCCGTATTGCAGACTATGATTGCATTGGGATTCGCAAAACTGAATCCGGCTGTTTTTTTTATTGTCAGCATTTCGCTTATTGCCTTGGCAAGTATACTTCTGTGGCACCTGGTCGAGAGCAGGTTTTTAAAGAGCAGTTCCCATTACCGCCAGGCATCTCTAAAGACAAATTCGTAGGTTCTGTTTGCTATAGCAAGGTAGCATTATTTTATGCGCAGTGCAACTGGTACTATCGTTGCATATATGAAACAAATCTACATTGATCTGCTATTGTTTGTTGTCGAGTTCTTTCCTGTCAACTGTGATTATCGATGGATTTGGCAACGTCCTTTAGGTTATCCTGATTTTAGCCGCAGCATTTGCTTGGGCCATTCACAATGGGCTTTGTTCTCAGCGTTCTTTATTTCGTAGTGAACTACCTCACGCCGCCCGTCCTATTCGGGCCGCTTGCAGTGGCTCGTGTTGAGCTGATCCTCGCGCTACTGATTCTCTTCGTGTCGCTGCCCAGGTTGATAGGCTCTTATATTTTTAAGACACCACAGTCTATAGCTTTGATCGGGTTGACATTTGCAATCGTTTGCTCAGTACTTGTCGGGCAACATTGGCCTAGGGGGTCTATACAAGCATTTTTAGGTGTTATACCGAGTATTTATGCGTACTTCCTAATCTGTTTGCATTGCAACTCAAAGGCCAAGTTCCGCGTGCTCGTTCTTATGTTGTTATTCGTCTGTCTTTTTGTGATTGCGAACGGGTACATTGATCTATTACATGGAGTCCCGGAGAGCGGCCCTCCCTTTTCGGACAGCACGGGAGGTACCAATCTGAGTATATGGAGAATGCAGCACCCTTACCTTCTGCCAACTACAAACCTCTCTGGAGAGTGGGTATATCGGCTGAGAGGACTGGGGCTTATTAACGATCCAAATGATTTCGGGCAGTTGCTCGTCTGCGTAATTCCGCTCACGTTCATTTTCTGGCGCGCAAAAAAAACGTTCAGAAATATAGTATTTGTGGTGTTGCCTGTGTGCGCGTTGCTGTACGGTATCTACATGACGCATTCGCGTGGGGCCTTGCTGGCCTTATTGGCGGTCGTGATCATGGCGGTGAGGAGGCGCACGGGAACACTGCCTGCACTTTTAATTGCTGGTGTACTGTTTTTTGCTGCTGTGGCTCTGAATTTCACCGGAGGACGTGATATTTCTGTCAGTGCCGGATCTGACCGCACTGTTCTGTGGGGTACCGGGTTGCAAATATTGAAGGCTCATCCATTGTTCGGAGTGGGTATAGGTTATTTCCCTGATAGTTGTGGTGGTTGCGGTCAGACAGCGCATAATTCTCTGGTAGTTTGCGCAGCAGAGCTTGGACTGTTCGGGTTGTTCTTCTGGTGTATGTTCCTGTTTTCCACAGTAAGAGACGCACTAGAGATTGATTCCCCGTCAAAGGTTAGTGAAGCCAGCCAGACTACACAGGAGGCCCAACTTCATGCGCCGGGGGAACGCATAATAGAGGAGATCGACAAAGCAGAGATCAACCGCCTGGGGCGTTTGATGGTTTTATCGCTCACGGGCTTTCTGGTTGCGGGGTGGTTTTTATCTCGCGCCTATGTCATGACCTTCTTCCTGTTGGGCGGCATGGTTGAAGTAGTCTACGAGATGGCTTTGCAACGAGGAATGATCGCTCCCCGCATGCGGCTGTCGCGCGTGCTTATGTATACTGGCGGATTGGCGGTATCCCTAATTATATTGATGTACATCATGCTTCGAACTGTAAATCTGATGCACTGATTCAGTGTGGTCTTAGTTTCCGGCGGCTGTGTAAATACAGAGTACAAACTGGTTTTGCTGTTAGAGATTTGGGTAGCCTGTATGAAGATTGCGCACGTGGTTGACAGCATGGAGATCGGCGGCGCCGAGACGCTTGTATCACAAATGTGCCGTTTGCAGCGTGACCAGGGCCACAACCCATGCGTCTATGCTGTCTTGACTCTCGGTCCGCTAGGTGAACGGTTACGCGCAGAAGGTTTCTCCGTGCAGGCGAACGTTGGCCGCCACTTGTCAGATTCCGCGCGTAATTTCTTCAACGCTTTCAAAGAGTCGAAACCCGACGTGGTCCATCTTCATAATCCGACCCCGACGGTGTATGCTGCCATCTCTGCCCGGATGGCCGGTGTACCCAGCATTGTTTCAACGCGGCACAGCCTCGTCGCTCCGCCGCGCAGACTGGTTACGGAGTTGAAATACGCGGTTGCGGCTACTTGTTGCGACTGGGTCGTCGGCATCTGCGATGCAACCACAACCAACCTGAAGAGAATGCATAGCGTTCCTGCGCGAAAGATTGTACGCGTTTACAATGGCGCGAATCCGGTTTTGCGAGTGACGAAAGAACTGTGGCCGCCGAAGAGCGGATTCACGCTGCTTTACGTTGGCCGGCTTGAGCCCGTAAAGAACCATGCACTGCTGCTGAACGCCTTTCGAATAGCGCTTCAATCTATGCCGGGATTGCGCCTTTGGATGGTGGGCGATGGCAGCGAACGTAAAAAGATGGAAAGCCTGGCAACAGAGTTAGGCATCTCTTCACAAGTCATGTTCTGGGGGCAGCAGCTCGATGTGACGCCATTCTTTTCCGCGGCTGATGCCTTCATCATGTCGTCAACATCGGAGGGATTGCCCGTGTCGCTGTTACAGGCGTTCTCGGTTGGGCTGCCGGCCATAGTAACGGATGTTGGCGGAATGGCGGAAGTTGTTCGGCCGGCGCGGGCCGGAGCTACTGTGCCGATATCTGATCCAGACGCGATGGCTGCTGCGATTCTGCGAATGGCGTTCAACAATGAGGAACGGGAACAATATGCTGCGAATGCAAAAGAAGCGTTCGCCTCGCAATTTACTCTGCAGGCCATGGTTGATTCCTACATGGATCTTTACCGGAATACTCCGCGTACCCGCCGGACAGCGAAGGCTTAAGCGGCGGGTAAAAGCTAGTGTATGGTGATCCGAATGAGGCGCAAAGCTTCCAGTGAGTTGGTAGCATCCCTATCGGGTGGGAGGCTCACCTCAGTAACCTGGCCTAGTTGCCGAAGCCTTGCCAGAAGTGCATCATGCGGATCGTAGTAATAGGTCTCGTACAAAACCAGCCATAGTGTTTTAGATTTCGACGCCGAGAGATCTGAGACAAATTGATCCAGGTCGGATTGCAAGATCACGGGGCCGCCCCAGGCCTTGTTGCTCTGTTTGTCCCACCAGTCATAAATAGAAAGCGGGAATCCGCTTTCCTGGGGCTGAAAGTGTGCGTGGCGAGCAAAATAATCGAAAGGCACCTGCGAATACAGAACATCGAAAATGACTTTATCTCCTGGGCGATACTCTTGTTGGACAATGCTTACAAGGTTTTGCCAGGGACGCCCGTGACGCATGAATGCCTGGCGAAAAAAGCCGGCGGCATATACACAGAGGATGAGTGTGCCAACTGCCAGGCTGAGTTTCCGCCACCTCGGCATCGCAGCCCCATATCGGACGGCGCTCGCGATGGCCAGGACAAGAAGCGGAACAATGGGCAGCATATAGCGCGTTGCGTAAAGGTGAAGTGCCGCCAAGCCTATTCCTGCCGCTATCAGAAGCACTACGAATAGCCGGCAAACCTCGTCGCGCGCCACTAGTCCCAGATAACCGGCGCCCGCCAATGCGGCCGCGAGCGGAACCGCGCACAACAAGAGAACCAGAGAGGACGAAGAAGGATAGAACCCTGCTGCAGCGGCTGCGCTTTTGACCGCGCCTCCAATCACTGTTCCGCCTGCGTCGTTAGCCTCTTGCGTGGAGATGCCAAAAGAAAGGGCTCTCGGGTCTTGGTGGCTGAGTGCGAGGGCTTGGTGCAGGTGAGATTTTAGGTCATTTCGGTGGAGCAGTGCCGGAATACCCGGAGAAGTGAACAGAATTATTAGTATTCCGGTGGCACAGAGCCTTGCTATGCGGTTCCGGGCGAAACCTGAAGCGATCATCCAATGAACACAGAGTCCAAGGAGAATAAAAATGCCAAGGTAGTTAATATAAAATAAGAGCGCTGCCAGGATGGCATAAGCGCCGACAAGCCATTTCTCCTCTCTCTGTTCAACGGCGACTGCCCAATGCACAATTAGCAGGCAGACAAAGAATAAAATGAAAAGCATATAATTCCGTACTTCCAAGGAGTACACGAATAACATCGGCGATAAGGCGAAGAGAGCCGCAGCAAAAGAGCCGTAGCGAGTCCCCAGTGTCCGACGCGCCAAAACATACATCCCCAGGATGCTGCAAATATTGATTACAACGCTGAAGAGCCGGAGTTGTGCTTGTGCGTCGTCAACAACTCGAACCCACCCCCACAAAAACAAATAATAGAGGGGAGGGTTGTATTCCCCTGCTAAATGGTGAGAGAGTTCGCCAAAGGGCAGATTCGCCACAAACGCAGAGTAGGTTTCGTCCAGCCAAAGTTCTCGCGAATTGAGCGCCGATAGTTTGCAATATGCACTCACCAACAAGACAATGCAAAAGAGCACGAGAGGGCTTTTTAAGAAGCGGATAAACGGCATCACGATCTTGTGCTGGCGCACATCCAGCAAGAAACTCCTTAGTTCTCGCGGATTCGTTTCCATTTCTCTCCCTTGACGTTCTGACTAGGTGAACAGAGTCTCAAAAAGCATACAAAAACTGCAAATTCACTAAACTTCGTCCATCATGGTAAACCAAAGCGGTCTTGTATGGAAAATTATCATCAAATTATCCGGCTTGGATTGCCACAATGCGTCGTATTCTCCGCCCTGTGCCAGGTTGTTATCAAAGTTGGATAGTATAGCAGAGAGGCTCGATTCCGATTTTACACTCCTCATTGAAGTACCGTAGGGATACAGGGCTCCCTTTGCCAGTGATACGATGAAAATCATACATTCCTCCAATATCCGGAGTGTTGAGTGAGTCGAAAAGAGGGGATTTTCATTTGATGGACGCTACAAAAGCCTCCAGAGGCCGTTTCTATCGTCCGGAATTGGACGTCGTTCGCTTTCTAGCATTTCTTCTCGTGTTTTTTCATCATTCCCTACCCCACAGCGGAGGTCCTCGCCTTGACAGCTTCCTGAAATGTTTCGCTCCTGTTTTCTATACTTTTGTGGATGCCTGTCGTTTCGGCCTCAGCCTTTTCTTCACCCTCAGCGCCTTCCTTATCTGCGAGTTGCTTCTTCGCGAACGTGAGACCGCCGGTACCGTCGGAGTGAAAGAGTTTTATATTCGCCGCATTCTGCGGATATGGCCGCTCTATTATCTCGGCCTGGCCCTTGGCGTGATTTTCGCCTTTTTGCCCGGCGGCGAGGTTGCGACTGCCGCTAAGTTGGGCTGGTTTGCCATTTTTATGGGTGCCTGGTTTCAAGCCACGCAAGGAATACTTAACAATCCAGCAAACCCGCTATGGAGCATTTCTGTGGAGGAACAATTCTACTTGTTTGCCCCGTGGATCGTTAAATACTTCAACCGCAAGTCGCTTTATGGATTCTGCATGGTGCTGACCATATTTGCGAATACCTGGCTCTTCTATTTGGGAAGAGCGGGGACATCCGATACTTGCATCTGGTTTAACTCCTTCGTCCAGTTTGAGTGCTTTGCCGGCGGCATCTTGTTGTGTCTTCTTCTTCACGGCCAGATACCCCGAATCGCTGTCTGGCATCGACTGGTCCTGATCGCCGGTTGCTGCATATTCTGGATGACCGCTTCCTTTGGACAGCAATACCGTTCTATCCATAACCCTTCCGATTCCACTGGAAGTTTGATGCTTGTGGGCTGTTATGCTTTATCCACGCTGGGCTGCGTCATGCTGGTTGCCGCATCTCTGGGAGTATCTTCAAAGCTTCTCCCTGGATGGGCAATTTATTTGGGACGCATCTCTTTCGGTCTCTATGTCTATCATGATTTTTCGATTTTCATCGTGAATCGCATCCCGATCAGCAGCGTTCTCAACCAGGCAAATCTGATTTATCCCCTGTATGCTTTCTTGTCCGCTGTGTTGACGATTGGATTGCCCCTCGGATTAACACTGCTGGCAGCGGCGCTCTCCTACCGCTACTTTGAGACACCATTCCTCAAGATGAAAAAGCGTCATTCCGTGATTGAGAGTCAGCCGATTCAGGGCGCTAATTGATTGTTGCCTATTGCAGTGTAGTGCGAATCTATACCAAGGAAAGTCACTGAGGCTATACTCGAGCTGTTCCCGCTTCTACAACACATGTTCTACCTGAAAATACATTGAAATTGCGCGCATTATCTCCTCGGGATATAAATGATTCCGTCTTCGTCTTTGAAACCGGGGCGGTAATACTCCTGTATGGCGCGCAAAATGGACGGGGCAAAGTGACTATCTTGCCAACGGCCGCCAAGCTTCTGTTCCACGCTGCCGGATAGTTGCACCGCTCCAAACTCCCGATTCCGCAATCTATCCACCATCTCATTGGCGTCCAGCTTGCCCTGTGCTATGAAACGCGTTGCGTTGTAGGGATCGTATAAATAGGGCTTTCCGGCGTAATAGCAGCGCAAAAGCCCCTCGCACAGCGCCGGACCTGGCTGCTGCCGCAGATATGCCACCTCCGCCGCGAAACGTTGCTCGCCGGCACGGCTCCGTTCGAGAGCCAGATCCGTCCGCCAGTTGGCGGAGAAGTCCAAGGGAGTGCGGTAGATGATCGCGGTGATGACCAGAGGGTCGCCGGATATAACCATGGGGACCGCCAGCCAAAGAAAAAAAATGGCGCAGACTATGGCTTGCGGCAGGTCTTTGAGCCGGCCCAGAGGCAGCCCCGGAAACTCCGCCCAAAGAACGCCGGTCAGTAAAACAATGGCCAGCATAGAACCGAACATTGCGTTGATGGTAACGCCGTCCCCACCGATGAAATATGTATTGACCGCTAGTGCGCAGACGAGCAGCAACGCCAATACTCGATGCGACGGATTCTTCCAGCAGCAGCGGGCCATCCACAAAGAAGCTATCAGGGGCAGCAGAACCGGCAGAAGCACATCGCACGACTTGACGATCGCGCCTTTCCAGGAGTAGCCGCGCGAAGTCAGAAGACAGGAAACATAAGCAGTCCCGTCGATCCGGCTGGTCAGAACAACTGATATGGCAACCATCAGCGCACCGGCAACGGCAAAGCGCAAGGCTCTGCGTGGTGAGCTGAAGAGCAGATCCAGCAGCACCGCCAGAGGGAACTCAATCAGGCTATGCTTGATGTTGCCGCCCACGACAAACAGCAAAGCGGTCAGCTCCAGCGCCCAGCCTGTGCGGTTATACCGCATATAGGCGTAAAGGCCCGCCAGAAAGAAGAACTGAGCCAGAATTTGTGGATCGTCTACGCCCACATAGCCTTTGGCGTTAGCGCAAAAGATCGCCACAAGAAACAGTCCAGAAAGCCATGCAGCGAGCTTGGAGCGCGTCGTATGGCCTACGATCAGTCCCGCCAATACGCCGCTCAGGCAAAGACTGGCCAGTGACAGAATCCGTGCTGTAAACAGATAATCCGAGGTGAGTCTTCCCAGTGCCGCAATAAGATGAAACGAGAGCGCCGGATAGTTCACGGATGTCCAACCGTAGACGGAGGGATAAAGAGGCTGATGCTCCGCCACGCGCTGAGCATTGTAGACGTTCCAACCCTCATTGTAGGTGATTTGCGTCAGTAGAAAGGTACGGCTAAATGGATACGCCGCCGTCCATAAAAAAATCGCTATGCAAAACGCCAGCAAATACAGGAAAGTCGATTTGAAGTCAATCCGGCCGATCCGATGAATCATTCGACAATCTTCCACCCTTCAATATGGTCTGCATTTTCAATCCGAATCTAGAGCCGACATAGTATTCACGGAATGGGAATCTTAAGGTCAATACTACATTCTCTACTCTTTTCAAGTGCTCGTGATAGGCCATCCACGAGCACTTAGAAAGGTCGATAAGGACAATCCAAGACGGTGATGATAGCGGTTATCAGTGTGGCACTTAGCTTCATGGATTCCGCTTGCACTCATAGGTCAAGTGGATCGGAGTTCCCATTTCGACGACTTCAAAATCCGTTACCTTCAGGCCATATAAAGAGTGGGAATCGAAATCCAGGTCTGCATACTTTGTTTTGGTGTCTGCGTCGTTCTGTGCGGTGAGGGTGATATTACCACCGTCAGACAGGAACATTCCGTATTTCTGCAAGGCGCGCGCGACAACCTGTGCTTCTGGCATCAATTGCGACACGTTGTACGAGGCTTTCAGGCGGAAGCGGGCGCCCATCGGCGGAGCCGTAACCGGCCCGCGCGGAGCGCCGGCGTGCGTGGCGGGATGCACAAAGACGTGTGCGCGCATCCGCTCATTAGGAAGAGCAAATCGGATGGCGTGATCGATGTGGCCCACGGCAATTTCATCGGCATTGAAGAGTAATGGCGCAATGGGGAAGCCTGCAGCGTCGGAGCTGGTGCATTGATCTCCTCGTCCCGAGGGAGGATACACCCGGTTAAGATCCCAAACCGCAACAAAGAGCGCGCTAAGAACAGTATCAGCGTAGTTAGCCTGGTAGGCTTCGTAGAGTTTGCTGTGGTTTCGATCGACCACGATGAGGTGGCAGTCCCCACCAGATGAGCACTGATAGTTCTTCTGCCCTTCAAGGCCGCCGCCTGCTGGTAGAGGAATAGTAGAGATCATGTCCGAGTCTGCGGCATAAAACCCGGGCGCTTTGCGAAAGGGAACCAGCGGAGTGGTGGTATCCGCCTGCAACACCCGCATGCCGAAATCGATATGCATCTTATTGTTGTTTCCCCAGCCGCCTGCATCGGCCAGCCAGGAGATGATGGCGGAGGATTGAGGATCGAGGGGCGCGTGACTGATGTCCTGCGTCCAGACAGAGCCCGGAGGAAAGTAGGGCGCAGGCGCGACAGCATGCTCCACCCTCGCCGCCCTAACCTTGCTGCTGCTGAACGCCCTGTCCAGTGCAATGGTCACGTGGCTCTTGAGGTTCTGGGCTTTCTGAGCGAAGTCGATGTGATTTTTGTGGAGTTTGTACCCTGTGTAAGCAACTCCGATTCCCACAATGGCCCCTAGCGTAAAAATGGCCAGTTCCTTCATGATTTTCATAGCGGCCTTATGCTCCTCTCTCGCAAAGCAATCCTACAAAGAATTCTATACCCGATTATCTCCAGCGATGGGTGCAAAATATTTCAGCGGCTAGGAGTTTGCGGTTTCAGCAGTTGTAGTCCGCTCTTTCGTCTTATTCGAAGTCCATATCCTCCAAAGAGGGCCCCGTGAAAAGAGAAACCTGTAAAGCCCCGCAACGGCCGCTGCCTTGAGCACCAGAAACGCGCTGGCCGGGGCCGCGATGCGATGCAGCACAGGAATCTTGTAGCGCAGGCCGGCAATCGCCATGAGCCAGCAGAAAATTTGAAGCGCGGCAAATGCGGCATAGAGGCGTGAACCACTCGAAAGCACCAACGTGGAAACAAATAGCAGAACCAGCAGGTAAGGCACTACTAGCCGCATCACCTTGTGTGACACAAGCTGAAAAAAAACTGGATTTCGCGGGCTCAACGTCCACGGCGCTAGGCGGAAGAGCTGGAAGTTTCCCGCCAGTGTACGAACCTTGCGATGAAACTCCTCTTCGATTCTCGTTGGCCAGGTATCGTAGACGTAGGCGTTCACATCGAGAACCGACCTGTAACCCTGGCGGATGATGGAAAGCGGTTCGAACATATCGTCCAGAATCATGCCGTCCGGCTGAGGCACGGCGAGTTCGCGGCGAATCGCATAGAATCCGCCGTAAACGCCTACCGGAGAGCCGCAGATCGACTCACACGTCCTGATCCACTTTTCATAACGCCAATAGACTCCGCTGACCGCCGCAGAGGCGCCATCGTGACATTCCTTGCGCAAAATCAGTTCGCCGGTCACGCAGCCAACCTTCGCATCGGCAAAATTGCTAACCAGTTGCTGAATAGCTCCTGGAGCTATTTCAGGTCGGATGTCTACAAAGAGAACGATCTCCGCTGTTGCCTTCGCCACGCCGGCGTTGACGGCAACCGCCTTGCCTCTGTGCTCCTCATTGATGACGGTGATGAGACGCGGTTGTCGCAGACCCGTAAGTATTTCCGCTGTTCCATCAGTCGATCCGTCAGAAACAATAATGATCTCTTTGATGTTAGGGTAATCAAGACTAAGCAAGTGCTCGATTTTGCGCGGGAGCAGGGCTGCGCCGTTATGCACCGCCATCACGATACTTACACTGGGAAAGATGGGGCTAACAGCCCAAGGCCGTGGCCACAGTCGCGAGAGCATCCACATAATAATGGGGTACCCTGCGTATGTGTAAAGAATACCAGCCAGCGACAGCCAGAAGATGATTCTCACTGGGCGCCCCTGCGCAAAATGATGGTCTTAATTGTTTCAAACATAATGAGCAAATCAAGGCTTATAGACTGGTGCTTAACATAGTAGAGATCATATTCGAGTTTATGCTTGGTTTCCTCCAAGCTTGCGCCGTATTGATAGCGCACCTGCGCCCATCCCGTAATCCCGGGACGAATCATGTGCCGCAGATCATAAAATGGAATCTCTTTGCTAAGCCACTGCACGAACTCCGGGCGTTCCGGACGGGGACCGACGAAGGCCATCTCTCCGCGAAGCACGTTCCAGAGCTGCGGAATCTCATCGAGCCGGGTCTTTCGCATGAACCTGCCTATCGGAGTGATGCGTGGATCGTCCTTGGTTGCCCACACAGCTCCCTGTGCTTCGGCGTTCTCACGCATCGTTCGAAACTTGTATATGGTAAATAAATGCCCACGCTTCCCAACGCGCGCTTGGCTAAATAGAATAGGGCCTGGCGAAGAGAGGCGCACCGCAAGGATAATAAATGGGATTAGCGGCAGGCAGATCACAAGTCCAATAAAGGAGACTGCGAAGGAGAGAAGGCGTCTGAAAAGCTGATGAGTCGTGCTCATCCGGAAGCCTTCTGTAAAGATAAGGTTACTTGGATTGAGCCCATCCAAAGGCAGTTTTCCAGAGAGCCTTTCCACCAGTGTGCTGGAATTCTCAATGACAACGCCGCAAATACGAAGATCAAGCAGCTCTCGAACGGGCATCGATTCGCGACGGTCTTCCATGGCGACAAGAACGCGATCGATGCCGGGATTCGGACCGCGAAACTCGCGCAACTCCGCGGAAAAGCGTTCAAGCTGTCCTTGCACTTCGCTTTTGCCCTTCCATCCGACAATTTCCATACCGGCATCGCGGCTGGTCCGCAGCAGTTCTACTACAGCATGCGCACGTGGTCCGTTACCCAAAACATAAACCCGCTCGCTGAACATGGGCAGGCCAATTATCCACTCATAAGCCCCGCGCCATAAGACAAGAAGAATCACGAGGAACAACGTGCCTGCAAGAAATACATTAGGACCAATGTCCAGCTCCGGAAATAAATAGACTAGCCCCGCGAGAACAAAAGAGAGTACGCTGAGAACGAGCAGCAGGCGAAAATATATCTCCCATCCCGCTGAGAAGCGACGCGGCCCATACAGATCAAAGTAATAAGTAAGAAGCAAGGTAAAAGCGGTGATGACGGCAATCTTCAGTAAGCCGTTTTCATAGATCAGTACAAGACTCCAATCCGGGCCTGCGAACAATATCGTGGCCAGTAAATACGACCCGCTCACAAATATAACCTCGCAAAGTACGCGCGCTAGGGTTCGTGTCGGGTAGTATACATTGAAGAGTCTGGTCATCCCTGCCGCTCCACATCAATTCGTCCTGGCAATCTGACTTCGGCTTCTTGCTTGCCGTAGTAGTAAGAGTAAGAGGCGTTGGGAGGAACGTCTTTCACCGCATTCAGCACGAAACCAAGAATGCGCGAGTTGCTGAAGGCGGCTTGCGCGCGCTGCGCTACATCGAAGGGAGTGCTGCCTCCCCGGGCAACAAGCAGAATTGCATCCGCGGCACGCGATAGGTCAACTGCGTCGGCAAACGCGAGGACCGGCGGGGAATCGATCAGAATCCAGTCAAAGTGCGGTGAGAGAACGTCTATCAGCTCTTCAATGCGATGATTGGCGACCAGTTCTGAAGAATTGTCGCCGCCGGCTCCGGCGGGGATAAAGGTGAGATTAGAAATACTGCCAGTCAGATCGGCTTCAATGAGACTTGAAATTTGATTGCGCTGCATGATCTCTTCAGGCTCTGCGGTAGCCGCAAGATACTCCGTGAGACCGGGCATATCCGGAGCTCCTAGGATGGCGTGGAGCGAAGGACTGCGCAAATCGCCGTCGATGAGCAGAACCCTGTTGTTCTTGTTGCGTGCCAGGCTGATTGCAAGGTTTGCCGTGACAAATGTCTTGCCTTCCGCGGGCACGCCACTGCTGACAAGAATCGTCTTGAGTTCTGCCTGATTGCGAAATTGGTAGAGTTTGGACCGCAGACCGCGAAATTGTTCAATGCTATCGCCGCGATCTCCTAGTGTCGGAAAGAAGGTCATGGATGGGTTCCACGAATACTTCGCGATCTTCTCAGTGTTGACTTCGGCCCTGATTGACGGCAGGGCCACTGCTCCGGAAATAGGGGGCGGCGGGGTAAATGTATTGGCGTTCGTTCCCCGGGCGGCTTTCCTTTCAATATCCGCCCTTTGAAGTGCATCGTAGATACGGCTCATATTTCTCTTTCCTTAAATGAATCCTCGCCGTCGGCGGCGGGTGTGAATGTGTCAAGCATATTTGGTTGCAGCGAACGCTTCATCAACGCTTGCATGGCCGAGAATGAGATCGTAAATGGATGCTGAACTAAATCTAGCTCCAGGCCCACCGACTCAACAATGTGCGCAGGTATGGGCTTGACCTGTTCCGCGTAAGCGTAGATCAACGTATGCTCGCAGAGATGATTGATGATGCGAGGAATCCCTTTTGAGTAGTGATATATAAGTTCAGTCGCTTCAGGTAAAAACACCTGACTCGTGGCTCCTGCGATGCTCAGCCTCTCTTCGACATAGGCCAGCGTCTCCTCGACGGTCAACGGCTGCGTTCTGCACCATAACGCGATGCGTTGGCGAAGCTGGCGGAGGCTTGGATGATACAGCTTTTCCTCCAACTCGGGCTGCCCGGAAAGAATAATCTGCACCAGCTTCTCAGACGAAGTTTCGAGGTTGGTCAACAAGCGTATCTCTTCGAGAAGTTCCCAGGAGAGATTTTGTGCTTCATCGATCACGATGGCACATAGCTGCTGGGCGCGATAGCGCTCGATGAGCCAGCTATTGAGTTGTAAAAGCATGGCGGACTTGGTCCGCGTTGCGGGCGGAATGCCAAAGTCGGTAAGCAGAAATTCAAAAAAATCGAGCACTTCCAAGCGAGGGTTGAAGACGAATGCCGTTGTAATACGCCCTGTATCGAAGGTGTTAAGTGCTGATTTGAGCAGCGTTGTCTTGCCCGTCCCCACCTCCCCTGTCAGCACCACAAAACCCTTGCGCGCCGTAATACCGTATTGCAGGCACGCAAGTGTCTCCTTGATCTGCGGCCTCAGGAAGAGAAACCGCGGATCTGGACTCGCTCCAAACGGAAGTAGGCGTAGACCAAAAAAAGATCTATACATGGCTATCCAGACACGCTTTCAAGGGATTTGTTTGTTCGAGAAAAAAGTTTCTTGGGCTTGCTGGTCTTGCGGGGGAAATCCAGATCAACGATGTAGGAGACGACCGCCAGTGTTGGCAGCTTAGTAAATGCGAAAATGTCGCTCTCGTTGCGCAGGGATTTATCGCGGAACTCGAGCAGTGCGGTGAGCAGCAAACCAAGACCCAGGCCAGATGCCAGGCCGCCCCCGGCAAAAAGACGATGATTTGGGAAGGTGGGCGCATCGGGAAGATTGGGAGCATCCATCACACGAAACTGCTCGCCTTGCTGGCGATGCTCAAGCGCCGTGGCCATCGTTGATTGATTCATCTTGGCCAGCAGTGTGTTGTAGAACTGCAAAGCCGTGTCATGGTCGCGTGTGATCTGTTTGTACTCTTCCTCGATCAGGGGGCTTGACTCGATCCTCGCCTGATAGGCGCGAATCTGCTGTTCAATGTGAGCCTGATCCTGCTTGGCGGTGGCTATAGCATCCTGCAGTGCGTGAAGTTGTATTTTGAGGTGCCGAACTTGGGGTGAGTCGGAAGCCGTGACTGTTGTTTCGGTCTTGACTGGTGCTGCCGCGTTGTGTGTGATCTCCTCCTTCAGATTGGCAATCCTGCGCTTGTTCGCAACTACGTCAGGATGGTCAGGCGTGTAGAGAGATTCCAAATTTTCTTCCTGAGCAAGGGCAGCTTTTAACTGGGCATCAAGTGAGTTCTCTGGTTTCCCTGTGGCAGGATCAATGCGGGACGAATCCGAGGGCTGGGCGATCATGGCTTCAATCATGGTCTCTTCCTGGCGCATGCGGCTGATCTCTTGCGTTTTGGCATCCAACCGGGCTGTAAGAGATTGAAGAGTGCTTTCATTTGCACTTCCCATGGCAAGGTTCATCTCCCCAATGCGGATTGTCTGCCCGGGAAGCCTATTGATATTCTTGCGCTCAAAATCTGCAAGCTTTGCTTCCTGCTCATCAAGATTTCTTTTTGAATCAGCGAGTTGCTGCTTCAGAAAATCCGTTGTTCCTTCGGCGGACTCCTCGCGTGCGCTTAGATTCGCGCTGATAAACAGCGACGTTATTTCGCCGCACACCTGCTGGGCGGTGCGGGCGTCAGAAGCTTTGAATGTGATGTAGAAACCCGGCATCCCGCGCGTTGCCTGGCTGGATTGAATTGGGTTGATTCCGATTGCCTTGCGCGTCAAATCGACACGGTCGTCCATGGTGGATTTGCCGCTCGCATACAAGTTGAATCGCTCGATGATCGGCTCAATGCGCGAGCGGCTTAATATCTGCTCCCTCATCGACGCCAGTCGCGCGTTCAGATCTTCATTGATCACTGGCTTTACATAATCCTCTGGAACTTTTTGCTGCTCGATAAGCACCAGCGTCTGGGATACGTATTGTGGAGGCAACATATAACTTATCCCGGCGCCGATTCCCAGGAGGAGAACCGTACAAATCAAAATCAATAAGTATCGCCGCTTCAGGATCTCTGCGTAATCCTGCATGGTCATTTCACGATGCCCGAGCATAATCCTCCTTTAATGGTTACTTTCTGAGGTGCGTTTCCCGCGGAGAGTAACCGATGCCGAATCCGATTACGTGCGACAGTCCGCTGATGGCATTTGCCGGAAGCGCAGCGCTTGTCGTCTGATGTATTGCTGTGTAGTTCGCGTTTACGACGATGTATCGTCCCCATTGCCGCGTCACCGCCACTCCGCCATACTCTGCATAGGTCACGCCAGACTTTGTCAATCCCTGGGTGCGCATATATGCACCAGTAGCGTTGACATTCAGGTTCCTTCCGATCTTCCGCGAAAGCCCTGCCATGGCGTCGTAATTGTGCACCCCGATTTGCGTCGTTATCCCAGCGCCCCCGCTGGCTCCCTGGTTATAGCTCAGCATTGCTGTCGTTCGTCCGGCATCGTAAGTCGCATTCGCGTTCACCGTGACGTCCGTCGATGAAGGTATAAACGTGCTGTCTGAACTTTGGATCCACTGCGGCCCGGCTCCAGCGCTCGTCCTGAACCTCCGGCTCCACGTGCGTTCGTAGATAAACATCGCCGACTGAGTTCCCATGGTGAAGGACGTATATCCCGGATAGCTGATGTGAGTAAAACTGTATTGGCCCGAAATTGAGTTGAGCGCATTCAGCCTTCGGGTAATTCTCGGGCCCGCCTGCAACGAATTGATCTCCAGACCGTTGCTGTCAGGGAAACGCAGAATTTCGTAGCCTCCGCTGATGCTGAGATCGGTTGCATGGTTGAGTCTGTGTGTGAAACTTGGGCTCGCCGTATTATTAATGCTTCGAGTATTCTGCGTCAGAATCGGTTGGCTCGGCTCGCCGGGCGCACCCGAAAGGCCGCCCACGCCGGGAATTCCGGAAAAACCTATCGTTGGCGCCTGCGGCATGTAGCTCACATCGTCGCTTAGATTGAATGTCCAGGAGCGTCCAAGAAAGCCTTGCGATGCTAAGAGATGCTGAAATATCCCGGTGCTCTCGCCCGGGCCGGAAATCGTCCACATATCTCCACCGGAATAGCTCAGCGCGAAAGGATGGGCAGTACCGGCATTTGAGTAGGCCACTTCTCCGGACACGGCGCTCATCTGCCTGTTGCCCTGAGTCCCGCCGTTAAACTGCGCGGTTTGCGTATAGTGCAGATCGTAGTGCAGCGTCCCGCTCAACGGCAGGCCTGAGGGTCCGGTTGCGGCGGGAACAACTTGCGCCCTTGCCGCGGCGCTGACGATTACGAGGATCGCCATTAGTATGAGACTTGGTTTCATTTGGTTTGCCTTACGGAACAACAATCGTATCGCCCGGGCTCAGAGAGAGATTAAGCGAACTGTCGCCTTTCAAAGCTTGTTTGTACTGCACGGGAATTTTCTGCTGCTTTCCGCCTTCGCTGCGAAGAATGTAAATTTTCTTCGCGTTGGCGTACTGCGTGAGGCCGCCGGCCGTGGCAATTGCCTGAAGCAGGGTCATTCCGGGTGTCATCTCCAGTGGTCCCGCCCTGCCAACCTCGCCTATCAGATACACTTTCTTACTGTTTATCCCTTGCACAGTAACGGTGACATTGGGATCCTGAATGTACTTCTTCAGCTTGGCAGTTACTTCATCCGCCAACTGCAGCGGCGTCTTGCCGGCGGCCTTGATATCACCAAGAAGGGGCAACGAGATCATGCCGTCTGGACGAACAAGCAAGCTGTTTGACAGGGTCGGCTCTTTAAACACCGTAACCGTTACAACATCGGATGCGCCGATGACGTAGCTGTCCGGTACAACCGGCGCGGCCGCGGCGGTTGCTGACGGCTGAGTCGTAACTGGCGCTGGCGGCACTTTGTCTTGAGCGGGGCTTAAAAGCGCCTGGGCAAGCAATGCCACAATCAAAAAGCTTCCCAATTTCATGGTGCGACTCCATTCTTGCAGAACGCTGATTGGTTGTCTGTTTCGATCTGCTTGAGCTTGTAAAGCAGAGCCTTATAGCTGATTCCTAAATCGACCGCGGCTCGTTTCCGATTGCCGCCAGTCGTAACCAGAACCTCAGTGATCAACTGGCGTTCGACCTGGATCGACGAGGCCCGCGTGGCTTCCTTCAGTAGCGGAGGCCTGCGGCTCCCATTCTGGCTCCCCCATGGCGCTGCCGCCTTGATGGCCGCCAGAGATATTGCCTGGTCGCCGATGGCGACAATCGTTTTGATTACCGTCTGAAGTTCTGTCAGATTGCCGGGCCAAGGGTGCTCCATAAGATGATTGATAATCTCCTTGCAGAGAACCGGCTTGGGGCGGTCAAACTGTTTGGCGTATTGCGTCATTAGCATATCGGCAATAGACAGAATCTCTGGCTTCCGGCAACGCAAAGGAGGAATCCGAAATGACACCGCCGAAGCAAGGTAGTAGAAATCCTCTCTCATGCGCCACGATTTGACCTCTTCCGGAAGGTCACGGCTCGAGCCACACAGCAGGCGGCAGCTTTGCGCCTGTTCTGAGCGAAAATAGGTGTTGACGAGCAACTCCTGCAAGGGAAGGCTAAGCTCCGTTATTTCAGCAAGATAGAGCGTTTCCTTTGTGGACAGCGCCGTTCGCAGGGCCGTGGCGTTGGCATCCATGCAGCGAATCTCCTGGAATGCGCCGCGGGACAGATTCGAATGGGCATGGATTTGCGCTGCAATTGTGCGCTTCCCGGCGCCGTGCTCACCCAGGATCAGGACGGGGCAATCACTGTCGGCAATCCGGGCAATCGCTCGCTGTATCCGCGTCTCGGTGAGCGGGGACAGCCTCGCTTGCCGCTTCCCATTATGAATCATTGCAATTGTTGCCATTCGGGGACCATGTTCATCATCTTTAGCAGCTCTAGTTCCTGGCCTCGGAGCGCAAATCAAGGAATGGGATCCCTTGTTGATTATTGACCTTCGGGCGCGCTTCCTTAGGCGAGGCTAAAGATTAGGCAGGATTATTTCCTCCCACAGGTAAACAGTGTACCATTAATTAGCCTGGAGAAGTGGAAATGATTTTCCAGCCGTACCGGAAAGTGAATTCCATATCATAGGGGTTTCTATAGGGAAATGATCCCCTGTAAAACTGTTTTTCTTCCCGCTCTCGTATTGTTAATCTAGAGTAGTACAGGTATATAAGCTCCTGGAAAGGAATAATGGCTCAGAACGCACAGATTCACGCTGCTCCACCGGGTAACTGGAGAACCCTCTACTCCCATTTTGCGTTGGGTTCTATAGTTATCTGCCTGCTGGTCGTGGCAGTTTATTACCAGGTGCTGGCGAAACTCGTTACCGATTGGTGGCAAATACCTGATTTTTCTCATGGTTTCCTGGTGCCCCTGTTCTCGGCATATCTGGTATGGGAAAAGAGAACGACCCTGCGCGGCATTCAGCTCGCCCCTTCATGGAGTGGAATTGCTGTCATAGTCCTGGGACTGGTTGTTCTGCTTCTGGGGGTCTACGGTTCCGAGCTATTCCTTTCGCGAGTTTCGCTCATCATTTTGCTGGCCGGGCTTGTGCTTTGCTTTGGCGGGCGTCAGTTCTTGAAAGAGCTGCGTTTCGCCCTGCTGGTCCTCTTGCTGGCTATTCCAATTCCTGCTATTGTTTTCAATCAGATAACCTTCCCGTTGCAGATACTAGCTTCCAAGTTGGCCAGCGCTCTACTTCCTCTTTTTGGCGTGCCGGTTCTGCGCGAGGGCAATGTCATCGAGCTTCCCTTGATGAAGTTGGAGGTGGCCGAGGCCTGCAGCGGCATCCGCTCCCTGATGAGCCTGTTTACGCTCGCCGTTTTTTATGGATATTTCCTGGAGAAGTCCTTCTGGCGGCGTGTGGCGCTCGCGCTGGCCAGCATTCCCATCGCGATTGCGGCCAACGCTGTGCGCATTCTCGGCACTGGGCTGTGCGTCCAATACTGGGATCCGGACAAGGCTATGGGCTTTTTTCACGAGTTCTCCGGCTGGGTCATCTTTTTAGTCTCTCTTGCGTGCTTGTTTATGGTCCAACGTGCGATGAGCATATTCCCGGTCAAAAGGCGGCAGATATGAAGAACCTTCGTTTCTGGACCGTAGTTCTGTTGTTGGCCGCTACCGGGATGTTCCTGCATATGCGTGCCGCTGTCGATAAGAATCCCCCCAGTGAGCCGTTGTCGCAGATGCCGGTTCAGCTTGCGGGATGGGCGGGAATCGACCAGCAAGTCAACAGCGAGACGCTCGATGTTCTCGGAGCCGGAGATGTTCTGGCGCGCCTTTATACCCAGGCCGGTCAGCCGGAGCCAATCGGCCTTTTCATCGGCTATTTCCCCACACAGAGAACCGGCCAGACCATTCATTCTCCTAAAAACTGCCTACCGGGTTCTGGTTGGGTCTTTGAGTCGTCAAACTCGGTCGATTTAATCGACGTGAGTGGTAAATCACATCGCGTGGGCGAGTACATTATCACCAACGGTACAGTAAAACAGTTCGTCATTTACTGGTACCAGGCGCATGGACGCAGTATCGCAGATGAGTACATGGCGAAGTTTTACATGATTCTTGATGCAATTCGAACGAATCGCACGGATGGAGCGCTGGTCAGGGTCATCACCCCGATCTCTTCCGGAGAAGACATTTCGACAGCTAAAAATCGCGCTGAGAAATTTACCGCGCAGCTTGCACCATTGCTGCCGCGTTTTATCCCTGACTAAGCGCTTTGAATATGCGGGAAAGGCAACACTGTTTAGTCCATGGCTTTAGATAAAGCTGTTCGACAGACAGCCTGAAAGGATGGAACAAAGTGGAGAGCAGAGTCAAGGCAATTCAATTCGGCAGCATTGACAGGCGGAGCTCGCGAAATCTTTACGCGGCTCTTGGGATAGTTGCGCTCTTTCTGTCGCTTACTTTATTGTCCGGGTGCTTCCGTGATCCCAACGTGCGCAAGCATAAATACCTTGAGAGCGGACAGAAGTATAGCGCCCAGGGCAAGGATAGGGAAGCCGTCATTCAATATTCCAACGCCCTGAAGATCGACAAGAACTTCGCCGAGGCGCATTATGCCCTGGCGCAGTCTTATCTTCATCTGGGTGCTTTGAGCGCGGCTTACGGCGAGCTCTTGCGGACCGTAGACTTGCAGCCGGCAAATTACAAGGCGCGCATCGATCTGGGAAACATGATGCTTGCCGGAGGCAAAATCGACGACGCCAAGGCACAGGCTGACGCGGTAATGGCGGCACAGCCGGACAACGCCGATGGCCATGCCTTACTTTCCCGCATTGCAGCCAGGCGGGGAGATAAGGATCTGGCTCTATCCGAAATTCGTCGCGCGCTGGAACTCTCCCCCAACGAAGCGGCGCTTCATGAAACCCTCGCCTTGTTCGAGGTGGGTGATGCCACAAAAAGCGCTTCTGTCGAAGACGAATTGAAGAAGGCGGTCGCGCTCGATCCGAAGTCCGTGAACGCCAAGCTCCTGCTCGCCGCTTTTTATGCAAAGAATAACCGCTGGCCGGAGGCGGAGCAGACTTGCCTTAGCGCCATTGCTACCGACCCCAAAAACCTGACTGCACGGGAAAGCCTTGCGCAGATTTACCTGAAACAGAACAATCAGCCAAAAGCAGAGGAAACGCTCCGCCAGGCTTCGAACGACCTTCCCGACAACCCTCAGGGTGTGCGCTTGCTGGCGGACTATTACACCGCCACTGGACAGATTGACAAGGCCAAGGCAGAGTTTGCCAGCCTTGCTAAAAAGTACCCCAAGAACCTCTCCGTGCAGGAGGGATACGTCCGGATTTTGCTTCAAGTCAAGGACTATGCGACTGCCCAAACTGTGATATCAGAGTTGATGAAGAAGAACAGCAAGGATCCCCAGGTTGCCGTGCTGAACGGTATTGTGCTGCTCAACAACGGCAAGACGGCAGACGCGGTCAATGCCCTTCAGAGCGCAGCCAATAATGCTCCCAAGGATGCCTTCATTCAGCTTTGGTTGGGCAAGGCAGCGCTTGCCAAGGGAGACAGCGGTTTGGCGGAGAAGAGCTTCCGTCAGGCGGTGCAACTGAATCCGCGCCTTTTGGAGGCGCAGGAGGAACTCGCGCGCATGGCAACGCAGCGTGGCGATATGAACTTGTTGTCCGATGTTGCGGAAAAGACAATTGCCACCGCTCCTGGTTTCCCCGGAGGCTATCTATGGCGCGCAATTGTCGAGCTGTCCCATAACGAACAGGACAAGGCCGAGGCCGACATGAAGACAGCCATCAGCAAGGCCCCGCAAAGCGCGCAGGCTTATCTAATGCTCGGCGATCTTCGCTTCGCGCAGAAGAAATATGCGGATGGCGCCACATATATGGAGCAGGCCTTGCAGTATGATCCCAATTCCACCAGCGCCTTGCGCGGGCTGGTCGGTTACGACCTCTACAAAAAGCAGCCGGCCCAGGCTCTCGCCCGCATCAACGCGCAAATCGCAAAGAGCCCGAAGAACAGCGGCTTCTACGACCTGCTGGCTCAGCTTCAGATACAAAACAAGAATCTGGATCAGGCCCTTGCCGCGGCGCAAAAGGCCATGGAGGTTAATCCCGATGATGGCGAGGCGGTTTCAATCTTCGCCCAGCTCCAGGAACAGCGAAACCAGGCGGCTAATGCCATAGCCGCATTTGAGCAATATTCAAAGGCTCACCCCAACAATGCTGGTGCCCTTGCCATCCTGGGATCCCTGGAGGATACACGCGGGAATGGGAGCAAGGCCGAGGATTACTACAAGAAGGCGCTTGCCATCCAACCGACGCAGTCTGTTGCCGCCAACAATCTTGCCTACAGAATGCTTCAAAATGGCGGCAATGTTGATGTAGCCTTGTCGCTGGCGCAGACAGCGCGCCGCGGAATGCCAACTTCTCCCAGCACTGCGGATACTCTGGCATGGGCTTATTACCAAAAGGGAACCTACGGCTTCGCCCGCGATCTTCTGGAAGAAGCAATCAAGACCTCTCCAAACAACGCCGCAGCCCAATATCACCTGGGAATGGTGTACGCCAAACTAGGTGACAAAACCAACGCTGCGACTCATCTCAAGAAGGCCATTTCGCTGGCACCGGATTCGCAAGAGGCTAAGGATGCGAAGACGGCACTGCAAGGATTGGGCTAGACAACAATGATGTTCTAGGCTGGCCGGCAGCGCACGGAGCGCTGCCGGTTGTGTCTGAGGACCGGTAACCGATTCACAACGATGACGCACCAGTTTTCATTGGAAACACAGCTGGGAATCTATGTCCAACACGAAGACAATCGCTAAGAACTCCGGCTGGTTCGGCACAGAAACCATCGTCAGCGCCGTCGTTCTTCTGGTGTCCTCGATTGCCATTAACCGCTATCTGGGACCTGAAAAGAACGGCTACATCGTCTATGTCAACTATATTGCCTCGTTGGTCAGCAGCCTGGGCGGATTCGGCATTCCGGCGACCACGCGAAAGTACATGGCCGAGTTTATCGGCATGGGCGACCGGGGCACCGCGCGGTACATCTTTCTGCGCACATTGCTCTTGCAGACCGGACTGGCCACGCTGGCCACAGGCGGCTTTCTCTACTGGGTGCTGGGCGACGCCAATCCCGATTACAAGCTGGCCGCGGCCCTGCTCGTGCTCAGCATTTGGCCCTCGATGGTCAACTTCATCCCGGCTCAGGCCAATATGGCCACGGAAGATTTGTCGACGAATCTGCCCGCCTCTGTTGTTTCAATGTTCATCTACCTCATCGCAATCGCGGCCACGGTAGTCTTCCGCTGGGGCGTGGTCGGCGTCGGCGCAGCGGCGCTCCTCATGCGAACAGTAGATCTAGTTGTGCGTTTCTTCCCCACGCTGAAGCGCGTGCTCTCCTGGGAGACAACCCATGCCCATCCGCCGGGATTGCGCAAGCGCATGATGGCTTTCGCTTGGCCGAGCGTCGCCACCATGGCGGTAGCGCTGATCGTATGGGGCCGGTCGGAAATCCTTCTGCTCAAGAGTCTCTGCCCGGATATCCGACAGGTGTCGTTCTATTCCCTGGCATTCACCATGGCCGAACAATTGCTGCTGGCCGCTGGCGTTTTCGGAACCGCGGCAGGCGCCACAATCTTCGTTCAGTACGGGCGCGACAAGTCAAGGCTTCCCGCCATTACGGCCTCCATTTTCCGCTATCTTGCTTTGCTCTCGATTCCGCTGCACTTCATCGCGGCAGCGCTCGCGGTCCCGGCTTTGCTGCTGCTCTACGGTACCAAATTTCAGGACGCCGCCATGGTTGTGATGCTGGCTCCGCTGCTGTGCATCTTCAAAGCATTCATCTCGCCCGCGCAGAGCCTCCTCCAGTGCTCCGAGCGCCAGAGCTTCGTCATCGCGGCAACGGTGCTCGCTGGCGTCGTCGATTGGGGAGTGGCCTGGTGGCTTATTCCAGCGCACGGCGCGGTCGGTGCATGCATTGGCAACGGAGCGGCACAAGCCACGGCCGTCCTTATCATGTGGGCCGTGGCAATTTATCTCTACAAGGTAAAACTTCCCTGGCTTCAGGTGGCCAAAATCGTTTTCATCAGCGCGCTGGCGGCGTTGACCGCGCATTTTATCGCAGTGCGTTTGTCGCCTGTGTGGGCCATTCTCTGCGGCGGAAGCGCCGCCCTCATCGTTCTTTTCGGTCTTTTTTACTTGATGCGCGTGCTTGAACCGGAAGACCGCTTCCGGCTAAGCACTGTGGTAAGGATGCTTCCTAAGCAAATCGCCACCCCGGCAGACTCGTTACTGGACGCGCTGATTCGCCTGTGATGAATTATTGCTGCTGAGCGTGTCGGCATTTAGGCCGCAGGAGATATTTTATGAACCGCGTAACCGATCAGGGAATCTGGATTGAATCTGATGTCCCTTTGACAGACACAGCGCAGTGGTCGATACCCTTACGGTTGGTGCGGGCTGTCGCAGATGGAAAAACCGCTAATCTCGGCAGCGTCTCGCCGCTCCTGGCAAGTAATCTGGAAACACTCCGTGATATCTACGCCGCCTGGATTCCCGGCCACCGGGTGCCGCTGAACTTTGAGTTGTCCTCCGATGAGGTTGCTTCGGCCGGCGGTGTATCGTTGTTCTTTTCCGGAGGTGTAGACAGTTTCTATTCCCTCATCAAGCACCGGGACAAGATTGACAATCTCGTTTTGGTTCACGGTTTTGATATCCCCTTGGCAGACACCAGGACATTCGATCTCGCTGAAGTACAAGCACGTGAGGTGGCCCGCCTTTTTGCTAAGCGCCTGATCGTGGTAAGAACCAATATGCACTTTGAGCAGCCCAGCATTCCCGGCGGTTGGGGGATGTACTGCGGTGCGGCGCTTGCGGCCGTCGCTCATGCGCTCGCGCCCAATCACGGTAAGGTATATATAGCATCATCCTACCCGTATGCCGATTTGCACCCCTGGGGATCGCATCCACTGCTGGACCCGCTATGGTCAACTGAGGCAGTACAGATCGTTTATGATGGCGGGGAAACCCGCATGGATAAGTTGCGCGTAATAATTCAGTACCCCGAGGCCTTGTCGCGGCTACGTGTCTGTTGGGAGAACCCGGCCAATTACAACTGCGGGGTTTGCGAAAAGTGCGTTAGGACCATGCTGGCCTTGCGCGCCCTCGGCGTCGATCGCTGCGCTGCGTTTCCAGATACTCTTACTCCGAAACTCGTGCGTCGGCAGGAAGTCAGCCCTCATTGTGTGGATCTCTGGCGGGAACTGCTTTGCCCCGGACTTCCGCCGGCACTATACGCTGCTGCGCAGTCGGCCATCCACAGTTGCGATGCCGGCCTGCCGCCCCGCACAGGACATTTCAAGCGCGGTGTCAAACGATGGCTATACGCCGTGCGCAACGCTGGAAGGGCCTTGATGGCGCCGATCGATCCGTCTTGAAGTTTAGTATTGCCTCGATTGTTGTTGAATAATTTATGTTTGCGTACGCATTTTGCCTTCATGGAGATAATGGATGAACCGCATAACAGACCAGGGAATCTGGATTGAATCCGATGTGCCTTTAGTCAATTCGCATAAGTGGTCGATACCGTTACGGCTGGTCAAGGCCATCGCCGAAGGAGAACCAGCAAATCTGGGCAGTGTCTCGCCGCGCTTGGCGGGCAACCTGGAAACAATCCGCGATATTTTCGCCGCATGGATTCCCGGCCACAAGATACCGCTCGAATTTGAACTGTCCAGTGATGTTGCTATTCCTGAAAAATCTGTATCGCTTTTCTTTTCGGGTGGAGTAGATAGTTTCTATTCCCTTATCAAACACCGGGACGAAATCGACAATTTGGTGCTGATTCATGGCTTCGACATTCCCCTGGCGGAAACAAAGACGTTTGAACTGGCCTTGGAACAGGCTCGAGAGGCGGCCCGCCTCTTCAGCAAACGTCTGATCGTGGCAAGAACTAATCTGCATTGGGAAGAATCAAGTCTGTATAAAGATGCCCCCCGGATTCCCTGCTATTGGGGAATGTGCGGCGGCGCGGCGCTGGCAGCCATCGCTCATGCGCTCGCGCCCAATCACGGAAAAATATACATCGCATCGGGCTACTCATATGCTGATATGCAACCGTGCGGAACGAGCCCGTTGCTGGATCCCCTCTGGTCCACTGAGGCGGTTAAGATAGTCCACGATGGCGGAGAAACGCGCATGGATAAATTGCGCATTCTGGTTCAACACTCCGAGGTATTGGAGATGTTGCGGGTATGTTGGGAGAACCTTGGCGTCAATAATTGTGGGCTTTGCGAAAAGTGCATCAGGACCATGCTGGGCTTGCGCGCCCTCGGAGTCGATCGCTGTGCCGCGTTTCCAGATACCCTCACTTTAAAACTTGTTCGCAGTCAAAGACTCAACCACAGCGCTGTGCCATTATGGCGGGAATTGCTCTGTGCCGGTCTTCCGCCTGATCTGCATGCTGCTGTGCAATCGGCCATCCATAGCTACGAAAACGGCCTGCCGGTGCGCACAGGACATTTCAAGCGCGATGTCAAACGATGGCTATACGCCGCGCGAAACGCCGGAAGCGCCTTGATGGCGCCGATCGATCGTTTCTGAAGGAACGGAGTCCAGCCATGTGGAGTTATCGGTGAACAAACATTCAAATCGAGAGCAGATCGGCCATTCATCCCATGATTCCGCTATCATGAATTCGCTCAAGGCGAAGCTCGAAGGTATCTTGGACTCTTTTGACACAACAAAGCGTGTGGTGTTCTTTGACTATCCTCTGCTTTTGAACGTGGGTGACCTTCTTATCAATTTGGGGACTGAGTGTTTCTTGTCTGATCACAATATTCACATTTGGAAACGCTTTTCTGCCGATGATATGCCTGAATCCATCCGGGGCATGGACGACGATGTCATCATAATCTGTCAAGGCGGAGGGAACTTCGGCGATCTTTGGTCGAGACATCACCCGGGAAGAGAAAGTCTCTTGGCGTACTTTCCTCGCAATCGGATTATACTGCTTCCGCAATCCGTGCATTTTGATTCTCCTGATCGTCTCCAGAAATCGATGGAGAGATTTCGCTCGCATGGTAACTGCCACATATTTGCTCGCGACAATCGCTCTCTCGACATTTTGCAGCACGCGGGAGTCCATCAATCGTCCGCGATGCCGGATATGGCTCAGTATTTGTGGGGAATCTTGCTTCCGGACACGCACCCTGTCTATGAATCGCAGCCCATGCGGTTTGTGCGCAGAGATAAGGAGGCAAAAACTTATGCCGCCCTTGAGGGTGAAGGGAACGCTTTGCATACAGTTGACTGGCGCGAAATTCTAACTCTGTCAACCCATCGTATTGCGCGCCTGATTCTCAAAGCGATTGATCTTCAGAATCGCATGGGATTTCACGCTCAGAAGTATTGGCAATGGCGGTTTGTTCAAGATAAAGCAATTCGAGATGGCGTCAGATACCTCTCGCGCTTTCGCAAAATTTACACGAATCGGCTTCACGGTATGATTCTTGGGCTATTGCTCAGCCGTGAAGTTTGCGCATTCGATAACTCTTATGGAAAACTTTCATCGTATAGGGAATCTTGGCTGAGCGGGATGGATGATTTGAACTGGGAACCGGAAAAGTGACGATGGACATGCGATTTACGGCCTTTTCGGCTAGCACCCCGAGGAAGTGAAAATTAGCTTTCTCACGACGATTAGCCTACAGTCAGTGCAGCGGTATATTAGGTTGGAGGAAGATCAAGGATGCATGGGGACGTTATAGCTCGTATTTATATTTTCAAGTAAGGAGATGTGAACAGATGCGCGTGCTGTTTGTTAGTAGTGCTTGTCACTTACCTCAGGATTTTGGAGGTGCGCGGATATCCACTCATTCACTAGCTCTGGCCCTCAGGAAACGGGGCTTTCAAGTGGGTGTCGTGGCTGGGCTTAAGGCTGGCAATTGGTACTGGTTTAAGAATCGTATTATCTCTAGACTGCGCGGTATGGATGTACATACGATGGATAAGTACTATGGATACCCGGTTTTTAGGGGTTGGGGAACTTCCAGCATTCCCTCTGTGATTGACAAGTTCAAGCCGGATATCGTCCTCCTGCAAAACTGCCCATATCAAATTTATTTTGACCTTATTGTCAGCCTTGGAATTCCCGTTATTATTTACATTCGCGAAGTTGATTATTGGGGCGCGCACTTGATCGAACATCCATCCCTTCGGTACATCGCCAATTCCGGGTTTCTCGCCAATAGGCTGCGTAAGGATTTTGGTATTGAGGCAGAGATAATCCCACCGATCGTCTTGCCTGAAATGTACCGGGTACATTCCACTCGGGAAAGAGTTTTATTTATAAATCCTGTAGAGAAGAAGGGCATTGAGATTGCACTGCGTTTGGCAGAAGAACGTCCGGATATTCCCTTCGATTTCGTCGAGTGCTGGGAACGTGACTCGGCGGTCCGCCACAGTGAAAGGGTTCGCAGCGCGAAGAACATTACTTGGCACAAATCCCGGCTTGACATCAGAAAGTTCTATGGCAGGGCGAAACTGCTTCTGATGCCAAGTCAATGGGAGGAAGCATGGGGACGCGTTGCAACGGAAGCTCAGTTAAGCGGGATCCCGGTGCTTGCGTCACGGATTGGCGGCATACCTGAATCCGTCGGCCCCGGCGGCATTCTTGTAGAGCCGAAGGCTCCCATCGGCGACTGGCTCGCGGCTCTATCCAGAATGTGGGATGACAAGCAGGTATATGAAACTCTTGCGCAAGAAGCCCTAAGATATTCCCAGCGCCCGGAGATACAACCGGACCTGCTCTTGGATCGTCTGGTGCTGTCAATCCGAGAACATGCGAACCGCGAATCTCGTGTTCAATAACTGTAGATACAGGTATGGATATTTCAGCTTAAATCGAATATCTTATGAAAATGGCGGTTGATTCCATTACAGTGATCGTAAACCATTACAATCGCCCGGATTTCGTTTACGACGCGGTGTCGTCGGCCCGCAACCAGACCGTCATGCCCAATGCAGAGATTCTGGTCGTGGACGACTGTTCCCGTCCGGAAAACCGGGAGAAGCTGAAGGGTCTGGAGAATATTGCCACCATCCTCACCATGCCCAGGAATAGCGGCGTGGCGGCGGCGCGAAACTTTGGCGCGCGGCAAGCAAAGGGCCAATGGCTCACCTTCCTGGATGACGATGATTTATTCCTGCCCGATAAACGGGAGCGCCAGGTCCGTTATCTGAATGCTCATCCTGAGGTGGTGGCTTTGGGCGGTGGCTTGACGATGTTGCGGCCGGACGGTCGAGAGGAGTATTGGGGCGGCAAGCCTACGCGCAAACTGACCGTTGCGGACGCTCTCTTATATACGGCCTCTATGGCGCAGTCGCTCATGATCCGCCGCGATGTTTTTCTGGAGTTGGGTGGCTTCGACGTCCGCTTGCGTTATCTGGAAGATTACGAGTTCGGCATTCGCCTGCTTGCTTCCGGCGCTGAGACTCATTTTTTGGCTGAGCCGCTGTTCATCTACCGGCTGGGCGGTCGACAACAGGGGACTTTTCAACGCGGCAAAATGTTCTGGTCCGAGTTGAGAGTGCTCAATATGCACGCCGGCCTGGTGCGCCGGGAATTCGGCCCTCTTGGCCTGATCCGCCTGAAAGCGCGGTGCTGCAGAAAGCACGGGGTGCGGAGAGGGCGATTGCTTGGCCGGTCTTTTTGGGCATGGGGTTGCGCGCTGGACGCCATCTTCGGCCGCCTGCGCGGCGAATTTGATGAGTGACCGGTCACGCCCCGGAGTAGTTTAGCCGCAATCTCCGAAGTTATTGATTATGTCATCCTCGCTTGCGAAAGACTCTCCGATAGGTCGGGTATAAGAGTACCTTGAGCAGATAAACAATGGTTGCGGCCGACAGGCGCCAGTCGCGTAGATCAAAATCAAAAAACTTCGCGGACTTGTAAGTCCGGAAAATGCCGCGCCATGTGGTCAATCCTGCATCGAGGTAATGACGATAGCAATTTACGTCGCGACTGAGCACAATATGGTGGAAGTGCCGCCCGTTCCATCTCGCCGGCTCGACAGGTTCGCCAAGCAAATCCAGGTAATGCAGCCAGCCCAGGTCGACTCCCGCATACGGCGCCGCATCTGCGGTAACGCTGTAGCGGGGATTCGCTTCAATTAATTTGACGCGCCCATCCCGGCTATCCCGCTTCAATTCCAGCTCGCAGAGGCCTTCATATCTAATCGCCTGGAAGAAACGATCGCAAAGTTCCTCAACTTCTGGTTCGCTGACCGGCTCCACTACGCTTGCGGATCCAAAATAGATCGGTGTGGTCCTAAGTTCACGAACCATGCAGGATCCTAGGCGTTTTCCGCCTCGCCCATAGCACGAAAGATACACCAATTTCGCATCGTCCGGCCCCTCAATAATCTCCTGTGCCACCACCGCGGGCGTGATGCTTTCTACCGACCGGTATACGGCTTCCAACTCACTCCTGGACGACGCTAGTGCCGTCTTTTGGTTCAACAGGGGATGTCCGGCAGCCAGCTTTTCCCATTCCCTGAAATGCACCGGTTTAATCAGGCAGGGAAACCGTGCCTCGGCCGCGAACTTGCGCAACGCATCGATGGATTCTACAAGCCTGGTTTTAGGAACCGGCAATCCGTTGACTTCCGCAATTTCATACTGCCGTTTCTTGGTCGCCAGCAGGGCTTGTGTTGCGGCGGTAGCTGCACGAAATATATAGTGCGGTTCTAGAGCTGCGGCGTGGTCGGCAATCGCGGTAACAAACTGGTCGGCGCTGGCAATCAGAACTGGCTTGCGTCTCAGATTCTTTGCCAGTTCAATCATGAAAGTCTCCCACTCCGCCGGATGAGTATCGGGATTGGGACAAAGATAGCCTTTTCCGTAAACAGTTCTAAATCCTTGCTGAGAGCCGTCGCAATCAATGCAGTAGGTTTCCACTTTTCGGCGGGACAGGTTTCTCATCAGCACAACGCCGGTTTGATAGGCCCCGGCCACAACTGCGGGCGGTCGGTCAACGCGTTGGTCTTTACTCACGGAGATTGCTCCCTTCCTCCAGAATATCAATTTCCGTCATCATATTCACCGCACGGGTGACCGAAAATCGTTTTTACCGCACAACCTCAGGACCAACCGACAAGCCAACTAATCGTCCCCTCCGCGTCCCATGCTGTGAGCAATCATCTTGCCGGAAGATCACAATTAGGGCCAATAGCTGCCAGTCAACCGGCAGACAGCCACCTGTACCCGGAAGCGAGACCGGCTTTGAACTTCAATTCCGATTCGCCTTACATCATATGGCATTGTTTTTCCCGGCAGATTTGTGCCTCCATAGAACGAAAACGCCGCGCGATACCCCGCCTCACGCGCTATCTTCTGTGTCTGATTTGTAAAGCTATCTCTGATGCCCACTGGATAAGCAAGCGTATTAGTCTCGACGCCAAGTTGCGCCTTCAGGATTGCGCGGGACTTAGTTAGCTCTTCGCGTTGCTGGTCTGTACTTAATTGACTGAGCATGGCGTGCGAATGTGAGTGCGACCCCATCGTCATGCCGCCCCTGCTCATTTCCCGAGCCTCGTCCCAATTTAAAAATCGCCGCTGCGTTCTGGGCGGCTTATCGCCCTTCGACTCTTCCTCTAGCTCTCGAATGAAACGCGCGGGATCAGAGTTCCCCGGCAGTTTGTAGTGCCAGAGTATAGTGCGCAAGCTTTCCGTCAAGCCCTTCTCATCGAGATTGACTATTAGATCCGAAGGGTAGCGAAGTTGGAACCGGCGCTTCCGCGCCGTCTTCACCAGATAGGCAATGTGATCCCACCATGGCACATCACAAGAGCCAACCATGTTCGTAGTAAGAAAGAACACTCCTTGCGCTTCATGCGAGCGCAGGATGGGAAAGGCAATTTCGTAGTTATCCAGATAACCGTCGTCAAAAGTAATTAGTACGCGGCAGCATCGCGCCTTGTCTTTGCTTGTGCCGTCGATAAAGGTCAATGCTTCTTCGAGAGTTACCAGCGAAACGCGCCGCTTCATATAGGAGATTTGATCGTTGAATTGTTCGGCGGTAGCAGAAAAAATATCAGGGTCGAATAAATCATCCTCCGCATTCCCGATGCGATGATAGTTTAAAACCATAAGAGAATCTCGCGATGGAAGCAACGAGAGCATGAAGGAAGCGCCGCTCCAGAACAAGCCGCGCGCCAGCAACTCTCGCTTACCTCCGATATTCAACATGCCTGTCATATTCATCCGATCATAGCAGTGCGCGTCAGTTTGCTATAGTTGAGCATGTATACCGGCAGCTTTTACCTCACAGCCGATGCCGCCCTCACGCGACTCACAAACTCCCTCACTTTTGCTGCGTCCTTGCACCCCGGCGTGGCTTCCACGCCAGTAACTACATCCACGCCCCAGGGACGCAGCGCGGCAATCGCTTCGGCCACGTTGACCGGGTTCAGCCCTCCCGCCGCTATCAGCAGCTTCTTCTCCCCCGCGCGATGGAAAAGGGCTTTTTGCGCGGCTGCCCAATCGAATGTTGTTCCCGTGCCGCCAGCGGCCGTGGTCGTCCGTGAGTCCACCAGCACCGCGTCCACATATGGGTTCGACTCGTACTCCGCAAGTTGGGCTGCGCACCGCGCCGCTGTTCGCTCATCAAAGTGGATTACGCACAGGATGCGCACTTCCGCCCCCAGTCGCTCGCGCAGTCTTGCCGGCAGCTCAGGGTTCGCGTCGAAGTGCAATTGCACTCCGGTCAGACCGCAGGCTTTAACCGTGGAGACGATCTCCTCCACTCCCGCATCCACGAATACGCCAATCTTTTCCACCGTTGCCGGCAGACGCGGAACAATTGCCGCTACCTGCTCCGCCGTCACTCGCCGCGGGCTGGGCGCAAACACGAACCCAACGGCATCGGCTCCGGCTTCAGCAGTCAGCAGCGCATCCTCAAGCGACGTATTGCCGCAGATTTTGATCCAGATGCTCATCCACCTACTCCGGTAAGCAACTCCGCCAGCGCCGCGCCGGGGTCGGGTTGCCGCATCAGGCTTTCTCCTATCAGAAATGCGTCGAATCCCGCCGCGCGCAGCCGCATCAAATCCTCCCCCGTCGCGATCCCGCTCTCCGCCACGCGCACCACAGTAGACGGAATCCGACTCGCCAGTTCGAGCGAGGTTTCCAGGCGTACCTTGAGTGTCTTCAGGTCGCGATTGTTTACGCCAATAGCGTCCGCGCCTCTATCCCCCAGCGCATCGAGCACGCGGTCCAGCTCCTCAGCCGTGTGCACCTCAACCAGCACATCCAGTGAAAGATTATGCGCCATCCGGGCAAAGCGCTGAATCTCGTCGTTACTGAGCGCTGCGGCAATCAACAACACTGCGTCCCCACGGTGCGCGCGCGTCTCTATGATCTGGTACTCGTCCACCGTAAAGTCCTTGCGCAGGCAAGGCAGCTGAACCGCCGCCGAGGCAAGCTCAAGATTCTTCAGGCTCCCCTGAAAATACGGCTCGTCGGTTAAAACAGAAAGCGCCGCCGCGCCTCCCGCAAAATAGCTCCGTGCAAACCACTCCGCGTCGAACTCCGCGCGAATCAGTCCCTTCGATGGCGAGGCCTTCTTGATCTCGGCAATCACCGCCGTGCCCGCCGCAGCCTTTCGGCGCAAAGCCTCGGCCCATCCGCGCGGCTGGTGTCCAGCAGCCATCCGCTCCAGCTCCGCCGGCGGAACGCGCGCCTTGGCCGCTGCCACTGCGGCTCGCGTCGTTGCCAGAATCCTGTCGAGGGCTGTAGTCATACTCTGAGTCGAGTATACGAAAGAGGCTGCGGGGAGCGCGGATACTAAACCTCAGCAACTCAACGGCCCGTTTATGCCATTTTCAGGATTGCTGTACCCGGAAGGACCGCGCTATAAACCATGAATGGCGCTTATTTTCATAGCTTTATGGTTTAAATGGTGAAAGAAAGGCGAACTATACCCCCAGGGGGTATGGGGGGGGAGGGGGTGGGGGTGCCTTCCGGTGGAACGGAACGGGGCAATGGCAGAGCTTGCCCGTAGCTGCTCGAAATCGTTTGGCTCGCCATAGTTTGACCTCTTTTCCCGTACAGACTACCAATTAAGATTGTGCGCCAACGGAAGGTAATTATCTGCAAACCGGAACACGAATTCTGCAGCGGGAACTTCTTTTCTGACTGCGGCCACAATGGCCCGTGTCGTGGCCAGAATTCTGTCGAGAGCTGTGGACATACTCTGAGCCGAGTATACGAGGAGTCGTCAAAAAGGCGTTGACTTTTACGCTACGCGTGCTAGCTTACTGGCATGAAACCGGACATTACGACAAAGCAAATGGGTGATGCAGGTGAAGCGCTCGTTGTATCCGAATTGACACTAGCTGGGGTTCCAGCAGTGAAGATGCCCGATAATTGGCCAAACTACGATGTGATTGCAGAACCAGAAGGCGCTGAGCATCCACAACGAATTTCGGTGAAAACCCGAACATTCAAACGCGGCGGAGACGCATGGATTGAATACAACATTAATGATTGTTTCGATTGGATGGCAATCGTTATACTCCCGAATGACAAGGGTGAACCTGATAAACGTCGGGTTTTCATATTTCCAAAAACTTTTTCGGATGATAAATTTTATCGTTCTAAGCCTGGAAAAAAGAGTCATGACAATAGGGATGTGCAGATCGATAGGATAGACAAAGTTTTACTGGAGTATGAAGACAATTTTAGTTTGTCGCAGACCGGAAAATCCAAATCAAGTTAACTCCCCCCCGCCATCCTCACCGCCTCTTGCGCATTTGCCGCCACGCGCACCAGCCCCCGGTTCTTCGCCTTCACGAATTCTGCCGCAACCGCTGTATCAAGAAACGCCAGCAGTCCGTCCCAGTACCCCGCGGTATTGATGAGGATGCAGGGTTTGGTGTGAAGGCCGAGTTGCGCCCAGGTCACCACTTCCATCATCTCGTCCATAGTGCCGTAGCCGCCCGGCAACACCAGAAACGCATCGGCCAGCTCCACCTGGCGCGCCTTGCGCGCGTGCATGGAGGGCACCAATTCCAGCCTGGTCAGCCCGGCGTGCTCAATCTCGCGGCCGGTCAGCACCCCGGGCAGCACGCCAATCACCTCTGCCCCACCGGCCAGCGCCGCATCGGCCACCGTGCCCATCAGCCCCACACAGGTTCCGCCATAGACCAGCCCCAGTCCGGCTGCGGCAATCGCCGCGCCCAGCGCCCGCGCCTCGGCTGCAAATGCGGGATTGCTTCCGTTTGCCGATCCGCAGAAAACCGCTACGCGGCGAAGTGGTTGATGAGAAGGTGTCATGGTCTCTTCAGAATAACTCTGTGACCAGAGAAAACCACCCAAAACCGGTACACTAGACCCAGGACCTTTCCCGCCCGGACTTGCCCTTTGCAGCCTCTCGCCTACAACCTGAATCCTGAGCAGCGCGCCGCCGTCGAAGCCGCCGATGGCCCGTTGCTGATCCTCGCCGGAGCAGGCTCGGGCAAGACGCGCGTCATCACCAGCCGCATCGCCTGGCTTATTCGTGAGAAGGGCGTCGCCCCAGACTCCATCCTCGCCGTCACCTTTACCAACAAGGCCGCCAGCGAGATGGGTGAGCGCGTCGACCGCCTCCTCGGCCACTCCTCCCTTACCAAGCCTCTTCTCTGCACTTTCCATTCCTTTTGCGTCCGCATCCTGCGCCGCGACATCGAAGCGCTGAAGGTGGGCGGCGATGCTGAAGGCGGGGGCCTCACCCGCACCTTTGCCATCTACGACGAGAACGACCAGCAGGCCGTCGTCAAGCAGATCATGCGCCGCATGGGCATGGACACCAAGCAGCTCAAACCGAGCGCGGTTCTGGGCCGCATCAGTTGGGCTAAAAACCACATGAAAGATCCCGAGGACTACTACCTCGAATCCAGGGATCCGAACGGCGAGCGCATCGCCCACATCTACCAGGGCTACCGCGCCGAACTGCGCAAGTGCAATGCGCTCGACTTCGACGACCTGTTGCTGGAGGCCGTCCGCTTGCTCAAGGTCTCCGCCGAAGCCCGCTTGCGCTATCAGCGCCGCTATCGCTATCTGCTGGTCGACGAGTACCAGGACACCAACCGCCCCCAATACGAGTTGATGAAGCTGCTGGCCGGCGAGCACAAAAATGTCTGTGCTGTCGGCGACGAGGACCAGAGCATCTACTCCTGGCGCGGCGCTGACATCCGCAACATCCTCGAGTTTGAAAAAGATTTTCCCAACGCCCGCATCATTCGCCTTGAGCAGAACTACCGCTCCACGCAGATGATTCTCGAAGCCGCCGGCGCCGTGGTCGCCAACAACCTCAAGCGCAAGGGAAAAAAGCTATGGACCGATCGCCAGGGCGGCTCGATGATCGGATACTATGACGCCCCGGACGGCGAAAACGAAGCACTTTTCGTCACCGACCGCATTCAGAAGTTCCTCCGCCAGGAAAACTTGTCTAAATCTCAGGATCGCGGAGCGGGGCATTGCGCTGTCCTATATCGCACCAACGCCCAGTCCCGCCTTTTTGAGGAGGCGTTGCGCCGCTACAACATCTCCTACACTATGGTCGGCGGTTTCAGCTTCTACGAGCGCGCCGAAATAAAGGACCTGCTCGGCTATCTGCGCCTCATCTGCAACCCCCACGATTCCATGGCGCTGCAGCGGGTCATCAACACCCCGGCCCGCGGCATCGGCAAAACAACACTTGAAACTCTGGAACGGCTGGCTCTCGAGACCGGCTCCTCCACCTGGGACGCGCTCTCCGCTGCCATCTCCAATCGCCTCATCCCCTCCCGCGCGCTGATGGCCCTTGAATCCTTCCGCCAGCTAATCCTCGACGCCCAAGCCATGATGGATCCCGACTTCGCCGGCAAGCTCGCGGCTGATATGGCCGCAACAGAGGCGGAGGAGGCCGATACCGGCTTCGATTTTGGCTCCTCATCAGCCGGCTCTTCCAGAACGGAAGACAAAAAGGTCCGCGCCTTTCGCAAGCCCGGTGACGCCGCCACTTTACCCGAGTTGATCCGTTTCCTCCTTGACCGCACTGGCTACATTAAAGCTCTGGAAACCGAAGGCTCGCCGGAGGCCTTCAGCCGCATTGAAAACCTGAAGGAGTTGGCCAATGCCGCCCACGACGCCGAGGTCCGTGGCGAAACCCTGGCCGAATTCCTCGACCATGCCGCCCTGGCCTCTGATACCGACCAGTTCGACCCCGACGCACGCGTCACCCTCATGACCCTGCACGCCGCCAAGGGCCTGGAGTTCTCGCTGGTCTTTCTCGCCGGCCTCGAAGAGGGTCTCTTTCCCCACTCGCGCACCCTCAACAACCCCGATGAATTCGAGGAAGAGCGCCGCCTCTGCTACGTCGGGATGACCCGCGCCATGAACTCCCTTATCCTCACCCGCGCCCATTATCGCCGCCGCTTCGGCAGCGATGCCCCGGAGATGAGCATCCCCTCCCGCTTCCTTGAAGAAATCCCCGGCCGCTTGATCGAGAATCTCGGCGGCCGCTCTCCTGCACAATCCTTAGCCTGGTCAACTCCCGGCTACCCCAAAACTTCTGCCCGACGCCCCAGCCATGTTGCCGACTTCGCTGACCGGCATTACAACTACGAAGATGAAAATCAGGACACCCCGCGCTCCATCGACAACATCGCCCATTTCTTCGGCGGCAAGGGTACTCTCGCCAAACCCGGCTCACTTCCCCGCCCGGTTGCGTCAACTCCCGCCATGAAGATCCCCCCATCCAGCGGCGCAGTCAATCTCAAGAAGGGTCAGCGCGTACGCCACTCGAAATATGGCGAAGGCACCATCCTCCAGCGCGAAGGGGACGGCGAAAGCGCCAAGCTCACCATCCTCTTCAACAATCACGGCATGAAAAAGCTGATGGAAAAGTTTGCCAATCTGAAGAAGATATAGTCCCTTCGTTCACCATAAAATCAATGCGCTTTAGGCCCGATGCCAGGACCTCTGAGCCGTCATTTTCACCCCCCTTCGCCAACCCGCTCCCCCTGCGTTACCATTAAGTCAAGATCGGATACGCCTATGTTCGTCGTTGTCTGGCAGTTCGAGATTGCCGAGGATAAGATTGCCGCCTTCGAGGCCGCCTATTCTCCCCAGGGCGCGTGGGCGCAGCTCTTTGGCGCCTCGCCCGAGTACCGGGGCACGGAGCTGCTGCGCGACGCCTACATCCCCGGCAACTACCTCACCATCGACCGCTGGGCCAGCGAAGAGGCCTTCCGCGCCTTCCGCAAGGACCACGACGCCGAATACGAGAAGCTCGATCGCGCCTGCGACGAGATCACCAGCCGCGAGATCCGCATCGGCGCCTACACCGTTTGAGCCGCCGCAACACGTCCCCGTCAAGCTGAACCGCAGCGTTCCGGTACTTTAAACAGTTCCTAGCTACAAAGGAAGCTACCCGGTAATCCTCCCGCCTTCACCATTTCTTCCCCATTTTTTTCTGGCCTTGTCTCTCTCGCCCTGCTACAATCCCTTCGAAATGAATTCCATGCCGCCGCGCCGCTTCCCCGCTGAGGTAAGCAAGAATTGGCTTCGGTGAGCACCTACTGGAGGAACCCCCCATGGCAACCACCGATGACCGCGCCAAAGCCGTAGAACTGGCCCTAGCGCAGATCGAAAAACAGTTTGGCAAAGGGTCGATTGTCCGCCTCGGCTCCAAAGAAGCCCTGGTGCCGATTGCCGTCATCTCCACCGGCTCCATCAGCTTCGACGCCGCTCTGGGCGTCGGCGGCATTCCCCGCGGCCGCGTCACCGAGGTCTTCGGCCCCGAGTCCTCGGGTAAAACCACCATCGCCCTGCAAGTCGTTGCCGAGGCGCAGCGCAATGGCGGCCTCGCCGCCTTCGTCGATGCCGAACACGCCCTCGACCCCGCCTACGCGCGCAAGCTCGGCGTGGACATCGACAACCTGCTGGTCTCGCAGCCCGACTCCGGCGAGCAGGCACTCGAAATCACCGAAGCCCTTGTCCGCTCCGGCGCCATCGACGTGCTGGTCGTCGATTCCGTCGCCGCTCTGGTCCCCAAGGCCGAGCTCGACGGCGAGATGGGCGAGTCCCACATGGGCCTCCAGGCCCGCCTCATGTCCCAGGCCCTGCGCAAGCTCACCGGCACCGTCTCCAAATCCCGCACTGCTCTCATCTTCATTAATCAAATCCGCGAGAAAATCGGCGTCATGTTCGGCAATCCCGAAACCACCACCGGCGGCCGCGCCCTCAAGTTCTACTCCTCGGTTCGTGTTGACATCCGCCGCATCGCCGCCATCAAGGACGGAGAAGCCGTCACCGGCAACCGCACCAAGGTCAAGATCGTCAAGAACAAGGTCGCCGCGCCCTTCCGCGAGGCCGAGTTCGACATCCTCTACGGCGAGGGCATCAGCAAAGAGGGCGACGTCCTCGACCTGGCCGTGGTCCACAACATCGTCGAAAAGTCCGGCGCATGGTACGCCTACTCCGGCGAACGCATCGGCCAGGGCCGCGAAAACACCCGCTCCTTCCTCAAGGACAATAAGGAAATCTTCGCCAAGCTCGACGCCGAGCTGCGCAAGCGTCTGAACATCGGCGCCGTCAAGGCCGATATCCCCGAAGTACCCGCCGCCGGCCCCGCCGAAGCCAAAGAAGCCGTCCGCGGACGCAAGGGTTGATCGGGAAGTTTGAGGTTCATGCTTTCACAAGACTCAAGAACGGCTCTCGGGTTGCACTAAGCTATCGGCTGAATGGGCAGCCTTTGAGCACGAGCAGCCGGCCATACGATCACGGAAAGGAGGCCTCTGCCGAGTTATGACCACTGTGGCTCGAATCTTTGCTGTGGCTGTAATTTGTGTGTCTTGCGCTTTTTCAGATCTCGCTCAAACCTCATGCGGTAAGCCAGACACAGTCGCCGTGAGTCTTACAACGTCACTCTACGACGATCAAATGCCGCTTATTGTCTTATCGGCGAAAAACATAAGTGGCCGTACGATGACATGCCAGGAAATGGAAAACATCGGTGGCTGGTTATTTCCGAAGTTTCACATCGAAGGCGCTCAAGGTATGCCATCGAAGTCTACATGGTTTCGCAGACTCAGCCACGAGTATCGTTATCCTGGACTAGAGATCACTCTCAATGCAGGTTGCGAGGCGAGCTTAGGTAAAGCTCAGTTCGAGCCCGGTGAGAGCGCATTATTCAAATATCCTTTGACGGCGTATTACTTCATAGACAAGCCAGGGAAGTATTCTGTGTACCTTGAGGTTCACGATCCGGATGAAACCTGCGATCCAAACGCAAAGTGGTTGCGCACAAACACTGTGCAACTTGAGATCTCACCTGAACAGGTAGCGGCGTGGGAGGCTCGAGCCGGCACGCCGCGCGTCCATGCGGCGATCAACATGCAGCAAGCCGCAAATTTACCTAAGCAAACTGCAGTGATTCAAATCGAATTGCAAAACAACGGGAACACAAGTTACGACGGCGATGACTTTTTTCCGCACGTCGAACAGAATTCCATGGAAGTCGCTAAGACAGCCTATTTTCGCGAACGTCTCCACAATCCAGGTTCACGGCAATATGGACTATGGGACGGGCCGAAGCCGGATTTCCCCGAGACCAGCAGGAAGAGTTATTCAATTGAAGCGCATCAGTCGTCGGTGTGGGAGATCGATCTACGGAATTATTACAAATTTGACACGCTCGGCAAATACTCCGTTTATGTGGAGTTTCCCGACTTTTCGGGGAAATTGCTGCGCAGTAATACCATTGAGTTCGAACTCACGGCACTGAAATAATAGGGGCCCCTCGATTAGGCCGAAAGCCGAGTGCCCCTGGTCAGGATTCTCGGACCTGGAATCGAGCAGCGTCCCGTTGCGCCCTCACCGCCTTCCATGCCCGTGCCCATGCACATACAACAGCATCCTCAACAGCAGCAGCAAAACAGCAAACACCACCACACACGCCAGCACCAACCGGCCGGAGCGCGCTCCGGCTGTGTGCGGCTTTGCTCTGCGGATCTGGTTTCGTCGGCTCATATGCAAGCGAATCCATTCTATCTCGTGCTGTTAGGCACTGACTGCCCGTTTTCTCTCAGATTAACTCGTAATCATCCGCACCAAATCCTCTTTTCCTCGCTCCTGATAGAATGAAATCTGCCGCACTGTGCGGCGATTGTCTCTGTGCTGTGAGCGTCATTAGGGTTTTTGACCCCTGATCTCTGATCTCTGACCCCTGTTTTTGATTCCCCCAACCCACAGCCCTTCGGCAAACCAGAACTAGAGAAAGCTCCCCTGTGACCCAGACGATACGCAATATCGCCATCATCGCTCATGTGGACCACGGCAAAACCACGCTGGTCGACGCCATGCTGCGCCAGTCCGGCACATTCCGCGCCAACGAGCAGGTCGCCGACCGCGTCATGGACTCCAACGAGCTGGAGCGGGAGCGTGGCATCACCATCCTGGCCAAAAACACCGCCATCGTCTTCGAGGGCGGCAAAATCAACATCGTCGACACTCCGGGCCACGCCGATTTTGGCGGCGAGGTGGAGCGCGCGCTCAAAATGGTCGACGGCGTGATGCTCCTCGTCGACGCCGCCGAAGGTCCGCTGCCGCAGACTCGCTACGTCCTCGCCAAGGCTCTCGAAGCCAAGCTCAAGCCCATCGTGGTCATCAACAAAATCGACCGCCCCGACGCCCGCCCTCAGGAAGTCCTGAACGAAATCTACGACCTCTTCATCGACCTCGACGCCGACGAAACGCAACTCGACTTTCCCGTGCTCTATGCGGTAGCCAAGGCTGGCACCGCAACTCTCTACCCGGCCAAGCCCGGCGAAAATCTCCAGCCGCTCTTCGAGACCATCGTCTCCACCATTCCGCCGGCCACCGGCGACGCCGACGGAACCTTGCAGATTCTGGTCACCAACCTCGACTACTCCGATTACTTCGGCCGCATCGCCATCTGCCGCGTCTTTCAGGGCACGCTCCACTTCGGCGACGACGTGACCATCTCCAAGCGCGACGGCTCGCTGATGAAGACGCGCATCACCAAGCTCTTCACCTTCAGCGGCCTCAAGCGTATCGAGATTACCGAAACCGTCATGGGCGACATCGTGGCCGTCGCCGGAGTCGAAGGCATCACCATCGGCGAAACCATCACCAGTGTCGAAAACCCCTCGCCTCTGCCGCTCATCGTCATCGACGAGCCCACCATCGCCATCCAGTTCAGCGTCAACAACTCGCCCTTCGCCGGCCGCGAGGGCAACTACGTCACCAGCCGCAACCTGCGCGAGAGGCTGGAAAAAGAGCTGCTCACCAACGTCTCCATTCGCGTCGAAGACACCGGCACGCCCGACAGCTTCAAAGTTCTGGGCCGCGGCGAGCTGCAACTCGCGATTCTCATCGAGATGATGCGCCGAGAAGGCTTCGAGCTTTCCGCAGGCCGCCCCGAGATCGTCACCAAGATCGTCGACGGCACGCGCATGGAGCCGGTCGAGCATCTCACCATCGACGTGCCCGACGCCTACACCGGCACGGTGATCGAGAAGCTCGGCCCGCGCAAGGGCGAGATGACCAAGATGCACAATCACGGCTCCGGCCGCGTGCGCCTGGAGTTTCGCGTGCCCAGCCGCGGCCTCATCGGCCTGCGCAGCGAGATGCTCACCGAAACCCGCGGCACCATCGTGATGAACGCGCTCTTCGACGGCTACATCCCCTACCAGGGCGAGATTCCGCAGCGCCCCACCGGCGCTCTGGTCTCTGATCGCCAGGGACTCACCACCACCTACTCGCTCAACGGCCTGCAGGAGCGCGGCATCCTTTTTGTCGGCCCCGGCGTCGAGGTCTACGAGGGAATGGTCATCGGCGAGCACTCCCGCGACAAGGATCTCGATGTCAACGTCGTCCGCGAAAAGAAGCTGACCAACATGCGCGCCTCCACCGCCGACGATGCCATTCGCCTCGTCCCTTACATCACTCTCAACCTCGAGCAGGCCATCGAATTCATCGCCGATGATGAGATGGTCGAGGTCACGCCCAAATCTCTCCGCCTGCGCAAAAAAATCCTGCAACAGAATCGCCGCCCCAAGCGCTGGGAAAAGAATCTCGAGTAATAGGCTATAGAATTGTTTTTTATGAGGGCTAAGGGCGTTCGCTCCCGAAGGATCAATTCTGTTGGAATGGTGATCGACAATGAACCGGATTGGGATGATCGTCGTTGTACTGGTAGTTACCTGTGTCTGCTCTGCACAGACGATTCGCAGCAAGACCAGCAATAATACGGTGATCTGGTCACCTCCAAGGATTAACTGGCCGGAAATAGAATTCCCCTCAACCGTTCCAAAGGAGATGATTGGGAAGCTGCGGATCGCAAACTTTCCAGTAATTCTCGAAGAGACAGAACTGGAAACTGCTCGGAAACATTTTGGGGGATCGATCGGGAGCCGTGGTGAAGCCGGTGATTCCGAATCTTGGTTGTGCCTGCACGGAAGCGATACTAATGGACCCTGGATATTATGGCTGACAAGTGGTGAGCTTGATGGACCTGCCATTATGGGATTCCAGTGGAGGCGTTTGCCTCCCAATGAAACACCGGACCGTCATTGCGGCCTGATTTCACAAGACAAGGGTGGAATAGAATTACCTCTTGCGCTTTACCCAGGTATGACTGAGGCAGAAATGCGGAAGATACTGGGAAAGCCCTCATTTGTTTCGGGCAAGACCCTCATTTATTGCCACGAACATCAGGAGATGATTCACAAGTTACCCTATACCGCAATGAATACAATAGCGATTGTTCTTCGCGACGGCATTGTATTGGCGATTGAAGTCGGAAAAACAACTACATACTGATTTCAAACTCGCCTCGCCAAGATTCAGGAACTAGTTTTTACTCAGCACTTCCTAAACTCGTGCTGCTTCGGTCAAGGTCTGAATCTCAGCCGCAACGAGCACTGTATCGGCTTTCTGCTTTTCCACTCACCGCCGGAACATCGCCGTCACCGCCACTTCAATCACCGCAAACAGCACACTGACCGCCGCCAGAAAGCCCTTGGCCCGCTGCCAGTTCTGCTCGTGCCGTTCCATGCGCCGCTCCAGGTCGGCGACGCGTCCGCCGTTGCCGTCGCCCATCAGGCCCGTCATCTGCGTCTTCAGCACGCTCAAGTCGCTCAGCACCTGCGCTTCGAATTCATTCATCATTCGCATCAGCCAAGCTCCATCCGCCCACGTTCCCTTACAAATTGCTCATCCTCCCAGCGGCAGGTTGATGAACAATGCCGTTGAAAACTCTGAGTAATTCGGCGGCGTCGCGCCGTCATACATCCTGATATAGAACCGGTCATTGGCGCTGATGCGCGAAAACGTCATCGTCGCCTGCGTCGACCGCATCACCAGCGCCGGGTCCGTGCCTGCCATAAAGTCAAAGTCTCTCGTCCGGACCTCGAATCCTCCACCCGTCGGCGGCGTCACTCCCGCGTTTACCGTCACCGTCGTTCCCGTCACCGCCGTCACCGTCAGTCCGGTCAGATTGGCCAGTACGGTCGGCGCGACCGGCGCCGGCAGCCACGCATCCGCTGGCACGGTCGCGCTGGTCTTGATCGCCAGGTCATCGGCCCAGTCGTTGGCAAAGGCGATCGCATACTCCACCAGCTCCGGATAGCTCGCCCTGTAACTCACCTTCACCGTTCGCACCACCACCTGCGCATTCAGGCTGGTCGATGGCGCGTTCAGCAGCAGCGCATCGCCCGGCCACACATCGCTGGCGAAACTGAACCTGGTTCCCTTGTACGTGCCGCTCCACAACGCGCTCACGCTCGCTGCCGCCTGCTCCATCACCTGTGCCGCGTTGCGGCAATCCGCCGAACTGCGCGCCGGCGGATTGGTCACCGACCCGATCCACGCTGCCTCAACAGGCATTCCCGCCGCGGCCAGCGCTGCCTGGCTGGCGGAGTTCACAGCTCGTCCCACCGCCCGGCCCACCGTGCGGTAACTCACCGCAACCTGCTCGCCGGCCACCGGCGCATACCCGGTATAAAACACCACCTTGCCCGTCCGCTCCATATGACACTCGGCCGCCTCGCCCGTCGTGCCAAGCGTCCGGGTATACGGACCTCCGCCCGGCGGCGTGCTCACCACCCACCCTGACCCGAGACTCGTCAAATGCATCGCCCGCATCGTCCCAATCAAATTGATGCTGCTCACCGCTATCACAGTACAAGCGCAGGGAAGGCTGCCGACCGATCCGTCATACAGCGTCACCGGCATCCCGCCCACTCCGTTGACAAACTGCTGAATCTCCATCTGTATGTTGCCCGCAGCCGCAATCAACTGCCCGCCGGCCGTAATCGCCCCGCTATCTCCAAAGGAGCGATAGATCGCCAGCTCCCGCTCGTTCTCCGCGCAATGCACGCGCACGCGCAACGTATATTGATAAGCCGGATTGATGGCATACTCCGTTCCCACCGCGCTTCCTTGAACCAGCGGTTGCAGCGTGACAGCTCCCGTGCCCCCCTGAGCCGTCACCTGAAATCCCGCAATGCACGCCGCCTGCGTGTCTCTGCCAACAAAGAATCCCGCCAGCGTCCCGGTGCTGCCTGCGGCAATCGTGACGCCCACCGCCTCCAGCAGCAGCGTTCCGCCCATCTCCACCGGGTCAAGCCAGGCCAGCAGCGTCTCCCCGTCGATTCCGTTGCCGCCGTTGATCGCCGCTCCGCCCGCGCCCAGCGTCAGATATCCCGCCCCGCCCGTTACGCCCCACACTTGCTCGTTGATCTGCGCCTCGTTGAAGAGTTCGCTGATAATCGTGGCTTTGGATGAAGCGAGAAAGAACGGCTCCTGCGCCAAGTAAAACTGCGTCGTCGTCCCGTCGCCCAGAAAGTATTCGGTCACGAAAGCCGCCGGCTCATGCTCGCCGCAAACCGTCACATCGTTCGCCAGCCCGCGCTTCACGCTCGCCGTGAACGACAATGCCGCCAGGTTCAGGCTGCCGTCCGTCTCGTTCAGCGGATGCACGGTGCTCTGAACGGGAGTGACCGTCAGTGCGCCATTCACTGCGCGGTAAGCGGCTCTCGCCATATTGGCCACCTGCCCGGCGCTCTTGCTCCACGGCGCTCCCGGCTCCGGAACAAAATTGCTCACCGCCGCGCTCAGCGAAAGCCCCGCCGTCGACAGCCGCGTCACACCCGTGCGCGTCACCAGCGTTGTCATCAGCGCTCCGGCGCATTCGCCCGTTGCGCCCGTGCTGGGAGGCATCAGGTTCTGATCCAGTAGAATCTCGTCGCTCAATGCCTGAATCGCAATCCGGTAGCGCGGTCCCTCCAGTGCCAACCCGGCATACTCCGGCAGCGGAGTTACCGCAATGTAGCCCGTAAAGTAGTACGTCCCATCGTCGCCCGTCACCGCGATTGATTGGTTGCGCACGGGCATCGCTAAGCTACCGTTGGTCGCCAGGCTCAGCCATAGTTGGCACACAGAGGGCTCGTTCAGTCTGCGCTCAATCGTCAACGGCCGCGCTGCATCCAGCGTAGCCGTGTAGTCTTGCCCGCTAATCGTGATCTTCATAGGGTCTCTCTGCCCTGCTGATTTGCTGTTTTGCTGGCTCGCAAATTTCCGGGTGCCCACCTTCGTTGATTCGCGTTCTTCGCGAATTGGTTAAGGTGGAATTTACTAATTCACTGTTTCACTGATTCACTGTCTCTCTCACACCAGCGCCTTTGCCGCCGGCAAAAAACTCCGGTAGCAAACTACCCGTTCCCCGTCCAATGGATCCGTCACCGGCAGCGCCAGAAATTGTCCCTTGAGCAGCACCCGCGCCAGCCCCGTCTTCTGCTTGCTGTCCAACGGCGCTGCGGCTTCCTGCGCGCTGACCATCGTCTGCAATCGCGGATAGTGGAAGAAGATCCGCTCCCCCTGGCTGCCTTCCATCACAAACAGCGCCGACCACTCCTGATAGAAGCTGCCGCCTTCGCGATCCACAAATCCCGTCACCGCCTGCAACTTCGCGCCTGCCGCCGGAGCGCCTCCCGGCAACGCTTCAGCCAGCGTCAAGCCTGTCGTGCCTGTCGTCGCTACGGCTGACACCAGCGCCACGTTGAAGGTCACCCTCCGGATGTAATCCACATCCGTCAGCGCCTGCCGCACATACGCTCCCGATACCGGCGCGCCCACAAATCCTGTCTGGCCCGTATAATCCGCATCCAGCGCGATGATTGATCCCGCCGCAAACTTTGCCGCATCCGCCGATGCCAGCGCCACAAACGTCGCCGTCGATCCGCTCTGCACCATCACTGCCGCAGCCGCCTGCGCGCCATCCGCGGCCGGCGCGGCTCCGTTAGCCTGTGCCAGCAGGTTCATGTGCTGCGAGCCCGTCGCCAAAGCCATGGTCAGCTTGGTCCAGCTCAGGAACTCCAAACTCACCTGCGCCTCCAGCGTCTCCCTTACCTGTTCCAGCGGACTCGCCGGAACCCCCGTCAACACCGTCGCGGTCTTGCTTCCCGCCTTGCGCGTGAACTCTTGTATCCAGCCCAGGCTGATCCACGGCGCCGGCGGCGCGTCCAAACTAAATCCGCCCTGTTCCGCCGGATCGAAGATCACCGGTGTCTGCGCCGCGCGGTTCACCGGCGCAAAATACCCTCGTACCCGCTGCGCCACCGGTGCGGGAGCCGAAAACCAATTCGTCGCCATTTACTCCCCCTGCTCCTGGTAGCTGTAAACCATTACCTTTGCCGAACGGCTCAACAGGTCCCTCTGCGTCACCACCGGACCAAACCCCGGCTCATCCCAAAACACATTCGTCAGCATCGCCGCCGGCGGAGTCGCCGTGTAGTTGAGTTTGGGCGTCCAGAATGGCTGCACCATCGCCGTCAGCTCCTCGTCCATCTCGCTCAACAGCCGGCCGCGGTCCAGCCCGCCGAAGCTCTGCGTTCCGCAGCTTTGGTAGAGAATCTCGCACTGCTCCGCCGCCATCTCCGACCCCAGATCAAAATCCACTCCCAGGCCCAGCCAGCGCAAAACAAACACGTCGTTGGGAAGCTGGCTGAATGGAGCCTCGGCCTCCTCCGCCACAATCCCCGGCCGCACCGCTCCGCGCAGCAGGATCGTCCGCTCCGGATTGATCGCCGCCAGCCGCGTGCGCAGCGCCATATAAAACGAATCTTTCGCATTCTGCATGGAGTAAAGCTCCCTCCAGCTAACAGCAAACAGCTGACAGCTGACAGTCTTTCCCGGACAACTTTTCGTTGATGGATAACAACTCGAAGCTGTTAGCTGTTAGCTGACAGCTGTCGGCTGTCTTCACACCGCCTGCTGCCTGGCTTCCCGCAACTGCAACCGGTACATATACACCTGGCCGAAGGCTTCGTTGGCGCCGATCGATTCAATCAGGTAATCCTGCCCCGCCACCGTAATCGTCAACGTCATCGCAAACAGCGCCCGGGCAGACTCGATGTCCAGCGCATCCACCTGCTGCTGCACCCCGGTCGCTGAAACCAGCAGCTCCCACTTGGACTCGCCCTTCTCCTGCAATGTGGGTCGCAGCCTGCGCATCACTACCGGGCTTATCGCCACATCGGCAAAGGCCGTCGCCACCAGCCCAACCTCCGACTGGCTGCTTGTTGTATTTGCGCCCGTCACCCGCAGAAGGGCCGTCGTTCCTGCCACACTTCGCAGCAGGGCATCAGCCAGCATCCGCGGCGCTCCCACCGGATTGCGCGCCGCCGTATCGCTCATCCCTCACCCCAGCCTGTTCGCCACGTAGGGACGCAGCCACGCCTGCACTGTTTCGTCCACCAGCGAACTCGAGAAATACTGCATCTGCATCGTGTCGATCTTGGTCTTGCTCGCGTTCAGCGCCGGCGTTGACTGCGCATTGCGCACAATCTGCGCGCACGCCGACTTCACGTCGTCGCCAATCACCGCCAGCCCCGCCGTGTAGGTCACTGCCACCTCGTTGAAGGGCAGTCCCAGCAGATTCCACGGCAGCGTCAGTTCCCCGGTATTGGCGTCGTAGTCCACCGTGCTTGCGTCAATCGCCGTCCACTGCCCCGGCAGCGAAAACGCCAGCGCAATCTCCGCCAGCGGCTCGTTCGGAAGCTCTCCCCGCCGCGGCCGTGTATAACGGCCCTCAATGTTCACCAGCGGCGACGTCGCCGCACCCAACGGCGCCAATGGCAGATAGCTCAACAGCACCCTCTGCGCATCGCGGGTCACCCGCAACCGCTCCGTGTACTGGATTACATTCAGGTCCGGCCGCCTGCAGTAGCTGTTGATCAATGCCGTCGCGGCCGTAATCCAATCCGCCGTCGTCCCTGCCGGCAGTCCGTAATTTTGGTAATCCGCTGGCTGCAGATATGCCATACTCCACCCTTCCCTTTTTTCCGTCTGTAGAAATGCCGCGGGCGGGAGCAGCCATCCAACTCCCGCCCACCGCCTTCAGCCAATCAGCCCGCTAATTCGCTGACTCGCTGGTTCGCTCCCTACCGGTCCACCAGTACCTGGTAGTGAGCGTAGTTGGCGCCCTTCACCACCACGGCGCCAAACTTGACCGCCACATATTGGTAGGTCAGCGAGTTCGGAAGCCCCAGTTGGAAGACGCGTGGCGTCGGATCGCCCAGCCAGTGGTACTCAATCAGATCCTCAGTCACGATGTAAGCCGGCAATACCGCCGTACCCGATCCCGGTGTGCCCGTGTAGCTCAGGCTCCAATCCGGAATCAGCGGCAGATCGCCCGCCTGCGTCGAGAGCATCTTCACCCGGACTCCGCCCGTGATGCTGTCCGTATTGAGCACCACGTTGAACTCCGCCTTCAGCTCCCGGTCGATCAGGTCCAGCAGCACCGGGTTGGCGTAGATCGCCGTGGGCCGCACATGGAAGCCGTTGTTGGCCACCATCTGCGCCACCGCCGATTTCAAGCCGTCCACGATGGATGCTCCCACCGCAACGCTCGCCGTCTGCGCGCCCGCCACGATCTGCGCGATCGCGCCCATGTACTGCGTGGTCGTCGGCGTGCTCAGGCTGGTGTCGTTGCCGTTCCACAGAGCCACATCGTGCGTCACCATCACGCCGCTCACCGTGTCCACCAGGTCTTTGGCCTGGAGATAGGCAAACTGCTTTTGCTGGTCGCCCAGTTCAATGTCGAACAGGTTGTAGTTGATCTGCGAAACGATCGCCTTCAGCGGCACGCTCCGCTCCACCCGTGTCGGGCTCACCACCGTCGGCGATATGCTGCGCGGATTCACAAAGCCGGCCGTTCCCGGATTCGGAATCGCCGTCTCCTCGAAGAACCGCGACGGATGCCCGGTCGCCGGTACCTGCTTGATGCGCTGCCCGAAGGGGCTCGAACGCCGGCAAATGTCGAAAATCTCGGTCTGATACAACGGAACTTCGACAGCGCCCGGCCCGATATAATCTGCTGCCGCGTGAATGTCTGCAAAGGTTGCGTTCATAGGCTCTTTCCGCCCCCTCCATGGGGCTATTTCAGCTGACAGCTAACAGCTGACAGTTGTCAGTTCTCAGTCGCCAGTTTTTTAGTTGTCAGTTGTCGGTTGTTGCTGCCAGTCGCCAAGTTTTGCTGTTAGCTGTCGGCTGTTAGCTGTTAGCTGCTTTTAAGCGATCGCGCCCGCCCGCAGCAGTTGCGTCTTCACCGCGATGCGCTGTTCCAGGCTCAGCCCGGCCAGCGCCGCGTCCAAAGCCCGCACGTCAATCGGACCCTCGCCGATGCCGCGTTTGGCCAGCATCTCGCTGGTTGCCGAGGGCAGCGTCCTGCGCAGCGGGTTCAACACCGTATCCGTCGCCTTGGCCTTCACCTCGGCCAACTCCTCTTCGGCTGCGGCCAGCTTCTCCGCCAGCTCCGCTTCCCTCCGGCTCTGCTCGATGGTCGCCGATATCTTCTCCACCTCGCCGCTCAGGGCGCCTTGGCGCTCCTCCAGCCAGCTCAGCGTTTGTTCCAACTTTGCCGTCGCGGCTTCCAGCCGATCCGCAATCTCTTGCTCTTTGTTTTCCATGCCATTCCTTTCGTCAGTTGACAGCTCACAGCTGACAGCAGACAGTTACCCGCTGTCAGTTATCAGCTTTGTTGTCGGTTGCTCGTTGTCAGCGGGAAATTCCCGGCTGTTTGCTGTTAGCTGTGTGCTGTTAGCTGTTTCTCGCTAACTCGCCATGCGGAAGCTGGTGGCCCGGTAGGCCGCCTTGTCCCGCAGCAGTATGGCCGCTCCGGTAAAGGTCACGCGGGTCAGCTTCCACACTTCGGCCCGCATATCTTCCACCCGCGCGTCGGCCAGCTCATAACTCATGCCCAGCGCCTCCGGCTTCTGCGCCTCGATCGCTCCCGCAACTTCGGGAAAGTCCCGCGCGTACAGGTATCCGCGCACCACCAGCCTCGGCCCTACCAGGTCCGCCTCGGTCAGCAGCCCGATCTTGCGCCGCGCATCGTGACCGTCCCAGCCCGGACGGTAATCCACCGCCATGCCCAGCAGCGAGGGCAGCGCCTTCTCCGCCGCCGCCTGCGTCAGCATCACCCGGTGTCCGCGCGCTCCCGCCGGCGCCTTGTCGCTGGCTGTATTCACCATCGTCAACACCCCCTCGAACGGCACCCGGTTGGGGTGCCCGTCCACATGGGGAATCTTTACCGCCATCGCTTCCAGTCTCATGCGCTCTCCGCCCATCTGCTCTCGCAATTCGTCTTCAATTGATTCGGCCCTTCAATCCTGTGACCTGGGGGCCCCGTCCTTGCTGCGTTTTTTGCAGAAAGGATAGGAATCAAAATCACTGTCTTACGTCCGCAGAAATGAGCCGCATTCTAATCCACTAGCTCGCGTCTTCCGCTGCCGCTTCGCCCGTCAACTGCGCCGCCGCTCCATCCTGACCCAGCGGCCCCAGCCCCCGCATCGCCCGCACCTCGCCCACCGTCAACACCCCGGCCTGCAAGAGTTGCACCTGCACGGCCAGCTCCGTCATCTCATCCCGTGCGTTCAGTTCGTTGAAGACAAACTCGAACTCCCGCCACCCGATGCACTTGCCGAAGAGGTCCCGGGTGATGTGCCCGGCCAGCAGCATGGCCATCGGCGAGATCGCCCCGCGGAAGGCCTCGTCGGCCATCTCCGAGGCCGTCGACTGGTTGACATCCGCCTCCAGCCCCAGCATCAGCGGCGGCAATCCAAAGGCGTTGGCCACCATGCGGATCAGAAACTCCTGCCACTCCAGCCGCATATCCGCGTCGGTGCCCTGCGCAAAGCGCAACACCTCCGGCTTCTGCTCGGTCGAGATCAGCGGCACCCGCCCGGTGCCCTCAATCTCGTCCTGCCACCAGCGGATCAGCCGGTCGTGCTGCGCCGGCGTGGCCTCGTTCAGCCACAGCGCATACTGCGCCACGGAGTTCGCCGCCAGCTTGCCCGCAAACCTGTGCGCGCTCAGAAACTGGTTCACCGTCTCGAAGGCCACTTCCAGCGGCCCCAGCCCGAAGGGCGTAAAGCTGCGCGGATTCATGCGCACATACATCAGCTGGTCGTCGCGCAATTCAACCGCGCTCGACTCCAGTTGTCCCGGCATCGCCTGCGCATAGCGCGGCGTCTCCGCCTGCCCGTCCCACCGGGGATTGATGCGAATCGACGCCCCATCCACCGCCCACAGCATCGCCGGCCGCTCCCCGTCGCCGGTCGGCTCCATCTCCATGGCCCCGTAGCCGCCGGTCAGCACATCCTCGATCACCTGTTCCATCAGCGTCCGAAAGCTGTCCGTGGCATTCGGCTCTTCCAGCACCCTGCGCAGCGCGCGCAGCTTGCGCTCCGCTTGGGCCAGCTCCCCCGCCTTCACCCCGCGCCGCACCCGCACCTGCCAGTCCATGGCCGCAATGCGATCCTTGATCACGTTGATTGCCCGCCGGACTACCGGGGTCTCCGCAAACCTACGCAGATTCACCGGCGTCGGCTTGGGCAGGTGCTGCCCCGGAAACTGGACCGGAGTTAAAATCGAGGGCAGCGCCAGCGTTCTGCGCTCCGCCTCCGCATCCGCCGCGCCCGCCGTCATCTCCGCGCTCCGGCCGCTCCCCGTCGCCTGCCGCCAGATCTCCCGCAACTGCTCCGCTACCTTCACGCGCACCTTCCTTTTTTCGCCGCCCCATAGCGAAACCAGAGTAGCTTTACCCTGAAACAACTCCGTCAAGTGGCTTTTTCCTTAAGAAAAAGCCACCTTGAACACTCTCGATAAGGGCACGTTTACTCTGCTTTCGCTCTGAAAAACAAAAAAGGCACAACCCCCGAAAGGGCCATGCCTTGTCTTCACCAGTGGTCAGTTATCAGTTTTCAGTTGTCAGCTACCCGCCGACATCTTCTGACTTCCAACCGCTTTAATTCCACAACAGAATCGATCCTACCGCAAAGATAGGAAATTATCTGCAAATCTTCGACAGATAGTTTGATAAAAAGAATTCGTTCCTTGCAGACAACAGACCGCGGTTACTGATCTCTGACCCCTGTTCTCTGTCTTTCACACTCTCAGCTCCCGCCGCGCCGTCTCTGCCACCCGCCCCAAATCCGAGGTGGTCAGCACCCGTATCTGGTTCTCTTCCATGGTCTCCACGCCAAAGCGGTAGATCTCCAGCCGCTCCGGCTCCTCGTCGCTCGCGCCCAGCCGGGCCGCCGGCTCAACCACGGCGGTCAGCTCCAGGCTGGCCTTCTCCACCCGCTCCACGCCAGCCCTGAGTCCCGCCGCGGAAAAGGCCAGCACCTTGGCCATCTCCACCCCCGGCTCCAGGCTCACTGCGTGAAACATGCGGATCACCCCATTGGGCCGGTACCCCACGTCAATCCGTAGCGGATCCCCCGGACGGGTGTACTCCGAGGCCGCAATCCGCTTTCTCAGCAGCTCCCACACGCCGGCCTGCTCAAACTCCGTCCGCATCCGCGCCTGAATCGCCGCCCTTCCGCTCAGTCTCTGTGTCTTTTCGCGCGGCGGCGGCTCCACATACAGCCGCATCAGCTCTTCCATCCCCGCCGGCAAACTCTCCGCCAGGTACGCCTTAGGCTCGGTCAGTTGCACATTCAGGGAGAGCGAATCCGAGAGCATCTGCATCAGCCTGCCCTCGGGATCATTCTCCAGGCGCCGCCGCAGCTCGCTCTCCATCCCTTCGAGCAGCGCGGTGTCGGCCTCCGGGTCGAGGCAGCGCACCCGCCGCCAGTCGCGGGTAAACCTGACGAGCGGGGGCTCTGGGCTGCCTGCCGGCCCGCCGCCCTGCTCTTTCAAAATCACCCCGATATGCACATACTCGTTCCGCACCGCATCCGGCACATACCGGAGCAGTTGAAACTCGCATGCCCGCCGCTGGTTGCTGCTACTCATTCGTTCGTTACTCTCCGTCCCCGGTTTTCATGCCCGCCGCTGACTTTCGCTACTCATAACATACCCGGCACTCGCTCTTCATGCCCGCCGCTGACTTTCGCTACTCATAACATACCCGGCACTCGCTCTTCATGCCTGCCGCTGACTTTCGCTACTCATAACATACCCGGCACTCGCTCTTCATGCCCGCCGCTGGTTGCTGCTACTCATGGTTAGCTTTTAGCTCTCAGTCCTCAGCTTTTAGCTGTTACTGGCCCTGTTCCCTAATCCCTGTTCCCTAATCCCTAGTCCCTAATTCACCCTCCCCATGCTAGTCTCCCACCGCGATTCTTTCCAACCTTCCTCCTTTTTATCTCCCCTCCCCACCCATTTCGGAAATGGCGCCCGGTCCGACTTCCCGAACTCTTCAATCAGCTCCCGAATCCGGCCTCGCCGCTGGAGCAGCTTCTCCACCAGGGCTTCCATTTCGCTCACGTCCCCTCCATACCACTCCGGCGGGACTTCATTGGCCGCCGCCCACACCGTCTCCGCCGCCATCGACTCCAGCCGCGTCAGCCACGGCTCAAAGGACTCCCACCCGGCGACCTCCCGGTAGACGTCGTTGCGGTAATACACCCCCCGCAGCGGCAGATCCTCGAACCTCCACTCCCCGGCGTGAAAGCAGTACCCGTAGTCGATGAAGACCGCCCGGTAGCGCCGCTCCCGCTGTTTGCGCGCAAAGACCGCCTGCCTGCCATTGGCATTGCCGGTCCACTTGTCCAGCGCCAGTATCCCTGCAAACTCGGCGATATTTTTCACCTCCGCCATCTGCTCCTCGGGCAGGTAGTCCACCACCTGACCCGGCATCAGTCCGCCCACAAATCTTGACCCAAAGTGCAGGCCTGCCTGGCAGCGCACCCGCGTCCGGCCCAGGTCCATCTCCAGCTCCGGTGTATTTTCGATCAGCCAGCTCGATACCTCTACCAGCTCCGTCTCCGGCGCCGTCAGCCCCGCGGCTATAGCAATTCTTGAGGCCAGAAACTCGTTGGCCAGCACCCGCACGTGCTGCGGGTTGTTCTGAAACTTCACCACGTACACCTGTCCATCGGCGCCCAGCATCAACTGGCCCTGCGCCCCGCCCCGCATCCGCCGGATATGCTGCACCGCCAGAACCGCCAAGTCGTGCCCCCGTACCAACCTCACTCGAATTCTATGCGCTCCGGGCAGCTTCTAGCTTCTAGCTGTTAGCTGTCAGCTGCCTTTCATCAGCTCCGCTCTCGCCCCCAGCCCAATCGCCATGGCCATCACCCGGTCGTCATAGGTTCCCGGCCGCGCCCCGCTCCCGCCATCCGGCCTCCGCACAAAGCTGCGGCACTCGGCCAGCAGCTTCCGGCTCTGAAAGCGCTCCGGCTCCTCCACCAGCGCCGCATCCAATCTCCCCAGCGCCGTCGGCCGGCTCATCGACGTCGTCAGCCACCCCGCCTGACCATTTTGCTTGTAAACCTTTTCATAGCCGCAGACGCTCTCCATCAGCGCCAGAACCCCGCTGCCGTGATTGTTCCGCTCCACCACCAGCCACGCCCGGTTGTACTCCGCGGCCAGCTTCGTCATAAATCGCGCCAGCTCCAGCCCGCCCATGTGCCCGGCAAACTCCGCGCACTGCAACCCCGTCTCCAGCTCCAGCACCTCGGCCGCCGAGTAGTCGCCTTCGCTTCCGCCCCCGGCCGGGTCCACTGCCACCAGGTACTGTTTGCCTTTCAGCGGCGGCAGCCAGATCTCCAGCTCCCCATTCAGCCGAGTTTCAATCGGCTCCGTCACCGACGCCAGCCGCGCATCAATCGCCGCCAACTCAAAGACCGAATCCCCGCTGGCCAGAAAGCATTGCTCGCAATCCTCGGCATACTCCTGCCGCGCCAGCCCTCGAAAATCCGCCCGTATCTGCCGCCGGAATCCAATCTGCTCCAGATCCAGATGCTTGAAGGCCATCAAATCCCGCTCTTCGTCCGTCAGGCTGGCCTCATCCACGGCCCTAGCCCGATACTGCCGCTCCATCCACCAGGGGAAGAAGTGCCGCACCATCCCCTGCTCGCCGGCCTTCTGCCACTCCTCGTAAAAGCAGCCGCCCACGCCATCTGGCGTCGACTCCAGAATCAGCTCCGCCCCCGGCGCCATCGCCGCCCGCAGCCCGGCCAGTGTCTCCGCCGCATCGCCCGGCCAGCGCGCCAGCTCCGAGCAGTGCAGATTCTGCACCGTCAATCCCCGTCCCGCATTCCTGTCTCCCGCCGTCACCACCCGGTACTGCGAGTCCATCTCCGGAAAAACAATCTGCCGCACGTTAGCCCGCGAAACCTGCAACGGCCCCGCCAGCAGCGCCTCCGGCAGACAGTCTACAAAGCGGTGCACAATCCCGAAGATCTCCTCGGCCGCTTCCTGGGTGTGCGCCACTTGCAACGTCAGCGTCCCCGGCTGGGTAATGGTCTTCAGAAAAAATCGCGCCGCCGCCCAGGTCGTCAGCCCCACCTGCCGCGCCTTCAGCACGATATTTCGCGTCGCCCGCAGCTTCTCAAAGGCCCGCTGCACCGCGTTCGCCCGCAGCGGCGCCGTGATTCCCTCCCGCGTCCGCACCTGCAAAAGCTGCTCGGCCAGCTCCATCGCTACCGTCCGCCCCCGCAGGCTCGCCGGGCGATTATCCAGAATCCGCCCGAAGCGCACCAGCTCATCCAGGTCGAGTGCCTCCGCGCAAAAACCTGTTGCAACTGCCGCGCTTCCTCCTGTTGTCTCCACCACGGATCCCTCGTTTCAACCCACTGTGACCCCGCCCTGCTCCGCCGCAATCAATCACTGTGCAATGCGCTTACCGGCAGGGGGGCAATCCCCTGTCCGTTTGTTTACTGCAGGCGGATTATCTGAACGCCCCGGCTCCAAACCGCGCCCGTCGCTGTTACCGAAAGCAGCGACTCTGTTTTCACTGCCGTATTGGCGGCAAGGTTATACGTCACGCTAACATTCGTGCCGCTTGAGCATTGTCCGCTTGTATTTCCAACCTGGGCCGAAGACACGGTTGCGCCATATGCTGTCGGACCTCCGTTCTGGACCGCTTCGACGTATTGAGTTGCCGTGGCGCTTCCGCTGGATGTAGTTCCGCAGGATGTGCCATAGGTATAGCCGCTGATTTGGTAGATTCCGGCTGAGGTTGTGGTCCAGACGGTTGCATAGCTGCCGGTCCCGGAACTCTCCGATACAAGCGGTTGAATGTATACGGTGCAGGGCAGGTGGTCGTATCCGTCTAGGCAGCCGAGGGTGTTGCTGGCAGCAACAATCTGGCCCGATGAATTGGTGGCCAACCGTGCGGCTGAGGTTGGCAGGCTCTGGCTGCCCAGCACGCCGCCGCTGGTCGTCGTCACCACTCCCGCCGTGCTCAGCGGAGTAGTTACCGTCCCGCTGAATGTCGGCGATGCTATCGTCGGCGATGTTGCCAGAACCACGCTTCCCGATCCCGTGGTACTGGAAATCTGCGCTGGTGAAATCTGCCCGCTGCTGTTACCCAACGGAATTCCTGCCCACGTTCCCGGCGTTCCTGCCGCCACGTTCACCCACGCTGCCACTCCGTTGGCCGTAGCAGTGGAGTTCTGCTCCATATCTCCCTGCGACCACGCCATTGTAGTAGGAGCAGCCGATGACTTGGTCGGGAACTGTATCTCAGGTCCCAGCACCGGCGCTGAGAACGTAAGCGCCGTCGCGCTGGAATACGTTGATCCCAGGTTGCCGTGCAGGTTCACCAGCACTGCGCTCGGTTGCGTCGCGTCGATGTATTTGATCTGCTTGTTGATGTCTGTCCCGATGCTAATGTTTTGTCCCGCCGACAAATCGGTCGCGCTGTTGCAGGTTAAAACGCTGGTGCCCGAGGAGCCAGTGCACGTCGTTGCTCCGCTGTTAGGCGTGCCCGTCGTGCCGGTCTGGTAAACCACATCCGTCGCGTATCGCTTCCCGTTGCTTCCGCTCCAGTAGCCCGGCGGCGCCAAAATCTGCCCCGCATATAGCGTCGTTCCATTGGGCATCGCCGCAAAGCCCGTATCTGAATAAAGAAAAGCCGAGGCCTGGACCCCGTCCTGCCATAACTGGCCGATGTTCACATCGCCAAGCAGTTGAATCGGGCTGCGCGTCAGACCGGAATAAAAATTCCCGCTGCTCAGCGAGGGTGCGTAAAACAGCGCCGGAAACCAGCCTCCCGTCCCGCCGTAAAGGCTGTTTCGGCTCAGCGCCGGAACCCCAACAAACGGCACGGTCGTATCTGCTCCCGTCCCCGCGCTAAATTCGCTGTTGGTGGCGGACATCACCAACGCCGCATCATCCGCCGGCGATACAACGATCGACGGAGCATTGAATCCGGCAATGCTCGTCCCTGCCGGGCTAACCCAGGTGCTGTCGAAATTCAAAAAAAACTGCAACAGGTTTCCATTCGACGGGCACGACAGAAGAGTAAATGCGCCTAATCCGGGAGTCAGCGAGGTGTTCGCTTCCACCTTCACGTTGCGCGATGTGAAATGAATGTTGGCGTTGGAGAGGCAGGCGGAGTTGTCCAGCATCACTGCCGCGCCGCTGGTGGGTGTAGTGCAACCGTCGCAGATATCGTTGTCCACCGTGCCGTTGGCGATGCCGAAGGAATCCGATCCGCCCACTCGCCAGTAGATTGCGGCTACCTGGTTTGAGTCTCCGCGCCACCCTTTGTCAAACTCCGTGTTGATGCCGCCGCCGGCAAAGTAGTATCCATATTCGAGCGAACTTGCAACCTGCGTGTTCACCAGGCGCGTGCCGGTGTCCACGCGCGAGCCAAACAGAATCCCCACATTGAAAGGATTGGCGGCTACGCTCGTCTTGGAAGCAATCGAAATGTTGCTGACGGCCTGTTGATAGCGGGCGTTGGCGTCGAATGCAATCACCACGGATACGGTGCTGGCTGTCCCGGTATCTGTAAAACTTCCCGATGTTATCTGCAATGCACACGGCACGGCCAGCACAAACGACGTGCTGGTAGCCGATGCCACTTGTCCGATGCAGCGGTTTAACCCCAATCCCGCGGTAGTGCTGAACCCCGCCAGCTCAACCCACTGATTCGCCGCCAGGCTGTTTGCCGCCGTTACCGTGGCAATATAAGGCGCAATGCGGTTCTGTGTGCCGCTGCTTAACAGCGGAAATGCCGCCGTACCGATGCTGGTGTTCGCGGCCAGCGTGAATCCGGTCGCGTTATACACGGTTCCTGTTGCGCTTGCCGCTCCTGCCCATTCAATCTGCGGCTGGATGTATCCGCCCGACGAGCTGGCCGCGGTGCCCTCAATCTGGCACCCATCGAATGCGTTGATCGTCGAGGACACAACATAGCTGTGCGGGCCGGGAAACTCGACGATGCCGCCGCCGCTGCTCCAGCACGTCGTAAACGCCGCCTGAATCGCCATCGTGTCATCGGTCGATCCGTCTCCCTTCGCTCCAAATGCCGGGTTTGTCACGTCGTAGCGCGGACCGATGCTCGTGATGTTCTCTGCCGACAGCGTCGATGAAACGCTTACTGGCCCCGTAAAAGACGCCCCCGTCAACGGAGCTCCGCCCAGGTTTGTCAGTGCGCCGGATGGTGTCGATGCGCCGGTCCCTCCCGCCGTAATCGAAACCGTGCTCGTGCCCGACAGTACCGTGCCCGTGCCGTTGTAATACGCAATCTGACCGCTCGTGCCGGAGTTGACTGTGCCGTTGCTGCTTCCCGTTCCGCAGGCTGACCCCGTGTTCGTCACATACCCTGAGTTGTCCACCTGCAGGCAGTTGTGCCCGCTGCTCGCCGCCAGCCCCGGAAACTGAATCGCGGTGGTGCCGGTGAACGCGGCATACAAGCTGCTGCTGTTTCCGCCATACACCTTGAACTGCGTCCCCGACCCGGTCTCGTAGTTGATCCGCACCGCCCCGCTCGAATTCGATGCATCAATATATGTATCGCCGCTGTTCGTGCTCTGGTAAGCCTTGAAGCTGTCCAGCCCTCCCGTCGCCGAATTCAGCGCCCAGTTGTTGTTCTGGTCCTTCACCATGTACCACTGGCTGGCCCCGATGTGGTCGCGATAAATAAACGACTCCTTTTGCTCGGCTGTCAGGCCCGCCTGCAGGATGGAGTCGATTTCGCCGTCAGCCTGGTTGTAGACTCTGGTCGTCCCGCCGAAAGTGGCGTTGCCTGCCGTCTGCAGCGTTCCTTGAAACTGCGCGTCCCCCTGGTGGTCCACGCTGGCAACCGTGGTGATGGTAGGTCCGCCGCTGCCGATGACAAAGCCGCCGCTGCCTGCTCCGGTAGAGCACTGAACGCACACCGACCCGGTGCCAGCGCCGTTCAAAAAGCTCTGGTTGTTGCCGCCTGCCGTCGTGTACTGGATTACGCCGAAGCGGGGAACGTTGTTGAGCATGTCGAGCAGTTCCCAGACCTGCGCGCCGCTCGTTCCGTCGCCCGGCCCCCACTGCCAGGCGTTCTGATAGGTGCCCGGTGAGCCCGGCACGTCGGTTTGCCATTCGTCCTGCCGCCCGCGCACATTGCCGAGGCCGATTCCGGTGTAAATGCGATTGATCACGGTAGTATCAGCCTGTGATCGCCACAGGTCGCCATTCAGGTTATTCCATGCGCGGTGAAATGAATCGGTAAATGAATTGTGCGTGCCGTTATCGGTCAACTTCCCGGTGAACATCGTCCCGCCGGTAATCCACAGGTTGTACGAGCTTCCCGCATCCGCCACTATTTGATTTGCCGAGTTTTCGTTGCGCAATCCCACAATCGTGTTGTTCTGCGCGTTCGCGCCCAGGTGCAGCGCCGTCGAGCAACCCTCCACGTCTCCGCCCGTAAACGTGTTTCCGTTGCCCTGTTGCAAATTGATTCCGTACGTCCCGCTGATAGGGCTTCCGCTGCTCGTCGGGCAGTCGATGTGCAACCGCACAAACGTGCTCGCGTTCACCCAGTCCGTCGTCGCCGCATTCGCAATCTGGTGCCCAATCGCGTTCACCGCTGTCTGGAATCCCGTGAACTGGTTGTCGTAGAACGTTCCCCCCGTATAATTCCCCGTCCCATCCAGCGTCATTCCCTTCTGGTTCGAGTTACCAAGAAAATACAAGCTTTCCAGATCCAATTCCTGCGTGCGATAAGCCGCCAATCCTTGTGCGCTTGCGCTCGTCGCGGCCGTAATATTGATAGCCACGTTGTCCAGATGAAAACCCTGCGTATCCGCCGCATAGGTCGGGTCGCCCACCTGCACCATCGCCCCCGCGCCCGAGTAATAAAAAATCGTCCCGCCCTGGCTGCCGCTCGCCGCGCTCGCCCCTCGCAACGTGCACCCGCGCAGCGACACATTCCTCGTTCCCGCCGTCACCATCACCTGGTTCGCCGTCGAAATCGTCGCGCACGGCAGCAGCACCGTTGCATTCGCCGTCGAGATCGTCAGGTTCGCTCCCATCGACAGCGTCCCGCTGAAATTCCGCGCATCGCACGTCCCGCCATTCGTCGAGCTCAACCCGCTCAGGCACGCGCTCAGCTTTGCCCCGAAATCCGCTCCCGCAAACTGGTCCACCTGGTAGAGCGCCCCCAGCTTTGTCGCCGTCAATGGCCCGCTCAGCGTCCCGCCCGTCAGCGGCACCGCCTGTGCCGCCGCCGCATCCACATAGTGCTTGTCCGCCGCCTGCAGCGGCGTCGTCGGATCGCAGCACAGTGTCAGCGGCCCGCTCAGCGTCCCGCCCGATGCCGTCAGCAAACTTCCCGACAGTTGTGCAATCGCCTGGTCCACATACGTCTTGCTCACCGCCTGCACAGCCTGCGTCGACGGCATCAGCCGCGCCTGCACCTGCCCTAGCGTCGCCGATGTCGCTGCCGGAACCACCCAGTACTGCGTGTTCACCGACCCGTCGCTCATATAAAAGGTTGCTGTGTAGTACAACCCCGCCGGCGACGCCCCCTGGTTCGGCGCCAGGCTCACGCTGACAAATCCATCCGGCGCAATCGCCACCGTCATGCTGTCGGCCGCCACCACCTGGCCATTCGCCGTCGTAAACGATGGCCAGCTCACCACCAGCGTCCCTGTCCCCGGCTGGCCGTTCGCCAGGTACACCGTCCCCTGAACCGTCGTCGTGCTGAACGACTGCGCGTGAGCCATGATTCCCATGCCCATCAGGCACAACTCCATCAGCAACAGGCCTATCACTCCGCCGGCGCGCAAACCTTCGTGATTTGTGAGCTTCATCCGTCTCTCTTCTTTCTTCCCGGGAGCAGGACTAAGACTCAATCGTCTCCACCCTGCTCCCCGAAAAGTCCTGCCTTCATCAACAATGAATCGCTGACTCGCTAACCCCGCGAAGCGGGGCTAACTTGCCGGGTGCCCCACTCTCGCCGCGTTTTTGTTTTTGCGGCTAGGGTGGGGTTCGATTAGTGCGCTGACTCGCTAACTTGCTGCTCGCCTTTTTTCGCTTCCTCTGCATCGGCCGTCTCCGCGGCCACCTGCTGCTCCGACTCCAGTGTTTGCGCATAACTGTAAAGCTGGCTCATCACCTCTGGGTCTTCGCAATTGATGAGCCCATCCGCCAGGGCAAACAACAGCTTGGCGCCAGTCCAGTCGTTGCCGAGCACCGTGTCTATCAGCTTTTGTGCAATCTTCTCGCTGTTCTCCCCGACTTTCTTGTCCATTTCCACAATCAACTTCGCCTTGCCTGGGTTGACCGTCTTGGTTGCTGTTCCATGCGGCTTGCCTATAGTCGCCAGTCTCTTCCTTGCCCACACCATGTGTCCACCAATCCCGTCCCAGCCTTCCACGGTCTTGCACTCTCCGCGGAAAGGGAAGGGGATGATTCCCCGCGGGAACCACCCCCTGCATTCGCCGAATTGGTCTACTCGGTTGCCGCGATTACTCAGCGGCTTCTGTCAGCACCCCAAACCGCCTTGCTATCTCCCGCGCAGCTCCGTCTCAACTCGAAAAATGTCTGATCTCTTCCAGAGTTTGCCCTGCCCATGCCATTCTGCCTTCGGCCGCTTTCAACGCTTCCATGCGCGGCCCTTCGCTAAGGTAAAACATCCACTTGTTCTCTGAAGATGCTCTCAGCCTCTTCCCACTCTTGCAAATCCGCTGAAGTGGTTCGATTACAGCGGAATCAGTGTAGCTGTACCCCGAAAGCAAGCCCGCCAAAGGGCATGTTTTCTCTGATTTCGCTCCATTACCAGGAAGGCCGCTTCCATGCTCTCCTGTTGCTCTCTTCTCTTTGTTCCTCGTTGAATGGTTTTAGCTTAACCAATCTCCCCGGAATTTAATGCAAAGTTCAACACCCCACATTTCCCCATCCTATCAATCACTTAACCACTTTTCTCCCCCTTCCACCCTTTGACACGATTTCCAATTAAGGTACAAAAGCAACAAAAAAACAACTTTCCCTTCCCAAAATGGGAGCCTCCCCAACAAATAAACCGGGTGCCCCACCCTCGCCACGTCTTTGTTTTTGTGGCTAGGGTGGGAATCCACGAACCTCCATTGGCTAAAATGCTCTACTATAACTCGGTGACCTCTGCCGCCCACTCTCCCACACTCATCGTTCACGGTGGCGCATGGGCCATCCCCGCCGACGCCGCTGCCGCTCACGAATCCGGCGTCCGCCGCGCCCTTGAAAACGGCTACGCACTTCTCTCGCGCGGCGCATCCGCCCTCGACGCCGTCGAAGCCGCCGTCACCGTCCTCGAAGACGATCCCACCTTCGATGCCGGACGTGGCAGCTTTCTCACCTCTGATGGCCGCGTCCAGCTCGACGCCCTCCTCATGGACGGCGGACGCATGAAGGCTGGCGGCGTAGCCTGCGTCGAGCGCCTTCGCAACCCCATTCAGGCCGCCCGCCTGGTCCTCGAAAAAAGTCCTCACGTCTACTTCGTCGGCCCGGGTGCAGAGAACTTCGCCCACTCCCACGGCATGGCCCTCATCGACAACTCCGAACTCGTCCTCGACCGCGAGCGCGAACGCCTCGCCCACGCCAAGCTTCGCGAAGCCGCCGGCCTCGCGGACGAGTCCTTCTCCGGCCCCGAAGGAATCTTGCACCCCGTCCTCCACGATGACAAAAGTCCTGAAACTGCATTCCCAGGCAACGAATCCCACGGTGAGTCCGCAAACTCGATGACTCACACCGAAGGCCTCCGCCCGTCCGGCAAGGACTCCGCGCAGGACCACGGGGCCCCCAGCGACAGGTCTTCGTCGCTGGGGTCGCACGATACCGTCGGCGCCGTTGCCCTCGACTCCCGCGGCAACCTCGCCGCCGCCACCTCCACCGGTGGAACCCTCAACAAAACTCCCGGCCGTGTCGGCGACTCCTCGCTGATCGGTTGCGGCTGCTATGCCGACAATCTCTCCGCCGCCGTCTCTCTCACCGGCTGGGGCGAACCCATCATGAAGCTGGTCCTCGGCAAGTGGGCCACCGACCGCGTCGCATACGGCACAGCCCCAGATATCGCCGCCCGCGAGGCCATCGCCTACCTCTACCGCCGTCTCGGCGGCCACGGCGGCATCATCCTTCTCGCCCCCGACGGCCGTTTCGGCCTCGCCCACAACACCCCAGCCATGGCCTGGGGCCTCGCCACTTCCGCAGGCCTCCAAACCGGCCTCACCGTATAGTCCTTTGTGCTGAAAAATATCTTTTCCCGTCGGATCAGGAGAAGTGTTTTATTTGACGTTCCCTTTTATAGAACCTGCCCTCACGCCCGTTGGGTTAATCTACACAAGAACCACCCCAGCCAAGCAAATATTCCGAGCACCAATCCGCTAATTAGCCTAGATAGGCTCTCAGTCCACCACGGCGGATAAAAGCTGTCTGACGCGATGCCCAATAGAAACACATAGACTATTGGATTTACCAACATCATCCACGCACGCGACAATTCCCTGCGTAGCGAAACGCCAATCAGGCCACCTGCAATGAATGGCGCGAGTATCGTTTTTGCCACAGTATCGCAATATGCAGGAACGCTCCAGCCGCTATGACGAAAATCTATAATGATCGGCCATATGCTGTCTGTCAAACCTGAATACAGCAGCACAAACACTACGAAGACTAGAAGCCAGTGAGAGGATTCTAACAGCAAACGTTTCGCACGATTTCTGGTCATTTAGTCACCGTTAGGAAGTTCCTACCATCCTCTTTCTTGAAGATTCTGAGAAGATTATTATATTGCCACATTGATGGGTGCCCCATCCTCGGCGCGTTTTTGTTTTTGCGCCTAGGGTGGGGGTCGGCCAACTCCGCCGCCCCTGCCATAATCAATTCATGCTCGTCCTCGCCTCCGCCTCGCCTCGACGCCGCGAACTCCTCGCCCAGGCCGGCTACTCTTTCACCGTTCATCCCGCCCACATTCCCGAGGATCCCCTCCCCAACGAAGACCCCATCGCCCACGTCACTCGCCTCGCCCGCGAAAAAGCCGAAGCTGTTTTCCGCGAAATCACAAAAGCTGGTGCGAGCGAGCAGCGAGCGTCTACCGCACTGCAGGTGCCGTCTGCCCAACCGCAGGTGGTACTCGCCGCCGACACCATCGTCACCCTCGACAACCACATCCTCGGCAAGCCCTCCGACCCCGCCGACGCCGCACGCATGTTGCGTCTCCTCTCCGGCCGCACCCATCGCGTCATCACCGGCGTCGCCCTCGTCTCCGCAACCTCCACCCAGGTCGCCGTCGAAACCACCGCCGTCACCTTCCGCGCACTCACCGAACAGGAAATCGCCGATTACATCGCCACCGGCGAGCCCATGGACAAAGCCGGTGCCTACGCCATCCAGGGCCGCGCCGCCCGCTGGATCCCCCGCATCGAAGGCGACTACTTTAACGTCGTCGGCTTGCCCTTAGCCCTCGTCTCCACCCTCCTCAATTCTGCTCGACCTTCCGCCTCGCCTACGAGTTAAAGGCTGCCCCACCGCAGGTGGCCCTCGTCTCCACCCTCCTCGATTCCGCCGCTAACTCGCTAACCTGCTAACCTGGCGCAGCCAGGCTAACTTGCTGACTCGCTAACTCGCTATCTCGCTAACAGAAGAGGCTCCGCGTTTGCGGAGCCCCTTCGCTAACTCGCATCCCTTGTCTTACGGCCTGACCTCTATCTTCGTGCCCTCATAGTCAACGTTCCTCTCCACATCGGACGTTTCTCCAATCCCCGCCCCGTGATTGCTTCTCACCACCACCACCTGGAACGTCCGCTTCGTCAGCATTCCTGTAAAACTCCCCTCCCTCTGTCCAATCGTCAGCGTCTTCGCCCCATCGTCCCAGTGCAGCGCAATCGTCGCGTGCGCCCCTTTCTCATACGCATACCCGTCATTCTCGTCCTCATACAAAACAAAATCCCCATCCACCCCCGGATAAACCCTCAACTCGATCGGGTCCGCCGGCTTCTCCGTCGTCCACTCCATCGCCGGCCCCATCGGCACAATCGATCCCGCCCTCACAAACAGCGGCATCTTGCTGAGCGGCGCATCCGCCTGCACCCTCCTGCCACCCTCCACCTGCTCGCCCGTCCAGAAGTCGTACCAGGTGGCCTTCGGCAAATAAACCGTCCGCGAACTCGCTCCTTCCGTCGTCACCGGGCTCACCAGGATCGCCGGCCCAAACAGATATTCGTCTCCCGTGTTCTGCGCCTCCACGTCGTTCCGCCAATCCATCACCAGCGGCCGCATCAGCGTCCCATGGTTGCTCGTCACCTGCCACGCCTGCGAATAGATGTACGGCATCAATCTGTAGCGCAGCGTGTCGTAATCGACCAATATCTTCTCCGCATCCGCCCCATAACTCCATAACTCGTTCTCGCTCGGATTGCGCGTCCCATGCACCCGGAAGATCGGGCTGAATGCCCCAAACTCGAACCACCGCACAAACAGCTCGCGGAACTTAGGATCGTTCAGGTTTCCGCCCGAGATAAACCCTCCAATGTCCGTAGTCCAATACGGCATCCCCGAGATCGAGTAATTCAACCCCGCCGGAATCTGCCGCTGAAACGTCAGCCAGTCGCTCATCACGTCGCCCGACCACGCTGTCACGCCATACCGTTGCGACCCCGCATACGCCGACCGCGACAGGATGAACACCCGCTTCTCCTCCGAAGCCGCCCGCTGTCCCTCCGACACCCCGCCCGCATGAAACAGCGGGTACACATTCGCATATCGCGCTCCCGACCCAATATGCAGTTTGTTCTCCGTCAGGATGTTATCTTCCCTTCCCTCCGTCTCCGGCTCGTCCGTATCCAGCCACCACGCGTCCACGCCCTTTTGGAACAGCGCCGCATTCGCATTCGCCCAATACTGTTTCCGCGCCTCGGGATTGGTCGCGTCATAAAGCGCTTGCCCCACGGGATGAAAGCTCGGCTGCGTCATCTTGGCGATGAACCACCCCTTCTTGTCCCACTCGTCATAAGTCGCGCTCCCCGGCCTGAAGTAAGGCCAGATCGAAACCATTAAATGAAAATGCTCCTCATGTAACTTATTGACAAGTCCCTGCGGGTCCGGGTAATGCGGGTTCCACTTCATCTCTCCCATCGTCACCCACCAGAACCAATCCTGCACAATGTTGTCCACCGGGATGTGCAGCTCCCTGTACTTCGCCGCCACCGCCTCCAGTTCTTCCTGCGACTCGTACTTGTTCTTGCACTGCCAGAACCCATAAGCCCACCGCCCAAACAGCGGAACCTCCCCGGTCAGCTCGCGATACCGCCCGATGATTTGGTCCGCCTCGGGTCCATAAATAAAGTAGTAATCCACCCGGTCCGCAACCTCCGCGCTCATGTAAAGCATGTGCACAAACCGGTTGTTCACCCTGCTCCGCGAAGGGTTATTCCAGAAGATCCCAAACCCGTTCGTCGAAACCAGCAGCGGCACCGCAATGTTCGTGTTCTCCTGCGATAAGTCCACCGTTTCGCCTCGATAGTTCCACACCCCAGCCTGGTGCTGCCCCAGTCCGTAAAGTCCCTCCTGCGAGCCGTAGTTCCCAAAGAACACCTCTGCATGAAGGGTTTTCTCTCCGTTCACCACCACCGGCCGCAGCGTCCGGTAGCTGTCCGTCGTCAGCATCCTCCCGCGCATTCCCGCGTCATTCGGCCCCGCTCCGCTCGCGCCAGTCATCCCTTCGCTCGCAATATAGTGCAGAGCCCCGCTCTCCCGTTCAATCACGGCCTTGATCTTCGCCGTCGAAAGCACGATCTGCTTCTCGTCTGAAGTCACCTCAAACGCCGCTCCCGGCCAATCCTTCTTCACCACCACCCAGTCCGACGCACGCTCCGCCGCAACCGCGCTCAGCGGCGAATAAGTCACGTGCAGCACATCCTCCGCCTTCACCTCCAGCCGCAACACTCCAGCCTTCTGCCGCGCCTCCAGCCCATTCGCCTTTTTCTCAAACCCCAGCACCGGGTTCGGCGTATTCCACTGCCCCATCGCTCCCGGCGTCGCCAGCCCCGCCAATCCCAGTCCAGCCAGAACTCCCCAAAACCCAATTCGCTTCATCTTGGCCTCCTCAATCGTTTTATCAGCACGCACCAGTCTACGCCCTGCCTCCTCCCTCTTCGAATCCCGCTGTCTCAGGAGTGATCTAGGGTGTAAGCGATCAAACCTCATGACGCGTAAGCGTCGTCTGCCGCACCGCAGGTGCCGCGTAAGCGCCGTCTGCCTGGACGGCCAGTCCCCCTCGACTCCCACCCACTTCCGATGTAGAATTCTCGCAATCAATTTCTACCTTTCACCACGGGCCTCTAATCTTCTGCGTAAAGGACGTCTCATGCGAACTTCTGCTCTTGTGCGCCATCTCACTCTCCTTCTCGTCTTCGCCACCCCGGCCCTCCTCTGCGCCCAGTTCCAGCAGCCCACCGACGAAGAACTCAAAATGACCGCCGACCCCAAGGCTCCGGGCGCCGCCGCCGTCTACCTCAACATCGAGGAGATCGACAACGATCCCATCCACTTCAAGAGCATTTACGTGCGCATCAAGGTTCTTCAGGAAAAGGGCAAGGAGCTGGCCACCGTCGAGATTCCTTACGAGCGAAGAAATTTCAAGGTCACCGACATCATGGCTCGCACCATCCACTCCGACGGAACCGTCATTCCGCTGGTAGGCAAGCCCGAAGAGTTGCTGATCGCCAAAACAAAATCCAGAGAAGGCGATCCATTGCAGTTCAGCCGCACGGTCTTCAACCTGCCCAGCGTTGAAGTCGGTTCCATCCTCGAATACCGATATGAGATTCGCTACGACGACGACCTCTCGTCCTCGCCTACCTGGGAGATCCAGCGTTCTTACTTCGTCCATCACGCGCGCTACGCCTTTACCCCCTCCAAGCAATTCTTGCCCGGCCTCCAGGGTGCAACCAACCGCTACCTCATCGATGAGCGGGGTCGCGCGATCAATACACTCATCTGGTGGCCGGTCCTGCCACCGAACGTCGTCATGGATAAAGCAGATGTTGCGGGTGTTTACCACTTGGAGTTGGCCGACGTCCCTGCCATTCCGGATGAGGAGTGGATGCCCCCCATCAACGGCCTGCTCTATCACGTAACGTTCTATTACAAATCCGCCAGTAGCGGTACCGACTTCTGGATCGAAGAGGCCAGGCACTGGTCAAAAGAGGTCGATCACTTCGCCGAACCCTCCAAGGCCATCCGCGAGGCGGTCGCTGGCATCATCTCCCCCACCGACAGCGATCTCGAAAAGGCTAATAAACTCTACAAGGCCGTCCAGGCCCTCGACAACACCGACTTCTCCCGCAAGAAAACTGAATCCGAACTCAAGCAGCTCAAGTTGAAGGCCGCCCGCCACGCTGAAGATACTTGGAAGCAGAAGAGCGGCTCGAGCGAGGACATCGCCCTGCTCTACCTCGCCATGCTGCGTGCTGCCGGCCTCACCGCCTACGATATGAAGGTGGTCGATCGCAGTGAGCGCGTCTTCGCTATCGGATTCCTCAATTTTGACCAGTTGGATGACGACATTATTGTTGCGACTATCGCCGGAAAGGAATATTTCCTCGATCCCGGAGAAAAAATGTGTCCCTTCCTGACCCTGCACTGGAAGCATTCAGGGGCCACCGGCATTCGCCAGAGCGAACACATTCATGCGTTTGGCATCACCCCCGAGCAGAACTACCCCGACAACAAGATTGTCCGCTCCGGTGACATTACCCTAGACGAGCACGGCGCCATCTCCGGCAACATGAACATCATCATGCGCGGACAGGAAGCCCTCTTCTGGCGTCAAACCTCCCTTAGATACGATCCCGACGAAGTTAAAAAGCATTTCGACCGCTGGCTCCAGTCCACCGTCCCCGAGGGTGTCGAGGCGCATATCGATCACTTCCTCGGGATGGACGATCCGGAATCCATCCTCATGGCTGTCGTCAAAGTGAGTGGCACTCTCGGCGCCTCTACCGCAAAACGCCTCCTGCTCCCCGGCTTCTTCTTCCAGACCCGCGGCCGCCAGCCCTTTGTCAATCAGGAGAAGCGCCTGGAGCCCGTGGATATGCACTTCCCCGATCAGGTTCTCGACCAAATCACCTATCACCTGCCGCCCGGTCTCACCGTCGAAGGCGCGCCCCCGGACAACAAGATTGCCTGGGAGGGCCACGCTATCCTGAACGATAAATCAGCCTCCGTCCCCGGCCAGATCACTATCGTCCGTCTCCTTTCCCGCGCCTTCTCTACCGTCAAACCCGAGGATTACCAGGCCCTCCACGATTTCTACCAGAAAGTCTCCGCCGCCGACCAGGCCCAACTCGTCCTCACCAAAACGCCCCCCGCCGCTTCTGCTCCCGCGCCGCCTGCGCAATAAGACAATGAGCGGCGCTCGTTGATTGTCTTGCATAATGTTTTGTATTGTCTTTGAGAAAGGATGAGTCCATGCGAGTTACAAGTCTTTTACGCTGTCTGCTCCTTGTCCTCGCCTCTCCATCCCTGTTCGCCCAGTTCCAGCAGCCCACCGATGAAGAATTGAAGATGACCTCCGACCCCAAGGCTCCCGGAGCCGCCGCCGTCTACCTCTATCGCGAAGAAAACACCGATCACAGTGCTTCCCGCGGTGGTACTCAACGCGTCTATGAGCGCATCAAGGTGCTCTCCGAAAAGGGTAAGGAGCTGGCCACGATTCGCATCCCTTATTACCCTGACATAAGCAGTGTCACTGAAATCAAGGGCCGCACCATCCACCCCGATGGAACCGTCATTCCTTTCACCGGCAAACCCTCCAATATGGTGGACCTCAAGACTAAGGGTTACCAGACCAACTCCATAGTCTTCACCTTGCCCAGTGTCGAGGTCGGCAGTATCTTGGAATACCGCTATCTCTACTCCGGTGAGATTCCCGTGCCCATATGGTGGATTCAGCAGCGGTATTTTGTCCACAAGGCGCACTACTCATATATCCCCAGTAATATCAGCGACCAGATGTATGTGTCTTATATTCACTCAAGTGCCAAGTTGGACTGTTGCAAAAACAACACTTACACGCTTGACATCACCGACGTCCCGCCTCTCCCCGACGAGGATTGGATGCCGCCGCTGAACACCTTTAAGTGGCGAGTAGAGTTCTTCTACACCCCATACAGCTCCGCCAATGAATACTGGGACAACATGAGTAAAATATGGGCTAGGATTGTGCGGAATTTCACCAATCCAACAAGCGGCCTTAAGAAAGCCGTTGGCGGGATTGTCGCACCGGACGACACCGATCAGCAGAAAGCCACTAAAATTTACGCCGCCGTGCAAAAGCTCGACAACACCGCCTTTAGCCGGGAAAAATCTCTCGCCGAGCGCCACGTAGAAAAACTCAAAAAAATTCATAATGCTGAGGATGTCTGGAATCAGCAGAGCGGCACGGATGATGAGATCGCGCTGCTCTATGTGGCTCTCGCCCGCACCGCCGGACTCAAGGCATGGCCCATGCAGGTGGTCGACCGTAGCCGTGCCATCTTCGATCATTTCTATCTGAATACTAGGCAGTTCGACGATTTCCTTGCCATTGTCGTTATTGATGGCAAAGAGGTCTATCTTGACCCCGGCGAGAAAATGTGCCCCTTTGGCAGACTGCACTGGAAGCACACTCTCACTTCAGGCTTTCGGCTTTCGGATAAGGGCGTGGCTATCGACAGTACCCCTGACATCGACTATAAAGATTCGCTGGTCCAAAAAATCGCCGACATTACCATCGACGAGGATGGAGGCGTGAAAGGTGATGCACGCGTTGTTCTGTCCGGACCCGAGGCGCTCTACTGGCGGCAATTAGCCCTTCAGAACGACGAGGAAGAAGTTAAAAAACAGTTCATCGAGTCGTTGCGCAACTCCCTCCCTGATGGTGTACAGGCCGGCATCGACCACTTTGTCGCGCTTGATGACAGCAACGCCAATCTCATCGCAGTCCTCAAAATCAGCGGCAGCATCGGCGCCGTAACCGGCAAGCATCTTATCTTCCCCGCCTTCTTCTTTGAATCCCGCGCCAAACACCCCTTCGTTGCGAAGGATAAACGTATTACCTCTATTGATCTTCACTATGCAAAGATAGAGCACGATGATGTCACCTATCACGTGCCCGCCGGTTACACCATCGAGAGCGCGCCCGAATCTTCCGAAGATACCTGGCTTGATCACGCTTCGCTGCGGATTGTCATCAACGCTAAAGAGGACTCGTTCGGAGTGGAGCGCATCCTTACCCCCAGCTTTCATCTGCTCAGTCCCAGCGAATACGACGACCTCCACGACTTCTACTTAAGGCTCGCCACCTCCGATCAACAACAACTCGTCTTCATCCGCTCCACCGCCGGCAAAGGAAACCAACCATGACAATCTCGCTCTCTTCCCGTCCCGCTCGTTTCGTCGCCGCCGCCCTGCTTCTTGCCTTTTGCCCGTTATGCTCAGCCAACTGGTTTGGCGGCAAGCAGGATCCGCCCCAGTGGGGCCTTGACGCCGCCAAAACTCCCACCCCCGCATATGTCAAGGATGCCGCCTCGGTAATCCTCTTCGACGAGTATCTGGAAACCGTAGACGCCCAGGGTCGCGCCGTCGAGCGGGAGCGCGAGGCTATTCGCATCCTCAAGCCCCAAGGCCGAAGTGTCAGTTGTGAGGTCTTCTACGACGTAGACGAAAAGATCAACTACTTCCGCGAGTGGACTATAGCCGCAGACCAAAAGCAGTACCAGGCTCAGGACACTGACTTCATCGATGTGGGCAACACCGCCATTCCCATCATGCTCTTCACGGAAAAAACTCGCGTCGTGCATCCCCCCGCCGCCGACGTCGGCGCTGTCGTCCTCTGCGAATCGGAGGAGTTGCTCGAACCCTATCGCCAGGAGAAAGTCTGGCACTTCCAGAGCGGCATTCCCATCGTCTTTCAGGCACTTGAAGTGGATCTGCCCGCCGGCCGCACTCACTCCGAGGCGTGGCATAAATTCTCGCCCGTTAAGCCCGTCGAGGTCGCTCCCAACCACTGGCGCTGGGAGATTAAAGGTATGCCCGCCCTCGATTTGCGCGACGTAAAGTCCCGTCCCACCTGGTCCGCCCTCGCCGCCCGCATGTCCGTCCAGTGGGGCGATGCCGCCGTTGATGGCAAGGACAACCAGTGGCGCGCCATCGGGCAATGGGTGACCACGCTGGAGGCAAATCGCCCCGACCCATCGCCCGAAATCACCGCCCAAACCCAAACCCTCATCGCCGGAGCGCCCGACTTCTACTCCAAGCTCAGCCGCATCACCGAGTACATCCAGAAGAACATCCGCTACTTCATCGTGGTGCGCGGCATCGGCGGCTTGCAGGCTAATCGTGCAGCCGACATCTTCCGCAATCGCTACGGCGACTGCAAAGACAAAACCACCCTGGTCATCTCCATGCTCCAGGTGGCCGGCATCCATGCCTTCTATATGCCCGTGGATGATCGTCGCGATGTCGTCGATCCCGATGCCCCATCCCTTTTCGGCAACCATATGATCACCGCCATCGAGATTCCTGCCGATGTCCAGGACCCGCGCCTCAAAGCCATCGTCAAAGCCAAGGACGGCAAGCGCTACCTCATCTTCGACCCCACCAACGAACGCACACCAGTTGGCAATCTGCCCTCCTACGAGCAAGGCAGCTATGGTACTCTTGCCGCCGGTGCCTCCAGCCAGATCATCGCCCTCCCGGTCCTTGACCCAGATGCCAACGGCACTGAACAGAAGGGCGCCTTCGTCCTGTCGGCGGATGGCACGCTGACCGGCTCTGTCGATACTTTGCACACTGGCCCCGAAGGCGCTGAATTCCGCACATTCCTCAAGTTCACTGACGAAAAGGAGCGCCGCGAATTCTGGGAGAAGTACGTGGCTTCAACCCTTCCCGGCGTCACTCTCGATGCTTTTCAATTCGTCCAGCCCGACGCCCTCGACAAGCCCCTCGAGTTCCACTACAAGGTCACAGTGCGCCAATACTCTCATCAGGCCGGCCCGCTCCTGCTGGTCCGTTCCCGCGTCGTCGGCTCCTTCGCTATGCCCTTCGACGACAAGCCGCGCATCTATCCCATCGACCTCGACGCCACCGGCCGCTGGCGCGACAGCTTCGACATCGCCATCCCTCCCGGCTACGTCGTCGATGAGACGCCCGACCCCGTCAGCTTCGACCTCGACTTCGCCAGCTACCACTCCTCGGTCTCAACCAAAGGAAATCTCCTCCACTACGAGCGTGAATACGTCGTCCGCCAGGTCGAGATTCCCCCCGCCCGCGCCGCCGATTTCCGCCGCCTCGAATCCGTCATCCTCGCCGACGAAAAGAACGCCGCCGTCCTCAAGAAAACACCTTAGTCGCTTAAATCATGTACGCTAATCACGTCATGATTCGCTGGCTGGTCATCGGAATCGGCGACATCGCCCGCCGCCGCGTCATCCCCGCCATCCTTGCCGAGCCCCGCAGCCGCCTCCAGGCGCTCGTCACCCGCGATCCGCAAAAGGCCGCTGCATACCCCGGCGCTGAGCTCTTCACCAACCTCGACGTCGCCCTCCACACCACCCCCATTGACGCCGTCTACGTCGCCTCGCCGGTCGCGCTCCATGCGCCTCACGCCATCGCCGCATTGCACGCCGGCAAGCACGTCCTCTGCGAAAAACCTACCGCTCTCAATCTTGCCGATGCCCAGTCCATGCTCGCCGCCGCCCGCGCTCATCAGCGCCTCTTCGCCGTCGCCTACTACCGCCGTCTCTATCCCAAGCTCATCCGCGCTTGCCAGCTCATCGCCGAGGGCGCCATCGGCCAGCCCGTTCTTGCTGAGGCCAACTGTCACGAATGGCGCTCCAACGACTCGCCCGATCAGCCCCGAAGCTGGCGCTTCGATCCCGCCATGGCCGGCGGCGGTCCGCTATTCGACATCGCCTGCCATCGCATCGACGCCCTCAACTTCCTCTTCGGCGAACCGGCCCGCTCCACCGGCCTGCTCTCCAACGCCGTCCACCAGGCGCCCGTCGAGGACTCCGCCACCATCCTCCTCCAATATCCCCCCGGCATCCATGCCGTCGTCGATGTCCGTTGGAACTCGCATGTCGAGCGCGATCAGTTCCGCGTCATCGGCACTGAAGGCGAAATCAATCTCGATCCTCTCGGCGGCCCCATCCTACGCATCGGCAACCGCGAAGAATCCCTGCCCTCGCACGACAACTTTCACTATCCCTGCGTTGAAAACTTTGTCTCCGCCATCCTCGATGGAGCGCCCCTCGCCTGCCCCGGCGACCAGGCCCTTTGGACTGACCGCGTCCTGCAAACGGTCCTCTCGGCGAACAAGATTAGTACCTGATTCTGCACATCCTCCGCATTTTTGCTGCGCCCCACGCGCAAACCTGGGCCTATACTTTCCTTAGAGCAGTGTTTTCACCACGGTTGCGGTCACCTGCTCGCCTTCGCCATGGCCATGCTACTTCCCCAGGATCGCGCTCCGGAATCGCCTCTGATTCCCGACCGCCTCTACTTCAAGATTGGCGATGTGGCCCGCATCTGCGGCGTCGAAACCTATGTCCTGCGTTTTTGGGAGACGCAGTTTCCCCAGCTTAGACCCCACAAAAGCGGAACCGGCCAGCGCCTTTACCGCCGTCATGACGTTGAGCTGGTCCTCAAAATCAAGCAACTGGTCCACGCCGAGGGCTATACCCTCTCCGGCGCGCGTCAGGCGTTGGAGCAGGCCCACGCCCGCAAAATCTCCCAGCCACTATCCAGGCGCGATCCAAACTCCCGGCTGCCCCTGCCCTCCGCCGTCCCCGCCCAGTCTCAACTAGATGCCGCCGCCACCATCGCCCATGCCCGCGCCGAACTCCGCGAAATCGCCGGCCTGCTCGCCTCGCCCGAGCCTCAGCCGCCCCGCCGCCGCGCCCGCGTCACCGCCATGCCTCCCAAATCCGGCACCCTCTTCCCTCTCTAAACTTTCTCTTCCCGTCCTTTCGCTTCGCTAACTCGTTGGGTGCCCCACCTTCGCGGCGTCTTTGTTTTTGCCGCTAAGGTGGGATATATAACTATTTCTATTGTTTTTTATCTAATGCTTTTGATGGTCTCGCCGGCTGCCTCATTCTTTTCGCGTTCTTGACAAAAAGGTGGGGGCTAACCAGCTAACTCGCTCTTTCAAACCTCAGCGACGCCGAGTTAATGCAATACCGTAATCCCGTCGGCCGCGGCCCATCCGGAAACACATGCCCCAGATGCCCGCCGCACCGCGCGCATGTCACCTCCACGCGCCGCATTCCCAGGCTCATGTCCTCGTGCTCTGCCACAGCCTTCGACTCCGCCGGCAGCATGAAGCTCGGCCACCCGCAACCCGAGTCGAACTTCGCCCCGCTCAGAAACAGCAGCGCCCCGCATCCCGCGCAGTGGTAGTTCCCGCTCTCGTGATTCTCCTCGAGCGCGCCGGTGAACGGCCGCTCCGTCCCCTTCTCGCGCAGCACGCGGTACTGCTCCGCCGTCAGCCGCGCCCTCCACTCCGCCTCCGTGCGCACCACCTTTTCTGGCCTCTCGCTCATGCTTGCCTCCTCGACCTTCCGCAGATTTGATGCCGAAGACCCACTGAAATAGTCAATGTTATGAAAGGGCACAATTATACAACTGCTGAAAAAGGTATCCGGAGTCGCAAGAAGCGTCAGGGCACAGCTTTTCCGGGGTCCCCATCGATAGGTCTTCGTCGATGGGGTGGTTTAGCCGTGCCGAAAAGGCCTAAAATTAACGCGGGCTTTAGCCCCTGAGGTGTGTTTTTCAGCCGGGCGCCGTGTGTCCCAGAGCCTACCCTGAGACTGTCGTATGGGTCCGGATCTTCGGACCTGGGAATCATACTGTTCTCTGTTCCCTGTTCCCTGTTCCCTGTTCCCTGTTCCCTGCTTTTTCACACTTCCGCCACCAGCTCAATCTCAACCAGCACGTCCTTCGGCAGCCGCGCCGCCTCCACCGTGCTCCGCGCCGGCGGAGCCACGCCATGCGCGCTCATGTACGCGCCATACACCGCGTTCATCGCCGCAAAATCATTCATGTCCTTCAGAAAGACGGTCGCCTTCACAGTCTTCGCCAGGCTCGTCCCCGCCTCTTCCAGAATGGCCTTCAGGTTTTCCATCGTGCGCGTGGTCTGCTCGGTAATCCCGCCCGCCACCACCTGCTGGTTCGCCGGGTCCACGCCGGCCTGCCCGGCTGTGAAGATGAGATTCCCCGCGCGCACCGCCTGTGAATACGGCCCAATCGCCGCAGGAGCTTTATCGGTTTTGATGACGTGTTTGTTCATGCCTCGATTGTAGCCGCAACGCCGCCCGCATATCTCTAGTGCCACACCGCCAGCAGGCAACTGCTCCCCACCACCGCCGCCAGCCAGTAGCCCGCATTGATCGCCAGCAGCTTGAACGACCGCTGCTCGTAGATCGTCTCCGCCAGCAGCGGCATGGCAATGAATCCCAGCCAGCACACCACGCCCACGAATGCGCCCCCGTGAAGGCGCGCCGCCCCCGACCACATCACCACGTGCGCTATCACAAACGCCAGCACCAGCCCGCCGATGAACGATGTGATCATGCCTATGACCGCCGCCTTGGGCCGCGGCCCCGCCCTGTGGCCGGTCAACTTCATCCACGGCTTGGCAAAAAACAGCGAGTACCACAGCGCGCCCAGAATCCACTGATACAGGGCGGCCACCAGTATGGCGATGGCATTAAAGTGAAAATGCATCCAGAATCCTCCGTTGCGAACCAAGGCTCGCACAATTCATCCTCCCGTCTCCGCAAAATCCCTGTCAAGCAGAATCGCAAAGCCAGAAACTGCATTCTCTAAGAGTGTGCATGAAATGGGTGCCCCACCCTCGCCGCGTTTTTGTTTTTGCGGCTAGGGTGGGATACCACAAATCTCAACCGCTGACCTGCTGACTCGCTGGCTCGCTAACTCGCCGCATCTTTCCCCTTGCCCTCCCTGCCCTCTGTGCTGCACACTGGGAGGCGCAATGTTCTCCCCCCTGGCTATAGGTGTCTATGCCGGTCTCGGCGCATCCGCCTCGCTCGGCCTGGCGGCGGGCGGCTGTGCTTATGCGGCCCTCTGGCCCGCCTCCTGCCTCTTCGGCCCCTCTCTCATCGCCCCTCCGCGCCCCGGCGAGCTCGCCCTCACCTTCGACGACGGTCCCAACCCCGTCTGGACCCCCCGCCTGCTCGATCTCCTCGCCCGCCGCGACGTCCGCGCAACCTTCTTCCTTGTAGGCAGTTACGCCCAATCCCATCCCTCTCTCGTTCGCCAGATCGCCGCCGCCGGCCACTGCATCGGCAACCACGCCTGGTCCCATCTCAACCTCGCCCTGGCCTCCTCCCGCCGCATCGATGAGCAGATCTACCGCGCCACCCAGACTCTGGAAGAAATCACCGGCTTGCCCATCATCTTCTTTCGTCCGCCCTATGGTGCCCGCCGCCCCGAGACCCTGCGCATCGCCTGCCGCCTCGGCCTGACCCCCGTCCTCTGGAACGCCATGACCTCCGACTGGAATAAACACTCCGCCGACGCCATCTCCCTCAAACTGCAAGACATAATCGACCGCCTCTACCGCCAGGGCCTGGCCGCCAACATCGTCCTCCACGACGGCAGCCACTCCAACCCCTCCGCCGACCGCGCCCCCTCCATCGCCGCCGCCGCCCAGCTCATCGCCCGCTACCAGCCCACCCACCAGTTCGTCACCCTCAACGCCTGGGCCTAGCGCTTTGACCGCTTGAATTTGTAAGGTCACCCGAATACGCAGGAAAAGTGGCGTTGGAAGGCGACTTTTTTGGCCCTGGAGTGCGCGAAACGTGTGCATATAACGACACGTTTTTCTGCTATGAGGGCAGTTTTACTCCATGTTTCTCCATACTTTCGCCTAAAACGAAGTATCTTGTTTTATATGTATAGGTTAAGGCAAATTATTGACAGAAAATTCAGGGGAGTTGACCTAGTCATGACCTAGTCTAATCAGTTGTCAGTGGTCAGTGGTCAGTGATCAGGGGTCAGGGGTCAGGGGTCAGGGAATAGCATCCCACCAGAAATACCAGCCCCAACGAGGCGGAGTGAATCTCTTGCTGTAAATCGAGGTTTCCGAAGGGAGGCGGGGGTTTCAACCCCCGCAAAATTCCGTCAAAATGATTTTGGGCTTTAGCCTCAGACGGATGGATTTTTGGCCTGTCCAGCCGCCCGCTCATGGTTCAGCGCCAGCAGCCGCGACAGAATCTCCTCTTTCGTCAAATCTAAAGGCCATCCGTACGCCGCAAAGACCGCTTCATCCAGTGCGCGATGTGCATTTGCCAGCCACTCAGGATGCTGATTGTAGAGGTTCGTTAGCGTGCGTTTCTTCAACTCCTCCGGCTTAATCCCGGGAGGATTGAGCCAGGCATCCCGCAATCGAACAAGTTCCCGCGCCGCATCCGCAATCGCCTTCACCCGCGCATCTGCCTCTTCCGATGGTTCCGTACCTGGTGGCCACGGAAAAGGAAAGGTTTCAAACGTTGATGTTGGCGTATAACGGAAGCCACTTTCAACCTCACGGAGTTGCGTTCCCTGCGCTCGTGACCACTCCTCATGAATGTTAGAGTGCAAAATGCCAAAAAAGTAGTCGTCATCGCGAGCAATGATATAAACAGCATTGTCAGGCAAAGCTTGTGGTCCTAACCAAACAAATAACCGATGTTTTGAGACTCTCGGTGTTGCGATAAAACGACTCAATTCTGCCACTGCTTGTTGCATTTCAGAACCAGGACGGCGATGTAACCACCATCGCGCTCTTGGCTTCGTTGCTTTTCCAGTTGATTCGCCCGAGATCCGTTCATCTTCAATTCGCTTCCGCAACGTCTCAAATGGCCATTCATATTTTGACGCCTGAGATTCGTCCATCCCATGAAAATCTATAATCCACATTCCACGTGGGCGACCCGTAATATCTGAGGCATTCAGCCATTGGCGTAGAACATCTGAATTTGGGCGTCCATTGACGTTTAGTGGAGCAGAAAGCATCTTAGCAGCAACAGAATTCTCAATATCAAATGGTCCACCCTTTTCATCTGCACGAAAACATAATTGAGCATTTTCGCATAGCGTGAGAGCGACAGTAGTATCTGTATCCTGCGTTAGATCAGCGTTGATGCTAGCAACGATTTTACTGTCTAATGTTCGATTTTCTTCAATTCCAGCATCAAAACCGATAAGTGAAACGTGTACAACTGCACCTTCAAGCAACCATGGCCGATCACTCCAAGCCATGAAAATATCGCCGGATGATTTAATGGATTCCAATACGCGGCGATTTACGCCTCCACGAATTCCTTGTGTGGCCAGCAATCCCGCTCTTATATTGACTCCTTTCTGAATAGCATACCGTGCTTTCTCAAACCAATATGTAACAAGATCTGCACCGGCTGGAACTCGACCACTATAGATTTCTTGCAAAGAGTCAACGTAAGATTCTCCCAGTTCCTTTCGCATTTTACTTCCACCTAAAAACGGCGGATTTCCCACAATAAACTCCGCTTTCGGCCATTCCGGTTCATACGGCTTGCCTTCCGCGTCATAGCGAAGAATCGCATCCCCATGCTCGATATTTTCCAGTTTCTCCAGAATCGGCTCGCGGTCCTCGTGAATCGCGTGTTCGTGCTTCCATTGCAGAAAGCCAATCCACACCACTACTGAGGCCAGCTCGTGCGCGTAGAACTCTGTCTCAATGCCGAATAACTGCTTCGGCGAAATTATTTTCGGGATAACCATCGAGATGCCCTGCTCTGCGGCAAAACGTGTCGCCTCCAGCCATAAATCCAGCATCCGCCGTAGCGCAAGATATAAAAAGTTTCCCGACCCGCAAGCCGGATCGAGAACCCGCACAGCAGTTAACTCCTCAATCCACTCGCCCAGTAGTTTCTCCGAGGGCAGACCAACCCGCAACCGCGCCTGGCGGCTCTTGCGCGCGGCCTCTTCGGCGCGCTCAATTTCACGTGCCTCCACAATCCGTTGCTTCACACTTTCCCAACGCTGCTTCAGTGGCCTTACTAATACCGGCTCAATCAGCAACAGAATGTCCTCTTCACTGGTGTAGTGCGCGCCGATTAGCGAACGCCGCGCTGGGTCCAGCGAACGTTCAAAGAGTGTGCCGAAAATCGCCGGAGCAACGTGCGACCAATCGTAGTTCTTGGAAACCTCGTAAAGGATGCCCAGGTCGGCCTGATCGAGCTGGATGATCGACGCTGTGTCGAAAAGTCCGCCGTTGAAGTACTTGATAGTGTGTTCGCCGAAGACCCCGTCCCGCTCGCTCATGGCCTCAAACAATAGCTTCAGCTTGCGTAGAAACTTCCGCGGTAAGAAGCGGTCATCGCTCTGGATCATCTTGCGGAAGACGCGATCCGGTAGCAATCCAATCGAATCGGCGAAGAGACAGAAGAGCAGCCGCATCAGAAAATGCGCAATCTCCGCGCGCGTCGCGCCCAGGTTGCGCTCTTCTAGCTCCATACGCTCGGCCAGCTTGCTGAAGAGCTTGGCCGCTTCTTGCGTTACATATGCGTCAGTATGCTCAGGACGTAGAACATTGTAATCGTCGAAAAGAGCGCGAAGAACATCAAGTGGCGGAAGTGGACAGGTTGCAGTCGCATGATTGTGATTCAGGTCATCAAGGCTGAAGGCATATATACGCTTCTTCGTAGCCGTGAAATTGGTGTGTACCTGGAATCGCTCTAGATCGCAAACCACCAGAAGCGGAGGATTCCCCAACTCTTCACGGTAATCGTTGAGTTGCTGATATGCCTTTTCCAGATTTTTGTGCTTGCCTTTGTACTCCCATGCGAAATGATCGCGGAGCCATACATCGGCAAAGCCCTTGCCGCCACGAGCCTTGCCTACGTACTTCTCAAAAGCGTATCGCTCCCCGGTCGAGTCGCTTGCCGCTGGATGTGGCTCTCCAAGCAGGTCGCATAGATCGAGAAAATGCGATTGTGCCCCGGCGCGCTCGGACTGCACGTTGATCTTCCAGCGCTGCACGAAATCGGCGACGGTTAATGGCATAGGTTCATGGGTAGTTTACAGCGTGGGTCAGATAGTATACATCAAATCCGGGCGGTTTCGTTTATTTCCTCATCCCTCCGATCAACTTCCCGCTAACGTCTCCAGCAGCCCGTCGAAATCCTCCAGATGCGCGTACTCGATGATGACCCTGCCGTGGCCGTTATGATCCTCGATGTGGACCTTCAGCCCCAGCGCTCTCTGCAACTTCTCCTGCACCGCGCGCACATTTGGATCAATAGGCCGCTCTTCTTTCCCGTCTTTTTTTGTGCCGCGTTCGGGGCGCGTAATCGCCTGCACATAGGCCTCTGTTTGGCGAACAGAAAGCGAAAGGTGGACGATGCGCTGCGCCACCTTTTCCATCTCCTCCGCATGCTCAAATGCCAGCAGTGACCGCGCATGTCCGTAGGTCAGCTCGCCTGACTCCACCCGCGCCTGCACCGACATCGGCAACCTCAACAAACGAAGGAAGTTAGCAACGGTCACCCGGTCCTTGCCGGTACGTATCGCCATCTGCTCCTGCGTCATGTGAAACTCGCGCGAAAGCCTCTCAAAAGCACGCGCCTGCTCCATCGGGTTCAGGTCCGTCCGCTGCAGATTTTCGACGATGGTAATCTCCATCGCCTGCTCGTCGGAGACCCGGCGCAAAATCGCCGGAATGGTCTTCTTGCCGGCCATCTCCGAAGCCTTCCACCGCCGCTCGCCCGCGATCAGTTGAAAGCGGCCGTTGGCCAGCGGCCGCACCAGCACCGGCTGCACCACTCCGTTGGAAGTGATCGATGCGGCCAGCTCGGCCAGTTGCTCTTCGTTCAAATGCGAGCGCGTCTGAAATGGGTTGTGATCGATTAGCTCGATGGGGATCTCCATCGGCTTGCCACCTTCATTTTCGACAGTGGAGGACGCGGCGGGAACGCGCGGCAGCAGGGAGTCCAGGCCCTTGCCCAGGGCGCGGCGTTTAATTTCAGTAGCGGTAGCGGTCATGGTTCAAAATCCTCTTTTCCGGAAGAGTGGCCGGGGGGTTGAATCTGGTTTGAACTGGGGAGATTTGCAAATGACGGTTGCCCTACCCTGGTGCGTCTTTGTTCTTGCGGCCAGGGCGGAAAGTCGCGCCGTCACCCGGAGGCAGGCAAGACGTTCACCTCGGCCACGGGCTCGGCGGTGGCGCTTTCCTTCTTCGGCGGAGTCTCGATGCCGTTGCGCGCCATGAATTCTCCGGCCATCTCAAAATAGGCTTCGGTGCCGCGCGAGCGGGGATCGTAAAGCGCCACCGGCTTGCCGTGGCTGGGCGCTTCGGCCAGCCGCACATTGCGCGGAATCACGGTGTGGTAGAGGCGGTCCTTGAAGTACTCGCGCAGAGTGTCCGTCACCTGCTGCGCCAGGTTGGTGCGGTCGTCGTACATCGTCATCAAAACGCCCTCGATGCTCAGCGTGGGATTGTACGCCGCGCGCACCCGTTCGAGTGTCGAGATCAGCTCCGAGATTCCTTCCAGCGCAAAGTACTCGGCCTGCATGGGAACAATCAGCGTGTCGGCCGCGGCCAGCACGTTGACGGTGAGCAGGTCCAGCGCCGGCGGGCAATCAAGAATCACCAGGTCGTAATCTTCCTTGATTGGCGCCAGCGCATGGCGCAGCCGCACGGCGCGGTCATCGGCCGAGGCCAGCTCGATATTGGCGCCGGTCAGATTATTCGAGCCGGGCAGCAGGTAGAGCTGATCGATTTCCGTGGGCAGAATCACCTGATCCGCCGGAGCGTCGCCCATCAGCACGTCGTACATGGAGCGGCGGTTGTCATCGCGCTGGAATCCGATGCCCGAGGAGCAGTTTGCCTGGGGATCGCAGTCCACCAGGAGAACCTTGAGTCCCTCGAGAGCGAGGCAGGCGGCCAGGTTGATGGCCGTAGTCGTCTTACCAACTCCGCCTTTTTGGTTGACGAGGCCGAGAATCTTACCCATGGCAATCCAGAGTAAAGGGAAGCGCTCTTCGGGGATAGCCGCATTGGCTGTGGAGAACCCCGCCAATCTGTGGAAAGCTGCTCTGGGTGGGGGAGGCGAAAATCCAGCAAACCTCTGTAGACGAAGGGGTTTGAAGCGAGGTGCGCGGCAGTTTTCTGGCCTGCTGCAAAAAAACTCCTTCGGTGGAAAACTTCCGTGATTTTGGGCGGAAAGTTGGCGGATGGTTGGCGGTATTTGGGCGTTGCGCTAAATCAGGACCTCGCCTATTTTGGGCTGGGTTGGAAATGTTCCACGTGGAACAATTCCCATTTTGGGCCACATTCCCACAATTGTTCCACGTGGAACACTTGGCTTTGCAGATTAATTGCAGTTCGCTTTCGCATTTCCTTCGGCTGTTCGCCGAGGGTGTAATGGGCCACGGCCGCTGTGCGAATGGCGGATCAAACTTCGAATTGTACGACTCTCGCTTTTGTCCTCGCGCGGCGGCGAGGAGCGCGAGAGGCAGAAAAGGAGTGAGCAGAAATTGAGAGCGGTGGTACACTCGCGGATTATGGCGAAGGAGCAAGAAGTTGCGTCGGCTGAGCGCCGGGCGGCGGAGGGCGGGATTGCGTCCGATGAGAGCGCTGTGGCGGAGCCGGAGATTGAGGCCAACGAAGGCCCGGCGGAGGAATACGAGAACGAGCCTAACGAGAGCGCCGCGGCGAACGGCGGCAGCGGCGAAGCGGGCTGCCCGATCGTGATGGGCGAATTCGGCGACGTGAGATGTGGGCGCAAACTCCACTTAGCGCCAGATAGAGTAGACGAGAAGCCCGTATGCCTGATGCACTCGAGGGATCCGGGCAAGCAATCGGGACCGCTCTTCGATGCATTCTGGCAGGAGTTCGAGAGGATTTTGGTAGAAGCCGGGGAGGGCGTGGCTCACTTCGAGCGCTTTATTTTTCCAGAAATCCATTTCAGAGACAGGGAATTCCAAGCGATCTGCCGGTTTGATTTTGCGACCTTCACGCAGGACATACACTTCAATTTTGCGATTTTCAAACAAGACGCAAGCTTCATCAAATCGACCTTTGCGCAGGAAGCCAACTTTTTGGATGCTATCTTCACGCAGGGCACACGCTTCAGTCTTGCGATCTTCACGCAAAAAGCAATCTTCCGGCGAGCGACCTTCATAGGGGACTCAAGCTTCATCAGAGCGACTTTCTTACAGAAAGCACACTTCAGTTGCGCTACCTTCAAGCAATACGCTGACTTCAGTAATGCGACCTTTACGCAGAAAGCAGACTTCCAAAGCGCTTCCTTTACATGGAATGCCCTCTTCGGCGAAGCGACCTTCGAACAGCACGCATATTTCCGCGAAGCGACTTTCACACAAAACGCAGATTTCAGCGAAGCAATGTTCACGCAGGACGCAGAATTCAATGGAGCGATCTTCACGCAGAATGCAGACTTCAGACAAGCGACCTTTGCGGAAGGTGCAGTCTTCAGAAGCGTCTCGTTTATGCAAAGGGCAGACTTCCGCCGAGCAACCTTTGCGCAGAGCGCATATTTCAATAATGCAATCTTCACGCTAGCGGTACGATTCTTGGAGACGAAATTTCATGGAACTGCCAGTTGGCGGGGCAGCAGGTTTTTTGATCGAGCAGAGTTTCGACGCACATACTTTGATCCTCAAATTGCAGGACATGAAAGCGCTGAATTCGCGTTAGCAGCCTTCTACAAGCCCAGCGAGATTGTCTTCGACGATGTCAATCTGAGTCGCGTTCTCTTCCACAATTGCGATGTGAGCCAGGTTTGGTTTACCCCATCCGTGCAGTGGGCAAAACGGGATGGCAATCGCGGCCTCGCTGTTTTTGAAGAGAGGGTTCTTCTCGATGAAGAGTTCACTAAACAATTGTGGAGATATGGGCCGCTAGACTACCGGGCAGTGGCGCAAATCTATCAGCAGTTGAAGAAGAACTACGATTCCCGCCTGGATTATTGGACGGCCAATGAGTTTCATTTTGGCGAAATGGAGATGAAGCGGCTAGCTGGACCGACGAGTGGGCGGCTTCTGTGTCTGCGTCGATGGTGGCATCGCAATCTGAGTTTTGTGGCCTGGTATAAATATGCGAGCGATTATGGAAACAGTTATCGGAAGCCGTTGTTGTGGCTGCTGGGAACCCTGCTAGCAGCGGCGCTCTTGTTCCCCATCACTGGGCTTGAATTCAAGCAGGCTATCTCTGCGAGTACTGCACGCGTGACCTACAGCTGCGTATGGAACCGGCAGGACAGTTGGACGAATAATTTTTGGACAGAGGCAAAACTGATCGGCAAGAGTGGAATCACGGCAGTCGATACGGCTACGTTTCAAAGAACTCCAGAGTACACTCCCGTCTATCCACGGGGGCGGGTTGTGGCGATCGTTGAGACGTTGCTGACGTCGTCGTTGTTTGCGCTGTTTTTGCTGGCGATTCGGAGGCAGTTCAGGCGGTAGGGGAGGGGCGAAGATAGGGCGAAGATAGATGTTGGCAATCCGCCCGCTCATCGCGAAAGTGCCGCGATGAACGGGGCACCTGCTTTTATGTACAGCTTCCAACGGCTTATGGTGATTCTTCGGGGTTGATGAACGGGGCACCTGCCAAGATTTATGGGTGGATATGGGCAATCCGCGCCCGCTCATCGCAATAGTGCCGCGATGAACGGGGCACAGCTTTTTTTGTACAGCTTCCAACGGCTTATGGTGATTCTTCGGGGTTGATGAACGGGGCACATGCCAAGATTTATGGGCGGATGTGGGCAATCCGCCCGCTCATCGCGATAGTGCCGCGATGAACGGGGCACAGCTTTTTTTGTACAGCTTCCAACGGCTTATGGTGATACTTCGGGGTTGATGAACGGGCACCTGCCAAGGGCACGTTTACTCTGATTTCACTCTCGCCGGCCTCATCAACCATCTGCAGCGAGTTGCCACGAGCCCCGATTCTCTTCCCACTCGAAAACAGATCACCGTCCGCACGGGACCGGAGTATAGTACCTTGGTATTGATTTATCTCCGAGGTGAGTGATGAAAGGTTTTTTGATTTTTTTGTTTTCAATCTGTACTTTGATAGTCGCTCCGCTTAACGCCCAGAATACACAGAAATCCGACGAACAATTGTGCTTAGACCTGAGCGGCGACGAAGCGATTGCAGCCTGCACGCGGGCGATTGACTCGCACACGCTACCCCAGAAGAATCAGGCTAATGCCTACTACAATCGCGGCTACGAGTACTGGAACAAGGACGAGTACGACCTGGCAATCGCGAACTACAGCGAGGCGATCCGGCTTGACCCCACTTTAGTCGAGGCCTACAACAACCGCGCGCTCTGCCTTTTTGACAAGGGCGAGTATGACCGCGCGCTGCCTGATTATGAGAAGGCACTGCAACTGGATCCGAAGCATACGAATGCGTATTACGGACTGGGCAATCTCTACCGCGCCAAGGCCGAATACTCAAAAGCGATTGAGAATTACACCAAGACGCTGGAGCTGAATCCCAACTTCTCCAACGCCTACATCAATCGCGGCAATACTTACACCGCGATGGGCGCATTCGATATGGCGATCGCCGATTACAAGGATGCGATCCGCACCAAGCCCACGTACGCCTATACCCCGCTGCTGATAGCCGTTGCAAAGATGCACAAGGGCGACAATGCGATTGCCGATGAGCTGGGCGATGAAGCCAAGGCGCTTTCAAGTAGCTGGCCGATGCCGGTGTTGCAGTTCTACATGGGCAAGCTGACCGCCGACGAGCTGATTGCAGCAGCCAAGGATCCCGATGCGAAGACGCAGCAGGTAAATTTCTGCGAGATGTACTACTTTCTCGGAGAATGGCAGCTCTTCAACGGACAGCGGCTAAAGGGAATTGACAGCCTGAAACAGGCAAATGCAAATTGCACGCAGAAGTATTTTGAATATGACTCTGTCAAAGCAGAGTTGAAACGGTTGGGCCAGCGCTGACAGGCATCAAATTGCGCCACTCCCAGGCCAGAAAATCCGGACTTCCACCCTATGGACATAAGCCTGTCCCTTCGCCCCAGTGAACAGCAATCGCTCACTGGGGGCCCCGATCACGCGCCAAACTTCGCTCAGGATGACAATATAAATGTGTTGAATTAACTGGGTTGAATTCACAATTGAGCACGCTAAACTGATTGCGGCAAGAGAAGGAGCAAGATGGAAACAGTGAATGCGTTTATCGGAAAAACCAAGGCGCCTACGGAGGCGGAGGTGGCGGCGGCGCTGGGCTCGACGGCTGCGTTGTGGAAGCAGCTGGTGGGTTGGATGGCGGAGCAGGGGGCCGGCGAGAGCGAGTGGAATTCGTCCGGAGTCAAGTATGGCTGGGCGCTACGGCTCAAAGTGAAAAAACGAAACATCGTCTATCTGGGTCCGTGCGCGGGCTGCTTTCGGGTGGCCTTCGTTCTGGGCGACAAGGCGGTTGCCGCGGCGCGGAAGAGCGATCTGGCAAAGAGCACGCTGAAGATCATTGACGAAGCGCCACGCTACGCGGAGGGAACCGGCGTGCGATTGATAGTGAAGGCGGAGAAGGATCTGGGCGCGATCAAGAAGCTGGCGCTGATCAAGATGGCGAATTAGAGCGGTTCTCCAATTCTTGTGCCCTCACAGACTTTGTGCAATGTGGCTTTTTCTTGAGGAAAAAGCCACTCATCATTCGTGATTTCGAGGTATAGCAATTGGAGAACCGCTGTTGATGGCGCGCTTGCCGAGGGCAAGCAGGCGGCCGGAGCCGGGGAGAAGAGGCGACGCGGTCCAGGAGAAGTTGGGTCCGGCTGACGCCTTGAGGGCAGGAAGCGCGGCAGCGGTAGTCATGAGCGCGAGCCAGCCGCCGGGGCGGACGAGCTTAGCTGCTGACTGGACGGCGAGTTCCATTTTGTCGACGGCGCGCAAGGTGACGCAATCGAAGTGTGTGGCGAGCGATTCGGCGCGGCCGGAGTGAACTTTTGTGGAGATTTCCAAGACGCGGACGGCCTCGCGGAGGAAGGCGGATTTTTTGCCTTGAGACTCGGCCAAGGTGACGACGATCTCCGGGCGGCAGAGGGCGATGGGAATGCCGGGGAAGCCGGCGCCGGAACCGAAGTCGAGAAGGGTGGAGACGCCGGCGGGCAGGGCGCGGGCGCAGGCGATGGACTCGACAAAATGACGGGAGAGGATGCCTTCTTCGTCGCGGATAGAGGTCAGGTTGATGCGGGCGTTCCAGCGAAGAAAGAGCGAAAGTAGGACGTCGAAGCGACGGGACTGAGCGGGGTCGAGCGGAGGCTGGGCGGAGGCGGCGAGAAGGGCGTTGAGGCGGGCGCCGGCGGGATTTGGGGCTTCGGTCATGGATGCAAGTTAGCCCCCGCGTTGCGGGATTAACGAGTTAGCGAGTTAGCGGTTTGGGTTCGAGGATTCCCACCCTTGCGACAAATACAAGAGCGTCGCAAGGATGGGGCACCCAGAGTTGGTGTAGCACCCACATTCGTGCGTACAATTTCATTCGCATTTTTTGTGCGCGATCCTGCATGGAATTCAATCTATATCACGCCGACACCACGGAGTCTTCAATGCGACGGGGCTGCCAGGCTACGGCGGCTTGTACGAAGGCGGCGAATATGGCGCGGGAGAAGGCGCTCGTGGTGTAGCTCCGCTCGGGATGCCACTGGACGCCAAGAACAAAGTGATGGCGCGAGTCGAGCTCGACGGCCTCGACGATGTTGTCGCGTGGAGAGATGGCGGTTACCCGAAGACCGTCGCCGAGAACCTTGATTGCCTGATGGTGGCTGGAGTTGACCAGAGGCTCGGCGGGACTATTTCGAGGAATGAGGTTGGAGAGACGACTGCCGGGCGTAATGCGCAGCGGGTGGGCCTCTGAAACTTCGTTTTCAGGATCGTGATGGACGGCTGTCTTGAGGTGCTGCATGAGCGAGCCGTTGAGCCAAACGTTCAGAGTCTGCATTCCGCCGCAGACGGCTAGGATGGGCTTGTGGAGGTTGAAGGCGTCCTGCAGGAGGAGCTCGTCGACGGCGGCGCGGGCTGGGTCGGGCGGGTTGCACTCGGGGAGCGGGGTCTCGCCGTAGCGTTGCGGGTCAACATCGAAGTTGCTGCCGGGGAGAAGCACCGCTTGCACACCTACGAGCAGGCGGGCTACACGGTCCTGATGTTCGTGGAGAGGAACGATGATGGGCGTGGCCCCGGCGGGACGCAGGGCGGCAAGATAGGGCGGCAGCGAACGCTGGTTGAAGGCTGAATCGGAGCCCGTGGGCTCGGGAATTGCGACATAGACGCACATGGCAGCAAACAGTGTATACACGGGGGCGGCAGGTGGGATAGGGGACCGGGAATGCGGAGTCAAACTTATGTACCCAGAGCGGCAACTACTTGCGGAGGACTACGTGGCTGGTGGTTTGCGCAGGCTATTGATGGCGGCGCGGAGGCGCGCGGTGAGCTCGTCGACCTGGTGCATGGACATTCCCGCAGTCTCAATCGGCTGGCCGACACTCATTGTCAATTCAACGGGGTAATAGTGATGGGTGTGAATGGGCATGAGCTCGAAGACTCCACTGAGCGCGATGGGCACCAGCGGAACCTGGGCGCGAATGGCGAGGTAAGCCGCTCCGGGAAGAAATGGGCGCAGGCCGCCATCGGTGGTACGACCTCCCTCGGGAAAGACGAAGAGTGGCATTCCTGCGCGCAGGACTTTGGCTGCCGCCGCCATGCTGGAGATGGAGGCGCGGGGGTTGCGGGTATCGATGGGCAACTGGCCGGAGCGATTCAGATACCAGCCGATAAAGGGAATGGGCCACAGGGCTTTCCACGCCATGATGCGGAACTGGAAGGGCACGGCGGCGAAGATTACCGGCACATCCATGTAGGAGGTGTGGTTGGAGGCGTAGACGGCGGCTCGGCGCCCGAGGAGATTTTCAGCGCCGACGACCTTGAGCTTTGAGCCGGAGTTCCAAACGCTGGCCCGCGCCCAGATGCGGGCGATGCGATGCTGCGCGTTGCCTTTTTTATCGACCAGCGATACCAAGAGTGAAAGAGTTCCGCAGAGAGCGGTGATGAGGACGAAGAGCGGCGCCTGAAGGAGGTTGGTGCGCCAGCGATAGAACCAGGGGAGGGGATCGGGGCGTTGCTGAGGGCGCTGCCTGGGACGCTTTTTGAAACGCTGTCGCAGTTTTTTGAGGCGCTGTTTCACGATGCGCGCCCTCCCGATTCGGCTCCCTCGGCCAGCAGCAACGAGCGAGCCTCACCTACAAGATAAACCGAGCCGGAGACGACGATTGGGCCGCTGCCGGCATGCTCTTTTGCCAACCGCAGGGCTTCGGCAACCGATTCCGCAACGAGGAACTGCGTGTGAGTAAGTTGCGCGGCGGCCACCAGATCTTCCATAGCCGCGGCGCGCGCGGCATGGAGCGGCGTCAAAATCACGCGCTCGAAGAGGGGAAAGAGAATTTGCGCCATCTCCGCGATGGGCTTGTCTCGCAGGCAACTGAAGATAAGGCACCGTGGGTGCTTTTCACTCAACAAGCTGGCTAGTCCAGAGCGAACCGCCCAGGCGCCGGCGGGGTTGTGGGCCACGTCGAGAATCCAAACGATGCCGTCGCGCTCGATGCGCTCCAGGCGGCCCGGCCACACAGTGTTGCGAATGCCCTGGGCGATGGAGGCCGGGGAAATGTACGCTCCGCGCGGAAGAGCCAGCGGAACAGCCAATTCAGCGTCCGCTTCGGAGATCTCGACGGCCGCGGTTATGGCCAAGGCGATATTTCTTTGCTGATGCGCGCCGGTGAGCGGGGAATCGATTTTGATGGGGACACCGAGGACGTTGACGAGATAGGGGCCGGTTTCTCCGGCGGGTGGCAGGAAAGAAGACGCGTCTATCACTCGAGCGCCTAACGCGGCGGCCGCCTCGTTCAACACTTGATTGACCTCGGGGAACTGCGGAAGGGTAATCAACTTACCGGCCTGGTGGAGGATGCCGACTTTCTCGCGCGCGATGGCAGCCAGGTCCGTGCCCAGCCATTCGGTGTGGTCGAGCGAGATGTCGGTGATGATGGAGAAAAGCGGTTCGACGACGTTGGTGGCGTCGAGGCGGCCGCCCATGCCGACTTCGAGGACAGCGAGATCGACATCCGTCTCGGCAAAATAGAGGAAGGCCTGGGCGGTGAGGATTTCAAAGAAGCTGGGGTGCTGCGGGAGGCGGCGTTCCTGGACCAGCTGTTGCGCGACGTCGTGAACGCGGAAGAAGAGGCGAGCGAAGTCGTCGTCGGGAATCTCTGAGTTGCCGATGCGGATGCGCTCGTTGACGCGCTGGAGATGCGGCGAGGTGTAGAGGCCGGCGCGCGCACCGGAGGCGGTGAGGATGCAGGCCAGAGTGGCTGCCGTGGAGCCTTTGCCGTTGGTTCCGGCGATGAGCACGGAGCGAAAGCGTTGATGGGGATTGCCGAGGGCGGCGAGGAGTGCGCGGAACTCGTCGAGGGAGAATTTTCGGCGCGGCTGACCGGGGCGCGCGTACAGTTCCGGCGCCATGGCGTTGAGCTGATCGATGGCGGCGGCGTAGGACATGGAAAGACAAGTATAGAAGGCGTGCGTCACCTGCGGTGAGGCAGACGGCGCTTGCGCGCCATGAAGTTTGTCGTTTCACGCAGTCAATGGGATTGAATGAGATTTGGGGCAGCCAGCTATACTTTGCGCACTGAATCAACCTAAAAAGTAAATCGCATCGTGTGTATGTTTGAATCATCTATAACTCTGGGTCTAAATCCCGCGCAGATCACGCATCATTTGCGTTACCTTCGTCAAGAGATGGACCCGAACAAAGATTCCCCATTCGTGAGCCAAATTCGAATTTTCGATGAAGGCTAACGGCCTTACTCCCCCAACCCGCCCGACATTCCCAGCCGGGCAGCAACACGACCATGGAGGTTTAGATGAATCACAAAGCCGTATTGGCTATGCTCATCGGCGCGACGGCGCTGACTGTCTTTCCCGCAACGCCTCGGGCCTCGGCCCAGGAAACCCTCACCTACTTTTACTACCAACCCGGCTCCGGCGGCACACGCCAACCGCGTACAGGCACAAGCGGACACTTTGTGACGTTGGCTGGACCCACGGTGGTTGGCGGAGTCCTGACACCCGGCGCAACCATCCCGGTGCAAACGTCGTTTCCTTCCACTTGGACCACTCCGCCATCACAGTATGCGCTGGCCTTTGTGAGCATCAACGGCGGCGCAGAAGGGGGCATCAGCGTGTTCCCGGATAGTCACGGAACCCTTCCGCTGACCGTGGATGTAATTCTGCCCAACACGCCCAAGCCACAGATTATCGTGGATGTTTATTACTTTCCGGTGGGGGGCGGCGGCCCATGTCCTGCCGGCGAAGTTTGCGGTTCCGGCGCAGCCATTGACGAATTCGGCGAGACACAAGGGACGCTGCTCAACGACACCTTCGTGAGTGTGTTCACTCCTCCGACCTTGGGACCGAACATTGGACTCACTAACACCGGCAACGTGGATGGCTCGGTGGCCACGACGAACAACGCTGTACGCATCGACGCCGACGCGACCACGCCAACAGGTGGGAACTTCGACAGGTGGGTTTCCGGGCCCGGAGGAAGCATCGGTTCCCCTGCCGCCGATCTGAACGTAGGCAAGGGAGTGGATGATTACGCTTTGGCTTTCTACCACTCCGTGTGTCCCGAAGGCTACAGCTGGACCACGAGCGCGACGATCAGCCAATGCACGCCAACCCCGGCTCCGCCCACCTGCCCCAAAGGAGAGCTTTGGAATCCAAACACCAAGAAGTGCGTCCCTGTCAGCGGTGGGTGTCCGACAACTTGCCACTTTGGATGCTATCTGCCGTTTATCGGACCCCAAGGACAGCCTGAGTGGAACTGCAAGCCTGCGCCGGGCACCTGCACACGCGCTGGCGCCACCAACGGCTGCGGCGCGAATCAATACTGCTCATTACCAGGCCCTGGCGGAACTGACTGCAATTGCGAGAAGTGTTCGCCGGTCATGTAACGAGCGTAACAAGCGCGGCAATTCTCTATGCGGCTCCCTTACCTTCACGAAATCGTGAGGGGTGGGGAGCCCTCTTTTTGTCAGGAAAAGAATTGACGCGCAATGCCCGATTACTGCCGCAGGAGAAGTTGCAGAGCCTGGCGGGCGTTTTGCAGGCAGGCGCGGGCTTCGTCTTCTGAAAGGAGGCCCTGGTGCATTCTCTGTTTTCTTTGTGGGTCAATGGCGTCTCTCTAAGGTTTGGGACAGCCTGCCTATCTTAATGCACAAAATTTTTTGATGTTAAATCCGGCAGAGCTTCACTACACTATTTGCAAACCGAAAATCGGGAATCTGGCGCAACATCCTGCTTACACTTTGGCGGGGGATCAACACGCGCAATCATACCCCCTGAATTGAACTCCCGAAGTGAGGCGAACGTCCCGACTCCCCCCAACCCGCCCGGCCCGTCCAGCCGGGTGGTTGCACGACATGGAGGACAAAATGAAACATCGAGCATTATTGACTATTCTCATCTGCGCGACGGCTCTCGCCGTTGTTCCGGAGCAACTGTGGGCGCAAGCCCAGGAATTTGTCACCTGGAAGTACTATCTGCACAGCGCGAGCGGCACCCGTCAACCGCGCACTCCCACGACGGTTGCGTTTGCGCCCCTTTCGGGACCCAGCCAGGAGGCCTGCGGAACGCTGGCTCAGGGCAATGTGTGCCTGGATCAAGTTTGGAGCAGCATCACCACTTCGACCCTGCCGAAAAAGCAGTACTCCCTGGCCTACGTGAGCATCACGGGAGGTGTAAACGGCGACATCACGGTCTTTCCGGATGCGGGCGGAAGCGTGCCGGCCACTGTGAAAGTAACATTTCCAAATACTCCCAATCCGCAGATCAACGTGATCGCGTATTACTATCCGGTGGGCGGAAGCTGCCCGCCAGGCGCGGCGTGCGGCACGGCGTACATCGACCAATTTGATGAAGTGCTTGGATCGCTGGAAAGCGACACGTTCGTGAGCGTCTTCACTACGCCGCCGCTGACGGCAAGTCCAGCACTGACAAACACGGGCAACGTGGATGGTTATGTAACGACGGCGACGAGCGCCGTGCAAATCGACGCTACCCAGAACACGACGCAGGGAAGGATCTTCGACCGGTGGATCAGCGGGCCGGGAGGAATGATCAGCGGCAACAATCTGAGCGTTGGCAAGGGAACGACGCTGTATGCGCTGGCGCTGTACCACTCCGCGTGCGCGGGAGGCTCGACGTGGAGTTCAAGCGCAACCATCAGCGAATGCACGCCGCCGCCGAGTTGCCCCGACGGAGAGATTTGGAATGTAACCACCAAAAAGTGCGTGGTCATCAAAAATCCCGGAGACCACTGCAACATGAAGTGCCCCCCAGGCACACGCTGTGTCGCAGTGGCCTATGAATGTGACTGCATCTGTCAGGGCCCGCAGCCAGGAAATCGTCCTCCGGTGCAATAGGGGTCATAAACACGGCAATTCACGAAGCGGCAACCTGATGTCTCGTAGACGAGGGATCAGGTTGTCGCGAGAGAGATGAAAGCCCGCGTCATTTGCTTTATTGCCGTAGCAGCAGTTGCAGGGCGGCGCGGGCGTTTTGCAGGCAGGCGCGAGCCTCGTCTTCGGAGAGGAGGCCCTGGTGGACGGCTTTCCGGCCGATGTCGTTGACCAGGTTGGCCACGCGGGGAAAGTCCGGATCGAAGCCGGTCATCTGGAGATTGTTGTTCACCTCATGCAAGAGGTTGCCGAGGGTGGCGGTGTTGCGGTAGCGAGTGCGAATCTGAGCGGTGAGCACTGAGGGCAGTTTCTGCTTGATGGCCTCCTCGAGAACCGAGCGGCACATGACGGCGCAGGCGGTGAACAGGCCGAAGAAATAGCAGCGGGTGGCTTCGTCGAGATAGCGGTCGGCCTCCTCGGAGCTGGGGGAGCTGACCACGCACTCGCGCAGGTGCATGGCCCGCTGCACGGCGGGCTCAACCAGCTCCAGCAACTCGAGCGCAAAGGCGGTGCGGAGGAGATCGTTCTGCTGACCGTCGAGTGCGCGCTGAATCTCTTGCCATGCGGGAGCGGGGCCGTCGATGCCGGCATACTGCAGCTTGGTGAGTGAGGTGAGACGCTGGCGCGCATGCTGGATAAATCCCTGTCGCATCTCCTGGGCGAGCAGCCGCCAGCCAGCCACGAAGGCCGCTGGGTCCTGCTGGTAGCGAGCCCATAGTTCGTCGTAGACAATGCCGGGGAGCACTTCGCGCAACTGCGCGAAACGCCCGGTCTGCGCCAGCTCGGAGATGGCCTCGCAAAACTCGCGTCCGGGCGCTTCTTCAGCGGACATCTGCAGCAGCTGATCTTCCAGACGCCCTATGTTGATGGCCATTCCGATACTCTCTCTTTGCAGAGTTTAAGGCGAGGAATCGCCTGCGGAAGGGATAAATGGTGGGTTCTGTGGAGCGAGGTGCTGGAACGGGAAGGTGCTGTGAGTGAGAGCGCAGTTGGGAATGGGGTGTCGATCTGGCTTGCGGTGCGGTTTGGTGTGATGGGAACGTTGACTGTGGATTGCGCGGGTTCTGCAACCCCTTATTCCACGAGACCCTAGACGCGCTTTTCACATAATCCACCCTCTTTGCACAAGCGATTTCCGATGGCCTGTGGGAGTGGTGGGAAATTGTGGTTGCTGTGCCGGCTTTTGGGGCGGTTTTACAAATCCCCTCAATTGCACATCATTTTTTTAGAAAACTCTTCTCAGAGCAACCCTCTCTAGCGCAACCACTTTGCAGGCTTTCCACTTTTCCTAACTGAACTACGGGTACTACTATCTTTTATTTATATTTCTTATCCTATTCCTCTAGCCGCAGAGGAACAGTTCCCTCAGGGGTTAAAACCTGTTGCTTGAATGCCGTGTTCGGCACGGCTGAAGCCATGCCCTGATACAAAGCGTTTGAGCATCTCTCCAGGGCTAAAGTCCGGATTGTTTCTTCCGGTATATGCGGGGGTTGAAATTCCTCCCCAGCGACGAAGACCTATCCCTTCACCCCAGCGAGCAAAAATCACTTGCTGGGGACCCCGAGTCGCCGGGAACCCCGGTAAACTCCTGCCTCCCTCCAAAGCACTTTTTTGGAATTCAGAGAAGCGGCCTAGTTTTCCACTCACCGGTAAACATAAAGGTGAATACAATTAAGGGGAAGAAAAGAAAGCCGTTTCCGGCAGGTGGCTCGTTGTTGTACAGTGTGGCCAGCGCAGATTCTGCCTGGAAGGGTATTTCTTTATCAGTCGCAAAGCGGGGGTGGAATAATGGCGAAAGCAGAGACAGAGGTCGAGAAACCGTCCGCGTCGGGGGCAGCGATGGAGATTAGCGTAAGCCGTCAGGAGCTGGTGAAGGAGTTGACTGCGACGCAAAGCGTCGTGGAGCGCAAGACGACTATTCCGATTTTGTCCAACTTTCTTATCGAGGCCGAGGGCGACAAGCTCAACATCACGGCCACGGATCTCGACCAGGCGATCCGCACCAGCGCAACAGCCAAGGTGAAGAAGGCGGGAGCATGCACCATTCCCGCGCGCAAACTTTACGACTACGTGAAGTTGCTGCCCGATGGAGACATCTCCATCAAGCTGCTGGAAAACCACTGGGTGCAGATTCGCTCGGGGCGCTCGAACACCAAGATGGTGGGCATGGCGCGCGCCAACTTTCCGCAGGTGCCGGAGTTTCCTACCGTCAAGGCGACGGGAATTTCTTCCGCGGCGCTGAAGACGCTGATCAATCGCACCATCTTCGCCATCTCCAACGAGGAGTCGCGATACACGCTGAATGGAGCGCTGCTGGTGATCAAGGCGGAGTCGCTGGCCATGGTGGCGACGGACGGACACCGCTTGTCGTACGTGGAGAAGACCAACGAGACGCTGGAAGGAATCAGCGGCGAGAAACGCGTTCTGATTCCGCGCAAGGCGCTGCACGAGCTGGTGCAACTGCTGTCGGTCTCCGACGCAGCGAAGGTGGAGTTTGCCGACGACGAGCACACTCTCTACTTCCGCGTGGGACATCGCACACTGAGCACGCGCAAGCTCAGCGGCCAGTTCCCGAATTTTGAGGCGGTGATGCCGCGCGACAACAACAAGTTTGCGGTGGTGCGGGCGAGCGAGCTGGCGCAGGCCATCGAGCGCGTCGCACAGTTCGCCGATGAGCACTCTCACGCCGTGCGCATGCGGCTGGAGAGCAATGAACTGAAGCTCAGCGCCAACTCCAACGAAAGCGGCGAGAGCGAAGACACCATCGACACGCCGTATACCAGCGACCCGATTGCCGTGGGATTCAACTCGGAGTACATCCTCGAGTTCCTGAGAGCGCTGGGGAACGAGGGCGAGGTGCGGCTGGAGTTCAAGGACTCGCAGTCGGCGGGACAGATGCGGCCGGAGGATCCGGACGCGGAGTACAAGTACCGGTACGTGCTGATGCCGATGCGGATATGAGGGCAGCGAGTTAGCGCCCCGCTAACGCGGGGTAAGCATGACAAAGACGGCCTGGCAGCGATGCCGGGCCGAAGTATTTGCGGGACGAATTTCTTGCCGTGGAGAACGGCGACGAATGCTTAGATAATCCTTGTTTACGTGCCCCAGACGTGAGGCAGATCACATATATAAACCAGAATAGAATTCTGCAATATCTATCTTGCAGAAAAGAAAATTGCGCGATACAATTGTGCCGAATTCAAAAAGAACAGTACAGCCAGCGGGAAGCGTAATTTTCTGTTCCTGCGATAGATCCCTCCCCTCGGGCCTCTACGGAGAATCATGCAGACGCACTATTTGCATTGAGCTGAACAAAAACAGGAGGGATGAAACAATGAAGATCACAGGAAGAATTGCGCTTTTGTCGATTGCGTTGACGGCTGCTCTTGCCTGCGCGACGGTTGCCAGAGCCGACAACACATTTAATTACGATTTCATTCTCACAGACGGGTCTCATACATACAACGTCGCACAGATAATTACCGCAACGCCTCTGGGCGGCGGATTCTACGGAATAACCAATGTTAACGGCACGATAACCAGCATTCCCCTGGACGGAAGCACTGAGTTATATGACTGGGCAGGTATAGGAAACTACAACATTCTAACGATACCGAATACATCCTTTTATTCGATAACAACCTACGCAACAAACGAAACCTTCATGGCCTATGACAATATACTCAATCTCTCGGGGTCGGGACCGATCTTTGGAGATTACGGCGAGTATTTTGTGTTTGAAGCAGGAGGCAATACCTACTATACGAATTTATTCTTCAACACAGTCGTCAGCGACCTCAATCCTTACCCCGGCTACGCCTATTTCGTCGTAGAACAAGGTGCAGATAAAACGACTTATCAGGATGTAGACTTTGGAACTTTTACGATCATACCGGAGCCTTCGACGTGGCTGCTGATGGGGAGCGGCCTGCTTATGCTGGCGGGATTGGCGTGGAAGAGCAGGAGAGTGGACGTAAAAGCGTAATTTTATCTTGTCTGAGATTATGCAGGGCGCGCACATCATGGCGCGCCCTTTGTATTTCAAGATGATTGAAAGACGGTCAAAAGACAAAAGCGTCAATTACGCCATAGCGGGGGCACGGAGGAAGTCAAGGGCGCGGATGAGGTAGGGCTTGAGTTGGCGGCGGTGGACGACGGCGTCGAGGAAGCCTTTTTCGAGGAGGAACTCGGCGCGCTGAAATCCCTCGGGGAGCATTTGGCGGATGGTCTGCTCGATGACACGCGGGCCGGCAAAGCCGATGAGGGCGCCGGGTTCGGCGATGTTGAGGTCGCCGAGCATGGCGAAGCTGGCGGTGACGCCTCCGGTGGTGGGGTTGGTGAGGACCGAGATGTAGGGGACGCGGGCGTCGTCCAATTGCGCCAGGGCGGTGGAGATTTTGGCCATCTGCATGAGACTGACCACGCCCTCCATCATGCGCGCGCCTCCAGAGGCAGCGACGATGATGAGCGGATGGCGGGAGAGGCGGGCGCGATCGACGGCGCGAGCGATGGTTTCGCCGACGACGGCACCCATGGAGCCACCGATGAAGGCGTACTCCATGGCGCTGAGGACAACTTCATGGGGGCCGAGGCGGCCGATAGCGTTGAGGATGGCGTCATCGAGGCCGGTGGCTTTTTGCGCGGCGCTGAGACGCTGCTTGTAGGGCTTGACGTCAGTGAAGTTGAGCGGATCAGTGGAGCGCAGGCCGCCATCGACCAGCTCATAGCCGGGTTCAAGGAGCAGGTCGATGCGCTGGCGCGCGCCGATGCGGAAGTGGTGCTGGCAGCGGGGGCAGACGTTGAGGTTGGCCAACAAATCCGCCTTCCAGACGGGCCTTTGGCAGCCATCGCATTTGATCCATAGGCCCTCGGTGCGCACGCGCGACTCTGTTTCCGCGGCACCCCGGAGGCCGGGACCGTATTCTCCACCTTCACGCTTGAACCAGGACATGCGACCTCGAAAAAACAGGGAATAGGGAATAGGGAACAGGGAATAGTAGTCACTGCCCTCTGTCAGTATTCTATGCCGCGCTGGGCGAGGATGCCTTTCTGATAGGCGTGCTTGACCTCGCGCATTTCGGTGACAGTATCGGCCATCTCGACGAGCAAGGGGTGGGCGTTGCGGCCAGTGAGGAGGACGTGCACCATCTCCGGGCGGGCGCGCAAGGCCTCGGCCACGAGAGCCGCGTCGAGCATGTTGTAGCTGATGGCGTAGTTGATCTCATCTAGCACCACCATGTCCCACTGGCCGGAGTTGATGGCGACGCGCGCTTCGTCCCAGGCGGCCTGGACCAGGCGAATATCCTCGGGATCCGTCTCCGCGCCGCCCACCTTCACAAAGCCGCGGCCCATGGGCTTGAGGACGAAGTTGGAACCGAAGGCCTGGACCGCGTCGAGCTCGCCGTAGTGCCAGGAGCCCTTGAGGAACTGAATCATCAGCACATTCATGCCGTTGCCGACGGCGCGCAGGGCGGTGCCCAGGGCGGCGGTGGTCTTGCCCTTGCCGGGGCCGGTGTTGATGAGGAGAAGTCCTTTGCGGGAATCGGTGGTCACAGATAACAGCTTACAGCGAACAGCAGACAGCTGACAGCTGACCGCTGAGTTCAGTGTCCGGCGTGGTAGGGATGGCCGGAGAGGATGGTGAAAGCGCGGTAGATTTGCTCGGCCATAGCGAGACGCGCCAGGGCGTGGGCCATGGTCATGGGCCCGAGGGAGAGGAGCAGGTGCGCACGCTTGCGAGCGGCATCGGACCATCCGGCGTGCGGGCCCACGGCGAAGACAATGTGCTGCGCGCCCTTGTCGCGGCGCGCGCCGAGCCAGGCGGCAAAAACCTCTGAACTCATCTGGCGGCCGCGGCTATCGAGCAGAACGGCGACGGCGGGCGAGCGCCCCTGCAGTTTGTCCAGCCAATGGAGCAGCGCTGTCTCAGTGCGGAAGGATTCGGATTTGCATTGGGCGAAGGGTGAGCAGCGCTTGAGATAAAGCGCGGTGAGGGCCTCGAACTCGTCCTTCGAGCCGGGACGCGCGCCGATATGCGCCAGGGTAAGGTTCATGGGCAGCAGAATACCCCACAGCACGCAGGGTTGCATGGAGGAAGGGAAATTTGATGGAAAAATGGTACATTTGTCCGGCGGGTAGGGGTGGGAGCAAGGTCACGAGCATCTGCCCCGCAACAGGACAAAACAGGTGTTCAAAACGGGGCTAAGTGCCTATTATTGGGATTCTTGGAGGCAGAAATACAATTTTTCATATATCACAAAAAGGCTAGCTGGCGAGGAGGTGTGAAAAGAGGAGATAAAGTGTTTATTATCAACGAAAAAAAATACCAATATACCCATTAAGTTTGGAACCTAAACTGCTATTTATATTTCACAAGTCATGCCTCGCTTAATTGGGTTCCAGATTACATATGCCCAGCCGAGACTCAGAAGCACAAAAAGCGGGTTGAGAAGCTGCAAGAACGGTTTCCGGCCCCCACAGAATTTTTGGAGGAAGTCAATGAAATTTATCCGGTTGCAAAGTGCGGTCTCTATCCTGACGCCTACCCGGTTTTTCTGGCGCAGTGTCGTCATCGTATCAACCATCGTAGTCGCATGTCTATTTGCCTACGCTGCAAATGTCAACGGCCGCATTCGGGGCACTGTCACCGACCCCCAAAATGCTGTAGTTGCCGGCGCACACATAACAGCCACGAACGTTGCAACCGGAATCAAGCACGAAACGGTTTCAGGTGCCGATGGCGGTTATCTGTTCCCCGAGCTCCCGATTGGAAACTACTCTGTCTCCGCTAAGCATGAGGGCTTCAAGACCTTTACCGCGACAGGCATCGTGCTGAACATCGACCAGGAATACGTGCAACCAATCAAACTCGTGCTTGGTTCGGTATCCACGGTAGTGGAAGTTAGCGCATCGTCAGTGCAGGTGGATACAACCGATATGGAGTTCAGCAATATCGTGGACTCCACACAGATGGTGGAACTCCCGTTGATTGGCCGCAACTTTACCGGCCTTGAGTTGACCCTTCCCGGCGTACAGTCACTGACCGGCAGCGAGCGCGTCGGCGGTTATTCTGTCAGCGGCGCGCAGGAGCAGCAGTCGGAGTTCATGATCAACGGCGCCGACAACAACGACATCGCCCTCAACACCCAGCTCTTAACCCCTATTCTGGATGCGGTTGGCGAGTTCAACCTGATTACCGGACCGCTGAATGCGGAATATGACCGCAACTCCGGCGGTATCGTCAGCGCGTCGATCAAGTCAGGAACCAAGACGTACCATGGCGATGTATTCGAGTACTATCGCGACACCTTCCTGAACACCAATAACTTCTTCCAGAAGAGCGCCAGTGGCTCACCTACCGCCGTCAGCCCCTTCCATCAGAACATCGTGGGCGGCACGATTGGCGGTCCGGTCGCCCCCTTTATGAAGAGCTTAAAGAATAAGCTTTTCGTTTTCGGCGCATTCCAGGCACAACCGTCGCGCGTACCGCAGGGCGCTGGTTCTGCCACGGTGTATACGTCCGATAATCTAAACAATGGTGACTTCTCAACAGATAATCCAGCAGTAGTTGGTTCCCGCCCGTCCAACATAGTTGATCCGCATACAGGATTCGCTCCGCCTTGGGGTAACTTTATCGGTGCTCCGATCCCCTCGACAATCACGGTCACTGGTTGCACGAGCGCAGGAGAAACCTGGGCCCAATGCGCCTACGATCTAGGGGGCGTTTTCCCGACCCACGCGTTCAATAGCGTCACCAAGGCATTGGTGGATGCGTACGTGCCCCCACCCAACAGTGGCACCAACGGCTATGTCTTCAACGAGACAACCACCACCACAGCCTACCAGGAAGACGGGCGCCTGGATTTTAACCCTAACGCCAGGAACCAGTTTAGCTTTGTTGGAATCTATAACTTTTCCAATGTAGCCAACACGATCCCGTTCTCGGGCGCATCTCTGCCGGGCTTTGGCGATGGCACCATCCAGCACACCCAGCAGTACAGCTTCGACTACGTCCGCCAGATCAGCACAACCGCAGTGAACGACTTTGGCATTCACTGGACGCGTTTCAACGATAAGGCGGCTTTCCCACAGCAGACAGCGCTGCCTTCCAGCGTAGGCTTCAGCATTTCGCCGCAGGATCCGGCATCTGCAACCGTACCTCAACTCGGCGTAAGCGGCTTCTTTACCCTGGGCGGCACGAACAACGGCCCTCAGCCGCGCATCGACCAGAACTACCAGATCGAAGACAATTTCTCGAAGGTTCTGGGCCGCCACGCACTGAAGTTCGGCTTTGACGGCCGCAAATTTAGTGTTTGGAATATCTTCGACGCCAGCAACAGCGGCGCCTACTCGTTCAACAATTCTGCCAGCCCCTACACCACCGGCGATCCGTCCCTCGATCTTTTATTGGGCATCCCGGGGTCCTATACTCAGGGGACCGGCTCCATCATTCAGGCGGATGCCCTGCTGACCTACTTCTATGGGCAGGATACCTGGAAGTTCACCAAAGATATAACTATCAACTACGGGATGGGATACTCCATCGATACCCCGCTGCGCAACCACCAGTACAAAGGCGAGGGGCTAGCCTGCTTCATTCTGGGCGAGACGTCCAACATCTTCCCAAACTCGCCGCAGGACATGGTATTTCCTGGAGACCCTGGTTGCAAGAACAGCGGTCAGGCTACTACACGCCATACCGAAGTGGGCCCGCGCCTAGGCTTCTCTTGGGCTCCTGATCTGGGCAAGATCTCCGGCGGCCCGGGCAAGTTCTCCATCCGCGGCGGTTTCGGCATCTACTATGACCGCACCGAGGAAGAGACCGCGCTACAGACACTGGGAACGCCACCCTTCGGCTTTACCAGCGGCGGCGCAGGCGACTTCGGCGGAACGCCCTCGTTGGTCAATCCATACGCGGACATCAACGGCGGCCTGACGACACCCGGCCATGTTGCATCAGAGAGCAACCCCTTCCCTTATGTCCAACCGGCAGTGGGCGCTCCCGTGAGCTTTGCGGCAGAGGAACCGATCCATTACATCAGCGGCTTTGGGCCCAGCTTCCGCGCGCCCTATGCGGAAAACTACCAGCTTTCGATAGAGCGCGAGTTGCCATCCAAGATGGTCACCCGTATCAGCTATGTCGGCTCCCAGGCGCGGCACAACCAGACTGCCTATGAGGCGAACTACGAGACGGCAGCAGGACACGCCGCCTGCCTGGCAAACCCGACCTGCTCCCTTACGGGTGAACGCAATTATCAGGCAGTCTATTTCCCAGAGAACAAGCTGGCGGACAGCACGACGGTTGCCTCAATGGGCATGGTCGGTTCAGGAGCGAATTCGATCTACAGCGGGCTTCAGGTCAGCGTAACCAAGGGCGAGACCCATGGTCTGCTCTTCCAGTTGAGCTACACCTGGGCGCATGCCATCGATAGCGGCTCCAGCTTTGAAAACACCGGCTTTGGCAATGCCGGCGAGCGCGGCTACAACCAGTATGTAACGTCGCTCAACAAGGGCGACTCGACCTTTGATGCCCGTCAACGCATCGTCTTCAGCCCGGTGTATGTCGTTCCCTTCAAGCACGGCAGCAGCGCATTCTCGCCGTACAACCTGGCGCTTTCGGGATGGCAGATCAGCGGGATTATGACGTTCGCGACCGGCTTCCCGTATGACATCTCCTATAACGGCGGCACATCAAAGTCGCTGTGGTGCGATGCCGTAACGGGCTTCTATGTATGTCCGGATTCTCCCAATCAGATTGCTCCTCTGGTGCGTCTGAATCCGCGTCTCCGGAATGGTTCCGGATTCGGCCCCTGGTTCGACGGGACCATTGGCGACTCCTTCGTTAACGAGACAATCGGATCATTCGGCACGACAGCACGCAATCCCTACCACGGCCCCGGCATCAACAACACCAACGCGATCATCGCCAAGAACTTCTCATTGGGCGCGAATCGCAGCCGGTACTTGCAGATACGCATGGAAAGCGACAACGTTTTCAACCATACGCAGTTCGGCAATCCGTCCGGCAACTACACAAGCGGGCTCTTCGGCCAGATTACTGGGGCAGCGAATGCACGTCAGACGCAGCTGGCAACGAAGGTCGTTTTCTAAATCAACGCATCACAATGCTAAAAGGGCCGCGGCTAAATACCGCGGCCTTTTTGCGTGCGGGGGAAGGTGAGGAGCAGGGGAGGAAGCAATCCCGCCCACGTGTTTAGACCACATGAACAAGTAATCAATCATAGATAAGCGCGGGCGAGGACGCCCGCATTACAGCCGGCCGGGAGGCCGGCACGCTACATTCCCGCCATTACAAAAAAAGTACGCGACGAGGGTGGGGCAACAATGATTTACGTAATCAGCGAATAAGCTTTAGCGCTTTTTCTTTTTTGGCGCAGCCTTGCGAGGCGCAGATTTTTTGGTCACGGATTTGCGGGGTGGTGTTTTTCTGGCTGCGGCTTTCTTCGCGGAGGATTTGCCGGAGGCCTTCTTCTTTGCAGAGGGCTTTTTAGCGGCGGGCCTGGCAGATTTGGATTTCCGGGCAGCGGGCCGGAGAGCTTTTTTGGCGGGCTTCATTGGCTTGGGCGTGGGCTTGACGGCGGGCGGTTCATGCGTGGCGGAGGCTTTCTGGCGCGCGGCGGTGGTTCTGGCGGCCAGCTCGGCCTTTAGCTCGGCATCGAACTCGGCGGGGGTGAGCGGGCGTGCGGAGTTGCGCAGACGCTCGATGTCGTAGAAGGCGCGGCGGTCTGCGAGGAAGACGTGGACCACGAAGTCAACGTAGTCGAGGAGAATCCACTGGCCGTGACGGCGGCCTTCGACGGAGTTGGGGAAAGCGCCGAAATCCCTCTTGAGCCGGTGCTCGATCTCGTCGGCGATGGCGATGGCCTGGCGGTCGTTGGAGGCCGAGGTGACGAGGAAAAAGTCGGCGAGGCCGGAGTCGATGGGGTCAAGCTCGAGAATGCGGGTGTCTACGCCCTTCTTCTCTTCACAGACTGCGGCGGCGGCTTGAACCTGGTTGCGGATTTGCAGGGGGGATGGCGGGAGGTGCTGCTCGATGGCGGTCATTCGTGGTGATTGCTCTCCGAGATTCATCGTAGCCTTTCAAAGGGGCCGGGGCAAGTCAACGATAAAGATTGTGGGCGCGAATGTAGTCCAAAACAGGAGCGGGGAGCAGGGTGCTTTCCGGCATACGGGTGGCGGCGGCAGGGGGCGATTGCGCGGAGATACGGGTTTGTGCGCGAATCTGTTCACGAATCTGGGAGGCGCTGATGTCGATGTGCAGGCCGGGAAGCAGGTAGAAGGGAGCTTGGTCGCCGGCGGGATTGCGAAGGATGTAGCGGCGGAAGGGGATTTCTTTCTCCGAAAAGCGTACCTCAGGGGCTAAAGCCCCAGTTCCTATTGTTGCTACTGCGGCACGGCTAAAGCCGTGCCCTGACGCTTCTTGCGACTCCGAAGAAGTTACCACGCCACCTCCCTCCGGGGCTAAAGCCAGGGGAGGTTCTGTCGGCGTAATGCGGGGGTTGAAACCCCCGCCTCCCTCCGTCTCCAACGTCAGGCCTTCGGGGAGGGCGGAGTCGAGGTTGTCCAGCGACCAGTGAGACTCGGAGGGGCGGGAAGCAACGATCAACGGAGCGACAAAGGGAATCTCGGCGGCGCGATGCCAGCGACGGAAACTGGCGAAGGAGTCGGCGCCCATGAGGCAGAAAAGGGTGTTGCCGGGCGGCAGTTGGGCGCGCAGGGCGACGAGCGTCTCGAGCGTGTAGTTGGGGGCGCCGGAGGGATTGGGGGCGTCGGCCAGCGAAAGGGCAAAGGCGGGGTCGGCGGCAATCGCCAGACGGGTCATGGCCAGGCGGTCTTCAAAGCCGGCCACAGTGCCCTGCGGCTTGAGCGGCTGCGTGCCCACGGGCGCGAAGAGCACGGTGTCGAGGCCGAGAGCCGCCCGGGCGGCGCGTGCCACGCCGAGATGGCCGAGGTGGGGCGGGTCGAAAGTGCCGCCGAAAAAGGCGATGCGGCTGCCGCCGCTGGATTGCTGACCCATATGTTCATAGTAATCTGCTGATCTATACTAATCTGCAACGGATGCGCCGGCTGCGCGTCTAATAAACAATGCGCTATGTGATTGCAATCCTGGCCCTGGTAGGCGTGACGGTTTCCGTGCTGGCGCTGCGCATTCACAAATCTATGGATACCGAACCCTGCACCATCAATGAGAAGTGGGATTGCGGGATCGTGAACCACAGCCCGTACTCCGAGGTGGTGGGCATACCGGTGGCGACGATCGGGATTGCGGGCTACCTGGCGCTGGCGAGCCTGGCGTTGATACAGAAACGGGCGCTGACCTTCTTTTCCGCGTTCATCGGGATGGCTTTCGCGCTGTATCTGGCGCACATCGAGCGAGACATTCTCATGGTGTGGTGCCTTTATTGCGTGATCTCGCTGGTGGATATCGCGCTGATCACAACGCTCAGCATGGGTTGGATGGTGTTCTGGGGAAAGCGGACGCGGTAAGGATAGAGACGGTTCACGCCAACTGCTTTGGGCTTCATCTTAGCGATAAAGAATCATAGTTATAGATATCCCAGGTTAGGCGCGATAAGACTGCGCCGAACCTGGGGCACCCACTGATAAAATTGAATAAAGCTCATGCTCAAAAAGAAATATGCGCGCTGGATGTACGAGTGGGAGACGCGCCTAACCACACGCGACGAAAATCGCGTGGTGCGGCCGATGGAGTGGGGCTTCGAGTGGATTGAGCCGTTCCTGCGCGAGCACGGCTTTGAAGAGGCGCTGCCGGGGCCGGAGATCGCGGCCGACCCGTCGCTGGCCGAGGCCGCGATGGTGTTAATTAATCAATTTTTGATACGCCACAGCGACGCATTCTTCGGCTATAAGCGGCCCACCGACTTCCGGCTGGAAGAACGGCACCCGGAGCTGTTTCCCACGAACGTGCGCCCGGAGACGCTGGCCGAGGCCGCGGCGATCAAGCAGCAGGCGGCGGAGGGAAAGATTCCGAAGGCGCAGTTTCTGAGATTCACTTCGCCGGAGCGGACGCCCTATCCGGAAAACGACCAGGCGAACGCGCGCTGGTATCCTGCGCCAGAGCACAAAGATCCCAAGCGGCCCAAGCAGGCCATTGTGGTGATGCCGCAGTGGAATGCAGACGCCTTCAGCCACAACTCGCTGTGCGAAATCTTCAACAAGATGGGGGTGTCGGCGCTGCGGCTCTCGAAGCCGTACCACGACATTCGCAGGCCGGTGGAGCTGGAGCGCTCGGATTATGCGGTGAGCGCCAACATCGGGAGGACGATTTCAGCTTGCAGGCAGGCGGTGGTGGATATTCGCTGCTGCCTTGACTGGCTGGAGGAGCAGGGCTACGAGCACCTCGGCGTGCTGGGGACGAGTTTGGGATCGTGCTACGCATTCCTGGCCAGCGCGCACGACGCACGGCTGCGGGTGAATGCCTTCAACCATGCGTCGACGGCCTTTGGAGACGTGGTGTGGGCGGGACAGAGCACGCGGCATGTGCGGCAGGGGCTTGCAGACAGCGGACTTGATCAGGAGCGCCTGCGAAATCTGTGGGCGGCGATCAGCCCGTGCAGCTACTACGAAAAGATGATGCGCGCAGAGGTGGATGGAGCGCGAAAAAAGGTGCTGCTGGTTTACGCGAAGTACGATCTGACCTTTCCGCTGGATTACTCGTTGCAGGTGGAGGAGGCTTTCCAGCGGATCGGGCTGAACTTTGAGCGGCGCGTGCTGCCCTGCGGGCACTACACCACCGGAGAGACGCCATACAAATATATCGATGGATGGTATATGGGGTGGTTTGTGTACAGGGCGTATAAAGAGATGAGAAAAGCAGGGAATAGGGAACAGGGAACAGGGAACAGGGAACAGGGAATAGGGACTAGGGAATAGGGAAATCCCGCTCTTGTATTCATTGATCATTCGTTTATTGTGCGGCGAGGGAGGGTAATTTTCTACCAACGCCGGACCGCCTGCTGTCATTGACACTACGTGAGAAATTTGATATATAGCACTCAAATATCCTATGCACACAAGGCGTTTGCTATGATGGGTCTCCTTGGCGAGCGATTTTGGCGTAAACCATGCAGTCCCATTCAAGAAAGGAACAGGCATGAAAATCCTCATTATTGCAGTTGCATTCACACTCGTTGCATCCATGGCCATCGGCCAACAGCCCACCTGGACCGACCCGGCCACAGGCCTGATGTGGACCAGTCGCGACAACGGCGACGATGTGACCAATCAGGAGGCCTCTAACTACTGCCAAAACCTTTCGCTGGGCGGCTACTCCGGCTGGCGTTTGCCCACCATTAACGAATTGAAAAGTATTTACAATGAGTCGCTGAAATGGCATATCAAGGATAACATTCAAATGACTGAATGGTTATGGGTTTGGAGCAGCACGTCAGGAGATGCTTCTGAGGAGGGGTCGGTATTCTTCTTCCTCACTGGAGAGCGGTTCTCCCTCCCTCTCCGCGGCAGCGCCGGCAAGCGTGCGCTGTGTGTGCGCCGTACCGGACAATGATACGGGCGAGTTAGTCCTTTGATTTTGCTTTCCGACGTTCATTCAGAAAACACCTAGCGCGCGGCGCTGAGGTCGAGGTGGAGGAGCTTGGCAGGGTCGAGGAAGGCACCCTGCCAGCGGATGGCCCAGTGCAGGTGCGGTCCGGTGACGCGGCCGGTGGCCCCGCTTAGTCCCAGACGCTGGCCGCGCGCGACATGCTGGCCCTCTCGCACGGAGATCTGGCTGAGGTGCATGGAGAGCGTGAAGAAGCCAAGGCCGTGGTCGATGACCACGCAGTTACCCGCATAGTAGAGCGGTTGAGCGAGCACCACGACGCCGCTGTTGCCGGCGCGCACCGGAGTTCCCGGCTTGGCGCGAAAGTCCAGCCCCTTGTGATTGCTGGCCAGGACGCCGTTGAAGATGCGGCGCGTGCCGAAGGGTTCCGATTGCGGAGAGTCCACAGGCACGCGGAAATTCCCCTTCCACAGCGGCTGAGGTGCGCTCACGGCAAAGATCTTCTGGATCAGCACCTGGTCGGCGGCGATCTGCTTGAGCTCCTCGGGGCCGGGCTGAACATACTGCGGCGCAACGGTGAGCGAAGCGGTGCGGTAGTGGGCAGGATGAATGCGGATGGTGCGGCTGAGGGCGCGCGTGCCGCCTTTTGCGTCGTGGATGGTTATTCTAAGCTCAGATGGACCGACGGGCGCGTCCACATCAACGCCGGCCAGGGCAAACCAGCCGCGCCCATTGAGACCGCGAAAGAACTCCAGCTTGCGGTCGAGCCAATCGCCGTCGATGGCGGCAGCATCGGAAGCGAAGACGCGAATCAGTTCCGGAGAGCCGGCCACAACCACGGCGGGCGTGAGGGTAATGACGGGAGACTGGGCGCGAGCCGCGGCCAACGCGAAAGCCAGCAGGCCTGCGAGAGCGAGCCAGTTTCGGGGTGTGCGTCGAAATGGAGAAAATCGCATCTCTTTCAGCATACCGGGTTCGATTGCCGGTGAGGAGTGGCTGTTATTCGGTTTTTTCGAGCGAAACCAGAGTAAACGTGCCCTTGCCGAAAGTGTTTGAGGTGGCTTTTACTTCCACCCCACGGACGAGGACCTATCCGCGGGGACCCCGGTCAACCACCCCAGCGAACAAAGATCGTTCGCTGGGGACCCCGGTCAACCACCCCAGCGAACAAAGATCGTTCGCTGGGGACCCCGGTAAGGAAAAAGCCACATGGCGGAATTGCCGCCGGGTATAGCTACTCTGGTTTCGCTATTGGGGGCGCGGGTGCGCGGCAATCCACGCGGCCACGCGGTCCTGGATCTCTTCAAGCTGATCAACGGTGATGTGGATTCCGATCATCTGGCGGTTGGCGGCGTACTTCTCCTGATTGGGCCCCTTGACGGAGGCGGCCAGGTCAAGCCAGAAGTAGGCCTCCACATCGTTGTGGGGAACGCCCTGCCCGATGGAGTAGAGCACGCCGAGAGAGGCTTGCGCGGTCACGTCACCCTGCTCGGCGGCCTTGCGATACCACTCCGCGGCCTGCGCCATGTCGCGGGGAAAACCCTTGCCGCCGTCGCGATAGAGCACGGCGAGATGCATCTGGCCAGCAACGGAGCCCTGGCCGGCAGCCTTGCGGTACCACTCTGCCGCCGTCTTATAGGCTTCGCCGGCCTGGGTCACGTTATGCATCGCCGCAGCATCAGCGGCGTAGTGCTCTCCCACGGCGACCTGGGCGGCGGCATCGCCGGCGTTGGCTTTAGCCAGCAGATCGGGGACGATGGCCGGGGTCTGGGCGGAGATGGGAATCAACACCAGAGCAAGAAATGCGAGCAGAATCGATTGCAGAAAACGCGTTTTCATTGCGGCCTCAACCAGCTATCGAAAACGATAGCAGATTCTGGTTGAGAGGGGTTCCTGATTTTAAGAACAAGCGCGTAGCAAAACCTGCTACAGAACACCGGCCCTTGTCTCAGCCACAAACGGATGTGATCTTCCGGCAGAAAGCAGGGCCGGCAACAGGCAGCAAAGAAATTTGGAAGGGAATGAATGATATGGACGGTCAAAACATCTCAGCCGTCGCCCGAAGACGACGGCTGAGCTGGAGCAAGATCTGGGAATATACGCGTGCTCAACAAACATTCTGAGCTTTTATTAAGCATCACGTCTGGTCTATGTTGACCATCTACAGAATTATTCTTTCATGAAAAAGTGTGCTGTATTGCTCAGGGTAAAGGCGCTAAAATTTCATCATGACTGACCGCATGTCTTTGACTCTTGCCCAGGCCGACCCCGAAGTAGCCGCGGCCCTTGCCCAGGAAACTCATCGCCAGCACGAGGGGCTGGAGATGATAGCCAGCGAAAACTTTGTCTCCGAGGCGGTTCTGGAGGCGGCTGGCTCGATATTCACCAACAAATACGCCGAGGGGTATCCCGGGCGGCGCTACTACGGTGGGTGCGAGTTCACCGACGTGGTGGAGAACCTGGCGCGGGAGCGGGCCAAACAGATCTTTGGGGCGGAGCACGTCAACGTGCAGCCGCACTCCGGCTCGCAGGCTAACGCGGCGGCCTACGCTGCGGTTTTGCAGCCGGGGGATACCATACTGGGGCTGGACCTCTCCCATGGCGGCCACCTGACGCACGGACACAAGCTGAGCTTCAGCGGCAAGCTCTACCGGCCCACGTTTTATGGCGTGCGCAAAGACACGGAAGTGATTGACTACGAAGAACTTGAGGCCATTGCGGAGCGGGAGAAGCCTAAGGTCATCATCGGCGGAGGCAGCGCCTATCCGCGACTGTGGGATTTCGCGCGGATGAGGCAGATTGCCGACAAGGTGGGCGCGACGTACATCTTCGACATGGCGCACATCGCAGGACTGGTGGCGGGAGGCGTGCATCCCTCGCCGGTGCCGCATGCGCAGATTACGACGACAACCACGCACAAGACGCTGCGCGGACCGCGCGCGGGATTGATTCTGTGCGGGCAGGCGCTGGCCGCGGCGGTGGACAAGGCGGTCTTCCCCGGACAGCAGGGCGGTCCGCTGGTGCACATTGTGGCCGCCAAGGCGGTGGCGCTGGGCGAGGCACTGCGGCCGGAGTTCAAGAGCTACGCGGCGCAAATTGTGGCCAACGCGCAGGTGCTGGCGGCGACCTTGCAAATGGCCGGATACCGCATCGTCTCAGGCGGGACCGACAACCACCTGATGCTGGTAGATGTCTTCGAGAAGGGCATTTTGGGCTCCGAGGCGGAGCTGGCGCTGGGCAAGGCGGGCATCACGGTCAACAAAAACACGATTCCCTACGACACCAATCCGCCGCTGAAGGCTTCGGGGATTCGCATTGGCACGCCGGCGCTGACCACGCGCGGGATGAAAGAGACGGAGATGGTGGTGATTGGCGCGTGGATCGCGAAGGCGCTGGAACGGCGCAACGACGATGCTGCGCTGGAGCGGATTCGCAAAGAGGTGGCCGAGCTGGCCAACCGCTTCCCGCTGTATGCGTGGCGAAGGGACTAGCCGTCCAGGCAGACGGCGCTTGCGGCACCTGCGGTGCGGCAGACGGCGCTTGCGCGCCAGGACTTGCCGTCCAGGCGTAGGGCGCTTGCGCGCCAGGAGATTCGGATTCCCATCTTAGCGGCAAAAACTAGTACGCGGCGAGGGTGGGGCACCCGGATCATACAGGCAAACGCAAATAAAATTACGCCGCAACTTGCCTGTTTGGGCCGGGTTGTATTTAATGTTGTTTGGAGATGACCCGCAAGGGGAATCGGGTTGTAGAGGTACGCAGTTTTCCCCGAGGGTCTCTGGAGGAAACGATGAAGACCATTCAAATAGCATTGGCCACATTGCTGGTTCTTTCCGTTCCGGCGTTTGCACAGCATAATCAAGGAGGGTCACATCCCTCGGGCGGAGGAGGGCATCAGGCGATTCCGTCCCACGGGCCCAAGACGTTTGCCGGAACACCCCATGCGGCCGAGCCAAACCGGAATTACAACAACAAGGCAGGCCAACCCAACGCCCCGCACGTGAACGGCAAGAGCTGGGTGGGCCACGACACCGGACGCGGCGACGCGAACTATCATCTTGACCACCCCTTCGAGCATGGCCGCTTTACCGGCGGATTTGGCCGCGGGCATGTGTGGCATCTGGGCGGCGGCGGGCCCGGCCGCTTCTGGTTCAACGGCTGGTACTGGAACGTAGCGGCGTTTGACGTTGCCTTCTGCGACGGATGGCTGTGGGATTCCGACGACATCGTGATCTATGACGATCCGGATCACGAGGGCTGGTACCTGGCCTACAACGTGCGCCTCGGCACGTATGTGCACGTGATGTATATGGGAACGTAACACCGGCCGAAAAACAAACTTTTTTGCGCGACAGGGACGGGCGGCGACGCCTGTCCCCTTTTTGTCTTTGTGAGGGAATCAAGATGACGGGATAGGCGATAAAATAGGGGGTTCGCGCGGGGCCACAGCGGAGCGCGGCGAAATGCGGTGATTGGCCAAGTCATCTTGTAATGATTGAGGAGCTGAAATGATGCGAATGCCTTTCGGACTGGTTGTGCAGATGAACTCACGGATCGCCTGCGGGGTAGTTCTTGCCGCAGTTGCCGTCACGATGCTCAACGGTGCTGTTGCATGGGCCGCGGAATCAGCGCCGGCGCCGATTATCCTGACCGGCGCAGACCGCAGGCCTGCGATCTCGCTGAATGGCGAGTGGGCGGCCATTGTCGACCCTTATTTTTCCGGATTGTTCAGCTTTCATCATGAAGAAAAGAAAAATGGCTGGTTTATGAACCGGAAGGCTAAGCCGGGCGATGAGTTTCCTACTGAATATGATTTTTCCACGGCGTCGAAATTGAAGGTTCCCGGCGACTGGAATACGCAGCGGGCGACGCTTCTTTATTATGAGGGACCGATTTGGTACGAGCGCGATTTCACTTACCAGCCGAAAGAACATACGCGCGTGTTTCTGCACGTAGGCGCGGCCAATTATAAGTCGTGGTTCTGGGTGAATGGGCAAAAGGTATGTGAGCACGAGGGCGGGTTTACCAGTTTCAACTGCGAGGTGACGGCGGCGGTACATGTGGGCGATAACTTTGTGGTGGCGGCGGTGGATAACACGCGGCACGAAGACGGCGTACCCACGCTGGAGACCGACTGGTGGAATTATGGCGGGCTGACGCGATCGGTTTCGCTGATTGAGGTGCCGGAGGTGTTTATCGATCAGTACGATGTACATTTGAGCCGGACAGAGGATTCGGTTATCGAGGGCTGGGTACAGGTCGAGGGTTTGTTGAAGGCATTGTTTGAGAATAAAACAGGGATGAGTGCAGTAGTAGAGATTCCCGAGTTAAAAATCAGAATACGGACGGAATCCGACAGGCTTGGTATGGAGTACTTTCATGCAAAAGTGGAGGGATTACAACTCTGGTCCCCGGAGAATCCCAAGCTCTATGATGTCATCCTCACCGCCGGCAAAGACCGGATCGAAGAAAAAATTGGCTTCCGCACTATAGAGACGCGCGGGACAGAAATTTTGTTGAATGGCAAGCCGATCTTTCTGCGCGGCATCTCGATTCATGCGGAAGCGCCTTATCGCACAGGCCGCGCCAACACCGACCAGGACGCGGAGACGCTGCTGGGCTGGGCCAAAGAACTGGGCTGTAACTTTGTGCGGCTGGCGCACTATCCGCATGATGAGACGATGCTGCGCGCAGCGGACAGGATGGGGCTGCTGGTGTGGTCGGAGAATCCGGTCTACTGGGCGTTGCAGTTTGACAATCCCAGCGTGCTGGCCAAGGCCGAGCAGCAGCTGGACGAAGAGATAGGAACCTCGCGCAATCACGCGGCAATCATCCTGTGGTCGATGGCCAACGAGACGCCGAACACGGAGGCGCGGACGAAATTCATTGAAACCGAGGCGGCCCATGCGCGAGAGCTTGATTCCACGCGGTTGATTACTGCTGCGCTATTGGTGCGCGCCGAGGGAGATACAAAGATTGTGGATGATCCGCTGGGCAAAACGCTGGATGTAATCGGCGCCAATGAATATATTGGCTGGTATGAGAAGAAGCCAGAGACGGCCGACATTATGCAATGGCGCATCGATTACCAGAAGCCGATGATCATAAGCGAGTTTGGCGGCGGCGCCAAGGCGGGGTTGCATGGCGGGGAAAACGAGCGCTGGACAGAGGAGTATCAGGCGAATATCTACCGCCATCAACTGGGAATGCTGAACCGGATTCCGCAACTAAGAGGCATGAGCCCGTGGATACTGATGGATTTTCGCTCGCCTAACCGGCCGCTGACGGGGATACAGGATGGTTTCAACCGCAAGGGGCTTATCTCCGATCAAGGCAAGAAAAAGATGGCGTATTACATTTTGCAGAAGGCATATAAGGAAAAAACAGTAGGTAAGCCGGAGTGAGATGGATGAATAGTTGCCAACATAGGATGGATAAGTTAGCTGAGGATCTGAGGGCTGTGCAAAAGCGGAATTGTGAGTTATGCTTGAGTTATGGCTATTGAATCAATTCTCGCATTAATCGACGCCGAAATCGCCAGCCTCCAGCAGGTTCGCTCGCTGCTGGCAAGCACCGGCAAAGTCGCCGTCAAGGGAACAGGACCCAAAACCAAGAAGGCCGCGAAGGCTCCCAAGAAAGGGAGGAAGCGCCGCGTGCTGAGCGCAGAGGCGCGCAAGCGGATTGCAGACGCGCAGCGCAAGCGCTGGGCCGCACAGAAGGCCAAGGCCAAGTAAGAAGCATCAGCAACAAATCTGTTTTTCCTCATGCACTGCGGGCGGCCCAGTGATGAGCGGATAGTGTAATGCAGGATAAGTGTTTGTTGATTGCGCTGCGGGAGCTGGCCGATCCGGCAATGGTGATGCTCTATCATCGCCATGCAGCTGCTTTGGCGCTGCGTCCTCCACGCCACATTTGAATTTAATGTATCGCCAGCAAGCCAAGCGTCTCTAATAAACGGAGGCATGCGATGCGCAGGTTCATTCCAGTTTTTGTGGCGGCAGTGTTGCCGCTGCTTTTCGTCTCTCCGATCGTCCCGCAAACGTCCAACAGCGCAGGCGGGCAAAATCCGGAAGCACTTACTGCTCTCTATAACCAGGCGATGCAGTCAAAGGATTGGCCCCGCGCGGTCACACTTGCGCAGCAACTGGCAGCGCAAAAGGCAACGTCACAGAACCTGAAGTTGCTCGGGAACGCGCAGCTTTACTCCGGCTCGGCGGATGTTGCACTGGCGACCTATGAACAGGCCCTGGCCGCAGCGGAAAAGGAAAAGCCCGCCGAAGGCCAGCCAATGACCGAGTGGAAAGACGGCTTGTCGCAGATCTACATTGGCAAGGGCAACGCGCTGCTCAAGCTCAAACGCACCGAGGAAGCGATTGCGGCGTATAATCAATCCGCCGGGTTAGCGTCCAACGCCGGGCAGGCTTACTTCAATCTCTGCGCCGTGCTCTACAACATGGGCAAAACGCAGGAATCGGCGGCGGCCTGCCGCAAGTGTGTGCAAGCTGATCCCAGCAGAGCCAATGCCTGGTTCGTCCTGGGATCAGATCTCTTTGCCGATTTGCCTGTAACCGCACAAGGCAAGGTCCAAGCCTCGCCCGAGACGCGAGAGGCGCTTGAAAAATATCTGGCTCTCGCCCCTGACGGCCCGCACGCCGCCGACGTGAAAGCCATGCTGGAGATGCTCCCCAAGTAGGAAGAGGATCTCTTCGGCGTTTGCCAGCTACAGCCCTGCCATCACCAACATGCGCGGCTCGGTCATCTCTTCGATGGCCGAGCGAATACCCTCGCGACCCAGGCCTGAATCCTTGACACCGCCGAAGGGCATGGGATCCAAGCGCCAACTTGGCGTGTCTCCCACGATCAAAGTTCCCACCTCAAGCTCGCGGTAAGCGGTGAGGATGCGGCCGGCATCGCGAGTGAGCAGGCCAGCCTGCAGGCCGTACCTGGAGTGGTTGACTTCGGCCAGCGCCTCTTCAAAGTCGTCGAAGGGCTCGATGACAACAACAGGCCCGAAGACCTCTTCGTCGCGCAGCTTCATTCCCTGAGTGGTTCCGGTGAGAATCGCCGGCTTCACCACGGAGCCGTGGCGCTCGCCGCCGGCCACCAGCCTGGCTCCTCCCTTGACAGCTTCTTTGATCCAGGATTCCACGCGCTCGGCCTCGCTGGGGCGAATGAGCGGGCCCACTTCAGTGGCTTCGACGGAGGGATCGCCGGAGGCCATCTTGGCAGCGGCCTCGACGACCTTCAACAAGAAAGTCTGATAGACGCCCCGCTCGACGTAGACTCTTTGCACGCTGATGCAGGACTGGCCCGCGTGACTGAAGGCCGCATGGGCGGTGCGGATGGCCGCCTCATCGAGATCGGGCCAATCGGCGCAGACGATGAGCGCGGCATTGCCGCCCAACTCCAGCAGAACGCGCTTGCGGCCGGAATGAGTCTTGAGCTCCCAGCCAACTTTGGCCGAGCCGGTAAAGCTGACCAGCTTGATGCTGTCTTCCTTTTCGGCAAGCCATGCGGCGTCCGTGGTGCTGAGCGGGAGGACGGCCAGCGCCTCCACCGGCCAGCCTGCCTTGAGAATCACCTCGCCCAACGCCAATGCGGTGAAGGGGGTTTGCGAGGAGGGCTTGAGAATCACGGGGCAGCCGGAGGCCATCGCGGGCGCCACCTTGTGAGCCACCAGGTTCAGGGGAAAGTTGAAAGGAGTAATTGCAAGCACAGGCCCCATGGGGAAACGCTGCACCAGCCCCCAGCGGCCCTCGTTGCCCTCCATCACATCCAGTGGAATGGTCTCGCCGCCCAATTGAGAGAGCACTTCGGCGGCGGTTTTGAAGGTGAGCACGGCGCGATCGACCTCAACGCGCGCCAGACGAATCGGCTTGCCCGCCTCGGCGACAATCAACTTGGCAAAGCGCTCCTTCTGCTCGATGAGCGCGGAGGCGACGTCCTCGAGAATTTCACGACGCTTCCAGCGCGGCAGGGCGCGAAGGCGGCGCAGGCTGGCCACGGCGTGATGTACGGCCTGGCGCGCGTCGGCGCGAGTGGCTATGGTGACACGGCCCACCAAACCCTGGTCCCATGGCGAGCGGACCTCCAGCGCATCGCCCTCCAACCACTCCTTGCCGCAGAGCAGAAATCCCGTTTGTGTACCCGGCCGCATTTTCATGGCTTCGGCGCTCCTCTTCCGTCTGACCTGGATTCTACAGCGAACGGGCAAGTAATTGCTTCGTTATCTGTAACAAAAGAACGAAGGCGGGATTGTTCTTATGTCAAGCCCAGAAGAGGACCGCCCAGAAACACGAGATTTAACCAACTGGGACAAAAAAATATTCAAGTTTCAGCCTGTTCCAATATTGGTATGATTCATGGTAGAGATGCTGCGCAGACAACGAACCATTCTGAACATTTTGAGTTCTGCTGGGCGCCCCGTCTATGCTACCCAAATGCAGAAGTACCTATTTTTGCTTAAAAAAGAGACATTTCTTGGTGGCGATTCGGCATTTTATGATTTCGTTCCATACAGATACGGTCCATATTCATTTTCCGCGCACCGCGAAATTGAGAGTTTAGCTGTTAACGGCTACATTGAATCACACTCCACTACTGCAGGAATCTCCCTCACGGCAACTTCAATTGGGAAAAAAGAAGCCAAGCGATCGGATTCCGACACAACTCGGTCAGCACATTTCATCATTTCCAAGTACGGTAATGTATCAACTCGCGGCCTGATGAAAGATGTGTATGCCCGTTATTCATGGTTTTCGATCAATAGCGAGTTAACGAACTTGATTCCGACCAATGCGCCAAGAGCGAAGACTGCCCCTGTCGCGGTTTATACGATAGGGTATGAAAAGCGATCTATTGACGGATTTTTGAATCGTTTACTTGAAATTGGGGTCCACAATATTATTGACACGCGAGCAAATCCCATATCGCGCAAATATGGCTTTGCGCGCAGCTCCCTGTCTGGCATTGCGAGCAAGCTAGGGCTTGAATACTCTCATTTTCCGGGACTTGGGATCCCTTCAGTAAAACGAAATATGTTAAAAACTGATGCCGAATTACGGAAACTTTTCAGGTATTATGAATCAAAAATCCTCCCGGCACACAAGGGCGAGATTAAATCCGTGGCGACTCAGATGAGAGCCACACCTTCTGTCCTTGTTTGCATGGAGAAGGAGGCTGTGGACTGTCACCGGAGCCGCCTAGCTAGTCATATTGCGGAAATGTCCGGAATGCAGATTGTCCACCTATGAGATGCAGGAACACCTGGAAGTCCTCATCACGGTCAAAACTTATCCAATTCCTTCCTCCAAATACGATGAGCTAGTCTGTACCGCAGGGGTAACACGGACCGGGGACTTCATCCGTCTTTATCCCATCAATTTCCGCGACCTCCCTTACAGTCAACAATATAAAAAATACCAATGGCTTGAGGTTAATGCGACCAAGCATACAGGTCGCGACTCCCGAAAAGAAAGCTACAGGCCGGAGTGCGATTCCATCTGTACCATTGGCGAACCTCTCACATCGAAAGACAATTGGGCCGAACGTTTGCGCTATGCGCTTGCTAAGTCATCTCAATCGATGGAAGAGTTGTTCGGCAGGCAGAAAGAAGACAAGACCTCGCTCGGCATTTTCCGGCCGAAAGAAATCTTCGATCTAGTAATTACTCCAGACGACACAGATTGGAAGCGAGGATTCAAAGTGGCTCTCATGCAGCAGAGGCTTTGGGAAAACCGAAAGGCTAGCAAAGAACCACCTCTTAAAGTGCCCTTTAGATTCCATTACAGTTTCTCTTGCGACGACCCCCGGTGTAAGGGCAATCACAAGATGATGATCGAAGACTGGGAAGTGGGAGCGCTATATTGGAGATGCGTAGACAAAGGCGCCACCCCAAACGAAGCAGCACAGATGGTAAAACGCAAATTTCTAGACGAAATCTGTTCTCCTGCGAATAATACATATTTTTATGTAGGCACGGTACTTGCCTATCCGAAGAGTTGGGTAGTCGTCGGTGCGCTTTATCCCAAGATAATTCATCAACATAACCTACCCGAGCCTACGTTGTTCGACCTACTGTAATGCAAAGTATAGCCAAAATCCAACTGAAATAGGCGCTCACGCGTACAGCACGGTACACTATTCCCTTATGATTCATGACGGGCGCAGCCGCAAACTTCCTTTCGACGTTGACGAGGCCTTGGCGCATTTGCACGCTAACGATCCGAAGCTGGGCGCGCTGATCGAGCGGGCCGGAGCGTTCATGCTGCGGCTGGATCCATCGCCTTCGCCCTTCGAGTCGCTTCTGGAGTCGATTCTTTACCAGCAATTGCATGGCAAGGCAGCGGCGACGATTCACCGGCGAGTGCGGGAGTATTATGGAGGCGATCCCGAGCCGCGATTGCTGCTGGAAACGCCCGATGAAGTGCTGCGGGCGGCGGGGGTTTCCTTCAACAAAATCAAAGCCCTGAAGGACCTGGCTGCGCGGGCGCTGGACGGGACGGTTCCCACGAACGCGGCGATTAAAAAAATGAGCGACGCGGAGATTATTGAGCGGCTGACAGAGGTGCGCGGCATAGGCCCATGGACGGTGGAGATGCTGCTAATCTTCCGACTGGGAAGGCCTGATGTTTTGCCGGCGACGGATTACGGGGTGCGCAAGGGATTTGCGCTGACCTTTCTTAAGGCGCCCAAAACACGTCCGCTGGAGGCGAAGGATCTGCCCAAGCCGGAGGTGCTGCTCAAAAGGGGAAAACGCTGGGCGCCGTTCCGCTCCGTGGCCAGCTGGTACCTATGGAGGGCCTGCGACCTGGCAAAGAATACAGCGCTGACGGGACGGGCAAGCCTACAATAATCAAAAGCAGCTAGGAGTTGTTTTTGATGGCGGCGAGTAAACGGTTTGTCTGCATTCACGGTCATTTTTATCAGCCGCCGCGGGAGAATCCCTGGCTGGAGACGGTGGAGACGCAGGACACGGCGGCACCTTACCACGACTGGAACGAGCGCATCTGCGCGGAGTGCTACGCCACCAACGGCGCGGCGCGCATTGTGAACAACAAGAACCAGATCACGCGCATCGTGAACAACTATGCGCGCATGAGCTTCAATTACGGCCCCACGCTGCTGAGCTGGCTGGTGGAGAACGCGCCGCGCACCTACCGCACGATTCTGGACGGGGAGCAGCGCAGCCGCAAGAGCTACAAGGGGCACAGCTCGGCGATGGCGCAGGTGTACAACCATATTATTCTGCCGCTGGCCAACCGCCGCGACCGCATCACGCAGATACGGTGGGGCATCACCGACTACCAGCACCACTACGGAGCGGCGCCGGAGGGAATGTGGCTGGCCGAGACCGCGGCGGACAACGAATCGCTGGAGCTGATGGCTCAACATGGCATCAAGTTCACCGTGCTGGCGCCGCACCAGTGCAAGCGCATACGGAGCCTGAAGGAAGGCGCGAACTGGACGGATACGCCGGGCGACAGCGTAGACACCACGCGCCCCTACCTGGTGCGCTTCGACACCGGCGTTTCGATTACCGTGTTTTTCTACGACGGCCCGGCATCGCGGGCGATTGCCTTCGAGGGGCTGCTCAACTCAGGCGAGAGCCTGGCGGCGCGGCTCAAGGGCGGCTTCAAGGACAACGCGCAGCCGCAACTGGTGCATGTGGCGACGGACGGGGAATCGTACGGACATCATCACAAGTACGGCGAGATGGCGCTGGCCTACGCGCTGCGCCTGCTGGAAGATGACAAGACGGTCAAGCTGACCAACTACGGCTGCTACCTGGAGCAGTTTCCGCCGGAGTATGAAGCGGAGATTGTCCATAGGTCCTCGTGGAGTTGCGCGCATGGGATCGAGCGCTGGCGCTCGGATTGCGGTTGCAACGGCGGCAAGGCGGGATGGAACCAGGCGTGGCGCGCACCTCTGCGCAGGGCTCTCGATGAACTGCGCGACGCGCTGATTCCATTGACCGAGCAGGAGGGCGGCAAACTATTCAAAGACGTGTGGGCGGCGCGCGACGGATATATCGACGTCGTACTGGACCGCAGCCCGCAGCCGGTGGAGCAATTCTTCGGCAAGCACCAGAACCGCGCGCTCAGCGTGGAGGAGCGCGTGCGCGGTATGGAGTTGATGGAGATGCAGCGCCACACGCAACTGATGTACACCAGTTGCGGATGGTTCTTTGACGACATCTCGGGCATCGAGACGGTGCAGGTGATTGCCTATGCAGCGCGGGTGCTGCAACTGGCGCGGGAGGTTTTTGGGGAAGCAGCTGCGACGCTGGAGCCGGCGTTTCTGGCGCGGATGGCCGAGGCGCGATCCAACGTGGCGGCGGCAGGCGACGGCGCAAAGATCTACAAGGAGCAGGTCAGCAGCAGGGAGCTGAGCCTGGAACAGGTGGCGGCACACTACGCCATCAGCTCCATCTTTTCTACCTTTGCCGAGGAGACCGACCTGTTCTGCTTCCGCGTGTGGCGCGACTTTTACGAAACGTACACCTCGGGGCGGGGACGGCTCGCGCTGGGCAGGGTCAAGATTGTCAGCGGCATTACCGGCAAGCAGCAGGGCTTTTCATTTGCGGTGCTGCATTTTGGCGACCAGAACATTAACGCGGCAGTCAAGTCGTATGGACCGGAGGATGCGGCGGCCTTCGAGGCCTTTGCCAGTCAGGCCGCCGGACAGGTGCAGCGCGGCGACTTCCCCGAGGTGATTCGGCTAATCGACCGCTACTATGGCCACGTGGACTACTCGCTGACCTCGCTGTTTACCGACGAGCAGCGGCGCATTGTGCAGATCATTCTGGGCTCCACGCTCTCGGAGATCGAGAAATCGCTCACCGCCATTTACGATGAGCACGCCAGCCTGCTGCACTATCTCTTCACGGCAGGACTGCCCAAGCCGCCGGCGCTTACCCTGGCGGCGGGCTTTGCCATCAATGCCGGGCTGCGGCGCGCGCTGGAGAGCAACCCCACCGACCAGACGCAATTGCGCGCGTTTTTATCGCTGGCCAAAGCCGACCAGATTCCGCTGGAGACGCCGACGCTCTCCTACATTGCCGACCAGCGCATGAAGCGCGTCATGGTGGAGCTGCAGATGACGTCCGGTTCGCTGGAGTCGCTGGAGCGGGCGCTGACATTGGCGCGCACGCTGAAGGAGCTGCCCTTTGAGCTGAACCTGTGGCAGGCGCAAAACATCTGGTACGAGATACTGCGCAACTCCGGCTATGCGCTCACCAGCCTGGCAACGGACGACCGGCAACGCTGGGAGAAGAACTTCAGCGAACTGGGCGCGTGCCTGTCGATTGATTGTGCGGCGATCAGCGCGCAGGATAAGGCAGTAGTGACGACGGGGGATTAGGGCGGACTCAAACTCCGGTTGTGGTACAGTTTGGCGGACTTGTGGGGGCAATTGCGCTCTTACAAACGGCGTGAAAGCGCGATGAACAATTCCCCTTCATCGTCATAATACACAGGATAGGTGACACCGCGGTATTCCGTGGACGATATCGCTCCCGGATATTGTTTTAAGCGCGATTCGAGGCTCCTTGGAAACACAATCCCCTCGAAAATCTCAATCTCTACAATTGTCCCGTCTTTGTTCTGGTCTCTTACCGATATGCGCGTGCCCATTCGCAACCTCCCAATCTTCTAACACCTTCACCACATCAGACATTTCCCAAAGCTTGCGAGTGACAATCACCGCCAACGCTGGGATGATCCAAACTGTACCACTACCCAAACTCCGCCAGGCTATATTGTAGATTCGCCAGCCTTTTTGAGCTTTCCGTTTTTGAGCAGGAAGCGCTGGCCGCGCCAGACGATGGTGTTGCCGGCAAAGCCCGCAACCCAGACGCCCATAGCGACGAGATCGCGCAACGGCAGCAGCCACAGATTGGGCAAAACCTGGCGGTCGGAGAGCACCTCAGCGCCCACCGTCATGGCCAGCGCGAGACGCAGGAAGGAGCTCAACCCCAGCAGCCAAAGGCTCAGCAGGCTCGCTCCGCTGGCGAGAAGATTGAGCAAAGCCCAGCCAAGGCCGTGGGTGAAGATGAGGCCGGCGTAACCCCAGGGACGCGCGTCGCGAACGGTGCGGGCCCAGCGCAACTGGTGATTCAGGAAGCCACGCCAACCGTAGGCGGCGATGTTGGTTTCGACCACTTCGGCCGAGAGCGCCACGCGGTAGCCGACCGCGGAGATGCGCGCGCCCAGCTCGTAGTCGTCAGCAAGGTGATCGACCAGGGAAGCGAGACCGCCGATTTTGTCGAGCGTCTCGCGACGGAGTGCCAGAGTGGAGCCGAGGCCGTAGTGCAGGCCGCCTTCGATCAATTTTGACAACAGCACGCCGGCCTGGAAGTCGGTGGCGATGCCCTGAGATTCCAAGGTGGAGGCCAGCGTGTGGTGGGCGCGGCCGCGATAGAGCGCGGTGACGAGGCCGACTTCCTTCGCGGCTTTGCTGGCAGAAACCGCATTTGGTGAAAAGCAGGCCATTACCCGCTCCAGGAAGCGCGGAGAGACAGTGATGTCGGAGTCGTTGATAAGCAGGAAGTTGTGGCGGGCGTGGGGGACGAGTTGGACGAGCGTGCTGACCTTGCCGTTGGTTCCCAGACGCTGAGGGCACACGATGAGCTTGATGGATAGATGGGGAAACTCGGCCTGCAACTGCTGGACGGCTGCCGCGGCGGGGTCAGAGAGAGAGGAGATGCCGAAGAGCAATTCGAAATCGCCGGCGTAGGATTGACGGCAATGGCTGCGGAAGGCGTCGATCATGCCGGGGTCGAGGCCCTTGAGAGACTTGAGAATGCTGACGCCGGGCGCAAAGGCCGCCAACGGCCTGAGCCGCTGCGATAAAAAGATGCACGCGGCAATGAGGGCAGCGAGGAAGTAGCCCATTCCGGCAACGGCCAGAATAGTGGTGAGAATGGCAACGGATTGCGCCAGGGCGTGCGGAGTCACAGCTAACAGCTTACAGCTAACAGCTAAAACTAACAGCTGCTACTCGTAACGTAGTGCCTCGATGGGGTCGAGGTTGGCGGCCTTCCAGGCGGGATAGATGCCGAAGAGCAGGCCGATGGCGCAGGAGACGCCGAAGCCGATGAGCACCCATACGGTGGACAAGGAGGGCGACAGGCCGATGGGCAACACGTAGATGAGCCCGGTAAGCGCGGCGCCCATGATCACGCCGACTAAGCCGCCCACGGCGCAGAGGGTGACGGCCTCGGTGGTAAACTGAGTGAGGATGGTGTGTTTGGTGGCGCCAATGGCCTTGCGGACGCCGATCTCGCGGGTGCGCTCGGTGACGGAGACGAGCATGATATTCATGACGCCGACACCGCCCACCATAAGGCCGACGCTGGAGACGGCGACCATCAGTCCAAAGAGCCCGCCGGTAATCTGCTCCCAGAGCTTATTGATAGAGTCTGTTCCGAAGATATCGAAGTTATCGTCAGCGGAGATCTTGACCTTGCGGCGGATGCGCATAATCTCGCGAATCTCCTCTTCGACCAATGACTTGTTGGCCGGATCGTCGTACTTCACACTGATGAACATCTCCAAAGCTTCAGGATGCAGATTGTGGAAGGTTCCCATGGGGAAGTAGATGGCGTTGTCTTGCGGATTCTGGCCGCTGCCGAAGAGCTGCTTACGCTTGTCGAGCACGCCGATGACGGTATAGAGGCCGGTCTCGACGTTGACCTCCTTGCCGATGGGGTCTTCGCCATTCACAAAGAGTTTATCCGCGGTGTCGTATCCCAGCAGACACACCTGCGCATGACGCTTGTCCTCCTCATCGGTATAGACACGGCCCGAGAGCAAGACCAGATTTGATACATCCGCGACCTGCGCGGTGTCGCCCTCCAGGATGGCGCCAGCCACCTTATGGCCCTGGTACTTTACGCTGACGTCGCCGACGCCGAACAGCTTGGCATATCGAACACCGGCATTCGTGGCCACGACGTGAGGCAGCGAGCGCAGGGCCAGCGCATCCTCCAAGGTGAGGTATTTGCGAGTAAGCTGCTCGGTAGTAGGGCGACCGATGCCGAAGGGCAGGCGTGTAACCAAGAGGACATTTGTACCGAGCGAGTCGGCAATATCAGCGACACGATTGTTGAGCCCGTTGATGAACGAGGAGATGACGATGACCGTGGTGACGCCGATGACGATGCCCAGGATGGTCAAGCCCGAGCGCAGCTTGTTCGCCCTCAGGGTATCGAGGGCCATCTTGACGGATTCGCGGGTTTGTCCTTGTGCCATTACAGCTCCGCTCTTAGGGCCACTACGGGATCGAGCCTGGCGGCTTTGCTTGCCGGATAGACGCCGAAGAAGACGCCCACAGCGCCGGCCATGAACAGGCCCATCAGCACGCTCCACAACTGCACGGTGGCGGGAAAGCCGACGAGGACTGTAACCAGCTTGGCCAAGGCCACGCCGATCAAAATGCCAATAACTCCGCCCACCAGCGCCATGGTCGCGCTTTCGATGAGAAATTGCAGCAGCACATCCTGCTGCCGCGCACCCAGGGCCTTGCGCACGCCGATCTCTCGGGTGCGCTCGGTGACCGAGACCAGCATGATGTTCATGATGACGACGCCGCCCACCACCAGCGAGATGGAGGAGATGCCGATGATCACGTCGAAGAACAACGAGGAGAACTGCTTCCAGACGTCCATGAAGGTGTCGTTGGTCTGGATCTCGAAGTCGTCTGGCTGGCCGGGACGGTTATGGCGTAGGGCGCGCATCAGCACGCGCGTTTCGTCCTCGGCTTTCTCCATCGATTCGGCGCTGCCCTGGGCGCGAACGTAGATGACCAGCGCGTCATTGTGTCCATAGGTCTGCAGGTATGTATTGATAGGCACAGCCACCCAGTTGTCCTGCGACTGGCCCAAGGTCTTGCCTTGGCGGTCGCCCACGCCGATGACGGTGTAAGGTACGCCGTCGACGCGAATCTCTTTGCCGAGGGGATCGCCTTCGCCGAGGATGTTATCCACAATGTCATAGCCCACAATAACGTTGTGAGTGCCGATATCGTCGTCGGTGGGAGTGAATCCACGCCCGATCACGATGTCCAGATTAGTGAGATCAACCATGGTCCAGGTAATGCCGCGCATCTCAGTATCGGTGCTGGAGTGGCCGTTGTAGAAGACTTTGACGGTGCGGCTACTCGTCGAGCCTACCTCGGTGCATTCAGCGCACTCGTCGCGCACCGCCTCATAGTTCTCGTATTTGATAAACTTGCGCTTTTGATATTTGAAATACTCCTCTGCGGAGAAACAGCACCCGGCGGGGAAACGCCCCACGCTGAAGACGTCAGCGCCGTGGTTGACGAGCTTGGTGGCCACGAAGTGGTTGGCGCCGTCGATCAGGGTGACAACCATGATGAGCGAGGAGACGGCCATGACCACGCCCAGCAGCGTGAGGATGGAGCGCATCTTGTTGGCCCACAAGGATTGCAGCGCGAGTTTGACTGCCTCACCGAAAAGCATGGTCCTGCTTTCTGTTGCCGGGGTCCGATTGCGAATCCTGGTTACCCGCCCTTAGCGCAAGTTACGCGAAAAGGAGCGGGCGCAAGGGCTTAGTGGATTGCCAGCCCATATACACCAGTGTACGCAATTGCCGGTGCTGCCATGAACGCAGAGCAACCCTAATGGCCGCTTTCTGCAGCGGGAAAGCAGCCACAGCCGGGGGAGGGCTCTCAATTTTTGATACGCAAAGGGCCGCTGACAGGTTCCTGAGCCCCGAAGAAGGCGAAGAATAGACAAAAACCGGCGATTATCGGGAACTTTTTGGCTTCCGCAAGGCGTAGCATGAGGGAGCGCGCAGTTTTGCGCCAGTTTCTGAAGTGAATCCACAATCGCACCGATCCGGAGGCCCGATGAATCGCGTCTATTTCCGTTTTGCGCTCGTGCTGGTGGTGTTTCTCGCATTGCTGCCAGTAAATGTTTTTGCCCAAGGTACTTCGGCGACCGCTGCCACAACAAATTCGGCGCCGCTGCTGCTTCGCTTCCCATCTCTCTCGCAGGATAAGATCGCCTTCCGCTATGCCGACGACATCTGGACGGTCAGCCGCAACGGCGGCGAGGCGGAGCGGCTCACCGCCAACGGCCACGTGACAGCAGGCCCGTTCTATTCGCCTGATGGGGCATGGATTGCCTACTCTGCCCATTTGGACGGCAATACCGACGCGTACATCATCCCCGCGGCGGGAGGGGTGCCCAGGCGCATCACCTGGCACCCGGCAGGAAGCGGCGTGGTGGGCTGGACGCCGGATGGCAAGGACGTTCTGATCGCCAGCGGCATGACCAGCTACCGGCACTTTGCGCGGCTCTTCCGCGTTCATGCCGATGGAACCGGAGTTCCAGAGCCGCTGCCACTGCCCTCCGCCTATGAGGGCTCATTCTCGCCGGACGGGCAGTCGATTGCCTATCAGCCCTTCTCTAAGTGGCAGCCGGCATGGAAGCGCTACGTGGGCGGGCAGACGTCGCCCATCTGGATTGTGAACCTGAAGACGCTGGACGTGGTAAAGGTTCCGCGCGAGAACTCCAACGACTCGAATCCGGTGTGGGTGGGCGACCAGATCTACTTCCTCAGCGACCGCGACAGCACGGGAACCAACAACGGCCCGGTCACACTCTACCGCTATGACACCAAGAGCGGGCAGGTTTCGCAGGTGATGGCGAACTCCGGGCTGGATATGAAGACCTTCCAGGCGGGGCCAGCGAAGGGCACGGACGGGTCGAATCGGAGCGCGCTGGTGGTGGAGCAATTTGGCCGCATTCTATTGGTAGATCCGGCGACGGGCATGAATATGCCGGTGCCGATAACGATTCATGGCGAGCTGGCCGCGCTGGCTCCGCACCGGGCGAACGTCAGCCCGGAGGAGATTGAGAACCTCAACCTTTCGCCCACCGGAGCACGAGCCGTTATTGAAGCGCACGGGGAGATCTTCACCGTGCCGGCCGAGAAGGGCGACACGCGCAACCTGACCCAGACGCCCGGCGTGGCGGAGCGCGATCCGGCATGGAGCCCGGATGGAAAAACCATCGCCTACTTCTCTGACGCCTCAGGCGAGTACCAGCTCTACTTGAGAGATCAGACGGGATTCAAACCGCCCACGGTCATTGACCTGGGCCCGGAGCCGAGCTACTTCTACAGCCCCACGTGGTCGCCCGACTCCAAGCACATTGTGTATACCGACAAGCATCTGCGGCTGTGGGTTGTAGATGTGCCGGCGGGCAAGCCGGTGCTGGTGGATAAGGAAATCTTTGGCAACTGGGGACCGAACTTTGGCGCGGCCTGGTCGCCTGACTCGAAGTGGATTGCCTATCATCGCGACCTGGACAACCAACTGGACGCCATCTTCCTGTACTCGATGGAGACACACAAATCGACGCAGGTGACCGACGGGATGAGCGACGCCTCAAGCCCGGTCTTCGATCCGAGCGGCAAATATCTCTACTTCCTGGCCTCCACGGACGATGGCCCCTCGAAGGCGGGGATCGACCTCTCCTCATTGGATCGCGCGCAAACCACTGCCGCATATGTGGTGGTGCTGGCTGCTGACGGGGCTTCGCCGCTGCCTCCGCAGAGCGACGACGAGAAGATCAAGGACGAGGCGAAGAAGGACGACAACAAGAAAGATGCTGACAAGAAGGACGAAGCAGCCAAGGAGAGCGGCAAGGAGAAGAAAGACGCAGATAAGAAGGAGGGCGACAAGAAGACCGCCGACGGCGAGAAGAAAGATGCCGAGAAGCCGGTGGTGGTCAAGGTGGACCTGGAGAAGATTGGCGACCGCATTCTGTCGCTACCGCTTCCGGCGCGCAACTACAACTGGATCGCCGTGGGTAAGACCGGCGTGCTTTTTCTGGGCGAAGGCACACCGGTTGGCCGTCCTACCAGCTATGACGGCGGTCCCGGCATTCACGCCATCTGGCGGTTCACGCTGGAAAAACGCAAGCCCGAGATCGTGCTCAGCGACGTGGATGCTTTCATCGTTTCGTTCGATGGGTCGAAGGTTCTCTACGCGCGCAAGGGGGCTATCTGCAGCATCGCCTCTGCGGATGACCTGAAACCGGGCGACAGCGCTCCGGGCAAGCCGCTGAACCTGGGAAATCTGGAAACCGTGATCGATCCGCGCGCCGAGTGGCGGCAGATGTATCACGAGACGTGGCGCATCCAGCGAGATTTTCTCTACGATCCGCATACGCATGGGCTGAACATTCCCAAGATCGAGGCCATGTACAAGCCTTACCTGGACGCGCTGGCCTCGCGCTCGGAGTTCAGCTACCTCTCTACCGAGATGCTGGGCGAGGTGACGATTGGGCACATGTTCATTCGCGGACCGTACCGTCCGGAGCACGTGGCGAAGACCGGACTGCTGGGCGCGGATTACAAGACGGAGAATGGCCGCTACCGGATTGCAAAGATTCTGGGCGGACAGAACTGGACGCCGGGGCTGGCATCGCCGCTTACACTGCCGGGAGTCTCGGTGAAGGAAGGCGAATACCTGCTGGCGGTGAACGGCCATGAGCTGAAGGCCGAGGACAACCTCTACCAGTTCTTCGACGGCACAGCGGGCAAGCAGACCGTGCTGCGCGTGGGCGCGAACGCTGACGGCAAGGACGCGCGCGACGTGACGGTGATTCCCATCAGCGACGAGGACGGGCTGCGCAACCTGGATTGGATTGAAGGCAACAGGCGCAAGGTGGGCGAGCTCTCCGGCGGCAAGGTGGCGTATGTGTACATGCCCAACACCGGCGGCTCGGGCTACACCAACTTCAACCGCTTCTTCTATTCGCAACTGGACAAGCAGGCGCTGGTGCTGGACGAGCGCTACAACGAGGGCGGATTCATTGCCGACTACGTGGTGGACACGCTGAAGCGCACGCCGCTCTCCGGGGCAATTGAACGCGACGGCAAGCCGATGCACGATCCGGTAGGAGCGATCTTCGGACCCAAGGTGATGCTGATCAACCAGAACTCCGGCTCGGGCGGCGACGCCATGCCGTGGTACTTCAGGAAGGCGGGAATCGGCAAGCTGGTGGGCACGCGGACGTGGGGCGGGCTGGTGGGCATTGGCGGCTATCCGACGCTGATTGACGGCGGCGGGGTGACCGCGCCGCGCTACGCCATCTACGGACTCAACGGCGATTGGGAGGTGGAAAACCGCGGCATCGCGCCCGATGTGATGGTGGAGGACCTGCCAAAGGATGTGGCCGCCGGACACGACCGCCAACTGGAGACCGGCGTGCAGATGGTGCTGGATGAGCTGAAAGCGCATCCCGTGCCGGCAATTCCTGTTCCGCCGTATCCGAATTATCACAAGGGGGATGGGCTGGGGAAGCCGTAATGGAATCGCAAGTCTAAAGCGATCGTCCCAGGTCTCGAAATCGAGATCTGGGACGATCGGCTATTGGGTTTGCATCCGGGCGGTCATCGAGCCACCATTGATTCGAGGATAACCAATCTGCTTTAGCGTTATTGTCATATTTTTTGCAGGATCTAACGGCACAGTTTTGTTGGCATCGCTTAAAAGCGAAATCGTCCGACTCGGGAAATCAAAGGTCATTATCCCCTTTTTGATCGTTACGATAATCTTTTCTCTTGAAACATTAGTAATTTTTAGATCAAGCATCTCGCCCTGTTCCTTGCCGGTGAAAGTAAGTTCAACGCGACCGATTTCAAATGCCTGCTTTAGATCAAGAGTATTTGTCTGCGGGGCAGGTTGCGCTGTGAACGCAGACGTAGCGACAATTGCAACGAGTGAAAGCGCCGTAAACCGACGAAAACAATTCATTTGGAATCTCCTTTTTGACTTAAACACGGGCCGATTGTACACCCAGTCACCCGTTCGCTACATAGTGAAATGCTTTTTTCCTAGCGTGTGGCAGGTGGCGCTAGTTCGATGTAGATGAAACCGGGCACCGCGAAACCCGTGTGAGCGAATCGCGAGCGGTTGGCCCCACCGCAGGTGGTCACCGTCCAGAGCTGCCAAAGCCTTTTTCCGCGCGGGCAGAGTCTTCGAGATTCTCGACGGTTTGGACGTCGCCGGTCAAAACGGGGATGGGAATCATCTGGGCGATTTTTTCGTCGGCCTTGAGAACCACGGTGGCATCGGTCAGGTTGGTCATGAGCACCAGAATCTCGCCGCGGTATCCGGCGTCGATGACCCCGGCGGTTGTGGCGACACCGCGCGCGGCCATGGAGGAGCGGTCGCGAACGAGAAGGCCGAGCGGCACGCCGGTGGCGGGATGGCGGGCCTCGACGCTGATGCCGGTGCGGACCTTGACGGTTGTGCGCGGGGCGAGCGTGACGGCTTCGAGGGCAAAGAGGTCATAGCCGAGATCTTCGCCGGGATGGGCGACGACGGGTGCGCGGGCGGCTGGATCGAGGAGTTTTACGAGCAGCATGGATTGATGGTACCAGCGGAGCTAGCCATGCCCTCACCCGCTTAAAAGGAGCTACGCACAGCGAGCACCGCTAAACGGATGGTTGAGATTCGTGGTCTCCCACATCTGGCACAATGAGACTGTGCCAGATATGGGGCACCCATTCATTTGTGGATAATCAGACCCGGGCCACCCGCCCTATCTGACCATTGCAAATCCGATTGTAATCTTCTCCCCCGACTCCGTGGAGCAGGCATCATATATCCACATGCCATGCTGCATGATCACAATTTGATCAAGGACTTCCTCTACGGAGACGTTTTCAAGCTCCTTGGATATCGAAGGTGTTCTTCTCCAGTTCTGATGGGATAAGTTTCCCGTATATGCAATTCCTAGTCGTATTCCGTTCTTCTTTAAGAACGACACAACTTCAGGATTTCTCATCAATGCTTCGACTGCTAGCTCGGGATCAACTTTACTTCGAATTTCAACTTTTCTCAAAATAAGCGAGAGTACGGGTGCAGTCACACGGTCATCTTTCAATTGCACGAGACCGTTGCTCTTTCTTGTCCATGATAAATGTTGGTTTAACAGCGTTAGGGCGCTCAATGCATCGTCAATCTTCTTGAACGAATCCGTTGAGGGGGGGGATATCCTCTCTATGGAAATATTGTAGCCGGACGATTCGGCTTTACAAGTTCCATTAAGAATAATGGACCCCGATGCGCCATAATCGAAATATTGCGCAGCGGCGTAGTTCTCAATTGTAGTCCACTGCTGCCTTGTTGGGTGTGCGGTAACCTGTGCAAGCACGCCAAGCTTGAATACTTCGACGAGGATTAACATTCCCACCAAATGTTTCATTCTTCCTCCTAAACAACGCTAACTCCGCTAGCCCGCTGCTCACAAATGGTCAGCCCCGGCAGGGAAATGCTCCCGGCCGGGGCTGTCGTCTGACACCCCAACGAGCAAAAATCGCTCGCTGGGGACTCCGAATTCGGCAAAAGGACCTGTAAGCCGAATTCTGTCGTGTGCGGTCATTCCTCTAGGCGCCGCGTCGCCGCGGACGCTCATCAGCGACCTACCCGGAGGTTTCGGCGTCCCGCGGACGGCAGCCCCTTGCAGGGCTGGGTATCCGCAGATCGTTCAGAGCCGCCTGGGCGCGTCGGGCCGATGCGCAGCGGGAGCCTGGCTCTAGACTCGCGCTTCCCTCCCTATTTGGTCTTGCTCCGTGTGGGGTTTACCCTGCCTCCGACGTTACCGGCGGAGCGGTGCGCTCTTACCGCACCATTTCACCCTTACCGGAGTGGCCGCAAAGGCAATCGCCCCTGGGGCCAGTTGCGCGTGCCGAAGCACGAGCATCCGGCGGTATGTTTTCTGTGGCACTGGCCGTCCATGGGTTTTGAGGCCCACGTCCCGGATGTTATCCGGCACACTGCCCTTCGGAGTTCGGACTTTCCTCCCCCGGTTGGCCCAGGGTTGCCCCCGGTCCTGCCGGCAGCGACCGCCCGGTCCTCCTGCCAGTGTCTAGTGTAGCGCGAAAACGCTACCGGCATTCAACCATCAGAGTTCCCGAGATTTCTCAAGATACGCGAGGAAGTCTCCAGTCCCGATTCATTGAATCCACGGAGGATATAAAACCATCCACTCACTGCGGAGAGTTTGTTCCCCTCTGCGAAGCTGTGAGCCCGCTCTCTGGCTCGATTCATCCTAATTCGCACACCTCGAATCAAGGAGAACTCTATGAAGATTGTCACGATGATCGCTCGCTATCTGCTGGGACTGATGTTTTTTGTCTTCGGCCTGAACATGTTTCTAAATTTCATTCCCATGGGGCAAATGCCGCCCGGGGTGGCCGGACAGTTCACGGCCGCCCTACTTGCTGCGCACTACTTTTACGTGGTGGGCGCGACCATGGTTGTTTCTGGAGTTCTGCTGCTGGTGAACCGGTTTGTGGGGCTGGGGCTGACGCTGCTGGGTCCCGTGCTGTTCAACATCCTCACGTATCACCTGCTGATGGACCCGGGAGGCATTGGGATGGGGGCGTTTGCAACGCTTCTGTGGCTGCTGGTTGTCTGGGAGCATCGGATGGTGTTTGCAAAGCTGTTTGCGGCACGGCTAGAGGAATGAAGGCTGCCCCGATGTATGTGCAGGACGGCTCGCTACAATCAAAGACTATGATTCAGTACGTTTATCTCGGGCGGGTAGGCTACGACGAGGGGCTGCGCCTGCAGTCGGAAGTGGCCGTGATGGTGGCGGAGGGGCGTACCGGGAATGTGCTGCTGCTGTTGGAGCATCCGCCGGTGCTGACGCTGGGGCGCAACGCGAAGCGGGAGAACATTCTGGCGTCTGACGAGATGTTGAAGCGGCGCGGGGTGACCGTGCATGAGATCAACCGCGGGGGCGACGTGACCTATCACGGGCCGGGGCAACTGGTGGGCTACCCCATCTTCGACCTGCGCACGCTGCGGACGGAGAGCGGCGGACGGATGGGGCCGGTGGATTTTGTGCGCGGGATGGAAGAGGCGCTGATAAGGCTGTGCGGCGATTTTGGGGTGAGGGCGGGAAGGATTTGCGGGCTGACGGGGGTGTGGTGCGGAAAAACAGGGAATAGCCACCCCAGCGAGCAAAGTTCGCTCGCCGGGGACCCCGGCAGGGAACAGGGAACAGGGAACAGTTCTTCGACGGTGAAGGAGAGAAAGATTGGCGCGATAGGGATTCATGTGGCGCGGGGAATTACGTCGCATGGATTTGCATTTAATGTGACGACCGACCTGAAGGAGTTTGACCTGATTGTTCCCTGCGGGATTTCCGATCATGCGGTGACGAGCCTGGCGCGGGAGGTTGAAAATCCGGAGGCGTTGCCCACGCTGGAGAAGCTTGCATGTCTAGTTGCGCGGGAGTTTGGGTTGGTTTTTGGCGAGCCGGTAGTGGAAGTGGAGAGCCTGGCGGATTTAAGGGAGCAGGCTGCGAAGGCACAGGCGCGAATCCCGGCGGAGGACACGCCGCTCCGAGTTCCGGATGAGGTGAAGCGACTGAGAGGCGCGGGAGATGGGCCGGTTCGAGCGTGAGGGACGGGGCGATTGATGTAATGCATATCGATTCCCAGATCCCAAAAGCGGGATCTGGGGCACCCAAATATAGCGATTGTTCCATCTCGGTTGATATACGCAGAACAATTTATAATCCGAGTTGAAGCGGGCGAACCTCGAAGGCTTCCCTTTGTACGTCAAAAACCTTCCCTGAACGCAGCAGAAGAGCGCCCCGCATCACGGAGAGACCCCACATGCCAACCGACGTGATCATGCCCCAGATGGGCGAGTCGATCTTTGAGGGCACCATTACCAAATGGCTCAAGAAGACCGGCGAGCGGGTCGAGAAGGACGAGCCGCTGTTTGAGATTTCAACTGACAAAGTGGACGCGGAGATTCCCTCGCCCGAGGCCGGCGTGCTCACCGAGATCAAGGTTCCCGCGGGCGCGACGGTTGAGGTCAATACGGTGGTGGCGGTGATTGGCGGGGCTGTTGTAGCGCCGGCGGCGGCTCCGCCAGCGACAACTCCGCAGGCTTCTGCACCAGCAGCCCGCTCCGCGACGACTGCACCGCAGGCGCGGACAGCCGCAACGCAGGTGACGCAGAAGGCGGATGGGGCCCCACCGCAGGTGGCGCAGCGCACATCGCCGCTGGTGAGGAGGATTGCCAAAGAAAACAATCTTGACCTGAGCAGGGTTACCGGAACAGGCTCGGAGGGGCGCATCACCAAGGAAGATGTGTTGCGGCATCTGAGCGAGAGTGGGCAGGGCAGCACCGCTCCAAAGGAGCAGTTGGTTGCAGTGCAAGTGCCGCAGGTGCCGCAACCGTTGACCAAGATGCGGGCCATCATTGCGCAACGCATGGTGGAGAGCATGCAGATCAGCCCGCATGTGCACATTGTTTACAAGGTGGATATGACGCGCATTGTGCGGCTGAGGGAGCGGGAGAAAGCGCGATTTGAGCAGCAGCACGGCGTGAAGCTGACGTTTATGCCGTTCGTTGCCACGGCTGCCATTGAGGCACTGGGGAAGTATCCGATTGTGAACGCGTCGCTGGTGGATGGGGCGATCCAGTATCACCCGAATATTCATCTGGGGATTGCCGTGGCGCTGGAGTGGGGGCTGATTGTGCCGGTGGTGAAGCAGGCAGAGGAGCGCGGCTTTGTGGGCCTGGCGAAGGCCGTTGCAGATTTGGCGGGACGGGCGCGCGCGAAGAAGCTGCTGCCCGAGGAGGCTTCCGGGTCCACGTTTACGCTGACCAACTCCGGCATCTTCGGCGAGGAGTTCGGCACGCCGATCATCAACCAGCCGGAGTCGGCGATTCTGGCTATCGGAGGGCTGCGCAAGGAGCCGGTGGTGATGACCGACGCCGAGGGCCACGATACGATTGCGATTCGTTCAGTGCAGTACTTCTGCCTGGGGTTTGATCACCGCACCATTGACGGGGCCGACGCGGGCAGGTTCATGGGCGCGTTCAAGCGGGCGCTGGAGACGTGGGACAAGCCGATCGGGTAAAGAGATAGCTCTAAATCAGCTTCCCAGGTGGCGGATGACGGACATGGCCGTGTCGTTAAGGAGCTTTTCGATGGCGGAGAGCATTTGAATCGTTTGCTGCTGCTTCTGCAGCATGTTTTGCAAGTCGACATTGGCAAGCTGGGCGTCGTCGCCAACAGTGTCCAGCGAGGTCTCCATCTGGCTGACGAGTGACTGTAGCTGCGTAAGGGTAAGGCTCGCCGGAGCTTGAAGGTGAGTGGGATGCGGGAATTTGGCAGTTGATGCGTTGATTTCGGCGAGTGATGCGGGAAGCGAGCGGCAAAAGGGCGTTGCGCAGGAGGCGTTGCGCTGGCCGGTTTTGGCTAATGCGGCCTTTTCCTGGTTTAGCTGCTCGAGCGCCTGGCGCAAGGCGTTGATATCTTGCATCAACGCCTGTATCTGCTCTGCATCGGCTTCTATGTTCGCCTGTACGTTCTGCGACGTCTGCACGAGGACCACGAAGACAACGGCATCGATATCGCCACCCTGCCGAAGAGAAGCAGGCGCTGAAAAAGAGCCAGGGAAACGCTGGCGAATCGCCGCCCGCAAAGCATTCAGGTCGGGCTTGGGGCGACGCGCCTCGATGGTTGCCTGTTGATCGACCCAGGCTCTTGCAGAGGGTTTGAGGGCGGCGTGGAGCGGCTCATAGCGCTGCGTTAACTCCGGTGGTATGGGGCGAATCTCGATTTTTGCCGCCGGGGCGGGAGCGATGGCATGGCTTGCCGGGGATTGACCGCCGACGGCGAGGCTGAGCAGGAGCGCCGTTAAGCAACCAAAGAAGATCGGTCGCATATATTCCCCCCTTGAGCGTTTACGACCCCACTGGCAAAAATACGCCTGGAATAAGCAGATGTAAAGGCGAACTCAACCGAAGCACAACAGTGAAGCCTTATTCACGCTTCGCCCAGGGGTCGTAGGTGCCAACGTACCAGGAATGGCCTTCGGGGTCTTTTACGGTGAAGTCGCGGCTGCCGTAGGGGGTGTCGTGGAGCGGGGTGGTGACGTTGGCTCCGGCGGCCAGGGCGCGGGAATGGGCCGCATCGACGTCGGGGACGACAATGTAGAGAGTGCAGGTCTCGACGCCACCCAACTCAGCAGGGGATTTGAAGCCGCGGCCATGCTCATCGTCCTTGCTGGAGCCAAGCATGATCATGCCGTTGCCCAGGGTCAGCTCGGAGTGGGCAATCGTGCCGTTTTCGCCTTCATGGACGGCATGGCGCTCAAAGCCAAAGACGCGGCAGAGCCAGTCGATAGCGGCGGGGGCGTTGCGATAACGGAATCCGGGGATGATGGGGCTGTGGAATTCAGGCACGGGGAACCCTCCGAGCCAATAGTAACTCAAACATCTGCCTTTAGTAACGCTTACATTTTATGTGAATAATGGGTTATTCTGTGCGATATGCGTTTGCCCACGGGTGATTCTCTACTGGTGCAAATCATGGACTCCGCATTTGCCGATGCGGCGAAAAAAGCGGGAAAGCTGCTGGTCTGCAAGCCCGGCTGCAGCCAATGCTGCCATGGAGCTTTTGTCCTCAGTCCTTTGGACACGCTACGGCTGCGCGCCGGCATGGACATGGTGCGAGCCACAGAGCCTGCTCTTGCGGCCAAGATCGAAGGTCGCGCGAAGGCGTGGATTGCCGAGCATGGGGCAAATTTCCCCGGCGATCCCAAGACAGGTATACTGGGCGATTCCAAAATTGAGGAAGAGCGCTTTGAGGATTTCGACAACGAGGCAGCCTGCCCTGCGCTGGATCCCGATACCGGCAAGTGCGATATATACGCGTGGCGGCCCTTGACCTGCCGTGTCTTTGGCCCGCCGGTCCGAATGGGAGAAGGCGCGGAGCTTGGCCACTGCGAGTTGTGCTTTGTTGGCGCCGATAAGGCGAAAGTGGCGGCCTGCGAGATGACCGTTCCGACCGATCTTGAAGCGGAGCTGCTAGAGGAGATTCCGTTGAAAGAGAAGACCGTAGTGGCATTCGCGCTGCTGGAGTAAAGGAACAAGTTGTCAGTTATCAGTTATCAGTGGTCAGTGGTCAATTGTTACACTAAAGCTTGGACAGCCTGATGACAACACACCCCTGCCGGGTTGAAATTCGCACTCATTCCCTGGAAGATAACTTCAAGTTTTTGTTGAGCTTGACAGCGCCCCATGCGGAGTTGATGGCGGTGGTCAAGGACGATGCCTATGGGCATTCGCTGGAGCTGTGCGCTCCGGCGGCGGTGCATGCCGGGGCCCGGTGGCTGGGCGTGGCCACCGTTGAGGAAGGTGTAGCAGCGCGCGCGCAGTGTCCCGAGGGCGGGATTCTGGTGCTCGGCGGCGCATTTCCCGGGCAGGGAGCGGCGGTGGCGGAGAACCGGCTGAGCGTCGTGGCATGGCAACCGTGGCAGTTGGATGAGCTGGAAGCGGCCGCGCGCGCGGCGGGAGGCTCAATCCCGATTCACCTAGAGATCGACACCGGCATGAGCCGCCAGGGGGTAGCGGCCGAAGAGTTCAGGACGGAGGGCGGAAGCGCGCGAGAGCTTCCGGCGCGCTTTCATCCGGGGTCGCCGCTGCGGCTGGAGGGCGTGATGACCCACCTGTATGCCGCCGACGAGGCAGACGGCCGGGTGACCGCGGCGCAAATGGTTTTACTGGATGAGGCGCTGGGGAAGATCAGGGCAGCGGGGCAAGCTCCGGAGTGGCTGCATGTGGGCAACTCCGCCACGCTTCTGACCGGTCAAACTGCGCGGATTGCCGCTCTTGCCGCACATTATGGAATGAAGGCGATGCTGCGGCCGGGGCTGGCGCTTTACGGCGTTGTGCCGCGCTTCAACCCGGAGTTTGAACTGCCGGAGCCGGCGACTCTGGCCGCAGCGCGCGCACGACTGCAACCTGTGCTCACGTGGAAGACACGCGTGGTGGGGGTGCGCGCGGTTCCCGCCGGCGCGGTGGTGGGCTATAACGGAACTTTTGTCGCGACAGAACCGATGCGGCTGGCTCTGGTGGCGACGGGCTACGCCGACGGCCTCGACCGGCGGCTTAGCAACCGCTTCAACCTGCTGGTCAGGGGAGAGCGCGCGCCGCTGGTGGGGCTCGTTAGCATGGACTCGGCGGTGGTGGACGTGACCGAAATCGAGGACGTGGCGCCGGGCGACGATGTTGTGATTCTGGGCGAGCAGGGCGGCGAAAGCATCACCGCATTCGACCACGCCGAAGCAACGGGGACGATTCCCTGGGAGGTCTTTACGCGCATTGGAGCGCGCGTGCCTCGAATCGCGGTTTAGTACGCTGCGGGATAAACGGGATTCCAGGTGAAAACAGCGAATCGAGTTTTATCACAGCCAGGAAAAAGAAGAGGCGCAAGAGGGTGAATTCTCCTGCGCCGGATTTGTTCATTCCGGTTGACTGACGGTTTTATTGCTTAACCGGCGGCGCGGGCGGCACCTTGGGCTCCTTCAATTGTTTTCCTTCGAAGCCCGGCGGAATCCTGTGATAGGGCGGAACGTTCAGCATAGGCACCTTAGGAGTTGCAGGTGCAGGCGTGGACGGGAAGCCCGGACCTTTCTTGATATGCACGTCGCCGTTGCTGGCGTTCAGCACAATCCTGGCTGTGCCGGAGCCGATGGTGAATGTGGCTTGCTTGTTCTCGCCTTCGGTTGCGGGGATAGGATAATCGGAAACGATTTCTCCATTGTGGGAGCGCGCGTTTACGGTGGCGGATGCATTGGGGGGCAGCGAGACTTCGATGTCACCCTTCTCGTTGTTCGCGTCCACTGCGTAAACGCCGGCCGGCTCGATCGCGATGTGGCCGTTGTTGGTTTTCACATAGCTGTCGCCATAGATCTGGTTGAGATCGACGTCCTTGGAGCGGGTCACCACGCGCACCTGCCCCTTGGCCTGGTTGACGCGCAGATCGTTAGGATCGAGGGTCAGGTCGCCGGGCAGCTCCGCTACGTCGATGTCGGTTCGCGAGGTGTGCAAATGCACCGACCCGGAAACGTTCTCGATGTGCGCGTCGCCGAAGAGGATTTCTCCGCTCTGTGAAACCTTGCCCTTAATCTCGGAGATGGTGATGTTGCTCAAGTCTCCGTCGACGGTCACATCGCCCTGAATATCATGGGCGGAAAAGTCGTGATGGCCGTGCGGGAAGTGCGCCTCGACCGGGCCGGCAATGCTGTTGAGTTGCACGTCTCCGCGGGCGGTAACAGTGATTCCCGCGCCCAACCCGGAGGCAGAGACGTCGCCCCTGTTGTTGTTTACCGTCACCTTGGCGGTCTTGGGCACGGTAACGGTCATGTTAACCATTCCGTAGGAGTTGCTTTCTGATTTCAGCAGGACGGAGTTGCCGCTGACGGTGAGTCGCGCCGCCACGGCATCGAAGACTTTTTTGGCTTCCGAGTCCGAGTTGGCGTAGGCCAATTCATGCGCCTGCACGGTGATAGCGGAGCTATCGCCCGCCGTGATGCTCACGTTGCCGCGCGGATTCTCGATCTGGATGGCGGCATTGGCGGGAACCTGCTGGGTGAGCTCCTGCTGCTCCATGTCGTGCTCCGGCAGTCCGAAGGAGTTGAAGAATTCGTCGCCATCGTTGTTCCACTGGTGGAACCAGGGCTGCGCATGATTCCATCCGGCAGCGCATAAGCCCAACACCGCCAGAAAGATGAGAATCCCTATAAAGCTGCCGCCACGGCGCACCGGAGTTTCGCGGTGCAGGTCAATGGCCCACTCTGCCAGCAGGGCCAGGCCAGCGCCGATGAGGAGCAGCGGCCACCATTGGCCATACCACATCCAGAACTGGCCGGAATTGATGCGGCCGGTGATCATCAGCAGAGCAATTACGCCGACAGCAATGAGGATGATGGGGCCGACGATGGAGGGAACACGGGGGCCATATACGCCCACGTAGTTGGCCTTCATGGCGCGGCGCTGGGCCTTCCATGCATCGCGCTGCGCGCGCCAAGCGGCTTTCTGCTGTTCCCGATAAATCCGCCACTGGGTCTTGGGATCATAAGGCGGATACGGAGGAGGCACGTTCCCTCCGGGAGGCGTATTGGGGGGCATATTCGGAGGTGTGGTGCTCATGATTTTCCTCCCTCAGAGTTCTTCTGGAACTCCTGCGAGCTTGCTGAAACGTTGGCCGAATTCTCGGCCGGTGGGGGCTGCGTCGCGTTGCCTGCTATTGTTCCCGGATAGGCGCCGGGATAAGGCTGGCCGCAACAGAAACCCGGCGGATAGCCACCCTCGGCGGCGATAGCCGCGCGCTCGGCGAGCATGAAGATGCCCAGCATAATCAGCAGCAGGGGCACAAACCAACCCCAGAAATGGTGAATAACGCCAGTCTGATCGAGCAGAGCAACACCTCCAAGCAGGAGCAGAATTGCCGGGCCGCGCAGGCGGCGAATCATGATGTAATGGCTCATTTAGGTCCTCCTTTTGAATCTTCGAAACGGCGAATGATCAACCAAACGCCAAGTGCAATCAGCAACAGCGGCCACGTTAACCCAAAGAAGCGGTCGCGAAAGACATCCAACTGCCCCAGCAGAAACAACATTCCCAGGGCAATCAGAACGATGGCGCCCACCGGCTCCCTACGCCGCCAGTACATGGGCGGCGGAGGCATCGCAGGTTCGACAGAGCCTGGCGGTGGCGTGAATGGGGCCTGATAAGGCGGCGGAGGCTGGTAACCCTCCGCAGGCGGCACTGCCGCGGGTTGACCGGAGACGGGCTGGCCAGGATTCCGTGGCCGCGGGCCCAGGTTCAGCCAGTTGCCCACCTCGTTCAGCCCAAAGGGATCGGGAGGCGGCTGGCCATCGCGCAATGCCTTGGCGGTGTGATAGGCATCAAAGGACTGATAGAAGATCCAGGCAGCGATGAAAATGCCAAAAATGGAGTCAATCGGGCCATTGAACTCGCTGGTGATTGTAACCAACACCGCGAAGATTGCCACATGGATGAAGCCTTTGACGAACTGGCCGTTGTACATGGCGCCCACGCCGGGAATCAGTCCCAGTACGGCAGCAGACGAGGGGTTGGGCCCGCTGGCTGGAGGCGGAATAAACGGCTGTTGATAGCTCTGCCACACCGTCAGGCAAGGTTCGCAGAGAATCTGACCTCCAGGCGCGTTGCGCACGCAATTTGCGCAGAGCGCCTTGCCGCAGCTCTGACAATAAGCCGCCGCGTTGATACCACTGTGATTTACGCAATCCATATTGTGCTCCTTTCCCATGTTTCACTGTGGGAGCCGCCGGAGTGCGCGGACCATTGCTGAGACACCAGGGAAGTTTCTAAAAAGTCAGAATTGTTGAGGGTTGGTTGATCCGCGGGGCCAGCAGTGAGACTGTAAGGCTGTTGCGGAATATCCAGCTGCCGGACCCCATTCCCAGGTACGGGAAGCTGTTTTGACTCGCCGGGCGCCAGATCCTGCAACTTCTGCTGGATTTCTTCGCTTTCGCCCTGCCGGCCAACCCCTGTGGTCTGGCGCAGCTCGCGCATCGTGCTCTGTACCTCGTAAGCCAGCGGCGAGTTGTCGTAGTAGCGGATGAGCGGCGTAGAGGCCGCGGTGAGACGACGTTCCATGATGGAACGAACGTTGCCGGGCTTCAGGTCAGAAAGCCGCAGATTGCTCAAACGGACGCCGGTCATGTTGAGGGTCAGGGCGATGGAAAAGAAGGCCATGGCAGCCGTCATCAGCAGGCGGGGCTCAGCAAAGCGCTGGACGCGGGCCACCAAGCCGGGACGCTGCCACGCCGGAACAGAGACCGGACGGATGGGGATTACCTTGCCGCCGGCGTTAGCCAGCCTGTAATTTTCCACCTGGCCCGGGCCGGTGTGGGCCAGGATCTTGTCAAAAAGGCCGGCCGGAACCTCCGGTTCCGGGGAGAGAAACTCCAGCCACTCGCGTCCCCGGCGCGCCTCTTCATAGAGAGCCGAGCAGGCCGGGCAGACGGCCCTGTGGGCGTTAAAGAGGGCCTCTTCCTCGGGCTTCAGCAGCCCGTCCAGCGCGTCCGCCAAAAGCATCTCCCACTGGCCGCAGGCCGTGGAGTTCGGATTGTGATTGCGCTCTGCCATTACATTACCTCCCGTCTATTACGTTCCAGGAGCCTCGCAAGTTCCGCGCGGCCCCGGCTGATGCGGGATTTTACCGTACCTTCGGGAATTCCCAGCACACAGGCGATTTCTTTGTAGTCCATATCCTGCAAATCTCTTAAAATGACGGCCTCACGCAGATCGACCGAGACGCGGGCCAGGGCATCCTGCACCATCTTCGCCAGTTCATTTTTGGCCGCCGACTCGTGGGGCGAAAGGCTGCGGGAGGTGAGCCGGTCAATCGGCTTCAGTTCTTCAGCCGACTCCCAACCATCGTCTAATGAAGAAGTTACGCGCAGATTGCGGGTCCGGCGGAAGTTATCCACCAACAGGTTGCGAGTCATGGTGGTAATCCAAACCTGCAAGGAGCCGCGCCCGGTGTCAAAGCTGGCCAGGTTGGAATAAATCTTCAGAAAGACGTCCTGGGTCAGGTCCTCGGCGTCAGTGGGATTGCCGGTAAAGCGGTAACAGAGCCCATAGACACGCCGATGCTGCCCGCTGACCAGCTCGGTCCAGGCACTGGAATCACCGTCCATGCAGCGGCGGACGATTTGGGGCCAATCGATCTCCAGAGAGGCAGCCTCCCCGCGCGACGGACGAGCGGCTGGCACAAGAGCCGGGGTCCCCGCGGACAGGCCTACGTCCGTGGGGTGGATAGCCGGGGCACTCGGCTCAACCTCGCTCCAGCTTAATGTACCCATACCTGACATATTGCGCTAGTACGCAGGTATATCCAGATTAGTTCCGTTGGCTGGAGAAATCAGGCTACGGCAGAGCAAAATTTAGAGTTACTACACAAGCCGCCTGACGTCATAGATTCATCACAAAGCTTGACAACCAGTTGATGGAGCAAACGATAATGCTGAGACTGGGCAATGTCAGCACAGGGGAGTCAAGAATGGATAAGAATCGGCCGTTTTGGCGGGATTTTCTGCTTGGCTTTCTAGTGGTGTTTTCGTTGTGCAGCGTCTGCCTGAATGTGATTCTGGCGCTGCACATCTCCCATCCGACATATTGGCAGGATCTGCAGCGCAACCGGCTTCACCCTATGACGATTGGCTCCAATGATCACGTGCGCGGCAGCGCGAACGCGCCTGTCACGGTGATTGAATACGCGGATTTTCAATGTCCCTATTGCCGGCAGTTGCACGTTACACTGCAGGCCGCGGCGAGCGAAGGAAAGATTCGATGGGTGTATCGGGATTATCCGCTGTCCATGCACGAGTTTGCATTCAGGGAAGCAGAAGCCGCGCAATGCGCGGGGGCACAGGGAAAGTACTGGGAATATGCCGATGCTCTTTATGCGCACCAGGCTGACATTACTTCATCGAAGGCCATCGACCAGGAGCTCAACTTCCTGTCGCAAGAGGTGCACGCCGATCCAGCCGCGTTGATGCAATGTATTAATTCCGCGCAGTTCAGAGGAGTTGTTCAGGACGAAGCAAACGAAGCCGATAAGATGCAAATCGAGGCGACTCCCACTATTTTCATCAACAACAAGCGCCACGAGGGATCTGTGTCGTACAGCGAACTCATGAATCTAATCGCAAATCACTAACCGAGAAATCAAAAAGTGAGGACGAAATGAAAAGTCGAATACTAGTCCGGATTCTGGGCGGCATGTCTGCATTAATACTGGGCGTGATGATCTCCCTGGCGCTGGTGCAAACGGGGCTCTTGAACGGAACCACATCCCATGTGTATGCCGGCGACGGATGCCCGGCAGGGATGCACATCTGCGCTGACAATACGCACTGCTGCCCGGCAGGGGCCGCATACGATTGCCTGACAAACACCTGCGACGCCAGCAAGAGCCGCAGGTGCTACGCGGCGACTGATGAGAATCTCAAGTATCTTCAACAATGCTGTAGTGCGCTTATCAGGTGCCAGTAATAGCTCAGGAAGAACGCATTTCCATCCAGGCTCCGACGATGCGCGCGGCTTCTTCAAGGAAGCTGCGGTCGGCTGCGGTGAAGGCGGCAGGGGTGTGGCTGTCGATGTCGATTTCGCCGACTACGCGGCCATGCGCGCGAATAGGGACGACGATCTCTGATTTTGTGCGGATGGAGCAGGAGAGATAGCGGGGGTCGGAGTTCACGTCGTCCACGATGACGGTTTCACCGGAGGCCACCGCAGCGCCGCAAATGCCCTGCGTGACGGGGATGCGGAGATGCGGGGTCGGATCGCCGACAAAGGCGCCCAAAACAAGTGTCTGCGGATCGGCGGGATCGAGCATGTAGAAGCCGGTCCAGTTGTAATAGAGAAGCTCTTTGGCGAGGGCCTCGACGATGGCGGTCTCGAGGGCGGAGAGAGAGGGCGCGGTCGCGGACAAGCCGCGGAAGCGGGAAAGCAGGGAGAGCATTTGCGGGGTGAGGGCGGGCATCTTCATTAATACCGCTGCGAGAACTCCGGATCGACGGGGTTTTCGAAGAGCGAGGCGTCGCGGGTGACGATGGTGAGCCCCGAGGGAGTGACGAAGTAGCGCTTCTTGTCCTCCACAGGGTCGTATCCGATGACCGTGCCCTCGGGAATGTGGACATGGCGGTCGATGATGGCTCTTCTGATGCGGCAGTGGCGGCCGATGTTCACGTGCGAAAAGATGATGCTGGAATCCACGGTAGTGTAGGAGTTGACGCGCACATCCTGGGAGAGCACAGAGCTGGAGACTGTGGCGCCGGAGATGATGACGCCGGCGGTAATGATCGAATCGACGGCCATGCCGGAGCGGCCCGGCTCGGCAAAGACGAATTTGGCGGGGGGATACTGGCGCACGCGGGTGCGTATGGGCCAGCTCTTGTCGTAGAGGTTGAAGACCGGCGAAACCGCGCAGAGATCCATATTGGCTTCGTAATAGGCGTCGATCGTGCCCACGTCGCGCCAATAGAGCGCCTGCTGCTTGTTCTCGTCGACGAAGTTGTAGGCCATCATCTTGTTTTTGCCCAGCATGTTGGGCAGGATGTCGTGGCCGAAATCGTGCTTGGAGTCTATATTTTCAGCGTCGGCGATCAGCGCCTTGAGCAGCACCTCGGTATTGAAGATGTAAATGCCCATGGAGGCGTCAACGGCGTTGGGGTTGAAGGGCGAGCGGAAGCTGGTCGCGGCCGGCTTTTCCTGGAATCCCAGCACATCGCCTGTCTTGCCCACCTCCACTACGCCGAAGCGATTCGATTCGTCGGGCGAGATGGGCAGCGTAGCCAGCGTCACCTCTGCGCCGGTCTCCTTGTGCTGCTGCAGCATGCGGTTGTAGTTCATCTTGTAGATGGCGTCGCCCTGGAGGATGATCATGTACTTGGGCTGCTCGCTGCCGATGGAATAGATATTCTGATAAACCGCATCGGCGGTTCCCATGTACCAATTGGCGCCGGTGCGCTGCATGGGCGGCAGCAGCTCAAAGAACTCGCCCAGCTCCTGAGCCACAATGCCGGTCCAGCCTTCGCGTATGTGCCGGTTGAGCGAAAGGGCCTTGTACTGCGTGAGGATGTAGACCTTGCGCAGGCCTGAGTTGATGCAGTTGGAAAGGGTGATGTCAATGATGCGGTAGTGCCCGCCAAAGGGCACGGCCGGCTTGGCGCGATCGCGCGTGAGGGGAAAGAGCCGTTCTCCCGCTCCACCGGCAAGCAAAACTCCAAGTGTGTCTCTCATAGCTGTTCAACCCTGCCTATGCACGGGAGAGATAGCCGACCTCCAGTCCGGCGTATCCTCCGCGGACTTTGATTCTACAGGCATTGCCGAGGGGATGAGAATGACCTACTCCATCAGCCCGGCAGCACCTCTCACTTTATCGAAAATGGCTGCCCCATGGGTAAAACCGAAGCTGCCGGCGCACGATTGGCGACCCGGGAACTCCTGTTTCGGGAAGATTGCCGTATGGGTGCGGCGGCCTTCTACCGCTTCTTACTGAGCTTGTACTCGACGCCCACAGAGATGGCGAAGTTGACGTCGTTCTGAGTGAGCAGGGGCGCGTAGTTGGTTCTGTAGCGGGTGAGAATCGCGTCGGGCGTAACGCGGAAGACCCAGTGCGCCGAGCGGTTCAGGTCCATGTGGCCGCCGATGATGGCTGCCGGAGCGATCTGGTTGTAATAGAAATTCTCAATTTGCGGCGTGACGTTGCCCAGATGCGCATCAAAGTATGCGCCGCCAAAGAGCAAGTGGGCGGAGAGCGCACCGTGCTTGTTGTGCGGTCCGAGCCATTCAGGACCGGCGACAAACAAGTATTGGCTGACGAATGGCCCGTGGACAACCGAAGGACTTGTACTGCCGGCGCCGCTGCTGCCCAGGTAGGCGCGGCCCGAGCCTTCCAAACCCCAGTGCTTGCTGAACCAATAGGAGGTGGAGAGATTGAGGCCACCCAGATTGGCACCTTGCAACACATTGGCCCCGGCCTTCATGTGGTCATAGGCCATGCCCAGGGATACATCAAAACGGTTGTCATAGCGCACACCGGCCAGAGGGTCGGTGGAAATGTATGTACCATTACCGGCTGTCGGATTGGCGGTGCTCTGCGCCTGGGAGCTGGTTCCGAAAGACAAAGCCAGGACGGCTATGACGGCAAGAAGGGCGGATAATCTGACTGAATTTCGCATCCTATTCAGCTTACAGGAGGATACCGGCGGGGGACAACGCCAGCCGGGCGGGAATGTTAGAGCGGCTCCACAATTTACGTGCCTTTTCTGGCATTGCGCAGGGTGGCATTTACTTCCACCCCAGCGACGAAGACCAGTCGCAGGGGACCCCGGTTGAGGAAAATGCCACTTGATGGCGGTGGTTTCGGGGTACAGCAATTGTGGAACCGCTGTAGCGTTACGGCTGACAGCGCTCTCTCCAGCGCGACCAGACAAGAAAGCGCACAGTCTTCAGGGTTTCAACGGATGCATCGGACCAGAAGTCGGCCGCGGACTCCGGCTCCAGCGGAGGGGCGGCGTGGGTGCGCCACTCCAGGGGATATTCGCTGAAGATGATGCCGGCGCGGGGCAAGTGGCTGGCGCTGGAAACCACCTCCGCCGACTGCCAGCCGTGCTCCTTCATGATGCGCTCGGCGTAGCAGGCGTTCTGAATGGTGTCGAGGGCACGGGGCTCCTCAAAGATGGCCGATTCCGGAATCCCCTGCGCGTGGGCGGTGGCAGCCATTACCCGCGCCTCGACATACTGGTTGTGGGCGGCGGCTCCGGAGAGAATCAGACGGGGCGCCATGCCCCGCTCGTACTCGTGGACCCCCTCGGTGACGCGGGCCAGAAGCTCTGGTGTGGGGTTGCCGTCGCGGTCTGCGGGAGTGCCCAGCACGATGATGGCGTCAAAGCGGGTGAGCGAGGTGTTGGAGACAGGGGCCAGAAGGCGGGCGAGCACTCCCCAGCCTAAGAGGCTCAGAATCAATAGGATAGCGGCAAGAAGCAGGTGGCCTCGCCAGCCGAGGCGTGGCCACCGGCGTAAGGCGCGCTGGAGGCTGGCCCGGTGGGCGGGCTTGCTGCGGTTTGGGCGCGGTTTGGGCAAAGGCAACCCCCAGACTTCACTCTAACGCGCCGGATGGCTCATCCTTATCTATCGTCCCGAACAGGGCGCAGCGAAGGCGTGCGATAGCCCTACCGCAGCCTGAAGGTCCGAAGGGTCGTGCGGCCCTTCCCGTACGCCACCTCGCTGCCCAACTCGGCGGTCGCGAGGAAGTCAGTCGGCTTCGCAAGTCCGTGAGCGATCAGGACATCGACCAAGGGGCCCAGCTCGAGGCTGCCCTTGCTGCGAGGCTCGGTGTCCACCAGGCAGAGTGTCTTCCACGGTTTGTCCGGCTGCTCCTTGGGCGTCTCAAAGATGGCCTCGTAGGTGCGCCCGCCGATCTTCAACGTCATGTGGCGGCCTTTGTAGGTGTTCTTCACCCCATGATTCATGGTCCAGATCGTCAGGTTGCTCACGATGTCCTTGGTGGTCGGATGGTCGGAGCTGGTGATCCAGAAGTCGAAACTCTCGAGCCAGAGCCCGTCGGCGACGGTGGAGGAGTCGAAATCGATCGTCATACGCGTTTCGGACAACCGACGGGGCAGTTGGTTTCCGGCACTCAAATCGGCTGCGCCAGCGATCCCGCCAGCATCGCTCCACGGTGATCGACCCACAAGCACCTCGGGGTAGTTCTTCAGGGACGGTCCGCCGCTCTCGGGCCAATCCCACTCCCAGCCTGCGTCGTCCCTGCCACGAAAGATGGACTGCTTGTAGTTCACGATGTCGCCCTTGCCGTAGACATTGTTGTAGAGCACGGCTCCGGGGATTGGGAGCAGGGCGTTGTCCTCGGTACGCACCTCGGCGGGCGCCGCCGGGGGGTTGGCCTGTGCAACGACAAACAGAATCGATGCGCTCACGAGCAGGAGCGACAGTACCAAGAGCTGTTTCTTCATGGGTTCCGATCCTTGCCTTTCTGGACGAAGCCAGAATCGGTCAGTCTGAACTCTAACCGGGAGGGTAACAAAACTGAGGAAAAATGTGAAACGCCGGGTGCCCCAGGTCCTGACTTTCGGACATGGGAACCTCGAACCCCAATCACCCAAGAAGCATCAGCCCAGATCAGCCGCCACTCCCCATTCCGACAGGACAAACTCGTTCAACGGCTTGCGGGAACGTGGAGCGATTTCCTGAGCAATCAGTTTCTCGTGGCCGAGGGCGGAGGGTTCGCCCTGATAGCCGAGGGCAATCACGGCTCCGAGCAGGTAATCCTCAGGGATACCGAAGGCCTGGCGTGCAGCAGTGTGGTCAAAGCCAGCCATGGAGTGAGTCTTCAGGCCGAGCGAGGCGGCTTGGAGGCAGAGAGTGGCGGAAGCGGCGCCCAAATCGTAGAGTGCGTAGGCGTTCGGGGAGCCATTGTGGCTGAATTTGCTGCTGGCCACGCCCAGAATCAAAACGGGGGCAGCGCCCGCCCAGCTCTGGTTGAAGCCGACCAGCGTCGAGAATATTTTCTGATGCGTCGATGAGTTGCGAAGTCCAACGAGAAAGCGCCAGGGCTGCTCGTTATTGGAAGAGGCGGCCCAGCGGGCGGCTTCGAAGACTTTTCTGAGGTCGGCGGGGGTTACGTCGCGGCCGGCAAAGGAGCGCGGGCTCCAGCGAGCGAGCACCACAGGCAAGACGCCATCGATGGCAGGAGCTTGCTTCAGTTGATTGACTTCCAGAGCAGAGAGAGTCATGGGAGAACTCCGTAAGAAAAGATGAGTCGTACTCTCTTTGATTCTAGGCGCTGGGGAAGGATTCGCAGGTCGCGGAAGCGAAACTCTTCGGCGAACTCAGGACTGGTTTTTAGGCAGATGGCCGTCACGGGCTGCCGGAAGATAGCTCCGGCAGCCGCGATGGGTTGGTTCAGCCTATGGGAAGCGGTAAAGCGTGACGCGGAGGATGGTGTTCGGGCGCAGGACAAGGATCTCTCCCTGCGCGTCGTCGTCGCCGGCAAGCTGACGGGTGACGACCCACTTGCCGTCAACAAACTTGCCCTCCTGCACGTCGCCGAGGCCAATATTCTGCGGGCTGGGAGTGTTGGCGGAGAAGTCGATGGCCATGCCTCCGCCGGCGAAGTAATACTCGTCAGGGCCGGTGGAGATGAGAATGGCGGCGGCTTCGATGGGCGGCTCGGTGGTGGCAGGCGGCTGGAAGGCGGGCGAGGGTTTCCTCTGTCCCATCTCTTGCGGAGGGATGTGAGTGGCACGACCGGTATAAGTCAGCGTCAGGGTATAGTTGCCCAGCTTGACGTGCCTGGGCGCATCTGCCGGACCGAGGCGCACGGCGGTGATGGTGTCAGTGCCTTGGCGGGCGGTGATCATCGGCGATAACTGGTTGAGGATGCTGTAGGTGGCGGCAAGCTCCGGCGGGATGGGACGGTTGCCGTCAATGCCAAAGGGCGAGAAGCCGATGGTGTTGTATTTGCCGATGGCCATGAGGGCATTGGCGTAGTTTGTGCTGGTCTCGGGAATGAAGAGCGGATTGCCGTTGCGGCTGAAGCGCGCGCAAAGGTCATCGAATTGCTCGACGTAGAGATCGGGGGCGAGGATGTCGATGTTGGGAGCACCGGCGCGCCAGATGTCATGAACCTCGGGCAGCGGGCCGCCGCTGGGAAAACTGCCCGGCCAAGCATGGTTGGGCTGCTGGAGCCATGCGTTGACGTACATGGGGATGTTGTATTCGGCCTTGCCGGCCTCAACGACCTTGCCGAGGAAGCGGGCGTAGTTCCAGGCCATGAAAAATTCATCAGAGGGCCAGATGAGCCTGGTCCAATCGGTTTCATGGCGCATCTGGCCGATCGCCGAGCCGTAAGTCTGAATGGGAATCTCGACAGAGAGCAGCCTGCCGGAGCCGAAGACCTGCTCCCACGTGCCGGAGGTCTTGTAGCCGTTGGCGGCCCAGACTTCGCGGAACTCAGGGATGAGATTTTCCTTGTGGGATTGAAGGTAGCTCATCAGCTCAGCGGGGACCTGTCCGGCGTAGGCGCGGTTGGCGGCGTGCGAGCGGTCGCGGGAATCGCGCAGAACACCGACTTCGTTTTCGACCTGCATCATCAGCACGGTGTGCTGGGTTCCGTCGACTTCCTTGATGTGATGCATGAGAGCGGCAAAGGCTTTGGCGTCGGCGTCGCGGGTGGCGTCGCTGAGGGTGCTAAGCAGCTCGACGGGGCCGGAGGCGGAGACGGTCTTGCCGTCATTGATCTGAATGCGGGGAAAGCGGACGTAATCTTTCTTGACCCAATAGGGAGCATAACTGGAGGTTCCGTTCTTCCAGCAGCCAAACCAGATGAAGACGAGGTGCATGTGGTTGTCGCGCGCCCGGTTGATGACACCATCGACCTGGACGTAGTTGAATTTGCCTTCTTCCGGCTCGAACTGCGCCCAGGAGACGCCGACCAGCGCGGTGTTCAGATTGGCGGCGACCAGCTTGGGCCAGATGTTTTCCATATTTTCAAGGCTAGTGGCGGCGTTGTTGGAAAGCTCTCCCGAGACGATCAGGAACGGCTTTCCGTCTACGATGAGTTGCGTGGCGTTGCCCTGCGTTTGCAGGTGAGGCGTGCCGGTATCGATCTGCGCCTGGGCGGAGATGGCCAAGGCAGCGGCAGAGAAGATCAAACTAAAAAGAAAGATACGGTTGATTCGCATGGAGAACTCCTGTCGGGTGGATCGAGGGAAAAGCTCAACAGCATGGCACTTCCCTATCGTGCTGGAGAGGCTTTCAGCGCGATTTTCCTGTTGTTTTCCAATTGCGAACCATTGTACGACCAGCGGCTTCGCTTGTCCGACCGGTCCGTTTTATGGGTAGATGCGGTGGAGGGTGCGGGCGAAGGGGATGGTTTCGCGGACGTGGTCGAGGCCGCAGATCCATGTGACGACGCGCTCGATGCCCATGCCGAAGCCTGAGTGGGGGACGGAGCCGTAGCGGCGCAGGTCGAGATACCACTGGAAGGCTTCCTTGGGCAGCTTGTGGTGATCGATGCGGGCGTTGAGCAGCTCGAAGCTGGAGACGCGCTGCGAGCCGCCGATGATTTCGCCGTAGCCTTCGGGGGCGAGGACATCGACGCAGAGGGCGTAGCGCGAGTCGGCGGGGTCGGGCTCCATGTAGAAGGCTTTGACGTCGGCGGGGTAGCGATGGACCATGACGGGCTTGTCGTATTGGCTGGAGAGCCAGGTTTCGTCGGGGGAGCCGAAGTCGTTGCCGTATTCGAAGGGCGCTTCTAGGTGGCCGTCCTTGTGGGCCTGGTTGAGCATCTTGCAGGCCTCGTCATAGCGCAGGCGCGGGAAGGGCGGGGTGACGGATGCGAGCTTGGTTGAGTCGCGGCCAATGACGGCTAACTCGGGAGCGCGGTTTTTGAGGACGGACTGGACGATGTGAGAGATGAGGTTTTCGGCTAGTTCGAGGAGGCCGTCGAGATCCATGAAGGCGACTTCGGGCTCAATCATCCAGAACTCGGTGAGGTGGCGGCGGGTTTTGGATTTTTCCGCGCGGAAGGTGGGGCCGAAGCTGTAGACCTTGCCCAGGGCGAGGGCGGTGGACTCGATGTAAAGCTGGCCGGATTGGGTGAGATAGGCGGGGTCGCCGAAGTAATCGACGGGAAAGAGAGTGGAGGTGCCCTCGCAGGCGGCGGGGGTGAGGATGGGCGGGTCGGTGCGGATGAAGCCGTTGGAGTCAAAGTACTCAGCGGCGGCGCGCATGATTTCGGCGCGGATGCGGAGGATGGAGGCCTGGCGCGGGGAGCGGACCCAAAGATGGCGATGCTCCATGAGGAAATCGACGCCGTGCTCCTTGGGAGTGATGGGGTAAGGGTCGGACTCGGGGACGCGCTGGACGACCTGGAGGCCTTCAACGTCGAGCTCGTAGCCGCCGGGGGCGCGCTTGTCGGCGCGAACTTTGCCGGTGACGATGACGCTGGACTCCTGAGTGAGGCCTTTGAGAGCCTCGAAGACTTCAGGGGAGACGCTTTTTACGTGGGCCACGCCCTGGATGGTGCCGGTGCCGTCGCGAAAGATGGGGAAGAGGAGCTTGCCGCTCTCGCGGAGGTTGTAGAGCCAACCGCGAAGGATGACGGACTGGCCTTCGTGCTGGCCGATGGTGGCGATGGTAGCTACCTGCGGTGGGGCAGATGGCACCTGCGGTGCAGCAGCCACCTGCGGTGGGGCAGACGCCGCTTGCGCGGCAGGAGTGGTTGGATCTTCGGGCATAGGGTTTCCTCTTCGGGCTTTGATGGCCGGACACATTAGGATAGCGCGTGCGGGGGCGGGGGGAATTTGCAAGTCAGTAAATCAGAGAATCAACGAATCCCACCCTAGCCGCAAAAACGAGAACGCGGCGAGGGTGGGGCGCCCGGAAGTCATTATCGAGGGCGTTCATCTTTCAGAGGTTTCTGCCCTTCCAAGAAATTTCCAACAATAGTAAGAATCGTGAGTATCACGACCAGATCTATCGAATCGATGCCGGCAATTGCCATTGCAGGAACCCAATTTGTGGTCCAGGGAATAAGCAACAACAAATAAGCATGAAGGGCAGCGATGATGATCATGGTGATCCAAAACCACGTATATTGCCGTAACTTCCACTTTAATGCAATAAGGATACCAAGTACCCCAATACAATTCATTGTTGGCAATGCAAGTTCAAATCTTCCAAAATGGTCGAATAACCAACAGCAAAGTAAAGCGCCAATACCCACATACAGTTTTTCACGCCAAGTTAGGCGGCGGAATTTTCTGGCTTCTTTGATTTCATTCTTTATCTGTTTTATTAGTCGCATTGTCAGATCTCTTTTCATGCGCAGAAATGTCAACAACATCACAACTGCACAAAAAAGTTGCCATGTACAGCAACCACCTTAACACTATTCCAAAAACATTCGCCACGGATATTCAGGACGCCAAAAATGGGGATTGCAGGAGAAGCACGATTTTAGTAGGATGGGAATAGTTTTTGATGCGCGCAACAATTTCCGGTTCCGGGGCGGCTGACTGCGTGCGGGTTGGAGGACTGATGGGCGAAACGAAGCCGATTCGCAGCGAAGAGACGCACAAGTCACAGGTTGATTCGGAGACCACGGCGCGGGTGATTGCAGAGAAGCGCATCGGCGAGCGGATCAAGCGGCTGCGGCTGAAAAAATCCATGGGGCTGGTGGAGCTGGGCAAGCGCACGGGGCTTTCGGCGAGCTTTCTGTCGCAACTAGAGACGGGGCGGGTGGTTCCGACGCTGCGCAACCTGGCGCGGATCGCGATGGTGTTTTCAAAGGACTTGTCGTATTTCTTCGAGAACGATGCGGCGGCGGTCTTCAGGATTCACCGGCGCAAAGAGCGGGTGAAGATGCCGCAGACGGGCGTGGAGATTCCGACTTACTTTTTTGAGAGCCTGGGCTACATGGTTCCTGACCGGCAGATGGACCCCTACTTTGCCGAGTTTGTTCCGCTGACCAAGGAGATGGAACCCAAGGCGCACATGCACCCGGGGAGCGAGTTTCTGTATGTGCTGGAGGGGGAGCTGGAAATCCGCCACGGGGAGCAGGGGTACATGCTGGGGGCGGGAGATGCGGCGTACTTTGACTCGAACACGCCGCACGCCTACCTGTGCACGGGCAGGAAGCCGGCCGGGGCAATCATTGTAACCCTGCATCAAGGGCCGACGGTGATGCCGCGGTCCGCGGGGCCACGGGTCGCGATCAAAGGAGAGATCAAGTAAGAATCCGTAATGGCTGCATGGCCCGGTTGCGTGCTTGATTCATTTCACGATGAGGTCGTTCTCCTCAATCCTGAACCGCGGAAAAATATTCGGCAACCTGTTGCCAGTTGTCCACACGAACAAAGCCGGTGGCGGAGAGGTTGTGGGGAGCGGTGTAAAGCAGGCCCTGACCTTGAAAGCGCAGGAGATTTTTGGGCAGGTCGTCGATGAGATAGTCGGCGCGGAGGATGGATTTGTCTCCGCAGAAGACGTAGCGCGAGGGCGGGATGAAGGGAAAATGACGCTGCAGCCAGCGGTACTTGGAGCCGAGGGAGTTGGGGACGGCCATGGCCTGGGTGGCAATGTAGATTTCAAAGCGCGAGGAGAGCTGCTCTAGTACGGCTTGAGCGCCGGGCATGAGGGCGAGGTCCTCGAAGAAGTCCTCGGCGTCGAGGAAGGCGCGAAGCTGTTGCTGACGATCCTGGGGGGTAATCTCCCAAAGGCCCTTGCCGGCCAGATCCTGGGGCGTGACGTCTTCGTCGAAGGTCTGGTTGTAGCGGCGAATGTGCTCGGCGAGGGTGTCCGCCATGACCTCATCCATGTCCACACAGATGCGCAACATGACTACTCCTCCACGGGAGGCTTGGAGATCTTGCGTTTGGTTTTGGCGGTTTGTTGCGGGGGTTCAGCGATGGGAACCATGGCCGGGTCCCAGTAGAGGAGGCGGGCGCAACTGTCGCAGGTGAGCAGTTCGCCTTCGCGAAGCTGGTTCCAGGTCTGGGGACGGACGCCTATGCGACAGCCGGTGCACTGCTGATTTTCAGCGCGGGCAATACCGGTGCCGCGGGAGGCGCAGAGGCGGTCGAAGCGGGTGAGCAAATCGATCTCGATGAGGGACCGGAGGGTTTCACGCTGGGCAGCAAGAGCGGCCTGCTGGCTTTCAATATCGGCCTGGCGGAGACGGACGCGTTCGCGAGTTTGGTCGAGAGCAGCAGCCAGCGATTCGACCTGGAGGCGGGCAGCGGCAAGTACGGCTTCCTGAGCTTCGGTGCGCTCCAGGCTGGCGAAGGCCTCGTTTTCAAGGCGCTCGGCTTCGGTCTCGGCAAAGTGGAGTTCGTGCTCGATAGCCGTGGCCTGGTCGGTGGTGTCGAGGGTTTTCTGCTGGGTGTGGTAACGGGCGGCCTTCTGACGGTGGGTAGTGATCTCGCGCTCCAGGCGAGCGCGGAGAGATTCCTCGTGGCTGAGGGCGGAGGAGGCTTCGGCGGCCAGGCGCTGGGCAGCGGCGAGGGCAGCCTGGGCCTGGGCAATTTCAGCCGGCAGGGCGCGCGCGGCCTGCGCAAGGCGGGCACGTTCCAATTCAACCGCCTGCAGCTTTACGAGATTTTCAATTTGCGCTTGCATCCATTGTTATGAAGTCTACGGCATGGGCCGTGGATTCATAAAATAGTGGTCGCGACTAACACGACGCTAAGCCCATGTGCGGATGCCAATCACACCCCAATATGCCAGGTAAACAGTGGCGATCAGCAACGCCGAGGTCACTAAGATGGAGAACCAGCGAACAAACCTGCGAATCTCCTTTTTCCGCGCCAGCCACAAAGCGACGGCGCTGGCCAGCGAGGCGGCGGCAAAGATCAGCGTAGTGAGACAAATGCCGAAGGACCATATCGTCATGTGGCCCAGGCGCGCAATTCCATCACTGCCTGACAGAATGACGAGGCCCACAAACGCCAGCAGGCTCAGCACCGCGATCAACGGCCAGAGGCGCATGGCGCGCTCGGCCGGACGGCGGCGCCGCTTGATGAGGCCGCCGATGATCCAGAAGGGCGCATAGAGCAGGATGGAGACGAAGGCCAGCAGGAACCATACAACCAAAGCGATTTCGACGATGGCCAGCCAGGTGGGGAGACGCTTCATCGTGCCGCCGAGATAGACAAATCGCCCCTCGGCGTTGGGGGCAAGCAGAATCGCCGTCGCAACCGGCTCGGGGTGATCTTTTTTCGGCAAATACCGGAACTGCTCGCCGCTGACGGGCACAAATGGCTGGTCGATCTCGCTTATGTTGGAAAGCAACAGGTTGCCGCCCGCGAAGCGGACCCGGTACAACCCGAGCAGGCGTCCCAGAAACTGCGTATCCTCGACGCGCGGGGAAGCGGGCTCGTACCATCCCGCGTATTCCGCGGCATCGGCGGGCAGTGGAGCCGCGGCGGGCACCGGCTGCCTTTGGAGGGAACGGGCAACGTAGGCGCGGATCGCGTCGCCGATCTTGCCGAAGGCCGCGCCATTGCCGGAGTTAATGCTATAGGAATAGCCCACGCCATACTCAGGCATGTAGGCCATCTCCGTCAGCCCGCCATCCACGCCTCCATTGTGGCCGTGATATATGAAGCCATCGTGAAAGCTGGCGTAACTGCTCAAGCCGTATCCCGCCTTCAGCCCCTGCTGTGCCTCCCAGGTGCGGGTCGGGGTCTCCATGCGCTCGATAGAGGCAGACGGCATGACCTGCGTCCCACCCACTGAGCCGCGATTCAGATAAAACTGGACATACGCGGCCATGTCTTTGGCCGAGGCATTGATGGCGCCGGCTGGGCGCAACAGGATATTCCAGTACGGGACGGGGGTTTTTCCGTCGGGGCGATAGAGGGTGGTCAACTGGGGTGACGGCTCTTCGAAGTATGTGGCGGTCTTCATGCCGATGGGCAGAAAGAAGTTCTGCGTTACGTAATCCTCAAAGCGCTGGCCGGTGATCTTCTCGACAATATACGCGGCAACCGGCGGCCCGGAGTTGCAGTAGGCCATGCGCGTTCCCGGCCGCCAGCGCGAGGTGCGCGAGTGGTGGTCATAGTCCAGCCCTTCACGCAGCGTCATGCCTTTGGCGTTCTTGGCATACTCGCGCGTGTGCATGTCGTCCCAGCCGGTGGTGTGTTCCAGCAGATCCACCACGCGCACCGGGTCGGTGGCTTCCCAGCGATTCTCAAACCAGATTTCGGGGACGAGTTTATGCACCGGGTCCTGAAGCGACAGCTTGCCCTCATTGGCCAGCTTAAGGATGGAAAGCGAAACAAAGGCCTTGGAGGTGGAACCGATGCGGAAGAGCGTCTCATCGGTGGCGGCCTGATTCGCGGCCACATTGGATTTGCCCAGTCCCGCAACCCATTCAGGACCATCGCGGTGCACGATGGCGACCGAGAGTCCGGGCGTATGCGTGTCCGCGAGGATTTTCTCCAACTGCTGGCGCAACTCCGCGATGGACTGCGCGGGCTTGGGCGTATCGTCTTTCTTGACCTGCGCAAAACAGGTTGATACAAGCAAGGAACCTACAAGCAATGGAACGCTGAATCTCATCCTTTGACTCCTTTCGATCTTCGCGCCGGTTCCGCGAAAAGAAGGCTAAGCGAGTTTGTTTGCAAGAAATAACTACCCTTCCTGCCAAAAACACATCAAACAACAACCGCAGATGCCTGCAATGATATTTGCGTTGTATTCTAGCAGTTTTCGCCCTCAACGCGTTGTTGCAAGGAATCAACTTCTCCCTGTTTTCAGCGCGGGTATTCTGCGACAATGGGAGCCAATCGGGAGGCAGACGTGACTTGAGATCGGCAATATTTCTGGCGCAGACACAGGTGGATGAAGTGGGTTGCCGGCGGGATGCTGACGGCGCTGGCGATCGCGGCTGCGGGAGTAGGCGTGGCGCTGAAGCGGGCGGAGCCGTTCCTGCGCAAGGCCGTCGCGTTCCAGCTCCATCGCCTGCAGCTTTACGAGATTGTCAATGTGCGCTTGCATCCATTGTTATGAAGTTTGCGGCATTCGGCGTGGATACATAAAATGGCGGCGGACGGGTTAGGGCCCCCGGCGCCAAACTATTACGTGGCTTTGCCGGCCATCGCGTATAATTCTCGGTTGCTTCAAAATGAAGCCACGGAGGACGCAAATGGACCCACTTTACATGATTCTGCTGGGAGCACTGGCTCTCATTCTTCTCATCCTCATTCTGGGAAGCTTTTTCACCGTGAACACGGCCGAGGTTGCCGTGATTACGCGCTTTGGAAAGTTTCTCAGGGTTGCCGAGCCGGGATTGAACTGGAAACTGCCGTTCTTCGACACCGTGTCGGGCGTTGTGAGCCTGCGCGTCAACCAGATTTCGCTGACCATGGAAACCAAGACCAAGGACAATGTCTTCGTCACTATTCCGATCTCGGTGCAGAATCGCGTGCGCCCGGAGAAGGTTTTTGATGCCTATTACAAGTTGTCCGATCCAACAGCGCAGATCAAGAGCTACGTAGAGCAAGTGATTCTGGGCCACGTGCCGGGGATGACGCTGGACGAGGTCTTTGCCTCGCAGTCGTCGATTGCCGCGGCGGTTAAAAAGGAACTGGACGCGGACATGGCCACCTTCGGCTTCGAGATTGTGAACGTTCTGGTGACCGACATTATTCCCGATCAGAAGGTAAAGTCAGCGATGAACGACATCAACGCGGCGCAACGCGAACAGGTGGCGGCCAACGCGCGCGGCGAGGCGGAGAAGATTCTGGTGGTGAAGAAGGCCGAGGCCGAGGCGGAGAGCAAGGCGCTGCAAGGCCAGGGCATCGCCAATCAGCGCAAGGCCATCATCGAAGGGCTGCAGTCCTCCATTGAGCAGTTCCAGCAGGCCGTGGAAGGAACGTCATCGAGGGATGTCATGCAGTTAGTGCTGGTGACGCAGTACTTCGACACGCTGAAGTCCATCGGCGAGAGCGACAAGACCAACACGCTCTTTCTGTCGCACACGCCGGGGGCGGTGAAGGAAGTCGCGGATCAGATCATGGAGTCGATGCTGGTGGCGGAGCGGGCGAAGGCATGACCATGCCAAGAAAGTTCATTTCCCTGTGAGGTGCGTTCATGGATCGGCGATCTTTTTTGCACTCCGCAGTACTGACTGCTCCGCTGGCGGCCTTTCCGGGAGCGGCGGCACAGGCGGTTAGCGGCCAGGCAAGCGTAAACACGGAAAGCGCGCGCCGGATTGAGAAGGCTACGGCGGCGGCCATGGCGATGCAGCGCCGGGACTGGGAGCAGGGCATTCTGGCGCAGGCGATGGTGGAGGCCGGCGACCGCCAGAGAGTGATTCTGCTGACCAGGGCTGCGATGGTGCAGCAGACGCCGGACGGGCGGATGGGCGTGGTGGTCTCCGGCAGCCCTACGGACCCCGCGATGGGCGGCTGCGCTTACGCCAAGGCGGCGGAATGGAGCGGCGATGGGCAGATGCGGCAGACGGTCAGCGGGCTGCTGGATTGGATTCGCAAAGGCGCTCCGCGCAATGCGGATGGGATTTTGTATCACGTCTTCGGCGCGCCGGAGATGTGGTCCGATGGCTTCAACTGCGCGCCACCCTTCCTTGCGGCGATGGGATTCGTTGACGAGGCGCTGGCACAGATTGAAGACTACCGGCAGCGGCTGTGGAATCCAGAGAAAAAATTGCTGGCGCACATCTGGGACGACGGCAAACGGCAATTCAGGGACGGCAACTTCTGGGGCGGCGGAAACGGCTGGGCGGCCGCTGGCCTGGCCCGCGTTTTACGCAGCCTGCCCAGAGAGCGCTCTCAGGATCGTGAGCGACTGGCCGCATTTGCACGAGAAATTGTCGATGGCTGCCTGCAGCATCAGCGATCCGACGGACTCTTTCACGACGTGGTAGATCAGCCCGCGACCTTCATCGAAACCAATCTGGCACAAATGCTCGCCTTCACAATCTATGAAGGAATCACTGCGGGCTGGCTTGACGCGAAATATCGGCAACATGCCGACCGGATGCGCGCCGCCGCTCGCATGAAGATGGATGCCGACGGCTATGTGCAGGGCGCTTGCAGCGCGCCAAATTTCAACCGGCCTGGAATCTCGACCGAGGCCCAGGCATTCTGCATTATGATGGAGGCCGCCGGCAGCAAGTTGGATGCGGCAGGTTAAAACAGCCGAGTCTGGGCGATGCGGGAACGGAATTTCACGGCGACGCGGCCGCCTTGCACGCGTGCGGCTCCGCGTGCTTGGCAGGATTGCGAAGAGGGACCGACACAATGGCTTACATTCTTGCATTGGACCAAGGGACAACGAGTTCACGCGCGATTCTTTTTGACCAGGCGGGCGCGATTGCCGCCGTAGCGCAGCATGAGTTCGAGCAGTTCTTCCCGCAGGCGGGCTGGGTGGAACACTCGCCGGTGGAGATTCTGACCAGCCAGATGAGCTGCGCGGTGGAGGCTCTGGGCAAGGTGGGCGCGCGGCCCCGCGACGTGGCCGCCATCGGCATTACAAACCAGCGCGAGACAGTGATTGTGTGGGAGCGAGCGACGGGCAAGCCGATCCACAAGGCCATCGTCTGGCAGGATCGGCGCACAGCGGCGCGATGCTCGGAGTTGAAGGAGAGCGGCGCGGAGGAGACTGTATCGAACAAGACAGGGCTGGTGCTGGACCCGTATTTTTCCGCGACCAAGGCGGGTTGGATTCTGGACAACGTGCCGGGAGCACGGGCGCGGGCAGAGAAGGGCGAGCTGGCCTTCGGGACGGTGGACAGTTGGCTGATCTGGCACCTGACCAGCGGAAAACGCCACGTGACGGATGTGACCAATGCCTCGCGGACGCTGCTCTTCAACATCGTCAAAGGCGAGTGGGACGAAGAGCTGTTGCGCATTTTTGGCGTTCCTAAGAGCATGTTGCCGGAGGTGGTTTGGTCCAGCCAGAAGGTGGGCGAGGTGACGACGACGCTGGGGCTGGGCGGCGTGGAGATTGCGGGCATCGCCGGCGACCAGCAGGCGGCGCTCTTTGGGCAGTTGTGCTGGAAGGCGGGCGAGGCCAAGAACACCTACGGGACGGGCTGCTTCCTGCTGCAGAATATCGGGACGGGACGCGATGGCAACGGGACGGGATTTGTGCGCTCGAAGCACAGGCTGATTACCACGCTGGCGGCGAGCGCAGAGAAGCAGCTGGAGTACGCGCTGGAGGGGAGTATCTTCATCGGCGGCGCGGTGGTGCAATGGCTGCGCGACAACCTGAAGCTGATCGGCTCTTCGGCCGACGTAGAGGCGCTGGCGGCCAGCGTGCCGGACTCGGGCGGGGTGGTGATGGTGCCGGCGTTTGTGGGGCTGGGCGCGCCGCACTGGGATCCGCACGCCTCTGGAATGTTGATTGGGTTGGGCCGCAGCACCACGCCGGGACACATTGCGCGGGCGGCGCTAGAGAGCATTGCCTTCCAGGTGGCCGATGTGCTCGAAGCTGTGCAGAGCGAAACGGGTACGCCACTAGCGGCGCTGCGCGTGGATGGCGGCGCGGCGGTGAACAACCTGCTGATGCAGTTCCAGGCAGACGTGCTGAATGTCCCGGTGGTGCGTCCGCAGGTGACGGAGACAACCGCGCTGGGCGCGGCATACCTGGCAGGGTTGGCCACGGGATTCTGGGCGGGGCCGGAGGATTTGCGGGCGAAACGGCAGAATGACGCGCGCTTTGAACCGAAGATGACTGCGAATGAGCGGGCCGAGCGGCGCGGGCGCTGGTCGCGGGCCGTGAAGCGGGCGAAGGGCTGGACTGAATAAGGTGACTCCCACACCTAGAAATCGAGATGTGGGGCACCCGGAATTCCCGCGCTTGGGTTTCGCCCTTTATTTGCCAACGTGAAATGGTTATGTCGTTGATTCCAATATATTTATATTTGTCCTTATCGAGATCCACCCGGCTCATCCGGTTGAATTCCCGCGCCTGGGTTTCGCTTTTTTTTGACCCTGTGAAATGGTTATGTTATTGATCCCAAGACGGTTACCGAATTTGGTTTGCGGCTGAAAAGGCGAAAATGGGATAAACTTTTGTGCATTTTTGCGCCTTCCGTGGAGCTAACTCATGGTTATTGAGTTTTTTACGGGTGCGGTGGAGGCGAAAAGTTGCGTTTTTCAACTGTCAGTTGTCAAAGATCGGGAGCGGCATTGCCTTCTGATTGCTTTGATTGTGCGCCCGAGAGGTGAAATTATCTGCAAACCCCTTCGGCGGGGCGGATTCTTGTCGCGGGCCGTGAGGCGGGCGAAGGAGTTGACAGAATGAGATTGGACTAACTGAAATACGTAAGCCGCAACTCCCAGGTCTCAATAGAGACCGAGGGTTCCCAGCAAAATGGTAGAATACACGACTGTTAGCAAGGAGCATGAAATGCCAATCTACGCGATCAGCAACAACGTACTCACTGAGATTCCTGTTAAGGACTTTAAACTTGAGCGCGAAATACAGGCACTGTTTGAAGCTAATCTGAAGAACATTATGGGGCTAACGCTGGTGAAGAGCGAGTTTCCGATCAAAAACAAGCGTATCGACACGCTTGCATTTGACGAACAATCCCGTGGATTTGTAATTATCGAATACAAACGAGACGCGAACATAAGTGTATTCGACCAGGGCGTTACATATTTAAAACTAATGCTTGAGAATAAAGAAGTCTTCATCGTCGAATACAATGAGCGGTTAAAGCGCAATCTGAAACGCAATGACGTTGACTGGAGCCAAACGCGCGTTATATTTGTATCGACAACTTTCACAGACAATCAAATTGATGCGACAGACTTCAGGGATTTAGCGATTGAACTATGGAAAGTTACGCGGTATGACAACAACACATTGCATATTAGCGAGATAAAGAAAACGCGCTCAGCAGAAAGCATCAAACAAGTAACACAGCAGAGCAAGGACCTAAAGCTAATCGCAAGCGAAATTAAGATTTACTCAGAAGACGGATGGATGACATACGCAGGGGAAGAAATGGCCGCACTTTACAAAAAGTTTAGGACGGCAATTACAAATCTTGATAACGGCATTGAAATCAAAGTGACCAAATGCTATATCGCTTTCAAGAAAGGGGGCAAGAATATCGTCGCTATTGAACCCCAGCAGAAAGCGCTAAAGATTTTTGTCTATGCAAAATGGGGCACAATAGAAGACTCGAAGAAGATCGCGAAAGACGTTTCGAACATCGGGCATTATGGTAACGGCGAATATCAGATTCAAGTACGCAATGATCGGGATTTGGAGTACATCATGAGTTTGGTGAAACAGGCGATCTGATTTGCCAAACGGATTACATTCTCACAATTGAACCAAGGCTGTCGTACTCCCGCGATTACACCAGCTCCACCTCGATAATCTTGGCTTCCGCGTCGAGCTTGGTGATTTTGAAGGTGCGGATTTGGCCTTCAGCCAGAGCTTCGGGCTTGGCGGCGGGCGCGGGGGTGGTGCCCTTCCAGCGGCTCTTCAGTTGCGAGGAGAGCGAGGAGAGATCGAGCTTGGACACCTGCGGTGCGGCAGGCACTGGCCGTGCGGGCGGAGCGCCTTCGGCGACATGAGTGTCGGATTTAACGCGGCATACAGCCTTAATACCGTCGCCCAGCTCGATCTGCGCGAGGGAGCCGGCGACTTCGACGACGCGGCCGGAGACCTGGTCGCCGACCTTTTGCTCGGCGATGTACTCGTCGATGTCACCGGGGACGAGCTGCTTCATGCTGAGCTTGATCTGGCGCTTTTCCGGATCGATCGCCAGGATTTGCGCTTTGACGATCTGACCCTCGCGCAACACCTCAGAGGGGTGGTTGAGGCGGCGCTCGGCGGTGATTTCGCTGATGTGGACCAGGCCTTCGACTCCGTCAGTCAACTGCACGAAGGCACCGAAGTTCATCAGCTTGGTGACGGGGCCTGTGATCTGCGAGCCGACGGGGAAGGCGCGCTCGACATCGGTCCAGGGGTCGGCGAGGGTTTGCTTGAGTCCGAGCGAGATTCGGCGCTCCTCCGGCTTAATGCCGAGGATGACGGCATCGACGCGGTCGCCCTGCTTGAGTATGTCGCTGGGGTGGCGCAGCTTTTTTCCGTAGGACATCTCGGAGATGTGAATGAGGCCTTCGATGCCGGGCTCGATCTCGACAAAGGCGCCGAAGTCGGCCAGGCGGGTGACGGTGCCGGTGATGCGCTGGTTGACGGCGAGGCGGACGGTTTGCCAGGGTTCGGGCTGAAGCTGCTTGAGGCCGAGGGAGATTTTCTGGGTTCCGGGATCGATTTTGAGGATTTTGAGTTGCAGCTCCTGACCGACGGCGAGGACATCTTCGGGGCGGGCGACGCGGGCGTGGGAGATGTCGGAGACGTGCAGCAGGCCGTCGAGGCCGCCGATGTTGATGAAAGCGCCGTAGGGCATAAGTGTGCTGACGGTTCCGGTGACGATGGCGCCTTCCTTCAGCTCCTCACGGCGAGCTTCGGTGAGGCCTCGCGCCTGCTCTTCGAGGACGACGCGGCGGTCGACGACCACGTCTTCATCGGTGACGTCGAGCTTGGTGATGCGGCAGGTGATCTCGGTGCCGACCAGCTTTTCAAGCTCGGCTGCGTCCTTGGTTCCGCTGCGGCTGGCGGGCATGAAGGCGCGCACGCCGACATCGACCGTGACGCCGCCCTTGCGGACCTCTGTGACGGTGCCGACGATGGCCAGCTTCTCGGCGAAGGCGGCTTCCAGGGCTGACCAGTCGCGGGGCTGGGCCACCTTGAAGCGCGAGAGCTCGTAGTAGTGCTCGGTGTTGCGGCCGGTGACTGAGACGGGAAAGGTGTCGCCGGGGTGGACGTCTTCGGCGTTGTTGGCGAAGGCCGAACGGGGCAGAACGCCCTCGGTCTTATAGCCGATGTCGAGAAAGACCTGGTCGGCGGAGAGGGAGACGACCGTGCCTTGAAGCTGGCGCTGGCCGGGCTCGGATTTGTGCGAGTGGCTGCGCTCGAAGTCGTTGAGCAGGTCGGCAAAGGACTCTTCGGGCTCGGAGGGCTCGGCGGCGACGGGTTCGGAGGAGGGCTCTTCTACGAGAGGTTCGGAGGGCGGCGCGACGGCTTCGGCGGCGGGCTCAGGCGTGGTTTCGGGGGTGGGCTGGGAATCTTCGGAATTTTCGTGGGTCATGATGGTGTATATCTTCATTCTCCCATGATTGAGTGGTGTGATGTACGCGGTCGGTAATTGGATACACTGAATACGTATGGAAAAGAGCCCAAAGAACGAAATGACGGGGAATGAGATTCGCGAGCGGTTCCTTCGCTTTTTTGAGTCGAAGGGGCACCGGCGGGTGCACTCTTCCTCGCTGGTGCCGGCCAACGATCCAACGCTGCTGTTTACCAACGCGGGGATGAACCAGTTCAAGGACCTGTTTTTAGGGGCCGAGCGGCGGGATTACGCGCGGGCTACGACCTCGCAGAAGTGCGTGCGCGCCGGGGGAAAGCACAATGACCTGGAGAACGTGGGATTCACGCGCCGCCACCATACGTTTTTTGAGATGCTGGGGAACTTCTCGTTCGGAGACTACTTCAAGCGGGAGGCGATCGGCTTTGCCTGGGAGCTGATTACGGGGAAGCGCGAGAAGGGCTGCTTTGAGATTCCGGTGGAGCGGCTATACGTGACGTTTTTCGAGGGAGCGGAGGGGGTTCCGCGCGACGACGAGGCGGAAAAGTTCTGGATCGAAGCTGGCGTGCCGAAGAATCGCATTCATGCATGCGGGATGAGGGACAACTTCTGGCAAATGGGCGAAACGGGGCCGTGCGGGCCTTGTTCGGAGATTTTTTACGACATGGGGCTGGAGGCGGCGGAGACGCCGGGGGTGGATAAGCCATTCGGGCAGGACGAGGCGCGGTACGTGGAGATCTGGAATTTGGTCTTCATGCAGTTCGATCGGGCGGCCGTGGTGGACACGAAGGGTAAAACGACAGGCTACAAGCTGACTCCACTGCCCAAGCCGTCGATTGATACGGGGGCGGGGCTGGAGCGGCTGGCTGCTGCGCTACAAGGGAAGGTGAGCAACTTTGAGACGGATTTGTTTGTGCCGTTGATTGAGAAGGCGGCGGAGTTGACGGGGCAGCGGGTTAGCGAGTCAGCGAGTCAGCGAGTCAGCAAGTCAGCGGAGTTGGTGGACAACGCTAGCTTGCGGATTATTGCCGATCATGCGCGGGCGGCGACGTTTCTGATCAACGATGGAGTACTGCCATCGAACGAAGGGCGCGGTTACGTGCTGCGTAAGATTTTGCGGCGCGGGATTAGGCATGGACGATTGCTGGGGCAGGAAAAGCCGTTTTTGTTCGAGATGGTTTCTGCTGTGCGGGATTTGATGAAGGGGGCGTACCCGGAGTTAATCGATTCCGCGGCTCGTGTAGCGAAGGTGGTTGAGGCGGAGGAGAAGCAGTTTGACCGCGTGCTGAAGTTTGGCAGTACGAAGCTCGAAGAGAAAATCGATTCGGCTTTTGGAACGGCTATTGCTGAATTGCAAGCAATCTTTGAGAAAGCGAAGTATGATGCTCTAGCTAACTTCCTCTCTAAATGGACAGATCAGCTCCATTCAAACCCAGAGCTTAAGCGAGCCCTTGCTCTTTCAAGTGTTACTCGCAGTTTAAAACCGATTGAGGATATTATTCGCAAAGAGCTTGGCAATATCGAGGCCGATAACTTTGCTGGGCAGAGCCTTAAACCTATCAAAGTCGAGCTCCCAGGTCATGAAGCGTTCCATCTTTATGAGACATATGGACTCCCGCTTGATTTCATGATGGATGCAGCACACGATGCAGACATATCTTTCAACTTAAAGGATTTTGAAGCCGCGCGAGCCGAGGAGCAGGCTCGCGCCCGCGCGAGTTGGAAGGGCGGAAGCCAGAAGACGGCCAGTCCGGCATATCGCGATTTGCAGAAGACGGAGTTTCTGGGCTACACACAACTGACCGCAAACGACGCTGAAGTTTTGGCGATTGTGAAGGATGGCGTGGGGGTTCCGGCGGCAAAAGCGGGCGAATTAGTTGAAGTCGTACTGAACCAGACGAGCTTTTACGGCGACGCGGGCGGGCAGGCGGGCGATACAGGCTGGTTTACCTCGACAGACGGTAATACGACTATCGCCGAGATTCAGGGTTGCGTGTTGCCGGTGCAGGGAGTGAGGGCGCACAAGGCTCTGCTCAAGGAGCCGCTTGCTGTCGGCGACCATGTGCGGACCGTGGTGGATGGAGAGCGGCGCGATGCGATCCGGCGGAATCACACAGGGACGCATCTGCTGCATGCGGCGCTCAGGCAGGTTCTCGGCACGCATGTGAAGCAGGCCGGGTCGGCGGTGCATCCGGAGCGGTTTCGCTTCGACTTCTCGCACTTTGCGCAGGTGGCCGATGAGGAGTTGGCCGTGATTGAGACGATTGTGAACCGGCAGGTTCTGGCTGACACCAAGGTCGAGGCCATCGAGGACGTGCCCATCGACGTGGCGGTAAACGAGTACCACGCCATGGCGCTCTTCGGCGAGAAGTACGGCGACAAGGTGCGGGTGATCCGGGTGGGCGACTTTTCTACTGAATTATGCGGCGGGACGCACACGCGGGCGACGGGCGAAATTGGCCTGGTGAAGATTATGAGAGAGGAGTCGGTTTCGTCGGGGGTGAGAAGGCTGGAGGCGATCTCGGGCCTGGGCGCGCTGGAGGAGTTCCGGCGAGGATTCGAGGTGGCGCAGATCGCGGCGCAGCTGGTTCCCTCGGTGGAGAACCTTCCGGAGGCTTTTCGGGGAAAGCTGGCCGCGCAGGAGGATGAGCTGAAACGGCTGCGTCGGGAGCTGGATGAGGCGCGGATGAAGGGGGCTGCCGGGGCTCTGGATGAGGCGCTGGGGCGGACGGTGGAAGTGAAAGGCGTTAAGTTGGTGACGTTGCGGGCCGATGCGCTGGAGCGCGGGCAGTTGCGGACGCTCGTCGATAATTTGAAACAGAAGCTGGGCGAGGGAGTGGTGGTGGTGGCCTCGGCGCAACCGGAGGATAAAGTGGCGCTGATTGCCGGTGTGACCGGAGGGCTGACCAAGCGGATTCAGGCGGGTAAGCTGGTGGGCGCGGTGGCGAAGCTGGTGGGCGGCTCAGGCGGCGGAAAGCCGGAGATTGCCGAGGCCGGCGGAAAAGACCAGACGCAGATCGATGCGGCGTTGAAGGCTGTGGCGGGGATTGTTGGGGAGTTGCTTATATAAGCACCTGCGGTGCGGGGACTTGCCGTCCAGGCAGACGGCGCTTGCGCGCCATAAATATTGTGGTTTCCCACCCATTCCGCAAAGTACGCAGAATGGATGGGGCACGGAGCTTTCTGTCTCGGAAGCGCGAGTAGCGCCTACTTGTTGTCGTTGCCGATGAGGCGGAAGGTGATGGTGCCCCAGAAAAGGCGGGCGCGCATCTGTACGGGCAGGTGGCGCTCGTCGTCGGTGTACCAGATCCAGATGTTACCGCGATTCTTGACCACGCCTGCGTCGGCAGTGGGCTGCACGCGCAGAGTTTTGAAGACGCCGAGAGGGGTTTTGATCTCCTCGCGGCCTTCTATCTTCATGGTCACAGGCACGACGCGCATGGCGTCAAAGACCGGGATGACGAAGTTGTGTCCCAGGGCGATGGGCTGCGAGGAAGCATAGAAGACGCCGGTGAGCAGGTCGGTGAGGCAGGCGGGCGCGGCGGTTTCAACGTGCTTGGTTTGCTTGGTGACCAGGTTTTTCTCGTCGAGGATGGCGCGGTTCTGGGTGTAGTCGAGATGGAGCGTTGAATTGACCTGGCGGCGGCCCTCGACGGTTTGCTTGTTGAAGTCGTAAGTGCAGCCTTTGGCGCGGTCAAAGCTGGATTGGAAGCGGTCACCGACGTGGAAGATCAGGTTGATGGCGCCGCTGGTGTCGGCGCTGGCGGAGAGGTTTTCGCGGTCGCCAACGGCCTCAAAGCGCAGCACGGCTGTTCCGGCAGGAAAGACTCGCCAATCCACCGAGTAGGTGAGGGTCTGCTTGAGCGGAAAGCTGTAGCCGGGGCGAGGAGGCGCGAGCGGGGTCGCCTGCTGGGCATAAGCCACGGCGGCCAGGGCGAGAACGCAAAGAACGGCGATCAGGGTTGAGCGCGTTTTCACCGTCGTCAGGGCTCCTTATTGAAGTAACTGCTTTTGCTGGTCATCCGCTCATCGCGGCAGATTCACATATGCGGCCAACAGCGGCCTCAGAAGGAGCAGGCTAAGGTAAAGCAACAGAGCCCCTATCCCTGCATTGTACTCGCGGTGCTGAAGATAAAGCGACAGGGAGAAACTTCCCTTTCCAGCACCGGGAGAGCTTATAGCTCCTGGATTTCTCGCAGGAGTCAGACGTGGAATCAGGCGTGGGACGTGCTGGCAATAGTCGTCGAAGGCGGGGAAGGAGGCTCGCAGGAAGCGTTCCTCGGAGGCGATGACTGGCACGTAGATGGTTGCAAAGCCGAGGGCGAGCACCACGGCCACCGGCCAACTGAGCAGCGCCAGGGCAAAGCCGGCGGCGATCAGCATGGAGCCCAGATAGAGCGGGTTGCGGGTGTGGGCGTAAGGGCCGGTCACGGTGAGTTCGCGATTCTTTTTCACGTAGCCGGAGGCGTAGGCGCGCAAGGCAAGGCCGGGTAGGACCAGCGCAAGGCTCCAGGCCACGGCGGCCAGATGGGGAGCGTGGCGGAGAAGCTCGAATAGATAAAGAGCGGCGGAGAGAAAGCCCAGGGGGACGCGGATGCGGCGGGCAATGCGCTGCCAGCGGGCGATCCAGTCGGGTTGCGATGGGGTTGGATTGGTCATGAGGCTGATTCAGGATAAAGCAAGGCGTCGACGGCGCGCAGGACGTCGGCGGGCTGGATGGTTAGCAGGCCGGTCTCGGGCGCTGCGCGGCGGGTGTGATCGCGGCGGCTTGCCGGGCTGCGCAGGACGATGAAGCGCGTGCCGAAGGGGCCGTTGCGACAGGGGTCGGTGGGTCCATAGATGCCCACCACCGGGCGGCAGAGCGCGCAGGCCAGGTGGAGCGGGCCGGTGTCTCCGGCAATGACCAGAGCAATGCGGCGGGTGAGGGCGATGAGTTGGGGCAGCGTGCAGGCCAGAGGGATGGCCGCGCCGTTGGTTGCGCGGACGATGACCTCGGCCAGCGGCTCCTCGCCGGGACCGACGTTGATGAGCAGGCGGCAGCCGTGGGCGATCAGGCTTTGCGCCACGGCGGCGTAACGTTCGACGGGCCAGCGCTTGGCGCCCCAGCCGGCGCCGGGAGTGATGAGGACGGCAGTTTTGTTGGTGATGGAAGGCAGGATTTCATCGGCCCAATGCTCGGCGGCGGGGTCAATGGGCAGCCAGGGCTCAACGGGGACGAGTGCATCGCCGGCGATGGTCGAGACCAGCTCCACATCCTGCTCGATCACGTGTTTGCCATGAGTGACTACGCGCTCGGAAAAGAGCCAGCGCGCAGGCAATTCTCGAGGATTAGCCTCGCCAATCAAACGCGAGCAACCGGCAAGGCGCGCGATCAGAGCCGAACGGATGGCTCCTTGCAGGTCGATCACCGCGTGGTATTCGCCGGCCCGAAGCGCGGAGCGCAAAGCCTTGAATTCATTGATGGTTTGGAGGCTAAAGGGGGCTTTGCGCCACTGCCTGGTGGCGGCAAAGTGCAGGCGGTCGACGAGAGGCTGAGCAGAATTAGCGGATTGGCGGCCGGTGCTGCCTTCAGCCGCCAGTAGCGCGCGCCAGCGCGGCTCGACGACCCAGTCGATGACCCAATCGGGATGGGCCTGGCGCAGAGCAGTCACTGCCGGAAGGGCGTGCAGAATGTCGCCCATGGCGCCGAGCCGAACCACCAGCAAGCGAAAGTTGGAGTGCGTCTGCAAACTCTGATTTTCTCACAGGGGCGGATGGGGCGGGCTAGGACGAAAGACGGCCGATTAGCCAATCGATGGCGGCCTGCTGGTTCTCGATCTCGATGCGCAGGTGGGCAGTTGTGAGCGGCAGGGACGCCGGGAAGATAGAAGCGAGACTCCCCATGCGGACCAGGTCTTTTTCGGTGGTAAGGAGCGCTGTGGCTCCGGCGGCGTGGGCCGCGGCGATGAGGCGGTCGAGGTCGCGAACGGTGTAGCGGTGGTGGTCGGTAAAAGCGGTGCGGAAGGCGAGACGGAGGCCTGAGGCTTCGAGGCCGGCGAAGAACTGCTCCGGGCGCGCGATGCCGCAGAAGGCGGTTACCGGGCTGTTGACGGCGGGGATTTCTATGGTGCGGCGCAGGCGCCAGATTGGACCGTTCCAACGCGAAGTTTCTGAGTTTCTATAGATAGGAATGATTTCCTGCAGGTATTGCTCGACATCGGGCTCGTCGGCTGGAACTGCAAGTATCGTTGCCCGTTGCAGGGGGCGCACTGGTTCGCGCAAGTTGCCTGCCGGGAGCAAGCAGTCCGTCAAGTCATTGTGGCTTAGCAGCAAAATATCGACATCACGGTAGAGTTGGCGGTGCTGGAAGCCGTCGTCGAGCAAGTGAACGATGGGAGGGTGGTTCTGCTTGGAGGTTGGCATGGCTTCGGCTTCGGCCAGCAGGCCGGCATCGTAACGCTGAGAAGCCACGTAGACGGGAATGCCGGTTTCGCGGGCGATCAATAGCGGTTCATCGCCAAAGTCCTCGGCGGCGCCGTTGGGGTCGACGCGTCTGGCGAGTTCGCTCTTGCGGCCATAGCCACGGGAGAGTATGTCAACACGCAGACCACGTGCTGCGAGCGCCTGGGCCAGCGCGATGGTGAGAGGCGTTTTGCCCGAGCCGCCGGTGGAGAGGTTGCCGACGCTGACGACGGGATAGCGAAGACGGCGGACCTGCTCAAGCCCGGAGCGGAGACGGAGTTCGCGCAGGGCGAGCGCGAGCCGGTAGAGCGGAATCAACGGAGCCAGCCAAAGGCGTCTCATTCGGCATGACCTCCCTGAAGGAGCAAGCTTCGCAAAGCTACCATGCAGCGGCCGGTTGCTCCTGCTTGCTGCTCGAAGACCTGCCTGGCCCGGCCTCCCATGGCCTTGGCGGCTTGGGGGTCCCGGAGTAAGGCGATCATAGCCGCGGCTAATTCTTCTTTAGCCACGATATGGATGGCCTGATGGGCCAGCAAATCCTCGGTGATGGCACGGAAGTTGGCAAAGTGGGGGCCCATCACGAGGGGAACGCCGAAGTGAGCCGGCTCCAGAGGGTTGTGTCCCCCGGCAGGAACCAGGCTGCCGCCGACGAAGGCCACAGAGGCGAGCGAGTAGACCGAAGCAAGTTCGCCGATGGTGTCGAGCAGGACGATCTGGCCTGGATTCAACGGCTTGAGAGAGCTTTCGGGAAGGGTGAGCCAATCGGAGCGCTTGACCCAAGCAACCCCGGATTTTTGCAACAGCGCGGCCACCGTGGCGAAGCGCTCCGGATGGCGGGGGGCGAGGACCATCGCCAGGTGCGGATCGGCCAGGAGCAGATGCGGCCAGGCTTCGAGGAGAGCTGCCTCCTCGCCTTCAAGCGTGCTGCCAGCCACGATGAGGCGCAGGCCGGGCGACAGCTTCTTTAGCAGGCGGGTAGCGTCGGTTTCGACAGCGGCGCGCACGTCGAATTTTAGATTGCCGGCGACCGTTACGCGCTCCGGCAAACAACCGATGGCTTTGAGGCGGTCGGCGTCGGTCTGGCTCTGGGCCAGCACCCGGCTGAGCCGGCTGAGGAAAGGCCGCCACAGCCTGCGCAGACGCCAGTAGCGCGGCCAGGAGCGGTCGGAGATGCGGGCGTTGACGACGGCGACAGGGATATTTCGGCGAAAAAAGCCGCTAAGCATGTTGGGCCAGAACTCGGTCTCCGCCAGGATGAAGAGGCGCGGCCTGAGGGCATTGAGCCAGGAGCGAACCGCCCATGGCAGGTCGAGCGGACAATAGAAGACGCGATTGGCGCCGAAGCGTTCGCGAGCCAGCGCCTGGCCGGTGCGGGTAGTGGTGGAGATGACAATAAAGTATTCGGGTAATGCGGCGTCGAGGGTTTTGACCAGGCGGCTGACGGCTAAAACCTCGCCGACGGAGACGGCATGGACCCAAAGGAGGGGGCGTTCACGGCCCAATTCGGCAAGCTGATTGCGGAGCCGGGAGGGGATGAATCCCAGGCGTTCCAGTAGCCCCTGATGGTACTTTTGCGTGGTAGCCATGCGGAAGAGCCACCAGGGCGCACCCACGAGCAGGAACCCAAGCACGGCCAGATTGTAGAAAAACAGAATCATCGGTTCGGGATAATCCATTCCCGGCTCAATTCTCACATGATACAGGCGGCTGCCTAATGTTAGAGTCGAGGACGATGAGAGCATTGCGAGTTATTTTGCCGATGCTGCTATGGCTGGCGATGCCGGCCGTGGGCAGCGACCACACTCCGCCTCCTGTGCAGCCGGCCACATCGTTTGCGGCGGTCGAAGTGCACGAAGACGAGAAAGTGGCTATCGCCGCCGAGCCTTATGACACGCATGAAAAAGAGGCTATTTTCCGGGTTGATTATCTGAGCCATGGCGTGATGCCCATCCGGCTCATCGTTACCAACAACGGCGACCGGCCAATCAGCCTGCGCGAGGCGCGGATTCTCTTCATTACCGCGGCCGGCGACCAGATTCAGACCGCTGAACCGGAGGACGTGGAGCGGCTAATGACGCGGAAGGAGCGCGAGGGCGGCAGGATTCCGATGCCCAACCCGCTGCCCAATATCAAGCTCAAGCCCAAGGCCAGCATCGAGGAGATCGAAAAGGATTTCGACACCTTCGAGTACAACGCCCTGAAGGTCGAGCCGCATACTACGCGCGCGGGATTCCTGTTTTACGACGTCTCCGGGCTTGATCATCCGCTGGAAGGCGCCAAGCTGCACCTGCGCAAGTTGCGCGACGCTGACGGCAACGAACTGTTTTATTTTGAGATTCCCTTCGACAAATATCTCAAGTCGAAGTCCAGCCAGATGAATTAGCGAATGCGGGAAAGCCGCTGATGAACTCCTACTCGTAGTAAGTAGCTGTGCAGGTGTCCGTCTCCCAGATGGTCACGTGCTTCACGCGAACGCGGCCCTGGGAGAGGGCGGAGAGCTGTTCGTTGGTCTGGTCGTAAAAGTACTTGGCCAGGTTTTCGGCCGAGGGGTTGAGCACGGTGAAGGGCTCGAGGTCGTTGAGCATCTGGTGGTCGATGCGGTCGATGATTGGGCGCAACAACTGCTTGAGCAGCTTGAAGTCCAGCAGAAGGCCGGCGGGGTCCAGCTCCGTCCCGGCCAGGGTGACGCGGACCTTGTAGTTGTGGCCGTGCGGGTTCTCGCACTTGCCTTTGTAGTTGCGGAGGTAGTGTCCGGAGGAGAAACCGGCCTCCACGGTGACTTCAAACATTTGCGTCTGCTCGATTCTGCGCGGGGAAGCGCCCCAGAGTCTATTTTAGTGCTTTTCGGTGCGGAGATTGCGACTGGCAGTCCGCCGGGCCTCTTCGCTGCGCCGGTCCACCTGTTCGAAGAGGTGGCTGAGGACGCCGATGAGCGCCGCGGCGAGACCCGCGAGCAACAGAAAGAGCGATCCCGTTCGCAAGAGCAAGGCGTTGGCCGGGATACTGTGTTGAAAGCTTGAAGGCACAAACGAGATTGCCGCCGAGAGCAGCGCGAAGAGGAGCAGCGTGGCGGCCAGGATGTAGAAGGCGCGGGACATGATTTGCGGAGCGGCTAAATGAGCCGGGTCTGCTGCGATTTTACGCGGGATGTGCAGACAGCGGCATTATTCATCCAAGTTCAGGTGCAGAGAATTCCCGTCTGGCGCCGTGGCGGACGTGGAGTACTTCAACCTGTTTCTGCTTTTCCAGGATTCGGTAGATCACACGATAGACGTGAGGCTTGTTGCCGTAGAGCAAATGCCTAAATTGGCGGTTCTCGCGTGTCGATGGACAGCGATGAGGCAGTCTTTCAAGAGTCAATATAGCTTCATAGAGTCCCTTGTACCACTTCAGTGCCGCTTCAGAATCGCCGGCGTGAATTACCTCAAACACACTGTCAAGGTCGCGCTCCGCACGATCCGTGATGTCAATGAGATATGTCATGCCTGGCTTCAAACTCGGCGAAGAACTCCCTGATTGGCCGGACCCTTCCATTTCTTGCGTCTTCCAAGCCCTGACGGATGCCTTCCATGGCATCGGCTTGCGCGGCGATATCGAGCAGGCGCTGATAAGCCTCGGCGTCCTGCACGACTGCCGCGGCCTTCCCGTTCACGGTGAGCACCATGGGGCGCTTGCTCTTTCTGAGCTGCTTCATAAAGTCGCCGGAAGAGCGGCGGAAGGTGGTCAACGATTGAATGTCTTTAGCAATATTGAGCAAGTTCGCCTCCGTTAGAGCACCTAATTAGGTGTCTTTAGTATACAGCATTAGGTCGGCTCTTCGTTTTCAAAAAACGCTTCAACATCCGTAATCGATGCCGTCATGCGATAGGGCGGAAGGCTCGAGAGGAAGGTCTGGCCGTAGCGTTGGCGAGTAACGCGGGGATCGAGGAGGACCAGGACGCCGCGGTCTTCGAGCGAGCGGATGAGGCGGCCGAAGCCCTGCTTGAGAGTGAGGACGGCGGAGGGGACCTGGTAGTCGGTGAAGGGACGGCCGCCGGCGTCTTCTATTGCGCGCATGCGCGCCTGGATAACCGGGTCGCTGGGGACGGCGAAGGGCAGGCGGTCAATGATGACGCAGCTCAATGCTTCTCCCTGCACGTCCACACCCTGCCAAAAACTCGACGTGCCGAAGAGGACGGCGTTGGGAGTCGAGCGGAACTGTTCCAGCAAAGCTTTGCGCGGAGCTGTGCCGTGCAGCAGGATGGGGAAATCGAGCACCGGCAAAAGGCGCTCGTAGACGACGTGCATCTGGGCGTAACTGGTGAAGAGGCAGAAGGCGCGGCCACGAGAGATTTCAAGCACGCGCTGGATACAACGGGCGGCAGCCTCGGGAAATTCCGGGTCGCGGGGGTCGGGCATCTCCGGAGGGAGATAGAGGAGAGCCTGCTCGCCGTAGCGGAAGTGAGACGGCACAACCAGCTCACGCGCTTCGTTGAAGCCCAGGCGTTTGCGAATGTGCTCGAAGCCGCCCTGCACGGTGAGCGTGGCCGAGGTGAGCACCACGGTGGGGATTTGCTCGAAGACCAGCTCGTGGAGAAGCTTGGAGACATCGATGGGCGTGGCCTGCAGGTAGGTGGTGCGCGACTGCGAGTGAAAGGCGGGTTTGCGCCCCTCGGATGAAGGCCTGTCTGTTCCTCCGCCATAGATGCGCCGCTCCATCCAAAAGACCATGTTGGAGGCGTTCGATTCGAGCAGGAATTCGAATTCCGAGCGGAGGCGCGCGACGCGCTTCCCTAGTCCGGGCGCCTCGTCGACGCCTGTCATAGCATCTATCTCCGCTTCCATCCGCTGAAGCGTGGTGCGCACAGCCAGGTAAAGGTCGCCGGAGGCTACCAGGAACTGCTCGCGCTCCGTGAAGGGCTGGCGTCCATCGCCGTTCATGGGCAGGCCGGCAAAAAACAATCGCGCGCGGTCGCGGAGCTGCTGGGTGAGGGCGGGCAGGTTTTCAGCGCCTTGCCTGCCGCGCAGCATGGCGTCGGTGTCGCGAGCCAGCTCTTCAAAGCGGATGTTGCTGACCGAAAGGCCGAAGTAATTCGAGGCGACCTCCTCCAGCTCGTGAGCCTCATCGAAGACCACGGCCGCGGCCTCGGGGAGGATGCCGGCGTCGGGCGCGCCGGCGGCTTCGCGCCTGACGGAGAGGTCGGCGAAGAAGAGGTGGTGGTTGATGATGATGATGTCCGACTCAAGGGCCTTGCGGCGCATCTCAGTGATGAAGCAGCGGTGGTAGTCGGGACAGGATGACCCGAGGCAGGCCTCGGTGCGGGCGTCGAGCTTTTGCCAGAGGGCGCTGGACTCTGGCATTCCGGAGAGCTCGGCGCGGTCGCCGGTTTCGGTGATCTTCTCCCACTCGGAGATCTGGCGGTACTGGTCGATCTCCTCCAGGCCAGAGAGGATGGGCTGGTTGCGCAGCGTGACCAGCTTGTGGCGGCAGAGGTAATTGGCGCGGCCCTTCATGTAGCAGACGCGCAGCTCGCCGACCAGCGTTTCAAGGAAGGGAACATCACGAAAGTAGAGCTGGTCCTGCAGGGCCTTGGTGCCGGTGGAGACGATGATGCGCTGGCCGGTGCGCAGGGCGGGCAGCAGATAGGCGAGGGTTTTGCCGGTTCCGGTGCCAGCCTCGACGATCAGATGGCGGCGCTCTTCGAGAGCCTGCTCGACGGCCCGGGCCATCTGCAGTTGGCCGGTGCGGTACTCATAAGGCAGCGAAGAGCGCGCCAGAATGCCGCCGGGAGAGAAGAACTCGTGCAGCGAGGGAAGGGCGCGGGTTGGATTTTCGCTGGCGGGCATGGGAAGCAGGCGCTCTTCTCATCATAGTGATGCGGGGCGAGTGCGACAGGCTGTATCATCCGGGCTTGCTGTGGGAATCTGTATCGGCATCGCGTTTCACGAGCAGGATGGTGACATCGTCCTCATTGAAATGCGTGTCTACCAGCAATTTCAAAAGTTGCATTGTTTTCCCGGAAGTGTCAGCCAGGGCGTCAAGCACACGTTTTTCGGGGTTCTCCCCGGAGATTGAATCGGTAAATCCATCCGTGAAAACCAGGAGGGCGCTGCCGGGAGAAAGAATAGCTTTACGAGCTTCATATTCCGCCTCAGGAAAGAGTCCAAGAGGCAGGCCGGTAGCTTCCAGCACTCTCGTAGCGCCGGAGCCGAATACAATTGGGGCGTTGTGGCCGGCGTTCACGCAGGTCAACTCTCCCGTCTCGCGGTTCAGCACGATGAATACTGCTGTCGCAAAACGATCGCTGGGAGTATAGCGACACAGGTGCCTATTAATCTGCCGAGCCATCGCCTGAGTATCAGCTTCAAGATTCGCGATGCTTCTAACCAGCGCCTGTATGTTCGCCGCCAGTAGCGCCGCCGGCATTCCCTTTCCGGAAACATCCGCCACCGCGAAAAGCGTTTGCCTGTCCGCGAGCTCGATAACGTCAAAGTAGTCGCCGCCAACCTCGCGAAAGGGCTTGTAGAACGTCTCCAGCTCGTAACCCGGTAACGCATCTAGTTTTTCGGGTTGCAGGGTCTGCTGAATCTGCCGCGCGGCAATTTGGTCGGCTTCAAGCTGGGTCTTGCGGACAAACTCCGAAGTCAGCATCGCGTTCATCAGCCACCAGCCGATGACGTAAAAAATCCATACAAAAACATAGAGAAGAATTCCATGCGGCCATATGAGAGGCCACACCAGGGATCGCGAGATAATGCACCAAATCGCGTATCCCTGGAGCAAGTACCCGACCCAGGTGATGACGCGTTTAGACCTGGGCATCTCGCGGGTCCAGGAGCCGACGGAGTGCTGGAACATGCCACGAAAGGATCTGATGGCCCTAGAGAGCCTTGTCATGAGAGCGCGAAACTGCATTGATGAAGTTTAACAAGAGGCGGGGGTCAGATGAAAAGTCAGATTGACGACATACAAATAAGCCGATAAATGGCGCCGGGAGGGGGCGGATTGCCGCCACGTACGAATTCTATACGATCGCTTACTCCGGCGCACGCTTATCTGGTTGGCGGTTCTGCCGCAAGTCAGCTTTGTTTCTTCGGGCTTTGCATCTGCCAGTAGACAGAGTAGCGCTGATCATCGATCTGATACATAGGCATAAGCTGGTATTTCGCGTTTTCTCCGGCGGCGGTGAAGCGCAACTCCGACGGGGATTCAACCTGAATCCATTGCTTCGGGTTTGCATCAGGGGTGGCCGCGACTTTAGGCAAGGGGGATGCAGCAGGCAGATTCTTGGGAACCGTCTCGCCGCTGTGGATCACCCTGTTGGCTTCGTCGGCCGGGCCCGGGCCGAGATCGGCGGCGAGCACCAGCGGCCCGTACAGCGCGGCAGTGACGGAGTCATCGCCGGGCAGCGGCTCCTGCCGCAATTCCATCGGGAGGTTGATGCTGATGGTGTCGCCCTCCTGCCAAATTTTTCGAATGGCGAGATACGATCCCGGATCTGCCATTGCCTGCAGCGGGAGGCCGTTGATCTTCACTTGCGCTTCTTCGGTCGTCCAGCAGGGAATGCGCACGTGGATGGTGCGAGGCGCCGGCCGTGAGGATTTGATTTTGAGTGTCGTGCCCTGCTCGCGCGGGAATTGCGTGACCTGCTCGAGGACGAGACCTTCATCCTTCCAGTCGAGCGTGGATGCAATGAACTGATTGACATAGATTTCGCTGCCGCGGTGGAAATAAATCGTGTCCGCAAATTTGGCGAATTCCTCTACGCCAGTTCCCGTGCAGCACCAGAACGATTCTTCGGGCGAGTTGTAGGCGCGCCAGTAGCCCGCGGCGAGCGGGAAGAAGTACTGCTTGAGCCCCTGCGCGTTCTGCGTGCCGAGCCTGCAGTTGAAGAGAGCGCGCTCGTAGGCGTCCATCCAGCGCGCATCGGCAGTCCAGCTGAAGACGTGGCGTTGGAGCTTCATCAGGTTGTAGGCCACGCAGCACTCGGCGTTGGTCCAGGCCAATGTGCCGTTGAGTTGACTGGGGGGCGTCTTCCAGTGTTCATCGAGACTGGTATTGCCGATGACGTAGTTGCGCGCGGCGAGAACTTCTTCGAGAAAGTACTCGGCAATGTCGCGATAGCGCCGGTCGCCGGTAACCTCATACATGCGGGCCGCGCCGATGATCTTGGGCACATGCGTGTTTGCGTGCAAGCCCTGCAATTCGTCGCGGCGCCCGGCGAGCGGATCAAGAAAACCGGGCTGCTCGAAGAGACGGGCGGCGTCGAGGTAGCGCTCCTTCTTCGTGGCGGCGGCGAGGTTTGCGAGGACCTCGTTCATGCCGCCGTACTCGGTGCGCAGCATCCGCAGGCGCTGATCGGCGCTGATGCCCCAGAAATACTCATGCGCCCATTGGCCCATGCCTTCGGCGATTCGCAGAGCGTCGGCGTTGCCGGCGAGGAGATACATATCGAGCAGTCCGGCCATAATCTTGTGGTAGGTGTAGAAGGGCGCCCAGACCGGCTTGCCCTGCGCCAGGTGTTCAAAGAGTTCCGTGGGATAGGCGCTCAAGTAACGGGTTCCGATCTTTTTTTGGCAGGCGTCGAGACCGGAGACAAGCTCATCACCGCGGCTCTTGAGGGCCGTGTTTCCCGAGGCAGCGAAGGCAAGCGCGACGGCAGAGAGAAAGTGGCCGCCGGCGAAGTGGCCGCGCAACTCGCAGGTGGGGTCTTCCCAGCCATTATAGGGTATGGCGCTGGAGGGAATGCCCGCCGTGATGCGAAAAGAATGCAGGAGCCTGTCGACCGTGAGCGAGTCGAGGTAGCGCGCGTTGATCTCCTCCTGCTCCTGGAAAATGCCAGGGGCGAGACGGACCGAGTCGAGCGGGAAGGGCACGAGCCTGCCGGAAGGATGCTCGGGCTCATAGGCAGACAAAGTCTCAGCGACTGCCGAGGGACCGGCTAAACAGAGTCCGGCAACACAGGCAGATGTCTTAAGGAAGTTGCGGCGCGAACGGTCAATCATGGCGATACTCCTGCTCGAACAATCTACGGACAGCTTGCCTGAAAGCAGAGATTCTTGCTGAAGAACGGAAGCACATGATTCTGGAAGCGGTCAGCTACGGCGCTGGTGTGCGTGCCGGGATAGATATCGAAGCTGTTGGCGATGCCGTAGCTATCGAGAATGACGTGCAGCTTGCCCGCATCGATCTTGGTCATGTCCTGATCGCCCGCCTCCAAGGCGATAGCGCGATACTGCTTCAGGTTGCCGATGTATTGATCGACGAAGACCAGGGGCGCATTGGCTGTGAATTTAGCCTGTATCTCCGGCACCGGAAGCCCTTCCTTTGTAGGTAGATCGAGATAAAGCGGAGGGTTCTTCGGGTTGGGCGCCCAGGCGGCAGCCGTAGCAAGCTGCGCAATGCCGAAGCCCGGCAGCGCGGCTGCCGCATCGGAGGGCGACTTCAATCCAGCGATCTTCTTTTCGTTTTCAATCGCCATCTCTTTCATCTTGTCCGCTGGGCCGGGCCCGCCGCCGGTCATCGGCGACAGGCAGCAGGGGCTCATGATGTAGAGCGCGCCAAAAACATCCGGATGCTTCATGCCGATGCGGGAAGCGCCGTAGCCGCCCATCGAGTGGCCCACCAGACCGCGGCTCGCGCGATTCGGAATCGTCCGGTAATGCACGTCGATATACGCAACCACGTCGTGGGCGATGAATTTTTCGAAATCACCCGTCGTCACCGAGCTCGAATACATCGAACCGTTGTAGATGGTCTTCGAGTCGGGCAGCACCACGATCATCTCCTGCGCGCCCTGGGCGAATGCGCCTTCGATGGTCTGAGGCACATGGATCTCATGGGTCCACTGCTCGGCGCCAATAAAGAAGCCGTGCAGCGCATACACGACGGGGTAGCGGCGATGCTTGTCTTTTGCGTAGCTGGGTGGCAAGAAGACAATCACGTCGCGATCAACAGCGTCGCCTTCCAGGTTGCCTTCCAGGGCTGTGCCATGAATCTTGATGTGCTCCACCGTAACCGGTTTTGCGCCGGGAACCACCGGCGGAACAAGCGTCTGCACCTGCGCCATGAGCATTGACCCGGCTGCAACGGCCATCCCCAGCATCACCGCACAACATATTCTCGTAGTTTTCATCGTTGTCCTCACTTGATTATTCGTTGCTTTCACGCGGGCAGATTGCCGGCATTGCCAGCGCCGGCTCAGTTGTGGTCATCCCGGAAAAGCCTGGGAGCGAAGTCATTCAAATCTCTTCGCCATGTAAGCCATTCGTGAGCGGTGCCGGGAGAAGAGAAATAGACGTATTTGATTCCCGCCTTGTCCAGCATCGTCCGAAAAGCGCCAATTGATTTGTGGAAGAAATCGGGCTCCTCGGTACCCATGCCGAGCCAGAGCAGCTTCACTTTCGCGTTGAAGGCCGCTACTTCCTTAAATCTCCCATTGAACGCCGTCGCAGGATCCAGCGCATCACCGCTTAAACCATTCATCGTGCCGCTGAATCCGGCCATGTAGGCGAAGGTGTCAAGATGGCCCGTCGCCAGGTGCAATGCCTGATTGGCTCCCATGGAGAGACCGGTCATCGCCCGGTGATCGCGGTCGGGAATGGTGCGGAAGGTCGAGTCGATCATGGGAATGACTTCCTTTATCATCACATCCTCGAAGGCGCCGATATCTCCGGAGCGCCCCGCAGCGGGCGGCCCGAAGGGTCCGGCGGGCACGGATGCGTATCCGTTGTCCATCACAATCATCATGGGCACGGCCTTGTGCTCTGCGATCAGGTTGTCCAGAATCAGGTTGGCGTGTCCCTGAAAGATCCATCCGGTTTCGTCTTCACCCATGCCATGCTGCAGGTATAGCACCGGATAACGCGCGCTCGGGTTGCTGTCGTAATCCGGCGGCGTGTAGACGAAGCAACGCCGCCACTGGCCGGTGATCCTGGAGTGATAGATGCGGATGCGGACATCGCCATGGGGCACATCCTTCGCCAGGTAGTAGCTGACGCCGTCCTCGGGCACATCGATTCCGCTCGCGTCCATTCCCATGCCGAAGTACGTATGGCTGCCCGGATCGTTCATGCGGACCCCATCGGCGTCGAACGCGTAGTAGTGAAAGCCCTCAACCAGAGGGGGCGTGGTCACGCTCCACACGCCTTCGCTGCCGCGCGTCATAGGGAACTTCTTTCCGGTAATGTCCACATCCACCGACTGAGCTGTGGGCGCCTTGATCTGGAAAGCCACGCTATGGTCAGGAAGAACGCGCGGATACTGTGCGCCCATCACATTGGTAGAAGCGGGCTTGGCGTCCTCAACCGACGAGGCGCGCACGCCCTCCGGCGAGCGGCGCCAGGCAAAGTAGGCATCCAGCGCCTTTAGTCCCTCCTCATTGGGGACGGGCCCGGTGTGCGGCGTTCCGCCAAAGTACATCAGTTCGGGATGCGCGTCGCTGAAGGCCGGCCATGTGGGCATATTCTTGCTGTTCGGATCGCCGTACTTGGCAAAGTTGGTCCAGTAGGTCACCATGGCGTCGGAGATCGCCAGATCGGTTGCGCTCGGCTTCCCCGAGGGGCCGCCCGTAACGTGTCCGAAAACATACTCAACTTCCATGCCGTGCGGCGAGCCATGCCCGGCCTGTGGCGAATCAGCCGGATAGTCCGGATGCTGATCGAAGTAGTAGTAAAAGACTTTTGACTTGCCCAGCTTTGATTGCAACCGCGCCCAGATCCAGGTGTGCCAGCCGAAAGCCGCATCGCGGCTAAGATCGCGAGCGGTCTTGGGCACGGACTTGTCGCCGGTTGGATAGGCCTTGAGCAGGCTGTCGGCAAAGGCGTCGTAGCGTTTGCGTGTAGCGTCGATGTAGTCTTTCGGCGTGCGATCACGGGAAAAGCTCGCGCCTTCATCCGAGTTGTATCCGATTAAAACGGGCACATCGTTGAACTTGCCTGCGTCGTAGAGCGAGTACTGATCGGACGGGATCACCCAGCCGTCGATATTCGGCCACGCCAAGCCGCGCGTGGCAGCCACAATCTTCTCCGCCGGCAGCTTGCGAAGCTCGGCGAGCGAGTTTGCTCCAGCATTGACCTGGAAGGCCAGGCCATCCTTTTCAGCGATAGCCAAAGGCCGCATATTCTCTCCGGGCGCGCCAGAGGACCGAGGGGGTCCAAAGGAGCCGCCGCTCTCGGAGACCGCGCCGGAGAAGAGGCCTTTGGCCAAGGGCGAAGCGCATAACTGGCTAACCGCAATGCCGCCTGCCGACTCGCCGAAGATGGTGACCTTGTTGGGATCGCCGCCGAAGGCCGCGATGTTCTTCTTGATCCAACTCAAGGCGGCGATCATGTCGAGCAGACCGTAGTTGCCGGAAACGTGATTGGGCGACTCGGCGCTCAGCTCCGGATGCGCCAGAAAGCCGAGGGTGCCCACGCGGTACGCAATACTGACCACCACCACGCCCTTCTTCGCCAGAACCTCGCCGCTGTATGTCGGAACCGAAGTGGAGCCGCCGGCAAAGCCTCCGCCATAGATCCAGACCAGAACCGGAAGCTTCGCGGAAGCAGACTTCGCCGGCGTCCAGACATTCAGATAGAGGCAATCCTCGCTCATTGCGGGAGCCGGGCCGGCGCCGAAGCTGCCCTGTACGCATTGCGGCGCGAACTTGTCCGCCGGACGCACTCCATCCCACTTGGCCGCTGGTTGCGGAGCGCGCCAGCGCAGATCGCCGACGGGCGGAGCTGCGAACGGAATGTCCCGGTAGACGGTGAGGTCAGCTTCCTTTGTGCCCTGCAAGACACCCTGCTCAACCTTTGCAGTGGTGGTTGCGGCCGCACTCATCAACGGCACTGCCACGATGGCGATTGCAAACAAAATCTTTTTCATTGTCGAAGCCCTTTCATACTTCTTACCCGGAAGCACCTGGGCCGACTCACGGGCGGTTTACACCAAGTCAGCTATTAGTATGCCGCACGCGACGATATCGGGTGCTTCATGCCCAGCGGAAAAGCTACTGCAGCGGATACGAATAGATGCTGACGCTGAAGGGAGGCGCATCAATCGTTTCGGGCAGCGCGGCGAGCGCGTGTTCCTCCACTGCCACCTCCGGCTTTTTGCCGACCACGACAACTGCATCCACTTTAGAGGGCGCCATCTGCCAGAGCGTTCCCTTGTTTGCCAGCTTCACTCCATTGATTGCGAGCTTCATACTCTGTTTGCCATCCGATGGATTCAGCACGGCGATGGTGAGCGTCTTGCGGTCCTCGCTGAGCGCGGCGCTTACATCCAGCGGATAGGTGTCGCTGCCCGGATTGACCGCGGGCTGGTCGCCTCCTACCGGGAAGACGGGCTTTGGCTGCGGGGAGTCGCCTGTGACCTCAACCGGAATCGTGCCGAAGTGATCGCGGTACATCTTGAAGAGCATTCCGGTGGGATTGAGAATTGCTTCGGTGCGGTTCGAGCTCATCATCGCCGTCGCAAAGGTGAAACAACCCATTTGGAAGATATCCGAGTGGCGGAACATCTCATGGAAGGCCCACGCGTAGGCCGGCGTGGTCTTGTAGGAACCGAAACCGCCGCCGAAGTACGCCCATTCGTCGATGGCGATCGGCACCGGCTTAGTCCGCAGGCTCGGGATCAGTTCCAGGTATTTCTGGTAGTGCTCGTATTTGGCGCGGACCTGAACGGCAGGGGCGCGCATCCACTCGATCAGTGAAAGCGGCGGGTTGATCGGCACCTTTTTGCCGAGCTTCATGTCCGTGTGCTCCGTGCCGGACGCATAGTAGTGCTCGCTGAGCATGTCGATGTTGTCCAGGTCGTGCGCCAGCAAATAGCCGCTCCAGTCGGCCGGCGTCAGGTAGTCGGGTACGTACTTGCCGCCGATGCGCTTGGACTGATCGGCGCCCTCCATCACGTCGGGCATGGCTCCGCCGGCGATGAGTTTGATCGATGGGTCAACCTGCTTCATGGCCTTGGCGAAGAGATTGTGTTTGAGAGCGAACTGCTCGGGAGATATTGCGCCCATCTGGTAGTCGCCCCAGGGCTCGTTGCCGACGCCCCACAACTTCACGTTGTACGGCTTCGCGTGCCCATTAGCAGCGCGCCACTTGCCCATCGGCGTGGTTACGGCGCCGTTGGTGTACTCGACGAGCTCGCGGGCTGACCATGCATCGCCAAAGCCGGCGTTCACCGTGATGTAGGGATCGACACCGAGCAACCGGCAGAGCGTGAGGAACTCGTCGGTGCCTACGTCGTTGGGCTGCACGGCGTGCCAGACCGGATCGAAGATCGGCGGGCGCTTATCGATGTCGCCTACGCCATAGCGCCACTCGTAGGCGGAGACAAAGTTGCCGCCGGGGAAGCGGAGGACACCGAAGCGCAGTTGCTTGAGCGCGGCAACGATCTCCTTGCGAAAGCCCTCAACGTTGTCGGCAGGCATCAACGAGACCGTGCCGACGTGAAACGAACCCGTGCCGGTTGCGGTGATTTCAATGCGCGCATCGTCGGTGTCGGCCCTGGCTTCGAACTTGAGCGGTATCTTTGTGTAAGAGGTTCCCAGAATGTGGACTGTTACAGTCTGGCGGTCGCCTGGCTCCTTCCCCCAGATCAACGCGACCTTGACCACTGTCCCGGGTGTGCCCGCCAGGACGATGCGGCCGGTATACGCTTTACCGTTCCGCACCACAACTCCCGACTCACCGATTCCATGCGGCACTTTGGCGTCGAGCTTTATCAGTGGAGTGTGATCGCCGGTGTAGGGATTCCTGGTGTCCATCGTGACCACGCCGTCTCCGCCGATCGGCGCCCACCACCGCGTAATGGGACGCCGGAACCTGGGATTCCCCGCCGCATTACCCATCAACTGCGGCGGATTGGGCGCGCTTGCCGCGACCGGATAGAAGAACTTGCGATCCACCAGCAATTCGGCCCATACGCCAGTGTTCACAATATCGCCGCCGTGCTCCAGAAACTGCCCGTAGACATACTTCGAGATCGGCGCGCCGGTCTTCGACGCATCGATTGTGACATTCACAATACGCGTCTGCGCCGCAGACACGAGCGAGAGAAAAAGCGCAGCCAGCAGCAGCGCCGAGCACTTCAACGCGGATGATCTAATTGCAGATTGCATGATAGCCAGCTCCGTAACAGAACCCAGTCACCTGCATGGATGGAAGCGCAGGACTGGGGTTTTGGGTGTATTGCAATCGATCCTATTACTCGTTCTTAGCCTGGTTCCTGGAGTTGAGGGCGGCTATGCGCGATCTCTGTTATGGCTCCAGCGAGATGACCGTCACCGACTTCGGTTCAACCGTCAACGCCAGCCTGCCGCCTTTCACACTCGCGGAAACAGGCTTCGGCACAACGGTGTTGGATGCTGCGAACGTGTTCACACTGTCGACGGCAGGCGCAGTCAGCGTCTCTCCGTTAGCCGATTTGACTGTCATGCCGGTTATCTCCGCATCGATCTCAACCGATTTTTCGGGATCAAGGTTGGTAATTTCGAGCCAGAGATTGCCCGATGCGTCCCTGGCGGCGAGAGCATCCACTCGCGGCAGGGTAATACCGTCACGATGAACCGTGCCGGGATCGAAATCGACTGGGACAAACGTCGCATCCTGGAACGGCACATACATCCTGTAGACGTAGTAGGTGGGAGTAAGGACCATCTTCTCCTTGTCCGTCAGGATCATCGATTGCAGCACGTTGATCATCTGGGCGATATTCGCCATGCGCACGCGGTCTGCATGCCGCGCGAAGATGTTCAGGTTCAGAGATGCCAGAATCGCGTCTCTCAGACTGTTCTGCTGAACCAGAAAGCTCGGATTCGTGCCGGGCAGCGCCGCATGCCATGCGCCCCACTCGTCCACCACCAGCGCGACCTTCTTCTGCGGGTCATACTTGTTCATGACAGCCTCCTGCTTGCGCAGGAACTCATCCATGAACAGCGTGGACTTCAGCGTCTTGCTGTAATCCTCAACCCCGAAACCTGTCGAAGGTGTCGAGGGCGGCCATCCGTTAGGCACCGTATACCAATGCAATGAAAGGCCGTCGAAATCCCAGCTCCAGTCGTGACTCTGCCATCCCTTCATGATGGTCTCGGTCCACTCGGTCTCGGGAAAGCCCGGTCCGACGGCGATTTTGAGCATGTGGTTCGGGCCATTCTGGGCAGGATTGTCGTTCCTGACGAAGTTGCTGTAGATCTTGAGCTGGCTCAGATAGTAGTCCGCCGTCATGTCGCCGCCGCAGGACCAGCTCTCGTTGCCGATGCCCATGAAGCCGACCTTGTAAGCGTCGGGATGACCGTTGGCGGCACGCTCTTTCTGGAGCGCCGTCGGCTGCGCGGCGGTCATGTATTCCAGCCAGTCGGCCGCTTCCTGCGGGGTCCCGCTTCCGACGTTGACCGAGACGTAGGCCTGGCTGCCGATCTGCTGGATGAAATCCATGTATTCATCGGTGCCGAAGCTGTTGGTGTCGATCACGCCGCCCCATGCGGAGTTAAGCGTTGCCGGCCGCTGCCCTGCAGGGCCGATTCCTTTACGCCAGTGGTATTGGTCGGCAAAACAGCCGCCGGGCCAGCGGACATTGGGGACTTTCAACGCACGAAGGGCTGTCACAACGTCATTGCGGATTCCGCGCGTATTCGGAATTGTGGAATCCGGGCCAACCCAGATGCCCTCGTAAAGACCGTGCCCAAGATTCTCAGCGAACTGGCCGAAGATGTTGCGGTCGATCTTGGCGCCGGCCTTGGATACGTCGATGGACAAATGAGCAGTGTCCGCGGCCATAAGCGGAACGGTAAAAACCATCAAAATGAAAGAGATGCGAAGGACGAATCGAACACCGCCAATATTCATGATGACTCCCAGGGAGAATGCCGCGTATCGAATGCAAGGGATCCCCGTGACTCCTGATGGCAAACAGCGGCAGGACCAGCCGGACGATTCGCGAAAACGTTCTCTGAGACAAGGACTATACAGAACGGCTGCGGCGGTGAGCAAGTCAAAATCCATGCTCAATTCGGATGGGATTTGTCGATGAATCTTCGCCCGCACCGCAATCCTATTTGAGGCGCCGCCGAATACCCGGTAGAAAAATACTACTATCCTTCGAGAATCTCAATCGAGTATCATTTCGCTTGCCGGAGAAATCGCGGTTGAGACGGAAGGAATTGCGCGATCAAGGTTAACGATTACCTGGACGTGTATTCAGTCTCTTGGGAGCCGGTCTGCGGGCCATCTCCCCGGCTGTGGGCCTTCTAGGGATAGGATTTGTATTGGAGAGGATCTAATGAAAAGAATTGGAATCGCAATACTCTTGCTGTCGAGCTACTGCTGTGCACAGAACCCCGGCGGGTTCGAGCCCGCATCCACGAATGTGTGGGGAGCGGCGTATCCCCGTGTCGACTCGAGCGGCCGAGCCGAATTCCGGGTGAAAGCGCCTAATGCCACCAAGATCGTGGTGAACTTCTGGAGCCAGCCAAAGCTGGAGATGGTGAAACAGCCCGATGGATTCTGGACCGCGACCTCCGCGCCGATGGTGCCGGGCTTTCATTACTACACCCTGTTAATCGACGGCGCGGAATTCAGTGATCCCGGTAGCCACTCCTACTTCGGCGGCGGCAAAGATGCGAGTGGCATAGAGATTCCGGAGTCGGGGGCGACCTACTATCTGCCACAGGATGTTCCACACGGCGCCGTCCGTGAGGTCTGGTACTTCTCATCAGTGACCGGAAGCTGGCGCCATGCCTTGGTCTATACGCCGCCGGAGTACGATACGCAGCGCAGCCAGCGCTATCCTGTGCTCTATCTTCAGCACGGCGGCGGCGAAGACGAGACCGGCTGGATCAGGCAGGCCCATGCCAACTTCATCCTCGACAATCTGATCGCAAGCAAGAGCGCAAAGCCCATGATCGTCGTGATGGCCTACGGCTATGCCAGGCGCGCCGGTTACATCGAACCCGATCTGACCGGGAAACCCTTCGGTTCGCCCGAGATGATGAAGGCGATGCAGGAGATGTCACAGGCGTTTGAAGATGATCTGACGCAGGTTCTGATCCCCTACATCGATTTGCACTTCCGTACGCTGGCGGACCGCGATCATCGCGCCATGGCCGGTTTGTCAATGGGTGGCATGCAAACCTTCCAGGTCACCTTTGATCACCTCGAGCTCTTCTCCTACATTGGCGGTTTCAGCGGAGCGGGCGGGATGCAGATGATGCGTGGCGATCAGAAGTTCGATCTGAAGACAGCCTTCAACGGAGCGATGGCCGATCCGGATGCCTTCGCCAAGCGGGTGCACTTGCTGTGGATTGGCGTAGGGACCGAGGAGCCTGCCATGATGCATGCCGGCATCGTAAAACTGCACACCTCGCTGGACGATGCAAAAATCAAGCACGTCTTCTATGAATCTCCGGGCACCGCGCACGAGTGGCAGACATGGCGTCGCGATCTGAAGGATTTTGCGCCGAGGCTCTTCCGGTAAGATTAAGATAACGTAGTAAGGATGTGGGCTTGGAGGAGTTACTCCAAGCCCTCGTCTTTTATACTGTAACCGCGTCTTTCGGAAAGAGGCTTGAACACATGATCTCCAGATTGAAACTCGCCTGGATTGCAGCATTTCTTTTGCTCGTTACGACCGCGGGCATAGCGCCAGCTCAGCCAACACCTTCAGTTGCGTCTCCAGCCGCGGCTCAGGCCGCCAAGCCACTTTCTTTCGTCAGCCCGATCTTCGCAGACAACATGGTCTTGCAACGCGGCAAGGCCAATATCATATGGGGCTGGTCTGAACCCGGCGACAAGGTCAAGGTTGAGATTGGAGACGCGACAGCATCCGGCGTAGCTGGCCCAGATCGCCGCTGGCAGGTGACGATTCAGCCTCCTCCCGCAGGCGGCCCGTACACCATCAGGATTACAGGCCGCGAGAAAGTTGAACTGCATAACGTGCTGGTGGGCGACGTCTGGCTCTGCGGCGGCCAATCGAACATGGGCTTGCCGCTCCGGTTTGCGCGCAATGGCGCAGACGAAGTAAAGGCGGCTTACTACCCGCAGATTCGCTTCTTCACCGTTGCGGGACATCCTGCTTACCGGCACACGGATCTGATCGAGGGCAAGTGGAGTGAGGTCACACCCCAGACGGCGGACTGGATCTCGGCTGTTGGGTATTTCTTTGCGCGCAAGGTCCAGAGTGAGCTCCACGTGCCGATTGGCCTGGTCGTCGATGCGATGGGCGGAACGCCCGCGGAGTCGTGGACGAGTGCCGCGGCGCTTAGCCCTCTTCACGATTTCGACGTTCCGCTGGCGGAGTTGCAGCGGCTGGCGGCTGAGGGCGCGCCCGAATATGGCAACTTCGTGATGCACTGGTATGACGAGTACGACATAGGTCTCAAAGGCAAATGGGCCTCTCCCGATCTGGACGATTCAAGCTGGAAATCTGTCAACATTCCCGGAGGATTTGCCGAGCTAGGCGTGCCCGAGACAGCCGCCGTGGCCTGGTTCAGGAAAGAGATTGTGCTGCCGGACCCGCTTCCGGCAGGGCGAGCTCTGCTGTTTCTTGGCTCGATTGAACGCATGGACACTGCGTATGTGAACGGCACCTTCGCCGGCGCCAGCTCATGGGTGGAGAATCCGCGCGTTTATTTCCTTCCTGAGGGCGTGCTGAAACCCGGACGAAATGTTGTGGCAATTCGCGTGCTGAAGACCAAGCCTGAAGGCGGATTCCTGGGCAAACCTGAAGAGATACATCTCATGCTGGGAGACAAGTCGATCATTCCACTGGCCGGAAAGTGGAAAGGCCAGCTCAGCGTGGATGCCCGCCCGCCACATCCGCTGCCCATTGCCTACGAGAACTGGCCCATCATGCCGACGGTGTTGTACGAAGGAATGCTCAAGCCCGTCGCGCCGCTCTCCATCGCCGGCGCCCTCTGGTATCAGGGCGAGCAGAACTCGCCGCGCGGCTACCAATACCGCAGGATTCTCCCCGCCATGATCGCCGACTGGCGCAAGCTCTTCGCCCAGGGCGATTTCCCCTTCTACATCGTCAGCCTGCCGGCCTTCAAGCATCGCAGCCCGACTCCGGTCGACGGCGACGAATGGGCCGAAACGCGGGAGTCGCAGGCGGTTGCGGCTGCCAGCGTTCCCCACTCTTGCCTGGCTGTCACCATCGACACGGGCGACGCAGACAACATTCATTCGCAGGACAAATTGCAGGTGGGCGAGCGGCTCGCCCTGTGCGCGTTGGCTAACTACTACGGCGAGAAGGTTGTTTATTCGGGGCCGACTCTGAAATCGGTCGACCGGCGCCGTGGCGAGATCCGGCTGCACTTTGCGCACGCCGATGGCGGCCTGGTGGTGAAGGGAACCAAGCTGGAAGAGTTTATCATCGCCGGAGAGGACCGTAAGTGGTACTGGGCCGACGCACGAATCAAGGGCAAGACAATTATCGTTTCCTCTCCCTCGGTGCCGAAGCCCAAAGAGGTTCGCTATGCCTGGCAGTCCAACCCGGCAGCGACCTTGTTCAACGGCGCCGGCTTGCCTGCCGCTCCCTTCCGGACCGACAGTTGGCCCGGCATGACGGAAAATCAGAGACCATACTGACATCAGGCGACGGGGAGTCAAGCTCTCGACACTTGAAGCAAACCAATTTACTATGAGCGCGGCCCATGTTTTCCGAACGCGTGCTCATTTCACACACGCCTCGCTCACCGGGAGAGACCCATATGAAACGTGCGCTCTGTATTCTGACCTTTTTCCTTGCAGCCACCGCTGCCTTTGCCGACAACTCCACAATGCCCGACGGCACGCAATTCCCTATGTGGGAAAAGCCACTGCACTTCACGAAGACCTATTACGTCGACATTCAGGCCAAGAACGCGGATGACAACGGCCCCGGCACAAAAGAGCATCCCTTCCGGACTATCAATCACGCGGCGCAGGTGCTCCAGCCGGGCGAGCGCGTCGTCATCGCCGAAGGCGTCTATCGCGAGGTTATTCGTCCCGCACGCGGCGGCGACGGACCGGATGCGATGATCAGCTACGAGGCCGCGCCCGGGGCGAAGGTCGTCGTCAAAGGCTCGGCCGTGGTCAAAGACTGGCATCCCAGCGAGGGCTGGAACTTCGGCTTCGATCCTGCCACGCGCAAGCCCGTCAAGGCCTGGGAACTGCATCTCGATCCCGCGTTCTTCCACGACGGCTACAACCCCTTCGAAGTCGATAACGTCATCGGCAACCGCTACTGGATCAACTACGCCAAGGACAACATGGCGAACTACTTCCGCCGCCGCGGAATTGTCTTTGTCGATGGCCACCCGCTTGAGCCCGTCGAAACCGCCAGCGATCTTGCCGGCCCTTCGCCGCGCTCTGTCAACTTCTTCAGCGAGATTCACTGGTCCCCGCTTTTTCAGGAGTTCCAACCCTATGCCGGCAAGGTCTGGATTGAGCCTAACGGCTTGACCCTGCACATCCGCCTAGCCAATGACGACGACCCCGCTACTCACATCATCGAGATCACCACGGCGGAGCAGGTCTTCTCGCCGGCGAAGCGCTACCAGTCCTATATACGCGTAAAGGGCATTACGTTCATGCACGCGGGCAATGGTTTTCCGGTTCCGCAGCGCGGGCTGGTTTCAACAAATCGCGGCAATCACTTCATTTTTGAAGACAATACCTTTGAGTGGGCCAACAGCGTTGGCCTGGATATCGGCAACGAGGACTGGGCCGCCTCGCAGCCTCCGCAGCCTGTGGGCTATGACATCATTCGCGGCAACACATTTCGCTACTGCGGAATTGAAGGACTTGGCGGCACCGGCGGCCCGCAGTTCGCGCTGGTTGAAAAGAACCTCTTCGAATGGATCGGTTGGCAGGATGCGGCTATGATGTCCGAGTCCGGCGGCACCAAGATGCACGTCGCGCGCAATCTCCTGTTCCGCAACAACGTCATCCGCCATATCCGCCACGCCAATGGCATCTGGCTCGACATCGGCAACGCCAACGTGCGCATTACAGGCAACGTCTTCGCCGATATCCCCGGCAACGTGAATCCGCACGCCATTCACATCGAGGGCAGCGAAGCCCTGAACCAGATAGACAACAACATCTTTTCCCACCTCACCGGCGGCATCCTCATCCGCGACACCAACAACGTCATCATCGCCTACAATCTCTTTCTCGATTGCGACGAGGTTGGCGTCGATACGGTTTCCGGCCTCGGCGCACCTCGTCCCATCTTCGGACACACCAACGATGTCCACAATCTCATGGTTCATGACAATGTGTTCTATAAGATGGGCCGCTCCGCCATCGAGTTCACCAATGCGCGCAACGACGCCGATGGCAATGTCTACGCCAACCCCGCCGGGGGCATGTTCTTCGCGCAGCCCTTCCTGCGCGTAAAGACGCCCGAGCCGCCGGAATGGCACAACCTGAAATCGTGGCGAGAAGAGCACAACTGGGACCAGAACGGCGCCATGGCGGACATCGCCGCAGCACTCGATCCCGACAAGCTCGAACTCATCATGACTGTGAAGGGAGAGATCAAGCCGCTCGCCAAATATAAGGGAATCGATTCCGACTTCTACGGTCACACCATCGCCGGCGACCGCCTGGCCGGCCCTTTTGCCGACTTGACGCAAGGTCCAGAGTTACGCAAAGTCGATCCGCGCCAGTAAGTGCCGGTTCCGAATGCCGGCATCTCTTCAGATGCAGCCAGCTGATCGCCTCTTTTACGGATGCACGATGTCTACGATCCTGGAATCGGGCTCAGACCAGGCCGCGGCGCCGGCATGGGTGAACTGATGCTTGGCGTCATCCCAGTGCAGCGTGGTAGTTGAACTCGCACCCTTCTCATAGGAATACGTTGTCCCGTCATCGGAATAGAGCGTGAAGTCCGCGTCCGCTCCCGGGTAGACACGCACGGCTGCAATTGCCTGCGGCTGCTGCGTGCTTAGAACCGGCGCTCCCAGCGGCACAATCGACCCCGCTCGCACGAAGAGCGGAATAGTGTCGATGGGCGCGTCCGCGGTAATGGTCTGGCCGCCTTTGATTCGTACATTGGTCCAGTAGTTATACCAATCGCAGCCCGCGGGGAGGTAAACCTTGCGGCTCGTTGCCCCCTGCTCCGTGACAGGAGCTACCAGAAAAGCGGGCCCGAACATGTATTCGTCGCGAATGTCGGCGACATTCGGATCATCGGGATAGTCCATGAAAAGCGCGCGCATAAACGGAGCGCCCGTCTGGTAAGTGCGGTAGGCCTGCGAGTAGATGTACGGAATCAACTGATATCGCAGCCGCAGATACTTTTCCAGGATGGCTTCCGCCTGCTTGCCGTACGACCATACTTCGTTGTGCATCCTCTCGCCGTGCGCACGCATGACGGGCTGGAAAGCTCCCCATTGGAACCAGCGTACGAATAACTCGGGATAGTCGTCATAGTTACCCACGTTGTCCCGCGCGTCTGAGGCATCGATTAAAGGCTTATGGGCCGGGTGGTAATTGGCGTAGATTTGCGGCGAGAAGAAACCGGCGATATCCGTGTCCCAATAAGGCATGCCGCTGGCGGTAAAGTTCAACCCGGCCGGAATGGAACGCTTCAGCATGTCCCACGTCGAGAAAATGTCACTGGACCAGAAAACCGTTCCGTTTCGCTGTGCTCCCAGGTACGCCGCCCGTGCCAAAATCATGACTCTCCGGCTGTCGCCAAAATCGCGCCGGAAACCCTCATACACGGAGGCAGTGTGAAACAAGGGATACGTGTTGTAGTAGCGGGGGCCTGAACCGACCCAGAAGACGTCGTTCGCGGGATCGATATCCGGCTCGGTTTCATCCAGCCAGAGGTAATCAAAACCATAGGGCTTCACATAACGGTCGCGAATCTCCTCCCAGAACCACCTGGCAGCCTCGGGGTTGGTTGTGTCGAGGTTGGGGCCGATGACATCCTTCGTCCAACCCGGGTCCGGCTTTCCATCGGGGGTGTGCACCAGCCAGCCTTTGCTCAACAGCATGTCATAGAATTGGGTGCCCTTGGAGTAGTGCGGCCACACGCTGAGAAGGGTTGTCACTCCCATGGAGTGAAGCTGCTGATTCATGGCGGCGGGATCGGGCCAACGGGCCGGGTCCAGATCCATCTCGCCCTGGCGCGTCATGTTCAGGAAGTCCACGACCAGCACATCCAGCGGCAACTTGCGGTCGCGATATCCTTTGGCGGTATTCAGCGCCTGCTCCTCGGTGGGATAGATGGCCTTGCTCTGAATGTAGCCGTAAGTGGCTTTGGGCAGCAGGTGCGTCACCCCGGTAAGCTGGCGATAGCCCGCGTAGATTTCGTCGCTCTTATCGCAGGCAATCACAAAGAAGGAGACGCGGTCACCGACCTCAGACGACCAGACATTCTGCTGATTGAAGCCGAGATCAATGGTCGTTTTGGACGGGTTGTCCCAGATAAAACCGTAGCCGTGGCTCGACACCATGAAAGGAACGCAGACGTTCTCTCCTCCAATTCCGCCGTAATCGTGCCAGCATTGAATGCGATGATCGCGCAGGTCTAAAAACCCTTGCTGCTGCTGGCCTAGGCCGTAATAATGCTCGCTTTGCGGCGAGTCAAAGGTGGCGGAAACGCGGTAGCCCGGGCCTTCCTTACCGCCGTCGCCGGCATTCGCAGGCGATGCACCGGCGGGGTTGGGGACCATCGACCAGCGCCACATTTTCAGCAACGGTTTGCCGGAGGAAGTGGCTACGGAAATGATGTCGTTGTATGGCCCGTTCCCGTTGTCGCCGCCGCCAAAGTAGTGATCCCTCAGCGACTGATTCAACGCATCCAGCGGAAAAGCGTGGGGTGGCGGCAGGTTTTCGGGAGCAACGCGGATAATCAATCTGCCGGAGCGGAAGACGTCATAGCCGTCAGGATCACGCTCCTGGGTCCATCCGGTCATGGAGGGAGTACCCACAATTCCATATCCGGGCGCACCGAGCGCGTTTGGCTTCGCAGTGCTCAACGTGATGCGAACGATGTTGTCCGCATAAGGCTCAAGCACGATTGTTTTGTCATTTCGCTCAATCACAAACCTGCTGGCTTGGCTCTGAGCGCCGGCGACGGCGGCCAACGTCAGCATGAGCAGCATGGTTGCGCAAGCCGGAGTTCCCTTGAGCGCAGCCCGGAGGGGTCGAAAACCGGGCCACGCAATGGACTCACTTCGAAGTAATGGTCGCATCCGTTTTGTATCCCACCGCGCCACTTGGGAATGGCGCCTCTTTCTTTGAAACTGGAAAACACTGAAATCGTAGGAGGCTTGTCTTCGCCGTGTCAACCGGCGAATGGCGGAATGGACCGGATATTACAGTTACCGCGGTTGCGATTGCCGGCAGGATGTTCTCAGCTCAGCAGTATTTTGCGGACTTCGCCCTCAGGATCATCGACCATGCGGCATACATTGTCCCATACCATCGTCTGGCAGCGCTCCGGCGTGGTTGGCTCCCAGGTTAGGCCGGGCTGGCTGGGGTTGCCTGTGCGAGCGAAGTTGGCCCACGCCGTGGCCATCTTCTTGGCCAGTGCCTGCGCCTCGGGTGTGTTGCCCGTGCCTTGCTCGCACCGCTTCGTGTTATCGAAGCAGAAGGCGAGTTCGGCGGTATGCCATGCGCCCGCGTCTTCCAACATGGGCGACTGCCAGGTGAAGTAGTAGGTGTAGACTGGCGCCGCCTTCTGGGCGCACTTCAAATTGGCCATGCGCACCACGTTGTTGCGGATGGTGATGCTGTTCAGCATGGAGCCGCCGCACATATAGGAGAGCGTGCGGATGCTCTTCTGCGGATGGGCCTTCTTCAGCGCGGCGGCGATGGCGGCTGCCTTGGCTTCGCCGTATAGGCGGGTGAGCGAGGCCATCCACTCGGCTTCGGTGGGACGGGAGAGCATGTGGTTGCCCTCTTCGCTGACCGAGCCCATCAGCATGGGAATGTTCTTCGAAATCTCCGGGGCGGCTTCATTGAAGGAGCGCACGGTGATAATGCGGCCATCGACGGTGGGACCGAAGCCAGCACGCGGTGGCATGCCTGGAGCGGAGAAAGGACCCATCCCCGGCTTTAACGGTGGGTTGATCTTGGTAACGGCAGCGTTGCCGGCCGCATTCAACTTGGCCCAATCCATCTTTTGCAGGCTGGCGAGATCGTTGGGCTGAAGGCCGAGCTCAATCATCACCTGTTTGGCCAGCGCCCTGGACTGCTCCGCGCTGGGAGGATTGCCTCCGCCGCCCGACTGCACTGAGGCGCGATGGAAGAGTCCCGCGGCCGAGGGCATACCCATCAGCGTGGTGACCTTGGAGCCGCCGCCGGATTGGCCGTAGATCATCACGCGGTCCGGATCACCGCCAAAATTTGCGATATTGTCGTGGACCCAGCGCAGAGATGCCACCAGATCGATCATGCCGACGTTGACCGAATCAGCGTAGGCGGGGCCGCCAATCTCGGAGAGGTCGAAGAAGCCGAGGATGTTGAGGCGGTGATTGACCGAAACCTGCACCACGTCGTGATGCCGCGCCATCTGCGCGCCTTCATGCGAGGGCAGCTCATAGGACGAACCGAAGACGAAGCCGCCGCCATGGAAGTAAACCATCACCGCGCGTTTGCCGGTGAGCGAGGGCGTCCATATGTTCAGCTTGAGCATGTCTTCGCTCATGTAACCGTCGTCCCAATCCTGCAGGAAGGATTGCTCGATACCCGTGAAGTCATGCAGATGCTGGGGACAGTTGGGGCCATAGATCAGTGCGGGGTACTCGTCGTTCCATGGTTTCGGAGGCTTTGCCGGCAGCCAGCGATTCTCACCACCAGTGTCCTGACCGTATGGAATACCCTTGAACGTGAATACGCCTCCATCAACGAAGCCGCGCACCTTGCCATACTGCGTGTTCGCCACTGCGGTTTTTGGCGTGGCGCAGTTGCCGGGCTCTTGCTGATGGGCGGCGGTTTTGGTGTTGTCCATGGCATGAGCGGCCGGTCCCAGAGCGGCGCTCATACCTGCCGTTACGCCAAAAAGCAAAGCCTCACGACGATTGATGAGATGATGATTTCCAGATTGCGTCATAAAGATTCCATCTCCTCTTTTGGTTAATAAAGCCGTTACACACAGCCGAACGTGACGAGGAGGGCGACTCTGGCATATTCTCTTAAAGATGCGCCAATACTCCTCGTTGAGTGAACGTGTTCTCGTGCAGCACAATAGAACCCTTGACCAATCGCTGTCAAATTGAAGCCGTGTGAAGGAGAAACAATATGAATAACCGCGTGACACGAATCGCTGCAGGCATCGTTGCCTGTACAGGAATGCTCTTCTTTGGCCCAATTCTGCAATCCGCAGTTGCCCAGGATACGGCGAAACTCCCCTACATGAATCCGAATCTGCCACCCGAGCAGCGGGCTGCCGACCTGGTGCATCGCATGACCCTTGCGGAAAAGGCAACGCAGATGCAGAACAGCTCCGCGGCAGTTCCGCGGCTCAATGTTCCCGCATACCAATGGTGGAGTGAGGCGCTGCACGGAGTGATCAACCAGGGCGTAACCGAGTACCCTGAGCCGATCGGCCTGGCAGCGACCTTCGATGCGCCGGGAATTCATGCCATGGCGATCCAGATTGGCATTGAGGGACGCATCAAGCATGTGCAAAACGTACGCGAGGGACACACGGGCATCATGGGAGGCCTGGATTTCTGGTCTCCGAATCTGAACATCTTCCGCGACCCGCGCTGGGGCCGCGGACAGGAGACCTACGGCGAAGATCCCTTCCTCACCGGCCGCATGGGCGTCGCCTACGTGACCGGAATGCAGGGCGACGACCCGAAGTACTACCTGACGATTGCAACACCCAAGCACTACGCCGTGCACAGCGGGCCAGAGCCGACGCGGCACTTTGCGGATGTGGACGTGAGCAAGCACGACGAGGTGGACACCTACGAGCCCGGATTCCGCGCCGCCGTCGTGGAAGGCAAGGCCGGTTCAGTCATGTGCGCTTATAACGCCATCAATGGCGAGCCGGCATGCGCCAGCCAATTCCTGCTGCAGGACCAATTGCGCGGGAAATGGGGCTTCCATGGGTATGTGGTTTCCGATTGCGACGCGGTCCGGGACGTTGCCGCCAATCATCGCTACCGTCCAACGCAGGCACAAGGCGTGGCCATCTCCGTAATCCGGGGTATGGATAACGAGTGCGTCGATTCCTTTTCAAGGTCTGGCGAACCTTCCGAAAAGGCCTATATCGATGCGGTGCAGCAAGGCTACCTGCCGGAAAGCATGCTGGACGCGGCGCTGATTCGCCTCTTCACCGCGCGCATGAAGCTCGGCATGTTTGATCCGCCGGAGATGGTTCCGTACACCAAGATCGACGAGAAGGAACTGGACAGCGCGAAACACCGCGCTCTGGCTCGCAAACTCGCGAATGAGGCTATGGTCCTGCTCAAGAACGATGGCCTGCTTCCGCTTCAGCCAAGGATCAAGAAGATCGCCGTTGTAGGCCCGCTCGCCGACCAGGAACGGCCGCTGCTCGGCAACTATGCCGGCCAGCCGACGCATATTGTCTCCGTGCTCGATGGCCTGAACGCGGAGTTTCCGAAGGCGACAATTACCTACGTTCCGGGAACCCAGTTCCTGCGCAGCGATGGAGATCCCGTGCCGGATCATCTCTTGACTACCCCGGATGGAAAGCCCGGCCTCAAGGCGGATTACGGCGAGTGGCAGAGACGGCCGCCCAGCGAAGCAGCAGGCCCGCCGCCGATTGTCAGCCGCACCGAGCCGAACGTTAACCTCGTCGAAAGCGACAATCTGCCGCCGGAAGTCGCCGGGAAGAAAGCCCTCAGCGTGCACTGGACGGGATTCCTGACGGTCCAGGAATCCGGCGACTATCTCGTCGGCATCCGTGGCCGGGGCTTCGGAAGACTGTCGATTGACGACAAGCAGGTGGCCATGCTGTTCAGAAGCGAGGGAGTCGACGCAAGCGTTGGCCGTGTCCACCTGGAGAAGGGGCAGAAAGCCGCGCTCAACATCAACTACAGCATCAACAACGGCAAGGCGCAGGCGCAATTGATCTGGACGAAGGTGAGGGATACGATTTCGCCGGAGGCGATTGCCGCGGCAAAGGACGCCGACGTGGTAGTCGCTGTTGTGGGCATCACCAGCGCACTCGAAGGGGAACAGATGCCGGTGACCGTGCCTGGATTTCAGGGCGGAGACCGCACCAGCATCGATCTTCCCGAGCCGGAAGAAGCACTGGTCAAAGCTGTGGCGGCTACCGGCAAGCCACTGGCCGTTGTCCTGATCAATGGCAGCGCGCTGGCCGTCAACTGGATCAACGAGCACGCCAACGCAGTTCTGGAAGCATGGTATCCCGGCGAGGAAGGCGGAGCGGCTATAGCTGAGACGCTGAGCGGCAAGAACAATCCGGCGGGACGGCTGCCGGTTACGTTCTATACGGGCGTGAACCAAGTGCCCAACTTTGAGGATTACGGGATGGCGGGAAGGACCTATCGGTACTTCAAAGGAAAACCTCTCTACCCGTTTGGCTATGGGCTCAGCTACACGACGTTCAAATACAGCGACCTCAGTGTCCCCACGCAGGCTGTGAGTGCGGGACAACCTGTCAGCGCCGACGTCACGGTGACCAACACCGGCAAAGTCGCAGGAGATGAGGTCGTCGAGGTCTATCTCAAGTTCCCTGATGTCAAGGGTGCGCCCCTCATCGCTCTGCGCGGATTCCAGCGCATTCATCTCGAAGCCGGTGCGAGCCAGAAGATCCACTTCGAGTTGAAAGACCGCGATCTGGGCATGGTCACCGAGGAAGGCAATCCGATAATTGCCGCAGGGGATTACACCATCAGCGTCGGCGGCGGCCAGCCTGATACTGGAGCGCCGGGCGTGAGCGGGCACTTCCATATCGAAACCCCAATCGCATTGCCTGAATAGTGTTGTGAAGCACGCAGGAAATGCCGACTGTCAGGATTTCCTGCGTGCATTGAAGGTGACACAAGCGTCTGAAGGAGTTGATGGCACAGAAGGAGGTGCAGATTGAAACGGCGAGATTTTCTGGTGAAGAGCACCGCGGCTGTTGTTGGTTTAGCCGGTTCTGATAAGTTGCTCCAGGCGTCCACGGCGGGGGAAGGCGGCCAGCAAAGCTCAACTCAGATTTCCAATCCGCCATCGGCAAAGGCAGGGACCGTTTCCGGACGCGGCTCTTCAGTTGCCCATCCTGGCGGTACGGCGAAAGGCAAGTTCCCGCCAAAGCCGCCGGTGTTTGCGGCATCGCGCCTGTCGCCCGAAGTGAAGGTCTCGCCGATGCCGCTTTCGGATCGGCTGCGGCTTGGGATCGTGCCGCGGCAAGGCTTCTGCAGCACGATTCCCGGCACGACGGTCAGCGAGGGGCTCACCTCCGGCAATGGACACATGTATATCGAGGTGACGTGCGATCCGTACTCGGAACAGATTCTTTTTCACCACGAAAGCCTTCTCGTGCCGTGGAAGAGGCCATTTGAAGCGCCCAAAGCCGCGGAGGTATTTCCGCAGGTGCGGCAAATGGTATTGGACGGAAAATACCAGGAAGCGATTGAACTCGCCTTCAAGGAAATGAACAAGGGCCCCATCAAGCAGAACACAGGGCCGCACCCCACAGTTCCGGCATTCCTGATGCGTCTCGATCTTCCCAAGACCGCGTCGGTGAAAGATTATCTGCGCACCGTCGATTTCGAGAGCAGTGAGGTCAAGTCGTATTGGAGCGATGAGTGCGGCGACTGGTTTCGTCAGGCCTTCACCTCCCGGCCCGACGATGTTGTGGTCCAATTGCTGACTGCTCCGCATGGGCAGCAGGTGAATGCACGTTTCAACGTGCAGAAATACTCCAGGGGAAGACGTCCGGGAGGATTGTTCGGGGGGAATATTGGGGAGAGCGAAGTTCACACGGACTTCGACGAAGAGCGGCTCATTTACAAGTGCCGGTTGGATCCTTCCGTGGATAACAGTGGCTATGCAGGGGTGGTGCGTGTGGTGCGCAACGGCGGCTCGGCTCGCATGGATGGCGACACTCTGGTCGTCGAGAACGCGACGTCCGTGATGCTTCTCACTCGCATCGAATGGTTCGCTGACTATAGCGAAGACAAGGTCGAAGCGCTGCGGCAGTCCGTCGAGCAGTTGAGCGCTGACTACCACGCAATCCTGGAGCGACACCGTAAAGTCCAGTCAGAGGCGATGAACCGGGTCACAGTGGACTTCGGCGGCGCCTCTCAATATGGATTGTCTTCCGAAGAACTGCTGGCCGATCAGCGGTCGCGGCAGGACTACTCGCCAGCACTCCTGGAAAAGATCTTCCAGATGGGGCGCTATTGGTTCCTGTACACCAGCGGCAAGTATCCCACGATGGCTGCCGAGACGAATGCCAATATCAACCTGCAAATTGCTCCCATGGTACAGGGTGATCTGCGCGAAGGCATGGATGCCTATTTCAATTGGATGGAGAGCCTGGCTCCGGACTTCCGGGTGAACGCAACGAATATCTTCGGGATGCGCGGCACGCATTATTCCCTATGCCCGCAACAAAATGTCGGTGTCTCGTTCCATTACTCCTGGGCCGAATCGACCGGAGAGATCTGGCCTCATCCCTATTGGCTTTCCGCTGGAGGATGGTGCGTCCGTCCGTTCTGGGATCACTATCTCGTTACCGGGGATTTGAAGTTCCTCCGCGAGCGCATTGTGCCGGCATTGAAAGAGCTGGCGCTGTTTTACGAGGATTTCCTGACGGTCACAGATAAAGACGGAAATTACATCTTCGCTCCATCCTTCTCGCCGGAGAACAATCCCGCGAACACCGGCCCAGGGGCCATGATTGCGATTAATGCCACCATGGACATCACGGTTTGCCGGGAGGTGCTGGCCAACCTGATCGAGGCCTGCGAACTCATCGGCACCGACGCCGACAGCGTGCCAAAATGGAAGGCCATGATCGACAAGCTGCCGCCGTACTTGTTGGAACCGGACGGAACATTGAAGGAATGGGCCTGGCCCACGCTGCAAGAACGTTACAGCCATCGCCATATCTCGCATCTGTATGGAGTTTGGCCGGGCGACGAAATCGATCCGGATCGCACGCCGAAACTGGCCCTGGCCGCGATGATGGCCGACCGTAGGCGCGTACCGGAGAGGCTGGCCGCTCACGGCCGTTGCCATCGAGCCCTGGTTGGGGCGCGGCTCAAAGACTGCTACATGGTCGACACCGAACTGCGGCAACTGATTGAGCAGGGCTACGTCGCCACGACGCTGCGGTGTTCTCACGACCCCTACGCCTGGCCCATGCCCGATGCACAGGGCGGAATTCCGACAATCATGATGGAGATGCTCATCTATTCGCGACCTGGCGTCATCGAAATCCTGCCTGCCGTTCCCGATTCGCTGGAAAAGGGATCCATCCATGGAATGCTGGCGCGGACCTTCGCCAAGGTTGACACGCTGGCATGGGATATGTCGGCAAGAACCGCCGACGTCGCCATCACTTCGCTCAAGGACCAGGAGATCACGCTGATTGTCCGGCACGGAATCGAAAGAATTACGGCGCCCCCCGGAGTGTTGGCGAAGACGTTGGAGCCGGACGCGATCTCCTGCGACATACACCTGCTGAAAGGCAAGCCGGTACGGATGCACCTGACGCTTGGCCGGCACAAGCCGCTGGATTGGGTTGCGCGCGCGACCGAATCCTGATCCGCCCATCGTGTTTCCAGAGCAGAATCAGCCGGAATTTTCATTTTTGCTTTTTGGGTACGAACCTATATTCCCCGAGGGAGAGTGCGCCAGTGCGCCCCAACTGACTAAGCGAAAGCGTGGTCCTGGGCTTCTGCGAAGATCATCTGATTTGAAAAGTAATAAGGGTCATTGCGTGGGTGAAGGGTCGGGTTGTATGGTGGGTTTTTCATGTCGTCGGAAAGCAAAAGCGGCAGTATAACGCGGCGGCAGTTTGTAGCGGCTGGCGCAATGGGTGGCGCAGTCCTGGCCACGGGTTGCAAGCGCGCCTGGGACGCGCAATGGGAATTCTTCACTCCCGATGAGGCGCGGACGCTTGCGGCGATCTGCGACCAGATCATTCCCGCCGACGACTTTCCCAGCGCTACGCAGGCGGGGGTGGTGAACTATATCGACCGCCAACTGGCGCGCTTCTATCGTCCCCAGCGCGACGCCTACCGTGAAGGACTCAAGAAAGCGCAGGAATTGAGCCGCAAGCGTTTTGGGCAACTTCTGGAAGCATTAAAAGCGGAGCCCCAGTTACAAGCCGTCCTTCAGATGGAGAAGGAACAGGTTAAGTTCTTCGAAATGGTGCGCCGGCACACCTTCGAAGGCTACTATGGCTCTCCTCGTCATGGCGGCAATCGGGATGCCGTAAGTTGGCGGATGCTGGGATTGGCTGAACCGCCGCTTCTGGGCCGGGCCCAGTATGACCTGAGGAAGGGCGGCCGCAAATGAAGCGTGTGAATGCAGTAGTTGTTGGAGCGGGAGCGGCTGGTGGCATTGTGGCCAAGGAACTCGCTTGTGCAGGGCTGAGCGTAGTCCTGATAGAGAGAGGCAAGTGGTACACCGCCGCCGACTGCCGCAAGGACGATCTGCGCAACCAACGCACCACCGTCCTGGGCAACGCGTTCGGACCCGAGGAAGAAGGCAATCCGCGCGTTTGGGTCGATACAAGTGGACAGCCGCATACAGCGCTGGCTAACGAAGGCGCTTATCAAAACAACGCCGCTTGCGTGGGTGGGGGAACGCTCAGTTACGGCGCGCAGGCGTGGCGCTATTTGCCGCAGGACTTCCGCATGCGCTCGACCTACGGCGCGCCGCCGGGAAGTTCGCTGGAAGACTGGCCCATCACCTACGACGACCTGGAGCCCTTCTACGAAAAGGCGGAATGGGAGATTGGCGTCTCGGGCGACTACTCGGGAACACCATTCCATGGTCCGCGCAAGTGCGATCTGCCGATGCCACCTTTGCCGCCCGGCAGGGAGTTCAGAATTCTGGAGCCTGCGGCAAAGCGGTTGGGCCTGCATCCATTTCATATCCCTATGGCCCGCAACAGCGTTCCTTATAACGGCCGCGGCCCTTGCATGCGCTGCCGCTGGTGCGTAGGATTTGCCTGCGAGGTGGACGCCAAGAACGGCTCGCAAAATACGGTAATCCCGGTGGCCCTCAATACCGGCAATTGCGAACTTCGCACCGAATGTATGGTGAAGGAGATTCTCTCTGACGAGAGCGGCCGTGCGCGGGGCGTGGCCTATTTCGATGAAAAGAACCGATTGCAGGAGCAACTCGCGGACCTGGTTGTGGTCTCCGGTTGCGCCGTCGAGTCGGCGCGCCTGCTGCTCAATTCCCGGAGCCGCCTCTTTCCCAACGGCCTGGGGAACCGCTATGACCAGGTAGGCCGTAATCTGCAGGGGCATCATTACACCGGCGCCGTGGGTTACTTCGACTTCGAGACCTATGACGACGTGGGGCCGGGCGCCACCATCGCCATCTCCGACTACAACCACGGAACACCAGGACTCCGCGGCGGAGGCATGTTGGCCAACGAGTTCATCCGTTTGCCTATTCATATGGTGGATAGGATGCCGCCGGGGACCCCGCGCTGGGGACTGGGCCACAAACAGGCCATGCGGCACTGGCACAAGCAATCGATCATCATCATGGGGCCGACACAGCAGATTCCCACCGCTGGTGCGCGGGTTACGGTCGATCCTGGCGTGAAAGATAAATGGGGGCTTCCCGTGGCGCGCTTCGAAGGCAACGTGCATCCCCATACCTTCGAGATCGGTGAGAGACAGGCTCGCAGAGCAGAAGCCTGGCTAAAGGAAGCAGGGGCGATTCACACCTCGCTGATGAGCTCTAGGCCGGAGATGGTCTCCGCCGGTCAGCATCAGGCAGGCACCTGCCGCATGGGCAACGATCCTCGCGCCTCCGTGGTCAACCGCTTTTGCCAGGTGCATGACGTGGATAATCTCTTTGTCATCGATTCCAGCGTGCATGTGACCAATGGTGGATTCAATCCGGTACTCACCATCATGGCCATCGCCTATTATGCCTCGGATGCGCTGGTGCGCAATTGGAAGGGAACGGGACTGCGGTCATGATAAGAGCGTGGAAGAAGATCGCGATTGCAGTCGGCGCCGCAGCGTTGATAGCAGTGAGCGGTGTCTATGGCGCTTCGTGGTATTACACCACACAGCGCGGCGCGGGCTGCGCCAGTTGCCATGAGATGGCGGTTGTGGTCCACGTGGCGCACAACTCGGTGCACAGGACCATGGGATGCGAAGACTGCCACGATGCCGGCCTGGCGACAAAGCTGCGCCATATTTGGGTGCATCTGAGCGGCAGGCTGCCGGAGACGATTCGACTGCGCGACGTCGACGTCCTGGCCATGACGAGCAGTTGCCAGAAATGCCATCAGCATGAATATGCGACGTGGCACACGGGACCGCACAGCGCAACTTATCAGCAGATCTTTGCTGATCCCGTACATAACTCCAAACGCCGGTTGATGGAGGATTGCCTGCGTTGCCACGGCATGCACTTCAATGGCTCGGTTCAGAGCCTGGTGCAGCCGCAAAACACCATTGGTCCGTGGCATATCACACAGGCTGAATTTGCCGATCAACCAACCATGCCTTGCCAAGCCTGCCATCAGTTGCACCGTGAAGGCGAGCCGCAAACCAAGCCGGAGAAGCGCATCTCGGCGGCGGGAGAGGCGGTGCGGGATTCACTGGCGATCTTCGACCGGCGCGAAGGCATGCACTTTTCTGCGGCGAAACTCGACATGCCTCAGCTATGGGATGGCGAACGTGAAGTGAAGAGCAGCCCCGATCCGCGGCAGGCATTATGCTATCAATGCCACGCGCCGCGCCAGCCGGAAGCTGGAAGCGAAGCGGCCGCGCACCGCTGGGGTCCGCAGGTTGGATCGGGCGACGACCGCACGCCGATGGGCGTGCATGAAGGCATCAGTTGCCTGGCCTGCCATCTTGGCCACAACGAAAACACGAGAGCCAGCTGCAAGAATTGCCATCCCAAAATGTCCAACTGCGGCATCGATGTCGAGAAGATGGATACGACCTTTGCCAATGAATCCAGCCCGCACAATATCCACTGGATGAAGTGCGCCGATTGCCATCAGCATGGAATTCCAAAGCGGAATTCGCCGCTCGCGAGGAAGAGTCGATCTTGATCATCGTTTATCAAAACCACCGAATGCTGGGCCATTGTCGATAACTGCGAGCGGAAAGGTCAGTGGATCGGCACCGAGACTTACGAGCGCACAAATACGGAAGGAGTCAATGACGACGGTCCAAAGTGAGTACCCATCGTGGCATATCAGCTACTAGATGAGAAAGGAGAATTTTGATGTGGGGAGTAGTGCGTGTTGTGCATTTGCTATGGGTAATAATGTTGTGTCTCGCTACTACAAACAGGGCGCTTTCTTTGACTGACTGCAAAGATCAATTCCCAATGAAATGGGTTAACGGAAATGGCGCAGTCCGCTTTTCTCATCAACCAGAGGATAGTAACTATCTTCATGCACCACTTGTTTTTCGTGCAGTTGATGATCGTGACGTGCGGCTCGGCACGGCTCCCGCCACTGTATTCGGACGAACTGTGTACATCTCTAAGCAGGAGATGCATCAATTATTAGAAAAGATATCAGAGCTACCGATGTCATGGTGCATATCCGAAAAAGTAAAAGACTTTGAGCCATCATGGAAGCTTAACTATCATTGGGAAATGGATGTGAAAATCATATTCGCAGCAGGTACGGCTGAATCGCAGATTGATCCGGATCGGATATGTGACACTTTAACATCTTTGGATCCAGCAATCAAAACTAATCGGGCCCTATGGGAGTTTCAATTTTTCAGGATAGGCTTTCATTGCACGGTTCCTCACTTCAATCCTGGAGCATACCCAGATCGGCTCCCCTGACATTCCCACGAGATACGTCGGATGGGTGGGCGGGTGTCCCATCCTTTTCACGTTCTTTATGAAAAGGGTTGTAGACTACGAATCTCAATAAGATGTCTTGTATATATCTGAAAATTCGGAGTTCTTGGTGGAAGGATGATAGTAATACATTCCATTTCCGTCACGTCAAAACAGTCATCTAGGGCGGCACAATCACTCTGACCAACCTGAGCGGCGGCCCGGCGGACTGGCCTCTGCTGAAGTGGGATTGGGTCAAGGATCTTTGTGCACTTGGCGTGTAACATGCGTCTTCATTCTTTGGGCCACTACAAGGACAGTCAAATGTGAAACTTCATATGCTATTGATAAAAAATGAGTTAGATGGTGCCGGGAGGGGGGGTCGAACCCCCATGGCCGCGAGGGCCGGCGGATTTTGAGTCCGCTGCGTCTGCCAGTTCCGCCATCCCGGCGTGTCGATATCTGGTTCTAAGTATTTGAGTCTAAAGTGGTGGCCAGAGACGGGATTGAACCGCCGACGCCGGCCTTTTCAGGGCCGCGCTCTACCACTGAGCTATCTGGCCTCAGGGCTAACTACGCGTTGCAATTTCCTGCGCGGATGCCGGCATCGCCGGAGCAGGTGGGCGAATCCAGAGACAGTTGGCTGCAACAACTTGTGACAGTATACCAACTTGCAGGTTCCTGCGCCAGAAGTTGGAGAGCGCAAGAGCAGTCGCCGGGGCTTGGTTGCGATTGCCCCAGCCGTGACCAGCCCTGCCCAGCCAGACGGGACTGTTCTACACTGAAAGGCACTATGCGCCGACTTGTCTGCCTATTCGCCTGCTTAGTACTCAACGCCGCTACCCTCAACGCCCAAGCGCCTGCTCAATCGCAGACCGGGGAAGCCCGCGCTGCCCGCGCCTACCAGGCCGCTGTGCGCGAAGGGCCGCTGGCGCTGCGCGCGTTTCTGGACCAGTTCCCCAAGGGCGCGGACCTGCACATTCATCTCTCCGGAGCGGTCTATGCGGAAACTTTTATCCGCGACGCCGGCGAGGACGGGCTGTGCGTGGATCCTGCGACCCTCAGCTTTGCCAAGCCTCCCTGCGCGCCGCCGCTGGTGGAGGCCACGCAGCTTCCGGCCAACCAGAAGCTCTACGACCGGCTGGTGAACGCTTTCTCCATCCGCAGCTTTGTACCCGGCCCCGGCTTCAGCGTTCACGACCAGTTTTTTGCCACCTTCGACCGCTTTGGCGGGTTGAACAAGCGGCACATGGGCGAGTGGGTGGATGAGGTGGCCAGCCGGGCCGCCGCGCAAAACCAGCAGTACGTGGAGCTGATGGTGACGCCGCCCTTTAGCCATGCTGCGACTATTGCCCACGAGGTCGGCTGGAAGATCGCGGGACCGGAGCCGACGCGAGAGGATTTTGCCCAACTTCGAGAAACACTGTTGGACCACGGGCTGCGTGACGAAGTTGTTGCCGATCGAGAGGATGTTGCTAGGGCCGAATTAGCGCAGCATATGATCGAGGAGTGCGCCACTCCGCAGGCAGCGCCAGCCTGCAAGGTCGAGGTGCGCTACATCTACCAGGTGTTGCGCGGCAGCGAGCCAGAGCAGGTCTTTGCGCAGACGCTGCTTGGTTTTGTGACCGTTCAGGCGAGCATGGATGCACACGTACCCGGCTTTGTGGGCATCAACTTCGTGCAGCCCGAAGACGGCTTTATCTCCATGCGCGACTACACCCTACAGATGAAGATGCTGGAGTACTTGCACTCCGTCTATCCCAAAGTTCACATCAGCCTGCATGCCGGCGAGCTGACGCTAGGCCTCGTGCCGCCCGAGGGGCTACGATTCCATATTCGCCAGGCTGTCGAGCTGGGCCACGCCGAGCGCATTGGCCATGGCGTGGACGTGATGTACGAAGACGACGCCCATGGCCTGCTCAGGGAGATGGCTCAGAAACACGTGATGGTGGAGATCAACCTCAGCTCCAATGAGGCCATTCTGGGCGTCAAGGGCGCAGAGCATCCGTTTCCGCTCTACCGCGCGGCCCATGTGCCGGTGGCGCTCTCCACTGACGACGAAGGCGTCAGCCGCATCGACATCACCAACGAGTACGTGCGCGCCGCCATGGACTACCACCTCAGCTATAAGGATCTGAAGCAGTTGGCCCGCACAGGGATGGAGCACAACTTTCTGCCCGGCGCGAGCCTGTGGGCCGCGCCGGACGCGTTTACCGCGACGGTTGACGCATGCAAGGGACAGGCGCTCGGCGCTGACAAGTCAACCGCTGGATGTAAGGCTTTCCTCGATGGTAGCGAAAAGGCCGCAGCGCAGTGGGAGCTGGAACGTAGGTTCAGGGCGTTCGAAGCGAAGTTCTGAGGAGAATGCCAGACTATGGACAACGAGCGCATTCGCGAGATCTGCCTGGCGCTGCCGTATGCGAGAGAGACGCTGAACTGGGAGCAGGTTCTGGTCTATTGGGTGGGTGATCGGGAGATTGGCGGCAAGTCCTTTGCCATGACCAACGTCGACAACGCGGGAGATGTAGTTCTTACCTTCCGTTGCGGGCCGGAGAGATTCCACGAGCTTTTGGAAATTGATGGAATTTGCCCCGCACCCTACTCGGCTAACGCTAATTGGGTTGCGTTGGAACGCTGGGATGCGCTCAGGCCGCGCGAGATAGAGGAGGAGCTGGCACGCGCCCATGCGTTGATTTACGCGAAGCTGCCCAAACGGACCAAGGCGGTGCTGGCGCTGCCGGAGAAGGAGCGCGCCAAGCTCATTCGAGAACGGAAGAAGCAGCTGGCTGCGCGTAAATAAACAAACGGAGGCGGCGGGAACTGCCTTCGGTGAGTTTTCGTAATCTAAAATAGGTCGCGCCGGGGAAAAGTTCGCGCACAGATAGGCGTTCAGCCATGATCAAGTTTTTGCTGTGGTGCATTTTGCTGGTGTTATGCTGGCCGCTGGCGCTGGTAGCGCTGGTACTCTACCCGCTGGTGTGGTTGCTGCTGCTGCCGTTTCGCGTGGTGGGCATCGCGGTGGTCGGCGTGCTGGAGTTGATACGCGCGATTATTTTTCTTCCCGTACGAGTCCTCCGCGGTTATTGATACTACCGGAACGCAGCCGATGGAGCAGGGCTCCCGGAGTCTTTACGGTTTTTGTAAAGAGCCAGGTGAAGAGTCATGTAACGGAAACGCGCGCGGCGCGGAAGCGGGAGTAAATGGCTTGCATTCTTCCGGCTGGCTGCGATAGCGTGAGCCGAAGGGGCGGTGCATTCGCCTCCGGAATCCGTCCAATTCGACAGAGGAAAATCTGATGCGCAAGGTTTTGCCGGTAGCGCTGGCCATGATATTGCTGGCTGCGCCGCTCGCCACGCGGACGCAGACTGCCGAGGACGCGGGCCAGAAGAACGCTAAACAGGCGCGGGCGGCGCTGGACGCCATGGTGCAGGCCTTGGGCGGCGAGGCCTGGCTCAATATGAAGAACCAGATGCGCGAGGGGCGGGTGGCGGCCTTCTTTCATGGCAAGCCATCGGGCGGCACCACAGAGTATTGGGAGTACCACGCCTGGCCCGATCACGACCGCATTGAGTTCACCAAACACCGCGACGTGGTGCAGTTTTACCTGGGGCGCGCGGGCACGGAGGTGACGTACCGAGGCAAGGCGGCGCTGCCCCAGGAACAGGTGGAGGATTTTCTGCGCCGCCGCGACCACTCCATTGAGACCGTTGTCAAAGTGTGGCTCAACGATCCCCGAACGATTTTGATTTACGAGGGCCAGCACCTTGCCGAGCGGCACCTGGCCGACCAGGTGACGCTGATTTCCGCTGAAAATGAAGCAGTTACGATTCTGATGGACGTGCAAACCCACCTGCCGCTGCGCAGAACCTTTCAGTGGCGCGACCCGGTCTACAAGGACAAGAACACGGACGCCGAGGAGTACGACGACTACCACACCATGGAGGGATTTCCCACGCCGTTCGCCATCACGCGCTTCAAAAACGACGACATGACGCGGCAGTACTTCCTGGTTCACGTGAAGTATAACCAGGAGTTGCCGACGGATTTCTGGAGCGTGGAGGCAGCCGAGAAACGCATCAAAAAGTGACGTCGGAAGTACACATTATTTACTTTTTTCAGGCTTTGGAATGCGGGAAAAGTGTGTTTCTACATACACCGATTTCTGCGTATTTTGGGTACAAGATGGTTGGCAGTCTGGCGGGGGAAGAGCAGGCGAAAACATTCCTCAGAGACCTAAAGGCGATTAGTCCAGTAGCCGGGACGGCGCTTGGCGTGGGCTACAGCTACGATTTGAATCTCGTGCAGAAGTTCCCGGTAGACGATGGAAAACGGATAGCGGTCGAGCACTGCGCGCTACGTGCCGTAAAGATGCAGCGGATAGAGACTCGGCTGTTCATGCACCCGGTCAAGAGCGGGAAGAAGCTCCTCGTAAAATCCGTCGGCAGCCGGAGCGCTCTTGCGGAGATACCACGCGTGAGCGGCCTTGATCTCCCGCCGGGCGGCGGGATGGTACCTCAGCGGCTTCAAACGCCAAGCCGTGTCCGCGCCCTCGGAGAAAGGCTGGCAACTATCTCGGCGCGCACCTCATCGTCCGGAATCAGCTCCACGGCTCCGGAGTCGATCTCGTCGAGGCGGCGCTTGATCTCTCCATCCCAGGCAGCCTCGATCTCCGCTTGCGGCGCGCCGTCCCCCTCCAGAAGGAGGCTCTCAATGAGCCAGTTCACCTCATTGGGGGGCAGTTTACGGGCGTCTTCGAGAATCTCCTGTGCGCTACGGCTCATGAAGAAATTGTAGCGCACCACCTGTGGTGGGACCAACTGCCTTCGGCGCGGGGAGCGAAGGGTTTCAGATTCCTACCCTAGATCACCCCAGCGAGCAAAAATCGCTCGTTGGGGATCCCGAGCCCTCACCCCAGCGAGCAAAAATGCTCGCCGGGGACCCCGAGTCCGCGGGGACCCCGGCAAAGCGAAGGATGAAGCAGCCAAACTTTTGTGGTTAGTTCAAGGGTGGGGCTCCCGGCCAGCGGAACTTTCAGCTCGCCAGGAGACCTGGCATCACATCATTGTGCGGAACGGCGCACACACAGCGCGCGCTTGCTGCTACTGGTGTCTAGCCGAACGGAATTCCGATTACCAGCGTTGAAGTTGAATAGCCACCCCTGCCCAGAAACTTCTCCCAATGAACTGCTCCATTCCCACGTACTAGACAGTTGCAGATTGCCCTTCACGCGCGCAGAGAATCGAGTTCCAGGCAAGAGGCCAAGAACTTTTACTTTGGAGATATAGATGCCCTGCAGCTCGTCAATGGTCGCCAAGCGCCAGTCAGAGTGACCGGCCAGTTTAAGAGTGCGGCAGTAATCCATCGCCTGCTGCCAGTTCACATTGTTTCCATTGTCATTCTTTGTCCACATCAAATTCGTAGCCGGATCGATCCAGGTTGGCCCTGCCAACTCGCGTGCATCCCGCTCGCGCTGCTGCTGCTCTCTATCCTGCTGCTCTCGCGCAGCCTTATCTCTGGCCTCCTGCGCGGCCCTGTCCTTGGCCTCCTGATCCGCTTTATCCCGAGCCTGTTGCTCGGACTTGAGCCGGTCAGCTCGCACTGACATAAGCTGGATGCTCACGATCGTCTGGCCTCCGGCCTTGACCTCACTGAGTTGCCTGGCTTGATCGGCGCCGTCTTCGGTTACGGCAAGGACTACGTGCTGGCCGGGTTCGACGGTTGGCTTAGCTGAGCCGCCAGCGTTGATCCGGCCCATCGGCTTTCCATCCAGTTTCCAGTCACAGGCCAGATCGCACAGTACGAGCATCGTGGCAGCGTTTAGGGTTGGGTTAGGGATCGTTCCCTGGTGAGCTGGAGGGTTAGTGCCTGTGCCGGGTGCGGGCGACGGGGCCGCTGATGCGGGATTGGTGGGGTTGGTTGCTGTTGGAGTCGAGATAGCACCCGACTGTACCGGAGTTTTAGTGCCTTCGGTCGAGGTGGGCGACGTGGAATGGGAGAACCGCACCGCGGCCCATATTCCCAGGCCGACAACAATCACAGCTGCTATAGCTGCCACCACGGCCCACTTGAAGATTCCGGAGCGAGGTGGTTTGCGGCCGAGGTTCGGGACGGGCGTTGGAGATGGTTCAACAACGGTGGCTGGGCGAGAAGCTGGAGCCTTACGCCGCACGGCATCGATCAGTCCGAGCAGTTCGGGAACGTCTCTGGGACGGTCTTCGCGGTCCTTGGCGAGGAGGCGGAGGACGAGTGCATCTAGACCCTGCCAATTGGCTAAATCCGGGCGCAAGGCGCTGGGCGGCTGGGGCGGAGTGGTCTGATGCTGGCGAGCCCAGCCTTCGTAGTTTTCGGCGTGGAAGGGTGTTTGGCCGGTGAGCATCTCGTAGAGGAGGCCACCGAGAGCGTAGAGGTCGGTGCGTCCATCGAGCTGGGCGGCGGGAGTTCCGCGCCACTGCTCGGGCGCGGCGTAGGCCGTGGTCAGCAGAGTCCCGCCGGTGCGGGTGTAAGCTGTGCTGGACTCTTTGGTGGCGACGATGCCGAAGTCGGCGATCTTGGGATACCATACGTCGCCGTCACGGGCCATGAGAATGTTATCCGGTTTGATGTCGCGGTGGACCATGCCCTTGGCGTGGGCCGCGCCGAGGCCTTCGGCGATACCGCGTGTGATGGAAAGGGCCAGGGGGACGGGAAAAGGCCCGGAGGCGTTATGCATCAGGCCGCGCAGGTCCGGGCCGTCGACGAACTCCATGGAGAAGAAAAGGGTTCCATCCTCGGCAGGCTCCAGGTTGCCCGCATCCACCACATTCTTGTGCCGAATCTGGCGCAGGGTGCGGACCTCGCGCAGGAAGCGGCCGGTAAAAGCCTGGTCTTGGCTCAACTCACTCGAAAGAAACTTGAGAGCCTGCGGTTCGTTCATGAGCGTGTGCTGGGCGAGATAGACGGCGCCCATGCCACCCTGGCCGAGCTTGCGAACGATGCGGTAGCTCTGGTGGATGATCATGCCCGGTTTGAGGTCGCGGATCTCATTGAGAGGCACACCATGGGTGGGGCATGTGGTGAGGCTGTCGGGATAGCCGGTAGAGCATTGCGGACAGGTTTTCATGCGTTCGCGCTTTTGAATTTGGCGGCGGAACCATTGTGACATTCGGAGAGGGGGAGTGCAAGGACTAGCTGTCCAGGCGGGGACTTGCCGTCCAGGCAGACGCCTTCGGCATGGATAGCGGGCGGCATCGGGAGAATCCCCGGCCTACCGCAAGAGGGGTTGACAGGGAGCGTACTGGCAGAGTATTCAGCTTGTGGCAGTTTAAGCTGCGCAACGAACCAGCGCCAGCAAGCTGTAGAAAGGACGGACGCCACTAAGTCTTAGCGACGCCCGTTGGGAGGAAGCGATCATGCAAATGAGAAAGACAAGAGCCATAGTGGTGGCGATGACGATTCTGACAGCGATGGTTGTAGCAACGCTCAGGGCCCCTGCGCAGCTGGCAGCGCCTGCGCCTGCGGCGCGCGTTGGAGAGCCGGAAAAAGTTTGCCAGCTTACTGGAGAAATCGACTGGGTAACCGGGCGGCCGACAGCGGCTCGCACACTGACCAATTTCGGGATGGATGCGGCTGATCTGGGCTACCCGGTGGAGTATAACGGCATGCTGGTTCTGCTCTTCGGCGATTCCTGGCCATCGCTACAGGGGCTAAAGGGCTCTGAGGGCGAAAACCCGCCCAACGACGCTGTAGGCGAGAGCACGCGGGTGGATCTGCCCAATGCGGAAACCTGTCTGGGCATGACGGTTCTGAGCAGGAGCGAAGACGGCAGGAAGGTCTTCAACCCGTCAACCATCACCGGGCCGGTAAAGGTAAAGCAGGGCTGGTTCAATGTTCCCACGGGTGGAGTCTCGGTAAATTACTCTCTCTATGCGTTTTTCTGGACGAACCACTGCCGCATGCCGGCGAAGCTGCAGCCTAACCCGGACCATCCTCTGGCCCTGCCCGCGCCTACGACAGAGTGCCCGGAGACACCCGAGAGTAACAGCATCGGCAATGGCGTGATGGCGCGCTCCGACGATGGCGGCAGCACCTTCAGCGACGTTGTAGCGATGCCAAAGGGATTCGTCTATTCGACGGCGGTGAATTCCAAGAATCTACCGGGCCTGCCTGATGGGCAAAATCTGGGGGTCTTCATCTATGGCGAGCCTCGCTACCGGGCGAGCGTGCCCTACCTGGCCTATGCGCCGTTGGCGAGCATTGCCGATCCGGCGACGTGGCGCTTCTTCGCCGGCCTGACTCCCCAGGGTCAGCCCAAGTGGGTGAGCCTGGCAGAGTGGAAGCCGGGACCTGATAAGCAGATATTTACTCCGGCCTTTCCCTCCGGAAACGATGTGGGCGAGTTCTCCATCACCTGGAACGCGCCGCTGCGCATGTGGCTGCTGATATACGGCGGCGTTTCGGTGCGCGTGGCGGCGGCGCCCTGGGGACCGTGGTCGGAGCCGACGGAGATACTCGGCCCGGCCGATCGCATAGGATGCAAGCTGATCATGACCGTGGAGGGATGCGGCAACCGCCGCAACTACTGGCCGAAGACCGCAAATGGCACGTTCGTGCCCGGCGGCTTCTACGCGCCGTACGTACTAAACCGCTACACCCGCGCTGGCGGAAATCCGCGCAGCGCAACCATCTACTGGACCCTATCAACCTGGAATCCGTATCAGGTGTACATCATGAAGACCACCATCGAGCTGCCATTGCAAGCAGCACCGTTCCGGCCTATCGGACTACCGCGACTAGCAGAACCGCCAATGCCGCATGGAGAACCACCGGTCGAAAGGCCGCAGATGAAGTAAATACTTTGTGAACTATCTCTTGGTGTGGACCGCGCCGAAGATTCGACGATTTGTCGGGTGATGGAGAGGGCGGGGGGACGGGAAAAGCGCCAAAAGGCAAAAGCAGATCTTCGACTACGCAGGCCGCAACAAGCACGGTCTGTTCCGCTCAGGATGACAGCGGCGAGGGTGGGACACCAGTAGTGAGGGAAACCTGACGCGGGCTTTCGATATAATCCAGAGGAGCACACGAGCAGCTACGCCTTCGCTCACAGGAGACCTGCATGACATTCGATATCCAGGAGATCCTGGGTTTACTTCCCCACCGCTACCCCTTTCTGTTAATCGACAGAGTGGTCGAGTTTGAGCGCGGCAAGCGGCTGGTAGCCATCAAAAACGTCACCATGAACGAGCCCTTTTTTCAGGGCCACTTTCCCGGTTACCCCATCATGCCCGGAGTGCTGGTGATTGAGGCGATGGCGCAGGCCGGGGCCATCATCATGATGAACGAGATTCCCGACCGCGAGAAAAAACTGGCGGTCTTTACGGGCATTGATAAGGCCAAGTTTCGCCGCGCGGTGGTGCCGGGAGATCAACTGCGCATCGAGGTGGACGTGCTGGCGTTCAAGAGCCGGCTGGGACGCATGGAGGCTAAAGCCTTTGTGGAGGGCAAGCTGGCCTGTCAGGCGATCTTGACCTGCTCGATTGTGCACCGGACACCGGAGACCGAGGCGGTGACAGGCGAAGCGCAGATAGAGGCGGCGGAGTGAGCATCCATCCCAGCGCGGTGATTGCCGCCGGAGCGATGGTTCCGGGCTCGTGCACGGTAGGGCCGTTTTGCACGATTGGGCCTGAGGTGGAGCTGGGAGAGGATTGCAGGCTGATATCCCACGTGGTGATAGACGGACGCACGCGCATCGGCGCGGGCAACGTCTTTCATCCCTTCTGCGCAGTGGGTGTGGCGCCGCAGGATCTGAAATACAAGGGCGAGCCGACGGCGCTGGAAATGGGCGACGGCAACACGATTCGCGAGTGCGTGACCATCAGCCGCGGGACGGCGGGCGGCGGCGGGGTGACGCAATTGGGGTCGGATTGCCTGCTGATGGCCGGGGTGCATATCGGCCACGACAGCCAGGTGGGCAGCCACTGCATCCTGGCCAACTGCGCTACGCTGGCAGGGCACGTGATCATCGAGGACTACGCCACGGTGGGGGCCTTCAGTCCGGTGCATCAGCACTGCGTGGTGGGCAAGTACGCCTTTATAGGCGGCGGGACGATTGTCACTCAAGATGTCCTGCCATTTTCGCTGACCTCGTCGCGGCGGGAGAACAAGGCCTTCGGGATTAATAAAGTTGGATTGGTGAGGCGCGGGTTCTCGCCGGAGCGGTTGCAAATTTTGCAAAAGGCCTTCCGGCTGCTGCTGGCGGCCAAACTGAACACGTCGCAGGCTCTCGAAAAGATCAAGGAGCTGGAGGGCGAGGATGCTGCGCTGCTGGCGGCGTTCCTCGAACGCAGCGAGCGCGGGGTGATCAAGTAGGTGGCTGGAAGGGGTGCCTGGCATTATTTCGGGCGTGGAAGGAACGGCGGAATGTTGAATCGAAAATTACTTCTTAATTTGCTACTCACAGCCGCCGTTGTAGTTTACTTTTTCGTACTCATTAGACTGTCAAAATCCAGTTTTACGATGGGCCTCGAAATTGGACTCTCTTTCGTACTCCTTTTGAGCATCTGGTCAAAGCGAGTAAGAAAACACCGCGCTTTCTTGGGCGCATTTTTCAGTTACTTGTGGGGGACCTACTTTGTTATTTCCTGGATCGAGCGCGGTTTCAACGGTTTGGGTACTTGGATTAGCGGTACATGTTTCATTTTGACGTTGATTCTGTTTGTGAGTATTTTATGCACAAAAGCGGAGCCGGACGATAACGAAACGGATTGATTTGGTTTTGGAGTGAACGCAGATTAAGCATTTTCATAGTTGGTGCGCATCATGAAGCTTGGCCTGATTGCCGGCAACGGGCGGTTTCCGTTTCTGCTGTTGGATGCGGCGCGGGCGCAAGGGCTGTCCGTGGTGGTGGCGGCGATCCGCGAGGAGACCGACGCGGAGATCGACCGGCGCGCAGCCGAGGACAGCGGCATCACGGTTCACTGGCTCTCGCTGGGCGAGCTGTCGCGGCTGATTGAGGCATTTCATGCAGAGGGCGTTTCGAAAGCTGTAATGGCTGGTCAAGTCAAGCACAAGCAGATTTTTTCGAGCATCCGGCCGGATTGGCGGCTGGCCAAGCTGCTGCTGAATTTGCCGGTGCGCTCGACGGACAGGCTGATCGGGGCGGTTGCCAAGGTGCTGGAGGATGAGGGTATTGAGCTGATGAGTTCCACGACGTTTCTGGAGATGTTGCTGGCCGAGGAGGGCGTGCTGACGCAGCGCGCGCCGGATGAGGAAGAGCGCAGGAACATCAAGTACGGGCTGAGCGTGGCGCGTGCGGTGGCAGGATTCGATATTGGGCAGACGGTGGTGGTGGCGGCGCAGGCCTGTGTGGCGGTGGAGGCGATGGAAGGGACCGACGTGGCGATTGAGCGGGCGGGGCGGCTGATGGAATCACTGGAAAAAGACGCTTCAACTTTGGAGCGGCGGCTGACGGTGGTCAAGGTAGCTAAGCCCAATCAGGACATGCGCTTTGACGTGCCGGTAATCGGCGTGGCGACTATTGAGGCCATGATTCGCGCCGGGGCGAGCTGCCTTTCGGTTGAGGCCGGACGCACGCTGCTTTTTGACCGTGAAAAGCTGCTGAAAAGGGCTGATGAGGCGGGGATTGCCATACAGGGACTAGGGGCAACGACGAAATGAATTGTATCGCTGCTCCATTCTACGCATCTATAGTTATGCTGGCAGGATTTTCCCATTGCTTTTCCTGCTGATCCCTATTCCCTGTCTTTAGGAGGTTTCCCCGTGAGAATTCCCCTTCTCTTTGTCCTTGCCGCGGCAGTTGTGGCCGCGGTTGCAACGGTCGCAGTCCGCGCGGCCGGAGATAATGACCAGGTTCTGCCCTCGGTCGGGCAGGTTGCGCCCACATTTACGCTCCCCTCGCAAGACGGCACCCAGATTTCGCTGGAGAGCTTTCGCGGCAAATGGGTGGTGCTCTATTTCTATCCCAAGGACATGACCTCGGGCTGCACCATCGAGGCGCACAACTTTCAGCGCGACCTGGCGCAATATGACGCCGCCAACGCGGTGATTCTGGGCGTGAGCGTGGATACGCCGGAGAGCCACCAGCAGTTTTGCACCAAGGAGGGGCTGACCTTCCGGCTGCTGGCCGACCCGGAGCACAAGGTGGTCGAGGCCTACGGCTCGCTGGGCCATTTTGCTACTTTCACCATTGCCAACCGCAACACCTTTCTCATTGACCCAACGGGCAAGATCGCCATGGTGTGGACCAAGGTCCAGGTACAACACCACTCCGAGGAAGTGCTGGAGGCGCTAAAGCAGGCAAAGTCCGGAAAGTAACCTGTCGCAACGAGGGACTCCGTCAATCCTCCACAATAAAAACGGCCCCCAGGGCGCCGTTAAACCCTTCAACCCGGCAATCACAAAGGAGCTTTCATGACCATTCCCGGCAAGCCCAAGCACGACTCCGCTGACGCGACACGCGCGAAAGCCAATTCTGTCAAGCCTCCGCAAGGCCAGTTCATCAAGCCTCAAGACCATTCTGTCAAGCCGCCACAAAGCCAGTTCATAGAGCCTCAAGACCAATCCGTCAAGCCGCCCCAAGAACAATAAGAAAGCGTTCAAGCCCCTATAGAGTCCTAGCGGGCCGAGGCCTCAGTTAACCGATTTCAGACGCAAAAAGGCCCGGCTCGCGCCGGGCCTTTTTGCTTGCCTTGAAACTCAGGCTACCGCTGCTACCTGGTTGCCTACTTTGCAGCGGTTATTACTTCTTCTTTTTCTTTGCAGCTGCCTTCTTTTTCTTGGCAGGCGCCTTCTTTGCTGCTTTCTTAACGGCCAACTTTTTACCTCGCTTTTTTGATTTTTTGGCGCTCTTCTTGCCGGCAACGGCCTTCCTGGCCCGCGCCTTTCCGCCTTTAGCGCCAGCTTTCTTCTTCTTTTTGGCGGACTTCTTTGCGGCCTTTTTGGTCACAGCTTTTTTCGCGGCTGCCTTCTTTACAGCCTTCTTTGCGGGAGCTTTCTTCGCGGCTTTTTTGGGGGCCGGCTTCGATGCTGGTTTTTCCACGGCCACAATCACAGACCCGACAGCTGCTGTCTCATCGTCATCCGAGGAGGTGAGCACGCTATAGGATTCAACCTCTTCATCCTCTTCAAAGTCGTTGTGGTCGGACTCAAACGCGGGCGGCTTATAATTCGCTTCGCCGTCGCTCATTGCGTACATCTTTAACACGTCTTCCATCCCATTGCCTCCAGCGGCCTGCCGCTGCAAAATTTTTCATCTCCATTTTCACTTGGCGGAAAAACCCTGGTTCCGCCCGCAAAAGTATTCTAGCAATAGATTGCACGCAAAGACCATCAATTGACAAGCACCAAATGCAGTTTTCGAAAAATATTATTTTTCGGTATTTGCCCTGGAGGAAGACGCGGATTTCCTCGCGGGGGATTTTCCCGCGTTAGCGGCGCCTCTTTTCTTTGTGGCGGCGGATGCGGCGGGATGATTCACAGGCGGCTTTTTTGCGGCGGGCGCAGCGTTCTTCCTGGGCGCGGCCTGGGGCGTGGAGGGCCTGGCCGTGCTTTTTGCCGGGGCGGACTGCGTATGGGCGCCCGCCTGTGAGCCGGCGGCGCGATGCGCGCGGGTAGCAGTGTTGTGGACAGTGGCGGGGTCGGCCACATAAAGCCGCTGGCCGGGCTGCACCTTGGTACCGGTTACCTTGTTCCAGCGGCGCAACTGGCTCAGCGAGACGCCAAATCGATCCGCGATGGTCACCAGCGAATCGCCCTTGCGCGCCGTGTAGATCCTGGTACGCACCGGCTCGGCGACCGGGGCCGCCGGCACCAGCAGCGCCTCAACGCCCTCAATGCCATCGCGCACGCGGATATGATTGGCTTCGGCCAGAGCGGTTTCCGTTACGTGATAGCGGAGCGCCACCGAGGCCAGCGTATCGCCCTCGGCGACGTGATGGTAACGCCATGCATTACGCTTGCCTTCGGGAATCAATGCGATGAGCTGCTGGAAGACCGCCGATGCGCCGCCGGGCAGATGCAGATCGAACGGCATGTCGGGCGGCGTCGTCATGCGCAGCAGGCTGGGATTGAGCGCCGTCAGCTCATCCACCGGAACGCCCACAATATCCGAGACCAGGTGCAGGCTTACCGGGTAGTTGATAGTTACCGTGTCGGTTAACACGGGGGGATCAAGAGTGACATCGTCAAAACCGTATTGCTGGGGATGGTTGGCGATGATAATGGCGGCCAGAATCTCGGGCACGTAATTTTTGGTTTCTTTGGGAAGTTCGCCGCGCTTGTAGAGCTCCCAGTAGTCGGCGTACCCGGTCTTCTCCACCTCTCGCTGTATGTTGCCGGTGCCATGGTCGTAGGCGGCCATAGACAAATACCAATCGCCCAGTTGGTCATAGATGAACTTCATGTAGCGGGCGTAGGCGCGGGTGGATTTTTCCGGATCGAAGCGCTCGTCAACGTAGGCGTTGCGAACCAGCCCGTAGTTTCCGCGCGGCATGAACTGCCACATACCGCCGGCGTGGGAACGGCGATTGAGGGCTCGCGGCTGAAAGCCCGACTCGGCAACAGCCAGGTAGATGAGGTCCTGGGGCACCCCCTCCTCAGCCAAGATGCGCTGGATCATGGCCTTATAGCGGCCGGCGCGTTCGAAGGAGTGAAGCAGGGTGTTGTGGCCGCGTTGCGTACTGGAGAAAAAGCTGATGTAGGAGGCCACGTATTCGTTGACCACCAGCGGCAGATCGGATTTGGTGGTAGCCAGATCGGCCCTGGCCCTGGCGACGATGTTGGGGTCCACCTCAAAGGTCACGTTCTCAGCCACGTCGGACGGAGTTTCCTCTTCTTTTGGGACAAAACCGTTGCCTTGCTTGAGCGCCTCCATCTCGAGGGCGTGGACGGCGTCGACGATGCGGTCGAACTCCTCCTGCAACTCGGGAGTGCTCTTGATGTCGATGCCGCTCAAGAGCATCAGGTCGACGGCGCGATCAAACTGCTGCTTGGCCTCGCGCAAACGACCCTTGTGATATTCAGCCTCGCCGCGAGCGTAGGCATCCTCCACCTGCTGGATCAGCACACGAAGCTGCTGTTGCTGACGGCTAGGCGCAGAGGGCGCGGGAGCCGCAGCTTGAGCAGAAGACGGGGCCTGAGTGAGAGCAGGGGCAGTGGCTTGCGGCTGCGCGCCCGGAGAAGCGTTGTTGGACGTGGAGGGGTTGCAGCCCGCCAGCGAGAGAGCCAGCATGGCGCAGCCGAAGTATCGATACCACATTCTGCCAAGGCGCATGAAGGATACAGTTGCCCGTCCACTGTAAGGCCGCGGAAGGCTCTATGCCGATGATAAGCTATGGCCTGGAGGCATGCGCGCCGCAAGGGCGTGAAAAGCCTCTTTTTCAAGCCCAAATGGACGCTCGCTTCCTCAGAAATTTTGCGATTATCGCCCACATCGACCACGGCAAGTCGACGCTGAGCGACCGTCTGCTGGAGTTTACCGGCTCGGTGACGGGCCGGGAGATGCAGGCGCAGATTCTGGACGACATGGAGCTGGAGCGGGAGCGCGGCATCACCATCAAGGCCCATGCGGTGCGCATGATGTACAAGGCGCACGACGGCAACACATACCAGTTGAACCTGATCGATACGCCCGGACACGTGGACTTCAGCTACGAGGTTTCGCGCTCTCTGGCTTCGTGCGAGGGCGCGCTATTGGTGGTGGACGCCAGCCAGGGCGTGGAGGCGCAGACGCTGGCCAACGCATACCTGGCCATCAACCACGGGCTGGAGATTATTCCGGTCATCAACAAAATCGATCTGCCCTCGGCGGACATCGTCCGCACCCAGGAGGACATTGAAAAGGCCGTGGGTCTGGACGCCACCGACGCCATCCCGGTGAGCGCCAAGACCGGGCAGGGCGTGGACGAGGTGCTGGAGGCCATCGTTCACCGGCTGCCGCCTCCCACCGGCGACCCCGATGCGCCGCTGCAGGCGCTTATCTTCGATTCCTGGTTCGATTCCTATAGGGGCGTAATCGTGCTGGTGCGCGTGATGCAAGGCACGATGCGCAAGGGGCAACGCATTCGCCTGATGTCCAATGGGAAGGCGTTTGAAGTGGAGTCCATGGGCGTGCTGATGCCCAAGCCGGTGGAGATTGGAGAACTGCTGGCAGGCGAGGTGGGTTTCTTTGCGGCCACCATCAAGACCGTCAGCGACACCAAGATCGGCGACACAGTTACGGATGACACGCGGCCCGCGGCGGCGCAGTTGCCGGGCTTTGAAGACATCAAGCCGATGGTCTTTGCCGGACTCTACACGGTGGACTCGCACGAGCACACACTGCTGCGCGACGCGCTGGAGAAACTGCGGTTGAATGACTCGTCGTTCTTTTTTGAGCCGGAGAGCTCGGTGGCGCTGGGCTTTGGCTTCCGCTGCGGCTTTCTGGGCCTGCTGCACATGGAGATTATCCAGGAACGGCTGGAGCGCGAGTACGAGCTGGACCTGATTACCACCGCTCCCGGCGTGCGCTACCACATCACGTTGACCGACGGCAGCGTGATGGAGGTGGACAACCCTTCGCGCTGGCCCGAGCCGGGCAACATTGACTCGATCCGCGAGCCGGTGATCACGGCCAAGATCCTGACCAATGAAGAATATGTCGGCGGCATCTTCAAGCTGGTGGAAGAAAAACGCGGCAAGCAAGTGAACTTCGAGTACGTGACTCAGACTCGTGTTTTACTGACCTACGAGTTGCCGCTCAACGAGATTGTGCTGGATTTTTACGACCGGCTCAAGTCAATTTCTCGCGGCTATGCGTCTTTGGATTACCAGTTGGCAGGGGAGTGGGAGTCGCCCATGGTCAAGCTGGACATCCTGGTCAGCGGCGAACCGGTGGATGCGCTCTCGGTGATCGTGCATCGCGACTTTGCCTACGAGCGGGGCCGGGCGCTGGTCTCCAAGATGCGCGAACTGATTCCCCGCCAGCAGTTCGAGGTGGCCATCCAGGCAGCCATCGGCGCCAAGATCATCTCCCGCGAGACGGTGAGTCCGCTGCGCAAAAATGTGCTGGCAAAGTGCTACGGCGGCGACATCACCCGCAAGCGCAAGTTGTTGGAAAAACAGAAGGAAGGCAAGAAAAGGATGAAGCGAATCGGCAAGGTGGACATCCCCCAGGAAGCCTTCCTGGCCATATTGCGGATTGGCGAAGATTCGCAGAAGTAGGCGTAATCTGCGATCTGATTCACGAATTATTAATCGACTTTTGTGGATAACCCCGGGAAGCCTGCCAATGTGCCCGTGCAGCATCCCACTGCACACGGAACAGGGCATTCTCCTGATAGTGATTGATAAATAAGGGGTTGTATCGTGTAGCAGAAGAAAACAGTCTTTGGCAAGAGAAAAATTTTGATTTAGTTGACAGGATTCACAAAAGTAATCCACAGATATTTCCACAAGATAGCACCGGAAGCTGTGGAGAGGTGGGCATGCGGGAACAAGCGTGAGGAGAGGAAAACTATGCAGAACGGTAAGAGCCCCGCACGCGGGGCTCTTGCCGTTTGATTCTGGAGAGCGAAGTCTTTAGTTCGCTGGAGGCTTGGCGGCCGGCTTGGCGACTGGCTTGGTGGCTGGCGCCACCGCCGGCGGGGCCGGAGGAGGGGGCACGCCCGACTTCAGGTTGTAAGCTTCAATGATTTGCTTGGTGATGTCGGTGGAAGTGCTGGCCCAAAGAACCACGGGCGCCTGCTGCTGGCTTCCGGTCACGTCAAAGACCACCGTGTAGCCCTGCTGCTGCGAGTAGTTGGCCAGGACATCATAGACCTTTGCGGCCAAACCGTTGTAGATCTCCTGCATCTCCGTCTGGAAGTCGTTTTGGGCGTCTTCGGCGGAGCGATCCAACTGCTTCTTTTTGTCGTCGAGAGCCTTGGCGCGAGCCTGCTGTTCGGTGGGGCTCAGCTTGTCGCCCTGCGCCTGGAGCTGCTTGGTCATATTGTCGATCTCTTCGGCGAGAGCCCTCAATTGCTGGCGCTTAGGTTCGTACTTCTTCTGCAGGTCGGAGAAGTTGCGCAGGCCCTCATTGGTTTGGGCAACGGCCGCCTGAAAGGCGATTACGGCAATCTTGACTGGGCCAGCAGGCGCCGTGGCGGCGGGATTTTGGGCAGAGGCGCTCAGGACAAAACCAGAGGCCAGCGAAACGATAATTGCAAGCAAGCGCTTCATGCGAGTGTAATGCTCCTTCGGAATTCCTGATTGGCTGTCCGCGTTGAACGCGGAAGCAGATTGGCGCCTCCTGAGCAATCTGCCGTCCTATTCAGAACTCTGCGCCAGATGGAGCAGATGCAGAAAGAGACGCGGACGAAGACGTCAGCAGGAACTAGATGGATTATAGGGGCCGGGGGTGGGAGCGTCAAACCAGCCAAGCGTGAAATTCCCGGCAAAGGCATTAAAAATCTGCGAAAGACGCAGACTAGAACCCGTATCCATCCTATAAAAGCTCACAGCTTGACCCATTCCAGCAAAGGGGCCGCTCTTTTGGAGCGGCCCCGGAGATTGCCAGTTGAATGCTGTGTCTAGAAGGTGGTGGAGATGGTCAGGCGGTAGGTTTTGCGGGGCTCGAGGAAGGTATCCCGCGCGCCGTACCCCTGGATAACTTCGGCATATGTGTAGTCACCGGCGCCGCCCTGGGGGAACATAGAACGCGTAATCAGCTCCGCCGAGCAGCTCTGATTCTTGCTACCAATACCAAGGTTGCAGTAAGGCTTCTCATAGAGCCGCAGCGGATTGTAGGAGTAGTAGAAGCGGAAGGGGGCGTTTATGACCGGCATGATGACAGAGAGCTCAACTCCTGTGGACATGCGCGGGACCAAGTTGGTGCCGGCGATGGGGTGAATATTGCGCTGGAAGCCGACCAGCGAGCCGGGAATGCCGCCCTGGCATGCGCCGTTATTCCACACCGGGCAACCATAGAGGGGTGCGATGAGCGAGTCAAAACCCTGCGGGCTCTGCTTCAACTGCCCCTTGTTGAGGGCCGTGTTGAGGCCAAAGTCATCAAAGAAAGAGAAGGTGACCGTGCCGGCGATGGGAATGCGGTACTCGATATTGGAGGTAAAACTAGTATCGCCGCCGATGGAGGCGATGCCGTAAACCGGAATCGGCACCTGGATACACTGGTTTAACTGCGGATTATTGGGATCGCGCGGCACACAAGTGCCGTCGGGATTGGTCAATTGCACATTGACGCGGGTGGGCACATAACCATAGGGGGTGGCGGCACGGACGTCAAAACCGCGCAAGTCGCCCTCGCCGCCGGCGTAGAAGCGGTTATTGGGCGGGGCCACGTTGCCTCCGTATCCCATCACATATCCCAACTGCGCGCGCATGCCGAGCACGTTGCGCCCGGTGGGCGAGGGTATCAGGTAGTGCATGGGCATGAACTGCTTGTACGCCACTATGGGCGCTATATAACGCACGTTACCCCAGATGCCAGAGGTCTGGAGCACGGCGGTGTATTCCTTGCCATTGCGCGGGCGCATGGGGTTGTTGATGGTGTTGTACATGTAGCTGAGGGAGACGTAGCTGTTGACGATGCCTGCCAGCGCGTTGGAACCCTGAATGCCCGAGCGGAAGCTGATGGTCTGGAAATAGGTTTGTGAGGCGGTGCTGAAGGCGGTAACCGTAGACTTGCTCAGCGAGTAAGTAAAACCGATGCGCTGGAAGGCATGGCGCTTGAGCGGATAGCTGACCGAGAAGTTGAGGCCGGTGGCGGCCTGGTTGTAGTTCTGGACCAACGACGACTGTGCCGCGGTAAGGTTAGCCGACTGGCCGGTGGTTGCCTGATAGTTCTTGACGGCGTTGTAGTCCTGCTTGTTGTTGTAAATCTGGAAGCCGACATTGAGCGGCCGATTGCGCACGTAGGGCTGCGTGAAGGCGAACATGAAGGTGCGGCTGACGTTGCCCAGATTGCCCTGCAGGCTTAGCGTTTCGCCGAGGCCGAGGAAGTTGTTGGTCTGGTAATTGATGCCCAAGAAGGCGCCGGAGAGGCCGCTCAAGCCGCCGTTCATGCCGATGGAGTTCTTGCCCTTCTCCTTAACCTTGAGCAGCAGCTCCACGGTGCCGGCTTCGGCATCCTGGTGAGCTTCGGAGTCCTGATCGACTTTAAGCGGTTCAAAGTACTCGAGCTGGTTGAGGCGGAGCAGGCTGTACTCCCAAAGTTGTGAATTGTAGACCTGGCCTTCCTCCAGCATCAGCTCGCGGCGGATGACCTTGTCACGGGTGATGCGGTTGCCCTGGAACTCGATGCGGGAGACGTAAAAGGGCTTGCCCTCATCGATATCGATACTGAGCGAGACAGTCTTTTTCTGGTCGTCAAAGACAGGCTTGGGAATAGCGCCGAAGTTAATGTATCCCAACTGGCCGTACGCCTTTTTGAGGTTCTCTAGACCTTTGGCGATCAGCGTGGCGTTGAACCAGTCGCCGTCCTTTACGGCAAAAGTGCCTCGCAGCGCCTTGACGTTGCTTACAGCCTTGTTGCCGGTAAAGGTGATGGTGCCGAGCCGGTAGCGCGCACCCTCTTCAATGGGCATGAGGATGTCGATGCGCTTGCCCTTGTTTGGCCGGAAGGTAAGCCAGTTCAGCCCGCCCTCGTCGCGAACCTGCGTTTTGGGCTCTTCAATGGCGGTGTTGTAATAGCCCTTGTCGCGGTAGGCCTGGCGCACCCGCTCAGTATCTTCCTCGAGCTTGCTGGCGTCGAAGGTCTGAGCAAAGAGATTCTCGAAGATGATCGAATAGGGAATGCCGATGGGCCTCAGGTTCTTCATGGAGCGGCGCAGAAGAAGCGAGCTAATATGCTGGTTGCCAGTGAACTTGATCTGGCCCACTTTGACCGTGGGGCCTTCCTTGATGTTGAAGTTCACCTGCACCGAGGCTGGAGGGATGGTCTTGACCTCAGTTTTGATGGTGGCAAACTGGTGGCCATGCTCGGAGAGGATGTCCTTGAGGACGGTCTCGGCGTGCTTAATCTTGGTCGGATCGTACTGGCTCTCCACGGAGAGCGCAACCTTATCCTTCTTGAAGCGGTCGAGCACGTCCGACACGGAGACGGTATTGAGCCCCTTGTAATTGATCTCGCGGATGGTGGGCCTTTCCCGGACAAAGATGTTCAGGATGATGCCCTTCTCCGAATCCTCGCGCTCGATGCGCACATCGTCAAAGTACGAGGTGTTCCACAGCGAGTTGAAATCTCGCTCGATGGAGACCGGGTCGTAGGTGTCGCCGACGTGGGTAAAGAGCCGCGCCAGCACGGTCTCTTTAGGGATGCGCCGGTTGCCGATAATCCGAATGGAATCGATGGTCTGCGGCTGCTGGGCAAGGGCTGCGGCGGCGGAGAGCGCCAGCGCAAGCACAAGCACCGTGCGCGCCAGACGGCTGGTGTTCCGCAAGGCGCGGGAGATGAAAATGTGCTTGATCTTCACCGGGCGGGAGCCCTGCGCTGAGCACACGTACTGGTGCGGTCCATAGTTCGCCATCACGTTCGGCTTCACGGGAAGAATATCGACACCCTCGCTGCTGAAAATCTGGTTCTGCCTACAGGAAAGACCAATTTTATCACCCCAGCGACATGACCCGCCGCCGAGAACCCCGGCAACCACCCCAGCGAAAAGACTCTTCGCCAGAGGCCCCGGAGTGAATTGGAACCTATCCCACAGTCTAACGGACGCGGGCGGGTCAGGAGGCATATCTCAGCCGCCGGACACGGCTACGTCCATTTTTAGACGCAGGCCGGGCATTCAGGACAGCCTCTATAGGCCAAGGTTTTGCGGAGATGTAGGAGACGCCAACGACAGTTTGAAACGGCACCAGGGCTTGCCTTCTCCCAAAAATAAACCTTCAATTTAGAAAATAAACACTAATATTCTCTTTTTCGCCGCTCTGGCATGCCCCTGCGGTATGCTTTTCCTAATCCGGCTTGCAGTTCCGCGTTAAGTCGCATGGGGAGAAGGCAGGCTGGTGGAGGCCCAGAATGGAGCTGGAGACAGAGGAACGCCGGGATATCTCCATGATTCTGATCCGGGTGGTGGTGGGCCTTGTCTTTCTGCTGGAAGGCAGCCTCAAGTTCCTCCGCCCCGAGGAGCTGGGCTCAGGACGTTTCGAGGCGCTTGGCCTGCCCTTCCCACATTATCTGGCGCCGTTAGTAGGCGGGATCGAAATCGGCGCAGGCGCGGCCATTCTGCTGAACTTCTATGCCGGCGATGCGGCGCTCGTGCTGCTGATGGTCATTGCCACGGCGCTGATTACCACCAAATTCCCCATCCTGCTGGGCAGGCCGCTGGGCCCGTTTCCACTGGAAAAGCTCAAGGAGTACGGCTGGCTGAGTTTTTTTCACCAGGCGCGCACTGATTTTTGCATGGTATTTGGCTTGCTGGCCATCCTGATCGATTCCGGCCTCAAGGTGGGCCACAAACGGCGCTGGTACCAGACCGGGCCGAACTGATTTCCCTTTCGATTGCGCTCAGGGCAGGCTCCTGCGAAGAGCCTGCCCTGCCGCAGAGCGGGGAAGGAACGTTCGCAGTCTATTCGACCGGAGGCGCGAGCAAGAGCACGTAGACCAGCAAGGCCACGCCTATTAAGCCGGGAATCAGGCCGACCAGAGCCACCTTGACACCGACCAGAGCCCACAGAAAGATCGTCAGGCCAATGCCCAAGCCGATGTTTACGAGGCCGCCAACCTTCACGCCTTCGCGGGATTTGATCCTCTTCAGCCGCTCCTCTTCCCGCAGCAGATCAATGGCCGCTTTGGCGCCCTCGCCGGAGGTCTCGGTAATCCGCCGCAGGGTCTCCGACTTGTAAAAGGCTTCGCGTTCCTTTTGCCGTGTGCCGAACCAGACGGACAAGATGATAAACGTAAACACCGACACGATAGCCACGATTGGAATGAATACTGCGATTGATCCCGGGTTCATTATTTCCTCCTAGCCGGGGAGATTCCCCGTGCGATTAGTAGGACAGCAGGTACGCGAATCCGGTTGCATAATTTCAAGGAAGGGCGATTTTAAGAGAAAATGCAACCAAAGCAGGATAGAGCGGGTCATACTTGCTGCAGAGGCATAACCTCAGGATGAACACCGCAACCAGCACCGAGAACAACAGGGCCGACGCCGACCTTACGGATGTTGCGCGCGTTCTGGATGGCGACACGCAGGCTTTTGAGGGAATCGTGCGCCGCTGGCAGGGGCCGCTCGTCAACATGGCGTGGCGCTACTGCCGCGATCGCGGGCGCGCCGAGGAGATGGCCCAGGAGGCCTTTCTGCGCGCCTGGCGAGGGTTGAGCCGCTGGCGGCAGGAGTCGAGTTTTTCCACCTGGCTGTTTGCACTGGCCGCCAACGTCTATCGCTCCGAGCTGAAGCGATTCCCCACGGAAACGCTGCCGCTGGAGGCTGCGCCCGAGCCAGCGGGCCTGGCCACGCAGCACAACGAGCTGGCCGCGCAGTTAAGCCAGGATGTGGTCAGGCGCGCCGTGCTGGCGCTGCCCGTGCGCTACCGTGAGCCGGTAGTTCTCTTCTATTTTCACGAGATGGACGTGGCGGCGGCAGCGCGCACGCTGGGAATGCCGGAAGGAACCCTGAAGGCCCGCCTCTCCCGGGCGCGGGAACTGCTGCGACAGCGATTCCCGAGGCTGGAAGAGGAGCAAGGCTCAGGGAAGATATTCAAGCTGGAGACAGGAAGGGAGGCCGCACGATGAATCGAGCCAAAACAAACCGCAGCGAAGCCGAGCGCTCGAGGATCGAGACGGAGATCAGTCACATTCTGGCGACGGAAGAAGAGTTACTGCCCTCCTCGGGCTTTGCGAGCGAGGTGATGGAGCGCGTGCGGCAAGAGGCCGCGCTGCCCGCGCCGATTCCCTTCCCGTGGATGAAGGCGATTCCCGTTCTTCTGCTGGCCGGCGGAGGCATCTGCTGGAGCGCAGTCGAAATGGTTCGACTTGGAGGGCCGGGGTTCAGCCTGATCGCGCGCGAGCTGACTGGACTCAGTCAAATTGTGCAGAGCTGGCTGACGAATCCCCAGGCAAATCTCTCCGCGGCGCAAGCGCGTCCCATCGAGCAGGCCGGATGGGTGGTGTTGGCGCTGGGTATATCGCTTGTTTCCTGGTTGCTGTCGCGCCGCCTGGCCGGGCGCGGAGGGCTGCTGTAAAGCGAAACCAGAGTAAACGTGCCCTAGTTGAGAGTGTTCCAGGTGGCTTTTATTTCCACCCCACGGACGAAGACCTGTCCGCGGGGACCCCGGTAAGGAAAAAGCCACTTGGCGGGGTAGGCTCCGGGGAAAGCTACTCTGGTTTCGCTGTAGCATCTGTTGGCAGGAGGCAACCGCGATGGCCGACTCGTTTGACCTGGAACGCTTTGTGAGCGCACAGGCCGCGGTCTTTCCGTGGGTTGTGGAGGAGCTGCAGGCGGGAGAGAAGCGCAGCCACTGGATCTGGTTCATCTTTCCGCAGATGAAGGGGCTGGGGCACAGCTCGCAATCGGAGTATTACGGCATCGGCTCGCTGGAGGAGGCGACGGCCTATCTGCGGCATCCGGTACTGGGCGAGCGGCTGCGGCAATGCACGCGGCTGGTGACACAGGTGGAGAAGCGCGCGATCAGCCGGATTCTCGGCTATCCCGATGACTTGAAGTTCCGCTCCTCGATGACGCTATTTGCCCGCGCCGCCGAGGAGGCTGGTTTGGACGCAGCCGAATTCAACGGCGCGCTGAAGAAATACTTTGGCGGCGAGGGCGACCCGCTGACGGCTGCGATGCTGCGCTAAAGCTACTCGATGGCGAAGACGGCGTAGACGGTGGCTTCGCGACTCACTTTGCGCGGTTCAATTGATAATGGAGAAGCCATTGAGGGACTCGTACTTGATGAAACCCCTAAACCCAGCGCTGCTAAGGCGGTAAAATTACGACTTTCGAATGCTATCGCTGAAACTTGGTTGGACACATATACAAGCGCCCCCAAGTGCACACCCATCCCTTTGGCTAGTACAGCGGCCTTTTCCCTAGCACGAGTGGAGGCTTTTTCCAGTGCCTGATCTTCGAGCGCCTTCTCATCGTTTACCGTCCACTCGATTTCGCCGCTGTCGGTAGCGCCTGCGGACACAGCCACATCCAGAATCTCGGCTGCGCGTTCTGGCGGCGTCTTTACAGTCCACTGCTGCACCAGCTTGAACTTGTGTGACTTGTATCCGACGCTGTCCAGATGCTGCGACTCGCTGCGGATCGAAGTCTCCGGAATCCCGGCCTTCTTGAGCGCAGCCACAATATCGTTGGAGGTCTTGGCACCTGCGGCATAAGCAGTCTTGGCGTCGGATGGTGGGGTCTCGAAGCCGATGTGCAGAATGGCAATCTCCGGATCGGCGTTTACCCGCTCTTCGGCACTGACGGTGAGGGTGCGATTGTTGGCTTCGATTTTGAGCTGGACCTGGCTGGCTTGCTGCGCGATGGCCGCCGCACAACAGGCAATGAGAGCGAACGTCACAAGGGCAAATTTTCCGTGCATAAAAAGGCTCCTTTCACCCCTTGGACGTATAGCATACAGAAACTTGCAGAATATTTTGGAAGTTTTTTGTTCTGTGTGTCAGGATGGAAGCAGCGGTTGAGAGTGGATTCAAAGGCGCGGTAAAGAAGTATGCGCAGGATCACAACTTTTCACAAATTCTTTGGTTTAACTGAAGGGAAATCCCTATCCAGTCCTAAGGAAGGCCGACGATGAAGAAAGCCGCCCTGATTATCCTGCTTGCGGGCATTGCGCTGTCGCGGTTATCCGCCCAGCAGCCGGAGGCAACCCCTCCCACGCAACCGCAACCAACGGCGCAGGAGCAGCCCGCGCAGACACCCCCGCCGGCGCAGGCTCCAAGCGCTGCGCAAACTCCGAATGTGGCACCAACTCCAAACCCGGCGCAAGCGCCGAATGCGACACAACCTGTCAGTAACGGCACTGGCGGCTACACGATGCGGATTACATCGCGCCTGGTGGTGCTGGACATGGTAGTGGTGGACAAAAAGGGCGTGGTGGTCAAGGACCTGCAGCGCAGCAATTTCAGCGTGGTAGAGGCCGGCGAGCCGCAGACCATTCTCAACTTTGAAGTGGCAGGCGCGCATATTCCAAGCCCGGAGATCAACATCAACTCCACTGCCGCTCTCGACCGCCTGGCGCCGAATGCTCCCGTCGACATTATTCTGCTCGACGAGTTCAACACGCGATTCGAAGACATGGCGTTCGCGCGCTATTCGCTGAAGAAGTATCTGGACAAGCAGCCGGATAAACTCGTTACGCCGACGATGCTGATCGCGGTCAGCTTGCAGCACTTTACCGTGTTGCACGACTACACGCAGAACAAGGAAGAGATTCTTTCAGCGCTGAAACATCATTTTGCGGCAAATCCCTGGCAGGTTAACCAGGGCGCGTGGGTGGGCGAGCGCTACGCCACGGCCTTTATTACCTTGCGGCGCGTAGCGCAGGCGGTGATGGGCCATCCGGGCCACAAAAACATGATCTGGATAGGCCGCGGCTTTCCGCCGTCGCGCTATCTGCTTGGCGGCTGGTCTCTGGACACGGAGAACAGGATTAACAACGCCGTGCAGGATTGCGTGAATGTGCTGCGGGATGCGCGAGTCACGCTATATACCATTGATCCCGCGGGCGTGATGATAGACCCGGGCGTTTACGGCGGCGACCCCCTGGTCGATCCGTTTGGGGGCAACTACGAGTTCAACCGCATGGCGAAGGCGACAGGCGGCCGAACCCTCTACGGCCGCAACGACGTGGATGCGGAGGTCCAGACCGCCATTCAGGACGGAGCGAATTTCTATACGCTCACTTACCGGCCAACGAATAACACGCTCGATCCGCAGAAATTTCGCAAAATCAAGGTTACCGTTGACCGGCCCGATCTCAAGGTTATTACACGGGAGGGCTATTACCTGGAGTATGGCCCGGGGCGCGTGAATCCGGAGAACCCGTCGCGGCGTATGCTCGTCGATCTGGCCGCAGCGGATTCCAGCAACATGGTCTACGACGGTGTTCCCGTCACCGCACGGCAAGTGGCCACCGATCCTGATTCGTTTATATTGAATGTCGATGGCCGCGGGCTGGTGTGGAGCTACGCAACCGAGGGTCATCCGCGTCAAACCGAGGTGATCCTGGACATATCTACTTTTGACAAGAAGGGCAAGGAGCTCAAGCGGGAAGGGAGGCTCTTGAAATTTGCCGCTCCTCCCTCCGTTCCACCCACCGGCCGGATACTTCGGAACCTCAATATCCCCTGCAAGATCGATCACAACCCGAAGGCGGTTCGCGTTCGTTTTACCGTTCGCGTGTCGGCCACAGGGCGCATTGGGACGGCGGATTTCATGCTGGGACAAGAGGCAGGCAAGGAAGCGCCGAAGAAATAGGTGAGCGGGCTAGTTATTTCGTTCCTGCGTGTTTTGCCCCGAAATCCCTGAGTTTGGCGAGGAGGGCGGCGGCCTGGCCGGAGTCGATAGCTTCGGCGCCCTGCCGGACGCCTTCCTTCAGATCGGCGGCGAGGCCTGCTGCTACGAGGGTTGCGGCGGCGTTGAGCAGGACTATGTCGCGGCGCGCGCCGGGGACGCCGGTGAGCACGTCATAGAGCAGGGCGGAGTTGGTGGCGACATCGCCGCCGACAAATTGCTCGAGTGTGGCTCGAGGCAGCCCAGCCATCTCCGGCGTGATGCGGGCGGCGTGCAGAGCGGATTCGCCGCCGGACTCGGATTCCTCGACGCGCGCAACGATGGATTCGCCGGTGGTGGTCAACTCGTCGATGCCGTCTGTCCCGTGGACGACGAAGGCGCGTTTGGCGCGGAGAGCCGCGAGCGTGCGGCCTACCAGCAGAACCTTGCTGGGCGCGAGCACGCCGATGACTTGAGAGCGCGCACCGGCCGGATTGGTCAGCGGGCCGCAGAGATTGAAGATGGTGCGGAAGCCGAGCGCGCGGCGCAGTGGCCCCAGAGCCTTCATGGCCGTGTGATAGAGCGGCGCGAAGAGGAAGACGAAGCCGGTAGTGCGGAGACATTCGACGGCCAGCTCAGGGCCCAGTTCGATGGGCACGCCGAGAGCCTCGAGCACGTCTGCCGCGCCGCAGCGGGAGGTGACGGCGCGGTTGCCATGCTTGGCGACCTTGGCTCCGACTGCCGAGGCTACCAGCGCCGCGCCGCAGGAGATGTTGAAGGTGAGCGGACCGCCGCCGCCGGTGCCGACGGCATCGACCAGCTCATCGCGCTCGGCGGGTGTGAAGGGCAGCGGCGTGACGCGCCGGCGCATCACATCGACAAAGCCGGCCAGCTCCGGGGCCTGTACGCCACGGGTGGCGAGAACAGCGAGCAGCGCCGCGGTCACCACCTCGGGCACCGCGCCGGAGAGGATTTCCTCCAGCGCGCCGGCCGCCTGTTCGCGGGTCAGCGCCGCGCCGTCCTCGGCCAGCGGCTTCAACAGTTCCTTGAGAGAGGCCATATCTATCTATGATAGCGGCGACGCCATCCAAGCCGCGCGACAGGGCGATCTTTCGTCAACCGAGAATCTTTCCAGGCGGAATCGGCGATTCCGGGGACTGATTTGTTGGTGGGGGACTAGTGCGATCCCAGGTCCCGGGCGGGACCTGGGGCACCGAGATCTCTTTGTCCCAGAGGTGGGCCCACCGCCCTACTGCACAGTAAGGCTGACTGTTCCAGTCTCTGAAAGTGTGCCGGAAGTACCTGTGACGGTTATTGTGTAAGTCCCGGGCGTCGTGCCGGAGATGCCTCCGCCACCACCCCCACCGCCGCAGGCAAGGACGCCGCTAGAGATAGCGAATAGCAGGGCTATAATGCCCAGCGTAAATCGCCAGCCACGCCGCCGCGTCGGAATCCCGAGGAGCAAGATGCAGACCACAGTTGTGGCGCCTGATGCGAACCAAGGATTTCCCGGGCGTTTCGGGTAGACTAGCGTCGCGCTGGTTGCTGCCGTGGTTGAGATGGTGAGGGTGGCCGTTCCGGCGGCCGTTCCGGTGATGCTCACCGGGGTAGTCGAACCAAAGCTCAGTATGGGCGGATACTGGGCGCCGGGTGGGCTTGAAGTGACGGAGGCTGTCAACCCAACACTCCCTGTGAAGCCGCCAGCCGGAGTCACCGTGATCGACGATGTGTTTCCGCTCGTCGCGCCCGCAGCGACACTGACCGCTGTGCCGCTGAGCGTGAAACTGGGCGCCGTTGTGTTAGTTACCATCACGGACGTTGAGGCGCCGCTGGCGTAGCCGTAGTTCGACGAGCTATTCGAGTCCGGCGTGTAGAAGGCTATGAGGATATTGCCGCCTAATGCCAGTGATCCAGCGGGGATGGTGAAGGCGGCAGAGCCGCTGCTCAGCGGAATGGCTGTGGAACTGTAGGTGCCGCTGTTCAACGTCACGCTCCCGGACGGCGTAGGATTACCTGAACCGCCGTTGACCGTCACCGTTACCCCAAGCGACTGGGTCGTAGTAATGCTCGTTGAAGCCGGTATCACCGTCACCGCCGGCGTCGGTGGGATGATGGATGCGCTGGTGAGGCAAACGACCGGAGACTGAGCGGAGCCGTTATATGCGCAGTATTCCGTTGAGGAAGTGCAGGTGGAGGGGCACCCGCTTCCTGGTTGCGGTCCCAGGCCCCAGTAGCAGTGGCCCGCGCCGTCCAGATCCTGGCACATCGCATTCTGTGCTGTGGGCGGCAAGGGTGCATCGACCGCCAACATAAGACTGTTGTCGTTCGCCACCCCTGAGTAGATATTGAAGAACCCGTTTTCGCCCCACGAAGCGCCCCATGAGTTCTTCGCCGACAGATAAAGGACGGAATCACTTCCAGAGTTCAAAGCCGGTGGCGGGGCGGCGAACCCAAAACCAACCACCACGACACCATGGTTTCCTTCATCGGTGGCGCCAGAGGTCGGATAGTAGATGCCGCTGGTGTAGTTGTAAAAATCGGAATAGATTTCCATGCTGTTTCCAAAGGGACCATAAGCGAGTAATCCGATTTGAATATCAGTGTCAAGAACATAACCGGCTTCATCCGCTGGGAGTCTGCTCCACGATGAGATCTTCCAGTACGCCGGATTGCTGCACATGTTGGAACACGGTACTGTATCGGTTGCCGTGTATGGAAAGCACGACTCGCTCACCAGGCCAGTGGACTGGACATAGTCAAGGCCCCCGTCCGGGCCACCACCTGCGCATGTGCCGGCGTCAGAACAGGAGAGCAACTGCTGCTCGGAGAGATTGAGTCCCAGATTGCTGTTGTAATAGGCGTTCGCTTCGTCCTGGACAGTTCCCGTGTCTTCAAATGACCAGCAACTGCTACAGCCCCCCTGATTCTTGGCGGGCGTAATGTAGTTTGTGTTGTTGTAGGTTCGCCAATCGAATGAGCTGGGCAGGCTTGGGAGCTTACCGCTCGCCAAACTCTTGTGAATGGCTGAGAACCTGGCATCTGAAGCCCGTTGCGACGGGGATTTCGGGTCAGGGCGCACAGGCCGGCTGGAGAAGCCAAGCAGCTTCTTACGGTCTTCGGGTGTCATAATGCCGGGGATGGTGTATCCCGCGACCCAGACACCGCCCGTTTGGCTGTTGATCCGATTGATGGTCTCCGAGACTTTCGCCTCAAGGCTGGGGTCCGCTAGCCGCGCATAGTTTATGTTCGGATCCCTCATCAGTTCCGAAATGGCGAGGCTCGAATCTCCTTTGATGGCCAGTTCGTAAACATTCTGCAACCTGGTCCCAACGAACAACTGCCTGGAATAGCTGGCAGAATACTTGGCGAGGAGGACGCCGACAGTCGGCACACGGCTCGATACAGGGCGGAGCCCCGTCGAGAGGTCGATCCGGTCAGCGGTCGTAAAGCCAGGGTCGGATTTGAACGCCACCAGGATTTTCGATACCGAGGGATCGAAGATTTCGGAGGGAGAGGCATTGGCAGGCCATTGGGCGACAGTCACATTGGCCGCCAAGAGCACCATGCCCAGAAGCAGGAGTCCTTTTGCAATTCTCATATGACTTCTCCTGATGAGCGGGGACGTGGGAAGAATTGTAGCACTCTATCCTTGAAATGCCGGGTACCCCGCTCTCAACTTCCCGCAAATGAGGGTGCCCCATCCTTCCACAGTCTTATCGCTGAAGGGTGGGCGAGTACGAACCTCGACCGTCCGTTTCGAATTCCCAACAGATTTGACGAAAATTTCCCTCCGTTGACGCACACTGGTAGATAAAAGCACGAAGCCGCAAGACAGCCAGCCGGGATCGAGGAACACCTCGGGCCTGACCACAGACCACTGTTCACTGTCCACCGGAGAAGCCATGCGCAACATCACTGTAACCATCCCCGACGATGCCTACCGCCTTGCGCGGGCCAGCGCCGCGCCGTCTTCGGCCAGCGGCTTCAGCAGTTCTTTTAGAGAGGCCATATCTATCTAAGATAGCCACCTGCGGTGGGGCTAGCCGCTCGCGTCATAAAGTGGCGCGTCCGAGACAATTCATTGTGCGCTGCCATCGTTTGCCCGTTGTTCAGTGGGCAGGATAATATTTGGATACCGCTGAAACTGTCCTGGATCACCGGCACCCTTCGGGGCCGGCTAAGAATCCCCAGGGCCGGCGGAGAGAACGGTAGCTACCAACATGAAGATTCACGAGTATCAGGCGAAAACAATTTTGCAAAAGTACGGCGTAGCCGTGCCCCGGGGCGAAGTGGCCAACACGCTGGAGGAAGCCTCGGCGGCGGCCCGCAAACTTTTTGCCGGGGGCGCGAGCGGCGTGGTCGTCAAGGCGCAGATTCATGCCGGAGGCCGCGGCAAGGGCGGCGGCGTGAAAGTGGCGCGCACGCAAGAAGAGGCCGAGCAATATGCCAGGCAGATTCTGGGCATGACGCTGGTGACGCACCAGACCGGGCCGCAGGGGCAGAAGGTCCAACGGCTTCTGATCGAGGAGACGGCGGCAATCGACCGCGAGCTGTACCTGGGCATTGTGCTGGACCGCGTAACCGGCAAGCTGGTCTTCATGGCCTCGCAGGCGGGCGGCATGGAGATTGAAGTGGTGGCCGCCAAGACTCCGGAGGCCATCTTCAAAGAAACGATTGACCCGGTGGTGGGTTTCGGCGCATGGCAGGCGCGCAAGCTGGCCTTTGCTCTGGGACTCAAGCCGACGCAGATCAACGCGGCGGTAGCGTTTTTGCAGAGCCTCTACAAGGCCTACATCGAGACTGACGCCTCACTGGTGGAGATCAATCCCTTCATCACGACTACGGATGACAAGCTCTTTGCGCTGGATGCCAAGATTACCTTTGACGACAACGCACTCTTCCGCCATCCAGAGATCAAGGCGCTGAGGGACACGGCCGAAGAGGACCCGCTGGAGGTGGAGGCGAGCAAGTATTCGCTGAACTACATCAAGCTGGACGGCTCGATTGCCTGCATGGTGAACGGCGCGGGGCTGGCGATGGCGACGATGGACATTATTCAGTACGCCGGCGGCAGCCCGGCGAATTTTCTGGATGTGGGCGGCGGGGCGACACAGGAGCAGATTGAGCACGCCTTCGAGATTCTGCTGGCCGATGCGCACGTGAAGGCTATCTTCATCAACATCTTCGGCGGAATTCTGCGGGTGGACCGGCTAGCCACGGGGGTGGTGGCGGCAACGCGCAACCTGAAGGTGAAGGTTCCCATTGTGCTGCGGCTGGAAGGCACGAATGTGGAGGAGGGCCGCAAGATTCTGAAGGATTCGGGGTTGAATTTTCAAGTTGGGTCAACAATGAAAGATGCTGCGGAGTTAGTTGTAAAGGCGGCAAGCTAGGAGCTGTTTTTCATGGCTGTTTTGGTGAATAAAGAAACGCGACTCATTGTGCAGGGAATTACCGGCAAGGAAGGCACCTTCCATGCCATGAGCTGTGCGGAATATGGCACGAAGGTTGTGGGCGGGGTGACGCCGGGCAAGGGCGGGACAACGCACGAGGGCTGGCCGGTCTTTAACACCGTGACCGAGGCCGTGGCGAAGACCGGCGCCAACGCGACCATGATTTTTGTGCCGCCGCCGTTTGCCGCCGACGCCATTCTCGAAGCCGAGGATGCGGGGATTCCGCTGATCGTCTGCATCACCGAGGGCATTCCCACGCTGGACATGGTGAAGGTGTGGGCCAAGCTGAAGGACTCGAAGTCGCGGCTGATCGGACCAAATTGCCCCGGAGTTATCTCTCCGGGCAAGGCCAAGATCGGCATCATGCCGGGGCGCATTCACAAAGAGGGAAATATCGGCATTGTCTCCCGCTCGGGAACGCTGACCTATGAGGCGGTGTATCAGTTGACGCAGCGGGGCATTGGGCAATCGACCGCGATTGGAATCGGCGGCGACCCGATTATCGGCACCACGCACATCGACGCGCTGCGCCTATTTAACGACGATCCGGAGACCGAGGCGATTGTCATGATCGGCGAAATCGGCGGAACGGCGGAGGAGGCTGCGGCGGAGTATGTGAAACAGCACGTGAAGAAGCCGGTGGTGGGATTCATTGCCGGACAGACCGCGCCACCGGGCCGCCGCATGGGCCACGCGGGCGCCATCATCAGCGGCGGGCAGGGAACGGCCGCCGAGAAGATGAAGGCCATGACCGCGGCGGGGATTCACGTAGTGGTGTCGCCGGCGGAGATTGGGGCGACGCTAGCGAAGGTGATTGGGAAAGGCTAGCGGACAGCTATCAGTCATCAGCTATCAGCTGACAGCAAACAGCACAGCAAAGGCCCGCCGGAATAGCGGGCCTTTGTATTTGCTGCTGGGTTGGCGTCACCACACTCTGCACGGCTTGGGGTTCACCATGGCCGCAGTCTTTTTGCAACTGAAGCTTTTGGCGAACTCAGGCAGATCCTGGAGCACGGTGTTGGTGCGGTACTCATCGGGAGCGTGGGGATTGCTCTGCGCCTGGGTGCGCAGTTGCTCGGGGCGTGTCTGCGTGCACCACTGTTGCGCGTAGGCGATCCAGAAGCGCTGATCGGGCGTGTAGCCGTCCATGGTGGAGATCATGTCAACGTGCGCGGCCTGAGCCTTGTCGAGCCAGGCCAGCCAGGCCAGCCACAGCCCGCCCAGATCGGCCAGGTTCTCGCCCAGCGTGAGCTTGCCGTTCAAGTGAACGCCGGGAACGGCCTCGATGGCGTCATATTGCTTGACCATGCAGTCGGCGCGCTCGTTAAACTTCTGCTCGTCTTCCTTGGTCCACCAGTTGCTCAGGTTGCCTTCCATGTCGAACTGGCGTCCCTCGTCGTCGAAGCCGTGGGTCAGCTCGTGGCCGATGGTGGAACCCATGTCGCCGTAGTTGGCTGCGTCGTCCTCTTTGCCGCTGAAGAAGGGAGCTTGCAGGTAGCCGGCGGGAAAGTTCACGTTATTCATCTGCGGGTCGTAGTAGGCGTTTACGGTGGGCGGAGTCATCTGCCACTCTCCCTTGTCCACCGGCTTGCCGATCTTGGCCAGGTCGCGCGCAAACTCAAACTGATACGCCCGCATCTGGTTGCCCAACGCGTCGCCGCGCACGATCGAGAGCGTGGAGTAGTCGCGCCACTTGTCGGGGTAGCCGATCTTGTTCATCACGCCGTGCAATTTTTCCTTGGCCTTGATCTTGGTGGCGGCGCTCATCCAATCGAGACTGTCGAGGTCCTTGTCCATGGCCTTCTCGATGGCCAGCGTCATGTCAAGGGTGCGCTGCTTTTCCTCGGGCGAGAAGTAGCGCGCCACGTAGACCTGGCCCAGAGCCTCGCCCAGTTCCTGGTCAACGCGCCGCGTGCAGCGCTTCCAGCGCTCCTGCTGCTTCTCTGCGCCGTTGAGAATGTGCGCGTAGAAGTTCCAGTTCTCCAGGTCGAAGCTCTCCGGCAGGCTGGTGCCCGCGAAGGCGTGGAGCAGGTGCCAGCGCAGATAGGTGCGGATCTGCGCGATGGGCGTGTCGGCGACGAGAGCGTTGAACTCGGCAAAGAACTTCGGTTCCATGTCGTTGGCCTTGCCGGCGGCGGGAGCGTGCGCGGCGGCAACGTAATCGGCGAGCGAGAAGTTCGGCAGCTCTCGAGAAAAGCTGAGAACGTCGGTGGGGTGGTTGAGGTTTTGCGGGTCGCGCTGCTCGGTCATGGTGAGCGAGGCCTTGGCGAGGCGCGTCTCGATGGCCATTACGGTTTCAGCGTCTTTGGCGGCCTTCGCCTCGGACTCGCCGGCCAGCATGAAGATCTTCTTTACATGGGCCACGTACTGCTGGCGCTGTTCGACTGATTTGGCGTCGGTGCGGGTGTAGTAGTCGCGCTCAGGCAGGCCGAGGCCGCCTGCTCCATAGAAGCTGATGACGGAGGTTGAATCGGTGTAATCCTGATTCGAGCCCATGCCGAAGAAAGCGCGTACGCCGATGGAGTGCAGGTGGGCCAATAGCGCGGGCAACTGTGTGCGCGACTTGAGCTGGGCGATGCGGTCCAGCTCCGGCTGAAGAGGAGCGAGGCCCAGCTTGTTCACCGTGGCCGTGTCCATGCAACTGGAATACTCGTCGCCGATTTTTTGCTCGTTCGCGGAACGAGAGGCTACAGGCGCGGAGGTTTCCTCGAGGATTTGCTTCAGATGGAGGCGATTCAGCTCGGCCAGCTCGGTAAAGCGGCCATAGGAGGTCTGGTCGGGGGGCAACGGATTGCGCTTGAACCAGCCGTTGCAACTGAAGCGGTAGAAGTTTTCGCAGGGGTCTACGGATTTGTCGATGAGCGACGGATCGAAGACACGCAGCTCGGGCGCTGCCGCAGGGGCGGAGGCGGAGGTTTGGCAAAGGGCGGGTGCAGCCATCAACGCGGCGGCGATGACGGCGGCCGACACGATCAGAGAGCGATAGGGTGAAACGGCGAAGCTGAACATGCGGAAACTTTATCAGATTCGGCGCCTTGCAGGCAGCAGCCCTTCGCATCTCGGCGCAGATTACAATGAGAAGACAGACAGAATTCCCCACAGGAGAATAGATTCAGTGGCGCAACGCACACTTAGCATCGTCAAGCCGGACGCGGTCCGCAAAGGTTTTACCGGAGCCATTCTGGCCGATATCGAAAAGGCCGGCTATCAGATAGTGGCCATCAAGAGGCAATCGATTTCCAGGGAACAGGCCAAGGGATTCTATGCCGTGCATGTGGGCAAGCCGTTCTTCGAAGGGCTGTGCGAGTACATGTCCTCGGGGCCGCTGGTTCTGATGGTTCTGGAAAAAGAGAATGCCATCGCCGACCTGCGCAAGCTGATGGGCGCGACCAACCCGGCCAATGCCGAAGCGGGAACCATCCGCAAGAAGTATGCTGCCTCGATTCAGGAGAACGCCATTCACGGCTCGGACGGCGAGGAAACGGCGGCGTTTGAGATCGGCTACTGGTTTGCGGGGTACGAGCTTATTTAGCGATTCCGCCGAAAAATACAAAAGCCCCGTTCAGGCCAAGCTTGAACGGGGCTTTTTCTGCGCAATGAAAACTCTTACCGCTTGCCCTGGATGGTCTTGGGATTGATGCCGGACTTTTTTGCGGCGCGTCGGGCGGAGATCTCGTGCATCTCCTTGCCCATGCTGGATTGGTTGAAGCCCAGTTGGATGACCAGGTTGATGACGTTGCCGGTGCCCCAGTAGAGGGCCAACCCGGAGGCGAAATGCATCAACATGAAGCCGAAGATAATGGGCATCATGATGGCCATCATGCGGCGCTGCGCCGGGTCCATGCCGGGTGAAGGAGTGATGTACTGGGTCAGGAACATGGTGACGATGATGAGAATGGGCAGGATGTACTTGGGGTCCGGCGCGGAGAGGTCGGTAAGCCAGAACCAGTGGGCCTGGCGCAGTTCGACGGCGTTGAGCAGGACGCGATAGTAGGCGAAGAACAAGGGCATCTGGATGAGCATAGGCAGGCAACTGCCGTACATGTTGACGCCTTCAGCCTTGTATAGGGCCATCATCTCGGTGTTCATCTCGGAGCGCTTGGGGTCGGTGGGCTTGAGGTGCTTATAGCGCTGCTTAATGGCCTCGACCTTGGGCTGGATGCGCATCATCTTGAGCGAGGACTTCATCATCATGTAGCGGGTGGGCAGCATGAGGAGGTTGAAGATAACGGTGACGATGATGATGGCCCAGCCCCAGTTGTACTCGCCGGGACCCATCCAGACGCGCAGGTAGCGCAGGGCAAGGTAAAGAGGCTTGGCGATGATGGTGAGCCAGCCGAACTGGATGAGCGGCTCAAGCGTGGAGCCGGTGGGCTTGCCATCGGAACCGGTCGCGTGGATGGCCTTGAGCAGATCTGTTTCTTTGGGTCCGGCGAAGAGGCGCACGCGATTGATTCCGGTGGGACCGCAGATGCTCCCATCACTCAATTTGGCGCCTGTGTCGCAGGTGTCGCCCACTGCCAGTCCCAGCACGTCGGCGGGCTTCTTCTGGCTGTTGGGGTCGCTCGGATCGGTGGGCAGTTCAATCTGATTGTGCAGCGTGACCACGGTGGTCCGCGCGGGCGCGTCAGGCAGGAAGGCGGCGGCAAAATAGAGATCGCTGACAGCCGCGTAGTCGTAGGGCTGGGTGAGCGTGGCGCCGCCGCTTACCCCTGGAGACGACCAAAACAAGAAACCTGATGGGTTGGGAGAAAGCGAGTCGTCCTTGCCATCCAGCGACCAGACAAACTTTCCGTAGGAGAAGTGCATGGCTTCGGTCTGGTCGCCGAGACCGCCGGGCCAGGCCAGCAGGGCGCGAACCGGTACGCCATCGCGGTGAACCTCGATCTCGGCCGTCACCACATAGCTCGCATCGAAGCGGAAGGTCTTCACCACGTCCAGTCCATTGGCGGCGTAGTGGAAGGTGATGGAGGCAGGGGCCTGCAAGGCGCCGTCGGCGCCGACCGTGCCATTGGTAGTGACCTGATAAAGCGCTGCCTCGTTCAACTGTTTGGTCAGCTCCGGCTCATAGGTGAAGAGCGAGAGCGGCAGACCGAGGGCGGTGGTCCTGGAATTGACCAGGTCAAGCTGCTGTCCGCCGGGATCGGGGTGGTCTTTGTATTGCTTGCCCTTCAGAATCCAGTGCTCGACCTGCGCGCCCCGGTTGGTGAAGACGATCTTCAGGTTCTCGTTCTCCACCGTTGTCTTCTCAACGGCGGAGGCGGCGATCACAGTAGTGGAAACCGGATGCGCCGGCGCCTTCGCTGCGGCTGGCTGCGACTGGGCAGGCTGGGCCTGTGTGGCGGCCGGTTGCGCGGGCTGCGGCTGCGTCTGAGCCGGAGTTTGGGCGGCGGGCGCCGGGGTGGTCTGCTTAGGCTTGGTGAGGAACTGGAAAGCGAGAAGGACGACCAGAGCCAGAAGAGTCATGGTCATCAGGCCGCGCATATCGCCGCCGCTGCCGCCGCCGCTTCCGCCCGATGCCGGAAGATTGGGATTATTGAATTCTGCCAAAGTGTACTTCCTGTTCGTGAAAGAAGCGCGCCGTCAGGCTGCCGCTCTTTCTATGGTAATGGTTTATGGGGAAAGTGGCGTGAAATCGGCGCCGGTGGCACGGGGTCAAGTCCGCCGCGTGTAAAGGGATGGCAGCGCAGCAGCCGCCAGAAGGCCAGGCCCGTGCCGCGCAGAGGTCCATGGGTGGCGATGGCGAGGGAGGCGTACTCCGAGCAGGTGGGCAGAAACTTGCAGCCGTGTCCGGGCGAGAGCGAATGAATCGCCGGGGAGATCCAGCGGCGATAGAAGGCGAGGAGCGCTATCAGTACGCGACTCATATAGCCGCCCGTGTTGGTGCCACCTGTGGTGCGGCAGGCGAGTTGGAATTCTGCTTCATGCGGGTTGCCTCGGTTGTGGCCTGCTGAAGGATACGCACGATCTCTGCCTCGAGTTTCTTGAATTCCATGGTGAGCACCGCGCGGCGTGGGTGGAAGATGAGGTCGCAGCCCGAAGGCAGCAGGTCGAGGTGACGGCGCAGAGCATCCTTCATGCGGCGCTTGATGCGATTGCGCTCGTGAGCTTTGCCCAGCACCTTTCCGGCGGTGAGGCCAACGCGCGGGCCGTCAGCGGCACTGGGCGCGAGAAACCAGCTCATGGAGGCGGACTGGCGCTTGCGTCCGGCCGCATAGGCGCGCAGATAGTCGGCGTGCTTCGACAGGCGCACTCCGGTGAAAGACTGGCGCTGCACAGGCTTGAGAGTGGTGGTCATGGCGAAGCCGGAAGGCGTTTCAGCCGGAATATTGCCGAACTGCGGCAGATTCCGGCCAGAACAGAGCGGCAGGCGAGAGCTAATCGCGGAATCCGGCGCTGACGGACACGCGCTTGCGTCCGGCGGCGCGGCGGCGGCTGAGCACGGCTGCGCCGGCCTTGGTTTTCATGCGAGCGCGGAAGCCGTGGGTTTTCACGCGTTTGCGTCGATTTGGTTGAAATGTGCGCTTGGGCATGAAAATGCGCTCCTGTTTTCTGAATGAAATCTGTGCCTTACCGGCAAGTACTTAGTGTATCGCAGGTTAGGCCTGGAATCCAGCAGGGAGCGGGACGAACTGCATTCTTGCGCGCGCCAGTCCTGCTCACAAAAAACTGAGACGCGTTGAAGATGTGGAGCCTACGAGGCTGCATTCCCTGAGAAATTATTTTCGAATAGCAACGGAAATCACGCCGGCGACACGCTTTCAGCAGAAACTCTGGTAATCTGACCGTCAAGTTTCACCAACAATAGTGCAAAGCATGTAGACGAAAAAAAACTTTTGTGAAAGATTGATTAAGAGACGCCCAAGTGTGCTACTCTTGGGACCGTTCGAGAAAGATTCCCAATACTTCACTGAACCAGTTTCACACCGGCCCGAATTTTATACTGGCCCCAAATCGAAGTCAGGGGCCAACCAGCAATGATTTGACGCAAGGCCCCAGGCGTTGCGTCGTGAGGAAGCTATTGCGCAAGCAAGCAGGATAAACAGGCCTGGCAACGAACAGGCAGTCGAGCAAGGATCAGCACGATGGCATACGCAATATCGCAGGCGAATCCCCCCAACCCCTGGAACCAGATTCTCGCAGCCCTGGAGATGAAGGTAAATCGCCAGTCTTTCGAGACCTGGCTCAAGCCCACCCGATACAGCCACGTAGCCAACCGAACGCTGTATGTGCGCGTGCCCTCGTTGCAGTTTCAAAATCTGGGAGACCTGTATGGCGACCTGATCCAGGAAGCTATCGAGCAGCAGGGGCTGGAACTGGACGATGTGAGTTTTGTGACCACCGAGGATGACCCCTCGATTCCGCCGGTGCGCAAGGACGGCGGCTTCGGGCCGCTTTCGGCGCGCACGCCCACGGCGCCGGCGCAGCGCACCCCGGAGCAGGCGCGCTTCGATTGGTCAACAGCGGCGCAACTGAACCCGCGCTATACCTTCGAAGCGTTCGTCATCGGCAACGGCAACCAGTTTGCGCGGGCCGCGGCGCTGGCCGTGGCCGAACGGCCTTCGAAGGCCTACAATCCGCTGTTCCTGTATGGTGGCGTGGGCATGGGCAAGACCCACCTGATGCACGCCATCGGCCACGAGGTAAAGCGCCTCTATCCCTCGGTCAACATCTGCTACGTCTCCGCGGAGAAGTTCACCAACGAGATGATTACCTCTCTGCGCAACGACCGCATGACCAGCTTCCGCGACCGTTTCCGCTCGGTGGATGTGCTGCTGATCGACGACATCCAGTTCATCGCGCAGAAGGAGCGCACCCAGGAGGAGTTCTTTCACACCTTCAACGCGCTGCACGAAAACATGAAGCAGATCGTGATCGCCTCGGATCGTCCGCCCAAGGAGCTGGCGGAGATTGAGGACCGGCTGCGCTCGCGCTTTGAAATGGGATTGATTGCCGACATCCAACCTCCCGATCTGGAGACCAAGGTAGCCATTCTGCAGAAGAAGGCGGAAAGCGAGCAGGTGACGTTGCCCGCCGACGTGGCGCTGTTCGTGGCCTCCAACGTGCGCACCAACGTGCGCGAGCTGGAGGGCGCCATGACGCGGCTTATCGCCTGGTGCCAGCTCAACCACATGGAGATAACGCTGGCCTCGACCCAGCAGTGCCTCAAGCAGTTCATCGACATGCAGGTGCGCAAGATTACCATCGAGGCCATTCAGCGAGTGGTCGCCGAGAACTTCGGCATGAGGCCCGCCGACCTGAAGCAGAAGAACAACTCGCGCAACGTGGTGGTGCCGCGGCAAATCGCCATGTACCTGGCCAAGCAGATGACCGAAGCCAGCCTGCCGGAGATCGGACGCCAGTTCGGTAACAAGCACCACACCACGGTGATGCACTCCATCGCCAAGATCGAAGATCAGCGCCGCGAAGACAAGGATCTGCAACGCACTCTGAACAAGCTGCAGGAGCAGTTGAACTCTTAACCACCTGCGGTAGGGCCAGCAGCCTTCGGCTCGTCCCGTGCCAGTGAAAAGGCGCGGGGATGACGATTTTCATGGTTTTTCAATTCGAGATAGAAAAACGTCCGGATTTAATTATTTCTTATGCTATACTCAATCCATTTTTCAGGGGAGAATCAATTCCCTTTCTAAATTCCTGCGTGACAAGATGGAGCAAGTGAATGAGTCTGCATACAAAAATTCCTTTGGCCAGATTTGCGGCTTTTTGCATCCTTGTACTAGCGATAGCGCTCGAGGGCTGTAACTCGATCATATTTTCCAATGTGCCGCATTCGCCCCCGCCAAATAATGTTGACCCCGACCGGCGCGCGGATCTTCTGATTGCTCAGATGACTCAGGATGAGAAGCTTCAGCTCGTGCATGGCAACATTTCTCTTACCTCAGGCGCAGGCCCGCGAAATGCGGCCGGCTGGGTTCCTGGAATACCCAGCCTGGGTATTCCGGACCTTCTCTATGCCGACGGACCGGCTGGGGTCGGAGATCAGGTGGGAGCGGCAACCGCGCTTCCCTCGCCGCTTGCCAATGCCGCCAGTTGGGATCTGAACGAAGCCTATAAGTACGGCCAGGTGATCGGCCAGGAGGAGAGCGCCTTTGGCATCAATGTTCACCTCGGAGGCAACGTCAACCTGATCGGCCGCGAGCCGCGCGACGGGCGAACCTTTGAGACAGCGGGAGAAGACCCCTACCTGGCTGGAATGATCACCGCCCAGCATCTTCTAGGCGTGCAGGATCAGTATGTGATTGCCGGCGTGAAGCACTACGCATTCAACGATCAGGAGACCGCGCGCACTCAGGCGAACGTGGTTATCGATGAACGCTCCGCGCGGGAGAGCGACCTGCTGGCCTTTGAAGTGGCTCTGAATAACTCCAACGCGCAGATGGTGATGTGCGCCTATAACCTGGTGAATGGAAGCTATAACTGCCAGAACAATCACCTATTGAACGATGTTTTGAAGGGAGATATGGGCTTCAACGGCTTCGTTCTCTCCGACTGGTACGCCACGCAAAGCTCGGTGGCCTCGGCTCTGGGCGGATTGGACCAGGAGCAGCCGTACGGGTATTTCTTCGACGGCATCTGGGTGCCGGAGAGCTTGGAACAGGCGTTGGCAAACGGAGATATGCCGATTTCGCGCTTGAATAACATGGTGCATCGCATTCTTCGCGGAATGTACGCGGCCGGCGTCTTCGATCATCCTGTCACTGTCCATCCCATCAATGCCACAGCGGATGCAGCCATCGCGCAGGAGATAGAAGAGCAGGGCGCGGTGCTGCTGAAGAACGCGGGCGGCCTGCTGCCGCTGAATCCCACCGCGGTTCAATCGATCGCCGTCATCGGATCGCATGCTGACGTTGGGGTGTTATCGGGGGGAGGATCGGCGCAGGTAACTCCGGTTGGCGGCGCGGCGCTTACTCTGCCACCAGACTGTCCTCCGTACACCCCGCTTCCGGGCGGCGCGGCCTGCACCGTCGCATCGCAGATATACGATCCCTCCTCGCCGCTGGCTGCGATCAAGGCCATAGCTCCCAGCGCCACAGTTACTTTCAACGACGGAACCGACCCCTCCGCCGCAGCCGCGCTGGCGGCGTCTTCAAATGTTGCCATTGTCTTCGAGAGCGACTGGGAGAGCGAGGGAATGGACCGCGTTGACCTCAGTTTTCCCAGCGCGCAGGATGCTCTCGTAGCTGCTGTTGCGGCGGCCAACCCACACACCGTCGTGGTGCTGGAGAATGGCGGGGCGCACGTCATGCCCTGGCTGGCAAATGTGAGCGCGGTGCTGGAAGCGTGGTATCCCGGCCAGAAGGGCGGCACGGCGATTGCCAACCTGCTGTTTGGCGCCGTTAATCCATCCGGCAAGCTTCCTATTACTTTTCCCGCCAGCGTAAGTCAGTTGCCGCGGCCAGTTATACCCGTTCCAACCAGCGCCACGAGTGCTTTCGATGTCGATTACACGATTGAAGGTTTCGATGTTGGTTACAAGTGGTATCAAGCGAAGAATCTTCAGCCGCTCTTCGCCTTTGGTTTTGGACTTTCCTATACAACTTTCTCGATCACGAATCCACAGCTAACTCCAGACTCGACGCCGTCCAATGGCTTTCAGGTGAGCTTCAACGTGAAAAATACCGGAACGCTGGCGGGCGCTGAGGTCGCGCAGGTCTATCTAGGATTTCCCTCCGGGATCGGCGAACCGCCACTGCGTCTGGTAGGTTGGAGCAAACTCTCTCTTCAGCCCGGCGCGCAGCAAACGGTAACAATAACAGTGAACGCGGCCAGCTCGTCCCATCCTTTGTCGTATTGGAATACGAGCACAAACGGCTGGGCCGTCGCGCCCGGGGATTACACCGTGTTTGTCGGCGACTCATCGGATCATCTTCAAACGGCAGGAACATTCCACGTTGGTCCGTAGAAGTATGTTCCAGGGCGCATTCGCCGCGCGGAGGATGACGTGGTTTTTTTGTCTCAATCTAGAACTGCGTCAGGCTCAACACATTGCCATCGGGATCATGAAACCAGGCAACGCGTGCGCCACCAGGTGCGGTCCATATCCCGAGTGGGTCGTTTTCGTTGAACCCCGCATAGCGCTGGAACTCAACGCCGGCCGACTGGAGCTGCTTGACGGTGGCTTCGATGGATTCCACCTCCCAGCCCAGCACCGTGAAAGGCGCTGGCTGGTGCTTGCCCACCGGGGTCACGCGCAGCATGGTCCCATTGGCGTCAAAGACCAAAGCAAACGGCTTCTGGTCCTCCACTAGGCGTAGTCCAAGCACCCCTTCATAGAACACCCTCGCCTTTACCGGATCGGTTACGGGAACAAAAGCCACCAGCTTGCTCGTGCCCAAAATCGATTTCTGTGTCATCCTGCACCTCCTTGGGGATTTTTCTATTGTCTCAATTATTTTGCACTCCCACTTGTCATCAGCTCCACGAACATCTTCTGGAAGCGCGCGAGGTCAAGGTCAACCTGCGCATGGACCAGGCGCACGCCGGTCGCTGGCTTCATCTGTTCGCTCCATGTGAGGGTGTCGCCGTAGCTCGAGCCGTGGCTCAGGTCCACATCCATGTAAAGGAGCTTTTCGCGGGTGATGATGGAGGGGTCGAGCCATGCGCAGGCGGTCAGCTCGTCCCACAGGTAGTAGCGGCGCTGGCTCCAGGCTGCGATGTAGCGCGCGGCAGGCGAACTGGATTTGGCGATCTCGTCGAGCATCTTTTGGGTGAAGGGCGCCTTTATGGAGATATCGACGGTGGTGACATCAATGCGGGGCCAGTTGGCTCGTAGGACGATATGCGCGGCCTCGGGATCGAACCAGAAGTTGAACTCGTGGCGCGGGTCGTAGGCGAACTCCGGGTCGTCGCTCTTGGGGGTGAGGCTGCTGCCCATCAGCACAATGCCCTGAGTGAGCGGGGCAAACTCGGGGTCGATGGAGATGGCGGTGGCGATGTTGGTCAGCGGGCCGGCCGCGTAAATGGTGACCTGATGAGGATGGGCGCGCACCTGGCGGATGAGGAAGTGGGCGGCGTCTTCATCGAGTGCCTTGATGGTAGGCTGCCCTTCGGGCATGGGCGGAATCTCATAGGGGCCGTGCGCGTTGGGCTTTACCGGAGGGCCGGGGACGCCGGGCGCCTGCTCGGTGGAGAGGCTCTGGCCCCACGCGCCCAGCCATTCGACCTTGCCGTTGAGCGCGGCGGAGAGGCGAGTCTTCTCCTGCGTGCGGACCAGCGGAAAGACGGCGCCCCGGGCCACGGGAATGTCAGAGTGGCCGGTCAGCTCCAACATGCGAAGAGTGTGCAGAGTCTCCTCATCGCGCCATGCGTCGCCAGTGACCATGGTGATGCCCAGCACCTCAACCTGTGGAGCCTGGAGCAGCACCAGCATGGCCATCTGGTCGGAGCCGCCGGGACCAGCGCCGTCCTGATCGATGAGCACCAGGCGTTTTTGCGCCGTGCAGAGGGTGGCAACGAGGGCCAGCAAAAGCAGAAGAAATTTTGTTCTCATGATTCAAATAGTGTGGCACATCCGCGGAGCAGCTCCAAGCCGAGCGGGAGGTTTTCATCCGCAATAGACTGCCGCATCCACCGATGCCGCGCTTTGCTCTAAATCAATCATTCACCGAAAAAGATTGCCACCTTTGATGGCGAGAACTATGATTCTTGCAATCCGCCATTGCGGACGAAGGAGATTTCCCCCATGGCTCTACATGACTTAGTAACCCCGAGAGTAAAGAAAACCGGCCTGGTGAACGCCGCCAAGGACGTCGCCCAAAGCTTGCAGGACTTCGAGCTTCCTGACCTGCAACAGTTTACGCGGGAGGGAGTGTACTCGAACACGGCCAGCAAGGACTTTCATCTCTTCTACGTAGGTCGCGACAACGTGCACGAGATTTTGAAGTTCGTGCTATCGCGAGTCCGGGTTTCCCTGTACCTGAATATGTTCGGCTTCGACGACGATGAATTGAATGCCATCCTGATGGCCAAGGTGGTGGACCCGACCGTGACCATGCTGATTACCCTGGATCAGAGCCAGGCCGGCGGAGTTCACGAGAAGGCGCTGATTGCGGCCGACCAGAAAAACAATCTTGCGGCCTTCAATACGCATTTCGTGATTGGCCAGTCGCTGACCGGCCAGATCAGCCATACCAAGGGCTTTGTGGCCGATGGCAAGGTGGGAGCGGAAGGCTCGACGAACTGGTCGGGATCCGGCGAAGGAATCTTTGTGAACGGGACCTGGAATGTTACCGGGCCGAAAGCGCCGGCGGGGCCGGTAAGTCCGGGCAAGGGTTACAAGGCGCAAAACAACACCCAGTCCATCTTCACCGATCAGGATACGATCAACCGCTTCCAGACCGAACTGGTTGCGGAACATTTGATTGCCTCCAAAGCGGTCCAGAAACCGGCTCCGGCGCCTGCTGCACCAAAGCCGGCGGCTCCGACGCCTCCTGCACTAAAAAAGAAGTAAGCCGGGTGTCGAGCACTTTAGATCTCGATTCGTAGATCGGGGAGTTCAGCACGCGCTCTGCGCTAGAGCGAAACCAGAGTAAACGTGCTCCTTCTGAGAGTGTTCAGGGTGGCTTTTTCTTGAGGAAAAAGCCACTTGGCAGCGTTGCTTTCGGGATACAGCTACTCTGGTTTCGCTCTAACGCCGGGGGCGTCCGCGATCCCCAGAGCTTCGTCCGCGAACGCCGAAGCCGCGCGGCTTGACAGGCGGGGAGACAGGCAGGTTGGTTTTGCCCGCCGGATAAACGGCGAGAAAACGCTCCATGCCCTCGCCGGAGCTGGCCGTTTCCACGCCTTCGATGCCACGGAAGGCCATGTGCAGCAGGCGGCGTTCGCGGCTGTTCATGTGCGGAAAGGCGTATGGGACGCCGGAGCGGAGGACCTTTTCCGCGGTAGTTTCGGCAGTCAGGCGCAGCTCCGCCGCGCGCAGAGCCTTGAAGTTGGCGGCATCGAAGCTCACCAGGTCGCCCTCGCGCGGGTCAAGGCGTAGAATCTGCACGGCGATAGTCTCCAGGGCCAGCAGCAACTCGCCGTTATGCTGGGTAGCGAGCGGCACGTCCAGCCCGCCCAGCTCAACACAGAGGGTGGGAGACAGGCTTCCAGTCTCCTGCGCGACTTCGCCGGCCCCACTGCCGGCGCTGATACGGTACTTGAGGCGCAGGCCGCCGAGCTTGTTCAGGGTGGCGAGGAATCCGGCAATCTTCTGGGCTGCCTGTTGCAGGTCGTCGATGGGCATAACAAAACAGTATCGCAGAGCCGGGCGGCGGATGGGAGAGGATTGTGAAAAGCACTTTTGCGTTATAGCTCTGGCCCGTGATTCAGGAACCGGATGCGCGTTCTGCCCGTATCAGTCATTAACTCACAATGAGTTACATTTAACTACGGAAAGGACTCATCTTCATGAACGCTGAGTCTCCGCGTCAATCAAGTTTTCTGTGCGCCCCGTGGAGCCGAATTCCCATTGCTCCCTGGCTCTTCTCGCTGCTGTTGCTGGCGCTGCTGGCCGCCATGCGGTTCTACGCTGTCTTTGGCCCGCCGCAGGCCCGCATCCTCTTCCTGATTCATTTTCTGGCGATGTGGGCCTTGCCGTTCATTGTCCTCAGCGCGCATGGGCGGCGGGAGATCGGCCTGCGCAAGCAGGGCAACAGCCCGTCCGCCCTGGCCCTCAGCGCCCTGGCGGGAGCCTGCGCGGGGTTTGCGGTCTACGCCGCCGGGATGGCGCTCTACGGCGCCTCGCCCGACAACTGGTGCGTCAGCATCCACGACGAATTCCAGATTGCCCAGTTGCGCGCTGCCATGCCTCTCGCCGCGGCCTTTGCGGCCATTGTTCTCCCCGCTATGATTTTCTCCCCCATCGGCGAGGAGATCCTCTTTCGCGGCCTTCTCCAGCAGAGCTTCGTCCGCCGCTGGAATGTTGCTGTTGCGACCGTCGTCAACGGGCTCGCCTTCGGCCTCGTCCACCTGCACGTTCATGGCCTGTGGCACGATGCGGCGGGTATTCACCTCCGCCTCGTCTCCGGTGCGCTCATGGTCCTCCTCATGGCCGGCCTCAGCGCGGTCTTTACCCTCTGCCGCCTGCGCAGCGGCTCTCTCTATGCCGCCATGATCGCCCACTCGGCCTGCAACCTGGCCATGATTGGCGCGATCTTCTTCCACTACGCCTGACCTATCGCTGCCTCATCCATGCGAGAAAGGACGATTCCCATGAACGACCAAAAGATATATCGCATCGCCGGCATCAGCGCACTGGCCTGTATCGCCGTCTTCTTCATTGAGTTTCCCTTCTACCTCGTCCGCACTCCCTTTCCCGGTTTGGCGGCGTCTGACAAACTCGCCGATTTCGCCGCCCAAAACGCCACCAACATCATGTGCTGCGTCTTCCTCGATCTCATCATCCTCACCCTCTTCATGATCTTCTTTGCCGGCGTCCGTCACCTCATCCGCCAAGCCAAACACGAGTGGCTCGCCAGCCTCTTCTTCGGCGTCGGCCTGGTCTACGTCACACTCACCCTTGTTGCCGATTCGCTGCAGGCCTCCACCGCCATTGATGCCCTCAACCCTCCCTCCGACGGCGTCATCATCCGCGCCATGATGGAGAGCATGTTGCTCATGTACGGCGCAGTCGCCCTCTGGCTCATGGCCCTGTTCATGGCGATCCTGAGCTACGTCACCCTGGCCAGTGGCGCTCTGCCAAGATGGTCCGCCTGGCTCGGCTACGGCTGCGCGCTGGCCTGCCTGGCCTTTGTTCCTGCGATGTTTGTGCGTCACGTCGATATGCTGGGCTTTTACAACCCGGCAGGCCTTGGTGTCGAGGCCATCGCTAACGGCTTTCCCCTGGCGGTGTGGATGATCGCCGTAGGCATCCTGATGGTGCGCAAGCGCGCGCCGGCGACGGTTCAATCCTGAATCGGCGAATGAGCCGCAGCGTGAAGAGTGAGCTGCTTACGGAGACTGCACATAGAGGATGAGCCGCTTCCGCTGGGTTCTTAGTCTTCCCGAACCTTCGGCGCCAGGTACTCGGGCCCAACCGGGTCTGTGACGGATTCGGCCACGATGCGGTCAATCTTTGCCATGGCGGCGGCGTCGAGCTGCCAGCCCATTACGCCACTGACGGCGTCGAGCTGATCGGGGCGTTTTGCTCCCCACAAGGCAACGCTAACGCCGGGGCGGTCGAGAACCCAGCGGACAGCCAGCTCCAACACGGTCTTGCCGTAGCGCTCTTTTGCCAGGGCGGACAGCCGTTCGACGGCGGTGATGTACTGCGAGAAACGCGGTTCTTGAAACTTGGGATCGACGCTGCGGATGTCGCCCTTGTCGAAACTCAAGCCGCGCTTGACCCGGCCGGCGAGCAGGCTGCGGCAGAGCGTGCTCCAGGTGAGGACGGCGATATGGTTCTTCGCGCACCAAGGCAGAATGTCCTTGTCTATCTGACGTTCGAAGAGGTTGTAGGGTGGCTGGTTGGAGGCTAACGGCGTCACAGCGCGAAACTCCTCCATCTGCGCGACGCTGAAGTTGCTGACGCCGAGGGCGCGCACCTTGCCTTGGCGCTGAAACTCGGCCAGCAGCGCAGCGGTTTCGGCGATGGGCGTGCGCGTGTCCGGCCAATGAACTTGGTAGAGGTCGATGTAGTCGGTGCCGAGGCGGCGCAGGCTGGCTTCGAGCTCTGCTCGCAGCCGCGGTGCGGTCGAGTTCGAGAACACCCCGAAGGGGTTCCAGTCTAGGCCAAACTTGGTGGCGATGAAAAAATCCTCGCGGTGGCCGTGAGCGCGGATGGCGCGGCCGACTATCTCCTCCGCGCGGCCATGGCCGTAAATGGGCGCGGTATCGATGAGGTTTATGCCGCGCTCAAGGGCGCCGAGGCAGGTTGAGATAGCGACGTCGTCGGGCACCGCGCCCCAATCAAGCCCGCCTATAGCCCAGGTGCCGAGTCCGATGCGGGAAACCTTCACGCCGGCAATGGTTGTTGTCTCCATTTCAACATCTTAAGCTCCATAAGATGATCGAGGAGGATGCGTATCGACTGTGTGCTAATATCTACTCCTGTTCATTTTGATTATTTGTCTCGTCGCTGATTCAGCGACCAACCGTATGCTTTAATGTATGACCATGCTGTGTAGTTTTGAACCAAGCCAGAGACGCCGGCGTATAGGGGTTATGGCCGGTTTACACTTCCTTTTGATTCTTATAGTTGTGTCCTCTGCATCGGCCTTTGGTCAAGCGGCAGGTGAGGTTCCGGCACAGGATTCGACGGTTCAAAGCAAACCGGTCGTTATCACGCTTGAGGAGGCGATTAAGCGCGCCGAGGCGAATGAACCGCTGTATGCGGCCTCACGAGCCGAAAGTCTTGCGGCGGGGCAGGAGCGCTGGGTTGCGCGCAAGGATCTGCTGCCCAGCGTCGATTATCACAACCAAGCGCTCTATACACAGACGAATCGCGGACAGACGGTTCCGCGGTTTATCGCCAACAATGCGATTCGGGAGTACACCAGCCAGGCGGTGGTGAACGAAACGCTGGGGCTGGGGCGGCTGGCGGCAGCGCGGCACGCGGATGCGGCGGCAGCGCGGTCAGCGGCAGAGCTGGAGATAGCGCGGCGCGGGCTGGTGGCGGCTGTCACCAGGCTTTATTATGGCGCGATAGCAGCGGAGAACAAACAGGCAATTGCCGAACGCGCTCACGCGGAAGCGGCGGAGTTTTTCGGGCTGACCAGCAAGCGGGAGCAGGCGCGCGAGGCCGCACATGCTGATGTAGTCAAGGCGCAGTTGCAGGAGCAGCAGCGGGAACGCGACCTGTCGGATGCGAAGTTGGAAGCCGAGAAGGCGCGGTTAGAGTTGGGGGTGTTGCTGTTTGCCGATCCGCGCACGCCGTTTACGCTTGTGGCCGGGAATGGAACGGCGGAGATTCCGACGAGGTCAGAGGCGGAAGAGGCCGCAGGCAGGAACAATCCGGAACTGAAGAGCGCGCTGGCGGCGGTGCGGATGAGCAATGCGGATGTGCTGGCGACGCGGGCAGCTTATCTACCGGACCTGGGGCTGAATTACACCTATGGCATCGATGCTCCGCAGTTTGCAGTGAATGGGCCCGACCACCTGCGCAACCTGGGCTATTCGACGAGCGTCACACTAGATATACCCGTATGGGACTGGCTGGCGACAGAGCACAAAGTCAAGCAGAGCGAGATTCGGCGGAAGGCGGCGCAGGTGGCGCTGACAGCAACCCAGAGACGGCTGATTGCGCGGCTGAACGAGGTTTGGTCAGAGGCAGTGGCGGCGCGGGATCAGCTGGCATCGCTGGATGCAAGCGTGGACACGGCTGCTGAAAGCCTGCGTTTGACCAAGCTCCGCTATATAAGCGGCGAAGCTGCCGTGCTGGAGGTTGTGGATGCGCAAACCGCTTTTGTAAGCGTGGAGAATGCGCGCGAGGACGGGCGGGTGCGCTACCAGGCGGCGCGGTCCGAGCTCGAGACTCTGATGGGTACTATGTGAGCTGAAGACAAACATGAAGACATGTGCGTCTACAAGCAAAGGAGATGCTTTGCTACAGGCAGGATCAAAGATTAGCTGGGTATTGTGGATAGCGGTGGCGCTGCCCCTGGTTCTGTGCCCGGGCTGCAAGAAGGAGGCCGAGCCAGAGCCGCAGGTTGCGGTGCAGGCCGAATATCCCAAGCAAGGAGCGATTTCCGAGCAAATTCTTGCTGACGCGGTTCTGGCGCCGCTGGCGCAAGCGGCAATTGTACCGAAGATCAGCGCGCCGGTGCGCAAGTTCTACGTTCAGCGTGGATCGAGGGTGAAAGAGGGCCAACTGCTGGCCACCTTGGAAAACAGCGATCTTGCCGCAGTGGCGCTGGACAACAAGGGCTCCTACATGGCGGCGGAGGCGGCTTTTGCCACGGCAACGCAAGCCCAGGTGCCGGAAGATACCCAGAAGGCCGAGGCAGATGTAGCGCAGACCAAAGCTAATCTTGATCTGAATCTGAGCATCGTGAAAAACCGCAAGCAGTTGTTTGCGGAAGGGGCCATTCCGGGGCGCGATCTGGACACAGCGCAGGCGGCGCTCGTTCAGGCACAGGCGGCATACAACGCGGCGGTTAAGCATCTGGAGTCGGTGCGCAGCGTGAGCCGCGAAGCGGCGCTGAAGGCGGCGCAGGGACAATTGACCTCAGCGGAGGGAAAATTCAAAGGTGCGGCGGCGCAGGTGAGCTATTCGGAGATTCGCAGCCCCATCAATGGCGTGGTGACCGACCGGTCATTGTTTGCCGGCGAGACAGCGGCCGCAGGAACGCCTCTACTGACAGTCATGGACACCTCCAGCCTGCTGGCCAAGACGCATGTCGCGCAAAACCTTGCGCAGCGGATGAAGGTGGGCGACAAGGCATTGGTGACGGTGAAGGGATTGAGCGACCCGGTGGCCGGCAAGATTGCGCTCATCAGCCCGGCGCTCGATCCCGGTAGCACGACCGTCGAGGTGTGGGTGGAGATTGACAACAAAGCCGGAAAGCTCAAAGTAGGGACACAGGTGAAGCTTTCCATCACGGGAGGTACGGATGCTCATGCGTGGCAGATTCCAGCCAGTTCGATTTTGACCGCGCAGGATGGGAGCAAGTCGGTAATGGTGGTTGGAGTGGACGGCGCCGCTCACCGCAAGCCGGTGACACTGGGTTTAGAGGACGCCGAAAACGTGCAAATTACGAGCGGCCTTGCACCCAGCGACCTGGTGATTACCGGTGGAGCTTATGGGTTGGAGGATGGCGTCAAGGTAAAGGTTGGCGCGGCAGCCGACAGTGATAAGCGTTCCGGCAAAGGCGGGGGGGCGGAGTGATGCCCAACGAACACTCCGGCTCGGCGGCGGACAACAAGCCATTCTGGCTGGTCCGCTCCACGCGCACCATCTTCTTCTTTGTGGCCATACTTACGCTGGCCGGCGCCTTCCTCTCCTTCCAGGTGCCAACCTCGGTCTTTCCAGAGACAAGTTTTCCGCGCGTGGTTATTGGCGTTGATAACGGCGTGATGCCTGTGGAGCAGATGCAGGTAACCATCACCAAGCCGATTGAGGACGCGGTAAACATCGTACCGGGGTTGAGGACGGTGCGCTCAACCACCAGCCGCGGGTCAGCGGAGATCAGCCTCTTCTTCGACTGGGGCCAGGATATGGTCAGAACGCTGCAACTGGTGGACGCAGCGCTGAGTAAAGTAGAAAAGTCGCTCCCCGCCAGCGCCAAGATAACGACTAACCGGCTGACCTTTGCGACCTTTCCGATTCTTGGTTACAGCCTGACCTCGGATACAGTTCCGCAGACCCGGCTCTGGGAGATAGCCACCTATGACCTGAAGCCGCCCCTGAATCGCGTAGAGGGCGTGAGCACCGTGACCGTGCAGGGCGGCAGTGTGCCGGAGTTTCATGTGGTTCCGAGCCTGGCGCAGCTGCAATCGTCGGGCGTGACGATTCCCGACCTGCTGAATGCCATTCAGGCTTCGAATATTATCGATTCGCCCGGTCTGTACGAGGCCAACCATCAGTTGATTCTTGGGCTGGTGGGCGCGCAGGTTCATGACGCTAATCAACTGCGGCAGCTTGTGGTGAAGACCACTCCGGCTGGCGCTCCGGTACGCGTGGGAGACGTGGCCTCGGTGGAGCAGGCAACCATGCCGGTGTACACCACAGTCACCGCCAATGGCAAGCCGGCGGTGCTGGTGAATATAACCCGCCAGCCCTCGAGCAACACGGTGGCCGTGGCCGATGCGGTGAAAGCGCAGATGGGCGAGTTGAAGCGCAAGCTGCCGGCCGGCGTGAAGATTGAGCCGTTTTACGATCAGTCGCAGATTGTGCGCGACAGCATCGCAAGCGTGCGCGACGCTATCGCCATTGGACTGGTTCTGGCCTGCATCATCCTGTTTCTGTTTCTACACGACTGGACCTCTTCGCTGATCGCGGGAATGGTTATCCCCGTCACTCTTGCCGTGACGGTGCTGGCGCTCAAGCTGATAGGCCAGAGCTTCAACCTGATGACGCTGGGAGGCTTGGCGGCGGCTATCGGGCTGGTGATCGACGACGCAATCGTGGTGGTGGAGAACATCGTGCTGCACCGCGATGCGGGTGAACACCGCGCCGAGGCCGTGCGCAAAGCGCTGGGCGAAATCACCACACCGCTGATTGGTTCAACCATTACGCCGGTGGTGGTCTTTCTGCCGCTGGTAGTGGTCAGTGGCGTGACGGGCAGTTTCTTCCGCGCGTTGGCCATCACCATGACCGCCGCGCTGCTGACCTCGCTGGTTCTGGCGCTGACCTGGACGCCGGGACTGAGCCTTGTGCTCCTGGGCAGGCGGCGCGAAGACGCGGAGTATCACGACCACAAGGCGGGGAAGCTGATGGCCGCCATCATCAAGGTTCATAGCCGGGCCCTGGCATGGTCGCTGGCCAAGCCGTTATGGGTGGGCGGCGCCTGTCTGTTGCTGGTGATCGGCACCTGGGCGGGCTATCAGGCTCTCGGTTCTGATTTGCTGCCGGAGATGGATGAAGGCGGTTTCATTCTCGACTACACCATGCCCGCGGGAAGTTCGCTTACCGAGACCAACCGGGTTCTGGCGCATGTGGAGCGCATTCTGCACGCAACGCCGGAGGTGGAGGTCACGTCGCGCCGCACCGGCCTGCAGTTGGGACTGGCGGCGGTGACCGAGGTAAACTACGGCGACTTTACCGTAAAGCTGAAGGCCAAACGCAGCCGTGGAATCGACGACGTGATGGCCGATGTGCGCGCGCAGATCAAGGCCACTGAGCCGGTGCTGGACGTTGAATTTACCCAGGTACTGCAAGACATGATCGGCGATCTGTCCAATGCGCCCGAACCGATCCAGATCAAACTCTTCGCCAACGATCCGGCACTGCTGGAGCAACTGGCACCCAGGGTGGGCAATGCCATCAGCAAGATCGAGGGCGTAGTCGATGTCAAGAACGGCATCGACAACACGCTCAGCGGTCCGGCGACAAGCTTTCAGGTCAACCCAGTTGCCGCTGCGCGCATGGGATTCACGCCCAGCGAAGTTTCTGAAGACGCCACCGCAATTCTGGATGGAATTCCAGCCAGCGCGCCACTGATCTCCAACGGCCGCCCCTATACGATTCGCATTCGCCTCGGAGAGGAGCACCGCGCGTCTCTGGAGGCGATTCAGAACACGGTATTTAACAGCAGCTCAGGTCACTATTCGACGCTGGGAGCGCTGGCGGATATCGAGCAGTTGCCTCCGCAGAATGAGATTCGGCGGGAGAATCTGCAACGGCAGGTGGTGGTGACCGGGCGGCTCGAAGGTTCTGATCTGGGCAGCGCAATTGCCAGGGTTCGCCAGACGGTTGCCGGACTTCATCTGCCTTCGGCGGTGCGCGTTGTTTACGGCGGAACCTACGAAGAACAGCAGAAATCCTTTCATGACCTGCTGCGGGTTCTGCTGCTGGCCCTGGCGCTGGTTTTTGGCGTTCTGCTGACGGAGTTTCGCAACTTTCCGGCGCCCATCGCCATCCTTACCTCTTCGGTGCTGTCCATCTCCGGCGTCATCCTGGCCCTGCTGATTACAGGGACCACCTTCAATGTAGCCTCGTTCATGGGACTCATCATGGTCATCGGCATCGTGGCCAAGAACGGAATTCTGCTGATGGACGCCGACGAAAAGTATCGCGCCGAGGGCGCATCGGCTACCGAAGCCATGCTGCACGCGGCGCAGAGAAGGCTGCGTCCCATTGTGATGACCGCTATCGCTGCCGTCTGCGGAATGTTGCCATTGGCACTTGCCTTGGGCGCGGGCTCGCAGATGCTGCAACCGCTGGCTATCGCGGTGATAGGCGGGCTGGGCGTCTCCATGGTGTTGAGCCTGGTGGTAACGCCGGTAGTCTACTTTCTGCTAACCCGCAATCGCCAGGCTTTGCCGGAGGAGGACGCATAGCGGGCAAGAAAGAATTGCTGTGGCCAAAGGAAGCGAGCGACGCGGCGAAGTAAGATGAAATAAGAATGTAGTCGCCGTTTCTGGATATGAACTGAATCCAGTTTGGAGACAGATTTATGAAGAACACAGTTATTGCAAACATTCTGCTACTCATCTCGATGAGTACTTTTGCGCAAAATGATGGATTGAACCCCAAGGAATCTAACGTATGGACATTCGAGCATTATCCAGCCGTAGCCGATTTTAGTGGCAGCCCAGCTAAACCACTGCTTATTACACCTCATGAGCATGCCTTCAGAACGATGATTCGTACACAAGCGCTGAATGGCCCCAATTTTGCGGGGCATTACACGGTGGCAAAGTGGGGATGCGGCAGTCCCTGCCTTTCATTCGTCATAATTGATGCAAAGTCAGGGGCCATTTACGATCCCGGCTTCTCAGCGGGTTGTGCCAACTCAAATGGCTCGGGGGCAGGCATCAACTTCAAGCTCACGAGTCGCCTCATCATTGTGACTGGTCTCTCAAAGGAATCAAAGGAAGTTGTATGTGGTGATGATTTCTATCAATGGGATGGGAAGCGACTTAAATGGATTCACTTTGAACCATGGCCTTCCAATCATTGACAGTGCAAGTGAATCCAAACTTCTGGTAAAGTCGACTTCCCGCTTAGGGAAATCGTGAAATTTACTTCACGCACCCCACTCGCGGCCCCCCGGCCCGGTGGTGTATCGTTCCATTCGTATGGAACATATTCAGCACAACGCCCCCCATCCCGCGCCCGAAGCCGAAGAGGTTTACCGCCGCTGGATTCAGTTTCTTGACGAGGAGTTCACCCGCCACCATGCGCCGGAGCTGCGCGCGGAAATTGTGCGCGACCAGTTGACCCAGCTCTACCTGGGACGCCCGCACGGCGGCAAGCTGAACCTGACGCTGACCAGCGAGCTGCCCGGCAACGTGCTCTCGCTCTCGCTGGACCCGGACAACGTGACCCTGGAGGCGGAGCACTTTGCCGACGCCGACCCCGAGCTGTTTGCCCAGCGCAAGCCGCTGCTGTGGTTCTGGCAGATGTTCGACCGTTCGCCCATCGGGACCAATCACTGGCTGGGGGTGCGCTTTCGGGCGATGCTGGGCCGGCACATCTTTGCGCGCATCGGCGCGGGGGTCAAGATCTTTCACGGCGTGGAGCTGACCTTCGGCTACAAGCTGGCCATCGAGGAAGGCGCGGTCATCCGCCATCACGCTTTGCTGAACGACCGTGGCGGCATCACCATCGGCAAGGGTGCGGTGATCGGCTCGTTCGCCCGCATCTATTCGCACAGCCACGCTGCTCATGACTACGGCGCGGTCTCGCTTCAGCCCACAGTGATCGGCCCCGCGGCCAGGATTGCCAGCCACGCCATTGTGCTGGCCGGCCAGCACGTTGCCGCTGGAGAACTGGTGGGCAGTTTCCCGGCGGAACGGGAGTGACGAAAGACAGTGGATAGTGAACAGTGGACAGTGAACCGGGCACGACTTGTGAGCTCAGCCTTACTGCGTTGGGTTCACACCGCCATGCACCACAAAGCGGCTGAGGTAATCGTGCAGTAGCTGGCGATGCTGCTGGCGATAGGCGTCGTAGTCCTGGGCGATTCCCTGATCGGCTCCGTTAATCAGAATCCAGCAATCGAGCATTCCGGCGTCGTTCAGCTCGATCAGGTTGCGCAGGCTCTCGTCCAGCTTTTCCGGTGCGATATTCCCTTCCTTCACGATTGCGGCAACCGCGCTCAGAGCTGTGTCTTCTTCCTTCAGTGAGTGCCGGTACTCCTTTTCGTCTGGAAATACTTTCTTGAATTCATCGCCGCGAAAACTTGCGCGTGCCAGCGAGTAGCCCGTCCATGCGTAGCCACCCGGATGTGTCTTCTCGTCAGTCATTACAGGATCAATGGTGATATTAATCGTATTGGGCTTTTTGGAATCCACCACCGGAGCCGCCGGACGCTCGATCTTCGGCGCCATCAAAACCGCCTTCTCAATCTGCGCCCATTGTTTGATCCCCTGCCAGGCCAGCCGGCTGTAGGGTTCGGCGACAATGGCGTCAATGAACTTCTCCTTTGCGGACATCGGGTTGCCACTCAGCGTCACTATCGCGTCGCCCCAGTAGCGGTATGCGGTTTCGCGGTCGGGATCGATGGCAATTGTCCGCGTAAACCACTGCTCCGCGGTCTTCAGATCCCCCTGCTGGCGGGCCGTATCTCCCGCGTAGAGAGCTGCTTCATAGAGCTTAGGATCAGCCTCCGCCGCAGCCGTATACTTCGCCATTGCGGTGGAAAAATCTCCCGTGCCAAACGCCTTATCTCCCTCCGCCAGCAGAGCTTTTCCCGGACTTTGAAGGTTGGCATAGATCGGCTGGTCGGGATCAATTTGAGACATCATGCGCACAAATTCTGCCGTTTCACCCAGTTCTACCGCTCTCTTGGCCGCATCCCGCTCCCGTGTCCGCACCGCCTTCACCTCAGACGGGTCGCTCAACTGGACAGCGCGGGCGTCCAGGCAACTGGCCAGTCGCATGAAATATAGGCTCTGATCCGGATGTGCCTTGGCCAAATCCTCATAGAGCGGCAGCGCCTCCGTCAACCGTAATGCAGAGTACAACTTATTTGCTCTAGCCGCCTCATCGTCCTGGGCAAAGCCCGCAGCGGCCAGGCTCAGAACCGCCAGGCCAAGACTTACACCTGCTATCCATCTCCGCATCACATTCCCCTTTCGCGCAGAATTCCTGCGCCCCATGAATCATTAGACAGCGCCGACCCTGATTATGTTCCCATTCGAGGTCGAATCTTAACGACCCTCCATGCTAACCTGAGAATTCCAGGCTGTGGAGTGTTCCTTTGCAATCCAGCGAGTTAGTAGTTGCAGTCTTTACCTTCGTTTTGCTTCTGTTTTCGCTCAGCGTGCATGAGTCGGCGCACGCCTGGATGGCCTCGCGCCTGGGCGACCAGACGGCCCGGATGCTGGGGCGCGTTTCGCTCAACCCCATAGACCACATAGATCCCATCGGCACCCTGCTGTTGCCCGCGCTGATGATCTTCGGGCCGCTCTTCGGGTTTGGCTATTTTGGACGCTTTCTCTTCGGATGGGCCAAGCCCGTCCCCATTATCAGCCGCAACTTCCGCAACTTCAAGCGCGACGATATGCTGGTCAGCCTGGCCGGCCCGGCCTCGAACCTGCTGCTGGCCTTCATCGCTTTCCTCGGCCTGGCGGCCGTTCTGCTCTCCGAGAGTCATCTGCCCGAAGGGGCCAGCCCCTCGACCGCGCAGCAATCTCTTGAGACGCTCTGCGACCTGGCCTTCCGGCTCAACCTCACCCTATGCATCTTCAACCTGCTGCCGATTCCGCCGCTGGACGGCAGCCACGTTCTGCGGAACGTTCTGCCCTATGGCGCAGTGCGAGTCTTCGACAGCATCACCGGGCCGCTCAGCTACGTGCTCCTTCTCGTTGTAGGCGTTGCCGTACTGAGAATTGTGATGACTCCGCTATTGAGTCTGGCCTACGGTATTCTGGCGCATATCTAAAATTTTCGCAAAATTGCTTCAATTGGCGCTGAAAGAGCAACTATACTTGGCAAAACTATCCGTGCATCGATCATTCGGTCTGTAAGGGAGAAAGCTCATGTCCTTGGCAACCGGGGAAAGCAATAAGAACGGCAACAGGGGGTCAGGGCTACCGTTGAGTTGGGGCGTCCGATTTACTATTGCGGTGACGGGAAGCGCGCTCGCGTGGTGGTGTCAGATTGGCTGGATCAATGGGCGCCCGATTTCTGTTGAACAGGCTGAACAGTTCTGGTACACAGCGCCATTTCTAGTAGTATCGCTGATTTGCGTTACCTTCCCATTCTGGGTAATGGGGCTCCTTTGGGAGTTGTTAAGCCGCTCTGGGAAATGGGGCGGCATAATCGGGACCTTGTTCTTCATTGTATTTTCTATGCTTTTCACAAATTACATATTTCCTGGCCAAAGTATATTTTGGGTTGTCTTCTTGGGGGTTATCCTGCTATACCTACTGACACTTCAGAGGCTGAAGCGCAAGATCTATCATATTGGACATGCTGGAGAATTTGAACGAGCACTGAAGCTAGACAGAACTTTCTCGGTGTTGCCTTTTTACGGTAAGTCGCTAAAAGGAATCATTCTATTCAATGCAGGACAATATAGCGAGGCGCAGGAGTTTCTGAAACCTCTGGCCTTTGATGCGCAGGGCAAGCCGAGGCTGGCGAGCACCGAACTCTATGTCTATGCTCTGTCGCTGGAAAATAACGATTTTCTGCAAGAAGCGCAAGGGCTTCTTGAGGCCGCGGTGCCCGTATCAAAGAACCCTGAAGCAATTCAAGTGGCGCTGGCGACCTGCCTTTTGGACCAGAACAAGGATGTGGACCGGGCTTGCAAGCTACTAGAGCAAGCCATGGCAACCACAAAGAATATTCCGCGCGAAGATCTGGCGAGGAGGATGGGGCGCTATGCCTGGGCGCTGGGAGCTTGCAAGCGGCGGCAAGAGGCGGAGACAAAAATTCAGGAAGCGCTGGCAATGGGCGCAGGTCTTGCGAAGGCGGATTTTGCCGGAGTGTACTATTTTGTGGGCGAGGCCTGGCGGGCGCTGGGTGATACGACGAAAGCTCGTGATGCATTTCAGCAAGCGGTGACGTTGCGCCCGGATGGAGTGACAGCCTTGAGCGTGCAGAAGGCTCTAGCGAAGATGGATGGGAAATGGAACACATGGCAATCTCAGAACTGATTAGCCTGCTTGCTTCCAAACGCACTCCTCTGACCCCGTAGCAATGGCCCGGTACAATAGAAGGAGCCGTTTATTCCGGATTAACCGGAAGGGCGGCGACATTCTCCTAGCATTATTCCGGAATCGATCAACACCATGGCTGAATCCGTAAAATCGTCCTCCCGTCCTCGCGTTTTGAGCGGTATGCGCCCCACCGGCAAGCTGCATCTGGGAAACTACATGGGAGCGTTGGCCAACTGGGTCAAGCTGCAAGACAAGTACGAATGCTACTTTTTCATCGCCGACTGGCATGCGCTGACGACGGACTACGCGGACACCGCCAACATCGCGGCCAACACGCTAGAAGTGGCCTTGGACTTTCTGGCCGCCGGCCTCGACCCGGCCAGGAGCGTGATCTTTCTGCAGAGCAAGGTCTTGCAGCACGCCGAGCTGAACCTTCTGCTGGGCATGATTACGCCGGTAGGCTGGCTGGAGCGCGTGCCAAGCTATAAGGACCAGCAGAAGAATCTGGCGAATAAAGACCTGTCGAACTTCGGGTTCCTGGGCTATCCCGTGCTGATGGCCTCCGACATCCTGATCTACCAGCCGCAGTTCGTTCCCGTGGGCAACGACCAGACCGCGCACGTGGAGCTGACCCGCGAGGTGGCGCGTCGCTTCAACCAGTTTTACAAGCTGGACGGGCAGGAGGTTCTGCCTGAGCCGCAGGTTCTGCTGACGCCCTCGCCTCAACTGCCCGGCACCGATGGCCGCAAGATGTCCAAAAGCTACGGCAACACCATCCTTCTTACCGACCCGGAGGATGTGGTGCGCCAGAAACTGAAGACCATGGTGACCGATCCGGCGCGCGTTCGCCGCACAGACACCGGCGACCCGGATAAGTGCCCGGTGGGCGATTTGCACAAGGTCTTCTCGCCGCCCGAAACCATGGCCAAAGTGCAGCAGGGCTGCCGCACAGCGGGAATCGGCTGCATCGAGTGTAAGGGCTGGGTGGCCGACAACCTGGTTAAGGTTTTACAGCCCATTCAGGAGCGCCGCGCCAGCTTTTCAGAGGCGCAGGTCAAAGAGATTCTCAATGACGGTTCACGCCGCGCCCGCGCCCGCGCAGAGGAGACGATGCGGCAAGTGCGCACCGCCATGCAGATGACCCTAAGCGGCGAGAACGGCAAGTAAATGGTTGAAAGGGCAATTCCGTGGTGGCGAAAGGCGCTTGAGTTTGCGCTGGGAGGCATTCGCTCCGGATTTGGCTTATTTCCGCGGTCAGAGAAGCTCGAACCCGTTCCACAGCCAATATTTTCAGGTCATTCCATCGAAAACCGGAGAGAAGACAGAGTTTTGACTCAGCCCTCCCGCAAAGTGAAAACCGCGGTTGCCGCGTCGGCGATTCCGGCTGTACGAGCCTCTGCCGCTGAGCCAGCGAAGATTGCGGGAAAAGGCTGGGATGCGAGCAAAAGGGCCGAAAAACAGGCCATAAAGGCTACAAATGCAGCGGTAGCTGAAGCCGCGCATGAAACTGTTCTGGAGAAGGTTGAGGCGGCAAAATCCGAGCCGGAAGCCAAACCTGTGATTGAACCGGATTTCGCGACCTCACCGGAAGCCTTGATTGAAGCTCCTCCGGAAGCGATCAAGGAGCCAGAAGCTGTGATGGAAACCAGTCCGGAATCTGCCGCAGAGAGGGCCCCAGCACCGGCTGTTGAGCAGGCCGCTCAGGCCCGCATGCCGCAGGAAGTTGCTCCAAAGCCGGCCTCCGAACGTGTCACTGTTCCGGTTCCAGCCTTTCCTGTTGGTCCGAAGTGGCCACTCAAACCGCAGCGCAGCGAAGAGGAAAAGGAAGCAGCACGGCTGGCGGCGCGGCAGAAAAAGCTGGACGAGGGATCTGAAGAATCTCCATTTTCGGTGATCGTGGGGCAGGTTTATGACGGCCCACTGAACCTGCTGCTGGACCTGATCCGCAAGCAGGACATCGACATCTACGACATCCCCATCGCCATCATCACCGCCCAGTTTCTGGCCTATGTAGATCAGCTTAGGGCCAGCGACGTGGATGTGGCGGGTGATTTCATCTACACCGCGTCGTTGCTGATCCATATCAAGAGCAAGATGCTGCTGCCGCACACGGAGACAGGTCCGGAGCAGGCGGCCGAGGACCCGCGGCGAGAGCTGGTGGAGCGGCTGCTGGAGCACGAGCGATTCAAGAACGCGGCGCAGATGCTGCTTGAGAAGCAGATGCTGGAGGCGGCAACGTGGACCAATCCCGGCGCGCGCGAGTTCAAGGACGATGTGAGCGCCGAGCCGGAGATTGCCGCCGACACCGTGGACCTGGTGCGCATCTTCCGCGTGATTCTGGAGCGTGCCCGCAATCGCCCGGTGATCGACGTGGAAGAGGATTCTGTCACGGTGAGCCAGATGATCCAGTTTTTAGCCCGCCGCCTGACCCTGGAAGACAAGCCGGTGGCCCTGCGCCGCCTGTTGAGCCACACCCAAAGCGAGCAGGCGCTGATCACTATGTTCCTGGCGCTTCTGGAGATGGTCCGCCTGCAGGCCATCCTGCTTCGCCAGGACCGCCAGTTCAGCGAGATCTTCATCAAGAAGCACAGCAACTTCGAGACGGTAATGAACGAGGGCCTAGGCAACGCGCGGGACGACTGGCGATAGAAAAGGCAAAACCTGATACAAATCGCCGCAGTTCCCAATGGATGGAACTCTAAGAATATTCGAAAGATGGCCACAAGAATCGATTTATAAGTCTCTGACTTTGCGTGCTTTTAACCTTCTATTCACATATTCTCTGTAGCCTAATCTCTTGGTGGATGTTCACGTGCCAGAGATACGTCTCTCCAAACTTCAGTTTCAGACCGAACCGGATCCACCGGAAGGCAATAACCAGACGGTAGCCGTTTCGCCCGAGGCCGCGCAGATTCGCAAGTACCTGCTGTCGCGCGGCAACTCGGCCATGGCCGATCGCGGATTCCGCTGGCTGATGGTGCTGTGCGCGCTGAGCATCTTCGGCATCGTGGTGCTGATCGCCGTCGAGCTGATGAATCGGTCGAAGCTGGCCTGGGGCCAGTTCGGCCTGGACTTCTTTTATACCGCCTTCATCGATCCCTCTACGCATAAGCCAATGTACTGGGATCCGGTCAATGGGCATTTCAGCGCCATTCCGTTTCTGTATGGAACGCTGGTTTCATCGTTTCTGGCGCTGCTCCTGGCAGTGCCGCTGGCCATTGGCGTAGCGGTGTTTCTGACCGAGATGTGCCCGCATATGCTGAGGGCGCCGTTGGCCTTCCTTACGGAGTTGTTGGCGGCGATTCCCAGCGTGATTTATGGGCTGTGGGCGGTCTTTGTGCTGGTTCCGCTGCTGCGCGAGCACCTGAATCCCTGGCTGATCAAGGGATTCGGCTGGAGCGGCTTTTTTGGCGACGACAACCCCACCGGCCTGGGTTTTGTAGCTGCCGGCATCATTCTGGCCATCATGATCCTGCCGATTATTTCCTCGCTGACGCGAGAGGTTATGACGGCTGTGCCGCAATCGCAGCGGGAGGCGGTGCTGGCGCTGGGGGCGACGCGGTGGGAGATGATTCGTGTAGGCGTGCTGAGGAATGCGCGCATCGGCATTGTGGGCGCGATCATTCTGGGCCTGGGACGAGCCCTGGGCGAAACCATGGCAGTGACCATGGTGATAGGCAACAGTCCAGAGGTTCACCGTTCGCTGCTGGCGAATGGAAGCTCGATGGCGTCGGTGATTGCCAACGAGTTTGCCGAGGCCTCGGGCGATCTGCATCTGAGTGCGCTGATGGAAATTGGACTGGCGCTTTTCATCGTGACCATCATTGTGAACGCGATTGCCCGCCTGCTGGTGTGGGCGGTTACGCGCGGAGCGCCATCATCAACGCACTAAGTACTGGAATCAGGGGTCAGAGGTCAGAGATCAGTCAAGAACGCGGGAGAAGGTAAGCTGAGGAACGAGCACAAAATCCGGGCAAAGATACGGGCGCTGAGCGATGGCGCGGCTACCGGGCTGGCGGTTCTCTCCACCATACTCGTGGTGGCGCCGCTGGTGGCCATCTTCGTCTATCTCATCTACAAAGGCGCCAGTTCGCTCAGCTGGGCTTTCTTTACGGAGGTTCCTAAGCCGGTGGGCGAGGTCGGCGGCGGCATGGCCAATGCCATTCTCGGTTCGGCCATCCTGCTTGCGGTGGGCAGCCTGATCGGTGTTCCCGTGGGCATTGCCGGCGGAATCTTTCTGGCCGAGTACGGGCGCGGAACAAAACTTGCCAATGCGGTGCGCTTCACGGCTGACGTGCTCAACGGCGTTCCCTCCATTGTGATGGGCATTGCCATTTACTCATTGATCGTAGTTCCGCAGGGGCACTTCTCGGCCTTCTCTGGCGGCGTGGCGTTGGGGATTATGATGATTCCCACCGTTTGCCGCACTACGGAAGAGATGTTGCTGATGGTGCCAAACGCAGTTCGGGAGGCGGCTCTGGCGCTGGGTGTGCCAAACTGGCGGTCGGTGCTGGCTATTACCGTGAAGACCGCTTCGCCGGGCATTATCACCGGATGCATGCTGGCCTTTGCGCGCGTAGCGGGCGAAACGGCTCCGCTGATCTTTACCGCATTTGGCAACGTGGGATGGAACGCAAGGCTGGACGAACCGATAGCCGCGCTGCCTTTGCAAATATATGTTTATGCTCTCTCGCCTTACGACGACTGGCACCGCCTGGCGTGGGCGGGATCGCTGGTGTTGATTGTGTTGATTGTTCTGGCCGTTTCGCTGGTGCGCTATGTGACCAGCCGCGGCGTTTTGAAGGGGGCAAGCTAAGTGGGCGTCGGCATTGAAGTGAAAAATCTGAACGCGTGGTACGGAAGCAATCACGCGCTGCAGGACATTAACCTGAACATTCCGGCCAACCAAGCCACGGCGCTGATTGGGCCGTCGGGTTGCGGAAAGAGTACTTTTGTGCGCTGCCTGAACCGCATGCACGAGACCATTCCGGTTGCACGGGTTACAGGCACGGTGCTCATCGGTGATCTGGATATCTACAAAGACATCACGCCGGTGGAGATTCGCCGCCGCGTGGGCATGGTCTTCCAGCGGCCCAATCCCTTTCCTACGATGTCGATCTACGACAATGTGGCAGCGGGGCTGAAGCTGAACGGCTACAGCAGCCGGCATGTGCTGGATGAAATTGTCGAGCGGTCGCTCAAAAACTCGGCATTATGGGATGAGGTGAAGGACAATCTGAAGAAGGAATCTGGCGCCAGCCTGTCGGGCGGCCAGCAGCAGCGCTTGTGCATTGCGCGCGCGCTGGCCGTGGACCCCGAGGTGTTGCTGATGGATGAGCCAGCTTCGGCGCTGGACCCGGTTTCCACTTCCAAGATCGAGGATTTGATCTTTCAATTAAAAGCGCAGTACACTATTGTGATCGTGACTCACAATATGCAGCAGGCAGCCCGCGTGGCAGAAAAGACGGGCTTCTTTTTGAATGGCCGAATGGTGGAGTTCGACTCGACCGACAAGATCTTTACCAACCCCAGCGACAAACGCACAGAAGATTACATCACAGGCAGGTTTGGATGACACGCATACGCTTTCAACAGCGTCTTGAGGAATTAAAGGAACAGTTGCTGGTGATGGCCGGGTTGGCCGAGCAGGCGACCCAGCGCGCCATTGAAGCCTACCGGGAACGCGACCTGTCGATTTGCGACCAGGTCAGCCAAGGCGAGATCACCATCAACCGCCTGGAGCGTGACATCGACCAGGCCGCGCTTGACTTGCTGGCGACGGAACAGCCCATGGCCGGCGACCTGCGCTTCATTCTCAGCGTCATCAAGATTAACGCGGAACTGGAGCGCGTGGGCAACTCCGCGAAAAGCATCAGCGAACGCGTGCGCCACATGGAACGGATGGCTGCAGCCGAATTGCCGGTCAATATTCCCAGGATGGCGACGCTGGCCTCTGAAATGGTGCGCAAGAGCCTGCAAGCCTTTATCGAGGCGGATGCCGAAACGGCGCGTTCCGTGCTTACCATGGACGATGCTGTAGATGGCATGAACAAAGCGGCATTTAAGTCGCTAATCAAGGTCATGGAAGAGCAAAGCCACCTGGCTCCGCAGGCGCTGAATGCTCTGATGATCTCCCGCTCCCTGGAGCGTGTCGCGGATCATGCGACCAATATAGCCGAAGATGTAATCTTCTGGGTAGAAGGCGAGGATGTGCGCCACCACAAGAGTCTGAATATGGTCCAGGAGCAGCAGGACAAGGGCGGGACAAGCGCATCTTAATTTCTATATGCAAGTTTGGTATGGCGCGCTGAAGCGTCTACAGGCATAAAAGAAGGCGAAATCCGTATGCTGCGTCTGCACGTACTGGTGAATCTTACATCACATTTCAATTAGCGCTTGCATAAAGGTGCATGTTGAACGACAAAAGGGGCAGCCCACAATGGGCTGCCCTTTTTGTCGTTGCCATAATCGCAGGTTTGCGGATTAGGGCAGGTAATAACGGAAGGAGGTCCAGAACATGTTGTCGATGCCCTTGGCGCCGATGCCGGATGCACCTGACCAGCCCTCGCGGACCGCATAGCCGTATTGGATGCCCTGGCGCAGGCGGCCCTTGTCGCCCTTGTAAATGTCAAACCAGTAGCCGCCGGTGATTTCCTGCACGTCGCGGGTTTGCGCGCCGCAGGAGCCGCCGGGAATGTAGCCGGTGGAACCGCCGCCATTGTAGCCCGGAGCGGCGGTGGAAGTGCAGCTGGAGTTGGAGAGCAGACGCGAGCCATAGCCAACAGCCGCCGCAGAGGGAGCGCTCCATTTAGCGCCATAGGCGGAATTCAGGACAGCGCCTGGGTTGCCATACGCTAACATATTGGCAGCGGTCATGCAGCCCCTCAGGTTTGTGTTGGTGTAACCCGGATTGCCGGTTGAGTTCACAATCCAGCAGGCGCTGGGCGCAGCCAGCGTGGTGGCTGTAGGGGTGGCGTAGTCGTCGCGGCCCGCGTAGTCTCCACCGTAGTTCAGATAGAGAGTGAGCCTGGGCGTCGGATTGGCTTCAACCGTGAACAGGCCGCTGAGATTGTGAATAGGGCGAAGCTGGCCCAGGGCATTGGCGGTTACGTCGGCCAGGGTGGAGTCGCCGTAGCGGCCCACGCCGGGTCCGTAAAGGCCCTTGGCGCCAAAGGTGAGCTTGTCCTTGATGATGGGAAAGCGCATGCTGCCGCCGAAACCACCGACCATGATGCTGTTGTTGTAATAACCGGCGGTAGTGAGAGCCGGTGCGGCCAGCACGGTAGTCGCCGTACCGTTCGCAATAGTGGCTGTCTGGCTGGCCAGAACATCGACGTTCCCGCCGTAGAGGGTGCTGTTGGTGGTTTCGCCGGGGTAGATGGTTTCGTGCGCAAAGCCGGCGATGCCGAAGATTTCATAATGGCCGAAGCCTGGATCGAAGGCGGCCTTGACGATCACATCCGGCGCCTCGTTGAAGGAGATAGTGGCGATATCGGTGCAGCCGTTCACCGTCTTGTAAACGGGAACCGCGCTATGCGCATAATAGCCGTCACTATTGAGGGTAAGCATGTCGGTGTAGTTGACGATTGAGGTTGAGGGCGTGCAGTTGCTGATAGCGGCGTTATAGTTGCCGCCGTTGGCGCCGGCGCTTCCCAGCACGGCGTAAGGCTCGTTGCCGGCCAGCGAGGCGGTGTAGAGCAGTTGTGGATTCTCAACTGCGACGCCGAAGGCACCCTGCTTGAAGCTCTTCACCACGCGGAAGCCGTACTGGCGGGTCCATACAAAGCCCGTAACGTAGTTCGGGTCTATTGTCAATGGAGTGAGGATGTCGCTCGGGTTGCTACCGATGCCCTTCTTGCCTTCGGTGGCCAGCGACCACATCTGCCCGCCGGCAAAGGTCAAGCCGGTGTTGGTCTTGGCCTCGGCGTAGAGAATGCGCTGGCGCAGGACATAGCTGTTGGACTGGTTGTTGTTGGAGGTAATGCCGGTGCCCAGGAAGTCGGCCTCATAGTAGCCGCGCAGGGTGCCCCAGCTTACCTTGCCATCGGCCGACAGCGTGATGCGCGACTGGCGCGCGGAGCCGAAGAACTCGCTCAACCGATAAGCGTCCGCGCCCTCGTAAGGAAGCGCGTTGAAGGCGGTGGGAATGTCGCCGCCGGTGGCCTTGGTGCGGTAGATGGTTTCACCCGCCAGGAAGCCTCCAGGTGTAAGGTTGATGCCCTTGTAGTGCAATGCGGTGGGGTTGGCAATATCCTTCTTGATCTTGGACGTCTCGTCAGAGACCGTGGTGGCCAGCGAAACCTGGTTGCCTCTGAGGTCGTTGACGGAGGATTGCAGCGTGGTGACAGCGGACGTGTTTTCGGTCACCGCCTGTTGCTGAGCGGTTGCCGCGGCATTTGCCCTGTCGGCAGATGCCTGGGCATCAGCTGCCGCCTGCAGAGCTGCCTTTAACTGCGCGTCCTTGGCTGCCAGATCGTTCTTGAGGCTGTTGATCTGGCCTTCAAGCTCCTGGCGTAATGCCTGAATCTGCTCTTCGACCGTTGGTTTTGCAGGAGCCTTCGCCTTCGCGGTTACAACATGCTTTTTCGCCGGCGGATTGGCAGTGGTTGTTTGTCCATAGGAAACAACGCTGACTGCCAGAATTGCCGCAGCAGCGATGCTGAGTCTGAAGTTCATGGGGCCTCTCCTTTTCTTGAATCGTTTTGTTTCATAACGACGTCCGCTTACACGGCGAACGCCCGGTGTCCCCGCATCATCGAAATCATGAACATAAAACTGATTTTTCTCTCGATGAAATGCGGGAAATACATTTAAAACTGCTGAAACACGTACAAAAATCGTGCAGCTTGGCCATCACTATGATTCAGCAAAATCGCCGGACCATAACGCTGTTATCACTGCAAGGAATAAACCGTCTTGAGCACCTTATCCGCCACATTCTTGGGCAGTGGCGCATAGGAAAGAGCCGTTACTTCACTTTCGCCGGAAGTAATGATCCAATTCAGCAGATCCTTGATAACCTTGCCCTTGGCAGCATCTGGCGCCTTAATCGGGATCAGCAGCCAGGTAAAGCTGGAGATGGGATAGGCATTGGCGCCGGGGGCGTTGGTGATGGAGACGCGGTAATCGGCGGGCATCTGCTTGCTGCTGGCCGCGGCTTCGGTAACGCCCGCGATCGATGCCTTCTCCCAGTTGCCGGCGGCGTTCTTTACCTCGCCGTAGGCAATCTTGTTTTGCAGAGCGTAGATCAGCTCAACGTATCCCAGTGCGCCCGGTATCTGGCGCACCAGACCGGCCACGCCTTCATTGCCCTTGCCGCCCACGCCTGTCGGCCAGCTGGGCGAGGCGCCCTTGCCGGGTCCGTTGGCCCAGTCGAAGCTGACCTTGCTCAGGTAATCGGTAAAGATGTAGGTGGTGCCGCTGCCATCTGAACGATGAACCACGATGATCTTCTGGTCGGGCAGCTTTACGCCGGGGTTGTCCTTGGCAATGCGCGCGTTGTTCCAGTTATCGATCTTGCCCAGGAAGATGTCGGCCAGCACGTCGGGACTGAACTTTATATCGCTGACACCTGACACGTTAAAAACCGGGACCACCGCACCGAGGACGGTGGGAATGTGGATAAGCTTGTTCTTTGAAGCGGCAAGCTGTTCGTCGGTCATGACTGCATCGCTGGCGCCAAAGTCCACCAGACCCGCACTCACCTGACGGATGCCGCCCCCTGAACCGATGGATTGATAGTTGATTTCAACGCCGGGATGGGCTGCGCTGTACTCGCTAAACCACTTGGAATAAATCGGATAAGGAAAGGTTGCGCCTGCCCCGGTTATCTTCTGCGCTTGTGCGGAACTCAAGGCCAAAATCAGCACACCGGCCGCTATTAACATCTTTTTCACAAAAATCCTCCTTACAAAGTACTGCTTAGTTTGCATTGTCTGCAGGGAATGTTACGGGCGTTTGAATTTATGGTGATTATTGAATAAAAGGGGATGAGAATGAAAGAAAAATGAGAAGGCTAACCATTAGGCGATGCGCCCAGGCAATAGCTATCTCGCTGACGGCAGGAATGGTTATTCATCCGGCCGTCAAAGATTGCTAAGACGAATATTTACGTCCTTTAGCTGGAAGTAGTTATGGACACGGTCTATGCGATAATTTGATTATTGGGGTTATATGAACGCCAATCTATACGGCTCTGCGCTCTCCTGCCAGCACCCATCCCCTTCGGATTTGCATTGTTATATTATTGAAAACGCTCAACTTCAGAGTTCTGATTCACTATGGAATCGCTCCTGCCACAGGGGAGATATCTAATGGGCGGATTGGCAGCCACCACTGAAGTACTCTCCGCAAAAGGCTCGCGGCTTGACAGCCACATGGCCCACAGGCCCGGCGCCAAGAGCATCGCGCTATTTCTGGCGGCTCTGGCCGGCGGTTTGTGCTACATCGGCTTGCAAGTTTCCAGGGACATTAAAACTGTCACCGTCACCAGCATCTGGCCGTATCTTCTGCTGGCGCTGGCGTTGCTGATCGCCCTGGGCTTTGAGTTTGTCAACGGCTTTCACGATACAGCCAACGCCGTGGCTACGGTCATCTATACCCATTCGCTGGAACCTATCACCGCCGTTGTCTGGTCGGGCTTCTGCAATCTGGCTGGCGTGCTCCTCTCCTCTGGCGCTGTGGCCTTTGCCATCATCACGCTGCTGCCGGTTGATCTAATCCTTCAGGTCAGCTCGGGGGCCGGTTACGCCATGGTCTTTGCGCTGCTGGTCGCGGCCATTCTCTGGAATCTGGGCACCTGGTGGTTTGGGTTGCCGGCCTCCAGCTCGCACACCATGGTGGGTTCGATCATCGGCGTGGGCATCGCCAGCCAACTCTTCAACCCCCACATCGGCACCTCCGGCGTGGATTGGGAGCAAGCCATCAAGGTTCTGAAGGCGCTGCTATTTTCGCCGCTGATTGGTTTTTTCCTGGCCGCGCTGCTTATGCTGCTCTCCAAGGCGCTCTTCCGCTACCCTGCACTTTACAAAGAGCCCCCGAACAAGCAGCCTCCGCCGTGGCCGGTTCGCGCTCTGTTGTTGCTCACCTGCTCGGGCGTCAGCTTCTTCCATGGCTCCAATGACGGCCAGAAGGGCATGGGCTTGATGATGCTGATTCTCATCGGTACCTTGCCCACTGCCTACGCCCTCAACCACGCTGCCACTGCCAACGATATACAACAGTTTCTCGCTGCCAGTGAGCAGGCCGGCCACATTCTTGACCGGCATGTGGACCAGAGCGCCATCCTCGGCTCAGACGCACGCGCCGAGGTAACCAACTACATCCGCACCCGGCAGTTGCAGCCGGATACGGTGCTGGCGCTGCGCGAAGTGATCGGGGAGGTGAACAGCAAGGTAGTGCAGTACAAGGTCATCAAGGCCATCCCGGCGCAAGAGCAGACAATCATCCGCAACGATATGTACGTGGCTGGCGAAGCCATTCGCCTGATGCAAAAGAGGGACATCAGCCTGGTGAAAGAGAAAAGGCCGCCGGTCTTCAACAAAGATGAAAGCAAAGCTCTTGCCAACTACAAGAGCGAGCTGGACAAGTCCACCCGGTTCATCCCCAACTGGGTCAAGGTGGCAGTGGCTCTGGCCCTTGGACTGGGGACGATGGTGGGATGGAAGCGCATCGTCATCACCGTGGGTGAAAGGATCGGCAAGGAACACCTGACCTATGCGCAGGGCGCCTGCGCCGAGTTGGTCGCCATGGGCACCATCTTCGCCGCCGACACCTTCGGCTTGCCGGTTTCTACCACGCACATTCTCAGTTCCGGCGTGGCGGGCACCATGGCGGCCAACGGCAGCGGCCTGCGCATGTCGACGATCCGCAACATCGCGGCAGTCTGGGTCTTCACGCTGCCGGCTGCGGCAATGCTCTCAGGCCTGCTCTACGCGCTCTTCCGCTTGATTCGCTGACTCCCCGGTCCGTCTATTTCTTCTTCAACTTCATCAGCTCCACGGCCTTTTGCGCGATATGCTCGGCGCTAACTTCAAGCTCCTTGACCATCTCCCAGGGCGAGCCGGAGTCGCCAAAACGATCCCGAACGCCGATGGCTCCGGTGATCAGGGGCTTACCGTAGAGCTGCTTGCTTTCCGTGAGCAGTCCGCTGACGCGCCATGCCAAAGCGCCGATCTGGTGTTCTTCGGCGGTAATCACCACGCTGGTATCCGCGGCTGCGCGAATGACAGCTTCGGCGTCGATGGGCTTGAGCGTGTGCAGGTTGAGAACGCGCGTCTCGTAGCCGAAGTCCTGCTTCAAGATGCAAGCCGCGCGCATGGCCTCAGGGACCATAGGTCCGCAGGCGATGATGCTCAGGTCCTCCGACTCGTTTTTGTAGCCGGAGGCCAGACGGGTCTCGAAGGCTTCAGCGAAGTTGGCCGCTTCCTTGCGCAGGCGAATCACGTTGGCCTTGCCGAAGACAAAAGGCGTTTTTTCATCGGTGACGATGGGCGTGGCCTCGCGGGCAAAGCGAATATACTTTGGCCCCACATGCTGGAGCAGCAGGTAATCGGTGGCCTTGCGGGTCTCCTCGATGTCGCAAGGCACGACGACTGACATATTGGGCAGGCCCTGCATGGCGAAGAGGTCTTCAAGGGCCTGATGGGTGGCGCCGTCGGGGCCGACAGAGACGCCGCCGTGCGCTCCGGCAATCAGGACGTTGAAGTTTCCGTAGCAGATGGAGACGCGAATCTGATCCAGATTGCGCGCGGACATAAAGGTAGCGTAACTGCCCAGCACCGGCAGCTTGCCCTCCTTGGCAAATCCCGCGGCAGCCGAGGTGGCCGATTGCTCGGCAATTCCCATGCTGAACCAGCGCCGGGCGCGTTCCGGATTGCCGGTGTAAAAATCACTGATGGTGATGGAGCCGGAGATGTCCAGCCCCAGGCATACGATGCGCTCATCGCCGCCGTTGGCCGCCAGCGACTTGCCGAAGCCTTTGCGGGTGGGCTCCATCTTGACCTTCATGGTGTCGCCCGCGTTCCACCAGAAATCGCGGGAGAATTTTGGCATTTTGGCTTCCAGCTCGCGGTCCATCGCAGCTTGGTAGTTCCTGGCATGATTGAGCAACTGCTCGACGGGAATACGCTCCGTCAGGCCCATCTCCTTCAGTGCTGCGTCCAGCTCCTCGCGGTTGGGCGGCTTGCCATGCCAGCCGGCAACATTCTCCATGAAGCTGACGCCCTTGCCCTTGATGGTGTCGGCAAGAATGACCACCGGCTTGCCCACAATCGTTTTGGCCTTCTCGAAGGCATCCACCAGTTGCTTCATATCATGGCCGTCGACGCGCAGCACCTCCCAGCCGAAGCTCGCGTACTTCGAGTCCAGCGGCTGGACTTCCATCACGTCCTTCACCCAGCCGTCAATTTGCAGGCGATTGACGTCGATGACGGCGATGATGTTGTCCAGCTTGTAGTGGCCGGCCTCCATGGCGGCTTCCCAGACCTGGCCCTCCTGCTGTTCGCCGTCGCCCATCAGGCAGAAGATTTTGTGCGACTTGCCATCCAGCCGGGCGGCCAGCGCCATGCCGACAGAGATGCTGAGGCCCTGCCCCAGCGAACCGGAGGAAACCTCGACGCCGGGCAGCTTCAACCAATGCGGGTGCCCTTGAAACTGCGAGTGGAGCTTGCGCAAGGTCATCACATCCTTGATGTCGCAGAAGCCCGCGTAGCCCAGGCCGACATACAAGGCCGGCGCTTTGTGTCCGGCGGACCAGATAATGCGGTCGCGATCGGGCCAGTTGGGATTTTTGGGATCGTGGTTGGCGACGTGTAGGTACAGCGCGGCGACGATGTCCATGATGGAGAGCGTGCCGCCGGCGTGGCCCGAACCGGCCGCGCAAAGCTGGACAAGATTGTAGCCGCGCATCAAGTTGGCGGCTTCTTTAAGCTGTTCAATCGAATATTCCCGAATTACCTTCCCGGTCTTGGAATCCTTGAGGGCCATGGCCTTCTCCTAAAGGTTCTGTTTTGTCCACTTGTCGAGGCGTTCGAGCGCCAGTTGCAGGTTTTCCATCGAGTTGGCCACGCTGAAGCGCAGGTAGCCTTCGCCGAACTCGCCAAAGGCGATGCCAGAAAGCGCTGCCACACCGGCCTGATCGAGCAGCGCGTCGGCCAGGGGCTTGGACTTCCATCCCGTCCTGGTGATGTTGGGAAAGACGTAGAAGGCGCCCTTGGGCTGACGGCAACTTAAGCCTTTAATCTTGTTCAGCCCGGCTACAAAAAATTCGCTACGCATTTTGAACTCCGCGCACATGTGCGTGACAGCGCTCTGATCTCCACGCAGTGCCTCGATGCCCGCGATCTGGGTAAAGCTGGCGGTGCAGGAGTTGGAATTGGTCATCAGGCGGGTCATGTGCGTGGCCAGATCGGGGCGCATGACGCCGTAGCCCATGCGCCAGCCGGTCATGGCGTAGGTCTTAGAGAAACCGTCGAGAAGGATGGTGCGCTCTTTCATGCCGGGGATCGTCGAAATCGAGAAGTGCTCGCCCTCGAAGAGGAGGCGGCTGTAGATTTCATCCGAGAGCACTAGGATATTGCGGTCGCCGATGATTTTGGCCACCTGCTCCACGTCCTTGCGCTGCATGACGCCGCCAGTGGGGTTCTGCGGGGAATTGATGATGATGAGCTTGGTGCGATCGGTGATCAGCCCGGGCAGATCGTTGACATCCAGCGTGAAATCGCGCTCCTCGCGAAGCTGGATGGGAACGGCCTTGCCTCCCATGTAGTTGATCATCGATTCGTAGATGGGGAATCCGGGATTGGGATAGATCACCTCATCGCCTTCTTCAATCAGCGCCAGCATGGCGTAGAACATGATGGGCTTTCCGCCGGGCACCACTACCACTTCCTCAGGGGTGACCGTGATGCCGCGCGTGCTGCCGATGTATTCGGCGATGGCCTGACGCAGCTCGGGCAGTCCAGCGGAGGGGCCGTAATGGGTCCAGCCCTTGTGCAATGCGTCTACGGCTGCTCCAACGATATTAGGAGGTGTGTCGAAATCGGGTTCCCCGATTTCCAGGTGAATGATGCTCTTGCCCTGGCGCTCCAGCACCTTCGCCTTGTTCAGAACTTCAAAGGCGGTTTCGGTGCCCAGCCGGCTCATGCGGCCAGCTAAACGCAATTCGTATTGGGTAGATGTTGCCATGATGACGGATGCTCCTGTGCGCCGGTTTTACCGGCATACTGTAGCGGCTGCATGGTTCCGTTCATGTTTATATTGACCGTGCGGTATTCCAGATGGCCGAATTGAGAAACGGAACCCATGCTATAGTGAAATCTACTTGAGGCTCACAACAGAAAGGAATACGATTTATACGATACTTTTGTGTGTTTTCGGAACTCTTTTAGGTCGCATATGTCAGACGCCTTAGAAATTACCAAGCTTCTCGATCCCATAGGATGGCACATTCTGGCCGAACTCCAGGACGACGCGCGCATTCACTTTTCTGAACTGGGCCGAAGGGTCGGCCTCTCGACGCCTGCCGTCATCGAACGGGTTCACCGCATGGAAGAGGCTGGAATCATCACAGGCTACCGAGTCGAGATCGATCGCGAAAAGGTCGGGCGGCCCGTCTGCGCCTTTATTCGCGTCCGCGTCATCGGCGACCTGATTACTCGCGTCATCGCCATTGCCCGCGAGATGCCTGAGGTCCAGGAATGTCACCACATCGCCGGAGAAGACACATTTCTGCTCAAGGTCTTTGTGCCCAAGCCCGAGGCCCTGGAAAATATCATCCAAAAGTTCATGCCCTATGTCGCAACCACCTCTATGATCGTCTTTTCCTCGCCTGTTACCCGGCGAAACATTGAACCCCTGCAGTAAACCGTGCTGCCTCCAGCGCGATATTCAATAATAATGATTGCCCTCCTATGCGCTCGCAACGATTGATCCGGCCGGATCATACAATGCTGAGATGGACGAGTTTTGTTACTGTTGACCCATGGGAAAAACTTCTGCAAGCCGCGATCCGGCCGAGCTTGACCTGGAATCCCTGGCCGTTGAGGTGGTGGAGCTGGCTATGAATGCTGGCGCCAGCGATGCCGAGGCCGTGGCGCAAGAGGGCGATGAGTTCAGCGTGAATGTGCGCATGGCCCAGGTAGAAACGCTGAAGGAGTCCGGCTCGCGCGGTCTTGGCCTGCGGGTTTTTCTGGGCAAGCGGTCGGCCTCCACCTCGACCAGCGACCTGACCCCGGAGGGAATCCGGCAACTGGTGGATGGCGCACTGGCGCTGGCCAAAGTGACCGAGGAGGACCCCTTCAGCGGATTGCCTGAGAGGGGCGAATTCGGTTCGCTACCCGGCGACCTGCATCTGTATCACGAAGACGTGTACTCGCTTCCGGGGCCGGAGAGAATCGAGTGGGCGCGGCGGGCGGAGGCGGCGGCGTTGGAGGCCGACCCGCGCATCACCAATTCTGATGGCGGCAGCTTTGATGCGGCCACGGGGAGAAAGGCGCTGGCTAACTCGCGCGGCTTCGTGGGCGGCTACCGCTCCAGCTATGCCGGGATTGCGGCAGCGCCGCTGGCGGTGGACGTAGATGGCTCGATGCAGCGCGACGGCTGGTGGTCGAGCGCGCGGCGGCTCAAGGACCTGGAATCGCCTGAGGCAATTGGCAAAGAGGCAGCGCGGCGGACGCTGCGACGGCTGGGCGCGCGGCGCGTTCCCACGCAACAGGTTCCCATTGTCTTTGCGCGTGAGGTGGCCGGAACGCTTCTCGGTGCGGTCTTCGAGGCGGCTTCAGGCGACGCCATCTGGCGCAGCGCTTCGTTTTTGGCGGGAAAGCTGAGCGAACAGATCGCAGTGCCGAGCGTGACCATTATCGACGACAACACCATGCTGCTGCCCACGGGAATGGGCGGCTTCGGGACGTCGCCATTCGATGGCGAAGGGCTGCCTTCGCTGCGCACGATCGTGGTGAAGAAGGGCGTGCTGCGCAACTACCTGCTGAACACCTATACGGCGCGCAAGCTGGGGATGAAGTCTACGCACAATGCCTCGCGCGGACTGGCCGGCACGCCGGGCATCGGTTGCGGCAACCTTTATCTTGAGCCGGGAATGCTGACGCCGGAGCAGATCATCGCAGAAGTACGCGCCGGACTCTACGTCACCGGCCTGATGGGCTTCGGCGTCAATGTGGTTACGGGCGACTACTCGCGCGGCGCAACCGGCCTATGGATTGAGAACGGCCAGCTCACCCACGCCGTGGAAGAGGTGACCATCGCCGGCAACCTGGCCGAGATGCTGCGCAATGTGACTGCCATCGGAAATGATTTGGAGTTTCGCGGCGCGGTGGCCTCGCCCACGCTGCGCATTGATGGCATGATGATTGCGGGGAGTTAGCAAACTAGAGGAGTTAGCCGCGCTTCGCGCGTGTTAGCGGAGTTGGCGGGGTTTGAATATATGGCAGCTTCGAAGCAAAGTTCCGAGATTGTGATGCAGCAGATTGGCTTCGATCCGGCTGACGCCAAGTCTGCGCTGGCGCAACTGCCGACTACATCTGCGGTCTTCGCGCTCTATGGTGCCGAAGCGCACGCCGAGCCTTACATCGGCCGTACTCCCAACCTGCGCGCGCGGCTTGCCCGACTGCTTCAGCCTTCGGACAAGCATCCGCGGCGATTGCAGTTGGCCGGGCGGGTGCGGCAGATTCGCTGGCGGCTGACTGGCTCTGAGTTTGAGGCCCTTCTCGGGCAATTTACTCTCTTGGAGCAGATTTACGGCGCAAAAGCCCTGGAACGGATGCACCTTAGAGCGCCGGCTTTTATCCGCTATTTGGGGAGCAATCCCTATCCGCGCATCGCAGTGACCAATCATCCCAGCCAGCGCGAGGCGGGCTGGGCTTATGGTCCGTTTCAGTCGCGTGCGGCGGCCGAGCGCTATGCCGACGAGGCGCTCAAACTTTTTCTGCTGCGCCGCTGCACTGAGGAGCTGGAGCCGAATCCCAGCCACCCCGGGTGCGTCTACTCCGAGATGAAGATGTGCCTGGCTCCCTGCTACAAGGGCTGCTCGGACGAGCGCTACGCCGAAGAGGCCGCCGCGGTTGAGCAGTTCCTGGCTACGCGCGGCGACAGCTCTCTAGTTACGCTGCGTACTCAGCGTGAAGAGGCATCAGCAAAACTCGACTTCGAGGCTGCCGCAGCACTCCATGCTCAGGTCCAGCGCGTGGAGAGCGTGCGGGCTCTCGCCTCCGAACTGGTGCGCCCGCTCGCGCAGCTTCGCGCGGTCGTTCTGCAAGCCTCGGCCAATCCCGGCGAGGTGGCTGTCTTCCTCTATGAAAACGGAAGGCTCAGCGGCCCGGCAGGATTTTCGACTGTTGGCATGAGAATCCAGAACGAGCAATCCGGCTCCACTTCGCTCTTTGCGCATCCGATGGCAATCGAACCGATTCCGAAAGAGACAGGGAACAGGGAACAGGGAACAGGGATCAGTAAAGGCGAGGTCGCGGCAGCGGAAGTGATATCGGAATCCACTGCGCCCACTGCGCCTGAAGTAACGGACGAAGCGAGGACTGCTTTGCCAACTAAAGCCGACCGCGGCGTGCTCGAAGCGCGCATGGAGGCGGCGTTGGCTGAGCTGTCTGCGCCTTCCGGGCCGACTTCGGCTACTATTCGCCAAGGCCATCTGGCGCTGCTCAAGCGGTGGTACTACCGCGCCGAAATCCGCCGCAGCGGCGAAATATTCTTTCCCAATGCTGAAGGCCGCTGGCCGGTGAAGGCGCTGCTGCGCGGCGTGGGGCGTATCGCCGGAAAAATGGTGGCGGCCGGGAATCACTCCGGGTAATCTGAATGGAAACCCACCCATGCCTGCATCCAAGACCATCCGTTCCATGCTCGCCGTTGGCCGCCACCGTATCTCCAGCGGCCGCACCGCCGAGGTAGTCAGCCTTGTCCGGGCACATCCGAAAAAGCTGACGCAACTGATCGAATGCCTTTGGGACGATGAGCCTTGCGTGGCCATGCGCGCTGCCGATGCGCTGGAAAAACTCACGCGCAGCCGAGCTCCGGTAGCAGACGAAATGCAGAAATCGGTCTTGAAAACGCTTCAGGGCTCCTGGAAAGCGCCGCTGATCGGATTGCTTGCCGAAGCCACAGAGAACAAACTGCGCTGGTGTTTGGCGCAGGTTGTAACCCGTCTTACGCTCACGGTTCCAGAGTGCCGGCGAGTGGCCGAGACATTGTTGTCCTACCTGGAGGACCGGAGCTCGATTGTCAAAACCTGCGCCCTGCAAGGGTTAGCCGATCTGACCCGGCAGGATGCCTCGCTGCTGCCCGAGGCTATTGACCTTTTGCGCATCCACAGCCGCTCCGGAACCCCGGCTATGCGTGCTCGCGGCCGCATGCTGCTCAAGCAGATGGAATCGGCTCGCGCGAAGAGGTTCGCCGAGTTCATAGCCGGAGGCGCCTAAACCGGCTTTTAGAGCGGTTCTCCAATTCAAGTGCCCTTACCAAAGCTGTGAAAGGTGGCTTTTTCTTAAGGAAAAAGCCACTCGGCAGTTGCGGTTTCGGTTTGTAGCAATTGGAGAACCGCTGTAAAAAGCGCGAAAATGCGGCTTTTCAGATCAAAAATAGCTCTTTTTCGGCGAAAAACCGGATTTTTCCGGTGATTTTCGGAGGCCAAATCTCACCATGTGGGATATTTTGTGCCGAAAAATTTTCCACAGGCGTTGATTTCAAAACGCTTACAAATAATTTGCAAGATTTTTTTGGAAATTTATACCCCCCAGGGGTATAGGGGGGGTGGGGGTACCCCCTCTGGGGTACGGACCGGTGACATGTCTGACAGATTGATCGGGTTCCCTCTCGACCTCTTTTGGCAATCGACCACAGTTTGACCTCTTTCCCTCTCGGACCACTAATTGAGATTGTGCGCCAGAAGAAGGTAATTATCTGCAAAGGACTGGCCGTCCAGGCAGATGGCGCTTGCGCGGCACCTGCGGTGCGGCAGATGGCGCTTGCGCGACCTGAGATTCGTAGTCTTCCAGGTCTCAAAAGCGAGACCTGGGAGCCCCCGGCGTCTTAATTGCAGACATAATGGGAAAATATATGTTACCAATAGAAAGAGAATATGCCATGGCGTTGACGAAGGATTTTCGAGAGACGGTGCAGGCGCGAGTACGCAGCGATGAGGAGTTTCGCCGCGGCTTGCTGCGCGACGCCATCGACGCTCTGCTGGCAGGCGAGGGCGCGTTGGGCCGCGAGATTCTGCGCGACTTCATCAATGCGACCGTGGGTTTTCCCACGCTGGCCGAGCAGACTGGCATCCACGTGAAGACACTGCATCAGATGTTCGGCCCCAAAGGCAATCCGACTGCCTCCAACCTCTTCAAAATCATTGCCAGTCTTCAGGAGCACGAGGGGGTTCGGCTGCAGGTAGTAGCGTAAGCTGGCATAATCCGCCATCAGACCGCCGCGCCTCCACGCTGATACACTGGCCCTGCAAGGAGAAGCAAGCCTAAGAGCATGGTTGAACTGCTGCCGGTCTCAATATGATTGAGCTTTTGCTGGTATCGATATGATTGAACTTCTACCCTCTATTTTATCGGCGGATTTCGCCCACCTGGCGGAGCAGGTTGCCGCGGCTGAGCGGGGCGGCGGCACGGCGATCCACGTGGACGTGATGGACGGCCATTTTGTGCCCAATATCACGATTGGGCCGCCGGTGGTGAAATGGCTGCGCAAGTTCACCAAGCTGCCGCTGGACTGCCACCTGATGATTCAGAATCCGGACGCTTTTATTCCCGCCTTTGCCGAGGCCGGGGCAGACTGGGTGAGTGTCCACTATGAGGCCTGCCGCCATTTGCATCGCTCGCTGGAGCTTATCGCCGAGCACGGCATGAAGCCGGGGGTGGTGGTGAATCCGGCCACCCGCGTCGAGTTGCTGCGGGAGGTTCTGCCCATGGTTCACCATGTGCTGGTAATGAGCGTGAATCCGGGCTTCGGCGGGCAGGAATTCATTGAATTTTCGCTGGATAAGATCCGGCGGCTGGTGGAGTTGCGCCAGGAGCGAGGGCTGGCATTTAGAATCGAAGTGGACGGCGGCGTGGCTCACGATACGGTGGAGCGCATCGTCAAAGCGGGAGCGGAGCTGCTGGTGGCCGGCAACGCGGTTTTTGGCGCCGGTCAGCCAGAGCGGGATGCGCGTGCGCTGCTGACGGCGGCTCGCAAGGCCGCAGGCGAATAGCCAAGTTTGAGCGTAAAACGCTGAGATGATTAGAGAATTGGCTTGCGGCCTGTCAACGGGCCGCGGCCGCATTGAGGGGTTATGAACCGGTTGACGACGAAGATTGCCGCGGTTGCTCTGGCGGTTCTGATGCTGGGCGGAGTTGCGGCCCAGGCCAAGGAGAAAAAGCCCAAGCAAAAGAAACAGGACCTGAGCGCCAACCCGCTGCTCGGCGTGAAATCCAAGCAGCCCGACAAGGAGCTCTTCGACAAGGCCATGATCGCCATCAAGAAGGGCCGCTTTGACGTGGCGCGGCTAGACCTGCAGACCATGCTCAACACCTATCCCGACTCCGAGTACCGGATGCGCGCCAAGCTGGCGGTGGGCGATAGCTGGTTCAAAGAGGGCGGCACTGCGGCCCTGACCCAGGCCGAAGCCGAGTACAAGGACTTCATCACCTTCTTTCCCCAGGCTCCTGAAGCTGCCGAGGCGCAGATGAAGGTAGCCGACATCTACTACGAGCAGATGGAGAAGCCCGACCGCGACTACACCAACGCCCAGCGCGCGGAGCAGGAATACCGGAACATGATCAACATGTTCCCGGATTCAGCGCTGGTGCCCCGCGCCAAGCAGAAGCTACGCGACGTGCAGGAGGTTCTGGCCGAGCGTGAAACCGAAATCGGCCTCTACTACGGCACCCGGGAGAACTACTCGGCCTCCATCGCCCGCCTGAAGACGGTGGTCGATACGTATCCTCTTTACTCCAAGAGCGACCAGGCGTTGTTGGGCATCGGCGATGCTTTTGCCGGCCAGGCTCACGCCGTCCAGATTGCGCCCAATCTTCCCGGAGCAATCAAGGAGCGGTTGCACGCGATCTATCAGGACCGGGCTGCCGAGGCTTACACCAAGGTGATCACGCGCTATCCGATGGCTCCCCACGTTGAAGATGCGCGCGACCGACTGGTGGCCATGAACCGCCCCATCCCCGAGCCCACTCAGGAAGCGATGGCCGAGAGCGAGGCCGAAGAGCAAAGCCGCCAGCCCCTGCGCTTTACCGACAACCTCTTCGGCATCATCAAGCACGGACCCTCGGTGGTAGAAGCCGTGCACGTGGGCGAGCCCAGCCTGGACGATCCCAAGCGGACATTGGCACCGGATATCACCAAGCAGAACATCGCTCTGTTCAACGACGCCATCCAAGCTGGACAGCCTGCCGCCAAGGCCGGCGCTATCACTCCAACCGGCGTCAATGAGCCGCCGCGCAGCGACCAGCCCTCCCAGGCGCCTTTGCAGATGGAGAGGCCTGCGGGCGGGACCGGAGTCGGAGTCGAGGTGATAAGCGCGCCCGCGGCTGACCCCAATGCCGTTCTCAAGCCAGTCGGCCCCAGCAACGTCGTCGCGCCCCCCGCTGAAAAGCCGGCTGAGGCCCCCAGTCAGGTCAACGACATCAAGTCCGGCTCGACACCGGCTTCATCTGCCGAAGCAACCAAGCAGAAGAAGCCCAAGGCCGATCTGAAAGAAGAATCGTCGAGCAAGAAGAAAAAGAAGAAGGGCGTGGCCAAGCTAAACCCGTTCTAGGCGAAAAATCGTTTCGAAAACAATAAGGCCGCTTCCCTACCGGGAGGCGGCTTTTTTGCTGTTTGTTGCCAGCTCTAACTTGCCGGCCGCAGCCGCCTGGCCAGCGCCCACTTCAACTCGTCGATCCCCTGGCCCGTAACCGCTGAAATTGCATGAAACTCCAGCTTCCTGCGCTTGACGTGAGCCGCCAGCTTCTTCAGTTTTTCGGGATTGGCGCTGTCGATTTTGGTGGCGACCACGATCATGGGTTTGTCTGCCAGAGGGTGTTCGCCGTTGGCGTTGGTGAAGCTGGCCAGCTCCTGATTGATGACTTTAAAGTCCTCCACAGGGTCGGGACGGCCGCTTGCGTCAGAGACATCGACCAGGTGGACGAGCAGGCGGGTGCGCTCGATGTGGCGCAGGAACTGCGTTCCCAGGCCTGAGCCGAGATGCGCGCCTTCGATGAGGCCTGGCATATCGGCGACGACGAAGGATTCAAGCTCCGGCTCCTCGCCCACGGTGACCACGCCAAGGTTAGGTTCGAGGGTGGTGAAAGGGTAGCCGGCGATCTTGGGCCGCGCGGCGGAGATGCGGGAGATGAGCGTAGATTTGCCGGCGTTGGGGTAGCCGACCAGGCCGACATCGGCCAGCAGCTTGAGTTCGAGACGATAAAAGCGCTCCTCGCCGGCGCGACCCAACTCGTGCTCGCGCGGAGCCTGATGGGTGCTGGTGGCAAAGTGCTGGTTGCCGCGTCCGCCGCGCCCGCCCTTGGCGATGATGACCCGCTCGTCAGGCTCACTGAAGTCGTGCACCAGTTCGCCGGTCTCCTGGTTGTAGAGCAATGTACCAACGGGGACTTGCAGGATGACGGGGTTGCCATCGAGTCCGGAGCAGTTGGAGCCCATGCCATGTTCGCCGCGCTGCCCCTTGTGCTCGGGGTTATAACGGAAGTGGATCAGGGTGTTGTGGCGCTGCGAACTTACCATGACGACATCGCCGCCTCGCCCGCCGTCGCCGCCTGATGGTCCGCCGCGGGGGACAGACTTTTCGCGCCGGAAGGCCATGCAGCCGTTGCCGCCGTCGCCAGCCTTGACGCGAATTTTTGCTTCATCGATGAACATAAAAGACCAGGGAATAGGGATTAGGGAATAGGGAATAGAAAGCTACGACATGCGCTTCATCCCAAACTATCGAGACCAAATTCGAGATGCCGTCTTTTCAGTTTACCGGAGGAGGGCTTAGAATCGCTGAGACGTACTTGTTGGGGTAATTTGAACGGCCAAAGGCAGGGTAATGCCTGTCTGGGGATGGCCGCAGGACTTTGTCCCATCCGTATCCGCCGCCAGAGCGGGCCGGAGTTGAAGCTTAGAGAGGTTTTCCCTGGATCTGCCGCGAGCAAGTCTCGATGGCAGGAAGTTGGGCGAAGACGCTGGCGGTTGCCGTGCTGCTGATGGGCGCGGGAGCGGCAGGTTTTACCCAATCACCCCAGATTGAGCCAGCCGAAAATGACTCAACCGGCGCATTGACCGGCAAATTGACCGACCTGTACTCCAGGCCCCTGGAGGGCGTTGCGGTAGTAGTCCGCAACCAGGCCACCGGCGCAGAGGCGCGCACGATCACAACAAAAAACGGGGTTTACCGGTTCAGCGGATTGGAGCCGGGCGAGTACACGCTGACCGCCGAGAGCCCGCAACTGGGACGCGGCCAGGTGAAATGGATTGTGGTAGCTGCCGGCCACGAGGCGCGGGTGCAGGTGGCGCTGGAATTTGCGCTACCTCCGCCCGGCACAGAACTGGCGGCACAGCCAGAAAGAAAACAGCCCTGGCTGAACCGGCCCATCCTGGAGACGGAGGCTCTGCCGAGAAGCGATGCTGAGCTAGCAACCGAGCCATTGCAGTTGCTGACCTTGAGCGGGCGGCGGGTGAGTGCGGAGATTCCCCTGACTACGACTTTTCAGTTGAACGCAACGCTGGAGACCGAGCCGTTGCGAATGCTGGCCCTGGCGGGACAAAATCTGCCAAATACCTTACCCATCAAGGCAGCTTCTCAAGAGAGTGGTCCGGCGACTCCTGCGTTGAGCAACCCAATGAGCGCAGCCGAGTTGCAGGCTTTGCCGGTGAGCGGGCGGCGCTGGCAGGATTTTGTGCTGGACAATACGCCCACATCCACGACCCCGGCGGGCGGCCAGGGTGAGATTTCACTGCGGGGTACGGATCTGCCGACCGAGGTTGCGGTGGATGGAATCAACCGGGGGCTGGCCTTTGGCCGGACAAATGAGCCGGGGCAGGGGTCATCCGGGCGGGGTCCGTTGGGTCAAGGAGAGTATCCGGCCGGTATGGCGCAGGTGGGCAAAGGCGGGCATGGAATCGCCGTGAGCGAAGCGGCGATCCGCAGGGTGGAGACGGTGGCCGGCAACGTGGAGGCCGCGACAGACAGGGCGGCGGGCGGGCGCATGAATGTGGAGACTCAGCACGGCGCCAACGAATTGCACGGACAGGGATTCTTCTTTGATCGCCAGAACAACTGGGGAGCGCAAAATCCCTTTACGCAGTGGGTAAAGGAGACCGCGCCGGCTGTGCTGACATATAACCCATCTGGGCCTCCACTCTCAGTTCCGGTTTTCACGCCGGAGTCCTACACCCCGCTGGACCGTGAAACTGTCTGGGGCATCGGCGTGGGCAGCCGCATCCTCCGCAACAAGCTCTTCTGGTTTGCCGCTCTGGATGGCTATAACCGCAACGATGCGGGGGTCGCCATGGTGAAGCATCCGGATACGTTCTTTGCCCAGCCCTCGAATTCGAATGACCAGATGCAAGTGCTGAGCGCGCGGCTGGGGTTGAGCATCGTCAATCCAGTGGGCGAGGGGTATGCAGCTTACTCCTGCATGCTGGAAACATTGGGCGGAACTTTGGGCGGGTCAAGTTCTAATTGCCTATCGGGTAGTCCGCTTAGTCCGCTTCTCGGTCCCGCACCGCGCACGGCTCAACAGTGGACCGGCTTTGGGCGGCTGGATTGGGAGGCGGCGGAGCGGCATCGCTTCACGCTGGAGGGTATCGGCGCGCGGTGGAACTCGCCGGGCGGAGGACTGACCAGGGTCTCGGAAGCCTACGGCAACCACAGTTTTGGATCGAGCAAGGCCAGCGAGGAGTGGTTGCTGGGCCGCTGGGAGGCATTTTTGACTCCCAACCTGCTGGCCGTGACCCAGGCCTCGGCAGGACGCGTCATTCAGGAGGCGCGGCCTTCGACTCCTTCAACCTATGAGAAGACGCTGCTTGGCCCGAATGTGTGGGGGCAGTTGCCGGAGATCGTGGTGGACAATCGCTATGGATTCACCATCGGCAACCCCTCGCGCTTCGGACAGGGCAGCTATCCGGACGAGCACCTCTACCACGGGCAGGAGTCGTTGGACTGGATTCGCGGCAAGCTGCTGGTGAAGGCCGGTTTCGAGGTGAGCCACAACGCCGACACAACCAGCCTACTGCGCAACCAGACCGGAACGTATAACTACTCCAACGTGGAAAACTTTATCTCCGACGCGCTGGCCTTTCAGAAATTTGGGATTTCTGGAGAGCTAGACCCGATTCTCCAGCACACCTGCGATCAGACGGGCAGGGTGTGGACCGATTCGTTGGGCAACCCACGCGGTCAGGGCAGCCTGCCCTGTTACTCCTACTACTCGCAGGTGATGGGCCCGTCCAGTTGGCATCTGAGCACCAACGATTGGGCGGGATACGCGACGGCCCAGTGGGAAGCGAGCAAGCGCGTGGTCCTCTCCGCCGGGATTCGCTGGGAGCGGGAGCAGTTGCCTCCGCCGCTTGCCGCGCTCCAGAACCCGGAGCTTCCGCTGACCGAAAAGCTGCCCAACCTGGGCAATCAATGGGGTCCGCGGGTGGGCCTGGCCGTGGGAAGCGGCGAAAAACATTGGCCGGTGCTGCGGCTGGGCTACGGAATGTACTTCGGGCGCACCGGGAATCTGACTGTGGAGACGGCGCTGACCCAGACCGGATCGACTGCGCTGACCCCTGCCGGCTCGCTTGCGGGCGACCTGAACTTCTTTATTCGTCCTACGGACGGCTTTAACCCTCCCACCGGCACCAGCGATGCTCAACCATTTCCTTACGTGCTGAGGGGACCACCGGGCAGCGTGGTCAAGCCGGGAGCCGTCGAGTTTGCGCCTAACTTCCACAACCCCGAGATTCACCAGGCCGTCGCTGCTTTGGAAGAGACGCTGCCCAGTCATGTGGAGGTGACCGCCAGCGCGATGGTGAGCCTGGGCCGCCGGCTGCCCGTCTTCATCGATACGAACCTCGGTCCCGCGCTCACGAAGGCGGGGACCATCACCTATGCCGTTGTAGACCCTATCAGAGCGGTAGACCCCACCAAAGGCGGGCCCATCAAGGCCACGCAGATCTCAGTTCCCTTCTATGCTTCCTCGCCCTCGATTGGATTTGTGGAATGGCTCAACCCCGACTATCAACAGATCGACCAGATCACAAGCAAGGCCAATTCGACCTATGAGGCGGCCATGCTGAGGGTCGAGCGCTATGGCCGCCGGGGGCTGAGTCTGCGCGCCCACTACGTCTACTCTCGCGCCATGGACTGGAACCCAGGAGAGAGTGAGCTGGAACCGGCTAACTTCAGCCAGGAGTACGGAACCAGCGACCTGAACATGCGCCACTCAGCCGGCGCCACGGTAGTCTATGAGGCACCGTGGAAGCTGCGCGGCCGGGCTGGAAAATTTGCCAACGGCTGGATGCTGTCAGGCGTCGGGCAATTCCGCAGCGGCCTGCCCTACACCATGCGCACTGTCGGGTCACTGCCCGAGTGTTTTATAAGTGCGGGGGTAACTCACTGTACTATTTCGAATACTGGTCAGAATGCAACCACCGGCGACCTCGTCATGGGATTACGAGCGGGCATGAATGGCTCAGGAGGCGACAACCGGGTCTACGGTGTTGGTAACGATAACATTGTCTATAACATAGGCCGAAATACCTACCGCTATCCGGCCACCTGGAAGGCCGACCTACGGCTGGGCAGGCGCTACGACCTCGGACACATGCGCGAGTTGGAGCTGCTGGCCGAGAGTTTCAACCTTTTCAATCACCAGAATGTGACCGAATTGGAGACCACCGGCTACTATATCGAGTCCGGCACTCCCAACTCACCACCTACGCTGAACTTCCTTACTGGCCTGAAAGCCAACACCACTGCCTTCGGCCAGCCGTTGAACATCAACGCAACCAACTTCTACCGCGAGCGGCAGATACAGTTCGGGTTGAGGCTGAGGTTCTAAAGCGGTTCCTCAATTAACGTGCCCTAGTTGCTTGGTGGCGGCGCGGGCGTGGGCGCGGTCGTGTCAGCGGGCGCAGGTGCAGGCGCAGGGGCCGGCGCGGGCGGAGGCGAAAGCTTGTACAGTCCGCGGATATAAATAATGAGGTTCCACACCTCTTCGTCCTTGGCGCGGCCCTCGGCCTCGGCAGGCATCTTGCCCTTGCCGTTGCGGATCACGTTGAACAGATCCTGATCCTGCTTATTGGCCAACTTTGCGGGATTGCTCCAATCATCGAGCGACAACTCCAGATCCTTGGCCAAATCGGTCTTGCCATTTCCGTTATCCCCGTGGCAAGCGGCGCAATCGAATGTATACATTTCCTTGGCGCGCGCCTGCGACTGAGTGGTGGGCTTGACCGGATTCTTTTGGCCGGCTGCGGGGGCCGGGGTAGTGTCCTGCGAGATGGACCCCGGGGTGGACAAAACGGAAATTCCAAACAATGCAACAACTGAAACAAATAGCATCGGCTTCAACATGGCAGCCTCCTCAGTTGCGGATGCCGTTTTGAGGCATCTGCGGCCGAATCCTTTTCACGCAGGGATTATATGCCATTCAGTCGGCCTCAGGCTTGTGTGATTTGACCAATATGGTTCAAACGGAGCGGTTTGGAGGTATTGGGGCAGATTTGTATGCGGCAAAGGCCATCCCACTTTACGGGCCGCGCCGCCAGCCGCAGGCCAGATCAGGCGTTGTGATCCTGCCGTCGAGCCTAAAGCAGGAAGCGCCGTTTATGTCTGTCGAGAAGGTGCGAACCCGGGCCTCTTCAAGCGCTTTGAGCACCTCGGCGCGAGGATGGCCGTAACGATTGCGCAGGCCGCAGGAGATGACAGCGCACTCAGGGTGCACGCGGGCCAGAAACTCCGGACGTGTGGAGGTGATGCTGCCGTGATGGCCCACCTTCAGCAGCGTGCTGGCCAGACCGGGCTCGGCCAGCATCGCCTGGGCGACCATTGCATCTTCGACGGGCGCCTCGGCGTCGCCTTCTAAAAACACAGAAGTGGCTCCGTAGGCCACCCTCAGCACCAGCGAATCGTTGTTGCCGGGAAGTGGTCCGGGTCGATAGTCACTGAAGGGAGCCAGGACGCTGACCTGGGTAGGGCCGAAGGTAAGTGCATCGCCGGCGTGTAGCGAGCGGACGCGGACATGGAGTTCGGCGGCCTCGTCGAGCAGGGCGTCATACTCTTTGAAACGAGGATTGTTGCCCACCCAAAGCTCGGCGGGATGGAAGTTGCGCAGCAAGGCGGGCAGGCCGCCCATGTGGTCGGAGTGGGCGTGGGTGAGGGCGACCACGTCAAGCCGGCGAATGCCGCGCGACCACAGCACCTGAGAGACGACCTCCTCGCCGATGTCATAGTCCTGGGGAGCCAGACGCGGGCCGCCGCCGAAGCCGCCGCCATCCACCAGGAGAGTTTTTCCGTCGGGCGCAATCAACAAGATGGAATCGCCCTGGCCCACGTCGATGGCCTCGACAAGCAATGAATCGTGCGGATGATCGACCGGGCGAGGCAGGACGGCGACGACTGCGGCCAGAATCAACGCGGTCCAGGCAGCACCACCCCAACGGACGAAGACACGTCCGTGGGGGCCCTGGTTGGCGCGACGGGGCCAACGGGCTCCTGACAAAACGGCCATGCGAGCCAGTACGATGGCTGCCGCAAGCAGCGCACAAAAGGCGAGCGACTGCCAAAGCAACGGCGCGGGAATGCGGAAGTCACCGAGGGTAGTCGAGCCGAAGAAATGCACCAGACCGGTGCCGATGTGAAGAAAGAAAGCGACGAACATGGCCGGGACGACTGCGTAGGCCGGACCAATCAGAGAAAAGAGCAAAGTGATGAGCGCGGCGGGCATCAGGATAATCAGCAGCGGCAGGATGAAAATATTCACCGGCAACGCGAAGACGGTGATGCGGTGAAAGTAGACGGCCATGGGCAGGGCCATGGCCAGCTCAACCACGCAAGAGACGACCATCAGCTCAAAGCAGCGGATCAGGAAGCGCACCGCGAAAGGAAAGAAGCGCCAGGCGATGAAGTTGGCCCATCGGCTGTTCGCCGAATCCCTGAGTCCTGCGGCCATCATGCGCAGCGTGACCCTGAACTGCGCCAGGCGTGGTGCGAGTTTCACATCTATGGCGATCTGGCGCAGGTCGCGGGTGGCCGTCAGGTACGGATGCACCGTGGCAAGCAGCAGCGGAGCGGCGACGCCGCCGATGGCCACCACGGCCAGCAGGGTCATCTGGAAGCTGGCGTCGAAGAGACTGCGCGGACTGAAGGCGAGCAGGCAGAGGGCGGCAAAGCCGATGGTATTGAGAGCGTTGCGCTCGCGGTATAGGAGGCGGCCGAGCAGGTAGAGGGTGACCATCCAGAGCGAGCGTGCCACCGGCGTGGCGAAACCGGTGAACAAAGCGTAGGCGAAGGAGACCAGAATGGTGACGAATGTCGCCGGGACGCGGGGCAGGCGCAGGCGGCGCGCAAGCCAGAAGAGACAGCCGGCCACGATGGCCAGGTGGAAGCCGGAGATCACCAGCATGTGGAAGGAGCCGGTGCGCTCAAAGCCCACGCGCAGAGAGTGGGTCAGGAAGGTGCGGTCGCCGGTGACCATGGCGGCCAGCATGATGGCATCGTCCTCAGAGAGGCGCAAGGGAGCGGGCAGGCGGTGCATGGCTGCGGGCAGAGCCAGCAGGCTGGCGCTCGAGGCGCGCTGCAATCCACTGACGCGGCAGGCGAGGAAGAGGCCGGTGGAAGGGCCTATGCGCTCCACGCGGTCGATGCTCACCGTGGCCGTGGAGGTAATGCCCTGATCGAGCAGGAAATCTTCGCGGCTCCAGACACCGGGATCGTGATAAACCTCTGGCTGCAACAGGCGAACCACCGCGCGGATGCGCTCGCCGCAGTGAAAGGGCTGCTGGATTGCCGTGGCTTCAGGCCAGCGAACGGTCAGGCGTACACGGCCTTCGACTGAGGCCTGCGCATCGTCGGCGTCGGTGACCACTTCCAGGCTGGAGACGCGCAGGTCAACTCGCTGCGAGGGGCGCTGAGTTGCGCCGGGCTCGTCCAGGTTCTGCTCTGTCTCGCCGCGCACCGGCCCGTCATCGACGACTGTGCCCTCGACGGTGCGAAGCAGGCCGTCGGAGAGCGCAGCCAGAGCGGGCGCGGGCGCCGGATGCGGCTCCATCTCAGCGCACCATGCACCCAGCAGCAGCCACAGCGCAGCCACTGGCAGCCAGGCGATGCGTTGCGCGCGTAATACCATCACGCCGCATAGCACAGCCGCCAGCGCCAGGGCGACCAACACCAGGCTGGGCCGCAGATAGAACCATTGCGCAACGGCAATCCCAACGGCAAAGAGCCAGGCCGCATGAAAGAGCGGGACAGAGCCCATGCCGGTGTTCTGGCCGGCAGAAGCGCCTAAGTTTTGCGCGGAGATGGGGAATTCGGAGGGCATCGCGCGGGAAAACTCAAAAAGCTGTTCTGGCCTTCAAGCCTATCAGGCCCGCCGCAACAGGACCACTGTTTCCATATGAAAGGTCTGGGGAAAGAGATCGGCGAGGGTGATGGATTGGATTTTGTATCCGGAGGCGATGAGAGCGCGCAGGTCGCGGGCCAGAGTGGCGGGGTCGCAGGAAACGTAGACCAGGGCAGGGGCGGCGATTGTGGCCAGCAGAGCGCAGGTCTCCGCTCCGAGGCCGGTGCGCGGCGGATCCACCACGATCAGTTCAGGAACTCCCGAGCGGGCAGACGCGCCGGCAGAGTGATTGCGCGCGCGGGCGCGGAGAAAATCCAACGTGTCGCTTTGAACAGTGATTCCGACGGTGTCTTTGAGATTGACTACGAGCGACTGTGTTGCCAAAGGGGCCGACTCGACGGCTACAACGCTGTTGAAGATGTCCGCGAGTTGGCGTGAGAACAGTCCAACGCCGGCAAAAAGGTCCCAGGCAAGAGTGCCTTGATGGCCGGCGACCACACGCTTCACAAGTGAGTCCACCAGCCAGCGATTGACCTGGAAAAATGCTCCATTGTCAACGTGATAGTCGAAGCCCGCCGCATGGTAGTCGAGCGAGTTTGCGCCCCACTGCGCAACAGTGTTGGGCAACTCTCCATTGTGTCCCTTGGTCGCTAGTTCAGTTCCCATGAGCGCGGGAATCCGCTGGTGCAGCGCCTGCGCCAGTTCATCAAAGCGCAGCTTCACCGGGCTGGCGATAAAGACAGTGGCCAGCAGCGCAGATTCCTTCGCATCGCAGAAGAGCGCAAGTTCGGTGGGGCGTAGCGCCGGAGCTAACTCGTGTGCAATCTTTGCAAATACCTTTGCGGCCTCACAGAGCAGCGGCGCGGCTATGGGGCACTCGCGCATGGGAACGACAGCATGAGAGCGGCGGCCGCGATAGCCCGGATTTCCGTCCGCATCGAAGGCCAGGCGGATGCGGTTGCGATAGGCCCAGGGTTCGCCGGCCAGCACGTCAATCTCATCCGGCACACGAACCCCGCCACGCTCCAGGGTTTCGCGCAGAATATTTTGTTTGAAGGTCAGTTGAGTTGCGTAGTCCGTGTGCTGGTAGTGACAACCGCCGCAAATGCCGAAGTGCGGGCAGGCAGGCTGAATGCGCTCCGGTGCTGCGCGGACGATCTCATCGACCTCGGCGGTCGCGTAGCCGGGCTTGCTCTGCGTGATGCGCACTCGCGCCTGCTCGCCCGGCAAGGTGAGCGGCACAAATACCGCCTTGCCCTTGAGACGAGCCAGACAGGATCCGCCATTGACCGGCTTCTCAATATCGATGAGTTGCAGCTCGGCGAATTGTTTTACGTGCGGCGTTGTGGGAGGCTTCATTGCTGGCTCATGTAAAAGAGGCTGAGGCGCGGCAGATTGTAATGTACCAGCAATTGCTTTTGCACAAATTGCCGCTCCACCTGGCGCAACTGCACGGCTCCCATACGGCTGCGATAGGGCGCCAGTTCGCGGGCCGCATGCGCTTTGAGGCTCACCAGCAAATCCTCAGGAGCCGCGGCGGTCAGGACGGCATAGAGCTTCTCTTCGAGCACGGTGAGAATGCGTTCGAGCGACTCTAAATCGGGCGTCGCGCTGCCTTGGCTGCCGTACGCAGCACCGAGTTCGCGCAGGCGGGCGGCGGTTTGAGCGCAGGCTTCGGTAGCAACTGTGGACGCATCCAGTGCGGCAGCAGCGGCGTCAAGGTGCGCGGCCACGCGCTCCCGCTCGAATCCCGACTCGCGATTGATCATAGAGGGGGCCGTTCCGGCGGAGGCCTCGCGCAGTTCCTCGGCGGCCACCATCACCGCCTGCGCGCACCAGGCGAGGCCGTTAATGCGTCGCATTCGGCCGCGACGCTGCCGCGCTTCATATTTATTAAACGCAGCGTCAATGCCGCGCAGAACGGCTTCCAGCGGAATTCCTGCCTCACGCCAGGTCTCGATCAGCGCCCAGTCCAGAGTAGAGAGCAACAGCAGCGACCCGCGCCGCTGCTGAAAGCGCTCTTCGATCTCGGTGAAGTAGTTGAAGTAGTTCTGCACGGCGTGAGCCTCAGCGCGTCTTGGCGGGGCGGTTGCGCTCGAAGAGAATCAGCAGGCCGTCGAGGGTGAGCATATCGTCGATATCGGTGATAAAGCGCGAATCCTCGGCAATTTGCCGCGCCAGGCCGCCGGTGGCGATGACGCGCGGCTTCGTCCCCAGCTCGGCCACAATGCGTTCCAGAATACCGTCTACCAGGCCGATGTAACCGAAATAAAGCCCGCTTTGCAGGTGGGTAACGGTGTTGGTGCCGATGACCTTGGGGGGGCGTTTGATGTCTACGCGGCTCAATCGCGCGGCGTGAGAGAAGAGCGCATCGGCGCTGAGGCCGAGTCCGGGCGCGATGGCCCCGCCCAGGTACTCGCCCTTGGCCGAAATCACGTCGAAAGTGGTCGCCGTGCCAAAGTCCACCACGATGCAGGGGCCGCCGTAGCGCTCGAAGGCGGCTACGGAGTTTACCAGCCGGTCCGCGCCCAGATCCGCAGGGTTATCTTGCAGCACGGGCATTCCGGTTTTGATGCCCGGCTCAACAAAGAGCGGCTTGGTGTGGAAGTAGTCTTCGCAGACCCGGCGCAGCGTGCTCTCCACCGGCGGCACCACCGAGGAGATGATAATGTGTGAGACTTGGCTTGGCGCCAAACCTCTCATTTCAAATAGGTTGACGAAAAACACGCCGTACTCGTCGGCGGTCTGGGAGCGGTGCGTGGTGACGCGCCAATGCGCGGCCAGCTCCGGCTTCGCATCACCCCGGCGACCAGGACCCGTCGCCGGGGACCCCGGTTCACCCTCAAGCTTGTAAAGCCCCAGCACTGTATTCGTATTGCCGACATCGATTGCTAGCAACATAGTTCTCTCAACTTATCTCCGTGGCGCGAATGCCGCCGGTCTGCACCGTGACGACTCCCGCATCTGTGCGCACCAGCAGGAATCCATTTTCGTCCAGTCCGGCCGTCATGCCGGTGCAGGCCTGCGGACCGTGCACTTCAACGCATCGCCCGCGAATCCAGGTCGAAGCCTGCTCGACCCGCGCGGGAATGGTGACCTTCGCCGACGGATCGGCCAGCATCCGCAACTCACACTCCAGCGATTTTAGCAGGGAGATGAGCAAATACTGACGTGAAACTCGCCGCGCAATTTCCAGGCCGAGCGAGGTGGCTGTCGCGGTCAAATCAGGTGAGAAGGCGCGCTGGTGGACGTTAATGCCGATGCCGATGACGGCAAACTCAGCCGAGTCGCCGGAAATCTTTGACTCCACCAGGATGCCGCCAACTTTGCGCGGGCCAATTAGAAGGTCGTTGGGCCAGCGCAGATCGACCGTGAGGCCGGCGACGGCACGAATCGCCTCGGCTGATGCGAGTCCCGCAGCCAGCGGAAGCAGCGGCAGGCGGTCGGCGGGGATCGGTGAACGCAAGAGCACGCTCGCATAAAGTCCATCGCCAGCCACCGAATCCCATGTGTGATCGGCGCGTCCGCGTCCGGCACGCTGCTCATCGGAAAAATAGACTGATCCATTTGGCGCGCCGCTGCGGGCCGCAGCCAGCGCGTCAGAATTGGTGGAATCAGTGACCGGAGAGAAATGCAACTTGCCTGCAAAGACAGTTCCGGCGAGCGACGCCTCAAGCCCGGCCAGGTCATACGGGTCAAGCGTGGCTCCGCGCAGGTTGTGCGAGGCTCCGCGCACGGCTACTCAGTCTCCGCATGGATGCGCATGGAGATGTCGGCGGCCTTGGCGGAGTGGGTCAGCGCGCCCACGCTGATAAAGTCCACGCCGGTCTCGGCATAGGCGCGAATATTTTCGAGATTAATGCCGCCCGAGGCCTCGATGGGAATCCAGCGCTCGACCTGCTTGATACGTGTGACGGCCCGCTTCACCTCTTTGGGCGTCATGTTGTCCAGCAGAATGGCCTCAGCGCCGTATTCGAGCGCTTCTTCCAGCTCCTGCGGGCTGCGCACCTCCACCTGCACGCGCTGGCCCTTCTTGCGTTTTTCCAGGGCTCGCATCAGCACCGCGGGCAATCCTCCGCCCAGCGAGATGTGATTGTTCTTGATGAGGATGCCGCTGGCCAGGTCGAGCCGGTGGTTGGTTCCCCCGCCACACAGCACGGCGTACTTTTCCAGAGCTCGCAGCCCCGGCACGGTCTTGCGCGTGTCGAGCACGTGCGCTTGCGTTCCGTGGATTGCATCAACGAATTTGCGCGTCTGAGTAGCGATGCCGCTCAGATGCTGCATCAGGTTCAGAATCACGCGCTCGCAACTCAGCAACGCGCGGGCGTTGTGGCGGATGACGGCCAGCACCTGGTCCTCATGGACGCGCACGCCGTCAAATACCTCCGGATGGCTGACCACCTCGAAGCGAGTCTGTGCCGGAGCGCGCTTGTCGAGCCGGGCAAAAATCTCCAGAAACTGCGGAACTGATCCGAGCCCGCAAACTACCATCTCCTGACGCGCAAGGATCGAACCAGTCGCGCGCAGATGTGGGTCGATGGTGAGGTTGGTGGTGGTGTCGCCGGCCGCCTTGTCTTCGATCAAGGCCTGCTCCAACAATGCGTCGATGTGGCTGTTCTTCCAATCCATAACAGTGGTCAGTTCTCAGTTGTCAGTGGTCAGTTATCGCTCCCGCTCTTTGGGGAGCGCTTCCAATGCGGCGCGAGCTTTCTCCAGCAGCAGCCGCGTTTCAGCTTCCTGCTTCTTCAATCCCTCGACCACGTTTGCCGGCGCCTTGGCCAGAAAGCTCTCGTTTCCTAGTTGCCGCTCGGCGGTAATTAAACCTTTCTCATACTTGGCAATCTCTTTTGTTAAACGCTCGCGCTCTGCGGAGACGTCGATGGTGCGCTCGTAGACAACTCTTCCTGAGTAGTAACCAAAGTAGGGGTAGTGAAAGACGTCAGGCCCCTGAATTTCTGATTCAGAGAACTGTACGTTCGAAACACGAGCCAACTTCTGAATCACGTTCAGATTATCCAATAATGCTGCTGGCGCCTGCGTCATGGGAACAGCGTGGATGATGATGGGTACCGAATCCTTTTCTGGAACGCCGAGCTCTTTGCGTTGGGAACGTATCTGCACAATCAATTCTCTGATTAGGTCCATTTCGCCAAATGCTGGATCGGTTTGAATCTGTCGTATTGGCGGATAAAATGTCAACGCAATCGACTTCGCCGGCGGATTGCCGTCGTAGACGGCGTGCCAGAGTTCTTCCGTAAGGAACGGCATGAAGGGCGAGAGTAGTCGTAAGGCTGCTTCAAAGACCTGAACCAGCGTGGTGAGCGCGGCTTTGGTCTGCGCCTTATCAGCGGATTCCGAGAAATCCAGCCGCAGCTTGACGATCTCCAGATACCAGTCGCAGAAACTGCCCCAGAAGAACTGGTAGATGGTGTTGGCCGCGTCGTCGTAGCGATAGTTTTCCAGCGACTGATTGACCTTGGCGGCGGTCGCGTGCAACTCGGCGACGATCCAGCGAGCTTCAAGCGGCGCGTAAGTTGCGGCTTCGGGCATTTTCCCCAGTGTTGTGGGATCAACAACAATGCCGATCTCGGCGGCACGGTCGACGTTCATGAAGAGGAAGCGCGCGGCGTTCCAGATCTTGTTGGCGAAGGCGCGATAGCCCTCGGTGCGGGCGATGTTGAAGGCGATGTCGGTACCGGGCGAGGCCATCGCAGCCAGCGTGAAACGCACCGCGTCGGTCCCGTATGTTTTGACGATTTCGATGGGGTCGAGGACATTGCCCTTGACCTTTGACATCTTTTCGCGGTTAGCGTCGAGCACCAGGGCGTGGATGTAGACCTCTCGGAAGGGAACCGAATCCGCAAGCGAGCGTTTGGAGCCGTCAGCGTGCGGAACGTCTTCAGCGAACCAGCAGCCGAACATGATCATGCGCGCGACCCAGAAGAAGAGAATGTCGAAGCCGGTGACCAGAAGGCTGGTCGGATAAAATGCGGCAAAGTCTCGAAAATCGCTCAGGGCTGTATCGGCGCGATTTTCGGTGTTGAAATGCGGCCAGCCGAAGACGGAGACCGGCAGCAGGCCGGAGGAGAACCAAGTGTCGAGAACGTCGGTCTCCTGGGTGATCTTCTTCGAGCCGCAATGGGCGCAGGCGGTGGGGTCTCCTTTTGTATTCGGCTTTGGCACCGTGATCTTGTAGCACTCGGCGCAATGCCATGCGGGGATGCGATGACCCCACCAGAGTTGGCGCGAGATGCACCAGTCGTGGATGTTCTCCATCCACTCGAAGTAGGTCTTCTCGTACATCTCCGGGGTGAACTTGATGTGGCCTTGCCGGACAGCCTCTTTGGCCTTGTCTGCCAACGGCTGAATCTTGATGAACCATTGCGTCGAAAGGCGCGGCTCGACGACCGTCTTGCAGCGGTCGCAGTGGCCGATGTTGTTGACGTAGTCCTTGATGCCGGCAAGGAGATTCTGCGCCTCGAGGTCGGCGACGACTCTCTTACGCGCCACATAGCGGTCGAGGCCGGCATAGGGTCCGCTTTCGGCGTTGATGTGGCCAGTATCATCCATGATGTTGATTGAGGGAAGGCTGTGCCGCTCGGCCAAGGCGAAGTCGTTGGGGTCGTGAGCCGGAGTGACCTTGACCGCGCCGGTGCCGAAGTCACGGCTGACCCAGGAGTCGAGGATGATGGGGATCACGCGGTTCGACTGATCTGACGTTCGGAGGGGCAAACGCAGCTTCTTGCCGTGCAAGTGCTGATAACGATCATCTTCCGGGTGGATAGCCACGGCAACGTCGCCGAGCATGGTCTCGGGGCGGGTTGTTGCAACCGATAAAAACTTGCCCGAATCCTTACCTTTCGCATCGAGAACGGGGTAGCGAATCTCCCATAAGTGGCCAGATTGTTCCTCGTGGAACACTTCCAGGTCGCTGATGGCGGTTTGGCAGCGCGGGCACCAGTTCACGATGTAAGCGCCACGATAGATTAGATTTTGCTCATACAGGCGGACGAAGGCCTCGCGCACCGCGATCGACAGCTTTTCGTCCATGGTGAAGTATTCGCGCTGCCAATCGACCGAGGCGCCGAGGCGCTTCATCTGGTCGAGGATGACGCCGCCGTAGTGCTCTCGCCACTTCCACACGCGCTCGACAAAGGCTTCGCGGCCAAGCTTCTGGCGGCTGGTGCCCTCGGATACCAACTGCCGCTCGACCATCATCTGTGTGGCGATGCCAGCGTGATCGGTGCCAGGCAGCCACAGGGCGCGGCGGCCGCTCATGCGCCGCCAGCGGATGAGGATGTCCATCTCCGTCTGGTTGAGCATGTGGCCCATGTGCAGACGGCCGGTGACGTTGGGCGGCGGCAGCAGGATGGTAAAGGGCTCGCCTTTTCCGGCGGCGTCGGCGGAGGGCGTGGGCTGGGCGAAGAGCTTCTCGCGCACCCAGTATTCGGCCCAGTGATCTTCAATGGCGGCGGGGTCGTAGGCTTTGGGCAGGTCGTGGGGCATCTTGTTCTTGGACGAGTCCCCGATGGACTGCGTAAAACCCTCTTGCAGCGAGGGTTTTGCGCCAAGGGACCATACCTAACTTTAGCAGATGCGATGTGAGTCGCCTGTGCCACAATTCCACGGGAGCATCCACGCCTGGAGTTCGGGAATACCCATTCATGTAACGAATGGCGGACCGGGGGACGCTATTCAAGTGAACAGACGAGGGCCTCGGAAATGGTTGACCAACACTGCATTGAGGAGTATCAATGCAGAGTGATGCACAAGACAATCTCATCCATTCTTTGCGTGATCTACGCCACAATGCTGCTCGCCAGCTTTGCCGCGGCTCAGAGTCCTGCGCCGCCTGCGCGCCCGATTTCCGCCCCCCATGCCCGGCCCGACCCGAATAGTCCCGCGCAGATTGGACGCACACAGGTCGTACATTCGCTGGACAGTATTGCAGCCGGATTTACTGCTTCTCGCGCCGCCAGCGTTGCATCGATCCGAAGCCGCGGCGAGGCCGAAGAACGCCAAATCATGGTCCGCAAACAGATCCTGCCGCTGATTGGCAGTCTTCCCGAACGCACTCCGCTCAACGCCAGAGTTCTTGGATCCACACAGGCCGACGGCTTTCGCGTTGAGAAAGTCCTCTACGACAGCCAGCCCAATTTTCCCGTGACCGCACTGTTATATATTCCCGATGGACAGCCTGCAAGCGGCAAGCGTCCGGCGATTCTCATGAGTCCCGGCCACAGTGCCGCCGGGAAGGCCAGCGACTCCGTCACTGCGGCCCTCTTTGCCCGCAATGGTTTTATCGTTCTTTCTTACGATCCCATCGGGCAGGGCGAGCGCCTTCAGTATCCTGATCCGGCCAACCCCGGCGCATCCCTTGCGACCGGTGCTACCGGGGAACACGGCGAAGCCAGCCTGCAACCGCTACTCATCGGCGATACCTTTGCCCGCTACGAACTTTGGGACGCCATGCGCGGCATCGACTACCTTACTCAGCGTCCCGAGGTCGATGCGGAACACATCGGCGCCTTCGGCTGCTCCGGCGGAGGCACCATCACCGCGATGGTTGGCGCGCTCGACACGCGCGTTGCAGCCATCGGCGTGGCCTGCTATATCACGTCGTTCGATACGCTGCTGCCTGCGATTGGCCCACAGGACGCCGAGCAGTCCACCCCACGCTTTATCTCCTTCGGCCTCGACTTTCCCGATTGGATTGAGCTTGCCGCGCCACGTCCATATGCGGTTATCGCTACCTATTCGGATATGTTTCCATTTGCAGGCGCGCGCGCGAGCGTCATTGAGGCCCGCCGCTTCTACGCTTTCTTTGATCCCGCCAGCGCAGGAACTCGATCTGGCCGCGCCAAGCCTTCCGTGCCGCCGACCCCCACTGACCGTGCGCTCAATGCCGACACTACAAACATCGTTCCTATCACGGCTGCTCTGCAATTCATCACCGGACCCGGCGGCCATGGCGCACTGACTCCCATCATGGGCGACATTCTCAACTTCTTCATTCGCAACCTCGAACCCGGAGCGAACGCCACCCACTCAATCCTCTCGTTGTCCTCCGACAGTGGGGCGCGTGTCCCTGACAGCGCACCTACAGGCCTTCCTAAGGACGCCCTCAAGGTCACTCCCACGGGCCAGGTGCTAACCAGCTATCCCAACTCCGAGACAGTTTTCACTCTCAATAAGAAACGTGCGGCCAGGTTCGTTCCCGCCAGCCGTTCCTTTCCGGCTGCGGAAAGCCTTATCGAATCCATCCGCAAGGTCACCGGGGCGGAGGCAGTACCCCGCATGTCCAAACCAGGCGCAGAGTTGCTGGCTGCTAAGACTGGAAGGCTTGTGCTCCCCTCCGGCGCAGGAATTGAGCTGCAGGGAGAACTGATCATTCCCCCCGGCGAGGGCCGCCACCCGGCTGTGCTGCTGCTCGTGCCCGACTCGATTCGTGGAGACAATCCCATAGCGCGCGCCAATTTAGAGCAGTTCAACTCGCTAGTCGCGGCAGGCAACGTTGTTCTGGCGATCACTCCGCGCCCGTCGCCCCCCGGAAGCGACGACATGAAGTCTCCTATTCTCGGACCTTTCTACCTGCTCAGCCTGCGCGCAGAACTGGTTAGCCGCTCACTCATCGGCATGCGCGTCGACGATGTGATTCGCGCGACGGATTATCTGGCACTCCGCGCCGACGTTGATGCAAAGAGTATTACGGCAGTCGCCAGCGGCCACATGGGTCTGGTTCTTCTTCATGCCGCCGTGCTCGATTCCCGCCTGAAGCACATTACCGTTGACCATGTACTCACCAGCTATCGCAGCCTGCTCAACGCGCCCTTGCCGATTGGAGCGCCGGAAGACGTTGTGCCCAGGGTTCTTCTGCGTTACGACATTCCCGATCTCGTGAAATCTCTCGGGCCCCGCCTGACCAAGACTGCTTCGCTGCAGGGCACGGATGACCTCAGCCAAACATCTACACCGCTCAAAGTTCTGTCCAGTTCTGTGCAATAGCAACTTTTGCGTTATTTTGAGTAGTAAGTGTTATCCCAATCGGTCGCATACGGAGCCTGATATGGGCGAGTATTTTTTGAACGTCAACGGCGCTCAACTGCGCGTGAGCGCTCCCGCTGAAGAGAGCCTGCTCTCTGTCTTGCGCAATCGACTCAATCTGACCGGGACCAAGTACGGCTGTGGCGAGGGCCAGTGCGGAGCCTGCACCGTGCTGCTCGATGGTCGAGCAATCCGGTCCTGCACGCTTCCGGTGGCATCGGCAGTCCATGCACAAATCACGACCATCGAGGGGCTGGAGACAAACGGAAAACTCACCGCCGTCCAGCAGGCATTTCTTGACGAGGGCGCATTCCAGTGCGGCTACTGCACCTCGGGCATGATACTGAGAGCCACTTCTCTGCTGCATCAGACGAGCAACCCCACCGAAGAGCAGATTGTGAAGGCGATGGATGGAAACATTTGCAGGTGCGGCTCCCATCCGCGCATTCTCGAAGCGGTCAAGCGCGCCGCACGGCCGCAGCCAAAGGGAGCAACCCGATGAGCTATCGCAAAGAGCCGGAGCTTGAATCTTTTCAGGACGAATACTGGGGAGCGTCTGGCAGCCTATCCCTTGATCGCCGCGACTTTCTGAAGGTTCTGGGTGGAGGAGTGCTCGTCTGCCTGACGTACGACCTCGCGTGGACGCAGGAGTCAGGCCGGAGCTTCGGCGGCCATGAGCTTCCCAAAGATGTGAGCGCGTGGTTGCATATCGCAGCCGATGGCCAGGTAAAGGTGTTTACCGGCAAGGCTGAGGTTGGACAAAACATCCGCACCTCTCTGGCCCAGCTTGTCGCCGAGGAGCTGCGCGCGCCCTATGACTCCATCATGATGGTCATGGGTGACACCGCGCTTACTCCATGGGATATGGGCACCTTTGGTAGCCGCACAACTCCTACCATGGGGCCGCAACTGCGCACCATGGCCGCGGCTGCGCGACAAATGCTGCTGGAAATGGCCGCCGAACGCTGGCATGCCACTCCAGATACTTTGATAGCCGCCGAAGGTAAGATTGTCGACTCTCAGAATTCAAGATCGCTCACCTATGGTGAACTTACCCGAGGAGAAAATATCGTCAAGATTGTCTCCGGCCAGGAGACTCTGACGCCTGCTGCTGAGTGGAAGATCGCCGGAACCCCCGTACCAAAATTCGAAGGCCGCGACTTTGTTACCGGCAAACACACTTACCCCTCCGACATCAGCCGCCCCGGAATGCTCTTCGGCGCGGTGCTCCGTGCCGATGGATTCAACGCGACGCTTGTGACGATAGACACCAGCGCGGCGGAAAAACTTCCCGGAGTCCAGGTGGTGCGCGACGGCGACTTCACTGGAGTCGTTGCTCCCGATGCATTTACCGCGCAAAAAGCGATCTCCGCAATCCGGGCAAAATGGAATGTGCCCGCGCAACCCTCCAACAAAAATCTATTTGATGTTCTGAAGGCCAGCGCTGACTCGGGAGGTGAGGAAGGCTCGAAGCACACGGCTGGTTCGATGGAGAAAGCTATGACAGCGGCCAGCGTGAAACTGGAAGAGCGGTACACTGTGCAGTACATCGCTCATGCGCCGCTCGAGCCGCGCGCCGCCGTGGCAGAGTGGAGCGGCGACAATCTCACCGTGTGGACCGGAACGCAGCGCCCCTTCGGCGTTCGCGACCAGCTCACGCAGTTATTTCACATTCCCGCTGCCCAGGTGCGCGTCATTCAACCGGATATGGGCAGCGGCTATGGAGGCAAGCATACCGGAGAGGCGGCACTTGAAGCCGCGCGCCTGGCAAAGGCTGCCGGCAAGCCGGTGAAGGTGGTGTGGACGCGCCAGGAGGAATTTACCTGGGCTTACCTACGCCCCGCCGGCGTGATGGAGATTAAAGCAGGCGCGCAACAGGATGGGACACTGGTTGCCTGGGAGCACCACAACTACAATTCAGGCTCCGCTGCCATCGCCACCCCCTATAACGTTCCTAATCAGCTTGTTCAATACCATCCGTCCCGGTCGCCTCTGCGCCAAGGCTCCTATCGCTCACTGGCGGCCGCCGCCAACGTCTTCGCTCGCGAGTCGCACATGGATGGGATGGCCCACGCTGCGGGAATTGACCCGCTGGAGTTCCGGCTGAAGAATCTCACCGATCCCAGGCTGCGTGCCGTCTTCGAGATGGCTGCCGATCAATTCGGTTGGAGCCGCTCGAAATCAACGCCTGAGCGGGGATTCGGCATTGCCGGCGGAGTCGACAAGGGAGGCTACGTGGCCGCCTGCGCCGAGGTGGGGATCGATCCCGCCAGCAAGAAGGTGCGCATCGTACGTGTCGTGCAGGCCTGGGAGTCAGGCGCCATCGTCAATCCCGACGGATTGCGAAACCAGATTGCGGGCGCCATCATTCAGGCTATTGGCGGCGCCCTCTTTGAGGAAATTCTCTTTGCCGATGGCCGCATTCTGAATCCTCGCTTCTCCCAGTACCGCCTTCCCCGATTCAGTGACGTGCCTCGGATTGAAGTCGTGCTAATCAACCGCAAGGATCTGCCTTCGGCTGGCGCGGGTGAAACCGGGATCACGGCCCTGGCGCCTGCCGTGGGCAACGCCATCTTTGCCGCAACCGGAATTCGCTTGCCGAATATGCCCATGTCCTTGAGAAACATAGCACCGGGAGAACCAAATTCAACTGTCCGTACATGATGCTGCGGGCAGAGCAATGCGAATCGGTCCAGGATGCCGGATAGGGTCGTGTGATCCAACAGCGGCACAGAGAGCTTGACCCGGTTGGCCGGTGCCGCGCAAGAAAGTTTCGCCAGAAAGCAAAATTTACGATATATTAAAGACTCCGGCACTATCCCAGACGCGCTCAGGCCTACGTTAATCGGCCTTTTCATGAAAGACAGGGCGATTTCCTTGAATGGAATCGCGTGGCATTTGTGTATTTTGGTCAAGAAAGTTGCATTCTGCACGGGAATTATTCATCGAGAAGGTTGCCATGCATACTTCGAATACTCGTCTTCATATCCCACATCCGCAAGGGCTCTACCATCCGCGGAATGAGCACGATGCCTGCGGAATGGGACTGGTTGCCAGCATTCGCGGAGAAAAAAGTCACGCCATCATCCGCAAGGGCCTCGAAGTGCTCATTAACCTCACCCATCGCGGCGCGGCAGGCTGCGATCCGGAGACGGGCGACGGCGCGGGCATTCTGATTCAGATTCCGCACACCTTTTTTACCCGCGAATGCGGCGAGCTGGGGATGCAGTTGCCGGAGCCGGGCGCCTATGGCGTGGCCATGTGTTTTCTGCCGGTTGAAAAGCACAGCCGCCTGCAGGCCGAGGGCGTCCTGGAGCGCATTGCGCAGGAAGAGGGGCTGAAGGTAATCGGCTGGCGCGATACGCCGCTGAACGGCATGGCTGTCGGCCGCGAGGCGCGCGCCTCCCAGCCCTACATTGAGCAATTATTTCTGGGCCGTCCCGCGGGCATGGATGAAGAGGCCTTCGAGCGCCTGCTTTACCGGGTACGCCGCCGGACAGAAAATGAGATTGCCGATTCGGAGATTGAGGGCAAGGAGTTTTTCTACATTCCCTCGCTATCCTGCCGCACGATTGTCTACAAGGGCCTGATGCTGGCGCCGCAGATTGAGAAGTTCTACTTCGAGTTGGCCAATCCGCTGGTCACGAGCGCGCTCTGCGTGGTGCATCAACGCTTCTCCACCAACACCTTCCCCAGCTGGAAGCTGGCGCACCCTTACCGCTATGTGGCGCACAACGGCGAAATCAACACCATTCGCGGCAATATCAGCTGGATGAACGCGCGCCAGTCGGTACTGGCGAGCCCGCTATACGGCGACAAGATCAATGATCTCTTTCCGGTCATCATGCCCGGCGGCAGCGACTCAGCTTCGCTGGACAACGCTGTGGAGTTCCTCTATCAGTCCGGCCGCTCGCTTCCCCACGTGATGGCCATGCTGATTCCCGAGGCGTGGGCGGGCAATCCCGACATGGACGAGGACAAGCGAGCCTTCTACGAGTATCACGCCTCGCTGATGGAGCCGTGGGACGGCCCGGCTGCCATCGCCTTCTCAGATGGCCGCGTGGTTGGCGCGACTCTCGACAGAAATGGGTTGCGCCCCGGCCGCTACATTGTCACCAAGGACGATCTGGTGGTGCTGGCCTCGGAGGCCGGCGTGCTCGACGTGCCGGCCAGGGATATTCGCAGGAAGGGCAGTCTGCAGCCTGGCCGCATGTTCCTGGTTGATACGGTTGAGAAGCGCATCGTCTCCGACGCCGAGATCAAGAAGCAGCTGGCCAGCCGGCAACCTTATGCAAACTGGATCAAGGAACAGCAAGTCTTGCTGGAGCAGTTGCCGGAGCCTTCGCGGATGATTGCCCCCAATCCCGAGACCTTGTTGCGCCGCCAGAGGGCCTACGGCTACAGCGAAGAGGATTTGAGAATTCTATTGGCGCCGATGGCGTCGAAGGGCGAAGAGCCGGTCGGCTCCATGGGCAACGATGTACCCCTCGCCTGCCTCTCCGATCGCCCGCAGTCGCTGTTCAATTACTTCAAGCAGCTTTTCGCGCAGGTCACCAATCCGCCTATCGATCCGATTCGCGAAGAGATAGTGATGTCGCTGATCAGCTACATCGGCACGGAGCGCAACATATTAGCCGAGGCTCCTGAAAACTGCCACACACTGAAGCTGCCGCATCCCATTCTTTCCAATCGCGATCTGGAAAAACTGCGCCGCGTCTCCACAGGCGATCTGCTGGCCACCACAATTCCCGCGCTGTTCCGCTCCGCCGATGGAGAACAGGGCCTGAAGCGCGCACTTGAAGAGCTGAGCGCCCGCGCTTCGCACGCCGTGGAATCCGGCTACACGCTGCTGATTCTTTCGGACCGCGGCGTCGATCCCACTTATGCGGCGATTCCCAGCCTGCTGGCCATGGCCGCTGTGCATAATCGCCTGGTGCAGGAGAAGACCCGCACCCTGGTAGCGCTGATTATCGAGAGCGGCGAGCCGAGAGAGGTGATGCACTTCGCTCTATTGATTGGGTATGGGGCCAGCGCCATCAATCCTTACCTGGCTATTGAAACGCTGCACGACCTGAAGCGGCTTGGCCTGCTGCCGCACAATATAACCGCCAACCATGCGGAAAAGAATTACATCAAGGCCATCAACAAAGGACTGCTGAAGACCTTCTCGAAGATGGGCATCAGCACCCTGCAAAGCTATCGCGGCGCCCAGGTCTTCGAGGCGGTTGGGCTCAATCAGTCGCTGGTGGAGACATACTTCCCCGGAACCGCCTCGCGCATCGAAGGCGTGGGGCTGGACGTTCTGGCGCGCGAGGCGCTGCTAAAGCACGCCTTCGCCTTCCAGCCGCTGACGGAATCTGAAACCGAGCTGGTTGTCGGAGGCCAATATCAGTTCCGCGTGGACGGCGAGTATCACCTGCTGAATCCGGATACGATCAGCAAGCTGCAACACGCCGTACGCCAGAACAATCCGGCCACCTTCCAGGAATACACGGATTTGCTGGACGATCATAATCGCCACTTGTGCACGCTGCGCGGACTGTTCCAGCTCAAATACGCGGATCATCCGTTGCCGCTGGAGGAAGTTGAGCCGGCCAAAGAGATCGTGAAGCGCTTTAGCACCGGCGCCATGAGCTTTGGGTCCATCAGCAAGGAAGCGCATGAGACGCTGGCCATCGCCATGAACCGCATCGGCGGGATGTCCAACACCGGCGAGGGCGGCGAGGACGAAGAACGTTTCAAGCCGGACGCTAACGGCGACTCGCGGCGCTCGGCCGTCAAGCAGGTGGCCTCGGGCCGCTTCGGCGTTACTACGAATTATCTGGTCAACGCCGACGAGTTGCAGATCAAGATGGCGCAGGGCGCAAAGCCCGGCGAGGGCGGACAATTACCCGGCCACAAGGTGGATGCGATCATCGCCAAGGTTCGCCACTCCATTCCCGGTGTTGGCCTGATCTCGCCGCCGCCGCATCATGATATTTATTCCATCGAAGATCTGGCGCAACTGATCTACGACCTGAAGAATGTCAATCCCCGGGCGCGCATCGCCGTAAAACTGGTTTCAGAGGTAGGCGTAGGCACGGTAGCCGCGGGCGTCAGCAAGGCGCACGCCGACACGGTGCTGATTTCCGGCGACAGCGGCGGCACAGGCGCTTCGCCGCTCAGCTCCATCAAGCACGCCGGACTGCCATGGGAGCTGGGCCTGGCTGAAACACAGCAGGTGCTGCTGCTGAACGATTTGCGCAGCCGCATCAAGGTGCAGACCGACGGCAAGCTGCAAACCGGCCGCGACGTGGTGATTGCAGCGCTGCTGGGCGCCGAAGAGTTCGGCTTTTCGACCATGCCGCTGGTCTCCATGGGCTGCATCATGATGCGCAAGTGCCACCTGAACACCTGCTCGGTGGGCATCGCCACCCAGGACCCGGTGCTGCGCGCTCGCTTCAAGGGCCAGCCCGAGCACGTGATCAACTTCTTCTTCTTTCTCGCCGAGCAGGTGCGCCAATACATGGCCAAGCTCGGCTATCGCACCTTCGACGAAATGGTGGGCCGCGTAGAGAGAATCGATGCCACCATCGCCAGCGATCACTGGAAGGCCAAGGGCATCGACCTTACATCGATTCTCTACACGCCCGAGGTGCCCTCGCGAGTGGCACGCCATAAGGTTCAGGCACAGGATCACGGGCTGGACAAGGCGCTCGATCACATCCTCATTGAGAAGGCCGCGCCGGCGCTGGAATCCAAAACGCCGGTAACGGGAAGCTTCGACATCCGCAACGTGCATCGCACCGTGGGCGCAATGCTGGGCGGCGAAATCGCCCGCCGCTACGGATCGGCAGGATTGCCGGATGAGACGATCCACTTCAAGTTCAACGGCTCGGCGGGCCAGAGCTTTGGCGCATTCCTTCCCAGCGGCGTTACCCTCGAACTCGAAGGCGAGTCGAATGATTATTTAGGCAAAGGCCTCTCTGGCGGGCGCATCATCGCCTATCCACCGAAGGACTCCAGCTTCTTGCCCGAAGAGAGCATCCTGGTGGGCAACGTGGTGCTCTATGGCGCAACCAGCGGCGAAGTCTTTCTGAATGGAATTGCCGGCGAGCGCTTTGCTGTGCGCAACTCCGGCGTGACTGCGGTTGTCGAGGGCGTGGGTGACCACGGCTGCGAGTACATGACCAACGGAACGGTCATCGTGCTCGGACTCACAGGCCGCAACTTCGCAGCCGGCATGAGCGGCGGACGCGCTTTTGTCTACGACGAGCAGGGCGACTTCTCCACGCGCCGCTGCAACATATCCAGCGTCGATCTGGAGACGCTCAGTTCCGATGAAGAAATTGCCGAGATACAAGACCTGCTCAAACGCCACCGCGACCTGACCGGGAGCCCGCGAGCCGCATGGATCCTGAAGCACTGGGCGAAGGCGCAGAAGCACTTTATCAAGGTCTTTCCTCACGAGTACAAACGCGTGCTCGGCATTCAGCGCGCAGATATGGCTTATTCTTCATCCACAACTTCGCCGTCTCTGGCGGAGGTAGTTGAGGTGCACCATGGGTAAGGTGACAGGATTTCTGGAGATTGAACGCGAACAACCCTCTCGCCGCAAAATCGAGGAGCGGCTCCAGGATTGGTTCGAAATCTACGAGCCGTTTCCCGAGGAAAAGCAGCGCAAGCAGGGCGCACGCTGCATGGATTGCGGCGTTCCCTTTTGCCACACCGGTTGCCCGGTCAACAACCTCATCCCCGACTGGAACGACCTGGTTTACAACGGCCGCTGGGAAGCCGCCATCCGCAGCCTCCACGCCACCAACAATTTTCCCGAGTTTACGGGGCGCATCTGCCCCGCGCCCTGCGAGGCCGCCTGCGTGCTCGCCATCAGCGAGCCGGCTGTCTCCATCAAGCTCATAGAGCGCAGCGTGGTGGAGCGCGCCTGGGATGAGGGCTGGATTCATCCCGAACCGCCCGAGCAGAACACCGGCAAGCGCGTAGCCGTGGTGGGCAGCGGACCAGCCGGCCTGGCCGCGGCACAGCAACTACGCCGCGCAGGCCACTCGGTCACTGTGTATGAAAAGAACGACCGCATCGGCGGCCTGCTCCGTTACGGCATACCCAACTTCAAGCTGGAAAAACACGTCATCGCCCGCCGCATTCAGCAGATGCGCGCCGAGGGCGTCACCTTTATCACCAATGCCCATATAGGCGGCAACGTGCCTGTCGAAGAGCTCACCGGTCACTATGATGCGATTTTGCTCTGCGGCGGCGCGGAGAAGCCGCGCGATTTGAATATTCCCGGGCGCGAACTGAAGGGCATTCACTTTGCCATGGAGTTTTTGTCGCAGCAAAATCGGCGTTGCGAGGGCGACGTCATCGATCCCTCCATCTCCATCAGCGCCGAGGGCAAGCGCGTGGTCATCATCGGCGGCGGCGACACAGGAGCCGATTGCCTGGGCACCAGCCTTCGTCAGCACCCCTTGAGCATTCACCAGTTTGAGATCATGCCCAAGCCGCCGGAGCAGCGCGATGCCTCAACCCCATGGCCGATGTGGCCCTTGCAATTGCGCTCGGAAACCTCGCACGAAGAGGGCGGCATCCGCGACTGGAGCATCAACAGCGTAAAATTCACCGGCGATAAAAACGGCTTCGTCAAACAACTGCACGCGGTGCGCGTCGGCCCTCCGCCGAAATTCGAAGCTATCCACGGCACCGAGTTCACCCTCGACGTCGACCTGGTGCTTCTGGCGATGGGCTTTCTTGGTCCTGTGCGCTCGGGCATGATTGAGCAACTCGGCGTGGCTCTGGACAGCCGCGGCAACGTAGCCACCGACGCCGACTACAGAACCTCAATCGAGAATATCTTTTCCGCCGGAGACATGCGCCGCGGCCAATCGCTGGTGGTCTGGGCTATCAGCGAAGGCCGCAAGGCCGCAGCGTCTGTCGATCGCTACCTGGCCACCATTCCTGAACCCGTCGCCCAGCACCATCATTCCCCGGCCTGAGCGTAAAGTTAGAACTATAAGTAGACGCCGAGCGATGATGGAGCGAATCAAGGTGTTTTGGGGGCGAATAATGTGTCGTTAAGGCTTTACTTCCTTGCCTGAGACAAAGACACGCGGCCTAAAAGGTGCGGCGATAAAGTACGCAAGTTCGCGGTAATCACTGAATTCATGGATAAGAAAATCAGCATCCTTGCCTGCTTCCAATGACCCCACACGGTCGCCTAAACCAAGGCTGCATGCCGCGTTCAGAGTTGCAGCGGCCAGCGCTTCGGCAGGGCTGAGGCGCATCTGCAGGCAGGCCAGCGACATAATAAACGGCATAGATGCTATTGGAGAGGATCCTGGGTTGAAATCGGTAGCCAGGACAATTCCAAGACCCAGCTCGATCATCTTTCGCGCGGGCGGATACTGCTCGCGCCCTAACGCGAAGACCGATCCCGGCAAAAGCACTGGCTGCACAGAGGCTTTGCGCAGCAGGTCAAGCGTTTCGGCAGTCACGGCCTCCAGATGATCGGCGGTTGCCACGCTTAATTCAGCGGCCAGCGCAGCTCCTGTTCCTGGCCGAAACTGCTCGGCGTGAACACGCAGATGCATGCCGTGGCGGCGTGCAGCGGTGAGCACACTGCGCGCTTCATCGATCGTAAAGGCGTGATCATCGCAGAAGACATCACAATAAGTGGCCAGTTTTGCAGCCACAACCTCGGGAATCAACTCCTCAATAATCCAACGGACATACTCTTCACGACGATCCACGAACTCCGGAGGAATCATGTGTGCGGCCAGCAGAGTAGAGACTATGCGCGCCGGACCCTCGGTATTGAGTCGCGCGAGCACGCGCAACATGCGCAACTCCGTTTCACGTTCCAGACCGTATCCCGATTTGGCTTCGATGGTCGTCGTGCCGGAGCGAAGCATCCAGTCGCGATGGCGTCGCGCCGCCTTGAGCAACTCCTCTTCGCTGGCCGCACGGGTCAACCTCACGGTGCGCAGAATGCCTCCGCCGGCCGCGGCAATCTCCTGATAGGTGGCCCCGGCGATGCGCTGCTCGAACTCCGCGGCGCGATTGCCGGCAAAGACCAGATGCGTGTGCGCATCGACGAAGCCTGGCGTCACGCAGCAGCCATCGGCGTCGATGATTGTGGCCCCGGAGGGAATTTGCGAACGAAGCTGCGAGTAAGGCCCGGCTGAAATTATGCGGCCGTCGTCAACGAACAAAGCGGCGTTTTCAACGATGCCCAGTTCGCGCAGCTCCTTGCCGACGCGCGGACGCGCGGGTCCGGCGAGAGTGACCAGTTGGCCGATGTTGATGATGGCTGTAATCATGGTGAAGTTAACTCATGGGATACATAGGAATGAGCTTATCGCTCAGTTTCTGATAGACTTCGCATCCCGCAATGAATTCGTCCGGGATGTAGAAAGTTGAGGGCTGCTCTGGGTCATAATTCACGATAAATCTTCTGTCGATCATCTCTTTGATTAGGTCATCTGCTTGATCGCCAGTGGCCGAAAGAGCAAAACGTCCTGAAAAATACTCTCCATCGACTACATAGGAGAATGCAAAACATGGAAGTTCAACCGTTGAATAGCGGCGTTGCGCTACGATATCAAGACCTCCCGATTGGATGGTGGCTTCAGTCTGCGGCCATCCCTTTGCTTTTATCACGCGATCTTTCTGCCATATCCGCCAAGAAACCAGCCCGCCCAGCACAGTTAAGATAATGCCTACAACGAATAAACTATCCATCTATTAAACCCCCGCCATGGGCATGCGAATGCCGCGCTCGCGCGCAGTCTGTCGCGCCAGTTCGTAGCCTGCATCCGCGTGGCGAACCACACCGAGGCCGGGATCGTTGTTGAGCACACGCTCAATTTTGCGGGCCGCCATGGGAGTGCCGTCGGCCACAGTTACCTGTCCGGCATGCAGCGAGTAACCCATCCCCACGCCGCCGCCATGGTGGAAGCTAACCCAGGTAGCGCCCGAAGCGGTGTTGAGAAGCGCGTTCAGAACGGGCCAGTCGGCGACTGCGTCAGATCCGTCGAGCATCTTCTCTGTCTCGCGATAGGGGCTGGCTACTGAGCCGGTGTCGAGGTGGTCGCGACCGATGGCCACCGGGGCTGAAATCTCTCCCTTGCGGACCAGGTCGTTGATCGCCTCACCCATGCGTGCTCGCTCACCGTAACCCAGCCAGCAGATGCGGGCCGGCAGCCCCTGGAAGGCGAAGCGGCCAGGCGCAAGGTGCAGCCAGCGGGTAAGAATATCGTTCTCCGGGAAAAGTTCAAGAGCCAGCGCGTCGGTGCGGGCAATGTCTCGCGGATCGCCGGAGAGTGCCACCCAGCGAAACGGCCCTTGTCCCGTGCAGAAGAGCGGACGAATGTACTCCGGCACAAAGCCGGGAATCAGAAAGGCATCCACGCAGCCGGCATCGAAGGCAAAGCGGCGAATGTTGTTGCCGTAGTCGAAAACCACTGAACCAGCCCGCTGCAAAGCGAGCATTGCATTCACGTGGACAACCATGGTCGCCGTCGAACGCCGCACGTACTCGCCGGGATCGCGTTGCCGGAGCTCAACGGCCTCCTCCAGTGTGAGTCCCTGCGGAATATAACCGTTCAGCGGATCATGCGCACTGGTCTGGTCGGTCACTACGTCTACCAAGACGCCCCGGCGCGCGATTTCGGGCAGCACGTCTCCGCAATTGCCCACCAGGCCTACAGACAACGCCCGTCCCTCGCGCCGCGCCGCCTCGCAAAGCCGCAGCGCTTCATCCAGGTCTTCAGCAATCGTGTTGCAATAGCGAGTGGCCATGCGGCGCTCGATGCGGCTTCGGTCCACCTCGATGACCAGCACGACTCCATCGTTCAGCGTCACTGATAATGGCTGAGCACCACCCATGCCGCCCATGCCGCCGGTCACCACCAGCTTGCCCTTCAGCGACCCGCCAAAGTGCCGCTCGGCGAGCGCCGCAAAGGTCTGGAAGGTTCCCTGCAGAATTCCCTGCGTCCCGATGTAGATCCAGCTTCCGGCCGTCATCTGCCCGTACATCATCAAGCCTTTGCGGTCCAGCTCGTTGAAGTGCTCCCACGTGGCCCACTTACCCACCAGGTTGGAATTGGCGATGATGACCCGCGGCGCCATCTCGTGCGTGGGAAAGACCGCAACCGGCTTGCCCGACTGCACCAGCAGCGTCTCCTCGTTGCCCAGACGCTCCAACTCGCGGACGATGGCGTGATAACACTCCCAGTTCCGGGCGGCGCGACCGATGCCGCCGTAGACCACCAGGTCCTGAGGCCGCTCGGCCACCTCCGGATCGAGGTTGTTCATAAGGCAGCGCAAAGCTGCCTCCTGCTGCCAGCCCTTGCAGCGCAACTGGCTGCCTCGGCGCGCGCGAATCGTCGGAGCCATAGTCGTTGTCATACGATCTGTTCCTTTGAAGAACTGCTGTCGCACCTGCTCGCAGTCCCCTAAAAAGCCATACACAGCATACTACCGAAGCACAAGCGGCGCTTGCACGATCTGACAGCCCAGTTGCCGGACCGAGCCGCGCTCTTTATCCTTATTCCCGTGCCCAACACTCTTATTGAATGCGTGCCCAACTTCTCTGAAGGCCGCGATGCGGCCAAAGTGGATGCCATCGTCGAAGCCATGAAGATCCCCGGCGTCTATCTGCTCGACCGGGAAATGGATGCCGATCACAACCGCTGCGTCATTACGCTGGCCGGCGAGCGGGAAGCCATCCAGGAAGCAGCCATCCGGGGCGCCGGCAAGGCAGCCGAGTTGATTGACCTCACACGGCACCAGGGCGCGCACCCGCGCATGGGTGCGACCGACGTCATTCCCTTTATCCCCATCGACAATGTCACCCTGGAAGACTGCGTGGCCATGGCCAGGCACGTGGGAGCCGAAATCTGGAAGCGGTTTAAAATTCCGGTCTATCTTTACGAGGCCGCCGCGACTACGCCGGAACGGCAGAATCTGGAGAATATTCGCCGCGGCCAGTTCGAAGGCATTCGCGACGAAATTGCCACCAATCCGGCGCGCAAGCCGGATTTTGGCGAGCCGCGCGTGCATCCGACGGCTGGGGCTACAGTGGTGGGCGCGCGCAAGCCGCTGATTGCCTACAACATCTTCCTGAACACGCCCGACGTGGAGATCGCCAAGAAAATCGCCAAGGCCGTGCGCTATTCTTCGGGCGGGCTGCGCTTCGTCAAGGGTGCGGGATTCCTGGTGCGCGGCAAGGCCCAGGTTTCAATGAACCTGACCGATTTCGAACAGACTCCCATCCACCGCGTCTTCACATTTGTGAAGCAGGAAGCGGCGCGCTATGGCGTCCTCCCGGTTTCCAGCGAGATTGTCGGACTTATTCCTAAACTGGCCTTAGAACAAGCAGCGGAGTGGTTCCTGCAAGTGGAGAACATTGACTCTTCACTCATTCTTGAAAACCGCCTTGCCGCGGTGATGTGCGGCAAATCAGCCATCGGAGGCCTGCGCGCAGGGGTTGAACCTTTCATTGAACAACTGGCTGCTCCCACTGCGACTCCCGGCGGTGGTAGCGCCGCCGCGGCTGTAGGAGCCATGGCCGCCGGCCTTGCCGGAATGGTCGCGACTATGTCACGCGGCAAAAAGACCTACCTGCAGTACGAAGGCCAACTCAGCGAAGCCATCGCCCGCCTCGCTCAACTTCGCGATGAACTGAAGTCCGCCATCGACGCCGACGCCGAGTCCTACAACGTGGTCATGAAGGCATACAAGCCGGCGAAAGAATCCTCTGAAGGCGGCCGGGCGATTGCAGAAGCGCTTCAACAAGCGGCCAGTGTGCCTCTCGGAGTGGCCGAGCGGGCCGTCGAGGTGCTACAGATTGCCGCCAGGCTGAAGCCAATCACTAACCCGAAGATGCACTCCGATCTGACGACAGCAACCGCCCTGGCAAAAGCCGCTCTCGAAGGAGCCCTGGCAAACGTCGACATCAACATCGAGTCGATTAAGTCGGACGCGCCCGAGAACCAGGCATTTGTGAGCCAGACGCGGAATCGCGTGGCGGAGCTGAAAGCGCAGGCTTGATCGCACCTGGGCCGACCAATCGTAAAACCAGTGTGCCCGGCAGCCTTTACGATCAACTTTTACTCGAGGATGCCTTTTTCCCCCGATTGGATAGGGAGGATGGAATGGGCGGGTTAATACCGTTAGGCGATGCAACCCGGCATCCGACGCGCATGCCTATCGTTACGGGCCTGCTTATTTTAGTGAATGGCTTTGTCTTCCTGATGGAGCTGATGGGCGGCGACGCATTCGTAACAACATGGTCCGCAATTCCTGTCCAGATTATTTCAGGCCATCAGTGGGTTACGTTGATCACTTCGATGTTCATGCACGGCAGCTGGATGCATATCATCGGCAACATGGTCTTTTTATGGGCTTTTGGCCCGGAGATCGAAGACGCGATGGGCCGCTGGAGATATCTTCTCTTCTACTTTGCCGGCGGGCTGGTGGCGATGATAGCCCAGGTTGCAGCCGATCCCCATTCCACACTCCCAGTCCTGGGCGCCAGCGGGGCAATTGCCGCGGTTATGGGAGCGTTTCTGGTCACCTATCCCCGCGACCAGATTCGCTCGCTTCTGTTCATCTTCATTTTTGTTCGCACCACATTCATTCCGGCAGCGCTCCTGATCGGCTTCTGGTTCCTCGTTCAGCTCTTCGATGCCGGCTCAGTGACAGCCGAGCAGACCGGTGGCGTCGCGTACCTAGCGCATGTCGGCGGCTTCATCTTTGGGGCTGTCACTGCGCGCCTAATCGAAGACCCGCGTCGAATTGCATGGCGAGGGGATGGGGGATGATATTGTGAACCCGTTGTTTCAGCGAAAGAGATGACGGAACAGGATGACTGCACAATATGCAGCGAATCCGATAAGGATGAGGCCCAGAATTGCATTGGCGAGCCGGAAAAAGGTCGCACCGATGTGATGGGGAATGAATCGGACGAAAAAGATGAGCGCAGTGAACCAGATCATCAGACCAGCACCCGCCATCATGATTCCCCACGCGGGGGCTCTATAGCCTAAGACTGAATAAGCAAAAGGAAGCCAACTGGAGGTAACGGCAACCCAATAGAGCATGGTTAAGGGGTTGAAGATGGTAAAGGCAGCGCTTTTGACGGCCTCCGCGGTCAGGCGCGTGGGGATGGAGCCTTCGTTCCAGCGCCGGCGAGCGCTTTTGTAGGCCCGGTTAGGATCCCTGATGGCGAGCGCTAAGAAATATATTCCCACCGGAAACAAAATGACTGCGCCGATGGCCAACAAGGAGAATTGGAGCTTAGGGTTGGACAGATCGGGCAGAAGGTAGCGCCCCCCAAGGAGGGTTATGGAGAACAGAACCAGATCGCCGAAGACGGCGCCGATTCCGCAAGCAAGAGTATGGCGCCAACCGCCGGCCACTCCTCGGCGGATGGCCATCATGTTGACAGGACCCAATGGGGCGGCTGCCGCCAATCCCATCAAGAATGCCGCTGTTAGTACGTGGATGTAGGAGACGAATATCATGTCGCGTGTCCTAAGGTCTATGGTCCCTTTCCAGCGTATTCCTGATATTCGTGAGCGCAGCCTGGAGATCGGATACCGAGCGACCCACCGCGACCTTTCGAATAATCCCTCCCTTGAATCCAGCCAGGGACGACTGCTCTGAACCCAAGGCCATGATCAGGTAAAAGCCGGAGAGCTTCGGATCGTCCCGGCCTCGGACGCAGAAGGAGAGGTCCAGCGCTGTGTCAAAATAATGACTTGAGTAGAGCTGCTTTTCAGCGATGGCATAAGCCACATCGTCGGCAGGACCTCCGCGCATTGCTACCAAATGAATCACACGCAGTGTCGGCTTCAATCCGAATTTCACTTTTGCCCAATAGAACCGATCTTCAACATTCGCAGGCTTCGCGTTGGGATAGGCAAGCAGGTAGCGGTAGAAATCCGGCAGTTGCTCCGGCAAGGCTTTGGTATAGCTGAGCATGTAGGCGAATTGTTTTGCCACTTCGGCGGGGTCGCGCTTATCGTTATAGACCCCTAGCGCCTGGTTGCCTTCGTGCTGATAGGCGAGCAGATGCTGCAGCGCCTTGCTTTGTATGTATTGGTCGACTCGTTGGTTTACGTTTGGCGCTGTCCACTCGATCGACTGCTGTAGTTCCTCCATCGTGCTGCCGGGCAACTGAATCATGCAGTCGCCGGGATGGCATTTCTGCAAGTCCCGGATTTCGTCACTATCAAACGAAAAACCGTTCAAGTCAGTGAGCAGCGGCGGATTCCCGATGACACCGAGAGCCAGGTAACTGGGAAGCCTGCGAAGGTGGTCGAAGTCCAGGGCAAGTTGCAGGTAACTCTCGGGAGCTGCATGAATGTAAACCGCGCCGAACAGAAAAACCTCCTCCGGCGAACGGGGTGGAAGGGTTATAACTACCGGGATTCCACTTCGGATGTCATCGATCTGATTCTGACTCAACCCGATATTTTCCCGGAAGAATGTCTGCAAGCGGGGATTTGGCTGAGCGGAGCCGGGTGGGGAGACCACAACGATTGAGACTATCAACAAAAGAGCAGGAACAATACTTCGCATCATGCCGACCTCCTTTGTAATAGGACGGCATCGGAAGAATTGCGCATTGCGAGTCCTTTCGAACGATGCTTCGGTGATTCGCATGATGATCCTGCCGTGCGCCTTTCACATAATGCGGATTTACCGCCAAACCTAGGTTGTCGCCACCAAGGGCTTTCCACCCCTGTGTGTGTTGCTCTTGGTGGCCCTGTGGAGAAGAATCCGCTTGGCGGCTTCCACCAGCAGGAGATAGCCCGCGGTTGCTGCGGCCACAAAGGCAAAATAACTGAGCGGCAGCGGAGTGAAGCCGAGCACGCTCGCCAGAGGGCTGAACGGCAAATACATTCCGATGGCCACGACTCCCATACACGTTGCAAACAAGGGAATACTGGGACGGCTGCGCAGTGGATTCATCGATGTGCGGATGACGAATACGACCAGCGTCTGGGTGGCCAGCGACTCGACAAACCAGCCGGTATGAAACTGCGCCTCGGTTGCGCGAAAGAAATGCAGCAGGACATAGAAGGTCAGAAAGTCGAAGATGGAACTTATGGGCCCGACGAACACCATGAAATTGCGGATCACGCCTATATCCCAATGCTGGGGCTTGATCAGGTAGGTGTTGTCGACATTGTCGGTTGGAATCGTAATCTGGGCCAGGTCGTATAGAAAGTTGTTCAAAAGGATTTGCGTGGGCAGCATGGGCAAAAACGGTAGAAAGAGCGAAGCCCCGGCCATGCTGAAGACATTGCCGAAGTTCGAGCTTGTGCCCATCAGCAGATACTTCATCACGTTGCCGAAGGCTTTGCGCCCCTCGATGATGCCGTCATGGAGAACGCGCAGGCCGGGCTCGATGAGAATCACGTCGGCGGCATCGCGAGCCACGTCGGCCGCGCTGGACACGGAAATGCCCACATCGGCCGCGTGTAGCGAAGGCGCATCGTTGATGCCGTCACCCATAAATCCGACCGCGTGGCCGTTGTGCTTGAGAGCCAGGAGAATCCTGTTCTTCTGCGCCGGAGAGATGCGGGCAAAAATGTGCGACTCCTCGGCGTCGTGGGCCAGCGCTGGGTCCGTCATATTCACAAGATCGTCGCCCGTCACAATGTGCCCGGCGTCCAGTCCGACCTGTGCGCAAATGTGGGCGGTGACAAGGTCGTTATCGCCGGAGATGACTTTGACCTCAACTCCATCTTGTTTGAGCGAAGCCAGAACCTGGGCAGCGTCCGGCAACGGCGGATCGGAGAATGTCAGGAAGCCCACCATAATCAGGTTGCGCTCGTCCTGAACCGAATAGTCAGCTCGCGCGGGTACATCGACGTAAGCCACGGCAAGCGAACGGTATCCCTGGCCATTGAGATCGTTGCTGGCCTGGTGAATGCGCTTGATGGCATCCTCGCCAACGGGTTCGACCTTGCCATCGATCTCGTAACCGGAGAGGAGCGCGATGATTCCTTCCGGAGCGCCCTTGGTGATGAGAACCCGCTGCGAGTTCCGCTCCACCACAATCGAGAGCCGCTTGCGCTCGAAGTCAAAGGGAATCTCGTCGCACTTGGTGTACCCCTCGGTGTTTTGCGGACTCTGATGAACGATGACGTCGTCGAGCGGACTGCGAATGCCGGTCTCGAATTTGCTGTTGAGAAACCCCAGTTCCAGAGCACGGCCGGATGGCTTGCCAAAGGCATCGAGAGAGCGATCGAAGGACATGGTCCCGGCGGTGAGCGTTCCCGTCTTATCGCTGCATAGCACATCCAGGCTGCCGAGGTTCTGAATGGAGGAGAGATGCTTGACGATGACCTTCTTGCGCGCCATGGCAACGGCGCCCTTGGAGAGCGTCACCGAGGTAATCATGGGCAGGAATTCGGGGGTCAGACCGACGGCCAGCGCCACGGCAAACAGCAGGGATTGAAAGGGATCGCGGTGGCGTATGATTCCAACGGCAATCAGAAAGAGCACGAGAAAAAAGACTGTTGCCGCGAGCAGGCGGCTGAAATCCCGCAATCCGTGATCAAAGGCCGTCGCTTCCGGGCGTGCGGCGAGCCGGGCCGCAATGTCGCCAAAAGCGGTTCGAGGACCTGTTGCGACGACCTCCGCGGTTGCCGTTCCACTCACCACCGATGTGCCCAGAAAGACCATGTTTGGCGCATCCGCTTTAGTGGAGGCCGGTTCTGATGTAGCTGCCTTCGCGGTAGGAAGCGACTCGCCCGTCAGCGCCGCCTGCTGCACATAGAGATCGCGCGCAACCAGAAGGCGCGCGTCCGCAGGAACCAAATCCCCGGCCGAGAGCCGGATCACATCTCCGGGCACCACATCGCGCCGCCTGATTTCTTTCCACGCGCCGTCGCGCTGGACGGTCGCCGTCGGGGCTACCTGATCGTGCAGCCGCTCGACAGCCTTCTGAGAACGATAGGTCTGGCTGAAGTCCATCACCGCGCTCAGCAGAACAATGGCGCCGATGATGCCCGCATCGACCTTATCGCCCAAAAATGCCGAAGCTCCCGCGGCAATAAGCAGAATCAGCGTCAGCGGATTCATGAATATGTGCACGAGATCGGCGACAGGGTTGTAGTGCGTTGTCGCCGCGGGCTCATTTGGCCCGTACTGGTCTAATCGCGCCTGAGCTTCCTGCGCCGTCAAGCCGGCAGCCGCTCCATGGATTTCATCGGCATTGGGCAGCATGGATGGATACCCCTTTGAGTGATATTCCGTAAGCCTTGTTAAGCGAAGATTGTAACCCATGCGGCAGCTTGCGCCGGGTGCGAAAAATCCGCGACTTGAATATGGTTTCCGGAATGCCAAGCAGGAGCTATTCTTCCCTGTGCGCAGACTTTCTCTGTGCCATATTATTCGTTAAAAGGGTCCATAATCGCGGGCTATTATGGATGTCAAGTTGTTTATTATAAAGAAGTTATGACTATCTGGCGGAGAGAGGGGGATTCGAACCCCCGATAGAGGTTTTAGCCCCTATAACGGTTTAGCAAACCGCCGCCTTCAGCCTCTCGGCCATCTCTCCGTCTCAAAGGGATTATACCGGAAGTTGAGGTGGCGGCGCGGCGGAGCCTATCAATTGCCGCCGGGAGGAGCGCATTTCAAGGGCCAAACGCGACCCCAAAACCTCTACTCATAGATAGAGGGTTTTGGGCGCATAATTGGGCAAAATGGGAAGCGAAATCAACAAAATCCGCACTGCTATTTCGCCTATTGTTCGCCAGTGGAGGGGATTTTTGCATACTCCTGCTCCCCCCTGCGGGGTCGCAGGGGTATGCGGGCCGGGGGGATCATGGTCTGGTGCTCCTGACGCTCGGCTGACGGATGGGTTCGATTTTGCGGTAAGGGTTGTTGGTGACAATCGAGAAACGGTTGTGCAGAAATCGTGACTTTGCAGGAGGTATATATTCAACTAGAAAATAGTCTGGAATGCTTCCATTGGAGAGTTGGCCCACAAAAGTATTGGAATGATCCGCTGAGCTTGTATGTATAATATGCAAGTTGAGCCAAGCCGAGCTTCTACTATGAAATACGCCGGGGTGAGTAGATATGTCCGTCGCTACGTGCGCAGCAAAACTTGCTATTGTCCTCCTTGCCGCACAAACGCCTCAACGCCAAACTTTTCTCACACTACCCGAACGCGTGGCCCTTGCCCGTCCTATCTTGTTTCACGCCGAAGAGGCAGCCACCACCGCCGACCCTGCTGCGCGCGCCTTTCTCCTTTATCGGGCCGCCGGTGCATGGCTTGATCTCGATCTTTCTCACGCAATCGTCCTTTATCGTCAGGCTTTTGCCGCCGCCCGTCTTATCGAACCTGTTTCACTCCGTAAAGGCGTCGAGCGCGATATCCTCTCAGACCTTGTACCCCTTTCACCCTCCGCGCTGCTCGATCTAATTCCCCAGGCCGAACCGGAAACGCAGGTATTGCTTTACCGCGCAGTTGTCAACTTTTCCCTGACTCAGGGCGACCTGTCTGGAGCTATCAAGAGTTTCGATCAAGCCTCCGCTGCCGGAATTTTCTCTGAGCGAGCCGCCGCGCTCTTGCTTGGAGCGGCTTCAACATCCAGCACTGATGACCGCGTGCGCATCTTTAATTCCGCTCTCGCAGCTTACAATTCTCAGACGCCCGATCAATCGAAAACCTGGACTGCTTCCAGATTGGTTGCACACTACTGGCAGAGTCTTCCCGCCGACGTTATTCTTTCCGCCATTAATATTGTTCTGGGTCGTGCCGCGGAAAAAGACAAGCAACACACCAATGGCTCCGGCAACATCAGCAGCGGCAGGAACAGTCTCTCTTACAAGAGCAACACCGATCTCGAACTCTTCGCCGTTGCTCCCGCACTGAGCAAGCTCGACCCTCCCCGCGCTGCCGCACTGCTCGCTATTCATCCCGCAGTCGAGGAGTACCTACAACGCTTCCCTGACGGCCTGGCTTCCTTCGAGCCATTCGGCAGCGACCGGATAAGTCTTACTCCTTCCATCTTCCTCCCTATGGGTACGGCCTCATACGCCACCGAAAAGGGAGCTCACTCCATCGGTCTTACTTCTCTCGATATGGGCCTCGAATTCACCATCCCGCTCAACCTCAACCAGGGTTTGGGCGTTACCGGTTCAACTCTCTCCTATGCCCCTCCCGGCTCACCTGAGGCCGCCCTTCTGGGTACCGGAAACACCTGTCCGCCCGATGTCGCGCATATTCTCGCTTCAGCCGGCACAGTCCCTCTCACCCGCCAGGTTCCCACCACTTGCGGCGGCCCCAATGGCGACTGGTGCAGCTATGCGGAGCAGTCTCCCCGCGCCGATATGCTCAATAACATAGCTGAACGCTGTACCTATTATCTGGACGAACCTGCCGCACGATCTGCCCTTACGGCTGAGTTGGAGCTCATAACTCAGCTCAAACCGGAGCAGCGCCCAGAGTACCTCACGAAAGCAGCGGACCTTTACCTTCGTTTAGGTGACCGGGACGCGGCTGCATCCGTTGTCCAGAACGGCTTTGAAGTTGCTGCCACACTGTTTACCCACGACAACGAATCATCCGGTCTCAAATCATTCCCCAAAGCAGTTTGGTCATCTGCTGAGGTCTACCGCAGGATGATTTCTCTGGGCGTTAACGCCGATTTCGATAGGACCCGTACTACCGTCGAAGCAATTCCCGACCCGGAATTGCGTGAGCTGGAATTGGTCATGCTCGCCCGTTCTCTCCTAGGCATCCCGGTTCGACGCCGCATTGTCTTCTATGCTGGCGGCTCCAGCATGGCAGGGCACTCAGAACCCGGTTACGATGATTTTTAATAACTTCTTTTACTCGATGACGTCTCCACATACACGGTCAGAAAACTGTTTGCTACGTCCAGAAGACTCCCCGGCCTCTGCTCCCTATGAAATCAGCGAGTTACCGGCGAACTTTATCGCATCTTCAGATATTCTCGCTTAGAATCAATCTATGTGCGGAATTGTAGGTTATGTAGGACCCAAGAAGGTTGTTCCGGTCATTATTGAAGGGCTGCGGCGGCTGGAATACCGCGGCTACGACTCGGCGGGGATCGCCGTGGGCTCACCCACCAGCAAGATGCTGGAGGTGCGGCGCGCGCCGGGGAAGCTGTGCAACCTGGAAGAGGTATTGCGCGAGCATCCGGTCGAGGGCAGCTTCGGCATCGGCCACACCCGCTGGGCGACGCATGGGCGGCCCACGGAAGAGAACGCGCACCCGCATCGGGATTGCACGGGGCGCATCGTGGTGGTGCACAACGGAATTGTGGAGAATTACCTGGAGCTGAAGCACGAGCTGACCGCGCAGGGCCACAAGTTTGTCACCGAGACGGACACGGAGATTATCGCCCACCTGATTGAGCAGGTGCAGAAGGAGGCGGAGAAGGCCGGCAAGCCGATTCCGCTGGAAGTGGCTGTGAGGCGCGCCGTGAAGCGGCTCACGGGGGCCTTTGCGCTGGGCGTACTATCGGCTGCAGAACCGGACAAGATTATTGCCGCTCGTTTTGGCCCGCCGGTGGTAATCGGAGTGGGCAAGGGCGAGTCGTTTGTGGCCTCCGATGTGCCCGGCATCCTGCAACACACACGCAACATTTATTTTCTGGCCGACGGAGACATGGCCGTGCTAACTTTGGCCGGCGTGGCGCTAACTGACTTTGACGGCAAACTCGTGCAGCGCGAGATCACACACGTTCAGTGGGACCCGATCCAGGCGGAAAAGGGCGGCTACAAGCATTTCATGCTCAAGGAGATTTGGGAGCAGCCGCGGGCCGTTACGGACACCACGCTGGGCCGCGTCTCGCTGGACTCGGGCAAGGTCTTCCTGGGGGAGATGAAGATTGCCGACAAGGAGCTGGCCGAGGCGACCAGCATCAATATCGCGGCCTGCGGGACGAGTTGGCACGCGGCGCTGACGGGGAAATACATGATCGAGCGGCTGGCGCGGCTGCCGGTGGACGTGGACTACGCCAGCGAGTATCGCTATCGCAACCCGATTCCCGACGCGAAGGCGCTGGGGCTGCTGATCACGCAATCCGGCGAGACGGCGGACACGCTGGCCGCGCAGCGCGAAATGATTTCGATGGGCTCGAAGACCGTGGCCATCTGCAACGTGGTGGACGCCATGGTGGCGCGCGAGGCGCACGGCGCCATTTACACACACGCCGGGCCGGAGATTGGCGTGGCCTCGACGAAGGCCTTCACCGCGCAGCTAACGGCGCTGTTTTTGCTGGCGCTTAAGCTGGGGCAACTGCGCGGCGAGCTCGATCAGGCACAATCGGTGACGCTGATTGAGGAGTTGAGCCGCATTCCCGTCAAGATTGAAGAGACGCTGCGCTCCTGCACCGCGCAGTGCGAGCAACTTGCGAAGGAATTTTCGACGGCGCGTGATTTTCTTTACCTCGGCCGCGGCATCCACTTCCCCATCGCGCTGGAGGGCGCGCTGAAGCTGAAGGAGATCTCTTACATTCACGCCGAGGGATACCCTGCGGGCGAGATGAAGCACGGGCCTAACGCGTTGATTGATGAGACGCTGCCGGTGGTGGTGCTGGCCACGAGAGACGAAGCCGATCCCGCGTCAAAGTTGCGCTACGAGAAGACTCTCTCGAACATTCAGGAGGTGACGGCGCGGTCGGGGCGGGTGATTGCCATTGCCACGGAAGGCGACAAGACCATCGGCGGACTGGTGGAACACGTCATCCCCATTCCTCCGGCCATCGAACTGCTTGTGCCGCTGATTGAGATTGTGCCGTTGCAATTGCTGGCGTATTACATCGCTGTGCGGCGCGGCTGCGACGTGGATCAGCCGAGAAACCTTGCCAAATCAGTCACCGTTGAGTAGGTTTAGGATTTTTGCGAACGGAGACTGATGGCGGAAAAGGGCGAATGATGCCGGAGAGTGCACAACGCGACATCGTTCTACCCTCGGGCGGAGCGGGGAGAGATTGCCTGGCGGAGAATCAGTTGGCGCAGAAGTGGTTTGCGGTGTACACCTCGCCGCGCCATGAGAAGCGCGTGAGCCAATACCTGGGGCAGAAGGAAATTGAACACTATCTGCCGCTGTATCGGACGCAGCGCAAGTGGAGAGACGGCTCGAAGGTTACACTGAATCTGCCTTTGTTTCCCGGTTATCTTTTTGTCCACATCAGAAAGAGCGAGCGCGTACCGGTGCTGCAGGTGCCGGGGGTTCTGAGCTTAGTGGGCGGCACGGGACGCCAGCCGGCATCGCTGCCCGAAGCGGAGATCAACGCGTTGCGCTCCGGCTTGCCGCTGCGCCGCGCCGAGCCGCACCCTTTGCTGACCGTGGGACAGAGGGCGCGGATTCGCTCCGGCGCGCTGGCGGGGAAGGAGGGCGTGTTGGTGCGGCGGAAAAACAGCCTACGCGTGGTGCTCACGATGGAGCTTATCCAGCGAAGTGTGGCCGTAGAAGTGGATGAATCGGAGCTGGAGACACTGAGCTCCGAAGGACCCGGCAGCGTGTTGATCAAAGGCCATTCCTGAGAATCGCTACTTCTTTTGCGCGTCCACTGGAGGAACCGCTCCGGGGAAGATGCCCTCGAGAGGCGCGCGCTTCTTTTCTTCCAGCTCGGGCTGAGGCAGAGGCTTGCGCGGCAGCATCTGGTCGCGCTGCGCCGCGTTGTAGATGAAGATGGCCTCGACGGTGGCGATCTGCTTCAGGTCAGCCGGTTGCAGCCGCTCGTAGACGTCCTCGTTGGAGTGATGGGTGCGCGATTCGTAATCCAGCATCTCCTGGACGAATTGAAAGCCGGGAATGCCCACCGCGTCAAAGCTGAGGTGATCGGTGCCGCCGGTGTTGCGGTTGGTGACGACGGTGACGCCCAGGTCCCGGAGCGGAGCGATCCACTGGGCGAAGATGGGCGCGATGGCCGCGTTGCCCTGCGTGTAGATGCCGCGAATTTTGCCGGTGCCGTTGTCCACGTTGAAATAGGCGGAGATGAGCTTCTGCTCCGGCTTGACTTCGAGGGGTCCTGCGACGCGGCGCATGAACTCCGGCAACAGCAACTGGTCGGGCGCGGTGGAGAGCTTGGCCGAGCCGAAGTGGATGGTGCAGTAGCCCTTGGAGCCGAAGATGCCCTGCTCCTCGCCGGTCCACAGCGCGATGCGGATGGTGCGCCGCGGCTTCACGTCCAACGCCTTGAGGATGCGCACGGCTTCCATGGCCACGATGGTGCCCGCGCCGTTGTCGGTGGCGCCGGTTCCGGCAATCCAGCTATCGAGATGGCCGCCCACCATGACGACCTGATCCTTCAGATTGGGGTCAGTGCCGGGAATCTCGGCAATCGTGTTGTAGCCGTGCTCGTGCTCGCCGGTGAATTTTGTTTCCACGTCGATCTCCACGCTGACCGGAGCGTGAGCCTGAGTGAGCCGATAGAGACGTCCGTAGCTTTCGATGGCCGCAACGACCACGGGAATTTTCACCCGCTTGTCGGCCAGGTAGGGCGTGCGCCCCAGAGTGGCGCCGTTGTCGTCGAAGATGGTTCCACCCGAGCCGCCGCCGTTTTTGCCGTCACGGCTGGGCTCAATGACCGCGGCAACTTTTTCGCCGGCCAGAAAATTGCCAATCGTATCGAGCAGGCGCGTCCGCTCCTGGCGCTCGCGCATGCGAGCCTGCATCTCCGGAGAAAGGCCGCCCGCGCCGGCGTTGACGGGAAACTCGGCGATGGAATCGAGATCGGTATTGGTGTAGCGCTCGAAGAGCGGCTTATCGACCGGAGGAACCTCGCGCATGGCGCCCAGCAAGACGACCTTGCCGGCCAGCTTGCCCTTGTACTGGTCGATGTCCTTCTCGGATTGAATGTTGACGAAGACCACGTCGCCAGTGACCGGGCCGGGGGTGGAGGGCGACCAGGGCGTGGCCTGCACAATCAACACCGCAGTGTCGGGCGTGACCATGCGCGCCCAGGTGTTCAACTGCTGCCAGCCCATGCCGAATTCGCCCCAGTCCTCGAGATGTGCGTTCTCCAGGCCGATTTTGGTGAGAGTGTCGCGGGTCCAGGCGTTGGCCTTAGCCAGGTTGGGCGAGCCAGTCAGCCGCGACCCGATGCCATCCATAAGCGCTGTGGCAAACTCCATCACGTGCGAGTGGTTCAACCCCTCGTCGCGAATCCGCTGGTACATAGCCAGATCGAGCGTCTCGGTAGCGGGCTGCACCTCGGAGTAGGGATCGACAGCGGGCGGAGCTGGCGGGGCGGGCTTGGGCTTGTGGGCTGCGTGCAGGCTGAGCGAAGCGGCCAGGAGCACTACGGGGAGGAAACGAAGGATTTTTATGGACATTGAAGGGTTCTCCGATCGGACGGGGTAGAAGATCGATGGTGAAATTATAGGCCATGACCCCCATCCGCACTGTCCTGTCGTAATGCGGATGGGCTATATTGACTAGGTGCCGGGCCGGGATGACGGCTGCGAAAGGCCAGGAGGTTGTGATGAAGATTACCGACACGATTGGGTTGGTGCTGAAGCACAAAGAAAATAACAGAGTCCTGACGATAGCGCCGGAACAGACAGTCTACGAAGCGCTGGAGATGATGGCCGAGCACGGTGTCGGAGCCTTGCTGGTGCTTTCAAATCAGCGGCTGGTGGGCATCCTGTCGGAGCGCGACTACGCGCGCAAGGGCATCATCAAGGGCCACGCCGCCAAATTAACACAGGTTCACCAGATCATGACCAGCCCGGTAGTTTTTGTAAGCCCGGAGCAGACCGTGGATGAATGCATGACCTTGATGACCGAACGCCGTATTCGACATCTCCCGGTGTTGCAGGATGACAAGGTGGTGGGAATGATTTCCATCGGCGATCTGGTGAAATGCGTCATCTCCGGCCAGGCACAGGCCATTGAGGCGCTGCAGGGCTACATTACGGGGGCGTATCCGGGATAGGTATAAAGTTATCTTTTATTCCCTTACTGGCCAGACCAGGCGAAGTGTCAGGGCAGGGTGACGAGAATACCCAGAGTTGCAGCGACTTTTTTCAAAGCGCTATCGCGGGTCCACAACTGCGTTCCCGGCGTCATCAGACAGGAGGCGATCAGGTGCGCGTCGGTGAGGCCAATGTCCTTCGAGAAGAGAGAGTGAGACTCAATCATATGCCGCACTTCACCGAGCGTGGCAACATGCACTTCAAGCAGCGCTTCCAGATCGTCGAGCGTCTTTTGCCGGTTGTGCAGCGAGCCAAGGGAAATCTCCACAACAATAAAGGGGTGCATGACAATCTGCCCCCGGCCAAGACGCCTCTCCATCTCCGGGTTGCGGTTGCGAAGATGGTCAACCCAGACGGATGTGTCGGCCAGGATCATAGATTGTCAGCCCTGACGCGCTTGATGTCTTCTAAATCCGGCTCCGTACCCCCAACCGCCGCAAGCCGTCGGGAAGCCTCAAGGTGGATCAACGCCTTCAAGGCTTTGCGGAGCAAAGCCGTTCTCTCGGTTACACCCGTAAACTCCTGAGCCTTCTGGACTAAATCGTCGTCGAGCGCTACGGTTGCTCTCATAAAAACCCCCTGTATCACCTATATTATCACCAATTGGTGATAAATGTTATGTACGATGATGAATGTTCGGGATTGTCCGTAATTCAATTCGCTTTGGAATTAGTCTGTTGCTATCCATGTGACTTCTAATTTGATCAAAGCATCGTTAATAAACTTCGCATTAATATCTACCGAAAGGTCATAATAACCATTGTTTTCAATCCATGCTTTCTTATAAAGATTCGGATACTGTTTCAATTCGTTTTGTAGCAATAGCGCGATCTCTCGCGAGCTCTTCTTTTTCCGGACTTCAAGTACATACTCCAGATTATCCCGGCCATTCTTGACATTCCTGCTATGCCTTGTGGGAAGACCGAGAATAGCGATGACCTGCTCTTGCGTTTGCCCTAAATGCAAGCCGGATGCGGTTGCAATGTCGCGGGTGATTATTGGCGACCGCTTGCAGGGGGTCTTCCACTTCCACACGGAGCCATCTGAAGAAAGAGTGAAGGTACGACTGACCTCGCCTTCACTAAAAATCAGATGAGTGCTATCGTTCTCTCCCGCTGATCGATAACAGGCCTCGTGATTCGAATCAGCGGCATCTCCGCTCCACACAGTTGAAACTTTCCCCAAGGTCCCTAAGATATGCGTGAATAAATCTCCCTTCAAAGCTAAATCCACACCGGCGATCTGAAAATTGGTCCCAGCGATTTCACGGTGCTGAACCCGGAATTTCTTGCCGCGGTCATCAGTTTCAAAAGAATCGGATTTAGAGGGCGGGGCTACCTGGGGCTTGTCTTGCCCATGGAGCCGGATAATTGGAATTGAACTTAAGATACACAACAAGAACGGAACTGCAATTCTTTTTGTGAAAAGCGATATCGGCATGGCTCCTCCTAGCTTGTCAGGTTGTAGATCAGGCCGAAGGGGTCCTTAATGTAGCATCTGGGGAAATCCGGTTCATCCTTGATGACTTCGCAGCCATGCTTCACGAGCCGAGCCTTGGCTCCTTCTACACTGTCAACCGTGACTTCCAGGACTGGTCCCAGCGCCGGGCCGCGCTCAATGAACAAGTTGATATGCCGGCCATGAAGGCTGATCATCTGCGGTTCTTCGCCGGTGATCTCGAAGCCGAGATGCTCGACGTAGAAGGCAGCAGCCTTCTTGGGGTCGGGCGCCTGAATGAGAATGTCCGTGCCAAAGGTGTTTGCCATAGGGGCCCCTCGATTTCCGTAAGAGTATCACGGGTAATTCGTTATCACCTATGTATGCAAGCCTTTGGTACATGCAGGACCGAAATAAATCAGATATTTAAATTCAATCTTTGATGATCTGGATCGGACTCGACTTGGCCGTAATAGCATCAGAATCACTGATGGAATGTGATTGAACCATGAGATCGATGACCTCGTTCCGCCGTTGAAGCGCACGATCAGGATGCACGGTGGGCGAATAACGCGACGGGGATTTAACCAGACCGGCAAGCAGAGCTGCTTCTTCAATGTGAAGCTGGTTCGGTTCCTTATGGAAGTAGTGCTGTGACGCAGCTTCGACCCCAAACGTATTCTCGCCGATGTACAGCCGGTTGGCAAAAATCGTGAAAAGTTCCCGACGCGAGAAATGCCTCTCCAATTGCACCGCAACGCGAAACTCATTCAGAGCGTGTTTGAGAGGTTTGTCGGCCGTACAGAGAATCGTTCGAGAAATTTGCATTGACAATGCTGCTTCGTGGGGGCGACTTGTATCGCTGAAGTCTCGAAAGGTCGCATCAAGAACTCCCGGGCCGTCCTCTTCGAATTCCGCGACGCGCAAGGCGGCGCGCATATTTTCCCCAATCGAATCGTATGGAATCGCAATCGATGTTGACTTAAGGCATGGGTCAGTAACTTGTGTCGATGATGTTGGCGCAAACTGCGCTAGCGCCTTTGTGTCGGGCAGTCCCCAGGGGGCAAAGTAAAACCAAGCAAATCCTACGGTCAGCGCCAATGCTACTGTGCTAATTATTACCAGACAAACTTTCAACAACACTCGCATTGCAAATCCGTCTCCGAGTAAGAGTTTAGCCCAGCTTAATGCGCTTGACAGGCAGAGGCCCAGATTCTTAGCTACGTTTCTTTCCGCCGGAGAACCCGCCTGTACGTTTCCACCCCGCGGACGAAGACCTGTCCGTGGGGACCCCGGATTTCCACCGCACGGACGAAGACCTGTCCGTGGGGGCCCCGGGTTTGCCGAAGGTGCGGGGGCTGGAGCGCTTGGGGCCAGAACTGAAGGGTTTGGACTTGAAGCGTGAACCGGAGGCCGGTTTGCCGGGGCCGAAGTTGGGTTTTGGCTTCCATCCGGGGCCGGCTTTTCTCTCCGCGCGCGGGCCGGAGAAGGGGCGCGAGGGTCCGCCTTCGTCGCGGAAGGGACGGCCAGCAACAAAGCGCGCTGGCGGACGGGTGGGGCGGCTGTCATTCTTCCAGGCCGGGCGGGAGGCTGGCCGGTCTGTCGGGCGATCAAAGCTGCGACCAACAGGGGTGCGGAAATTCTGAGCGCCGGGGCGGGCTGGGCGTTCCGGCTTCTTCCATGCGGGTTTGTCAGAGAATTGCCGGCCTTCACCGGATGGGCGCGCCGGACGGAAGAACTTGTTGGCTGCGCCACTGGCGAAGGAGCCTGCCGGGCGGCTTGTACGATCTGTCCGGCTTGTCCGATCTCTGTCTGCGCTGAATTTATTGGGGCGAAATTTACTGGATTGCTCATTGCCAAACTTTTTAGGCCGGAATTCGCTGGGGCGGTCTGCGGCAAATTTTTTGTGCCGAAAATCGCCGGGACGGCTTTCGCTGGTTGAAGCAGCGGCAAAACGCGCCAGCGGGCGAGCGGGACGGTCATTTTTCTTCCAGGCCGGTCGGCCGCTGGGTTTGGGAAGGACGGTCGGCAGCAGGCCGGCGTCGAGGAGGTTGCGGCGGCGGAGGTCTTTAGCCTTGGGCGTGCGCACGGAGCCCTCGGCGGCGCGGCGCAGAGCGGCCAGCTCTTCTGGTTGAAGTTCGCGCAGGCCGCCCGGCTCCTGATCGAGTACCAGGGGGCCGTAGCCGGTGCGGCGGATTTTTTCGACGAAGTGGCCGATTTCCTCGAAGATTTTTCGGAGTTCGCGATTGCGGCCTTCGATGAGAACGACTTCGTACCAGGGATTGTCTCCCTGGCGGACCTGGCGGATGCGGGCCGGGGAGGTGCGGACAGGAGGCGAGCCGGGACGATCACGTTCGATGGAGACGCCGCCGCGGAGAATGTTGAGCTCGGCTTCGGTGGGCTGGCCGGAGACTTTGACGAGGTAAGTTTTTTCGACGCCGGAGGAGGCCTTGGTGAGGCGGTTGGCCAGCTCGCCGTCGTTGGTGACGACGAGAAGGCCTTCGCTGAGGTAGTCGAGGCGGCCGACGGGGTAAAGACGCTCCTTCATTTTGTCGAAGAACTGCATCACCGTGGGGCGGCCTTCGGGGTCCTTGACGGTGGTGACGTAGCCGCGGGGCTTGTTGAGGACAAAGTAGCGGTGGCGCTCGGGGCCCTGGAGCAGCTTGCCGTCGACGCGGATGTGGTCACGGGCGGCGTCAGCCTTGGTGCCCATCACGGTGACTACCTTGCCGTTGACCTCGACGCGGCCCTGCTCAATCATTGCCTCGGCGCCGCGGCGGCTGGCGACACCGGCAGCAGCGAGGATTTTTTGCAGACGCTCGAGTTTGGCGGGGGGACGCGGCTTCCACCCCACGGACGAAGACCCGTCCGCGGGGGTCCCGGGCTGAGGAGTGAACCCGGGCTCGGCGGCGGCTTCGACTTCAGTTTCTGCTTCAGATTCAGTCCCAGCCACGTTCGCGGTTTTAGCCTCGCCGTCGGTCTCGTCTCCGATTGGGTCTTCAATTATTGGGACTTCGACTATGGGTGTGGCTGCTAACTCGAGTTCAGTCGATTCGATCTTGAGGGCTACGTTTTTTTTCGGCTTAGCGGACGCTGATTTTTTAGACTTGGCGGGCGCGGTCTTCTTGCTTTTGGCAGTCTTCTTTGTTTTAACGGTCTTATTCGTCTTGGGGCTTGGCATGGGGAATTCTCGGTTTCTGCCTGCTTTGTAGGGGGAGGCGCAGCAGGAGCGGCCTCTGTGGGGGTGGTGGGTTAGTTACTGGCCGCCGTCCCGGCGGTCGTGATGGGTTGAGAGGATTTCATTTGGGTTCTGATTCAGGTTCCAGGCTTTCGTCCGGCGAGTCTTCAGAATCTGCGCCGTCGGGTGAGTCGAATTCGAGGCTCAACTCAGGGTTCGCTTCCTGTTCGGAGTATTCCGCGGTCGCGGATTCCTGCTCTTCAAATTCAAGAGCGGCCAGCTTCTCGAATTCCTCCATGGAGGGCAGCTCGGAGACGTCCCGGAGGCCGAAGCGGAGCAGGAACTCGCGGGTGGTTTTGTAGAGGATGGGCCGGCCGAGGACCGCCTTGCGTCCGGCTGTCGTAATCAGCTTGCGAGAGAGGAGCGTGCCGAAGACGGCGGAGGAGTCAACGCCGCGAATCTCGTTGACTTCGGGAGCGGTGACCGGCTGCTTGTAAGCGATGACGGCCAGGGTTTCCAGCGCCGGCAAGGAGAGCTTGAGCGGCTGCTTGATGCTTTTGACAAAGAGCCGGACGGCGTCGTGATACTCCGGCTTGGTAGCCATGCGGAAGCCGCCGGCAACCTCGCGAATCTCGACACCGCGGTCGTCGGAGGCGCAGGAGGCGATTAGCTCGTCAAGCAAGGGGCGCAGGATTTCGCGGACCTCGCGATCACGCAGGCGGGCCTGGCGGCGGGCTTCGAGTTCTGCTTCGGCTTTTTCTGCCTCGGAGAGCTCGGGAGAGTCGCCGGTTTGGCTGGTTTCGGATTGAGACTCAGCGGCTTGTCCGGCGGAATCCGGCTTCAGGTAGGCAAACACCTTATTCACCAGGGACAGGGGTTGGGCAGCGGCAAAATCGGCTTCGGCTGCCTGCGCGGCAGAGGCGGCCTGCTGCTGCGCCTTCCATTCAAAGGCATCGGCGGCAAAGAGGGCGGCGAGCTGGGTCATGGTGACCGGCTCTTCCGCGGCGTAAATGACAGCTTCCAGCTTGGCTTTCAGGCTCATTCTGCGATAGGTACCTCTAATATGTTACCGGAAGCGGAGCGGACTGCGCGTGGAAAGGCTCAATTGCCGGCGCGATGGCCGTAAAAAGGGCGTCCGGAAGGTGCCGGACGCCCGGTGATACGTTGCTGTCGGCTTCAGGAAGGCTTGTTGCTGATGGTATGCATGATGGAAATCCTCGTCTTACCGTTATCCCGGGCAGTGTTCGTGGTAATCGTCACCATGATGGATTCCTGCTTGCTCTTGTTGAATGTGACGATAGCGCCGTCGGGAGTGTCCATGACCGAGGTATCGCTGCCGAACCTGGCCTTGTAAAAATCGATGACCTGCTGTTTCGAGTCCGTAGTGAGGAATGAGCCCATCACCATTGATCCGCCGGGCGTATCCATCTTCATGCCGCCGGGCGTGCTCTGCGCGCCGGGATAGGGATCCGTGCCCAGCTCGGCAGCGGTGTAGGTATTCGATGCGTTGAGATTGACTTTGCCCTCGGGTGTTTGAATGCTCATCTGGCCACCGGGGCCGTTGTGGATGTTATGCGTTATGTAATGCCTGACAGCGAAAAGACCGCCAGCCAAAACGAGGATGCCGAGCACTGCGATGACGGCAACAATAATCAGGATGATCTTGACTGCGCTGCTGCCGGAGCTGGCCGGAGCCGCGCCTGGTTGACTTGCCATGGTGATCTCCTTGTAGTTGAGTAATTTGCCGGAATTTTCACTGTGCATTCCAGACTGTCTGACACTATACCTCAACTTGCCTACGCCTGGCTTGAATCTTTTTGCAATCTTCCGAAAGAAATGTGGCGCGGGTGAATGCCTCTATGGGGGAGCTGTGGATTAAAGTGTGTGTATGAAAAGGCGCGGACTTTATGCCGGAATAGCGGTGTGGGTGGCGTGCGGGGGTATCCTACTCGCCTTGTGGGCGTTGGCTGGGGCGATGCCGGCCCAGCAGCAAGCTGCGCCGCAGAAGGCCGACTCGATATTGATTCTGAAAAAGGACCACCTGATGGGGTTGATCGCCGGGGGAAAGGTGATTCGCACGTATAAAGTAGCTTTGGGGCAGGGTGGCCTTCCACCCCAGCGACAAGGACCCGTCGCTGGGGACCCCGGGCTCGCGCCCAAAGTGCGCCAGGGCGACGGGCGCACTCCGGAGGGGCATTACATCATCGATGCCAAGTACGCGAACAGTGAATACCACAAGGCTCTGCACATTTCCTATCCCAACGCCGAGGACCGCAAGCGGGCAGCGAAGCTGGGTATTTCGCCGGGCGGATCGATCCTGATTCACGGCCTGCCCAACGGCAAGGGGTATATAGGCGCGGCTCACCGGCTTTACGACTGGACGCTGGGCTGCATCGCGGTCACCGATGAGGAGATCGACGAAGTCTGGAATCTGGTTCCGGTGGGCACGCCGGTGGAGATTCGGCCGTAGATCAGCCGCGCCCCGGCCCGCGCGCGAGACCAACCCATCAGTCTGCCGGCAGGATAAAGGCCGCTTTTCCGTAAAACGCGTGGGATGCTACAATCTGCACACCCCGGATTCCCATGCCTGACGATCCCAAAACCTATGAAGCCGTCCTGGAGGTCGTCATCCCCGACCGTCCGCGCCAGTTTGTTCTGGTAACTCAATCTCCGTTTCTGATCGGCCGCGGCAGCGAGGCCGGCAATCATTTACAGCTTGAGGACCGGCGCATCTCGCGTAACTGCGCCGCCCTGGTTGCCGAGGAAAGCGGCTACCGGCTTGAGGACCGCGGCCATCGCCAGGGTATTTTTGTCAACGGCGAAAAGGTGGCGCGAAAGAGCCTGCGGACCGGCGACGTGATTTATTTTGGCATCGAAGATTGCTGCGAACTCATCTTTCGCTTCGCCAAAGGCGCAAATGTTATCGAAAGCATGTTGACGCGCCTGGGAAGCATACCGTCGATGAGCGGCTCGCAGACCTCCGGAGGCTTGAGCAAACTGAATCTGCTGCTGGAAGCCACGTCGCTGCTCCACTCGCAGCTACCGCTGGAGTCAGTGCTGGCGGCGATGCTGGATCACACCATCGCCATCACCCATGCGGATCGCGGGTTGCTGATTGAAGCTGGCACGGCTGGGTCATTCCGGGTGCGGCTAGCGCGCGGCAAGGGTGGAGAAGAGCTGGCGCCGGAGAGCATTGCTCCCAGCCAGACCGCGCTCAACCAGGCCATCGACCGCCAGGCCTCCGTGATCAGCGAAGACCTGAATCTGGCGGATGTGGACCTGAAGAGCGCGGAGAGCGTGGTTGTGCAGCGCCTTCGTTCCATCATAGCTATTCCGCTTTTTGCCATGCCCCGCGCCAATTCAGCCGAGTCCGTTGTGCTTAGGCGGGGCCAGCTACTGGGCATTCTTTATCTCGATTCCACGCGGCCGGCGGCATTTTCTGATCTCGACCGGCAGATTCTCGACGCGCTGGGAGTGGAATCCGCCAGCATCCTGGACAATGCCCGGCTGGTGGAGCGGGAGCGCGAGCGGCAGCGCCTGGAGCAGGAGCTTTCAATCGCCCGCGCGATTCAGCAGGCTTTGCTTCCGCAGGGCCTGCACGATTATCCGCATTTGGCCATTACTGGAATGCACTACCCCTGCCACGAGGTGGGCGGCGACTACTTCGACGCGTTCCCCGCCGGCGAAAATCGTACCGCGTTTCTGATTGCCGATGTCAGCGGCAAAGGCCTGGGCGCGGCGCTGCTGACCACGATGCTGCAGGGAGCGCTTTCCGCGATGGCCCTGGGCACCGACCCGGTGAGCGTCATCAACCACATCAACAAGTTTCTCTGTGAACACGTCGAAGTGGGCCGCTATGCAACCATGTTCTTCGGATTGATCGATCGCGACGGCAGGCTGGAATACATCAAGGCCGGCCATCCGTCACCGCTGCTGCTCAGGCGCGGCCAGGTCAGCGTGCTTTACAGCGAAGGCTCCTTTCCGGTTGGCCTGCTGCAGGATGCAGAGTTTACCGCCGCCAGCCTGCAACTGAAGCCGGACGATACGCTGGTGCTGTTCAGCGACGGCATCACCGATGCGGAGAACCCCGAAGGAGAGTTGTTTGGCGAATCCCGGCTGCGCGAGGCTTTGACCGGCCAGCAGAACCAGCCGCTCGAGACGCTGAAGCAGATGGTGCTGGATTCTGTGGAGGTATTTTCACGCGGCGCCAACCAGTCGGATGATATGACCCTGCTGATCGCGCGTTACCGAGCGCCTGCTTGAGCCGCGTCACCGGCCTTTCGAGGATTTATCTTTTTAGCCAGCGCATTATGCTAGAGTGTTACGGATCAGGCTATGAGCACACCCAAGACAATTGGACGGTACGAGATTATAGATGAATTGGGCCATGGCGCCATGGGCAGCGTCTTCCGCGCCAAGGACCCGGCCATGGACCGCATCGTGGCCGTGAAGACCATTCTCCCCGGGGCGCTGGCCGGCGAACAAAGCAGCGAATTCCGGCAGCGATTCTTTCGTGAGGCGCGCGCCGCCGGCGCTCTCTCCCATCCCGGAATTGTGTCCGTCTTCGATGTGGGCGAGCACGAGGGCGTGCCTTTTCTGGTGATGGAATTCGTGCCGGGAAGGACGCTCGCCGATGCCATCAAGAAGGGTGAGCGCTGCTTGCTGGAGCGCGTCTGCGAGATCGGCCAGCAGATTGCCGAGGCCTTGGGACACGCGCACCGCAAGGGCGTAATTCATCGCGACATAAAGCCCGCCAACATTCTGCTCACCCAGCGAGAAGCCGACGGGACGGAGCAGGCGAAGATTTCAGATTTTGGCGTCGCCAAGCTGACTGCAGGGGAGATCACCACTACCGGCCAGCTTCTGGGGACCCCCGCCTTCATGCCGCCGGAGCAGTTTACCGGCGCGCCCATCGACGGCCGCGCGGATTTGTTTTCACTGGGCGTGATTCTGTATTGGATGGCAAGCGGAGAACAGCCCTTTCCGGGCGAGACGATGAGCGCCGTCTCCTACAAGATTGTTCACACCGAACCCGTTCCCCCGGCAAAGCTGAATCCCGCCATCCCCGCGGCTATGGAGGGCGTGATTCTGAAGTGCCTGGCGAAGAGCCCCGCAGAGCGCTATCAAACCGGCGAGGAAGTAGCCCAGGCCCTGGCGCAACTGCGCGCCGGCGCGAAGGCAACGAGCCTGCAAGTCACCGCGCCCATGGCCAAGGGAACCGCGGGAGCGTCGGAGGAGACCTACGACGTTGGTTCCAGCCTGCCGCCGAGGCCCAGCCAGGCCACTACAACGATTAAGACGACCCAGCAAGCCACGCCAGCCGGGAAAAAGGGCGTGCTGCTGCTGGCTGCCGTAATTCTTCTTGTTGCCATGGCCGCGGGAGGCGGTTATCTGCTGCATCGCTACCGTTCGGCAGCGCAGCAACCAGCCACGGAGGCAACCGCACCATTGCAAACAGCGCCTGCGGAGGCAACGCCCGCGTACGCGCCCGTGCCGGAGCCTGCGAAAGGGCCCGAGGCCGCGCAGAACGCGGATTCCACGAAGCCCGCCACGGCGCCTGCCACGCGCGCCCAATCTTCAACAGTGGCTTTTAATCCACAGACGCTTGACCCCAAACAGAATGCCCGCCTGAAACTGGAATTAGATCATTTTCCGCCCAGCCTGACCTTCACCATCGAGATGGACAAAAAGATCTATTTCAAAGGAACAGCAGGCGACAAGGCGTCTATGGATAACCTGTTTGTTCCGCCTGGTGTGCATGAGTTCCGTATTATGGCGCGCGGGGGCGGAGTGCAAAAGGCCTCGAATACCGTGGGCGCCGAGTTCAAGGCCAACAAACACATGACGCTGAAGGCCGAACTCAGGCTCCCGGCCAAAGGCAGTTCGGCAAGCTCGCCGGCCCTGGACCCCGCCGCGCAGATCGTTGCGACGCTGCGAGGGGACCGTTTTTTCCGGTAACAGAATATTCACACTCGCGTATTACGATAAGGTAAACATGGAGGCGGCATTGCGCCGCCAGGGGAGTGCGTTTGCCCTGGAACGAGCCGCGCGCAGAAGGAGAATGAATGAAAATTTCGACCGAAGAGCTGGAAGGCGGCATCACCAAGGTTGTGCTGGAGGGGCGACTGGACATTGAAGGCGCCGCGGCCGTGGACCTGAAGATGAACGTGCTCGCCGGAAGCAAAATGTTACTCCTCTTCGACCTGCAAAAGGTCACGTTTTTGGGCTCCATGGGCCTTCGCACCATCGTCGTGCCTGCACAAACGGTTCACCGGCGCGGAGGCAAGGTGGTTCTTTTCGCGCCCCAGCCAATGGTCGAAGATGTGCTCAAGGCAAGCAATATCTCCAGCATCATCCCCATTCATCATGAACTCAGCACCGCTATGGCCGCACTGAAATAACTCGAGCTTCACTGTTCCTGAGGTGCTGCCCGATACAGCTGCCGCGGTCCGGTTTCGATTATGCCTGAAAAAGATGCTCACAAGGCGGAAGCGCGACTGGCTCTTAGAAGCCAGCTTGCGGAGCTGTCGCGGGTATGGCCCTGGGTGGACGCATTGGCGGCGGAGTACAACCTCCCCGGAGAGACGCATTTTGCCATCAACCTCTGTCTCGAAGAGGCGCTTTCGAACATTATCCGCCATGGTTACCGCGGCCATCCGGATCACCTCATCACGATCGATTTCACCTCTACTGGAACGAGCCTGACCTTCACCATCGAAGACCAGGCCCCGCACTTTATGCCCGCGGAATCAAAGGACGCGCAGCCAGCGGCTTCAATCGAGGAGTACCGGCCGGGCGGATTGGGATTGCAACTGATGCGGCGATATGCAGGCAGCCTTGCCTGGGAGCCGCTGCCGCGCGGAAATCGCCTGACGATCGGCTTCACGGTTGGGCAGGCTCCTAAAAAATAACAGGGGCTGTTGCCAGGATTTGGCTGTCGTTGTATGCTAGTTTGAATTGCCGTTACAGACGAAATTTGGAATCTGGTCCCGGTGGACACACTGGTGGGGATTCGTACGTAGCAGCAAAATTAAAACGTGAGGTAATTTTGGGAGGATTGCACAATGGCACATAAACTCTACAGTGTGCTGTTTTTGTTTGGCTTGGATATGGCAATCTTCGTCGTAACAATCGTGACGTGCTATATCTGGCTCAGAGCAACTCATACTCCCCTGAAGGTTTACCAAAAAAAGCTCCTCTTTTATGCCACGCTCTTAATGGCCTCATGCCCCATACTGGGACCATTATGGCTGGCTTCTGTCCATTGGGTGATGCAGCTTAAACCGAGCACGACGGCGGCAATTGTTCTGTTTCTGATTTGGGGAGTGATTGCCTTGCCAATCACGCAGCGACTCTTCAGACCGGGAAGCTATCTGAACAAAGAACAACTGTAAATGCAGCATTCTTGATCGTCTGGCCATGAGCCCGCTCCATCGCAGGTGGTCTGCGAAAATGGAGTAGATGATCTCCCTGCAAAATGCCGGCAAGCGGTATGGTCCACGTGTCTTGTTTCTGGAGGCCAACTGGCTGATCCGGAACAGGGAAAAGACCGCGCTTGTGGGCGCCAACGGCACGGGAAAATCCACCATCATGAAGGTGCTGGCCGGGCTGGAGACGCTGGACTATGGCCAGATGCAGCAGACGCGCGGCATGAGCATCGGCTACCTGCCGCAGGAGGGACTAGCGCTCACGGGGCGAACCGTCTTCGAGGAGTGCCTGAGCGTCTTTGACGAGCTGCGCGAGATGGAGCGGGAGATCGAGCGGCTCAGCGGGCAGTTGGCCGTGCTGGAGCACGCCGGGCCGGAGTATGAGGCCGCGGCGGAGCGCTACTCCATGTTGCAAGAGCGCTTTCACGCGCTGGACGGATATGCGTTGGACGCGCAGGTGGGCGGAGTGCTGACCGGACTCGGCTTCGGCAAGGAAGACTGGACGCGGCAGACGGATGAGTTCAGCGGCGGCTGGCAGATGCGCATTGCGCTGGCCAAGCTGCTGCTGGCGAAGCCGAACTTGCTGCTGCTGGACGAGCCGACGAATCACTTAGACCTGGAGACGCGCAACTGGCTGGAAGACTATCTGAAGAATTATCCCTTCGGTTACATACTTATCTCCCACGATCGATACTTTCTGGATGTAACGATTGACAGAACGGTGGAGATCTGGAATAAGCGAGTGACGATCTATCAGGGGAATTACACCAAGTATCTCAAGCAGAAAGATGAGCGGCGGACGCAGCTACTGGCGGCTTATAACAATCAGCGGCAGCAGATTGAGCATCTGGAGGCATTCATCAACCGCTTCCGCTACCAGGCCACCAAGGCCAAGCAGGTGCAGAGCCGCATCAAAGAGCTGGAAAAGATTGAGCGTATTGAAATACCAGAAACCGAGTCGACGATTCACTTTCGGTTCCCCCAGCCGCCGTCTTCAGGGCGCATGGTGGCGGAGGCCGAGGGGCTGGCGAAGAGTTATGGCGCGAAGCAAGTGTTCAAGGACGTGCGCTTTCGCATCGAGCGCGGCGACCGCGTGGCGCTGGTGGGAGTAAATGGCGCGGGCAAGTCCACGCTGATTCGATTGCTGACCGGGGCGGAGCCGCCGACCGCTGGGCACATCAAGCTGGGGCATAACGTGGTTTGCGAGTACTTTGCGCAGGACCAGTACAAGGTGCTGGAGGGCGACGCGCGCATGCTGGACGACATCAGCCGCGCAGCGGTCAAGGTGCCGGAGGGCGAGCTGCGGTCGCTGCTGGGCTGCTTTTTGTTCAGCGGCGACGATGTCTTCAAGCCGCTGGGCGTTCTGAGCGGCGGCGAGCGCAATCGGTTCGCGCTGGCGCGGATTCTGGTTTCGCCGTCGAATTTTTTACTTTTGGATGAGCCGACGAATCATTTAGATATGCGCGCCAAGGATGTGCTTCTGGAGGCGCTGGCGGCATTCTCGGGCACGGTGGTTTTTGTGTCGCACGATCGCTACTTCATTGACCGGCTGGCCACGCGCGTGCTGGAGGTGGAGGGCGGCAAGGTGACCAGCTACGAAGGCAACTACGAAGACTATTTGCGCTGGAAGGGTCTTGGTCTTGCAGACGGCGGACCTTTGGTTGAGGTCGCGGAAAAGGTGAGAGCGCCGGAGCCTGCCGCGAAGAAGGTCAACGGGTCTGACGCGGAGGCGGAGACCGTCAAGGATCGCCCGCGCCGGCTGAATCCAATCAAACAGAAGCAGATGGAGGAGCGGTGCGCGTTTTTGGAAGAGGAAGTCCCGCGCATCGAGGCTGCGATTGCGCACACCGAAGAGCAGTTGGGGGTTTATGTCAGCGCCACCGAGACGCAGCGGCTGACCGCGTTGGCCGGGGAGTTGCGCGGGCAGTTAGAGGCGCTCACCGATGAGTGGGAGGAGCTGATGGGGCAGCTGGAGGGCGCTTGATTTGGTACAACAAGGCTTAGAAAAGCGGCAACAACGCAACTGACGGTATCCTGACAGAGCCGGGAAAGCAAAATGGAAATTCCGGTTTACACCAATCTGGTCGAGATCCTTACCCAATGATCATTGAGAAATATCGCCATCCGTACATCTTCTACGGCCTGTCAATGGCCATCCCCTGGACTCTTTGGCTCGCGGCTGCATACCTGAGCCACATTACCCCGATGAGCCCGGCGCTTATTTGGGCTGCCAGCAGTTTGGGCGTTCTTGGGCTGATTGCGCCGTGTCTCATCGCATGGCGTTTGATTTTGCTGGAGCCTGGCTTGAGAGACGATCTCAAGCGCAGGCTATTTGGTTTTACGGCCACTCGGCCTATGTATTGGTTCCTGACCTGCTTTTTGATGCTGGCAAGCATCTTGCTTGCGCAAGCGATTTCCCTGCTGTTTGGACACAGCGCGGATCAGTTCCATCTGTCGGGGAAAACCTCATTTTCCGCGGGCATCTTCCCCGGATGGTTCATGCTCATACTGGCGCCGCTTTTTGAAGAGTTGGGCTGGCACTCCTACGGCAACGACTGTTTGCGCCGGCGCATGAATCTATTCAACACCTGTCTTCTATTCGGGGTTTTATGGGCCATTTGGCATGTGCCGTTGGGCTTAATCAAAGGCTACTACCAGAGCAACGTGGCTCAAACGGGGCTTTTGTATAGCCTTAATTTCCTGGTCAGCGTGATACCGTTTACAATCCTGATGAACTGGCTGTACTACAAAACCAAGCGCAGTATCCTGGTTGCCATCATCTTTCACATTACCGCGGGCGGCTTCAATGAAATGTTCGCCACTCACCCGGACAGCAAAGTCATTCAAACTGGTCTCCTCCTGATGCTCTCGGCTGTGCTGCTCATCAAGGAGAGAAACTTCTTTTTTCAGCGGGAATACCGAGAATGATGATATGCCTCGTTGTTAAGCCGGACGACTCTTAAGAAAGTTCTGAACAAGTCTCTTTTACGAACCAACAATCCCACAGGGACTAAACAGGCTGAGGAAAAACTCGAGGACAGATCCGTTTGTATCAGGCCACGGCTTTACAGCCTTTTTCCGCAAGCTGTAAAGTCGTGCCCTTACAAAATATCAACAAATTCAGATGTTCCCTACCGGGCGGAGGGGCCGGGGTCATCGTGCTTCTCGCTGGTGATGTTTTCTCCGGCGACGGAGATGCACAACTGTCGAAGGAAGCTGAGGTCGTTCTGGGAGAAGGGCTGGTCGATGTTGCGGCCAGCGGGGACCTCGACGTGAGCGTCCTCTTTGGCGGAGAGGTCGTTGAGAGCGATGGAGGCTTCGAGCATGAGGAGGACATCGAAGCCGTGCTGGCGGATGTCCTGGACGACGCCGGCGATCTGCTCGTTCTCGATGACGGCCTCGTGGATGGCCTCGCCGAGTTGCTGAATGAGTTCACGCATACGTGTTGTCATAGGCACCTCCAGGGGCTACGGCCGGCGCGGGGGATGCGTGGCAGCGGCATGGGATTTATCTACCTTACTTCCGTTACGGCCCGAGAGCAAGTGAGCCTGTTAAAAAAGCAGGCCAAAAAGCGGAGGTGCAACCTCCGCTGCTACCATCATATCGGAATGAAGGCAGAGAATATAGGGCGAGCGCTGGGGATCGGGCTGCGGGTGGCCGGACGGATGGCCGGGCAGAAGCTGATGGGCGAGGCGCAGGGGGCCGGCGCGGCGGCTGCGAGCTCGGCTGCTGCGGGGCAAGTTCAACAAAAAGAACAAGCTGGACAGACTGAACAGGTTGGACAAACCGCTATGGGGGCCGGGGTGAGCGGGCAGGCGGCTGGTCATGCGGAAGCACGGACGAAGGGGCAGGCGGCGGGACGGACGGCGAAGGGAGTGGCGCGCGGGGTGGGGGGATTTTTGCGACCCTTTCGCAGGGTGGGCGGAATCCTGTGGCTGGAGGTGACGGGGGCTTTCTTCTTTTTGTTTGTGCTGTTCTTTGCGCAGGCCCTGTGGCGCATGAGGGAGAGCTGGGCGCTGGGAGAAAATCGCCCGAAGATTCTGGTGATGGCGGCTCTGATGGCGGCGTTTCTCTACCTGAGCGTGAGCTCGTTCTGGCGTGCGCGGAGGCGGTGAGGAGCGTCGCCTGGTTTATATTTGTTCACCTAATCGAAGGCCGGATTGACGGGTTTGACCTTGGAGGCGGTGCGTCACTATCTTAGGCAGGGTGCGTTTGCACCGATAAAAGGATGAATTATGACTGAATCGATTTCGAACGCCGCCTCCTCATTGAAAAAGACCGCACTGAATGCCGCACACCGCGCGTTGAAGGCCAAGATGGTGGATTTTGGCGGATGGGATATGCCGGTGGAGTATCCCGGATACACACCCCAGCGACATGGACCCGTCGCCGGGGACCCCGTGACCGGTGGCGGGCTGATTGCGGAACACATGGCGGTGCGCACCGGAGTGGGGTTGTTCGACGTGAGCCACATGGGCGAGATCTGGTTTCGCGGGCCGGGGGCGCTGGCAGCCGTGCAGCACGTGACCATGAATGATGCATCGCGGCTGAAGGATGGACAGGCGCAGTACTCCGCGCTGCTGACGCCGGAGGGCTGCTTTGTGGACGACATACTGGTTCATCGGGCGAGTGAGAACGATTACCTGTTGGTGGTGAACGCGAGCAACACGGACAAGGATTTTGCGTGGATTGTGAAGCAGGTGGGCGGGTGGCCGTCGGTACGGATTACGAATGACTCGGCCAGCTATTCGCAACTGGCGGTGCAGGGGCCACGCGGGTTGGAGACGCTGCAAAAGCTGACGAAGACAGATCTGGCGGCGATCAAGAATTATTGGTTCACGCGGGGCGAAGTTTGCGGCGTGCCGGACGTGATGATTGCGCGCTCGGGCTACACGGGCGAGGACGGATTTGAGATTTATCTACCGAGCAACGTGGCAACGACGGAAAAAGTGTGGAACGCGCTGCTGGAGGCGGGAGGCGAGTTTGGGATTAGGCCATGCGGGCTGGGGGCGCGCAACACTCTGCGGCTGGAGGCGGGCATGCCGCTCTATGGGCACGAGATCAGCGATACGGTGAATGTGTTTGAGAGTGGGCTGGAGCGCTGGCTGAAGCTGGAGAAGGGCGAGTTTGTGGGGCGCGAGGCGTTGCTGGCGGTGCAAGCGGCGGGCGGAGCGAAGCGCAAGCTGGTGGGACTGGAGATGGTGGAGCGCGGGATCGGGCGCGACGGGTACCCGGTGCTGGATTTGGAGGGGAACGAGATTGGCCGGATTACGTCAGGTTCGCCCGCGCCGTTTTTGAAGACGAATATTGCGTATGCGTTGGTACCGGCGGCGGTGGCTGCCGGGGGCGCGGATGTGCTGGTGCAGGTAAGGGCGAATCGGGTGAGGGCGAAGCAGGTGACGGCGCCGTTTTATAAGAGGGTGAAGAAGTAGCGTGGTTTCCCAGGCCTATTGTGCAGCGTGGCGTTACGCAGTACAATGTTTGCAGGATGATACGCAGCTTCCGGCATAAGGGGATCGAGAAGTTTTTTCTGACCGGCTCGAAGGCCGGAATTCAACCCAGTCATGCCGCCAAGCTAAACGAGCAACTGACCGTTTTGAATGCCGCCACGAGGCCCGAGCAGATGAATGTTCCAGGATGGCAATTTCATGCGTTGACGGCCAGCCTCGCGGCTCATTGGGCAGTGAGCGTGAATGGAAATTGGCGACTTACGTTCCGGTTTGACGGAGAAGATGCCATTCTCGTCGATTATCAGGACTACCACTAAAGGAAGGAGTTCGCGCCATGCAGATGCACAACCCGGCACATCCCGGAAAGATTCTTGCTTATTACATTCAGGACCGGTCCGTGACCGAGATCGCGCGGCACTTGGGAGTTACACGGCCCGCATTGTCGCGTGTCTTGAATGGCAAAGCGGGAATTTCGGCGGATATGGCGCTGCGCATCTCGGATGCCTTCGGCACCGAGCCGGATTTCTGGCTTCGTCTTCAGGCCCAGCGCGATCTTTGGATTGCCTCCCGCAAGAGGCGCGCCAAGGTGAAGCCGCTTGCTGTCAGCGCGGCGGCGTAACCACCTGCGGTGGGACCAGACGGCGCTTGCGCGCTATGGGATTCGTGGTTTCCCAGGTCCGAAAATCCGGACCTAAGGCACCCGGCGCCAGACGATTGCTACTTGTGATACAACATCATGGTATGAAACTCCAAAGTATGAAACTCCCCAAAATGGCGATCCTCCTCGCATTCATCTTGTCCTACGGGAGTACTGTGGCTCAGAAATCTACTTCAGCAACGAGCGCCGAATCCCCCGAACACTTTATAAGAAGGGTCCTTGAGATAGCAAATAGCACCCAAAGCGATGAAATCTTGGACATGAGCGAAAGTGTCTATTCACCTGGTTTTCTCGATGCGATGTTTGGCAAGGGTTGTTTCACCGCTCATCGACCTTGCCTCCTGGATCATTTGATGTGGGCCAGAATTTGCGGTTGTCGTTACTTCCCAGAAGATGGGAAGAAGAAGGGTGACCCATTATGCGGTTGCCCTGCAAGACTTATATTCTCGGGGCTTTCAGTAACCCAAGTAAACTCTAACAGTGCCATAGTCTCTGCATTATTGAATCTTGAGCCGAATCGGCAAAGTAAGGTCTCTTGGCACTTAGTTATGACTCCCGAAGGCTGGCGTGTAGACGACGTAGCCACTTCAGACTTTCCCAGCCTCAAGGCAAAAATGTCAGCTACTGTCCTCCAAACTCCTGTAAAAACCACTTCTCAGAAAACTTCGCCGAATTAGTTCTCTCAAACGCTGTTCTCAACTGCAAGAACTCAATTTGCGTACATATTCCTTCAGGGGCTAATGCCCAACATTTTATTTAATGCAACAGCGGCACGACTGAAGTCGTGCCCTGACGCTTCAAGCATACTCCAGCATCGCGGAACATCATCAATATTCAGAAGCAGTCACACCTGCATGACTTCGGCTTCTTTTTTGTGGGAGAGCTCTTCCATGCGGCGGATCTCCTCGTCGGTCATCTTCTGGACCTCTTCGAGGGCGCGCTTCTCCTCGTCCTCGCTGATCTTTTTTTCTTTGGCCATTTTCTTGAGGGCTTCGTTGCCGTCGCGGCGGACGTTGCGAACGGCGGTGCGGTGCTCTTCGAGGATTTTGTGGATGTGCTTGACCACCTCGCGGCGGCGCTCCTCGGTCATGGGAGGAACGGGAATGCGTAGAACCTTGCTGTCGGAGAGGGGGTTGAAGCCGAGATCGGCGACGCGGATGGACTTTTCGATCTCCTTGAGGATGTTGGGGTCATAGGGTGAGATGACGATTAGCTGCGGCTCGGGAGCGGAGAGCTGGGCGAGCTGGTTGATGGGGGTGTTGGTGCCGTAGTAGTCGACCTTGACCTGGTCGAGCATGTGTACGCTGGCGCGGCCAGTGCGGGTGGCGGCCAGGCTGGCCTGGAAGGTGGCCACGGATTGGTCCATGCGGTGACGGAGGTCTGCGCTGAGTTCTTTGAGCGCCGGAATACCGGCCATGATCGAGAGTGCCATCTTTCTCCTCGCTACATCCAATACAATATATTAGCTGATGTCCCGCCGCGGAGGTATTTATGCGCCGGACAAAATGGTCACGACTGGCGCTAGCAGGCGTCTTCATCGGTCTGATCATTTGGATTATCTTTCTGCGAAGCTCCTTCGGGACAAGTGGATGCCCGATTCTCGCCCGGCTTCGGCCCATTCAGGTCGTTCCTGCCACCAATACGGACTTCGTTGAACTAGACTGGCAATCAGGGATGGGATTCCTTCCTCATTACACTGTCCGCATTCAAGGGGACGGCCAAGTGGACTGGGAGGGGGAGGAATGCGTGGCCGCTAAAGGCCACCGCCGGGGCCAGATCAATCCCCAGGCCGCCAAGGCACTCATCGATCACTTTCAGGCACATGGATTCTGCCGACTCTGTCGAAACTACTATCCCGACGCAACCGATCTGGGCGCAGTTCGGTTGACACTAAGTGTGCACAGCAAACGCCAGGATGTGATTGCGCAATCTTTGCATTCTCCCTTACTCATCGGCGATCTGTCCCAGGAAATCCAGCGCGCGGCCCAGGTAGATCAGTGGATCGGTGATCTCCCCGCGAAGCATTGTGGATTGCGTTAAACAGTTGGCCCTTACGCCATCCCCGTGAGCCCGGAGGATGCAGCCTGCTCGTGGGCGTGATAGCTGGAGCGGACGAGGGGGCCGGATTCGACGTGGCGGAAGCCTATGTGGAGGGCTTCGGACTTGAGTTCGGCGAATTCGCGCGGGGTGTAGAGGCGAGCCATGGGCAGGTGGTCGCGGGAGGGGCGCAGATATTGGCCGATGGTAAGGATGTCGCAGCCGGCAGCGGCGAGATCGCGGAAGACGGCGAGGAGTTCAAAGGTTTCTTCGCCGAGGCCGACCATGACGCCGGATTTGGTGAGGCCGTCGGGGCGCAGCGTTTTGGAGTAGTTCAGTAGCTCAAGAGAACGCTCGTAGCGCGCGCCAGAGCGGACGGTGCGATAGAGGCGGGGCACCGTTTCGACGTTGTGGTTGAGGACGTCGGGGCGGGCGTCGACGACGGTGCGGATGGCGTCGGGGCTGCCCTGAAAGTCGGGGATGAGAACCTCGACGCGGCAGTTGGGAGCCTGGCGGCGGATTTCGTCGATGACCAGGGCGAAGGCGCGCGCGCCTCCGAGGAGGTCATCGTCGCGGTTGACGCTGGTGACCACTGCGTGGAGCAGCCCTAATTTGGCCACTGCCTCTGCGACCCTCCGGGGCTCGTCGAAGTCGATGGGTGCGGGACGGCCCTTGGGAACGGCGCAGAAGCCGCAGCGGCGGGTACAGAGGTTGCCGAGCATCATGAAGGTGGCGGTTTTGTGGTGCCAGCACTCGCCGATGTTGGGGCAGTGGGCGCTCTCGCAGACGGTGTGGAGCTGGAGCGAGCGGGCCAACCGCTTGAGAGAATGGTAGTTCTCACCCACCGGGGCGCGCGCCTTGAGCCACGCGGGCTTGGGCGCGGGAGTTGCGCGGGCAGGGGAGATCTGGACCAGTTCAGTCACATTTTTATTGTAGCGGGCACACGATCATTTTTTATTCTCGGGCGGCGGCGGAGGCGCAGGCACAGGCGCAGGCGGCTTGATGTACTTGTTCCACCAGGCCAGCCAGCGCTCGTAACGATCGCGAATGAAGCTGGGGCGAGTGAAGCCGTGGAACTGATCGGGATAAACGACCAGCTCGGTGGGCACTCCCAGTGAGCGAAGCGCCTGGTACAACTGCTCGCCGCCCAGGATGGGCACGTTGAAGTCTCCAGTACCACCCATATAAAGCGTGGGAGTATGCATGCGTTTGTCCGCCTCCAACAACGGGTAACTCAGCTTGAGATAAAGCTGCGTGGCCTTCCACGGCGGACCAAGTTCGTAGTCGTACTGCTGGATGTACTGATCGAAGCCATAGAAGGAGAGCGGGGCCGCGCTGCCTGCGCCGCTGACCGCCGCTTTGAAACGGCCATCGGTGGCGGTGGTGTAGTCGGTGAGTATGCCGCCGTAGCTCCAGCCGCCGATGCCAAGGCGGTTGGGGTCGGCCACTCCCAGGGAGACGGTTTTGTCAACGCCGGCAAGCAGGTCCTCAACCTCCTTATGCCCCCAGTCGGCAAAGATGGACTTGGCGTAGTCCTGTCCGCGACCGGAGCTGCCCCGGTAGTTGACGTTGAGCACGGCATAACCCTGCGCTGAGAGCCACTGGCGATCGAATTCGAAGCTGTGCTCATCCTGGCCGTTGGGGCCGCCGTGAATGAAGAGAATCATGGGGACAGGCGAGCCCACTTTGAAATCCGCTGGCCGGGTGAGAAGGGCATGCACATCAGCGCCGTCGCGACTGTTGAATTGGATATCCTCTGCCGGAACGAGGTTGAGTTCGGCGACAAGGGCATCATTGTGCGCGGTGAGCTTGCGCAAGGCGCCGTCTTCGAGGGCATATATTTCGGCGGGCGTGGTGTCGTTGGTGTAGAGGACTGCGGTATGACCAGCAGCCGTGTTCCAGGATGCCGCGACGCCGGGCTGAGCCAGGAGGCGCCTGGCACCGTTGCCGGACAACTCCACCTCGGCGGGATACTGCGAACGGTCGTCGGCAACCAGATAGCCGAGCTTATTCTGCGCGAAGAAACGTGGATGACTGACGCTGCGATCGAGCGTGGCGGCGGGGTAGGAGACTTTGCCATCAAGCGTGACAACAGCGGGGCGAGCCTGCGAATAGGCGTCGAGTTCGAGTTTGGCGCCCTGGGTGTAGGCGATGGATTTGGAATCCGGCGACCAGGAAAGAGGGCCGCTGTCGGGACCGGGCCAGGTGGTGAGCTTGCAGGGGATTGAACCAGCCTTGGGGGGCACGATAAAGATGTCGGTGTTGTTGGTGCGGTCAGGGTCGGTGTCATGATTGCTGACAAAGGCTATCAAGGCGCCGTCAGGCGACCAGGCGGGGTCGGCTTCTTCAACGTTCTTTGCCGAGGTGAGCTTTTCGTACTTCTTAGTGGCGATGTCGAAGAGGTAGAGCGCGTTCCAGGCGTCGTTTCGGAGGTAGCCCTGGATGTCCTGCTTGAAGTGATAGCGGTCAATCACGATTGGCTTGGGCGGGACGGGGGACTTGCCTTCCTCGGCGTCTGGCTCGGTTTTAGGATGAAGCGCCAGGAGCAGGGTTTTGGAGTCCGGCGACCAGATGTAGCTTTCGATCTCCTGATCGGTGATGGCGGTGAGCTGCTGGGCCTCGCCGCCGCGGCGGTCGAGGAGCCAGACTTGAGAGCCCTTGGCAGGACCCGGCCGCGAAGAGAGAAAGCTTATGTAACGGCCATCAGGACTGAAACGCGGCAAGGAAACGCTCTCGTTGGCATAGGTAAGCTGCACGCGCGCCGAGCCGTCCCATTTAACCATCCACAGGCGGGTGTAGGTCTTGTCCTCTTTGGTGTCGATCTGGGTAACGGTGTATGCTACCCAATCGCCGTCGGGCGAGACAACCGGCTCGGATATGTGCTGCAAACGGGCCAGGTCATCGAGGGTGATGGCGCGCTTTTTGGGGGCGTCGGCGGCAGGTGACGGGGCGGTTGCCGCCAGGGCCAGAGCAAGGCAGAGAAAGGGCTTTAGGATTCTGTGTAGCATGGGCAAAGATTATCATTTTTGGCCGCTGGAGGAGGAGGATTGTGGGGACAACTCTAGCGCAGCTTAGATCGCACCTCGGAGCGGACCAGGTAGAGGAAGAAGACGAGGTTGAGCAGGCCCTGGACGAGGACGGACGAGTCGTGCAGGGCAGAAAAGATCCACAGGTCGTAGATGACGATCAGGAAGATCGCGCCAAGAGCCATGGCCCAGGCCCAGCGGAAGAGCATCAGCAGACCTGCGGCAGCGGCGATGAAGCCGGCGGCAATGATGAGAAAGAGCGGCGAGTAAATGTGGCCGGCAACCACTCTGAGGATAATGATGCCGGAGAGCAGCAGCAGGTAAAGGCTGATGGCGGCGAGGCCGGGGAGTGGGAGCAGATTGCGGCGCGGAGCCGCTCCGCGGTTTTGCTCTTTTTCGTTCATATTGATGTCGTTGCTCATGATTCAGGGCTACTCCACGGCGGCGATGGCTTCGGCGATGCGGTCGATGGCTTGCAGTTCGGCGTTGCTGCCGGGGCGATGGCCGTTGACGAGGATGGAAAAGGCGATGGTCTTGCCGCTCGCTGCGGTCAAGTAGCCAGAGAGGGCGTTGGCCTCGTTGTGCGTGCCGGTCTTGGCCCACAGGCGGCCCTTCAACGGCGAATTATTGAAGCGGTTAGAGAGGGTGCCGTCTACACCGGCGATGGGCAGGGTGTTGCGCCAGGCCGCGCCCCAGGATTGGCGCGAGGCGTAGGCTAGCAGCTGAGTCAGGGCGCGGGGAGCGATGCGGTCGTCGAGGCTCATGCCGGAGCCGTCATAGAAGAAGAAATCGTTGTCGTCCACGCCGGCGTCGATGAGGAACTGGCGGACTACGCGCGCGCCCTGGGCAAAGCTGCCGTCAGAGCCGTGAATCTTGCCCAGAAGGCGCAGCAAAAGCTCAGCGTGGAGGTTCTGGCTGATCTTGTTGGTGACCGTTGCGTCCTGGCTGACGGGCACGGAGACGCGTCTGGCGAGAACTCTTCGGCCATCTGCCGGAGCGGCTACGGTAGACAGGGTTGAGCGGGTGAGCTGAAGCGGCTGGGCGCGCTCTTCGGAAAAATCGCGGGTCGCGCTGGAGAGCCGGTGACGGGAGACGGCACTGCCCCAGACCGTAATGCTGCGGCTGCGGAGCGCTTCTCTGAAGGCGATGGCGGTGAGTTCGGCGGGGTCGTCGACGGCCAGGCCGGCATGGAAGCCGATGGGCGGAAGCGAGCCCCAGGCGCGGATGATGCGGCTGCCGGGACGCCGGTCGAGGCCGGGGTGCGCGTTCTCGCCTGGCTTGGCTGGCGTCATCGCGTTGTCCAGGGTGTAGTAGTCCACATTGGGCGTCCACTCGGCCTTAGTTGCGCCAGGCACGGCGGGGTCCGCGGTCACCGACAGGTCCAGAGAGTTCTCGCTAAAAGTGAGCGCGGAGACTGGAGCGCCGTAACTCCACTGCAAGCCGTCCCAGGCCCATGAGACGCTGTAAGGCTCATCCAGAAAGAAGCTGTCATCGCCCACGATTCGGCCTTCGACGGAACGCACTCCGGCGTGCTCCACTTGCTGGGCCAACAGATCGAGCGGCTTCGTTCTGTTGGGCGGCGGATTGGGATTGGCGGCTGTGGTTGCGGGTGCAGGCGCATCGTAGGGGTAATTGCGGGCGCTCAGAGTGGGGTCGCCCACGCCGAGCAGAACCAGGTCGCCGCGCAGAACACCCTCTGAGTCAATCTCGCCGTCGGCCACTACACTGGTGGTCCAGGTGAGGGTTTCGACGGGCAGCAGGGCAAAGGCGGCAGCGGTGGTGGCGAGCTTAGTATTGGAGGCCGGGGTAAAGAGACGGCTTTCGTTCAGTCCGTAGAGCGGCTGGCCGTTGAGGGTGGTTACGCTGATGCCGAATTGAGCATGGCTCAGGGATGGGTCGGAGAGAATGGCATTGATGCGGTCGGCCAGAGGACCCGTGGACGGAAAGGCCTGCGCCGCGGGATTGCCGGAGAATTGCGCGTGAGCCTGGGCTGCCAGCCCCGAGGAAAAGGCCAAAGCAAGAGCCAGCAAAAGGGCGTGAACTGGACGAAAGAGCGCCATGGGGGGAGTTTAGCAGGAGGGAGAGAGTTCGCGGCGTACCATCAAAGGGAGATGTAGTTTTCGGGATTGCGACGATTGAATGATGAACGCGGTCCGCGACTCATCGAGGGCAGGCAAAGAGAAATGACAGGTTTCAACAGAAGAGTGATGCCTTGGCAACTGCGACGACGCACGCTGGAGCTGGGCCGGCGGACGCTGGTGATGGGCATTGTGAACATCACGCCGGATTCGTTCAGCGACGGCGGACGGTTTCTTGATCCGGAGGCAGCGGTCGAGCACGGGCTGCGGTTGCTTGACGAGGGAGCGGACATTCTGGATCTGGGCGCGGAGAGCACGCGGCCGGGATCGCGGGCGGGCAGCTCCGCTGTTTCTGCTTATGGACCAACGGTCGGCACGGAAGAAGAGCTGGCGCGGCTGCTGCCGGTGCTGGAAGGAATTCTGCGCGCACGGCCCGATGCGATGATTTCGGTGGACACGTATAAGGCAACAACGGCGCGAGCGGCACTGAAGGCGGGCGCGGAGATTGTGAACGACGTGAGCGGTTTCAAGTGGGATGCAGAAATAGCGCGGGCTTGCGCGGAGGCGCGCTGCGGAGTGGTGTTGATGCACACGCGGGGACGGCCAGAGGAGTGGGGGGCGCAACCGTCGCTGGGATCGGATGAATTGATGGCTATGGTACGGGAGGGATTGTCGGCGAGCATGGAAATGGCCGCGGCGGCGGGGATTCCGCTGGAGAGCATTGTGCTCGACCCCGGGTACGGATTCGGCAAGCGCTTCGAGGAGAATTATTTTCTGCTGGCGCGGCAGGCGGAGTTGATGGAGCTGGGTAGGCCGCTGCTGGCTGGAGTCAGTCGGAAATCGTTTCTGGGGCGGACGCTGGCGCCGTTACATGGGGGCAGCGACGCGCCGGTTGAGGCTCGCGAGACGGCCAGCGTGGCGGCGATGACGTCGGCCATCCTGAAAGGAGCCTCCATCGTGCGGGTTCATGCGGCGCGGCAGGCAGCGGAAGCGGCGCGCATCGCGGATGCAGTGCTGGCGGGAGGATAGGATCATGGTCGTCCAGGGGTTGCAAGCAACTTAAGACACTGGACTGTATAAAGCGGTACTTACACGGCAATTAATCAGGCATATATATAGGAGTTAGTGCTGACAGATCAGGATTGCACAAGAACGAAATAACTGAGATAAGTGTGACCTCGGGGAAAGGATACACCTCTAAAACAATATAAAAAAGCTAGTGTTTGAACTTATACTCGTCTTCTGCCTCGCGGCACCTATCGCGTCGCAGGCGCAGGTAGTGGTAGTTGTAGGCCACCATCATCACCACCACCATCATCACCACCACCCCCGTTTAGTACAGTAACGGGCATAGATACGAATCCATGAGCGATTGCAGCACCCCTGGAAAACGCATGCGTTCCGAAGCGGGGGGCGCATCTTGTTGAATCAATAGGCTCGAGATGAACTATCTCGCGCTTATTTCCGCTTTTCGGGAATAAGTTATGAGCGCCCTGCTTACAGTGGCTTAATGTGAACAGACGCGGGGCCTGGCAAGCTGTTAGCCTTAGGCAGCGAAGGTGAGATACGGCATTGATAATGGCCGGTCCAGCTTCCTTGAAGGTTATTAGAAGGCCGCGCAGCTTATGCCCGCCCACGAAATTCTACTAGAAGCCAAAAAACTCCGCAGAGTAAGCGACAACCTCGACGTGCTGGCAACGCAACATGCACCGATGGCGGAAGCGCTTACTGTTCTCTCGGGAAACGTGCGCGGTTCGGCCTCGCTGCTAGAGGTTCTGGTGGAGCTTAGGCTGGGGCCGGAGCCAGGGTTAGAATCGGCAAGTAACTGACTAACTTATCGCTAAAAAAGGAGGGAAACCGTGAAAACGTACCGTTCTACTGAAAGAGACAGGGAGATTCTCTCCAGCGTGAAGAAAGAGATGGCGATGCCACGGCAGGCGGCATCGGTACGCGACAACCGCGAAGCCGAGGCCGCGCTGAGAGCCAAAGTGCTTGCGATTCAAGCCATAAAAGCTTGAAGCAGTAGAATTCCTAACGTCGGAAACCGGTCCTACTTGTGGTCAGAGATCTGATCTTTGTGTTCAGCGCTTTGATCCGCTCCCATGATCTTGAGGCGAATTTGCGCCAGCTGATAGCTGGAGTCGGGGATGTTCCAAACCTCCTTTGGTTTTTTCAGCTTGCGATAGTCGGCAATGGCGATCTCGCGCTCGCCATACTGCTCAGCGATGCGGCCGAAGGCATACCAGTAGTCATCATTCGGCTCATCAAGCCTCAGCTCGTCCATGCCGCGCAGCAGCAGGTCGTGGGCTTCTTTAGTCCTGCCGACTTCAGCGTAGAGGCAGGCCAGGGTGTGTAGGAAGGACGGGTTGTCCTTGGCCATCTGCGTAGACTTGATCGATGCGTCGATATCGGCCTGTTCGATCTTGCCGGTAAACAGCGCGAACCACGCCAAGGAGTTCAAGAGGTAGGCATTCTCCTTGCCTTGATCAATCAGCTTTTGCGCCCAGCCGCGCGCCGCAGCGAAGTTGCCGCGATCAGTTTCGATATACATTTTCCTGCGCAGAGCATCCTCGTCACCGTCCAGCAACTTCAGCCTTTCATCGGAGAGAGCCATCGCCTCGTCGTAGCGGCCCAGCCCCGTCAGAGCCCAAGAATTCCACCAAAAGGCCCGCAAGGATTCCGGAACCTGCTTATGCAGTACCGAGGAGACTTCCAGCAGCTTGGCAAAGTTATCCAGTTGTGAATATCCGGCAGCCAAGGCCAGTTGAATGTTGGTTCTTTCGCGGTCGGTCGAGGCGTCCTTCAGGGCCTCTTCAAGGAGTGCGATTCCCTGAGCCGCGGTTGGCTTGGTGCCGACCATAATCGCCGCGGCAGCCAGCTTCATCTTGCGCGCGTCGGCGGCTTGTCCTTTAATCCAGAAGCGGGGAAAGACCGGCCCGCCGAGTGGATCATCGCCACCCTCGATGTGTATGTCCTCACGGAGCCAGTCGAGCAGCGTCTTGGCTCCGCTCAGATCCCCGGCCTTGATGCGGTCCAGCATCTCCAAAGCTATCGAATTCGGGGAATCGTCGGTATCCAGTAGCTTGTAGGTTCCGTCCTCTTTGACTATAAATTTCTTGGTATTTGAAACTTGCGGAATCCCGAGCTTCTCCCAGTATCCGACGGCATCATTACCCTCGCCTTTGGGGTCGGCTTGCTGCATGTCGATATCGATTTCGTTATCGTATGAACTATCATCGCGAGCCAACCATTCGTTCCATCGTTTGCCGACTTCCAACATCGATTTCAGGTTTTCCGGATCTTCGTTTTCGATTACTTCCCGAGCGTTCCGGCTGAGTATCGCGGACAATTTGGCCTTGGTCAGTTCGGGATCACGCGTGAGCAGAAAATAGTGCTTGGCCAGATCAGTGGGTGTGTTGGCAAAGCGGATATCCTCATGGCGCTGGGCGTTGCGCAATGTGCGGGCCATCCCCATGGCCCAAGCAGCATTGTCGCCGCCGGCGCCAGCCTCCAGAAAATCAGCGGCCAACGGGTATTGGCGAATCCGCATCAGCATACTGCCGGCGGTGCGCGCAGTTTCCTTGTAGGACGCATCGTCGCTGGAGCGCTTGTTGGCCTCCGCCAGGCCGACTTTACTGCCGTGCAAGACAGCCTCGCTGGCCGCGATCAGGGCGGTGGGCTGCGGATTCAATGTCTGTGCGAGCTTGATCGCACCGTCCGGATCGCCGCTGTAAAAGAGAGCAAAGGCAAGGTTGTTGGCAAGGCCCAGTTCGGTCAACTGATCCTGCCCCAGCTTGCGGTACTCGGCGACGGCATCCTTCATCTTCGATTGGCTGCCGTAACGCCGGCCTACCGGGTCATACTCCAGCAAAATGGCCAGATTGGCTTGTGATTCGTGGTCATCGGGGTCCAGCTTGATGGCCGCTCGAAAGGCCTCGGCGGCGCCATGCAGATCGCTGCCGGCGCGCAGATTGCGGCCCACCAGGTCGAATTTCAGAATGTAGGCCAACACACGCTCGGCCAGCGCGGATGTGGGATCGAGCTTGACGGCCTGGCGTGCTTCAGCGCGCGCCGCCTCTCCCATACCGGCCTCCAGAAGCGCGTTGGCGAGTTGCAGGTGATGGACCGCGGCATTGGGGTGCAGCGCAATCAGACTGCGATAGCTGGCCAGCGCTTCACCCACCTTGCCTTGATGCAGAAGCGCGGCGCCCTGCGATTCGAAGTTAACCAGAATTGCCGGACCGGCGACGAGCTCAGCCACTTTGTTGCGCAACTCGGTTGCCTCGGCGACGGTGTAGCGGCGCTTGACCATATCGAAGATAAGGTGAGCCGCAACCACGTTGTCCTTCTCGGTGGAAAACTTTTCAGTCAGCAGAGCCGGACCTACCTGAATCGTCGCGTCCTGGGGAAGTTCCTTGGGCACAAAACCAGCCGGCGGCTCAATCCTGTAAAACCATTCGACGCTGGACGGCTCGTTCATCCACCAGTCGGCAGTGCGCGGCTTTTTAGGCTTTTCCTTGTCGTCCTGTTTCTTCTTTTGATCGGTGTCTTCCCTGTGCCTCAGCTCGTCTGGCAGTCGCTGAAAGAGCGCGTCGAGACGAATGGCCGCTTGCGCGCCGTCCAACCCGGTATAGCCGCGCTTGGCCTTCTCACAGGTGAGCGTAAGCTCAAACTGCCGCGACAGGTCGGTTGGATCAGTGCGATCGACGCTAGCCAGCTTTTCGGCAATATATTGCCCTTTCACATAGTTTGTGAGGTTATCCCGCATCTCCTTGTCGGGCTTGTCTGCAAATGTGCCGCGGTAGTTCGATTCAAAGATTCCCTGGGGCTTGCTTTTCTCCGTCACGTTCGCCGGACCGTTCTCGCTGAGGGCGATTTCGCGGTGCTCGAGCAGAACATTGTCTCTTGAGGTGGATTCCGGCGTCTTCACCAGCTCGGTAGTTTCAGCACGCGCAATCAGCGACCAGCGGCCCTGATCGTTAATCGGCAACTGTCCCAGCCGCGCATAGCGGTCGGTGGCATCGATCCACAGCGCTGGCTCCCCTCGCCGGGGATTGCCTGGGACGTAGACAATTGCGTGGTCAAAGAGTCCCATTCCCGGGAGATCGGCGGGGATATCCATTCGCGAGCCGGCGTTGAGCAGCGCCACGTAGGCAGGAATTTTGGCGGCGCGCAGCATGGTCACCAGCAAGGTTGCCTTGTCCTTGCAGTCGCCATACTTGCGGCTGAGGGTTTCTGCCGGGTCATGGGGAACGATGGCCGCCTCGCCAAACTCGATGCCCGTATAGCGAACCTCCCGGTCGAGATAATCGACGATCGCGGCTTCCTTCTCCGCCACAGCCTTCTTGCCGGCGATCAGATTGTCGACAATCGACTGCACGGCCGCCAGGTTGACGCGGGCGTCTACAGTCTTTCCATAGTCGGTGGCAATTGCCTGCCACGATGCGCCGGTGGAAAACCTGACCTCCGGATAGTGTGCTATATCCGGGGGAAGATATGGATCGCGCGGCTCAGCCGCTTCCTGGGGCCCCAGGTCGAAGGTGAGCGTAACCCGCCCGTTGGCTTCGGTTCGCACCGGCTTCAGATCAGGCAGCAGCAGAGAGCCATAGCGCAGCGGGAGGGAGGCCGGCGCATCAAGGATAACGACGTTATGCGCCGATGGAATTCGATCGTGGCCAAACCAGCTCCAGCCAGTCCGTCCCGCTGCGAAGAAGGGCTCGGTCTCAACCATGTTGTACTCTTCCTCGACCACCACCCCCGGAGCAATCGCCGGAAAGGGCGCGTGGACGCGCTTGCCGTCGCTGTACATCTTGTAGTCGCCACCGCGGGCAGGCACCTCGGTAATGGTCTTGGGATCGAGTTCATGGACGGAGAAGTCCGGCGCGATGACGCGGACACGAAATGTAGGCCGGGCCTCGTGCCATGGCTCCCAGCCCACCGAGATAGCGTCCCATCCCTCGGCCCCTTTTTGAGTGATGACCTTATAAATAACATGCACGTTATGCGCGACGCGCCCTGCGTCATCGAAGGTATAGCTGTCCTCGTCAGTGAGTATGGTCACATACGCGCCATCGGGCGCGGCCACCGCCGATGCAGCTTCATACAAGGCCTTGGGATCGACGGAAAAGTGAGGTGACTTCCACGGTTCAACGGTCTGCTGAGCAATGCAAACCGGAGCGGAGAGCCCTGCGAGTACGGCGCAACACAACAACGCACGACGGGAAAGAAACGAGCAAGAAGTCACGGAAATCACCTGCCTGGAAGAGATGCATACCACGTTAGTCGAAGTGTGCAGGTTATACAAGCAGAAGTTACAACATAGGCCAAACAAACACGTTACCTGAGCGCGTGAAGCGCCGGAACGTGAGTTTACCGGTGAGACTGGGCACGCCGCGTGGGATTATTGTTTTTCCGAAGCCAGGTAGATTGCCACGCCGCCAAGCAGCGCCAGGGAGGCCGCGGCGGAAATCAGCACCATGAGATTCCAGCCGGGATTGAGAAGCGAAGACTGGCTAAGATTCTCGAGATGAAGGCTGTACGCCTGCGGGAGTTGTTCGAGCCAGGAAAGCCACGCAAGGCCATTGCGCGCCTGGTACGACAGGAAAGCCACCACGATGAAGAGATTGACAGCCAGAGCAAAGATCTGCGCGCCGAGGATAGGCCTGCCGATGCGCTCGACGGCTGCATTGCGGCGGCGGAGTTGAGCTCGCCACCACAGCGCGCCGGACGAGCCGATGCGGGCGGTGCCGGCTGACGCGGATCGCGCGCGCAGGAAGGATTCGGTCACCAATACCAGGTCGCCGCAGGATCGGCAGGCGCTGACATGGGTGCGCAGTTCGGGCGCACAGGCAACAGGCCACTGGCCACGGCGGAGCAGGTCAGCAACTTCTTTTTCACGGGAACAAGAATTCAGCATCATGGCTGTCTCCGGGAGGTTAAACTCTGCTCGTGAAGCAGGCTGGCGATTCTGCGCCGCGCACGAAAGAGCAGGATACGAATGCTGGCCGCGGCCAGGCCGGTAATCTGGGCGATCTCGCGGTGGGTATAGCCTTCGGCATGGGCGAGCCAAAGCAGTTGCCGCTCACGGGGACGCATCGCGGCGAGCGCCGGGCCAAGCAAATCCGCAGAGGAGGAACTGGGGCTGGCAGCGAAGAACTCCTCGGGAATCTCCTCGATGGAGGTTTGCCGAGGACGCCGCCAGTGGTCGCGGAGCAGGTTGGTGGCGATGCGAAAGAGATAGCGCCGGCTGGCGACTTCGCCTTCTTCAGGCAGCGACGCACAGAGGAAGCGGACGAAGCTCTCCTGCATCAGGTCGTCGGCCAGCGCGGGATCAGCCGAGACCCGTGCCAGGTAAGCCCAGAGAGGCCGCGCAGATCGCTCGTAGAAGCCGGCGAAGGCGTCGCTATCCATAGGCGATTCTGCTACCTGCGGCGCGTCGCCGGCTAATACGCTCGGAAGGACGGATTCCCTGTGCATCGGCAAAGGTTCTTTCATCGGGATGGCCGGCCCTCCGGCTCACTACTGTTCCTTTGAGTCGACGGGGGCTTTGGGTTTCTCCGGCATCAGGCCGAGACGGCCAGCCAGCACCCAGGTCACGCCTGCGGAGATGATAAATCCCAGGCCGGGCATCAGGGCGAGCGTTCCAAGAACCAGCATGGGAATTTTCATATCTGTACTGGCAAACCGAAGAAGGTAACAGCCCAAACCCAGCAGGACCAGCACAATGCCGATCTGGAGCGGGGTGAGCACGCGGGCCAATGCGTTGGGCACGCGCTGCTCCTGCTCAAAGCCGACCGGAATGGGCGCAGCTTCAAGGAAGCGCCTGCCGGCCTCGGTTTCCATGTAGGCCGCCAGTTCCTGGCTGGAGCTGAACTTGTCGATCAGTTTGCCGTGGACCTCGCTTTGCAGCTTGAAGATGCGGTTCCAGCGGCGGTTCTCCATGACGGAGCGGATTAGCCAGATGAGCGCGCCGAGGAAGACCGAAACACCCAGCAGGGGCCCTAAAAAGTCCATGACAATGCGAAGACTGGAATTGGGGTTGTAGCTGTTGGCATTGTTCTCGGATTGCGGAAGTTCCGGCCAGACCGCGCGTTGCAGAGCCTGCTCGCGCCGGCCGCCTTGCCCGTCCAAGTGGGTAAAGAGATAGTACTCGGGATTGCGGACGACTTCGGGATGAGCGGCGAGAAACTGCGCCAACTGCGGGTTGTTGCGGCTCACATACTCCTGGTTGGCGAGTAGCGAAGGGTCGTGGGCCACGACGCTGGTCAGTGTAGGACTCAGGCGCAGCAGCTTGATGAGTTGCTCCTGAGTTGCGGCCATTGCGTCGGCCTCTCTCTGGAGATCCTGGTTGGTGGGAGCCGTGGCCGCAGGCTTGGCGGGCGCCGCAGGCCGGGTTTGCGCGGCAGCAAGAACGGCAAGTAACAGGACTGGCACGGCGACGGTGCGCAGAGCCCAGGGCAGGATGCGATTCCGATGATTCATTTGATTTCCCTCTCACTCGAAGCGCGCTGACGAGCGCCTTCTACCGATACAACGGACGAGGAGGGCGGTTGGTTAACAGGGTTCGCGGCAAATCTGCTTAGGGGTTTATCATCAAGACTGGCGCCGCGTGGTGGGCTGCGCCTTCGTTTTGCTGCCCAGAAAATGCGCGCGCCATCCAAAAAGGCCGCATGGGCTGCGGTATCTCACACAAAAGACAGACACAAGCGACAGACTTCAGGGAACGGATGACATGCGAGCAAAGACAGCGGTAGTGTTGGGCGCCCAATGGGGCGACGAGGGCAAGGGAAAGATCGTGGACGTGTTGAGCGAGCGGTTTACGGCTGTGGCGCGCTACGCAGGCGGACATAACGCCGGACACACGGTCATTATCGGCGAGCAGAAGTTCATCCTGCAGCTCATTCCCTGCGGAGTGCTGCGGCCTGGTTGCCGGGGGGTGATTGGCAACGGCGTGGTGCTGGACCCGATCGCGTTTTTGCAGGAAGTTGCCAAACTGCGCGGGCTGGGCGTGGCCGTGGACGAGCGTCTTTTTGTATCGAACCGGGCGCAGGTGATTTTGCCCTATCACCGGATGATTGAGCTGGCTGCGGAAAACGCGCCGGGACGGAAGAAGATTGGGACGACCAGCCGGGGCATCGGGCCGACGTACGAGGACAAGATGGCGCGCAGCGGGTTGCGGGTTGTTGACCTGCTGAGGCCGGAGATCCTGAAGGCGCACATCGAGTCGGCCTGCGCAGAGAAGAATGCGATCGTGAAAGCGCTGTTCGGTGCAAGTCCGCTAAATACGGCTCAGATCTACGAGGAGTATGCCGCGGCGGCGGAGCAAGTGCGCCCGTTTGTGACGGATACGGCCCGCCTGCTGAACAGGATACTGGCCGAGGGCGGCAGCGTGATGTTCGAGGGAGCACAGGGAACGATGCTGGACATCGACCATGGAACCTATCCGTTTGTGACCTCGTCTTCAGCAACAGCGGGCGGAGCGGCTACGGGAACCGGCGTAGGACCGACGAACATCGGCACGGTGATTTCGGTGACCAAGGCTTACGCGACGCGCGTAGGCGAGGGACCGTTCCCAACAGAAATCAAAGACGCTGTGGGCGACCAGCTGAGAGCACGCGGCAACGAATATGGCGCGGTGACGGGACGGCCGAGGCGGTGCGGCTGGCTTGACATTCCGCTGCTGCGCTACTCCAACCAGGTAAACGGCGCCGAGTGGCTGGTGGTGACCAAGATGGACGTTCTGGACGAGCTGGAGGAGATTCCCATCTGCGTGGGCTACGAGTTCGAGGGCAAGGTAAGCGATGAGATTCCTGCCGACGTGCTGGGCCTGGAGCGGATCAAGCCGGTCTATACCAGGATGAAGGGCTGGCGGAGCTCGACGGAGGGGATCAAGGAGTTCGACAAACTGCCCCCGGCAGCACGCGAGTATCTGCGTTTTCAGGAACGAGAGAGCGGAGCCAGAATCGGAATGATATCGACCGGCCCGGATCGGGACCAGACGATACTTCTGCCGGAATTTGCCGCGACTTTGGGAGAAATTCACGCATAATCTGGAGGAGCGTCCCCAGGGAGTTCGAGGACCGTCTGGATGACGATTTCTGGAAGGTGCGGAAGGAAACAGCTCTGATGATCAGCTTTACCGTACGGCTTAAGTTTGCCCCGGAAGACCGGGCCGAAGTTGCCGAATCACTGTGCCTGCTGGCCGCGGCCTCGCGCCAGGAGCCGGGATGCATCAGTTACATTCCACACCATTTGGAGGGCGATCCGGACACAGTGCTGATCTATGAACAGTACCAGGACGCCAAGGCCCTGGAGGCGCATCGCGCGTCGGAGCACTTCAAGAACCATGCCGTTTGCGGGCTCTTTCAGAAGATGCGGGAGCGTAGTGTCGAAAACCTGTTAGCCCTGGTTTGAGGTTTCGTCCCGGTCCAAAACGGTGGAAATCCAGGCGGAAAATCGGCAGTTCATCCCCAAGGAATTGGGGTTGAGGCGTTTCTGCCGGAAATTGATTGACCAGCGCAGCATTTCGGAGATAGTATCCGTGTCGAGTATGCTCGCTGCCCCGCAACGCGTCTCCACGCACTTCCGCCACCAGCGACTGTACGCCCATGTGTTATTGCTGGCGCTGAGCACTTTCGCGCCGGCGCTTTTTGCCGCACCTCAGCATGGAGGATTGCCCCGGGGAGAAAAGCACGAGAGCCGGCGCGAGATTGACCAACTGGAAGAATCGTGGCGGAATGCCGTGCTGACGGGGGACGCCGCCATCATGGACAAACTGCTGGCGGACGACTACATCGGCATCAGCGCCAACGGAACGCTGCAAACCAAAGAGGATGCCCTGACCTGGCTGCGCAACAGGCAAAGGCATTTCACGGATCTTGTACTTTCCGACAGCAGGGTGCGCTTCTACGGAACCACGGCGCTGGTCACATCGTTTGCCCACTTAACCGGAACCAACGCCGGAGGAGAGGCCCTTGGGGACTTTCGCTACACTCACGTTTATGTGCGCGATGCGCAGGGCAAATGGAAGATGGTGAGTTCCGAAGTCAGCCGGATACGCCAACCCAGTGTGCACAGGTAACAGCGGACGGGAGAGTAGTCACTGGCCGGAAGAGAGACTCCTTTACAATTAATCGATGCCTGAGCTGCCTGAGGTGGAGACGATCGCCCGCGGAGTAAACGAGCGTGTGCGCGGCGACCGCATCGTCGAGGTTTGGTTCAGCCGGCATCCGCAGCCCTTCAAAACGCCTGCGGCGCGCCAGGCCAGGGGACTGGAAGGACGCTCGATTCTGGCCGTTCATCGCACGGGAAAGCACATTGTCTGCGAGCTGGGGCGTCCTGCGGACGGCAGCCTTTTGGGCATTGCATGCAGCAGCCCTTTGGTTGAGGACGGTGGAATTCCAAGCGCACAATGGATTGTGCATCTGGGCATGACGGGGAGATTGCTGGTGACCACCCCGGAGGCTCCGGTTGCTCCTCATACTCATGCGCGGCTGAGCCTGACCAGCGGCCGGGAACTGCGCTTTGTGGACCCGCGACGCTTTGGGAGGCTGGAGTATCGCGACCTGGGCGCCAAGGCCGGCTTTTGCGCTCCGGGCGCCGATCCACTGAAGGTGACAGCCGAGGAGTTTGCCCGGCTTTTTCGCGGGCGCAAGCTGGCCATCAAGGCAGCGCTGCTCAACCAGAAGCTGCTCTCCGGAGTGGGCAACATCTACGCCGACGAGAGCCTGTTTCACGCTGGAATAAGGCCACGCCGACAGAGCGGGCGACTGACGAAGACGGCATTGGAAGAGCTGCGGCTGGCCTTGCGCAAGGTTTTGAAGCACGCCATCCGGCTGGGCGGTTCATCGGTGAGCGATTACGTGGACGCCGACGGAATGCGTGGTTTTTTCCAATTGGAACATTGCGTCTACCAGCGCACGGGGCTTCCCTGCCGCCGTTGCCAGACACCGATCCGGCGCATTTTGGTAGCTGGACGGGGGACTCATTACTGTCCTCATTGCCAGCAATGAGCGCGCCTCTATGGTTTTTAGGAGAAAACTCCTAAAAATATATCCAAAATCGAGATAATTTCCTATTATTGTTACCGTAAGTTGTTGAAATAAAAGAGATATCTGAATGGAACCATAATTGCTAATAGTAGGGTGCCAGTGATGTACAGGCGCTGGGAGAATTTTGACCAGCCCATAGAAGAGCAGAGACCCGGAACGAGCATCCGCCATGAAAGCGGACCTCAACAGAGGCAAACCGGCCGGGAAAGCCTGCAGAGGGTACGGCGGATAATTCGCCGTCTACATATCATTTGGAGGCCAGTGACAACTCAGGATTATGAGACGCCACTCAATAGGGAGTGGCGTTTCTTGCGTTTGGAGTACTTTTGATCACCAGACTGGAAACGGGGAACGCGGAGATTGCTTGCCAGCCGCAAGAGTTCCCTGTAGTATGAGAGTTGCCTATCAAGCGGCTGACGTGAGCCACCCGAAAGGGCAGAGCAAGCTCGCCGCGAGCAAGGGAACTTCGCCGGACAAGCCATTTTATTGGAATCTGCAGGTGGGAGTTTCATAGGAAGGGCAACACCTGAGAAGAACGCTGACCGCACCGGCACGAATATGACAACCGGATGGAGCAGTACATTCAGGCTTCGGTGTGCGCGGCGGGCAAAAAGCATTTCACAGAGGTCATCAATTTAGTACGCAGAGGCTGAATCGGCAACGCCAGCAGACCGGTGTTCCCAAGAAGCGGTCTTTGCTTCCCAGGGTAGTATCGGCAGGTCTTCGTCGCTGGGGTGGCAAGGTGACGGACGAGGAACGAATTAATCAGCATCTGTGAAAGTGCTTGAAGCGTCCAGGCATTCCAGTAGATTGCCCGAAACCCGGCTACGGAAGACATCTAGCAATACAACAGGAAACTAACGCATGATGACAGAATTTACGGATCCCCAAAATGAATTGGGGCCGGTTCCGGCCAACGAGCAGGGACAATCGCAGGGACATCGGCGACGGCGCCGCCGTCGCAAGAACAAGAGCCGCCAGGCAGGCACGGTCCCGGCACAGCAGGCACAACAGGCGCAACAGCCTCAGGCAGAGATCCCGGCGCAGATTCAGCGGCCGCCGGCACAGCACAAGCCGGCCTCTTCACACCAGAGCGGGCACCCGCATCAGGAACGGAAAAAGAAGAAGAAGTTCCACCAGAAGGGCGCGGCAGCGGCACAGCCGGGCAACAGCATTTCATCCCCGCCGCAGGGCAAGCGTAAGGCCAGGCAGAAGGGACCCAGGGTGTTTGTAGGCCCGATGGACCACAGCTATCGCCTGGTGAACGGCAACATTGCCGACGGACCTCCCTCGACTATCCCGATTGGGGGCAACGGCCACAACGGCGGCTATTATCCGGACATATACGAACCTCAGCCCATGGTTGCAGTGCGCGAGGATGCGCCCCCACGCATCTATTGCTTCATCGAGGATTTGTTCTTCCAGGCCAAGATTCAGGAGACTGCCCGCAAGCTAGGCGTGAAGGTGGAGATTGTGAAGGGCAACGACAAGGATGCGCTGGTGGCCAAACTGACCGAGTTGCCGGAAAATGAGCGGCCCAAGCTGCTGGTCTTCGACCTGAACAATGTGAACGCCAAGCCCATTTCGCTGATTCCCAAGTTCAAGGCCAAGCTGAAGAAGGCGACGTCAATCATCGGCTTTCTGAACCACTTGCAGGGCGAACTGAAGGCCAAAGCCATTGAGGCAGGATGCGACACAGTGATGCCGCGGTCGGCATTTTCGCAGAGCTTGCCCAGCCTGCTGCGCCGCTATGGGATGGAAGAGGAAGAAGAGTACGAGGCCCAACCGGTTTAGAAAGACAGGGAATAGGGAGTAGAGGGAGTAGAGTTGTTGATTGAGTGATTGTCAAGACGACCATGCGATTTTTCAGAGATATTCTGCTGATTCTTCGACGCTGCCTTCTCTTCTTCCTGCTTTTCTACTGGGCAATCTTCATCGGCTATACAATCGCAAAGTACATTGACGGCGGTCCAAGAAATATCATGGCTTTTTACTGGTATATCGCGTGCCAGCACAGACTCGAGCCTTGCCCAATGAACTGGGGAGCATTTTGGTTTGCTCAGGGGGTCTACCTCGCCATTACGCTGCTGCTTTGTTCCTTTGAATGGCGATCGCTGAAAGCAAGAACCGCGGCTGGAAGGACATGAAGAGGGTAAGCCAATAGGGTGCTTCCTAAGGGAGCGCCCTTTTTTCCACCCCAGCGAACAAAAATCGCTCGCTGGGGACCCCGGACATATAAGAAGAAACTAGCCCGGAGGCCAGGTGAGAGGGCGGCCGCCGAGCAGGTGGACATGGAGATGATCGACGGTCTGGCCGCCGTCGGGGCCGGTGTTGACCACCAGGCGGTAGCCCTTGGCCAGGCCCTTGTTGCGGGCAACCTCGGTGGCGGCCCACAGCAGGTGGCCGAGCAGCTTGCCATCCGTTTGATCGGTATCGTCCATCGAGGTGATGTGTTCGCGCGGCGCCAACAGTACATGGACGGGCGCCTGAGGGTGGAGGTCGGCGAAGGCGTAGCACAGCTCGTCCTCGTAGACCGCCGTGGAGGGAATGCTTCCGTCAACGATTTTACAAAAGATGCAACTCATAGCGACACCAGTGTACAGGAGAGCGTTTCGTTGCGCTGACCGGGTGCAGGACAAAGTTCCGTCACCGGCCAACGTTAACTACACTTTAATGCACGGTGAATCTTCCTGGGGTGTATAAATATGTTCGCGGGCCGGTCGAGACAAAATAACTGTGTTTGTAGGTCACTCTTTCCCGGCATACAACGCTTCGGTTCGCAAGGAGGGCATCATGTCGTCACGCACTATCTTCCTGAGCAGGTTGATCGGCCTGTTCTGTATTCTGTTTGTGCCATCCATGGTCATTCACAGACAAGCCACGCTGGATTCGCTGGCAGGACTTCTTCACAGCCCGTCTTTGGATCTGGTTCTGGGCATCATCACGCTGAGCGTTGGGCTGGCGATGGTTCTGGCGCACAATATCTGGTCAGGCAATGCGCTTACGGTGGTTGTTACCCTCGTCGGCTGGATAGCGCTGATCAAGGGCCTGTTCTTCCTGTACCTGCTGCCATATATTGGAGCGGAATACCTTCTGAAGGCGCTCCGCCATCCACATCTTTTCTATGTGTGCATGGCTCCGTCACTCATTATTGGCATCTACTTGACCTACGGTGGATTTACGTCGAAATCACATTCGTAATACGTTCTGCCAGATTCGCGCGTGTTCGCCTGGATGGTCGGGCATGATCATCCAACCTTACGGACTCCTGTGCCAGACGTGGATAAAGATGCCGTCGTCCACTGGCGAGAGTGTCATTTCATGCCCCATTCGCGGCTACCAGCATCTTTTTTCCCCCTACAAAATCAGCGGGGCTACGGCTGCTCCATCCGCTCCTTTTGCGCTGTGCATACTTTCCCAAGCCGCATAAATGCCCAAAGAGCGAAGACGGTAAAAATGATTATTTGCGCCGTATGCAGCCAAAACCACGTATCCGGCACGCCCTCCCACACCAGGCGCCGTGCGGCATCGTGCGGCCACACCAGCGTGAAGAAGATCAGAAGCCCAATCACATGCCCGGGGATGGCCGGCAGGATGGAATTTGTAAGGTAAGCGGTCGCACCAAAGACGACGCCTACAAGAAAGTAGAACAGCAGCTTGGGCCACAGGAAGCCCTGCGTAGGACCGTGCGCCAGTGCGAACAGGGCGGATGAGATCAGAACTGCTACCGGGCCCCGGAAGCTGCGTTCCAGAATGACCTGGCAGTAGCCACGGAAGGCAGGCTCTTCGGTGAGAGGAGCAGCCACCGAGCCCATCAGAATCATGGACACTACGGTAAATACAGAGTAGCGGGAAAGATCAGGAAGGGCGTTTCCCGGCATCTTGACGAGCTGAAAAATCACAATCCAGAGCCCGGCAAATGCTACAACCGAAAGCGTGCCAGCCAGCGCCGCCCAGCCGAAGACCTGAGCGGGCACCATGTTGGCTCGCATACAGAGGCGGCGCGCTTGCGAGGTACTACGCGGCCAGCCTTTGCCTCCCAGATACTGCCACATGAGCCACAACACAAGAGCCATGACTGGAACCGCCCAGGGGACTGACGGTGTGGTGCTGAGATTTGCTGCTACCAGAGCTGACCAAACGCCCGCGCCAAAGAAGATGATCATCAGGCCCAGGAATCCGGCCCATACTGCCGCCATGATGCGGCCAAAGAAAGAACCGATGCTCATTGCGCCTCCATAAGGGCTAGCTGAGGAACGAGGGACCCTATATCGTTCCATCTCCTGCAAAGACACATTCGCCTTCTGAAACTGCTCCAGTATAACGGACCGATGAATTACTTGTTCCGTACTGCTTCCGGCTGCTGTCAGAAGGACATGGGCAGAATTGCGGGGATTTCCCTCCCCGCAGGCCGGTGCGAGAACATGCCGAAGGCAGTAAGCTTGAAAGCATGAACTGGATAGCTATCTGCATCATTCTGGCCATATTTTTGGCCTTTTTCCTGTTGAAACGAACCGGCCAAATCTCCGCCAAAGAGGCGCTGGCTCACCTGAAGAGCGGAGCTTTGGTGATTGACGTGCGGACACCTTCAGAATTCAACTCCGGCCACCTGCCGAGCGCGATTAACCTTCCGTTGGACCAGATTGAAACAGCGCTGCCCCGCCGGGTGAGGGATAAGAGCCAGGTGCTCTTGCTGCACTGCCAGAGCGGGATGCGCAGCGGGGTGGCCAAGAAGAAATTGAACGCGCTGGGCTACACGAACGCGTATAACCTGGGCTCCTATGGCCGCGCGGCGGAGATTGTCAGCAAGAAATAACTGTCTCAGGATGCGGGGCACCTGATGGCCGGATCTGGAAGGAGAGAGATGAGGAAGCGGATTGTTCTGGCGGGTTTGATGTTGGTGGGCGGATTGGCTTGCCCGGCTCAGACGGGAAGCGTAACGGGAGAGTGGCGCGGCATCTGGACTAATCCGGAGGGGAAGGTTTTTACGGCGGAGATCACGCTGGAGACGGGGTCCAGTTGCAAGACCTGCGCGGTGATTAGCGAGGGCGGCATCCGGGGAAAGATCGTGTGGACACTGCGCAAGGCGGGTTCGAATACGACCCCGGAGACTATCGGCACGACGTTCACGGAGATGGTGAAGGGTGAGATGAAGGGCGACGGGCTGCTGGTGCTGAACGGCTACGAAATCGACGACCCGACGCACCAGAAAGGCATAGACCAGTACCGTCTGGCCATCTCCGACAACGGCAAGGTGATGGGCGGCATCACGCTGAATGGCGGTTCGTGGACGGGCCAGTTGATCGCAGCGCGGGTGCAGCCCCCGGAGAGGCGCGCGCCGCAATAAACACATCGAATAGCTAAATAGGCCGCAGGCATTCACTCTCAGGCTTTGCTGCTGGTAGAATTTGCGCATGGACACAATTCAATACAACCTTCCGCAAAGCCGCATTCCCCTTGCGTGGTACAACATTGCCGCCGATCTGCCCAAGCCGATGGCGCCGCCGCTGCACCCCGGAACGCTGAAGCCTATTGGTCCTGACGACCTGGCGCCGCTGTTTCCGATGGCCCTGATCATGCAAGAGGTGAGCCAGGAGCGGGAGATTGAGATTCCCGACGAAGTGCGTCAACTGTATGCGCAGTGGCGCCCCTCGCCGCTTTTCCGGGCGCGCCGCCTGGAGAAGGCGCTGGATACGCCTGCGCGGATTTACTACAAATATGAGGGCGTGAGCCCGGCGGGTTCGCACAAGCTCAACACCGCCCTGGCGCAGGCTTATTACAACAAGAAGGAAGGCACCAAGCACCTTTCTACGGAGACGGGAGCCGGCCAATGGGGCTCGGCTTTGGCCATGGCTTGCGCCTTCTTCGGGCTGGATTGCAAGGTCTATATGGTGCGGGTGAGCTATGACCAGAAGCCGTATCGCCGCGCCCTGATGGAAGCCTTTGGAGCTTCGGTGAGCGCCAGCCCAAGCAATGAGACGGAGTCGGGACGGGCGATTTTGGCGGCGCATCCGGATTCGAATGGTTCGCTGGGGATTGCCATTTCAGAGGCCGTGGAAGTGGCTGCCAAGGACCCGAACACCAAATACTCGCTGGGCAGCGTGTTGAATCATGTGCTGCTGCACCAGACGGTGATCGGCCTGGAAGCAATCGAGCAGATGGCCCTGGCGGACGATGAGCCGGATGTGATTATCGGCTGCACGGGTGGCGGATCGAACTTTGCCGGGCTGGTGATGCCGTATGTGGGCCGCAAAATCAAAGGCCAATGCAAGGCGCGCGTGGTGGCAGTGGAACCGGCAGCCTGCCCCAGTCTGACCAAGGGCAGATTTACTTATGATTTTGGAGACACCGGCCACCTGACGCCACTGGTGAAGATGCACACGCTGGGAAGCACCTTCGTGCCTCCGGGAATTCATGCGGGAGGGTTGCGTTACCACGGCATGGCGCCGCTTGTGTCGCACGTGATGGACCTGGGATTGGCCGAAGCCACAACCGTGCAGCAGTTAGATGCCTTCGCCGCCGGGATTCAGTTTGCCCGCTCCGAGGGAATCATGCCTGCACCGGAGGCCAACCATGCCATCGCCGTGGCGATCACCGAGGCCCTGCGCGCCAAGAAAGAAGGCAAACAGAAGACGATTCTCTTCAATCTCAGCGGACATGGGCACTTCGACATGCAATCGTATATCGCATATCAGGCCGGGAAGCTGGAGAACTACGAGTATCCGGCCGAGGAGATTGCGATGGCGCTGGCAGGCTTGCCCGCGGTGGGTTGAGAAAGACAGGGAGTAGTGTTCAAAGAGATGCTACGATAGACGGCTCACTGCGAAGGTGTGCAGCCAATTTTGGGACAAATAAGAATGACCTGCAGCTTCAAGGCGTTGCAGGTCATTTTTTTGCTCAAACTGTTGCGCGGAATCTCTCGAGCAAATACTACTGTCGCACTAATTCACAACCAGCACAAAGGTGGTGGAGTGGGTGATGGCGGTAACGCCGTTGCTGGACTGCGCGGTGACGGTGATGTTGTAGGTTCCAGGCGGGGTCGCGGGGTTGGTGGGCGGCCCGTGATGCTCGTAGTTGTAGCGCGGATTACAGCCGGTTGCGCCCAGCACAGTGACTAGACCGACAAGGATCACTAGCGAGAAGCGGGCAAGCCATTTGTGGCGACGCACGCCAAATGCCAGTCCCAGACCTAGAGTTCCAGGCAGCAGAAACGCCCAGGCGATTGGATTGGACCGATGGCCCCGAGTGGCTGGGGGCATGGCCTGAACTGTGGAAGCCGCGTAAGTCTGAATCACCATGTTACTGGTGGGTGGACAGGCGGAGGCGGGTGAACCGCTGGGACAGCTTTCAGGGGTGGTGGAGAGAATTTCCAGATTTTCCGGAGTAGCGCTGCAGGCAGCCCCGTCAGGCAGGCCAGAGCAGGAGAGCGTGACAAACATCGGGGCCGTCAACGAGGAGGTGAACTCCACCGAGGGGACGACTGTAATGGTGAAGAAGCCTGACTGGCCGGCCGTGAGGGTGAGGGTATTGGCGGCAGACGAGGACGGCGAGAAATTGGAGACACCAACGGTGAACTCGCACTCCGTGGAAACGCTGACGAGAACCGCTGATGAGGTCGAAGCCGCATAACCGGCGATTCCAGTAAAGGTCGCGGTGAGGCTATGGCTGCCAGCCGCCAAGGCAACCGAGGGGCTGGCTGAGCCCGAGGAACTGAGGGCCACCGTGGCTAGTTGAACAGGATTGCCATTAAATTCGTCATTGATGTTCACGGTGCCGGAGGTGACCGGGGTTCCGCTGGCAGCCACGCTGACCGTAAGAGGCTGCACGCATCCGCTCAGTGTGCCGGCGGTCAGCGTCGTTGTCGTAGATACGCCAGTGGCATACGCCAGCTGGGGCGCGACCAGCGCGATCACCAATCCTGCAATCAACACAAGCCGCGAACCGCGGAAGTTTATGCCTCTCACTTGCACCTGCTCCAAAGATAAAAATCGAGTGCCGCCCGCCTGCCGCAGCCCAGAACCTATTGTATCCGGCGGGGGCGGACCGGAGCCAACCGGCACAAAGCTATCTGCACCGAAAAGCAAAATAATAGCCTGGGGCTGCCCTTGCAATGGTTAGACGCGGCATGACAAGAATGGGAAGTGAAGGACGGAAGTCTCCCACCGATAAACGGAGAGAGAGCTATCGAGCCACGAAGAATGGCAACAGTGGTATGCTTTCGCCATCGAATCTCCTCTCGAACGCAGGGTTCTGAGCCTGGCGAGAGCGCGACATGAAGACTTGTCCTGTATGTGATACGCCGTATCCGGACCAGCACGCGACCTGCCCCACGGACGGGGCGGTTCTGATTGAGTTGCGGGAGCTGGAGCCGGGCCATATCGTGCGCGGCAAGTACCGCATCGTGCGCAAGCTGGGCGCGGGCGGGATGGGCGTTGTCTACCTGGGCGAGCACCTGATGCTTGGAGGGCAACTGGCGCTCAAATTCCTGGCCACCGAGTTGAGCCGCAACCCCAAGTTCATCAAGCGCTTCCGCCGGGAGGCGCGAGCCGCCTACCAGTTGCGCGATCCCAATATCGTGGAGGTGGCCGACCTGGACCAGGACGAAGACGGCAGCCTGTTTATCGCCATGGAATATGTGAACGGGCCGAGCCTGCGCTCTGTGCTTGAGGAGGCTCTCCGCGGCCTGCCGATCCGGCGCGCCCTGCACATCGCACGTGGCATAGCCGCTGGGCTGGCCGCGGCCCACGCCCGGGGCGCCATCCATCGCGACGTCAAGCCGGAGAACATCCTGCTGGGAGTGCAGCCCGATGGCAGCGATCTGCCCAAGGTGCTGGATTTCGGCATCGCCACCATGACCGAAGGCATCACCAACCTCAGTAACACTCGCGGGCTGTTGCTGACCCCAGAGTACGCTGCGCCAGAGCAGTGGCGGGGCACGCCCGCCGCCGAGCTGGACGGCCGCACCGACCTCTATGCCCTGGGCGGGGTGCTTTATGAGATGCTCACCGGGCGAACCCCCTTCCATGCCGAGAATGCGGAAGGCTGGATGTATCAGCACTTGCAGGGAACACCCCCATCGCTCGAATTGCTGCGGCCGGAGCTGGCCTGGGAGCATCCCGGCTTGGAAGCCATTGTCATGCGCCTGATGGCCCGGGAGCGTGAGCATCGCTTCCCCTCGGCAACAGCGGCGCTGGAGGCGCTGTCTGCCCCACCGCCCGCACCCAGACCCAAAACCCTGCCAGAAGTTCCACCCATTCCCGCGCCTGTCCCGATGCCAAAGCCCGAGTCGAAACGCTCGGGAGGCTCGGTGTGGGTGATTGCGGCGATTCTGACTGGAATCTGCCTGGGAGTCTGGGCCGGCATGACGTATTTGCCACTCATACTGATAACGAATGCCCCGGTACTCACGCCGGGCGAAGGCACTTATGCCGATGCACTACCGGTGGCGATCTCCGACACATCTTTATTTGCCGTCATCCACTACACAGTGGACGGTAGCACGCCTACGGAGGCGTCGCCGGTCTACGCGCAGCCCATCACAGGGCTGTCCAGCGGCAGCAAGATTCGCGCCATAGCCACAGCTGTGGGCCGCGCGCCCAGCTCTGAAGTCAGCGGTATATATATATGGGCCAGCGCAAAGCCGCTCGCGGCCAAACCGCCGGAACCCAGCGCTTACGACCAAGGCAAAGCCGCCTTCGATAGCGAGCAATACGATAAGGCGCGCCCGCTTCTCACTCAGGCCTGCGATGGCGGCGAGTTGAATGCCTGCAACTATCTCGGCTACATCTATGCGAACGGCCTCGGCATCCCGCCGGACACAGAGACAGCGCGCAAGATTTACCAGAAATCATGCGATGGAGGACACCTGCGTGGTTGCACTGGCCTAGGCACCTTGGACCAGAACGACCACAGGTACGCCGAGGCACGCAAATACTTCAATATGGCTTGCGACGGCAAATTATATGATGCCTGCAAATACCTGGGCGATCTCTATGCCCAAGGTCTCGGCGGCCCGCCGGACAAACAGAAAGCGCGCGAGAATTACCAGGAAGCCTGTGACGGCAAGGTGGCCGAGGCTTGCGGACTGTTGCACGGCGCACACTAGAGCGGTTCCACAATCTACGTGCCTTTTCTGGTATCGTACAGGGTGGCATTTACTTCCACCCCAGCGACGAAGACCTGTCACTGGGGACCACGGATGAGGAAAATGCCACTTGAGGGCAGTGGTATCGGGGTACATCAATTGTGGAACCGCTATAGACCGTGGAGTGGAAGAATCCGTCTGACTTATCAGCGACAACCGGACCCCCAGCAATGAAACCCGGGCGGACTAGACGCCCCAGGAAGAAGAGATGCGCGGAAAAACAACAGTGGTTTGGGCGATGGCGGCGGCCTTGATGGTGGCGGCCATGCCGGCTCTGGCGCAACAGGATGAGGGGCCGATTCTGCGCCCGAAGCCACAGCCCAAGCCGGTCAAGCCAGCGGCAGCGAGTACCACGCTGCTTGTGATCTGCGACCTGGCCTGCAATTGGAAACTGGACGGAGAAGCAAAAGGACGGATTGAGGCCGGTGGCTCGGCCAAGGCGAAGGTGGAAGCCGGCCAGCACATGGTGGCTGCAGCGACCGAGGACGGTACAGACCAGGTTCAGCAACTCTGCGAAGTCAAATCGGGCGAACAGACGGTGGTGAACATCGAGCTACAGCCGGTGCGCGACGCGCGGATCAAGGCCGTGCAGCAGGCACAAGACAAGGCGGCACAGGAGGCGAGAGATAAGGCCGCACAAGAGGCCAGGAACAAGGCCGCGCAGGAGGCACGCGAAAAGGCCGCGCTAGAGGATGCAGATAAGGTATGGACTGACCCCGCTACCCGGTTGATGTGGACTAAGAAGGATAACGGCAGCGATGTGAACTGGCAGAAAGCAAAGAATTATTGCCGGAATCTGCGCCTGGCCGGTTACTCCGACTGGCGCTTGCCGGCAATCGACGAGTTGAGCGACATCTACGACCCAAAGGCCAACATCGCGGGACAAATGGGCAGCGGCAGCCCGACTACATGGCACGTGAAGGGCAAGCTGCAATTGACCGGCTGGCAATGGAGTAACACCCAGGGAAATACGACGTGGGAGGCGTGGCTCTTCCTGTTCGCCAATGGAGAGCGATACTCTTCTCCCCTGGTCGGCAGCGGTCTGGACCGCGTTCTTTGCGTGCGCCACGCGGAATAATGAATCGAGAGCACTGGACTTTTCTTTTTTCCCCACAACTTTTCTGTTGGAGAGCGGGTTTATGTGAATTCTGATGCGCATGTTGCGAGTTGATTCTGGAGGGTGGCATGATCGCAAAGAAACAGATCATCATGGCGATGGCGATTGCGGTGTTAGTGCTGGGCGCGGGGATGGCGCTCGCGCAAGAGGATGAGGGGCCGATTCTGCGGCCGAAGACGCCGCCAGCCAAGCCGGCCGCGCCGATGTTACAGGTGAGCTGCGACCTGGCCTGCAACTGGACACTGGACGGCACGGCGAAAGGCCACATCGACGCCGGAGCTTCGGTGAAGACGAAGGTTACAGCCGGCCAGCACACCGTGGCCGCCGAGACCGATGACACCCTGGACAAGGCGGAATACGAGATTTCCGTAAAAGCCGCCGGGCTGACCAGCCAGGCCTTCGCGCTGCAAGCCGTGCGTGACGCCCGCCTCAAGGCCGAGCAAGAGGCAAAAGACAAGGCCGACCAAGAGGCACAAGCCAAAACCGAGCAAGAGGCGCGTGACAAGGCCGAGCAGGAGGCTAAGGCAAAGGCCGAGCAGGAAGCAAGAGACAAAGCCGCGCAAGAAGCTCAGGCAAAGGCCGAGCAGCAGGCACGGGATAAGGCGTTTATAGAAGCAAGAGACAAAGCCTCGCAAGAGGCTCAGGCAAAGGCCGAGCAGGAAGCGCATGACAAAGCTGTGCGTGATGAATGGGATAGAGAACAACGGGAGAGCGCGCGGGGTGCGCAGCTGGATACTGGCAGCGGGGTGTGGACTGACCCGGCAACGGAGTTGATGTGGACCAGGAGAGACAACGGCTTCGCCCTGAGATGGCAGCCGGCGGTGGAATATTGCCAAAACCTGCATCTCGGAGGATACGCGGACTGGCGGTTGCCGACCATTGATGAACTGATGAAGATCTACAATCCCAACGCCGGTGTTGTCTGCGGCGCTAATGGCTACATGTCCTGCCGGATCAAAGGCGGAATTCGACTCACTTCCAGCGTGGTGTGGAGCAGCACCCGCGGGGACCGTCCTCAGTTCATGCGCAGTTTCGTGTTCCGCGGCCAGGGCGAAGCAAAAAGGCATGTGGTTCAACTGGATAAGCGCGGGGCCAACTTCGATCGCGCATTATGCGTGCGCCGCGCCGATCAATGATTTTGTTTTATAGCCAATCATCCATCCCTCGCCGCTTCGATTCGGAGCGGGAAGTGCATTCGGTGTGTGCCTCCATGCAGCAGCAAGGCCTGCCGCGCTGCGTTATCCTTGATTGTTTGAGGAGAACGTCATGAGCCAGCCCCCTGCCAGACCCCAGCTTGCCCATCTAACCGCCGCACTCGACGAGCTGCGCGCCAAGGGGACGTATTTCAAGCTGCGCATTCTGGACGATCAGCAGGCGCCGGTGTGCCATTACGATGGGCGCAAGGTGATCAACCTGGCCAGCAACAATTATCTGGGGCTGGCCAACGACCCACGGCTGATTGAGGCGGCGCTGGAGGCTACGCGAAAATTCGGTGTGGGCTCGGGCGCGGTGCGGACGATTGCGGGAACCATGCGCATCCATATGGAGCTGGAAGAAAAGATTGCGCGCTTCAAGAACGTGGAGGCCTGCGTGGTCTTCCAGAGTGGCTTCACGGCCAACGCGGGCGCGGTTAGCTCGATTCTTGGCAAGGAGGACTTCATCTTGTCCGACGAACTGAACCACGCCAGCATCATCGACGGAGCGCGGCTGTCGCGGGCTCGGATTTTGGTTTTCCGGCACAAGGATACGGCCCACTGCGAGGAGTTGCTGAAGGAGGTGGCCAACGAGCCGGGCAAGAAACTGGTGATTACCGACGGCGTCTTCAGCATGGACGGCGACATCGGGCCGGTGGACAAGCTGGCAGCGCTGGCGGAAAAATACGGCGCCATCATGATGGTGGATGACGCCCACGCCTCGGGCGTACTGGGGCGCAACGGGCGCGGGTCGGTGGATCATTTTGGGATGCATGGCAAGGTGGATGTGCAGGTGGGCACGCTGTCGAAGGCTATCGGCTGCCTGGGCGGTTACGTCTGCGGGACTCGAGATTTAATTGACTACCTCTACCACCGCGCGCGGCCGTTTCTGTTTTCCACTTCGCACCCGCCGGCGGTGGCGGCTGCGTGCATGGCGGCCTTCGACATTCTGGAGCGGGAGCCGGAGCGCATTGAGCGGCTGTGGGCGAATACCCGCTATTTTCAGGGCGAGTTGAAGGGCGCGGGCTTCAACGTGGGCGGGGTGAACACGCCGGCCAGTGAGACGCCGATTACGCCAATTATCATTGGCGACGGGCGCAAGACGATGGAGTTTTCGCGGGCGCTGTTTGAGGAGGGCGTGATGGGAACGGGGATTGCGTTTCCGACGGTGCCGGAAGGCAAGGCGCGAATCCGTCTGATTCTGACCAGCGAACATACGCAGTCTCAACTTGATCAGGCACTGGGGGCAATTGAACGAGTGGCAAAACGGCTGGGGATATTAGGATAGAGGCACCATGATCGCTCATCTTCGCGGAAAGCTGATTTACAAACAGCCCGGCCAGGCCATCGTCGAAGCGGCCGGGGTGGGCTATGACGTTACGATCTCCGTGCCGACCTTTACGGCGCTGCCATCCGTGGGCGCCGAGGCTGCGCTGCACATTCATACCCATGTCAGCGACGATCAGATTGCGCTGTTTGGCTTTCTCGACTCTCAGGAAAAGCGCCTCTTTGAGCGGCTGATTACGGTGAGCGGCGTCGGCCCCAAGCTGGCCATCAAGATGCTGAGCGGGCTGTCGAGCGAGCGCACGGTGCAGGCTATTCGCGGCCAGGACCACGCGCAACTGACGCATATTCCCGGCGTGGGCAAGAAGCTGGCCGAGCGGCTGGTGGTGGAGCTGAAAGACAAGCTGGACGATTTTGCCGTTGCGCCGGCGCAACCTTCTGTGCAGGGACCGGCGGCTGAAGATGTGCTGTCGGCACTGGTGAATCTGGGCTACCAGCGTGCTGCGGCAGAAAAGGCGATTGAGCAGGCTGTGGCCAAGGAGGCCGCGCTGGGGGCAGATTTCGACGGGCTGTTCCGCGGCGCGCTGAAGGTGATCCGGTAGGCACCAGGGCGAGATGCCCTAAGTAGTCAATCGGAATTATACGCAACATGGAGGACCACTATTCATATGCGAATCATTGTGCTGCTCAGTCTGGCTCTTGTTGCGGCTCTTCCACTGCAAGCAGCCGAGCCTTGCATGACTATTCACGGCCGTGCACACTTCTACAATGGCGATGGCCAGCTTCGGATCTGGCATATCGGAACGCACCACGAATACGAACCCGATGAATCTTCGTGGGACAGGGTTATAGGGTGGCTTGAAGCCGGTGTAAATAATTCCGACAAATCCAACTACACAACTCCAGCATCAGTTATGTATCTTTTCGGAGATTTTCTGGTATGCCCGACCAAGCCATTCAAGAAGGGTGCAGTTCAGGAAGCAAAAATCATGAGCGTCTCTCACCGACACTACGTTCCGATTAACTGAATGGTCGAACTGATTCCGAGCCCTGCCGGGCTCTTACGCGTTACACTTTTCTTGTCATGGTTTCCAAAGGTAAATCCGTCTCTGCTACGCCCGTCGCCGCTCACCTTCGCAAAGAGGGCCTCGCTTTTCTCCGCAATCTCAAGCGCCACAACGACCGCGAGTGGTTCACGCCGCGCAAGGCGGTTTTCGAGGCGGAGCTGAAGGAGCCGATGCTGGCTATCATTCGCAAGGTCAGCGAGGCAATGGAGAGTTTTGCGCCGGCCTATGTGCGGCCCGCGGAGAAGTGCCTGTTCAGGATCTATCGCGACACGCGCTTCAGCGCCGACAAGAAGCCTTACAAGACGCATGTGGCCGCCTGGTGGATGCTGGAAGGACTGAAGAAGACCTCCGGGGCGGGATTCTACTTTCACGTTGACGACAAGGAAGTGATTATCGCCGCCGGAGCCTGGATGCCAGAAAAAGATCAACTGGCCGCCATTCGCCATTGGCTGCTGGAGCATCACGCGGAGTTTCGCAAGGTGCTGCGGACGGCGGCGATTCGGAGGGTTTTTGGGGAATTTGAAGGGAACGAGCTGACGCGGCCGCCGAAGGGGTTTCCGAAGGAGCATCCGGCGATGGATTTGATCCGGTGCCGGCAATGGGGGCTGAGCACCTCGCTGCCCGCCTCTGCGGCGCTGAAGACGGACTTTGCGGCTGTGCTGGCGCGCCATTTTCGGCTGGCCGCGCCGGTGGTGGAGGCGCTGAATACGCCCATCATGACGACGTTGGCGCCGCGGAAAAAGGTGCTGTTTGGGTTGGATTAGGGTGCTGCGGACAGCAGCCTTTTGGGCAGGATTATCGGACGGGAAGGCTCAGAAACCAGTAATTCCGGGCAAAAATGGGCAAAAACAGAAGGAAATAGCATAAAACCCACAAAAAAATGGGGAAATCCCTGCTTTTTGTCTTGACTTTGCACCTTCAAATGTCGCAAGGTAACGAACGACGGGTATTCCGACCCGCATGAATACAAGGGTTTCGCGCAACCGTTGCCTGACTCCCCCATGCGGAACGCATTTCGCGGCGGAATCCCAAGCAAGACCGGCGCGCCCAAGGGCATGGCCGAAAAAGGAGATCACACAATGGCAGCAGGATTGACGAAGACAGCATTGACCCGGCTTCTGGCAGAGAAACTGGAATTAACCAACAAGCAAGTAACAGCCTTCATGGAGACGCTGGCGGATACCGCCATCAAGGAAACCAAGAAGAGCGGCATATTTGTGATTCCCGGCATCGGCCGGCTGGTGAAGGCGGAGCGCAAGGCACGCATCGGACGCAACCCACAGACCGGCGAAGCTATCAAGATCAAGGCGAAGACGGTTGTGAAGTTCCGCGTGGCCAAGGCCGCCAAGGACGCGATCGCCCCGCCGAAGAAGTAGTTATCCCTGGACCGAAAATTATGAAGGGGAGGAGCCTGAGGGCTTCTCCCTTTTGTTTTTTATTTAGCGGATTCCCTGGACACCAGCGCCTTGACCACCATCGACAGGCCAAAGCTGATGATGATCACCTTGATCATGAGCCAGTTGTTATAGCTCCAGGAGAAGAAGGCCAGCGCGACAAAGATGCCGATAGGACTGACCTCGGTAACGAACGCATAGAGCCATTGCGGCTTGCGACCGGTGGGTTGGGGAGCGGAGTGCGAGAGAATCGTCCGCAGGTTCGGGAAGAGGCGCGGAACAGCGCGCAGATAGTCCTGGTAGGGCTGGCCAAGTTGACCGGCGAGATAGGCTTCTTCAGCCAGAATCAAGCGCAGGAAGAAAACCGTCATCAGCGTCATCATTAGCAGCGCGCCGGTGGGTGGCATGACGAACGATATGGCCGCCATCATGCACCAGCCGCCGAGATAGAGCGGATTGCGCACGTAGCGATAAGGCCCGTCGGCCATCACCGCGCCAGCCTGCATCTGCTCGTGGTGGACGGTGTCGTAGCCCAGGCAGGCCGCGCCCCAGATGCGGAGCACCGCGCCTTTGGCGGCGATCAGCGCGGCCACAATGATCACCAGGGGCGCGGCAACGGCAGAGGAGATGAAGCCCAGGCGGCTCAGCTCGAGCGCCAGCCATGCCCAAAGCGGGAAGCGATTGCCTATGCCCCAAATCTCGGTCCACGGTGCCCAGAAGCCCAGTGCGGCAATGAGAATCATGATCACCATGCGCAGACGGAACTCTATTATTGTTGCTGCCATGCAACGTCTCCCTTTGGCGGAGTGTAACATCCTGCTTGAGGGCGAGTGCGGCGCAGGGCTGGCGTGGGTTCAACGATTCCTGTGGCGCTGCTCAAGGAGCGAGGCGTGCACTGAGGCCAACGGGAGAGGAGGGGCAATGAAAAGGCTCCATGGCGCAAATATTCTTCCAACGATTTTTTTCTTAAGCGCTCTGGCAGCAGGCCAGGCTGGCTCCGGCAGTCTGAATGACCAACTCATCGCAGCCGCCAGCATTGGTGATATTGCCGCAGTGCAGCAACTGCTGGACAAAGGTGCAAGCATCGAAGCCAAGGCCAGCAACGGCGACACGGCGCTGCTCCAGGCGGCCTCCAACGGCAAGACTGACGTGGTGGAGTTGCTGCTGGTGAAGGGCGCCAACATTGAGGCAAAGGGCTTGCTCGGCTACACGGCGCTGATTTCGGCGGCCTACTCCGGCAAAACCGAGGTGGTGGAGTTGCTGCTGGAGAAAGGCGCCGACATCGAAGCCAAGAACGACAACAGCTACACGGCGTTGATTTCGGCGGCCGAGCAGGGCCATGCCGACGTTGTGAAGTTGCTGCTGGATAAGGGCGCCAACATCGAGGCAAAGGACTTCTATAACAACACGGCACTGATCTGGTCGTCCAAGCAAGGCCATGCCGACGTTGTAAAGTTGCTGCTGGACAAGGGCGCCAACATCGAGGTTCAGAATAACTTCGGCCTCACGGCGCTGCTCGAGGCCAACGGCGATGGCCAGCTGGATGTGATGAAGCTGCTGCTGGACCACGGCGCAAACGTCAATGCCAAAGATATATTCAGCGACATGGCATTGAGGCTTGCCGCAGGCAATGGCGATTTGGAGGTCGTGAAACTGCTGCTGGATAAGGGCGCCAACATCGAGGCAAAAGACAGCGACGGCTACACGGCGCTGACATGGGCGACCGAGCAAGGCCATGCCGACGTTGTAAAGTTGCTGCTGGACAAGGGCGCCAACATCGAGGCCCAGACCAACAAAGGCGACTCAGCACTGATTCTTGCCGCCGGCAATGGCGATTCGGAAATCGTGATGCTGCTGCTCGATAAGGGCGCCAACATCGAGACAAAGGACAGCGACGGCTACACGGCGCTGGAACGGGCGGAGAATAACGACAAGCCCGAGGCGGCGGCGTTGTTGCGGGCGAGAGGCGCGAAGTGAGACTTGCTTCGTCACTTGACGCCGCAGCAATCCGGAAAGAACCCGTGTGGTAGGCTGACGCATAAGGAAGGTCTACCGCCATTCTCTGGAGGTTTTCCATGTTTCTGCGTGCTGTTGTTCTGACTGCCGTAGCTGGCGTGTCTGCGATGCCTCTGTTTGCGCAAAGCGCCGCCACACAAACCGATCTTGACGCTTCGGTTGAGCGGCAGTTGCCTGCCCTCACTGAGACGTACAAACATTTGCACCGCACACCGGAGCTTTCGCGGCACGAGGAGCAGACTTCGGCCTTTGTGGCGGGCGAGTTGCGCAAGCTGGGCTATACCGTAACCGAGCATGTGGGCAAGTACGAGGACGGCACGCAGGCCTTGGGCGTTGTAGCGGTGCTGGAGAATGGCCCGGGGCCGCGGCTGATGATTCGCACCGACATGGATGCCCTGCCGGTGGAGGAGAAGACCGGCCTGGAGTATGCCAGCACAGTGAAGGCCACCAACGCGCAGGGGCAGCAGGTGGGCGTGATGCACGCCTGCGGCCACGACCTGCACATGACGGTGCTGCTGGGCACGGCGCGGGAGTTGGCGGAGCGCAGGAACCAATGGCACGGAACACTAATGCTGGTGGGCCAGCCCGCGGAGGAGGTTGTGCAGGGCGCAGTGGCGCTGCTGGCCGACCATCTTTATGAACGTTTCGGGCGGCCGGACTTTGTGCTCGCTGAGCATGACACTAACGACGTACCCGCAGGATCGATTGCGCTGAAGGGCGGTCCGCTGCTGGCCAGCAGCACCGCCTTCAATGTGGTTATTCGCGGCGTGGGCGGGCACGGCTCCGCGCCACAGGCGGGCAAGGACCCCATCGTGCTGGCCGCCGAGTTTGTGCTGGTGGCGCAGACCATCGTCAGCCGGCAGATCGATCCGCAGCAGCCTGCAGTGCTGACCGCGGGCACCATTCACGGCGGAACGAAAAACAACATCATTCCCGACGAGGTGACGCTAGGCTTCACGCTGCGAACTTATTCGCCGGCGGTGCGCGATCAGATCATGACTGATGTACGCCGCACCGCAAAAGGGTTGGCGGAGGCCTACGGAGTTCCTACCGATCGCATGCCGACTCTCGAAATCATTGAGAGTACGCCGGCGACCTATAACGATGCGGCTTTGGCCGAGCGGCTGCGCAGCTACGCGACTGCGGCGCTGGGCAAGGAGCACGTGCTGGAGGCGCGCGCCATCATGGGAAGCGAGGATGTGGGGTTGTTTTCGCTGGACGGGAAGATTCCGGCGGTGATGTACTGGCTGGGCGCAGCCGACGCGGACAAGATGGCGGAGAGCCGCAAAACAGGCGTGCCGCTGCCCGGCCTGCACTCGGCGCTGTTTGCGCCGGTTTATGAGCCGGCCATCCGAACCGGGGTGACAGTGATGACCACGATGGCGCTGGGGCTGCTGAAGTGAGAGTTGATTGAAGAAGGCGCGTCTGAAGATATGCAGCTCCATCCTTTCCGTAAAAAACATGCGGAAAGGATAGAGCGCATTCGAATCCAATGAAGTTACTTTGACGGATCAACCAGGGCCTGATCAACGGCCGCGTGGCTTTTGTATTCGAGGCTGTGATTGTCGGGGCTGCTCATGCGTTGGATCATGCTCACGAAGACGATATCGTTGGCGGGGTCGACCCAGAACCAGGTGCCCGCGGCACCATCCCAGAAGAACGTGCCCTTGCCGTCGGAAAGGTTCGCCTCTGGCGGATCGAAGATCACCGCGAAATCGTAACCGTAGCCAAAGCCCGGCCTCAACATCGACAAGCCGATGCCGAACTCCCCTGTGAGCAGCGCGTCCGGCACATGGTTCGAACTCATTAGCTTAACCGTAAAGGGAGCCAGAATGTGCGTACCGTTTAACTCGCCGCCATTGGCCAGCATCGAGGCGAAGCGGAAGTAATCTTCAATCGTGGTCACCAGGCCGCCGCCGCCCGAGGGCATAGTCGGCTCCTTTGCGTAATCGGCCGGAGCGCCGCCGCCCTCTGCGGTTGGAGTGATCCCGCCGTTGGGCGTCCCCTTGTAGTTTGTGGCGAAGCGGTCGCGCTTCTCTGCGGGAACATAGAAGTCCGTATCCTTCATGCCCAACGGCACAAAGATTTGATCGCGCATGAATTGAGGCAGTGACTGACCCGAGAGCTTCTCCACGATGTAGCCCTGAATATCCATCGAACAGCTATAGGTCCAGCCCTTGCCAGGCTGATAGAGCAACGGGATCTTCGCCAGCTTTTCGATCATCTCCTGCAGCGTTTGCGACTGCATCACCTTCGCGTCGCGGTACATCTGGTCTACCATGGTGTTGCCCATGGAGCCGTAGGTAAAGCCCGCTGTGTGCGTCATCAGCTCACGCATGGTGGGCGCATGATCGGGATCGACAAGAATCATCTTGCCTTCCGCATCGACTCCCTTGAAGACCTTCAGATGCGCGAACTCGGGAATGTACTTTGAGATGGGCTCAGAAGGAAGCCACTTGCCCTGCTCATAGAGAATCATCATCGCCACGCCGGTAACCGGCTTGCTCATTGAGTAGGCGCGGAAGATCGTATCCTTGGTCATCGGCGCGGCTGTGGCGATGTCGCGCTGGCCGTAGGTTTTATACTCCACCACTTTGCCGTGGCGCGCCAGGATTGTGACGGCGCCGGCAAGCTGCTTCTGGTCAATCTCTCCCTGGATCAACGCGTGAAGACGCTCCAATCTCTCGGAGGAAAAGCCTACCGTTTCAGGCTTGTTGACCGTAAGGTCGAGCGCGTGGCGCGCCGGCTGCTGAGCGTAGGCGTGAAAACTCAAGGCAAAGGCCAGGACGGCCATGAGCGCGGCAGAAATCGTGTATCGGAATGTCAAGGGAATCTCCGGCACCGCTTTTACGGCGTTTGTAGGGATTATAGCCTCACCTCTCACCGGACGTTCCCAATCCGGCCCGAACTCATCTGGATCGCCCTCCAGCCGCAGCGTCTACACTGTTTTCAGCCTATGAATCTTCCGGACGCAACCAACGATACCATTGCTGCCGTCTCTACGCCGCCGGGGCGCGGGGGCATCGGGATCGTGCGGCTGAGCGGGCCTGAGGCTGCATCGATCGCCACGCAACTGGTGCGGTTGCGGCAGCCGCTGGAGCATGGCCATGCGCGGCTGGGCGATGTGCTGGATGAAGACGCGAGCAGCGATGCAGGCCGCATTGACGAGGCAGTGGTCACGTATTATGGTGCGCCCAACTCTTATACCGCTGAAGATGTGGTAGAGATTGCCGCGCATGGCTCGCCGGTGGTGCTAGAACTGCTACTGGGTCGCGCTGTGAAGCTGGGCGCGCGGCTGGCAGAACCGGGCGAGTTTACGCAGCGCGCATTTCTGGCCGGTAAGCTGGATCTGACGCAGGCCGAGGCTGTCCGCGACCTGATTGAGGCGCAGACGTTGACGCAGGCGCGGCAGGCCGCCAGCCAGATGGGCGGCGCGCTAAGCCGGCGAGTCGGGCCGGTGAAGCAGTCGCTGGTAGAGCTTATATCGTTGCTTGAAGCCGGCATTGATTTTGCTGAGGATGATGTGGAGTTGACGACGCAAGCCGAGATCGCCAGCCGCATCGATGCACTGACGCCGCCACTGCGAGGGCTCGAAGCTTCCTTCGCGCGCGGGCGCATTGTTCACGACGGGTTGACGCTGGCCATTGTGGGCAGGCCCAACGTAGGCAAGAGCTCGCTCTTCAATCGTCTTGTGGAACGCGAGCGGGCCATCGTGACCGCAACTCCCGGGACTACTCGCGACACTGTCAGCGAGCGGATTTCACTCAATGGCATACCGCTGGAACTGGTGGACACGGCGGGGTTGCGCGAGAGCTTGCGAGATGGTTTGGAGGAGGCTGAGCAGTTGGGCATTCGCCGCAGCCGCGAGGCGCTGGCCGATGCCGCGCTGGTGGTGGTAGTGCTGGACGCGACGGAGCCGCTTAACGACGAGGAACGACGGCTGCTGGTTGCTGTTGAGGGCCGTCCCGCGCTGGTAGCGGTGAACAAGAGCGACCTGATCCGGGATTTGCCTGAAGTCGAGAAGCCGCTGCCCGATTGCGGCGATCTGCCCGTGCTGGCCACCTCCGCGCTCACTGGCGAAGGGATTCCCGCGCTGCGCGAGCGCATTCTAGAGTTGGCCACCGGCGGAGCCGCCTCCGAGCCGGGAATGTTGACAAGCCTACGCCACCAGCAAGCCATCGCCACAGCACTGACGGCTCTGGGCGACGCAGCGAAAGCCAACGCTGACGCAATTCCCCACGAGATGATACTGCTGGATCTCTACCGCGCTCTTGGGGCTCTCGACTCGCTCACCGGCCAGACAACTTCCGACGACATTTTGAATCTGATCTTTTCAACCTTCTGCATCGGGAAATAACCGGGCAGGCTTCTATGACAACAGATATTTCAGCAACGCCATGCGAATGTACAAACCATTCTTGGCCTGGCGGAAATATGCGGCCCGGGCATTTGCATCCACATCCGGAGAGATTTCGTTGACGCGCGGCAGAGCGTGCATGATGATGGACTGCGGCTTCATCCGGTTAGCCAGCTCCGCATTGATCACATACACATCCTTGACAGCTTCATAGTCCGCCTGCGAGGCAAAGCGCTCTCTTTGCACACGAGTGATATAGGCAACATCCGCCTGCTCAATGACTCCTTCTAGCCTCTCGCCCTCGCGGAATGAAATCTCTTTCTTGGTCAGATAATCGCGGTACAGCTGGGGCAGGCGCAACGACAACGGCGAGATCAGATCGATCGTCACCCCGGAGTACAGGCAAAGCAACGGCAGCAGAGAATGAATCGTTCTCCCATACAGCAAGTCGCCGACCAACACAACACGCAATCCACTCAGCCAGCCAAGCTCTTTTTTGATGGTGTACATATCGGCCAGCGCCTGGGTCGGATGCTCTCCCGCACCATCTCCTGCATTGATGATGGGAACTGGAGAGTTTTTTGCCGCCTCTGCGGCCGTCCCCGCCTCATAGTGCCGAATGGCAATGACGTCGGCATACCCGCTCACCACGCGCACGGTATCGCCGATGCTCTCGCCTTTGGTCGCCGATGAATTATCGCGCGCGTCTTCCGCTGACAGTACGCCGCCGCCCAGCTTCTGCATGGCAGCTTCGAAGGAAAACCGCGTCCGCGTACTCGGTTCGAAAAACAGAGTTGCGAGAATCCGGCCGCGCAGAGGGCCTGTCAAGGCGCGAAAGACGTCATCTCGCTCCATTCGATTAGCCGACTCGAAAAGCCCTAACAAGAACTCCGAATCGTCGAACTGTCGCGTGCTTATTACATGCTTGAGCTTTTCCATCAGGGTAACCCTCCCTCAGCTTGCCGGGAAAACTTTACCTTTCAGTATGGTATAAGTCACGCGGCCAGGCAACGTATATCCCTCAAACGGAGACCAGCCGCATTTTGTCTTCAACTCTTCGCGCCGAATTACGGTTGGCGCATCGGGATTGAGAATTGTGAGCGAACCCACATATCCCGGTGCGATCACGCCAAATCCACTGCCGAAGCCCGCAGGCAGAAACTCATTCACAAAGGAGCCCGGATTGTAGCTGCACACGCGCGCAATATCCCTGGCGGAAAACCCGTGCTCCGCCATCAACCATGTTGCGAACGCTCCATAGGTGTCAAGGTGAGGCACGCCGCTCCTGCCACTCATCTTATCTTCACGAGTATGGGGAGCGTGGTCCGTGGCAAGGTAGTCCACCAGCCCCTCGCGAAGGGCAGTTATCAACGCCAGACGGTCCTCTCTGCCGCGCAGCGGAGGATTCATTTGCAGCCAGAGGCGATTTTCATCCGTCAGCATGGTGTCGTCGAAGAACAGATGGTGCGGAGCAGCCTCGGCCGTAACGCGGAGGCCCCGCTTTTTGGCGCCAGCGATCTTTTCCAGGCCGCCCTTGGTTGAATAATGACACAGTTTGCCGATCAGACCGTATCGCTCAATCAGATAAAGCGCAAACCCCGTCGCCGTGATCTCGGCGCTGGCCGGGCGCCGTTGTTCATGGGTCGCCGCGCTCTTGCTCTTCCGCAGAATCTCCGGATCTTCGCAGTGAAAGCTGACATTCTGGCCGCGATACCTGGCGAGCGTGCTTTCAAGCTGCTCCCGCGAAGAGAAAAATAAATCTCCCACCGACGGCCCCATGAACGCCTTGTAAGGCACATGTCGCCGTAGGGGGCTTGTTTCCGACCCTATTCCCGCATACAGAGTAACGTGCACGGCCGACTTGGCCGTCAATTTCTCCTTCTCCACATACCTCGCATCGTCTACGGGCGCTTGAGGATTGTTCGGCATGTCGGCGACATGTGTCACGCCGCCATGGATGGCCGCAGCGGAGACGGTTGCAAAATCCTCTTGATAGACCTGCGACTGGCTTGCATCTTCTCGCGCGTGAATATGAAGATCGCCAAAGCCTGGGAAAATGATTTGACCATGGAGATCGAGATCGCTTTTCCCGGTTTTCGGTCCCACTCGCTCAATCAGCCCGGTCTCAGTGTTGATTTCAATCGCGCCCTCAAATTCGCGATCGTGATTAACGATCTTCCCCTCAACGCGCAGCATGGACAGCCTTTCTCGCAGCATTGATTTCATCGCGAAGACCGCGCGCCGCAGCCGCGGGATCCTCGCTGAACAAAATCGCCCGTGAGCTGCTGATCAGAAGCCCCTTGCCATGTGCGTCCAGGCCCGCGGAAACAACCGCTGCCACATTGCCGCCCTGCGCGCCCACTCCCGGCACAAGAAAAGGAATCGCCGGCGCGACCGCCCGTATTCTTTTTATCTCCTCCGGGAAAGTCGCCCCGACAACAAGCATGCAGTTGCCGGCGATATTCCAATCTGCGTTTACGCGCAGCGCGACTGTCTCCCATAACGGCCTTCCGCCAGACTCGAGGTCCTGAAACTCGCCTGCCCCTGGGTTCGACGTCCGGCACAAGATGATACACACTTTGTCGCGCCTCTCGAGAAATGGCGCCAGCGCTTCTTTGCCAAGATAGGGGTGCAGCGTGACTGCATCAAAACCCATCGCATCGAATATGGAAGCCACATACCCGCGATTTGTATTTCCAATATCACCGCGCTTAGCATCGCAGATCGTGGGGATCTCAGGATGCTCGCTGCGCAGATAGTTCATTGTCAGCTCGAGTTCCTTTAATCCTTGCGCTCCTCGGACCTCATAAAAGGCCATGTTGGGCTTGTACGCGGCAGCATAAGGATGAGTCTGCTCGATGATCCACCGGCTGAAGGCAAAGAGCGGCCACGATTCGCTCCTGAAGCGTGCGGGAATGCGATCGTGCTCAGGGTCCAGCCCAATGCACAGCAGCGATCCCGCCGTCTCTATTCGCCGGTCAAACTTATCCATTGCAGCGTTCACAAGTCCTCTATTCGAAACCGTGCCGCTGAGCCCACGAGCGTGGTTCTTCAAGCCAGTCGCGCACAACCGCCGCGCCAGCCTCATCGATCATTTTGTGCTCCAGCGCACTCTTCAGCACCTCCTGAAACGTGGTTGTGGCATGAAGCCGCACGCCTGCTCTCTTGAATCGCTCCACAGTCTCAGGGAAGTGATAGCTGATAATGGCCAGGCAATCGCTGACCACCGCGCCCTCGGCCCGCAGGGTTTCGACGGCCGCAATACTGCTGCTCCCGGTCGTCACCAGGTCCTCAATCAACACAACCCGGCGGCCCATCACATCGCCGCCCTCGACGCGCTTCTTTGTACCGTGCTCCTTCAACTCTTTGCGAATGAAGACCGAAGGTTTGCGCATGGAGAAACTGAGCGCCGCACTATGCGGAATTCCTGCAGCCTCGACGCCTCCAACTACGTCTATTGGAATCTCCCGTTCGGCAATGAGAGCTTCAAAGCCGCGAATCACCTTTGCCCATTGCTCCGGCCAAAAGGGAAACCGCCGATTGTCGCAGTAAACCGGCGACTTGATCCCGGATTTGAAGGTGATCGGTTTCTCCGGCCGGAAATCAACTCCCTCGATTGCAATTAAAGCGTCCGCAATCTCGCGGCTCCTGGCCTCATAGTTCATGCGCTTGTCCCTTGATTTTTACTGCATACAACGGATGCATTCACTGACTGGATTAGGGAAGCAGGGGTTATGCCGGCGAAAAGGCCGAGCGGGTCACATACGAGATTGTCCTGGCAGACCGTTGCCGGGCCTGAAGACGGCTCAGAGGACATTCACTATTCCCCCTATGCGTGAGTATAGCGTATTGATTCTTGTGAGACCCGGCATTACGCTGGGCCTCGATTCTTTGCAAACGTGTGCGGAATTGCTCCTTTGGGACGGAAATAGTCATAAGTTTGACTTTTTATCTCGAGTGAGTAGTCTGGTGGTGTAAGGGCGGCATTTTCGATCTGCAAATCTTTCTTCTCCCCAGAGTTTTGTACGATTTTTCCTCATCCGAATAGGAGATGATGAAAGAGAGCACTTTATCAACCGGAATTGGGTTGGAAAGCCGGGTAAAAGCGGCTCCGAAGAACCCTTAACTTTGGACCGAAACCTGAATGTGCTGAGGGATATACGCAACTTCAGATTCTTTTACTTTCGCCGGCGAAGTTCGTGACAAACACGAAGGTACTCCGGCGCCAGCCAGGCAGTGAGGCACCATGTGCGGTATTGTCGGCGTCTTTGGGCATAGTGCAGTCAGTTCGGTTCTCTATGAAAGCCTTTCCATGCTTCAACATCGCGGGCAGGATGCCGCGGGCATAGCGACCAGCTTTGAGGACCGGTTTTACCTCGAGAAGGGGAATGGCCTGCTCACGGATGTCTTCAAGGCGGACAATATGGCGCGGCTGCTTGGCAATATGGGCGTCGGACATGTGCGCTACCCAACCGCGGGATGCTCGTCGGTGGCTGAGGCGCAACCGTTTTACGTCAACTCACCGTATGGGATCATCTTTGCGCACAATGGCAACCTGACAAACGTCTCGGAGATCGTGGACAGCATATTCCAAACGGATATGCGGCACTTGAACACCAGCTCCGATTCCGAGGTGATGCTGAACGTGTTTGCGCATGCGCTGGCGCGGCGCGGCGCAGTCAAACCCACCGAGCACGACATATTCGCGGCGGTGGAAGAGGTCCACCGTCGATGCAAGGGCGGGTACGCGGCTATTGCAATGGTCGCCGGCGTAGGCATGATTGGATTCCGCGATCTACATGGCATTCGGCCACTGGTGTTCGGAACTCGAGGACAGGGCAAAGAGACTGAGTACATGATCGCTTCAGAGAGCGTGGCGCTACAGGGAGGCGGATTCATTATGGACCGCGACCTTGCAGCGGGTGAGGTGATCTTCATCGATATGGAGGGCAAAGTTCACTCGCATGTGAGTCCACAGGCTCACGAGAAGACTCCTTGCATCTTCGAGTTCGTCTATCTGGCGCGGCCGGATTCGGTGGTGGATGGCGCGTCGATCTATCAGTGCCGCATCAACATGGGCACGAAGCTGGCGGCGAAGATCAAGCGGGAGTGGGCGCATCTGCCGATCGATGTGGTGATTCCGATTCCTTCGACGAGCCGGGTGGCGGCACAGGAGATTGCAACACAGCTGAACCTTCCCTATCGCGATGCGCTGGTAAGGAACCGCTACGTTGGCAGGACGTTTATCATGCCCGGGCAGGCGCAGCGCAAGCAGTCGGTTCGCCGTAAGCTGAACCCTATCCCAAAGTTTTTTCAGGGAAAGAATGTGCTGCTGGTCGATGATTCGATCGTGCGCGGCACGACGATTCGAGAGATTATCGCGATGGTGCGAGAACAGGGAGCAAAGGAGGTTTATGTTTGCTCGGCGTCGCCTCCGGTGCGATTTCCGAACGTGTATGGGATCGATATGCCGGCGCGGTCGGAGTTGATTGCCAGCGGGCGGAACGTACAGGAACTCGCCAAGGATATTGGAGCCGACGAGCTGATCTACCAGGACCTTGATGATTTGAAACAGGCAATTACTGAAGCTGCACCCGGGCTCACACACTTCGACACGGCGATCTTCGATGGGAAATACGTCACCGGAGATATCACGGAAGAGTACCTCAACAAGCTGGAACAAAAACGGAACGACACTGCCAAACACACAGAAGATGTCGCAAGCTACATCACGAGAAATCTCTCCGCGCACATTTGACGGCATGACGGTGCGGATGCTGCCCGGGCCTTCGGCGCTGACGGAGTTCGAGGCAGCGCGGATGGCCACTCGTCTGCGCGCCATCGATTCCGACGTGGACGCAGTCGAGGCGTCGTATTTGTACTTGCTGCTGCTGCGCAAAGACTCTGAGAGCAAAATCGACCACAAGAGACTTGCCGAATTGCTGGGCACGGGCGTGGAAAACACGACGGGACAGCGTGTGTGGATTGCGCCTCGCGTGGGGACGCAATCTCCTTGGTCAAGCAAGGCGACCGACATTTTGCACAATACAGGCTTTGGGGCAATCGAGCGGATTGAACGCGCGCGCGTGGTGAGCGTTGTTTCTTCCGGCGCGGTAGATCTCCTGGCGCTGGCCGGGACGATGCACGATCGCATGACCGAGAGCGTGTTTTTCGAGAGCGCTGACGAGTTGCAAGCGCTGTTTGCGCCGCGGGAACAGAAGGCGCTAGGGCATATCGACGTGCTCGGCCGGGGAGCGGCGGCGATTGCCGTGGCGGATCGCGAGCTGGGGCTCTCGCTCGCCCCCGATGAGATCGAGTACCTGGTCGCGGAGTTTACGCGGCTCAAGCGCAATCCGACCGACGTCGAGTTATATATGTTCGCCCAGGCCAACAGCGAACACTGCCGCCACAAAATCTTCAATGCAAGCTGGACGATCGACGGGGTGAAGCAGCCGCGATCGCTCTTTCAGATGATTCGCAATACCAATGAGGTGTCGGGCGAGGATGTGCTCTCGGCTTATCGCGACAACGCGGCGGTGGTTCGCGGCGGGCGCGGCGGAAGGTTCTTTCCCGAGCCAAGCGATGCGAGGTACGCATATCACGAAGAAGATATACACATTTTGCTGAAGGTGGAGACACACAATCATCCGACGGCGATTTCGCCATGGCCGGGGGCAGCGACGGGATCGGGCGGGGAGATTCGCGATGAAGGGGCGACCGGGCGCGGAGCGAAACCCAAGGCCGGGTTGTGCGGTTTTACGGTGTCGAATCTGAATCTGCCGCAGGCGCCGCAACCGTGGGAACGCGCGTATGGGCGACCCGCGCATATCGCTTCGCCGCTCGACATCATGATTGAGGGGCCGCTGGGCGCGGCTGCCTACAACAACGAGTACGGCAGGCCGGCGCTCGCTGGATACTTCCGTACCTATGAGCAGTTGAGCGTGAACTCTGAAGGCGCGGTCTTCGGGTATCACAAGCCGATCATGCTGGCGGGAGGGCTGGGAAATATTCGCGCGGAGCATGTCGAGAAGGGCGCCATCAAGGCCGGCTATGCGCTGGTTGCATTGGGCGGCCCGGCAATGCTGATTGGCCTTGGCGGGGGCGCGGCCTCGAGCAGCGCGGGCAGCGGAAATACGGATCTCGATTTTGCTTCAGTGCAGCGCGATAACGCGGAGATGGAGCGTCGCGCGCAGGAGGTCATCGACCGCTGCTGGCAGCGCGGCGAGTCGAATCCGATTGCGTTTATTCACGACGTGGGCGCGGGCGGATTGTCGAATGCGTTTCCGGAGTTGATCAAGGACGGCGGCTGCGGCGGGAGCTTCGACTTGAACGCGATTCCACGCGGCGAGGCGGGGATGAGTCCGCTGGAGGCGTGGTGCAATGAGGCGCAGGAGCGCTACGTGCTGGCGATTGCACCGGAGAATCTGCCACTGTTTACGGACCTCTGCGAGCGTGAGCGTTGTCCCTTCGCCGTGATCGGGACGGCGGAGCAGCAGCCGCATCTCACGCTCAGCGATAGCACTACATCCGGAGAGGCAGGAAAGGCAATCGATCTGCCATTGCATGTGCTCTTTGGAAAGCCGCCCAAGATGGAGCGCGAATTTGCGCGGATGAAGATTGCATCTGCGCCGCTCGATCTTGCTGGCGTAACCATTGCGGATGCAGTGGAGCGGCTGCTGCATCTGCCAACGATTGCGGCGAAGTCATTTTTAATTACGATTGGCGATCGCAGCATTACGGGAATTGTGGTCCAGGACCAGATGGTGGGGCCATGGCAGGTTCCGGTGGCCGACTGCGCGGTCACGCTGGGCGCATATGACTCGTTGTGGGGCGAGGCGATGGCCATCGGCGAGAGAACGCCGCTGGCGGTGATCGATGCGGCCTCCTCGGCGCGCATGGCCGTGGGTGAGGTAATTACCAACATGGCGGGCGTGGCGATCGGGCTCGAGCAGGTTGGGAAGCTAGGCGACATCAAGCTCTCGGCAAACTGGATGGCGGCTGCGGGCGAAGGGCAGGAGGATCAAAAGCTCTACGATGCCGTTCATGCGGTGGGAATGGAGTTATGCCCGGCGCTGGGAATGACGATCCCTGTGGGCAAAGACTCGATGTCGATGAAGACGAAGTGGGTTTGTGAAGACGGCGAGACGAAAACAGTGGTTTCGCCGCTGTCGCTTGTCGTCTCAGGCTTTGCGCCGGTCAGCGATGTGCGCCGCACTCTGACGCCGCAGTTATGCGAAGGCGATGCATCTCTGATCCTGATTGATCTTGGTCAGGGCAAAAACCGGCTGGGTGGATCGTGTTTGGCGCAGGTGTACGGACAGGTTGGTGATGTGACTCCGGACGCGCCCTCAGCAGTGGTGATGAAGGCGTTTTTCACAGCTGTGCAGCAGCTCAACCGCGAGGGCATACTGCTGGCCTATCACGACCGCAGCGATGGCGGATTGTTCGTGTCGCTGGTGGAGATGGCCTTTGCAGGACGAATGGGCCTGGAGATTGATTTGCCGGTTGCGGGACTGGCAGAGCTGTTCAGCGAAGAGCTAGGCGCTGTGGTACAGGTTGCGGCGAAAGACGTTGCCGAGATGCTTGCGCGATTCAGCGCTGCCGGCATTGCGGCGCAAGTGATTGGACGAGGCGTGCCGGGCAACGATATTGTGATTCGCGGAGGCGGCAAGGTTGCGTATCGCAACACGCGCACCGCGCTGCATAAGATGTGGGCGGAGACGAGTTTTCATATCCAGTTGTTGCGCGATAACCCGGAGTGTGCGCGGCAGGAGTTCTCGCTGCTCGAAGATGCGGAGCGGCCTGGACTTTCCATGAGTGTGCCGTTCGATCGGTCGGAACGTGTGAATGCGCCTTTCGTGCACACAGCGCGGCCGCGGGTTGCCATTCTGCGCGAGCAAGGCGTGAATGGGCAGGTGGAGATGGCCGCGGCGTTTGATCGCGCGGGCTTTGCCGCCGTCGATGTACACATGAGCGATCTGCTGACCCAGCGCGTGAGCCTTGCGGAGTTCAAAGGGCTGGCCGCGTGCGGAGGATTTTCCTATGGCGACGTGCTCGGCGGGGGCAGCGGATGGGCCAAGACGATCCTCTTCAATGACCGGCTGAAGGAGATGTTTACGAAGTTCTTTGCACGCCCGGACAGCTTTGCGCTGGGCGTCTGCAATGGTTGCCAAATGATGGCTCAGTTACGCGAGATCATTCCGGGAGCCGCGAGTTGGCCGCGCTTCGGGCACAACGTGTCAGCGCGATTTGAGGCACGGTTGTGCATGGTGGAGATTCAGGAGTCTCCGGCGCTGTTCTTCGCGGGCATGGCCGGGGCGCGCGTTCCGATAGTGACTGCGCATGGCGAGGGCCATGTGAGCGGCATCGCGGCGAACTCTCGGGTGGCGCTGCGCTACATTGATACGTATGGCAAAGTCACCGAGCACTACCCGCTGAACCCGAGCGGCTCCGTACAGGGTGTTGCGGGATTGAGCAGCGCGGATGGACGAGCGATGATTGTGATGCCGCATCCGGAACGCGTTTTTCTGGGCGTGCAACACACCTGGATACGAGACAAGATGCGCGAACCGAAGAATAGCCCGTGGCAGCGGATGTTTGACAACGCGCGTATGTGGGTTGGGTAGGAGAGAGCGTGAGTTCAAAGATAGATTACAAATCCGCGGGAGTGGACATCGAGGCCGGCAACGAGGCAGTGCGGCGCATCAAGTCGCACGTAGCCGAAACCCATAAGCAACATGCCTCGGCGGTGCTCACCGGATTGGGCTCGTTTGGATCGCTCTTTGCTTTGGGCGATGCGCTGAAGGGAATGAAGGACCCGGTGATGGTGCAGAGCACGGACGGCGTCGGCACCAAGAGCAAGGTGACGGTGATGGCCGGCCGTTATGAAGAGTTGGGCCGCGACCTGGTGGCTGCCGTCGCGGGCGACATCGTGGTGATGGGGGCGACGCCGCTTACCTTTCTGGACTACCTGGGCTTTCACAAGACAGAGCCGGAGATCGTGGAGGCGCTGGTGCGCGGAATGAGCGCCGCGTGCATTGAGGCCGGCATTGCACTGGTGGGCGGTGAGACAGCGGAGATGCCCGCGGTGTATGCGGAGGGCGATCTGGATGTGGTTGGCTTTGTGACCGGCGTGGTGGATCGCGAGCGTTTGCTGACGGGAGCCAATATCGTTGCGGGCGATATGCTGTATGCGATCAACTCCAGCGGCCTGCATACCAATGGATTTTCTCTGGCGCGCAAGCTGATCTTCGAGATCGGCGGCTATGCGATTGATGCGCGGCCCGAAGAGCTTGCCGGAAAGTCGATAGCGGATGCGCTGCTCGCTCCCCATACAAACTATGTCGCGCCGGTTAAGAACATTCTAGGCGCCGGGATTCCAACCAAGGGCATGGCGCATATCACCGGCGGCGGGCTGGTGGAAAACGTCCCGCGCATTGTGCCAGACGGATTGGGCGTAGTGATCGACCGCGCTACCTGGAAGCCGCAGCCCATCTTTGCGCTGATGCAGCGGCTGGGCGATATCGACGATCTTGAAATGCATCGCACCTTCAATATGGGCGTGGGATTGGTGCTGATTGCGCCGCCGGGGTTGCAGAGCAAGCTAGCAGCTGCGATTGCGGGTTTTCCCGCGCTGCGCGTCTGGGAGCTGGGGCGCGTGGTGGCTGGTGAATCCGCTGTGCGTTTTAGTGAGGTGAAATGAGATGGATCGAAAGGTTCTGCTCGATGCGATTCCACACTGCCTGACGGCGACCGATCTGCCGCTGAAGGCGAAGTACGCGGGCAAAGTGCGCGACACATATGAGACGGGCGATGGACGCCTGCTGCTGGTGACGACAGACCGGCAGAGCGGCTTCGACCGCCTGCTAGGCGCGATTCCATTCAAGGGACAGGTGCTGAACCGCACGTCTTTGTATTGGTTTGAGCAGACGCGCGGCATTGTCGGCAACCACGCGATTTCGAGCCCCCATGCGAATGCGCTGATCGCGCGCAAATGCACGGTGCTGCCCATCGAGTTTGTGGTGCGCGGCTATATGACCGGATCGACCGATACGTCGATATGGACACAGTACCAGAAGGGCGTGCGGAATTATTGCGGCCATGCGCTGCCAGAAGGCATGAAGAAGAACGAGCCGCTGCCCAAGAACATCATCACGCCGACAACTAAGGAGACGACTCACGACCGTCCGGTCACGCCAAAGGAAATCGTCGCCGAGGGCTGGCTGACGGCGGAGCAGTGGGAGTTTACTTCGGCCAAGACGCTCGAGCTGTTTGCATTCGGACAAAAGATTGCCGCCAGCCGCGGGCTGATTCTGGTGGATACAAAATATGAATTTGGCGTGGCAAGCGATGGTGAGATTCTGCTGATCGATGAGATTCATACACCGGATTCGAGCCGCTACTGGCTGGCCGACAGTTATGCGCAACGGCTGGCGGCGGGGCAGGAACCCAACATGATCGACAAGGAGTTCTTCCGGTTGTGGTTCCGTGAGCGCTGCGACCCGTACAAGGACGCTGCGCTGCCGACGCCGCCGGACGACCTGATCGCGGAGCTTGCGGCCAGATACATTCAACTGTTTGAGAAAATCACGGGTACGGCATTTGAGCCGGACCTGCGGCCGCTGGAAGCAACCGTGTTGGCGAGTCTGGCGAAATGAGCGAGACGATTCTCATCGTCGGTTCAGGAGCGCGCGAACATGCGATTGCGGCTGCATTGGCGCGCTCGTCGCCGCAGCCGAAGCTGGTGTGCTTCAGCGGCGCGCGCAATCCCGGCATCACAAGCCTGTGCTCCGCTTATGGCATTGGGAGTATTACGAGCCCAGCGGAGGTGGTCGCGTTCGCTCTTGCGCAGCATGTAACGATGGCCGTGATTGGCCCGGAGGCTCCGCTGGCGGCAGGAGTTGCGGACGCACTGTGGGCGAAGAAGGTTCCTGTCGTCGGCCCCACGCAGAGCCTGGCGCGCATCGAATCGAGCAAGGGATTTGCGCGCGAGTTGCTGGCCAAGTACAAGATTCCGGGCAATCCGTTCTTCCAACGTTTCGCGTCACTTGACGGACTCGAAGAGGTCTTCGCGCGTTATGCGAACCGGCATGTCATCAAGGATGATGGACTGGCCGGCGGAAAGGGTGTCAAGGTCTGCGGCGATCATCTGCTCTCGCTCGATGACAGCCTTGCATTCTGTCGCGAGTTGGTTGCTCGCAAGCATCCGTTTGTCGTTGAAGAAAAACTCGAAGGCGAAGAGTTTTCGCTGATGAGCTTCTGTGATGGCAAGACTTTGCGGCACATGCCCGCGGTGCAAGACCACAAGCGCGCGTACGAAGGCGACAAAGGGCCGAATACGGGCGGCATGGGAACCTACACCGATGCGGACCATAAGCTGCCATTTCTGACGGATGCAGACATTGCGTCGGCGCAGCAGATCAACCAACGGGTCGCCGCGGCGTTGGCCGAGGAATGCGGCGCCCCCTACCGGGGAATTCTTTATGGCGGATTCATGGCCACGCGCGACGGCGTGAAGCTGATCGAATACAACGCCCGCTTCGGCGACCCTGAATCGCTCAATCTGTTGCCGTTGCTGGAGACGGATTTTGTGGAGATTTGCCTCGCCATCGTAGATATGAAGCTGGCTGACTGCGTGGTGAGTTTCGCGCCCAAGGCTAGCGTCTGCAAGTACGTCGTGCCCGAGGGCTATCCGGACAATCCGCGCAAGGGCGATACGGTGCTGCTGCCGGCGGAGTTGCCCCAGGGAGTCACGATGTACCTGAGCGCCGTCGATATGAAGGATGGTAAGTTGATAGCGACAGGTTCGCGCACGCTGGCAGTTGTCGGAACTGCCGCAACGATTGCCGAGGCTGAGGCTGCATGCGAACGTGTCGTGCGCCAGATTCCGGGGCCGTTCTTCCATCGCGCGGATATTGGGACAGGGTCGTCCATTGCCCGACGCGTGGAGCACATGAAGGCGGTACGATCGGCATGAGCTTGAAGGTCGGCGTTCTTGGTTCAACTCGCGGGACGGCGCTGCAAGGGGTTCTCGATGCGGTCGCTGCGGGCACGCTGGATGTCGAGATCGTGCTGGTGATTTCGGACAAGCAGACTGCGCCGATTTTTGAGCGGGCCGCGAGGCATAATGTTAGCACGCTGCTTCTCGATCCGGCAGGACTGACGCGCGAGGCTTATGACCAGCAGGTGAGCGAGGCCTTGCGCGAGGCTGGAGCGGAGTTGGTGCTGCTGATTGGCTACATGCGCATCGTGTCTGATCAGTTCGTGAATACGTGGCGGGGAAAACTGTTGAATGTACATCCGTCGCTGCTGCCTGCCTTTGGTGGGCTGATGAATCTGAAGGTGCATGAGGCGGTTCTGGCCGCGGGCGTCAGCGAGACCGGGTGTACGATTCATCAGGTGACCGAAGAAGTCGATGTCGGACCGATTGTATTACAGAAGCGTTGCCCGGTGCTGCCGGGCGATACCGCGGAGATTTTGCAGAGCCGCGTTCAGGCGCTGGAGCAGGCCGCTTTTGTAGAAGTGTTGCAGGGTTGGAGGAGATGATGGCGGAAGCGACGAAAAAAATCGACGTTGGAATCATTATGGGATCGAAGTCCGATTGGCCGGCGATGGAAGCAGCGGCCAAAGTGCTCGACGAGCTTGGCATCGCATATGAAGCGCAGGTTATCTCCGCGCACCGCACTCCAGACAAGACGTTGCAATATGCAGAGAGCGCTAAATCGCGCGGGCTGCGCGTGATTATTGCGGGCGCGGGCGGCGCGGCGCATCTGGCGGGATTTGTGGCGGCCAAGACGAGCCTGCCGGTGCTGGGCGTACCGATGAAGAGCAGCGCGCTGAATGGCCTTGACTCCCTGCTGTCGATGGTGCAGATGCCTGCGGGAATTCCGGTGGCGACCTTTGCCATTGGGGAGGCGGGAGCGAAGAATGCGGGCCTTTTTGCCGCGGCGATTCTGGCGCTGGAGGACAAGGCGATCGCGCAGCAGCTGGAGAAATTTCGCAGCAGGCAGACAGAAACGGTCTTGAAGGGATCCGACCCGCGTAAGTGACGGCAGCATCGAGGCAGCGCTACTGAGATGGCACTGCTCGCAACCGCTCTGGATATAAATTAGCTCGCTTTACTCCACCGTCAGCACAAGTTTGCCGAAGTGCGAGGCTTTTTCCATGCGAGCCATAACTTCGCGGGCCTGGGACCAGGGAAAAATCTCTGCAACGGGGTGCATCCTGGTCAGGGTGATGGCCTTGTTCATCTCTTCGAAATCCTTGCGCGAGCCCACGTAGACGCCCTGGATGCGGGCCTGTTTGTGGAGGATGAGAGGCAGCGGCAGCGATTCTGCATTTCCGGCCAGCACGCCGATTTGGGCGATGACGCCGCCCATGCGAATTGCGCCAAGCGAGCGGGGTAGCGTGCCGACTCCGCCGACCTCGATCACCAGGTCCACGCCCTCGCCGCCGGTTTGCTCCAGCACCCAGCGGTCCCAAGCGGGAGTTTCGCGGTAGTTGAGGCCAGCATCCAAGCCCAGCGAGCGGGCGCGTTCCAGTTTAGCCGCAGAGCTGCTGATGCCCAGCACACGCACGCCCATCATCCGCGCAAGTTGCAGGGCAAAGATCGAGACCCCGCCGGTTCCCAGAATCAAAACCGTTGCTCCCGGCTTGAGATGACCTGCGGCCAGAGCATTCCAGGCGGTGACGGCGGCGCAGGGCAGCGTGGCCGCCTCCGCGAGGCTGAGATGATCGGGCAGCCGCACCAGTCCGGTATCCCTGAGGACGACGTACTCGGCCAACATGCCGTCGATATCGCCGCCCAGCGCTCCTTTGGCCTTGGCCGGGGTTAGCGGGCCGTCCAGCCAGTTCTGCATGAAGATGCCGGCGACTAGGTCGCCCGGCTTCCAACGGATCACTCCTTCGCCAACGGCGGCAACTTCTCCCGCGCCGTCTGAGCAGGGAATGCGCGGCAGCTTCAGCTTGGGGTTGTAGAGCCCCTTTACCATCAGCAGATCGCGATAGTTGAGGGAAACCGCATAAACGCGGACCAACACCTCGCCGGGACCCGGTTGAGGAGTGGGACGCTCCACTAACTCCAGGGAATCAATGCCAAACGATGAAAACTGCCAAACGTGCATGGAGAATCCTCCAGCGCACGCGCTATGCCGTGCGGTGTAAGAGCAAGGAGTTGGCCTGTTGCACCGTGGTCAGCACCACGCGCGCAATGTTCACATGCTCGGGACGGCTCGCTGCCCAGACGATCGTCTCGGCAACATCTTCCGCAACGAGCGGCTTGATGTTCTGGTAGACCTTGGCGGCACGCTCGGCATCGCCATGGAAGCGGACTAAACTGAATTCTGTCTCCACCATGCCGGGATCCACGCTGGTGACGCGAATCGGCGTGCCCAGCACGTCCATGCGCAGGCCGTCGTTGATGGAGCGCTCGGCGGCCTTGCTGGCACAGTAGACCGCGCCGTTGGGATAAGTCATCTCGCCGGCCGTTGAGCCCAGGTTGATTACGTGTCCGCGGCCCCGCTCCACCATGCCCGGCGCCACGGCACGGGTCACGTAAAGCAGGCCCTTCACATTGGTGTCTATCATCTCTTCCCAGTCGTCAATGTTGCCCTGGTAGAGCTTATCGAGTCCGCGGCTGAGGCCGGCGTTATTGACCAGAATGTCGATGGCGGCCCACTCCGCGGGCAGCTTCTCGATGGCCTGCTTGACAGCGTTGCGGTCGCGCACATCGAGGCTGAAGGTGTGAACAGCCTGGGCACCACGCTGGAGAGCGGCTTCGGCAACGGCGGCAAGCTTGTCGATGCGGCGTGCGGCAAGCAGCAGGCGCGCTCCCTCGGCGGCAAATGCGAGAGCAGTGGCCGCGCCAATGCCCGACGAGGCTCCGGTAACGAAAACGATCTTTCCTTTGAGCGTCATGGCTCTATTTTAGCCATTTTCCACAGTGCCAGCGGATGTGGGAATACGCGCGGTATGTGTTTGGAAGTTGTTGATTCTATGTGTCTTCGATAGGACTCCAGCGTTTACATGGACGAAAAAGCGGAAATTATCTGCAAGGTTTAAAAATATTGGGGGGGGGTAGGGGGGTGGGGGTACCCCCTCAGGGATCAGCCATCAGCGGTTAGCTATCAGCAAAAACCCGCTCCTGTGGTTGTTGTTCATGATTTGATTGTGCGCCAAGGAAGGGTAATTATCTGCAAAACTGGCCGTCCAAGTTGACGTCTCCTGTTGGTAAGCCACATGAGGAGTGAGAATGGCTGATGAGATCGTGATTTCCCGCTCTTGAATCAAAAAAGATTCAATGATGAGGCACGGATATTATTGGAATATAAGGTTTCAAAAGCAAGAGTTGGATCAGCCAGTCTTTCTTAATAGCAATATATGTTTTTTAGGATTACAATCTTTTGTGGTTCTCGGGCTGCATTTTTCCTGTCCCGAAGAGAGGTTCGCGAAGACATGCAGGTCATTTCCTTTATGAACATGAAGGGCGGCGTCGGCAAGACGACGTTGGCAGTAAACGTCTCGTACGCACTTGCATACTTCCACAAGAAGAATGTCTTGATTGTAGACGGCGATCCTCAATTCAATGCCACTCAATATCTGATGTCCACTAAAGACTATATGCACCATTTGGGGGACGCAAATAAAGGCACACTGAAGGATATCTTTGTCCCACATCGGCCAGGGTCAGTTAATACAGTCTCCGGAACTGCCAAACCAGTCAATAAAAGCAAAATGAGTCTTGCGGCGTGTACTTGTTCAATATTTGATGGAGGACAGGGCAGAGGCAAGCTCGACCTTGTGCCCTCTACGCTCTCCCTCATTGAAATTGAAACTTCGAAGCGTGGCACCGAGGCCAAGTTAAAGAACTATCTACACGAGAAGGCTACCGGGTACGATTATGTGATTATTGATTGTCCGCCAACCATCTCGATATTCACGCAAGCCGCGATTTTGGCTAGCGACAAATATCTCGTTCCGATAAAGCCCGATCCTCTCTCGGTGATCGGCTTGCCCCTACTGGAGAGATGGCTCGAGGAATACACTGAGGATGTTGGGATAAAGGTCTCTTCGGTTGGTTTGGTATTCACTCTAGTTCGCGGACCACTTCCGGCGGCAATGCGGGACGTTATGACTGATTTGAGAAAGCAAAGAAAAGGAGAAGTGTTCCAGGCACATATGAGCCAAGCCACTGACGTAGCGAGGTCAGTGGATGCGCATCAGCCCATATTCATACTCAAGTGGAACGCGAAGGCATCCGGACAGATTAAGGCAATCACAGACGAGTTCATCAAACGTACATCAGGAGATTGAATTGGTTCAGGACATCAAGCATCGAAGCCTTCTCGGTCTTCTTCGGAAGATCATCGACGTTCCATTGGGCTATTCCAAGGAAGACCTTGTGAACTTCAGGAGCGTATCGTCAAGGGAGTTCCCTGCTTTCGTTCCAATTTTGGATGAGTATTTGCGGTTTGCAGAAAGAGCGGACACGGAAGTTATTCAGGAAAGTGCGCGGCCAAAATCCTTGGCGAAGCATCGAAATGACTCAGAATCTATGCATCTTTTTGACATGCTCCGTGACAGGAAGCTATTCCCAATGAACTCTGATTTGGCCGATTTTGCTGGTAGAGTGCTTCCTGATATGGGGAGCTACCGCTACGACAAAATGTCGCGTGGTGATATAGCCTCGAGAATTATCGAATACCTTGAGACAAGGGATCGCAAAACGCGGCATGGCCTAGAGTCATCGATGAGGGAGGCGATGGGTTCGAGCACGGACAAGCCTGCCGTTCGCAAGAGCTTTTTTGCCAAATGGGAAAAGATTATCAAAGGGATAGAGCTTTAGAATGGCTAAGCGGTCGATTCCGTCGCTGAATGAGGATTTTGTAAACGTACTTGCATTCCTCCAAGGGCGCGGCATCATCTCCGATTCCCCCACGCGCTTACAAATCGAGAATGCGAAAAGGATCCATAGTGCAACCCATAGCCTAATCTTGTGGCGATTTCGATTAGGCAACATACCCGAGCACGGAAAGGCCTTTGTTGAGGAAATTGCCTCGGATGCGCTACAAATCCTACCGCAGGTATTTGTGGGTTACACGAAAACCCCCAAGTTGCTTATGCGTGGAATTATTGAGAACACACTCCGCCACATTTATTTCTCAGATCACCTGATTGAGTTCATCAGGATGAACAGCGAAAAGAAATGGTATATATCTACAGAAGACCTTTTCGAATATGCAAGAACGCATCCTGTCCTTTGCAGAGCAGAATCGAGGTTTGACGGAATAAATCGGATCAAAAGCTTGTACTCTGAGCTATCAGCAGGAATTCATGGAAGCCGGGTTGCAGATCTCGAAATGCGTGTTGCGCTAGAAAAGATCGTGTATGAAGAACAGGAAACCTCAAGACAAGTAGCACTTGTTGAGAGATGTGCTGAAGCGTCTAATTTTCTGCTCTCGATATACCAGAGAAATCGATTTGCTTCGTTTGACCTCGAATCTCGGAGAATCATCCTCCGTACTATGGATGCACGAGCAAGAACCATCTGGAGTGAGATCGATTCCTGATCGACTCGTCCCCCCCACTTTATTTATGAGACCTGGGATTCCATGGAACCTTCCCTTCGTACGGCGGTCCATCGATTGGATTAGACCGAAAAGCATCCCTCAGGGGCTAAAGCCCGGGCATATTTTTGCTGCATTTGCGGCACGACTGAAGCCACCCCATCGACGAAGACCTGTCGATGGGGACCCCGGTAAACCCCCGCTTTCCTCCGGAAAATCTTCCCTCAGGGGCTAAATGTGAAGTTTCAACAGGTTGTTGTCCATTCGGTCGAGAACTGGGAAGCTGATGTTGCGAAGCAAAAGCAACCTCAGGAGACCGAATGGACTATCACTATCATGCGCGACTGACCATCTACAGTCGA
>JBEKHZ010000001.1:0-928116 GCA_050012015.1 Occallatibacter sp. | reverse complement strand
GACGTACCGATCTCTACGCCCTGGGCGGCGTCCTCTACGAGATGCTCACCGGCCAGACTCCCTTCCACGCCCACAACATGGAAGGCTGGATGTACCAGCACCTCCACGAGCAGCCGAAGCCGCCCAGCACTCTCCGCCCCGAATTGGCCAACTGGCCCGGCCTCGATGCTTTGGTGCTCCGCCTGCTCGCCAAGGACCGCGAACAGCGTTTCCCCTCGGCGGCCGACTTGCTGGAAAAGCTTGCACTCGCTCCCTCCGAAGCCCGCGCCGCAACTGTCGCTCAACCCTCTCCCGCGCCCCGCATCCCAACCGTTGTCGAACCGCCGCCTCCGCCCGTTCCTCCGCCTGCTCCCATCCCATTGGAATCCGAGCCGGTGGTTTCCGAGCCGGTGATTCCCGAGCCATCGCTTGCTCCTAAGCCGGTGGACTCCGAGCCGTCGCCTGTCCCCGTCCCATCGCGGAAACTTCCCATAAAGTGGCTGGCAGCCGCAGCATTGCTTATAATCGCCGTTGCCGGAGTTTGGTTCGCGACCGGGCCCTCAACCTGGACCGACCCCGCAACCGGTCTGATGTGGGCGAAGAAAGATAACGGCAAGGACGTGAACTGGCAACAGGCAACAGATTATTGCAGGAATCTGCAACTGGCTGGCAACTCCGACTGGCGCCTGCCTACTATCGACGAGTTGCAGGGCATCTATGATCCTAGCGGCAATATTTACGGCGAACCCGTGAAGGGCAACCTGCGATTATCCGGTTGGGTGGAATGGAGTAGTTCTACGGGAGGTACATCTGCGTGGGATTTCATCTTCAGCACCGGGGCCCGGAGCTCCACCTATCTAGACTACAGTAGTTACTTTCGTGCGCGCTGTGTGCGCGGATCCGCGAGCAAAGGCCCCGCTCCCGCGGTGAATCCCGCACAGGTCGCCCCGCCGCCTGAATTGAAGCCTGAGCTGTTGGGGCATCCCACTCCTCCTAGTCAAAACGCAAATATTGCAGGTGTCGAGAGCCAGGCGATGGCACTCTACAAACAAAAGCAATACGCGCAGGCAAGCCCGCTCTTCGATCAGGCCTGTATCGCCGGCAACCATGAAGCATGTGACCATGTCAGTTTCATGTACTCAAATGGATTAGGTTTGACGCGCGGCGACTCGAAGGAATCGGACCTCTATACCAAGGCTTGCGATTCAGGCTCTGCGCCTGCTTGCGAAGTGCTTGGCGACTTGTATCGTATGGGCCATGGCGGCGTGAAGGAGGATTACTCCCGTGCCGTAGCTCTCTATACCAAGTCTTGCGATGGCAATTATGGCGACGGTTGCTGGACTCTAGGGGCGATGTACTTCAACGGCGAAGGCACTACGCGAGATGTGCAGCGTGCGGCATCTACTTTCTTGAAAGCCTGCACCCTCGGCAGTTCTCTTGGATGCCTCAGTACCGGAAGGGCATACAGGGACGGTTACGGTTTCGCACAGGATCCTGAGAAGGCGAAGCAGTTTCTCAAGAAGGGTTGTTCCATGGGCAACCGGATGGGATGCGACGAACTCAAGAAGATGCCATAAATCCACTTGACCATCCCCCTCGCAGGGGGTTTGACATTCACAGCGTCACTGTTAGCCCCGTGGTTCCTCCTTCGCATTCCTGCGAAGCCGGGGCGAAAAAATAGGCTGCGGAAAAACTCAATTCAGGATGCCAAAGTCCCGTTTTTTGGCCGGGATTCGTCTTACTTCACCCTCAATTCCATTGCTTTAAGCGACTCGCCAAACGGCGCCTTCAGCACGCCGCGCTCGGTGATGATTGCGGCGATGTACTTTGCCGGGGTCACGTCGAAGGCCGGGTTGCGGATGCCCACACCGTTGGGAGTGAGTTGCTTGCCGCCGTGGTGCGTGACTTCAATGGCGGGCCGCTCTTCGATGGGGATGGCATCGCCGGTCGCCGTGGCCATGTCAACCGTGGACCAGGGCGCGGCCACATAGAACGGGATACCGTGCTCCCGCGCCAGAATCGCCACGTTGTAGGTGCCGATCTTGTTAGCCGCATCGCCATTGGCCGCGATGCGATCCGCTCCAACGACCACGGCCTGAATGTGCCCGGCCCGCATCAGGCTGGCGGCCATGTTGTCGCAGATCACGGTCGTCGGAATGTGGTCGGCCATCAGCTCCCAGGCCGTGAGCCGTGCGCCTTGCAGAAAGGGTCGCGTCTCGTCAGCATACACGTGAATCTGCTTGCCCTGCTCAACTGCCGAGCGAATCACGCCCAGGGCGGTTCCGTAGCCGCAGGTGGCAAGTGCGCCGGCATTGCAGTGAGTCAGCACGCCGCCTTTGTCGGGCAACAGCGACGCGCCAAAGGCCCCCATGGCTTTGCAGGCGGCAATGTCTTCCTCGTACATCGCGTGCGCTTCGGCCAGCAGTTTCTGCTTGATCTCGGCCATAGGCGCGCCCGTCACGGCCAATGTCGCAAACAGCCGCTTCATGCGGTTGATGGCCCAGAAGAGATTCACCGCCGTGGGGCGGGTTGCGGCCAGCCGCGCGCAGATGCGCTCGAACTCCGGCGCAAACTCGGCGGCGGTAGCGGCCTTCGTGCGCAACGCGCCCAGCGCCACGCCGTAAGCGGCTGAGACGCCGATAGCCGGCGCGCCGCGCACCACCATGGTGACGATGGCGTCGGCCACCTGCTCATAGTTGGTTGCGAGTACATAGCTCTCCTCGAGGGGGAGCCGCGTCTGGTCGATAAAGCGGACGCCTTCCGGAGTCCATGCAAGCGTGGGAATCATGGAATTCCAGTGTAAACTGCGGCGCTGCGTTCCATTCGTGATCTTAGCTTTGCAGGGTTACAGAATCCGCTCATACGGATGGTAGACCGGCTCCCAGACGTAGTCGCGGATGCGTTGGCGTAGGGTATCGTCATCCACCTCTTCAGCGGTTCCATCGGCCATGGCTTGTTTGGCTACTGCTACGGCTACCACCAGGCTCACCTTGCGGCAATCGGCGATGGGCGGGAGCAACGGGGCGCTCGGATCCTCGAGTGCAGGAGAGAGACCGGCCAGAGCCTTGGCTGAGGCCATGATCATGGCATCGGAAACGCGTGTGGAGCGTGAAACCAGAATGCCCAGCGCCAGGCCTGGGAAAATGAACGAGTTATTGACCTGCGAGATGCGCACCATCTTGCCGTTCACCTCGACCGGACCAAACGGGCTGCCCGTTCCCACCAGAACGCGTCCCTCAGTCCAGTGCAGCAGGTCAGCCGGTGTGGCTTCAGCTTTGGAAGTAGGGTTGGACAGTGGGAAGATGATGGGGCGCTTGGTGTGGCTGGCCATCTCGCGCACAATCTCTTCGGTAAACGCGCCGGTCTGAGCAGAGACGCCCACCAGAATAGTCACCTTGGCGTTGCGCACTACGTCGAGCAACGAGATTGCGCCTGCGCCCGACAGCTTCCAGCCCGCAACGTCGGCTCTATTGCGCGCCAGCGGTTCCTGGCCGGGACGGATGCCCTCGCATCCCTCCACCAGAAGGCCACGGCGATTGAAGGCGTAGATACGCTTGCGGGCCTGCTCCTCGCTAAGTCCCTCTTCTTTCATTTCGGCAATCAGCAGTTCGCTGATGCCCTGTCCTGCCGATCCCGACCCGAACATGGCAATGGTCTGTTCTTTCAGTGGAAGGCCGGTGGCCCGGACGGCGGCCAGCAGCGTGCCGGTAGTGACAGCAGCAGTTCCCTGAATGTCGTCGTTGAAAGTGCAGAGCCGGTCGCGGTAGCGCTTCAGCAGGATGGCCGCGTTGACCCCGGCGAAGTCTTCCCACTGCAAAAGAATGTGCGGCCAGCGGCGCTCCACGGCGCAGACAAATTTCTCAATGAACTCGTCGTACTGTTGGCCGCGAATGCGCTTGTGTTGCCAGCCGATGTAGATGGGTTCGTGCAAAAGTGCTTCGTTGTCTGTTCCCACATCGAGCAGAATCGGCAGGCAGTGCTCCGGCGGAATGCCGCCCAGCGCGGTATAGAGGGCCATCTTGCCGATGGGAATGCCCATGCCACCTGCGCCCTGATCGCCCAGGCCGAGAATGCGCTCGCCGTCTGAAACCACGATGCAACGCACCTCGTCAAAGCGCGGGTCAGCGAGGATCTGATCGAAGCGGTGCTTATGCGCATAACTGAGAAAGAGTCCGCGTGGCCGGCGCCAGATCTCGCTGAAGCGCTGGCAGCCCTCGCCCACGGCGGGCGTATACACAATGGGCAGTAACTCTTCCGTATGGCGCGCAATCAGCGAGTAGAAGAGTGTCTCGCAATTATCCTGCACGTCGCGCATGTTGCTGTACTTGCCAAAGGCGGTATTGCGGCTGGCCAGGACTCTCAGGCGGCGTTCCTGCTGGTCTTTCAGGCTACCGATATGAGGGGGCAGCAATCCATGCAGTCCAAAAGCGTCGCGCTCCTCTTCGGTAAAGGCTGTGCCCTTGTTAAGCCGGGCATTATGAAGCAGCTCAATCCCGTGAAGATGTGTCCGGATCACGCTCAGCGGTGCCTCGTTTGCCTCGATCTCCTCGTTCATTGGCGTCTTCTCCTCGATGCCGGTTGGATGCCACTGCTCTGGCTCCGATCAAGTGCAGAAACCCATGCTACGCCTGAAGGCTGCAAGCTTCTGTTGCGTACATCACACCTGCAAAATCCTTGCGGCAGGCTTGCTTATGCTTACTCGAATGTGAACAGCACAACCTCCGGGCGAGTGCCAACGCGCATTGGCGGACCCCAGCTTGCTGCACCGCTCGAGGTGTACACTTGCAGCCCGCCAAAGCGATGCAAACCGTAGGTGAAGTGACCGAAGGCGCACCGCGTGAAAAATGTGAATGGGAAGAGCTGTCCACTGTGAGTGTGACCGGAGAGCTGCAAGCTGATGCCGGCCTGCTCGACGATGGGCAGGCGGCTGGGCTCATGCTTGAGCAGAATGCTCGCCCTGCCGGGGATCAAATGCAGACTCTCAAGAATGGCGCGAAGGCGGATGGGAGAGCCAGAGTCGCCATAGGAGACGCCGGCAATTTGCAGGCCATCGACGACGATCATTTCATTGGAGAGGACGCGGATGCCGTTGCGGGTAAGGATCTCAGCGTAGTGGTCGGCGTTGCCGAATTCATCGTGGTTGCCGGTCGAGAAGTAGCAGCCCAGGGGTGGAGCAAGCTGGCTGAAGGGCTTGGCCAGCGCTGCGGAGTCGGCCCTGACGCCGTCGAAAAAATCGCCGGGGAGGAAAATAATATTCGGGTTGAGGCGCATCGCCAACGCCACAATGCGGCGGCTGAAACTGCGTCCGTTCATGTGGCCCAGGTGCAGGTCGCTTAGCAGCAGGGCGGTGCGCCCGCGCCAGGTATCGGGCAGGCCGGGCAGTTGGATGGGGATGCGCCGGATGCGGAGAATACGCGCATTCACCAGGCCGTAGATGCTGGTCGCAATGGCCAAACTAAAAAGCGCGGCGGCGATGAACGGCTTGTCTGCGCGCAATCCCAGTACAGTGAGCGCAAAGCTGGCCAGCCACGAGAAGCAGGCTGCCAGGAAGAAGTAATTGAGAAACCCTAACCAGACCGAGGCAAACCTGTAGAGCAGTGTTACTAGGCGGTTGCCATGGAAAAACGCAAGCAGGGCGGCGGGAACGAACGTAAACGAGAGCAACAAAAGCGCAGCCCCCAGCAAAACCACTGCCTGCGGGCTGAGTGTCGGCCAGAAGGCGATCCAGGTGCAATAGATAAACCAATGAGCAGCAAGTAAAAGAGCTTCTATGAGTGTGATGCCAAACAACGGCCAGGCTTTCAATCCGGGATCTCCTTATCTTCAATTCTTGCATATGCAGCGATAAGGAATAGTAAAAGTAAAATAGCCTGCGCCCATGAAACAATCCCATTATGGTTATTTCCGCGGACGGCACGCTTGGCCTCTACATCTCGATCCCTTTCTGCCGGTCAAAGTGCACCTACTGCAACTTTGCCTCGGGGGTATATCCGGCCGGCGAACACGCCCGCTATGTAGACCGGCTGATCGAGGACATTGCCGGAGCAGGGAATTGGGAAGCGAGGATGGGGGTAGAACTTCCCCGCCGCGTTGACACAGTCTATCTGGGCGGCGGAACGCCCAGTTTGCTCGCGCCAGAGTTGCTGACCCGGCTTTTTACCGCCATGCGCTCGGAGTTCGACCTGGAACCGGAGGCAGAGATTACCGTCGAATGTGCGCCCGGCGTGCTTGCAGATGAAACCCTGGATGCGCTCATGGCAGCAGGCGTGAACCGCGTCAGTCTGGGAGTGCAATCGTTCATAGATCGCGAGGCCGCAGTGTGCGGGCGGCTGCACAACCGTGCGGTTGTGCTCGCAGACATCATGCGGCTGCGCGCCGCACGCATCTGCAATTTGAATGTTGACCTGATCGCCGGCCTTCCCGGCCAGACCTTCACCTCATGGGAAGAGTCGCTGATGGTGATAGCGGCGCTGGCGGATGCGGGCGTTCCCCACGCCAGCGTTTACATGTTTGAAGTGGACCGGGACTCGCGCCTGGGTCGCGAGGTGTTGGCCCACGGCGCGCGCTACCACGCAGATTTAGTCCCCAGCGACGATGCCGTTGCGCAAATGTATGGGCGTGCCATCGAAGCCCTGGGGCAGGTTGGCCTGAAGCAATACGAGATCTCCAACTTCTGCCGTCCGGGCTTCCACTCCCGCCATAATCTGCGCTACTGGCAGCGGCGGCCTTACCTCGGTGTGGGTCTCGATGCCTCCTCCATGCTGGCAGCGGACGAAGACCATAGTGTCCTACGCTCCACCACTACCGACGACCTGAAGACGTATCTCGCTGGTTCTGAGCCGGTCGAGACCACGTGGCTCACTCGCGAACAGCAGCACGAGGAAGCTTGGTTTCTCGGCCTGCGGCTGAACGCGGGCGTGGACGTAGCCGCAATGCAGCGGGAGTTTGGAGCGGCGATGGTCGAGCCGGCGCTCAAAGTCGTCGCGCGGCTGGTTGAGACGGGTTTGCTTGTCTGCGACGGTAAGACGGTTCGGCTGACTGCGCAGGGGCGGTTACTGTCGAACGATGTTTTTCAGGAGTTTTTAGGGCTTGAGACGGAACCATCCAACTTCACAGATTGAAAGTTTACGTGCTGCCCGGTGAGAGGATCATGTAGGTAATTGATGTTCAGTTAGTTAGGAATAGCTTCAGCCGTATTACACACTAAACCGCAAAATATGCGTGCCAAGTAGAAATCAGGAACGACCATTCCTCCGCATTCAACGGCGAGGCACTCCGGCTCTGCGCTGTTACCGTGTACTATGGTTGCGAAGGTTCGATCAAGTTTCTATGCTGGATCAACAAGGAGAGACATGCCCAGTTCGCGTAGAGAGTTTCTCACCTATAGTTCGCTTGCCATGCTAGCTGCAGCCGTGCAAACTGAGGCTCAGTCGCCAGCAGTACAGACTCAGGAATTGCCACTGGGTGCGCCGTCCGCATTCGGCACCGCTCCTGCTGTTGGGCCGGAGGTATCGCCTGCAACCTTTATCGAGGCGGAAAAACTGGTGCAGTTGCAGATGACCCCTGTTGATCTTGCAACTGCGGCCAGCAATTGGCGCATGCAGATGGCGCCGCTCCTGGAGCGCCGCACAGGACCGCGGAAGGTTGAGTTGGAGGCGACTCTTGCGCCGGCCACGCAATGGAATCCGAGCCTGCCGGGGATGGTGAAGCCCAAGCGGGGCGGCAATCACTTCGTTCGCAGCGGTGACGCAGGGTTAACCCTGCCGGCCAATGACGACGCCATCGCCTTTGCTCCCGTCTGGCAGCTTTCCCGGTGGATTGAGAGTCGCAAGCTGACCTCAACGCGTCTGACGGAGATCTATCTGCATCGGCTGGAGCGCTGCAACGCACAACTCCGATGCGTCATAACGCTGACACGGGAACATGCTTTGGCACAGGCCCGTCAGGCGGATACAGAGATTGCTGCGGGCCGGTATCGCGGTCCTCTCCATGGGATTCCGTGGGGTGCGAAGGATTTGCTGGATACGGCGGGGATTCCCACGACGTATGGAGCAGAGCCTTTTCGGAACCGCGTGCCTGCGGCGGACTCTACCGTCGTGGATCGGCTCAACGCTGCCGGAGCGGTGCTGGTGGCCAAGTTGAGCCTGGGCGCCCTGGCGCTGAACGATATTTGGTTTGGCGGACAGACGATGAATCCCTGGTTGCCAGAGGAAGGTTCTTCGGGTTCCAGCGCGGGGCCGGGTGCGGCCGTGGCTGCTGGCCTCGTGGGTTTCGCCATCGGGAGCGAAACCGGCGGCAGTATTGTGAGCCCTTCAATGCGTTGCGGCGTAACGGGACTGCGCCCCACGTTTGGCCGTGTGCCGCGTACCGGCGCCATGACGTTGTGCTGGTCATTGGACAAGCTGGGGCCGATGGCACGGAGTGTGGAAGATACGGTGCTGGTGCTGAAGGCGATCTCCGGGCCGGATGGACGCGATTTAGCCAGTGTGCCGAGCGAGCTTGCATTTGATGCAACGGCAAATGTGAAAGGCGTGCGCATTGGCTACTTCCCCGGTTGGATGAAGGAAGCTTCTGCGACGGATGTGGACCGGGCCGCGCTAGAGACAGTGAAAAAGCTCGGTATGAAACTTGTCGAGGTCACTATTCCTGACTGGCCTTACGACTCGCTTAACCTGATTCTCTTTGCCGAGGCAAGCGCGGCTTTTGAGGAGTTGACCTTGAGCCACAAGGTCGACGAGCTGAAGATGCAGGTGCCCGACGCCTGGCCCAATTGCTTCCGCCAGTCTCGCTTTTTGTCAGCAGTAGACCTTGTACAGGCGGATCGATTCCGGCGCAAGGTGGCGCAGGAAATGGCGCGGGTGTTCACTGAGGTGGATATGCTTCTAGTGCCTTCGTTGCGAGACGAAATACTGGTGATTACAAACAGCACGGGGCACCCATCGCTGACGCTCCGCGCCGGGTTTGTCGAAGTGTCGGAGGCACGTAGCGACTGGGCGCCGGACCCGAAGCATCCGCTGCCACGATTCTCACCACCGCGCCGCGTACCTCATGGGGTCACGCTGATCGGGAGGCTTTTTGACGAAGGCACAATGGCAGAAGTGGGGCTGGCGCTGGAGAGGCAGTTCGCGGTCGCCGGCGAGCGTCCACCGGGCTTCTAGCAACGGGCGCAGGCTCAATGAGCTGCCACCTGCGCTGGATGCGGAGGCTCCAGCCGCTACGAAGCGGATGTGGGTCTTACCACGCCAGCAGCTCGTCCTCGGATGTTGAGGAGAGGAAGGCGACCGGGGCGGCACTGGGTTCGGGAAAGTCGCCGGCGCACTGGATGGATTCGGGACCGCTGGCCTTGGCCACCAGCAACGCCTGTTCGGCCTCGCGCAGGACCACCACCGGGGAACGGCCCATGCTGGCGGCGATTCCGAAGCAGGCCGAGATGCGGACGGCTTCTCCGTTAACGCGGAAGGGCGACGAGAAGACATCCATGCGTAGGCGCTCGGCCATTATGACCGCGTTGATGCTGGAGCAGCCGGGCAAAGCAATCAGGAACTCGTCCTTGCCGACGCGGCCCAGCAGGTCGTAACTGCGTAGCAGGCGCGCGGTGCGGGTCGCCACCTGGCAGAGCAACTCATCGCAGATCTCCGTACCTAGCCGAGTGTTCCAATGACCGAAATCGTCGATGTCGAAAAGGATCATGCACAACGAACTGTTCATGCGCTGCACCCGATCGGTTTCGCGGAACAGCATGGAGAGCATGGTCTCGCGGTTGTAGACGCCGGTCAGGCGGTCGGTCTGGGCGCTGAATGCGGCAACTTCGCGTAGCATCTCCAGCTCGTGCGAGCGGCGATGTTCACGCAGCACAGCCTGTAGCCGGAGGTGCAGAAAGGCCGGATCGATGGAGCGCGGCACCAGGTCGTCAATGACGCCCTCGGCTAAACGATCAATCCACTCCTGGGTAACAGTGTCCGAAATCAGGACAATCGGGTTATGGCGGCCCACGGAGTCAGAGCGCGCCGAGGCCAGAAACTGGCCCATGCTCATGCCGGGATCCATGCCCTGCTGAATGAATTCAGGTAAGTTTACGTCGATCAGTGCCAAAGTGGGCGCATGAGCAGCGGTTATCGCAAGCAAAGCAGTCCTGGCCGAGAGATGGATTTCCACGCGCGCTCCATCGGCTGCAAGCACCGGTTCAAGCTCGGCAAGCAATGCTGGATCAGGCGATGCAAGAATGAAGGTGGGTGTGGAATTGGCGAGCATTCAGACAACCTCGATAATGAATGCATCGACGATAGTTAGAAATAATTTAGAGAACGGCAGAGATTCTTGAGTATTTTCAATAACTATTGGGCGGAAATGCTGGTGCCAAAGGTACTTTGCTAACGTGCTGCTTGCCCTCCCTGAAGTCACGTCCGTTGCTCCAGGGAAGGCAGGCAATTAGCCAGTCCTAATCGACGAAGTCGACCTTGGGCGCGATAGGGATGATGCCGCGCTTGTGACCCATATTGAGCAATGTGCTGATGGCCTCGCGGCCGTCAGCGCCGTAGTCCAGCGTGCGCTGGTTCACGTACATGCTGACGAAGCGGTTGGCTAGTCCGGCGTCCAGGTCGCGAGCAAACTGCATGGCGTATTCCAGCGCCTGTTCGCGATGATCCATGGCGTGCTGGATGCTCTCGCGCAGGGCTTTGGAGATAATCTTGTGGGATTCAGCGCCCAGCGAGCGGCGGATGGCGTTGCCGCCCAGCGGCAGCATCATGCCGGTGGTCTCGCGCCACCACACGCCCAGATCGAGTATTTTATTCAAACCGCTGGCTGAGTAGGTGAGTTGGCCCTCATGGATGATAAGACCTGCCTCATAGCTCCCGGCCTGAATCGCCGGAATGATCTGGTCAAAGGGAACGGTCTCAGTCTGGATGGCGGGATTGAAGATTTTCAGCGCCAGATAGGCGGTAGTCAGGGTGCCGGGAATAGCGATCTTGATGCTGCCCAGCTCCCCGGGCTCCAGCGGCCTGCTGGAGACGACCATGGGGCCATAGTCCTCGCCCACGCTGCCGCCGCAGCCCATCAGCGTGTAGTTCTTCTGCACGTAGGGATAGGCGTGAAAGCTGATCGCGGTCACGTCGAAGAAGGCTTCTTCCATGGCGCGGCGATTGAGGGTCTCGATGTCGCACAAGGTATGAGTGAAGCGATAGCCGGGGACGCGAACTTTGTTGGTGGCCAGGCCGTAGAACATAAAGGCGTCATCCGAGTCGGGACTGTGGGCAATGGATATATCGATGATCTCGGCCGGATTCGCATCCTGCTTGTCGGGATTACTCATGGGGGATGAACGTCCTTTCAATAAAAAACTGGGTAACGGCCAGTGGATTGGCAAGGGGCCCTAAAGCTACGTTTCTATGTCGGTTTCGTCTGCCGGACCGGTAGCCGCGCCGGCGCCTGCTGAAGGCTTGCTGCGGTTTCTTCTGCGCCTGGACCAGATGTAATGCGTCACTCCGGCGGCTGCAATGAGCAGCGCCGCGAGCGAGACAAGTAGTACCATCAGTAACCAGCGCATGGGAACAAACCAGGCTCAGAATACCAGATAGGCAGACCCTTGGCCTCAGAGATTGATACGGGCTGCGTTGTCAGACTTGGCTGAAGCAAAGGCCAGCAGTAGTGCGCCCGCCAGCATACCCAAGCACACATTGAGCGCTGATAGCCAGCCTTTGCCTCCCGGAATCCCCAGTCCAAGGGCCGCAGTGGCGTTGAAGCTCGCATGGAAGAAAATGCAGAGCAGGATGCTGCTGGTGCGGCCATAGATCCAAGCCAGGATCAATGCGTTTCCGACAACTCCAATCAGAAACATGAAGAAGTTGGTTCCGTATTGACTAACGCCGGGCAGGAAGAACAAGGGAAGGTGCCAGACGGACCAGATCAAGCCGACCAGTACCGCCGCCGCAGGGCGAGCAACGCGGCGCTCCATCTCAGGCTGGGCGACCCCCCGCCAGCCGAGTTCCTCCAATCCGCCGCCAAGGATCATGACGGGAAACAGGAGAAAAAACATGTACCAGGAGTGAGCCGGCATTCCGGTTGACAATTGGGGGTGGGGGTCAACCAGTGAGGCAAGAGCTAATGAGGCCAAAGCAAGGGCTGCGGGGAGGGCCAGGACGAGAAGATACCACCACCAAGCCACACGCCAGCGAAAAAGCCGTGCATTGAACTCCTTGAGTGGCGATTGCGCCGGCGTGGCGCACACTGCAGCATAGGCGGCAAAGGTCGGTCCCAGTCCGCCGATCATGTAAATAACCATGAAGAGCGGATGGCCAAAGCCATATGCCATCATTCCGGTGTGCGTCAGCAGTACCAAGGCCCACCAGCAGGTCCAGGTAATGCAAAACGTGGTAGTGAGATATACCAACAGTCGGTTCATGATACCTCTTGAACGGTTAGACAGGGCGTAGGCTCTCTTGTAGCCAGTCAAGGTAAGGTTGGCTGGCCGCGTCAACCTTGAGAACCAGAAATTCAGGTGTCTGGTAGCTATGCAGCTCGCGCAGGCGGGCTTCCAGCGCGGCCAGTTGCTCGGGGCCGGTCTTGAGCAATAGCAGCGTCTCGGTCGCGGACTCAACCTCGCCCTGCCAACGGTAGATGGACTGGACGGCGGGGATCAGCGTGGCGCAGGCGGCCAGCCGTTCTTCAACCAGCGTGCGGCCCAGGCGGGCAGCTTCGTCGGGATTGGCCGTGGTGGTCAGTACGATGCGGGCTTGTGGTGCGGTTTCGGGCATGAGGGCAATCCCAAAATAAAATCGGTGATGAATTCAATTATCTAACTAGAAACGCTTTCGGGAATGGATATTCTTCACAAATATCTTTGTTGTACAGCATTGCGGCAGCTTGCCGCGCGCGCCCGACTAAGGCAGTATGAAGTTAGGGTCGATGAACCCGGCATGGGAGTAGAACAACGATGACAGCGATCAAATTTGGCACCTCCGGTTGGCGGGCGATTGTGGCCGACGAGTTTACCGTGGCCAATATCCGGCTGGCGGTGGCGGGGATTGCCGCTTTTGTGAAGACGCAGCCGGAGCCGCACCGCCTGCTGGTGGGCCGCGACCCGCGCTTTCTAGGTGAGAGCTTTGTGGCCGAGGCTGCGCAAGTGCTTACCGGGGTCGGCGTCAAGCCCATCATCATTCCCGAGGCTGCGCCCACGCCCGCTATCGCCTATGCCGTACGCGAACTGAAGACCTCCGGGGCCATCAACTTTACCGCCTCGCACAATCCACCGGAGTACAACGGCATAAAGTTCTCTACGCATGATGGCGCTCCAGCCTTGCCTCAGGTAACCAAGCAAATCGAAGCGGACATTGTGGCGTTGCAGGAGAGCGGAGCCGCAATTCCCCAAGCAAATCCCCTCGAAAGGGACTTCGAGGCGGTGGACGTGAAACCCGCATTCCTCAAGCGCCTGGCCGAGCTGGTGAACCTGAAGGCCATTGCGAAATCTGGCATCAAGGTGGTCTACGACCCCTTTTGGGGTGCGGGACGCGGCTACAGTTCCGATCTGCTGCGCTCGGCTGGCGTGGGGGTCGAGACGGTCCACGATTATCGTGATGTATTGTTTGGAGGCCATGCGCCGGAGCCTTCTGGCGAACTGCTGAGCGATGCCAGGGCAAAGATGAAGGAGATCGGCGCGGCCCTCGGCATTGCCACCGACGGCGATGCGGATCGCTTTGGCATTTTGGATGCGGACGGCACGTTCATTCAGCCTAACTACATCATCGCGCTGTTGTTCGATTATCTGGTGGAGACGCGCGGCTGGCGCAACGGCGTGGCCAAGAGCGTGGCGACGACCAACCTGATCAACGCCCTGGCCGATTACCACAAGGTTCCGCTCTACGAAACGCCGGTAGGATTCAAGTACATAGGCGAGCTGATCAACGGCGACAAAATCGCCATCGGCGGCGAGGAGTCTGCGGGTCTGGCCATTCGCGGCCACGTGCCGGAAAAAGACGGCGTGCTTGCCGGACTTCTGGTGGCCGAGATGGTGGCCACTCGCGGCAAGAGCCTGGGCGCACAATTGAAAGGATTATTTGCCAAGGTTGGTTCCTTCTATCCGATTCGGGAGAACTTCCGCTTGACCCAGGCAGGCATGGCCGCGTTCACTGAGAAGTTGAAGGCCGATCCAGCGGAGCTGAGCGGGCGCAAGGTCGCGCAAGTGGTTAGGACCGACGGGCTGAAGCTGATTCTCTCGGATGGCTCCTGGGTCTGCTACCGCCTCTCCGGAACCGAGCCGGTGGTGCGGGCCTACACGGAAGCGCGCAGCGAGAAGGATGTGGAGACGCTCCGCGCGGCGGCCAAAAAATTTGTACTCCAGTAGAAATGAGTTGGATTCTATGCCGGATGTGAAAATACAATCAAAAATAGTCGCCTCAGACAGCCAGCAGAAAACTGCACCCCGCCCCCTGTCAAAGCGTGTGCGGGAGTTATATCGACAAATGTGGCGCCCAGTAGCGTCGGTGGTAGCCGTCGCCTTGACGATGCTTATCATCTGGCACGGAATCAACGGCAAGAATGGCTTGTTGGCCTGGCAGCAGAAGCGCGCTGAGGATCATAAATTGCGCAAGGAGATCGTCGACCTGCAGAAGGAAAATGCTCTCCTGCGCGAGCGCATCGAGCGTCTCAAGTCCGACCCGGACGCCATCCGTATCGCGGCGCACGGCCAAATGCACTACGTAAAGCCGAATGAGGTGATTGTCCCGCTGCCCCCCGAGCCGAATACGCAAGCCCAGCCAGCCGGAGCAGTGAAGTAAGCGAACCCTGACACCTGATCTCTGACCCCTGCCGTTAGAAATCCACGTGTGTGCGCACCGACCCCACCCACACCGGCCCGCGGTCGCGATTGTAGCCGGGGTTGTTGATGTGCTGCACATCGACGGCGTAGAACAACCCCCGCCAGGCATGCCAGTTGTAGTAGCTCTCCACGATCGTTTCGCGTCCGTAGTTGAGCTTTCCATCACCCAGCAAAAACCCCAGTCCGCCCAGCCGTAAATAATTCTGGTGATCGCGCTTGATGGCGTTCGTGACCACGGCCAGTCCGATTTTGTCCGCCGGGCGATGCCAGCGCACGCCGGCGTAATCTCCGCCCGCCTCCACCGTCTGATCCACCTCGGTGTATACGTAGGACTCATGCTGACCCTCGTTCCAGCCGAAGCGGCCAAAGACGCGCAGATTCTCCGTCAGCTCCTGCTCAGTGTTCCATCCGAAGCCGTACTTCAGCGCGCTAAAGTGCTCATGAAGCAATATATTCGGCTTCACATCGGTTCCGGCTAGATAAGCATTCACCGCCTCGCGATAGGTGCCCATGTGGGCGCGGTTGGCGAAGAACAGAACGCGCTGCGCGCCCTTGCGATTCGCTACCCAGCTGTGCCGCAACTCGAATTCGCCGTTCTGCCCATGCGCGCGGCTGAAGGCCCAGTCCATGTCGATACCGTTGGCCACGGTGGGCATGGCGAAGAAGCCATAGCGCAGGCTCCACTTGCGGTCGTCGTACTCGGCCATTCCGCCCACCGTGTAGCCGCGTGTGTCGGCGGCATAATCCCATGCGCCGTTGTTGTCCACTGTCCAGTTCATAAACTGCAAGTGACTGTCAGAACCGGGGTTATTGACATCGAAAAAATCCGGCAGCGTCATTTTGCCCACACGGAACTCGATGCGGCGAACGGGCACGCTGGGAGCCACGCCAAAAAAGCCTGGCTCCTGGCTGGCTGTCTCATGCGTCAGGCCGATTACCTGATGAATTCCATAGCGGGCGAGGTAGGGCAGGATGCTCAGGGTGGGGTTGCGCACCACGTCCAGGTTGGTAAAGCCGGCCAGACCCAGCGCCTGGCTCAATCCGCGCCCGCCGGAGCTCTCCACATTCAGAATCAGGTCAGTGTTGTATCGGATTGAACGCGTTGGCCTTACGGCGGTATAGAAGGTGCCCAGTAAGGATGTCTTGTATTCCGTACCGCTCTGCAGGCTGTGTTCGCCTTCGTAGGGGGAATGGAAGGGAAGATTGCTTTGGAAGATAATGTTGGCCTGTCCGGAGAGCCAGTAGCGGCCATTGCTGTGGTACGGGGCCATGGTGGCGATAGGCTCCTCCTGCGTGGCCGGAGGTGCGGGTGTTGACGCGCCCGGTGGGCGTTCAGCGCTGCCATGCTGGCCGTCAAGAGCGAGCGAGCTCAGTATGCGTGGGTTGGAATCCTCTGCCGCAAGCTGTTGCAAAGACGCACGTTGCGGCTGGGGCGCGGAGGGCACCTCAGCAGGGGTCTGGGCGTGGGCGGCTGCCGCCGTCATCGCCAGGGAGGCCAGCCAACAGACGAGCGTGTGCCCGAGGCGGCAGAGCGTCGAAGTTGCGCGGCTGGCGGGGAACATGAGGAGGCACTCCAATATTACCGTGCGGGGATGAGAACGCGGGGGTAGAATGGAGACGTAACCATACCCCCACTCCGTAGATACCATACCGGGGGTAGGTATTGTCAAGTGAGGAGATCATCCATGTCCACCCATGATCGCGAAAAGGTCAAGTTGTTGCAACGATTGAAGAAACTGCGCGGCCAACTGGACGCCGTCGAGCGCTCCCTGGCCGCCGATGAGGACTGCGGCGGACAACTGATGCTGCTGGCGGCGGTGCGCGGTGGCGTTAACGGGTTGATGGGAGAGGTTTTAGAGACACACATCCGCTTCCACCTGGCGGACGGCGCCAAGGAGCAGATCGCCCCCGAGCTCGCCGAGGACCTCATCGACCTGGTCCGCGCCTATCTGAAATAAAAGGGGTTAGGGATCAGGGATCAGTTGAGGTTTGAAAAGTGGTGAGATGTAGCTTACCGGTTTTTCGAACACCAGAGAGTTCCAGCTCACCGGAAATCGGACAATGGTTGCGAATTTCTCAGGAGTCAGATGGCAACGGGCAGTTCGCCGGGCAGTATCTTTAAGACGCGCTGCTCGCCGGCTTGCACGGTTGAGTTGAAATGTTCAGTACGTTTGGTGTGACGACCTATAGCGCTTGAGAACTCGTACTGCTCGGCGCGGCAACTGCGCTCGGCGTCGCTGCCTTCGTCCACGGCGCTGCACCGCGCATTATGCATGCGCACGCGTTCAAGCAGATGATTGCGCTCGACCAAAAGCGTTGCACGAGCTCCGGCAAGCTCGGGGTGAGTACGCGCCACGGCAGGAGAAGGCGTAGCAAGCTGGGGAAGATCGAGCGCATTGACGCCGGTTGCGAAACCAATTACAACTGCCAGCAGCAGAGCGTGAAGGCGGGTTACTAATATTTGCCGTTTGATCCTTTCATGTCTCCTGCCGCCAGCAACAAATAACCATTCTCCGGCTCACTTTCCCAACCCCTTGATCTCGTCATCGGTGAGTTGCCGACCGAGTTCGAGGGCGCGCTGGTACTTGCGAAGAGCGGCCTGGAACTTCGCCAGCTCATTTTTGTCCTTGGTGTATGAGATGGCTTTCTGCTGCGTGGTCACCGCCTGGGGGAACTGCCCGCCCTTGTAGTAGTCCTCCGCGACGTCCGACAACGATTCGGGGTTAGAGAGGCCGAGATCGGCGGCCTTTGTCAGCATTTCTGCAGCAGCCGCTAGGTTCTTCGACGTCCCCCTGCCCTCTCTGTACAGAAGCCCCAGATAGTCCAGGCCCAACGGATCGTTCTGGCTGGCTGCCTTTTGCATCCACCCGGCTCCTTCCTTATCGTGGTCGGGGATTTGGTCATTATATAAATAGAACACTCCCAACCCAACCTGTGCTCGCGGGTTGCCGCGGTCCGCTTCGGCCTTGGTATGTTCCAGGTTGCGGCTGAAATCGACGGCTCTCAGGTAGTTGTAGTCGGAAAACCCTTTGCTGAGATACCGCACTATCGCGTCGAGACCGTTGCACATCATGATAGAGTCCGTTTTCGACGTGGTAGACTCCCTGAGCTGGTCCTTGATCTGCCCGGATGTGTTCTTCCTGGAGAGAAAGGCGGCGGCACGTGCCCATTGGGAAGTCCCGTCGGTAAGATCAAACGCCGTAATGTGTCCAATGGTCATAAACTCGTCATCAAAGCCATTTCCAATATCGCCTTGGAGTACTGCGGGATAGTAGTTATATTCTGCTCCGCTTGTCGGCGTCCCTGCATGAAGAATGATGTCGCTTACCCTATTTGCATCCAAAAACTGCGAGTTCCAGACGTAGCCCATCTCGATCCCGTCCAACAATTTCGACTGGTAGATTCGATTCTCGAGCCTTAGTGTCGCGCCTTCCGCCTGAGCCAGCGCGCTCGCTGCAGCCTTCGTGTCGCCAGTCCAAATCAACACGTATGCGTAATCACAAAGAGCCTTTGGTCTGACTAACTCGTCTTTCACATTGCTAAGCGCAGCCCTGGCCTTCCCTACATCGTGTATCTTCATTGCGTACTCGAGGTAGGCGTCCCAAACGCGCGATTCGAGAAAGGCCTTATCCGCGTAGAATACTTGCTCTGCGGCTAGCTTCTTTTCCCAGTCCTGGAACGTCGAGTAGAACGCGTAGTACTCCTTTACCGTCGCCAATGCGTCATCGATCAGGCCGTACCGTGCCTGAGCTATGGCAAGGGGCGCCAGGAGACTCAGCCCGTACTCGCGGACCTTTGTGCTCTCATAAATCCGCGGCGCGCTTGAGAAGATCTGCCTTATATCTGTGTCCGCGGACTGCTCGAGCCGTGCGATCTCGGCGCGCACGGCCTCAGCGTTAGGCGCTGACGGCGCCGCCTCAAGATAAGCATGCAGCCAGGCAGCGCCGGCCAGGTCTCGCCCCGCATTCGCCTCAGCGAGCCCGAGCGAATAGAGATAACGAGGCTCTCGTGGCGATCGGTTATAGGCGTCCCAAAAGTTGCTGATGGCAAGATCCCACTGCTGCTGGTCCGCCGCCACCAGACCGCGCTGGTAAGCCTTCTCTGCCTCGGCTGCATCCTGAGCGCTCACGCGATGGACAAAGACAAACAAGAAACAGGCGGTGGCAATAGCTATGAAGGCCGCTGACAGGTGAGGGAGCGCGAACTTTCTCTTTCTCATCGGGGTTCTCCTTTGTGCTAAAACTGTTAATTCGGAGGGACGGCGGGGCTCCCTGGCTGCACAGGTGATGGCTGCGAATTCGGCGAATCGGAGGGCTGCTGTGGCGAATCGTTGAGTTTGAGCGAGAGATCGATCTGCCGCTTGCGATCCTGAATGTGGATAACTGCGGTTGCTTCATCGCTCTTGGCCGCGGACATTTGATTGAGAATATTGGTGGTCTGGACCTGGAGCTGCCCTTTGTCACCTTCATTGTTTGATAGCTTTCTCTGGACTTCCTTTAGCTGAGTACCAAGCTGCTTATAGCGCTGCTCTGCCTCAGCCTTCTCTTTGAGGTTTTTAGCAATATCCGGGTCTGCCTTCTCCCGATCCGTGAGCTTTAGCTGAGAGGAGCCGCTGCCGATGACGACGGGCGTGAGTGAGCCGTTGGCGATTCCGGGGGTATCGAAGCCGAGCTGCAGCTGGTCGCTTGCATCCGCGCCGCCGTTTTTGCGTGAGCCCCTGGCTTTATGGTCGTCGGCGGCGATGCCGCGCAACTGTTCGCCCGCGCGGGAGGGTCCGGCGCCGGAATGGTCCAGAACAGTGAACTCGACCATCTGGCCGTTTACGTTGCGCCAGATTGTCCGCGTCCGCGCGCCTCCTGAGCCGAGGTTGTCGACCAGGCTGTTAATATCCGATTGAATCGCTGAGGCGGCCTGAGCTTCCTTCTGCTTGTACATTTGCTCGCGATAGTTCGGGTCCGACTCTTTCTGGTTCTGGATTTCGCTCTCGGCCTTGGATACCCTCTGCTTCCAGTAATTGGCATTTTTGCCATACGTGTCTCTGCCTTGGCGGGCGAGGGCGAGCGCGTCGTCGTATTTGCTTTGGTTTTCAGCAATGCTGACGCGAAGAGCCAGAATGTCTTCGTCAATATTGCTTCTAAACTTTCGATCGCTGGGGCCTTCGTGGGTATACGCGATAGCTGCGTCAAGTTCGGCCTTGGCCCGTTCGTAGAGCTGGATTCTCTCTTCCGGGGATTTGCTGGTATCGTCCGATGCCTGGCGATACAAAGCTTTTGCGCGGTTGAATCCGTTCGCGTAACTCTGATATCGTGCATCCGACTCCTCTCGCTCTTCGCGCTCGGCGCGGCCGGAATTTCTGCTGGACGGACTGCTGATGCTGCTGCCGCAGTTGTTGTTATAGACAGCCGGATCGCAAACGCCGTTCACAGTCGCGGGTTCTTGCGCGATTGCGATGGGAGCCGCTGTGATACCGATAAAAGCACTGAACCAAAGAATACTTTTCATGGGAGCCTCTTTGCCGCGCAGAAGACCGCGGCATTGTGCGCAAGCGAAGGTAAGGGTAGGGATGGTCTGGAGGGGGAGAAGAGGACGTGAATAGCTGCCGCAGAACCGAAGCACGAGTGCATCCGGGACTCCTGCGCGGTCGTTCATTGCGGACTCCAAATATGCATAGCACGAGAGTTCGAAGGAACCGCGATTTTTCATCAATATTCGCGCTAACGCCGTTATTTGTCAACTCGAAAGCCCCAAGGTTAATTGTGTAAGGTAATGGGAAACAGGTGACGCCCGTTACAACTTTTCCGCAGACGCGTTTCTATCGCTTTATCTGTGAACCGAAGAGCGAGCTGGGATCAGGTTAATAAGGCTGCCTGCACTGGCTACCAGGCCGCTATGCGCGGCCAGTCAACCCCGCGGCAAACAGGCGTTTATCCACGCGGGCCATCCGGCGGCCGGCTCCGTTGCACAGCAAGGGCACATGAGGAATCTCTGTGAGGTACTCGGCGATGGACCAGAGGTCAGTTTCAGCGGTCATCCAGCCGATGCGATCGAAGCGCTTGAGGTTCACCGGGCGGGAGTAGCTGCGCAGAGTCTTCTCGCGGGAAAGATTATAGTAGTGCTCGAAGTAAGACATGACGAGTTCACGCAGAGTGCGGTAGACCGGCTCGCGGAATCTCAACCCGCTGAAGTTTGATTGGGCGATCGCGCCCCAGTGGCCATGCTGTTTGAAAATGGCGAGCACGTGGTCGTCGTCGCGCACCGCCTCCATATCAAGCAGCAATGGCGGATAGCCCTGGAACCGGAGCGCCGCGGCGCCGAAGAGAGCGCCCTCGATGCAATGAGCAACCTTATCGCGCAGCACGCGGCGAGGAGAGCGAATGGTGTCGCCATCCGGCTCATTGTTGTATTCGATTTCAGTGTCGAGGAAGCGCTGGATTCGCTCAGGCGTCTTGAGCGCCTTTAGGACACGAGTCTCATTGGCATTGAGGCCGAGGCTGGACATTGGAATCAGAGTACCTTTCACGGCTAGCAAGATGATTTCATACGGGGGAGCAGTGTTGATCTTAATTAGCTTATTTTATACGAGGCGGAAAGAGATATAATCGGCCAGATCAGATTTATCGACGGTGTTTTTAAGTCTACGCGGAAAGGAAGCGGGCAGCGCGTGCCGAGTGCTTTTTCACTGGTCAAGTGGTATATGGATTGCGTCACAGATGACGGCGATGCCGCAATACTGTATTGCGCAGACGTGAATTGGCGCGGAATCCGCCTGACTTATAGCAGTGTTCTGACAGTGCATGAGGGGTTGGTCGAGACCCAATCATCGATGGCCGGCTATCGGCTCTCTTCGAGCGATGGACAAATCGGTGTCGAGTTTCTGCGGCTGAAGGTTTCAGGGAGTTGGAGGGCCGATGCAGAGCCTTATCAGCGCACAATTTTTGAGAATGCATCCGGGACGGTGGAGTGGAATTGCCTTCAGCCAAGGTCGCTGGTCAAATTGAGAGTTGGCGGGCGCGAGTTGAAGGGCCTTGGTTATGCCGAATGCCTGACATTGACGCTGGCTCCGTGGCAGTTGCCGATGCGACTACTTCGATGGGGAAGATTCGTTTCACCGAAGGAATCTTTGGCATGGGTTGACTGGCAGGGTGAGTACTCTACGAGCTTTGCCATTCACAATGGACGAGCCTGTAAGACGCTGTTGGTGACGGACGCTGAAGTCGCAATTCCCGGAGCAACGCTGCGTATGGAGGAGAGTTTTCCGCTACGTGCCGGGCGACTGGGGGCAACAGTGATTCCCGGAACGCCGACGCTGGGCAAGCTGCTTCCACGTTCCTTGCGCAACATTGAAGAGCAGAAGTGGAGAAGCCGCGGAAGATTGGACACGAAGGACGGAAGCAGTTGTGGCTGGGTGATTCACGAGGTGGTTCATTGGAAGCTATGATGCGCTCTCAGATTTCCAAAGTGCTCTACGGAGCCTTGTTTGCCGTGGTGCTGCCGCTGGCGCTGGTGTTGTGGGCTCATGGCGCGCGAGACGCAGTGCACCTTGCGGCGTTGCACGAGCCGGCTTTGGGAGCGATGCTGACGGCGCTGGGTGTGGCCGTCATGCTGACGGGGATGGTTTCGCTTTGGCGCTACGGCGGCGGCCTGCCGATGAACGCATTTCCACCGCCGCGTTTTGTCGAGAAGGGAATCTATGGGCTGGTTCCGCATCCGATCTATGGCGGGTTCGTGATTGCCAGCGCGGGTGTCAGCCTCTATTTTGGCTCGGCCAGCGGATTGTGGCTTGTAACGCCGAGCGTGGCTCTGGCCAGTGCGGCGCTGGTGCTGGGCTACGAATTGCCCGATCTGCGAAAGCGATTTGGAGCGCGGAGTTTTTCTTTATGGCTGCCCATGGATAGGGCTGAGTCTCCGACTCTGCTGGAGCGATTTCGTGTCTATCTGGTGGTGTTGCTGCCGTGGCTGGCGCTGTATGAGTTGCTGTGGAGAGTGGGCGGGGCAGAGGGTGCGGTGAACACGTACCTGCCTTTCGAGAGCCGCCTGCCGGTGATAGAGCAGACAGAGATTCTCTATGCCAGCACGTATCTTGTTGTGTTGCTCGCTCCGTTGCTCACCGCCTCGGGACACGCGTTGCGGCGCTTCGCGCGGCGTGGACTGATTGCGATGGGGCTGCTCTTTCCGCTCTATCTACTGTTGCCGGTGTATGTTCCGCCGCGCCCCTTCACACCGGCTACTCTCACGGGCCAGTTGCTGATGTGGGAGAGAACGCCCTACTCGGGAATTGCCGCCTTTCCGTCGTTTCATATTGTCTGGGCGTTGATTGCCGCATCCGCGCTGGCCGAGGGAGGGCGATGGAAGAAATTTGTTTGGTGGACGTGGGCTGTGCTGGTCGCTGTCAGTTGCGTGACAACAGGGATGCATTCGATGGCCGATGTGATGGCAGGGATTGTTGCGTTTGTGCTGGTGGTTCGCGCGCGGGAGATTTGGATGGCCATGCTGCGCGTGGCGGAGCGAATTGCGAACTCGTGGAAGGAATGGCGGATTGGGCCGGTGAGAATCATCAACCATGGCGGATACGCGGCTGTCGGGATTCTGATAGGAATGAGTCTCATCGGCGCACTGCTGGGTCCCGGGCGCGAACTGCTGACGGTAAGCATCTTCCTCTGTTCGACCATTGGAGCAGCGCTTTGGGCGCAGTGGGTTGAGGGTTCACCGGCGCTGCTGCGTCCCATGGGCTTCTACGGAGGAATGTTGGGAGCCATCCTGGGAGGCGTAAGCGCGCTTTGGATGCATGTGAACCTGTGGGTGGTGCTGGCGGCGATTTGCGTTGCCGCGCCATGGATACAGGGCATGGGCAGACTGCGCTGCCTGGTTCAGGGCTGCTGTCATGGGCGCGCAACAGAAACAGTACCGGGGATTCGCTACACGCATCCTCGCTCGCGCGTCTTCCGCCTGGCGCATCTCGCCGGTGCGTCTGTGCATGCGACGCCCGCTTATTCCATTCTTTGGAACGGAGTTGTTGGAGCGGCGCTTCTGCGCCTGCTGCAACTGCACTCTTCCACGACATTGATTTGCGGCGTATATCTGTTGCTCTCGGGCGCCGGGCGCTTCGTTGAGGAGGCATATCGCGGCGAACCTCAGACCCAGATCATCTGCGGACTGCGCTTCTACCAGTGGATTGCCGTTCTGGTCGTTGTTGCCGGGGCCGTAATGACGTGCATTCATGGCCCGGAGCTGCAGGGTAGTTTTGCATTCCGAGCCACTTCAATTCTGATAGCTGCGGGATGCGGCGCGGTGGCGTGGTTCACAACGGGAATCGATTTTCCTGAATCGTCGCGCCGCTTTGCCCGCCTGACATGAGGGCAGCCGGAATTCTCCACAAGTGGCAACCCGGCCAAGTTTATTATTCTGAAGTGTGACTACAGGACCAAACACAGACATCAAGTCCCCGTCTCGGACGCGTTTCCTCCGATCCTTTGTCCGATGGCTGTTTATCGGCGTGGCGCTTCTCTGGTTGCTTGCCGCGTTGCTCCTTGTGGCCGCCCGGTGGATCGACCCACCGACGACCGCGGTGCACTTACAGCGCCGTATGCAGGCCTGGATTCATCATAAGCAGTATCACGAGCGCTACAAATTCGTTCCACTGAGTCAGATTTCACCCGACTTTCAGCACGCCGTCATCGCCGCAGAGGACGCGCGCTTCTACCAGCACCATGGGTTCGATTGGAACCAGATCCAAATTGATGCCGAAGAAGACATGGAAGGCGGTCGCACGCGCGGAGCTTCAACGCTGACGCAGCAACTGATAAAAAACCTCTTCTTCGGAACGGGCCGCTCTTTCATCCGCAAGGGTGTGGAGACGACGCTAGTACCGGTGGCCGAGTTGGTCCTCGGCAAGCAGCGCATACTGGAGCTCTATCTCAACGTGGTCGAATGGGGCCCTGGAATTTACGGCGCAGAGGCGGCATGCCGGACATACAACGGAACCGCGGCGCGTAATATCGGCCGGGAAGAGTCGGCGCGCCTGGCCGCGATTTTGCCGGCTCCCCTGAAGCGGCGGCCCGAGCGCATGAATCACTACAGCGAGATCATTCTTGAGCGGATGCGGCAGGTGGGTTGGTAAGGGCGAGTTTCGTTCCGCCCCTACGGGGCTAGAAATCATATTACGAATACGTTCCCAGGGCTGCGCTCCACTTGCCCTGGGCTATTTTCAAATCCTCCCTACGGGAGGAGCGCGATGGAATCATCATAGAGCAGCGAATCCCAAAAACATAAAACAAAAACGCAATGATGATGGGACACACAGAGTTTTTGGGACACACAGTAACCGCAAGAGTATGGAGAAAGCTGAAATAAAAACAGCGAGTTAGCGCGCCGCTATGTGGCGGCATCAAGTTAGCGGCCGGAATCTGGTGGTGTGACGCTATGCTGCGGGGCCGCGCATTGAGGCGATGGCGGCGGTGAGGTCTTTGGCGAGGGTTTGCTGGGCGGCTTCGGTAAGCTTGGCGCCCTGGCTGGTGAGGTAGAAGACGTCGATGGCGGTTTCGCCCTCGGTGTCGATGAGGGCCACCTTGATGTTGCACTGGTGAGTGCTGAGAGTAAGGGCAATCTGGCGAAGGAGTCCGGGCAGATCCTGGGCTACGACTTGCAAAATGGTGGAGTGAGTGGAGGAGTTGGAGTCGAACTCAAGGCGGGTGGGGACTACGACTTTGATGTTGGCGGGGTGGTTAAGGTGACGGCGGGCTTCGAGCATGGGCTCGACGGCGAGCTTGCGCGCGACCACGTCGTGGAGATAGGCGAGGAAGCGATCGCGCTCGCCGGGGTTGAGCTCGATGGTGCGGAAGACGTCGGTGAACTGGAAGTTGTCGACGATGACGCCAGCGTCGTTGGAAAATGCGTCTGCCTTGACGATGTTCATGCCCCATGCGGCGAGGGCGCCGGCGATATCGGCAAAGAGGCGGGCGCGGTCGATGGTGATGACGGTGAGGTCGAAGAGCTGGCGGTGAGGGCGGAGGTCGAGCTGGACGGGATCGATGCCGAGGCGGGCTGATAACAGGAAGTGTTCACGGATCTGCTCGGGCAGGCGGGTTTGCAGATAACGCCGCGGAAGTCCTTCGAGGAACTGATGGAGCTCGCCATACTGGCTGGCGGGGACCATGGCGCGGATGCGGTTGAAGAGGTTGGGATCGAGACCGACGTGATAGCGGACCTCGTCGACGGAGCGATCCATGAAATTGGCGGTGGAGATATAAAGCTGCCAGAGGTTTTCTGCTTTCCAGGGAGTGAGGGCGTCGGGGCTGACGGCCTTGATGTCGGCAAAGGTCAGCAGGGTGAGCATCTTGAGCATCTGGGGGTTGCCGATCTTATCGGCGAAGGCGCGAACATTTTCCGGATCAAATATGTCGCGGCGCAAGGTGTTGGACATTTCGATGTGAAAGCGAATGAGGTTGAGGACGGTCTCTCGTTCTTCAGCGTCAAAGTCCAGCCGTGCGAGGAAGGCGTCGGCCAGTTCGATGCTGGAGGTGATGTGGTCGCCGGTGCGGCGTGCCTTGCCGGTGTCGTGAAGCATGAGAGCGAGGAGAAAAAGGTCGAGGCGCTCGATTTCCGGCATTAGCTGGGCGAGGCGCTGTTCGTATTCGAGGGTGGGCTGGCGCAGGCCGTGGACATTGTCGATGGTGAGGAAGGTGTGCTCGTCGACGGTGTAGCGGTGATAGCTGTCGCGAATCACAAGGGCGTCGATACCGTGGAACTCGGGGATGAGCATTTCCAGAACACCGAGGGCGTGCATGGTGCGGAGAGCATGAGCGGCGTGCGGCCCGAGAAGGACCGCACGGAGGGCGTTCCACAAGTAAGGGCCTTCGGGGATGTGGATAGCGAGCGCGGCCAAGGCATCTGTGATGCGGTCTTCGGCAGTTTGCGAAAGCGTGTAGCCGTGCGTAGCCATGAGGGCGAAGATGCGCAGGATGGCGCCGGTGTCGTTGAAGCGCGCGCCAGGAGCAATATCAATCCGGCCCTGGTCGAGAAAAAAGTCAGTGCCGGGAATGGGAGTGCGGCGGCGGCGGAACTGACGGTAGAAACTGACCGGGGCGGGGACGTGCTCCATCAAAAGAACGGCGCGGCGATAGATGACGCGGGCGTGGCGATAGTAGGTGCGCATCCAGTAGGCGGGATCAGCGGTGCCGCGAGTTTCCAGGCCGATGGAGTTGGCGGCAGCTTCGTCCTGCGACTGCCAGTCGAGCGTGTTGTCGTCGCGACCATGACGGAAGTGGAGAAAACAGCGGGCGGAGGCGAGGAAGTCGAAGGCGGCCTCGGCATCGCCACGTGCGCTTTGGAATACACCTCCGGGCTGGCGGGGCCACTCCTTGGTCTCCTTGAGGTGAAAGAGCATGGCGAACCAGACGGCGAGGTTGTAGTCGCGCAGGCCGCCGGGACAGTCCTTGAGGTTGGGCTCGAGGTGGAAGATGGTGTTGCCGAATTTGGCGTGGCGGGCGCGGGCGATTTCGCCGAGCTTTTGGGTGATGGCGTGCCACTCGCCCAGGAAGAGGTCAGGGAGCACAGTCTGGTGAAGCTGCTGGTAGAGGGGAAGATGCCCGGCAAGGAAGCGGCGGTCGAGAGTGGCCAGAGTGAATTCGAGGTTGACGGGATCGAAGCGCCCGGCTTCCTTGAGGGTGCGGTAGCAGGGGCTGGCGCGGAGGCCTATCTCCCACATTCCCTGAACGATAGCGCGGACGATGTCTTGGCAGTGCGCTTCTGTTTTTTCATCGGCGAAGACGAAGAGCACATCGATGTCGGAGTAGGGGAAGAGGTCCTTGCGGCCATAGCCGCCCAGGGCGAGCAACGCGACGTTGCCAGGCGGCTGGCCGGCGAAGGCGCGGCGCCACATTTCGATGAGGATGCGGTCGACCACAGAGGAACGTCGCCGGATGGCGGCGGCGCCGTCTCCAGTGCGTTCGCAGGTCAGGCGGACAAGCTCCATCTCCCGCGTATACTGCTCCCGAAGATCGTCAACCGCCAAAGCGACTGGATTCATAAGGTTGTTGGTGGCTTGCCTTCGCGTGAAAGGATTGTTAACAGAATAAGCGATATTGGCGGGAAATAGGTAATTTTGGCTGGCCGGAGGCGGGAAAAGTGGTGGGTGGGCGGAGGTTAGGCAGGCTCAAAAATCAACGGCAAGGGGCCTGATTTCAGGGGTCAGGGGTAAGGGATTCGTGCAGAAAACGCGTAAAAAAAGCCTCTACCCCGAAGTAGAGGTTTTTTGCGCAAAATTGGGTTATTTGGGAAGCGGGAAACGGGGGTTATGGGACAGGGAACAGGGATCAGGAGTCAGGGGGCAGTGCCCGGCTACCTGCCAGAAAGTGACACTGGAAGTACACTTTTTGGGCTTTTATGAGCATGAAGCGTGCGCTTATAAGGACATGCTTTTCTGTTATAAGGGCAGTTTTTCTCCATGCTTTCGCCTAAAACGAACTATCCTATTTTTTATGTTGAGGTTAAGGCAAATTATTTGCAGGAAATTTCGGGGAGTTGACCTAGTCATGACCTAGTCTAGTTACAGGGAACAGGGAACAGGGAACAGGGAACAGGGATTAGGGAATAGGGACTAGGGAATAGGGGTTAGGGAATAGGGACTAGGGACTAGGGAATAGGGACTAGGGACTAGGGAACAGGGACTAGGGATTAGGGACTAGGGACTAGGGAACAGGGATCAGGGAAAGTAGAACGATCTGTTCGGACAGTAGATTAAAATCTGTATTGTTCAGTTTCTCAAGAGTCCTTGCTCCATTACCGCCGTTGTTCGATCCATCCGTTATTGATGCGCTTGCCGGAGACAATCTGACCTACAGCCGTATGCCGCGCAATATCGTAAATAGCCCCCAAATGGTTCGTACGCAATCCTAGGAGCGTCTTCACTTCACAGCAAATCGCGAGATGCGTCTTTGCCGGTGACAAAACGGCGGATTCAACTCGGCATTTCCCGGCTTTTTGCAGTATGCCAACTATGTTCGCTGCTGAATCCCACAGGGGCATCTCATCCACGACCCGCTTAGTTCCATCTAGTATTTCAGCTAAAGGTCGTAGACGGGGCGGTCCGTTCTCCGAGATAAATACTGAGTGAATTCGCAATCCAGTGAGCGTGCATATGCGGAGGTCGTCCGGGTGGTACCTTTGACCACTCCAAAAACAGTACTGTGATTCTGCCGGAGTACAAAAGGTATCTCTTGTGGACCTGATCGCCGCATCCTGCAAGAGTCGACTTTGAGACATACTGCTTGATACGAAGAACTGGTGCAATGCACGCTTACCCGTGACCGCACACTGCTCTAGCTCAGAAGGCAGTACCCTTTTTCCAGTGACCTCACACTCCTGCAAGACTCCCCTCCGAACTTGGTGACCCGTCACCTCGCACTGCTCTGTCTCGGAAACTGCAATCTGTTCGCGCGTTTCGTAGCAGGTAACGAATTCTTGTCGGTGTCCAGTAATGCCTGACACGACAGAACGCATCTGCTCATCGACGCGATAACGCTTACCCGAAATCTCACTCACGACAAGCTCTTCTTTCAGCACTTCCGCACCTGTGAATTGGCAAACCGAGAAGTGCTCTGGCTCAGCCCTACGACCACTCAACGCCGAGGTTTTCAGCAGGCATTTTGCCACAACTTTCCCTGTAGCTGATGACACTTCCGCTTCGTCCTGCAATATGCATTTGCCACTTAAACTACACCGCGTAGTGCACTCCGGTAGCGCGTGGCGCCCGCTAATTTCCGAGGTCACAAGTAGATGACTCAGTATCTCTGTGCCGGTTAATTCGCATCGACCCAAACACGTAGTGGGCACGATCCGGCCGCTTTGTGCACATGCATGCATCTTCGGTGCATCTAGGACCTTTTCATCATGGGGAGTCACAGATAGCATAGTTTCGTAGTCGCCTTGGCCGCCAAATGAGTAGTGAACCCGCACGTTGACCTCCCGGTGAACGTCACCCGCCAATCCGACTATGGAAACTTGAAGTCGAGGTGTGAAGTCGTCTTCCAGCTTTTTTCGCTTCCGTTCATCCGCTCCTGCGGATCGCAGTTCTTGTTCACGTCTCTCCAGATAGAACCGGCAAAACTCTGAGATTCCATCGTCCTCTTGAGCTGCACTCTTGAGCTTCTCGGCGTCAACGCCAACCGACAACGGATCTTCGATGGTCTTCGGGAGTGATGCAAGTGCTAACCATGTTGCGGGTCCCCGATGGTTCTCGTGCGAGCATGGTACCCGAACGAGTCGTTCATAACTGTCATGGGCCACAGTGGCCCGGACACGAAGTAAGGCATGACCGCCGAATATGTGCGTTGCGTTTTCAACTTGCACCCTTTCCACATCTGCCCCGAATGCAGATGCCCAATCCTTCGCAACCGCCTCGCTTGCTTTCACCGGATCAGCATCGATGTCATTGATTTCATGGAGACCTGAGGCGATCAGGCGGCTAACTAAATTCTGGAAGGCCGGAGTACCCGGCGCATAAAGCGTTGTCCGAACCTCAGGAATGATAGCTTCCTTAAACCGGACATGCTCCCATCTTCCATCTTCCTCGGCGCGATAAAGGTCAGGACCCTTTTGGGTAAGTTGGACGCCGACACATTGAAGCGCCCGAAGCGCGAACTCGCGCGGATCCATTGAATGCTTAATCTCGGGGAGCCGAGGTGCTCGTGGACCGACGTATTCCGCTCCTTCCATGCTCCCGAGTAGATTATTGATGGTCTCCTCGGAACGCGCGAGTTCAACCTTTGCGTTCTCGATACTTTCCATCCTGAGTTGAGTTTCCCTTGCAACGTCCTTTCCGGCTAACGCGGCGAGTACCAGATCTAGAATCCGCTCCTCGAAGTTCTTAGCCATATCCTCATCGCCTTCGCCTATATCAGCTGCTTCCAGCAGAGCCTCAATGTCACCAATCGCATGCGCGGCCATTTGAAGCTTCTCCATAAGCCTACCTACGATATATTCCTCGAACGTGCCGCGGAGCATGATGTTGAAAACGCTCACGTGGGCGTGCTCTGACGCCAGCCGCTGTACACGGCCGATCCGTTGTTCAACGATCATCGGATTCCACGGCAGATCGTAATTAACAACCACATTGGCGATTTGTAGATTGATGCCCTCGGACCCTGCCTCTGTCGAAACAATTATCCGGCAATCTGGCGGATTCTTCCGGAATCTCGCGAGCGTCTCTTGATTTCGGGCACCGGAATCTCCATTGATAATCCCGACCTTGAGTCCCCGCTCCTCGAGGAAGATCTGGATAGTTGTCTGAGTCTCTCGACGGCACGTGAAGACCACAAGCCTCCAGCGTTCAGAGTTTTCCTCGCGCAATTTCTCTATAAGTACTTCGAGTCCATGGAGTTTCGCGCTGAGGGGCATTTTGGCGACAATTGCTAACACGGCCATCGCAAGTTCTTCAGGAACAGTACCTCTGCGAGCCATATTCGTGAGTTGTGCGGATAGCGCCTCCGGGCTACTCGTGAGGGCCTGCAGTATCGAAATCTGCGCTAGGCGATTGAGCCTCTGGATCGGTTTAGCAATCGCGCGGATGAGTTCTAGTTCGGCTGCTGTTGGATTCACGCGGTGCATCTGCACCACACGATCAGGAAAGTAGAGCTTGGCGTCGCCCCGGCGCACACGGGACATATAGCTATACACGATGTTCCGGAACTGGTCTCGTGCAGTAGGCTTAAGCCGACGGGCCTGATCTGCCCGATCGGCGATAAATCGACGGAGGAAAAGCCCCTCGCTGCCAAAGGGGTTTTCATGCCCCCGGGCCACGGTCAACAGATCAATCAGAGAGTACAGATCCCAAAGCCGGTTTTGAATCGGCGTTGCAGTCAACATAAGGACAAATCGAAACCTGCGATTTTCAAGGGCGTTACGAAAAACCTTCGCGACTTGAGGCGTTTTCTCGACACCGTATAAATTGCGCAGCTTGTGGGCTTCATCGAGTACCAGCATTTGGAATCGATCATTGGGAATCTTTTCTAGATACATTCGAGCGGAGTTATACGTTGTGATGATCGCCCCAATTTCGTCGGGATCTGCCCCAAGAAGTTCCCTCCCGATGGCAATCTCGGCGGAAATATCGAATTTAGTTTCCATCTCCTCCTTCCATTGGTGTGCAAGTAGCTTCGGGCAGACGACCAAGATCTTGGAAAGCCTCCCGCGGGAAATAAGTTCGCTCATAATGAGCCCAGCGCTGATTGTTTTACCGAGGCCTACGTCGTCCGCAAGAAGGGTTACAGGCAGACGGCGGCAGTACGTGATAAGATTCGTGACCTGATGGTGATAGGGAGTAAACCGGTCGTGCCAGAACTTCTTTGATTTCAGGTCATTGGCGCTTTGAATGACAATAGGCTCAACAAGATCCCATTCGAGCGCTGCATTGTAGACCTGGTACTCACCAGGGGTCGTGCTGCGAGTAAGGATTTTTGACTGCAATTCAGAAATGATACCCATCGAGCGTCCACCTTGAATCGAATTGCAAAAAGCGCAGATAATCCCCTATTGAATGATCGTCTCCAACTATATTCCTTTCCGATGGTCGGGGTTCGAAGATTTAATTACCCCTTAAAATGCCCCTGCGTTCACCGATTCTCCCCATGCCACCGTTGAAAACTTGGGGACGGCTTTGCCACGCTGAAATACCTGATGGAGCGCTGATCGGGCCGAGTCGTGCCTTTCTATTCCCAGACGGCTCACGCCTGACCCCTGATCCCTGTTCCTTCCCCGCCCCTTCTCTCAGTGTGGTTTGGATGACACAATGGATTATCGATTTATTTTCAACGATTTACATGCGGAGGGAGTTCTATAGATGGCAAATCTTTCTGGAGTAGAGGCGGTAAAAGCGCTGGCGGCGGTTCTGAGGGAAAATTGCTTTTTTCCCGTGCGCCTGAAAAATCGATTCTGAAATGCCAACTTCTCATTAGTAATGTTCGGTTGAAGTTGGCTGCTTGGCAGACAATACCCTTGATACTCCAAAGTGAGAACAAGCGACACTCGCCTGGCATCGCTATCCAGCACAGCCATGTTCTCGGTGTAATATTCAAAGCATGACTTCTGGCGGGCACAGCTCCGACCTACCTTGGCAGGCCGTGGATCTTCAACGCGTCATTGATTCCGCCCCTGCGCTGATCCACACCGCTCGGCCGGATGGCTATCTAGATTTCTTCAATCAGAGATGGCAGGAATTCGTAGGTCTATCGCAAGCGGACCTGCTCGGCTGGCAGTGGACTGCCTGTATTCATCCCGAAGATGTTGAGATTTTTGTGGAAAGGAGGCGTGCTTCCATCGCGACGGGGGAACCCTTTGAGGAAGAATCGCGCGTCCGCAGAGCGGACGGTCAATATCGCTGGATGCTCCATCGAGCGGACGCCTTCCGCGACGAGGACGGCGCTATAGTCAAATGGTTTGGAGCGAGCATCGACATCGAGGATCGGAAGCGGGCCGAAGTAAGTCTCCAACGTGCACTCGACGAGATCAAGACGCTGAGAGATCAACTCTTCCGAGAGAACATCGCGCTCCGCGACGAAATTGACAAGACATCCATGTTCGAGGAGATAGTGGGCGTCTCACCCGCCTTGAATGCAGTGCTCGCGCGCGTCGCCAAGGTTGCGCCAACCGATTCGACTGTCCTCGTCACCGGAGAGACCGGGACCGGCAAGGAGTTGATCGCCCGTGCCATCCACAAGCGTTCCCGGCGCTCGTCACGGGCGTTTGTGGGCGTGAACTGTGCGGCGGTCCCGCGCGACTTGATCGCCTCGGAGCTGTTTGGCCATGAGAAGGGAGCCTTTACCGGGGCCACTCAGCGCCGTCTTGGCCGCTTCGAATTGGCCGAAGGAGGTACGATCTTCCTCGACGAGATCGGGGAGCTTCCGCCTGAAACCCAGGTCGCCCTCCTCCGTGTTCTGCAAGAGCGCGAGTTCGAACGGGTGGGCGGGAACGCCATTATCCGCGCTGAAGTGCGCGTAATTGCCGCGACCAACCGTGATCTAGAAGCAGCGGTGGCCGAGGGCACCTTCCGCAGCGATCTCTACTACCGGCTCAACGTTTTTCCCATCGAGATTCCGCCGCTGCGGGAGCGTAAAGAGGACATTACGCTGCTTGTCGAATACTTCATCGACCGATACGCAAGGAAAGCAGGCAGGACCATCCGGCGGATGAACAAGCGGAGCCTGGAACTACTGCAAGCCTATCCCTGGCCTGGCAATATACGTGAGTTGCAGAACGTCATTGAGCGTTCAGTGATTGTTTGCGAGTCGGAGAACTTCTCCGTTGACGAAAGCTGGCTGTCGCGGCAGCCCCAAGCAGCAGAGTCGAAGGGACGGGCTGAACTCTCTCTGAAGGTTGCCGCGCAGGAGAAAGAGATGATCGAGAGTGCCTTGAAGGAGAGCGGAGGCCGGGTCTACGGACCGCTGGGTGCTGCAACCAGGCTGGGCATACCACGGTCTACCCTAGAGTCGAAAATCAGGTCACTGAAAATCAACAAGAACCACTTCAAACGCCTCAACGGCTGAGAACAGCGGAGGCCTACTTCTTCCGAGTCGCGTCCGGAAGGTTTCGCTGTTCGCTCCGCAACCTTGCGTCGCATCGTTCCCTGTCAATCCATACTCGAATGTACGCCGGGCTGTTCCGCAGTGTGATGCCGCCCGCTTCACATCGTTCGAGAAATAGAACAGCATCTCGATCCACGAGGGTGAGGTCTTTCAGGTCCACGACAATTCTGATCCCCTCGGACTCATCGCCAAAGAGGCTGTCGAGTCCTGCTGCCTGTTCCGCATCCATCCGGCCGCTCAAGACGTACACCACTTGCCCGTTTGCAAACCTCTGGATCTTCAGCATCCGCATGGCCCTCTTGGCCTACTACAGTGCAATTCCAGTTCCAATCCTAAGTTGCTGACAATAGCCGCTTCCGGATCTGAATTGTGGCGGAGTTTCGCCAATTGGCGAACGTTTGCACAACGATATCACCGCGTATCTGCGGGCACATTCAACGTTTTGAATTGGTTAGCATTTGGCACTCCTCTTGCTTTAAAAGAGTCGTACGACAAATCAAAAAACAGGAGCACAAAACCATGGACAGAATGTTGGTAGTTGTATTCGACACGGAAGACAAAGCCTACAAAGGAAGGAACGCCCTTCTTCAATTGGATGACGAAGGCAGCATCGCTGTCTTCGCCTACGCAGTGGCCACAAAAAACGCAGACGGCACCGCGACAGTAAAGCAAGGGGACGACTCCGGTCCGCTCGGGGCTCTGGTCGGAACCTCGCTGGGCAGCCTGATCGGCCTGCTCGGCGGACCTGTTGGGCTGGCGATCGGCGCAACGGCCGGACTGCTGGCAGGCAGCACGGCCGACCTGAACAATGCCAGAATCGGCGGTAATTTCATAGACGACGTGACCAAGGAACTGCTGCCGGGTAAGTTCGCGGTGCTCGCGGAGGTTCAGGAAGACTGGACGACTCCGGTGGATGTCCGCATGGAAGCGATTGACGGCAAAGTGTTCCGCTGGTCGCTGTCGGACGTGAAGCACACCGTGGACGAGGAGGAGACCGCCGCAATGAAGGCCGACCTGGCCCAGTTGAAGGCCGAATTCGCGAAGGCGCATGCCGACCGCAAGGCCAAACTTCAGGAGAAGATCAGCCAACTCGACGCGCAGATAGAGGCACACCTGAAGAATGCGAGGGAGAGGCGTCATGCGGCTGAACTCCAGGCCAAAGCCAAGGTCGAAGTCCTGAAGGCAAAGGCAGCCGCACTGAAATCGAAAGTTGCCGAAGTCCTCGTTTAGCGCAGATTGACCGCGCACCCACACCCCATTAACCAGTGAAAAAAAGAGGAGAGACAGTATGAGTACCGGCACAATCGTTGCAAAGCAGGCAGTGCATGACAAGCTTGAGTCCCAGATCAAATTGGCTGAGGCCAAGCTGCACACGTTGAAAGCACAGGCGGAGAATGCCAAGGCGAACGCGGAGATCAAAGCGATCGCCGACCTGACTCCGAAGAAACAGTCAATCCAGCGGAAACTGCAGGAACTGAAGAAGTCCAGCGGTGAAGCCTGGAACCAAGCGAAAACCGATCTCGAATCCCATATTGCCGAGTTTGAGAACTTGCTCAAGGGGATCGAGTCGAAGGTCAAGGCGCACTAGTAGCGACGAGTGTAGCAGCCTTCGCAATTCACGCCAATACATCGGCCCCGACTTGGGCGCTGAGGGCGGGCAGCCTGCTGAACCCAGAGAAACAGACACCCGCCCTCGTGGCTGAGGTTGAGCAGCCGATACAACTGCCGCACGAACGCGAGGCTTCAGGCCCGCGTCACACGGCTCACAAGAAAAGGAGGAGACAACATGAATGCACATAGCACAACAAACATCTTCAAGCAAGCCGCCGGGGCCTCTATCGGATGGGGCATCGTCATGGTCCTATTGGGAGTACTGGCGTTGTTTCTGCCGCTGGCGACCGGCATCGGCGTATCTATCGCGGTCAGCTGGATCATCGTTTTCAGCGGCATCGCGTACGTGGCGTCCGCGTTCGCGGCACGAGGCGCAGGATCATTCCTATGGAGGCTGCTGATCGGCGCGGTCTATATTCTAGGCGGCCTCTATCTGGCCTTCAATCCGGGACTCGCACTGGAGTCTCTTACCCTGGCGATGGCGGTGATGTTCTTCATCGAGGGAGTGCTGGAGACCGTTATGTTCTTCCAGTTCCGCACATTGCCCGGCTCCGGATGGGTTCTATTCAATGGGATCGTAACCCTATTCCTGGCATATCTGATCTGGCGTCCCTGGCCAGGCAGTTCAATCTGGGCAATCGGCACGATCCTCGGCATCAACCTCATCATGAGCGGATTCACGCGGCTCATGTACTCCGTGGCAGCACGCAGAACACTGGAAGCGGTAAGCTGATCGAACAAACGAGTATTGCCGTCCGAAGGCTTGGGGCCAAATCTTTGGCCCTCCTTCGGGAGGCATACACGAGTATGCGGAACCAAAGATAACTCCTGGTAAACGCCGCAGTGCTCACCGATTCTACTCAGGACTCGCTATTGAGAGCTGGGGGACGGCTTCGCCGCTCGTCAGCCATCTTTCTTAATGGACCGATGGTTGGGCAAGTTTTCATCGCGGCGTCGCCGTGCTGAAATACCTGACGGAGCGCTAATCGGGCCGAGTCGTGCCTTCCTATTTGCTGAAAGCTGATAGCTGACAGCTGTTAGCTATTAGCTGTTTCCCCATCCATATTTACGCATAACGGCCATATACTGCTTTCCCCTGACCCCTGCCCCCGACCCGGCACAGGCCCCTTCCCGAAAACCAGCCTGGATGACACAAGGGATTATCGATTTATTTTCAGCGTTTTACACGCAGAGGGAGTTCTGTAGATGGCAAATCTTTCTGGAGTAGAGGCGGTAAAGGCGCTGGCGGCGGTTCTGAGGGAAAAATATGATATTCATCCGGAACTTGCATCTTTTCTTGACCTTTCCGCGTATACACCGCAGCATGAATACGACTGCTTGCTATTTCGTGAGTGCGATGGCGGACGAGAACATAGAGATCGCTCGTGGACTTCGGCGTCATGATCCCGACCTACTCGATCACCTGATCGAGAAGTACCAGCATCGCCTTCTGCGCTACCTGGTATACCTGACCGGGCGCCGGGAAGTTGCTGAGGACTTCTTTCAGGAAACCTGGATCCGGGTGCTTGAGCGCGGCCACCAATACGACGGCCGTCATGAGTTCAGTACATGGCTTTTCACCATCGCGCACAATCTGTTCCTCGACGACCTGCGCCGCAGGCAGCCTGCGAAACTCGGCAGTCTGACTGACGACGATGGCGTCCCGTTCGATATTCCGGCCGTCGGGCAGCCCTCGGGGCTCGATGTAACGATTCAACGCGAGCAGAGCGAGCAGATTTCCGCAGCCATGCAACATCTGGCGGCGGAATACCGCGAAGCCCTGGTGCTTCGTTTCCAGGAAGAGATGTCGATCGGAGAAATCTCAAAGGTGACCGGCGCGCCCGTGGGCACGGTGAAATCGCGGATATATCGCGGCTTGAGCGCTCTGGAACCGTGGTTGAAAGGAGCCTGCTTGTGAACAATGATCTGCATGAACGAGCACGACTGCTGATTGCCTTGTCCGGCCCGGACGAAGTCTGCAGCGCGGAACAATCGTGGCTGGCGGCTCACCTGGAGTCATGCGCGAGCTGTCGCGAGTTCGCGGAGAACTCGCGGAAGACGGTCCGTTCACTGCGAGCGACTCCGATCGCGGCTGATGCAAGTCTCGTGTCCACGACACAGATGCGAGTGCGCCAGCGGGCACAGGAATTGCAGCGCCAGCAAGAACGGCTATGGGTGATCGTGGTCTGCTGTGCGGCTGTGACGCTGTGCACTGCATTCACCACAGCCGTACTGTGGTACGGGTTTGCGTGGATAGGCCAGCAGGCTCGGCTTTCCGTGCCGGTGTGGGAGGCCGGTTTTGCGGCGTTCTGTTTGATGCCGGCGATTTTTGCGGCGATTCTCCTGCTTGCACGGGGAACCCATCTGGTGGACCACAACAGCTCGTACTACGGTTGAATGGGAAGATTTCCGAGTAGCAGGAACAATGTTGTATGAACTCAAAGGAGAATTGAAATGCCAGTCAAGAATGAAAATTCGACGTCCTTTATGGACGAAGTCCGTATCATCTCGCGGTGGGCTTACTTCATCGCGCTTCTCGTTTTCTTATCTTTGCCAACGCTGCTGGCTTTTCTTGTTCGCTTCGACCCGACAAACCCGCCAGTCGTCGCGGTGGTGTTGGGGGGAATCGTTGCGGGAACGTTTTTGGCGTGTTATGTGCTCCTCATCGGCTACGTAAACCGCGATGCAGGCCGCCGCGGCATGAGCCGTGTTCTCTGGACGCTGCTCGCGATCTTCATTCCCAACGCCCTCGGCATCGTCTTGTATTTCATACTGCGCAAGCCGCGCGTAGCCAACTGTCCGCAATGCGGCGCGGTAGTTGAGCCTGGGTTTAGCTTCTGTACTCAATGCCGACATCGCCTGGCTCCTGTGTGCCCGCAGTGCCAGCGCAGCGTGAATGCCGGCGGCAAGTTCTGCCCCTATTGCGGCGCAGATGTTGTACCTACTGTGAAAGCGTGAAACGCGAAAGGAAGCACATGCAAAGGATGCAAACAAATTGGCTGAAGTTTTTCGGGAAGCGCCGCGATGTTCGTGGGGCCGGCTTTTTCCGGGCCACATGGCGGGAATTCCGCTTTGCGGCGTGCTCACTGTTCGGAAACTCCGGTTCCACGGTTGCGGCAGCAATGACGCTTGCACTGGGCATCGGTGTCTACACAACTATCTTCTCGACCGTAGCTTTCGCTGCATCCGGCACAGCGCTGGAAGTGCGCGTTCACCCGGCCGATTACGTGTATTCGTACCCAGTGGAGCAACAACACGGACTGTACTCGGCAGTAATCCAGAACATCGCGGTGTGGAACCCGGACGTCACCTGCACAATCGATGCAATTGACATCCAAGCCCTTCGCGGAGGCCAGCCGAAGCTGACGCTGACCTTGAACGCCAGCGACCTGGACGGTGCAGCCAGAATATTCTCGTCGATGAGTCAGCAGGGTGTCTTAAAACCGTACGACTTCTACTTCCAGACCAGCCGATTCCTTCCGGACAACGTGAAGTTCGCCTCCACTCGCACCCTGGAGCAGGGCAGCGCGATGGTGATCACGACGATACCGATGCTATTCGACGGAGCGGTCGATGAGATCGCCATCACCGCGCATGGAACAGCGGCGGACGGCAAGCCAGTACAGGCGAGGACCACGCTGCATGTGAAACAGTACCATTCGTCGAACGACTATCACTTGCCCGTGGCCGGCACCTGGTATGTAGCGTGCGCGCCTTCTTTGCAGAGCCACCACCGCTGGTCAGTGGGCCAGGAGTTTGCGATCGATCTCGACAGCCTGGGCGCCGATAGCCGCACGCACACAGGGCAGGGTGCGAAGCTCACTGACTATTATGGCTATGGAAAGGATGTGGTGGCCGCGGCCGACGGAGTAGTCGTTGAGGCGCGCAAGGACATACTGGAATCCGATAGCAACCTGCAACAGCCTGGCGAATCCAACAATGCCTTTCAGCAACGGTGGCAAGAGCAACAGAACAAGCTGATGATGATTGGCTACAAGGAGCTGTTCGGTAACTACGTTGTGATCCGCCACGGAGGAGGAGAATTCTCAACCTACGCGCATCTCCGCGCAGGAAGCGTGAAGGTGGAGAAGGGGGACGTGGTGAAACGCGGTCAGGTGATTGGACAACTGGGACATACCGGCAACAGCACGTCGCCTCATCTTCATTTTCAGGTGACGGATGGGCCGGACCCTATCTTTTCGCGAGGCATACCAGTCGTTTTCAGCAATATCCATGTGGAAATACTCGGCTATGAAAATGTGCCGTTTCAGTCCGGGTGGATCGTGACGGCCCAGCCATAGCTGCGCGCGTCGCATGACGAGCTCTTAGGAAGAAAGGAACGTATTGCCGAGACCGGTATTATGTTCCTTTCTTCGCCCATCATAACCGGCGAAATGTCACGTCCTCAGTTGTTGATAACAGCCCAACGCACTCATCCCGAGTATCATAAAAACGCATATTCGTAGGGTCTTCGCCGGAATCTTCATAGCATCCCTCTCGTGAGAAGAAAGATAGCCAGAAAATTGCGCACCCAGTTTACACCTGACTAACAGTCACCTTCAGTGCATTTGTCAGATCCGTTACAGATTCGGCTTGGCGCCAACTTCAATAAGCGTCATTTTCCTAAGCCCCCATATTTTTATTGCATCGTGAAATAAACGGGACTATACTTGTCAGTTATCCCTTCGGAGCGCATATGAAAATGTTCATTGCCGCTCTGTCCGTTTTGATCTGCGTGTTTTCCGATACACAGGCCATTGCGCAGACTCAGAGCGCACTGCTCATCGGCATCAACGTCTACCAACCCGAAGACACACAGGTGCAGCACCCCGCTGGCTGTACCTCCGGCCGGTGTGAGCTGCCTCACTTTGAAAACCTATCCGGTGCGGACAACGATGCCCAGGCCATGCAGTCCACCAAAACGTTCACAGAGCAGCGCTGGATCTACGTTCTCGACATCAATTGCCAAGGACAAGGCGAACTGCCCAATCCGATCGACAACACTGATGACCAGTTTCCCCGCGTTGCCAATTGCGGCCGTCACTTTGTCTCGCCAGGCTCGTCCCGCCTGAGCATCGTCCCGCCCTGCGGCGTGGACACATTTATTCTGCTCAGCACCGCGGAGCCACTTCCCGACCCTTACGTGTTGAACTTTGAAGGCGTCGCCTCTCGCGACACGCGCGGAATGGAATCACCATTGCAGAAGCTGTTGACTGACACCAGCAGTAGCACGCGCGGCCCACGACCTGTTATACCTACGAATTGGGGCATCAACATAACGACAGTGCGTAGCGTTCCCAAGGAGGCTGACAAGTGAGATTATGCTTCCAAATACGATTGCTGGGGTTTGCTTTGGCGCTTCTCTTAAGCGCCATCGCAACCGCCACTGCGCAGAATGCAAAGTGCGCGGCTACTACCGAGCCCCAACATATCTTTGTGACCATTGGGATTGATCATTACCAACATGACGATAAGTGGCCGCTTCTACATTCAGCGGTCAATGATGCCAATTCCCTTGAGCACGTGCTTGAAACCAAGTTTGGTTATCAATCCTATGAATCGTTGGCAAAAACAGAGCCCCTGCGCAACGAAAAAGCGACGTGGGATGCAATCAATACTCTTGTACAGGACGATTTAAAGAACGTTCTATGCGACCGCGACGATTTTATTCTCTTCTTCTCAGGGCATGGAACGTCTAATTCGTATCAGAATGGGAACATCAAGGGAGTAAGCGGATATCTTGTACCGTATAACGCCCGGGAACAAGGCGTTAGCAGTTTGATCGAGCTTAAAGAGTTTCTTGAAAATGTCAGTCACCTGCCGGCGCGGCATATCCTAGTCATCCTGGACGCATGCAACAGCGGCATCGCTATTGAGGATGCTCGTCAGGGCGTGAGGGAGTCCGGCAATTTTATAGCAGCGCTGGCATCGCGAAACAGCCGCAAAGTGATCGTATCCGCACAGGGCAATCAGACGGCAAGCGATAGAGGGAGCATCCCGGATCATTCATTATTTGGAGGACTGTTATTTCAGGCCCTGGATCTGGGATTGGCAGCCAAAGATAAGTCGTTTATTGACGATTCCCAACTGGCCCATTTTCTTCAAGAGAATGTTACCGCTGTAAATCCCAATCAACTTCCCGACATCGCTCCATTTATAGGAAATGATAGCGGATCTCTAGTCTTGAAGTTAGACCAGAATCTGAACGCTATTTATCTCAACGCCATGCAAAGCCTGATGACAGGCGATGAAGACAGCTTCCGGGACAATACTGCAAAAGCCTCTCAACGCAGTCCCTACGACCCACAGACTTTAGTACTGCAATACCGCTATGCTCTTTTGCAAAACAGGATGGACAATGCTTCAACCATCATTGGCCAACTGCACGATCTGGCAAAGACACCCCACATAGACATGCCTTTGAGCCGGCGGGAACTTACCGGCATCCAGCATCAGGTGGATTTTTGGAGGAACGCATTACAGATTCCCGTCCTACCTGCTCCTCCCAATGTGATGATCCGCGTATCTACCGGAGAAACCGAGCAACATCGCTTGCCGCTATCTGGGTCGAACGAGTTTAGCGTTCCCGCGGAAGCCAATCTGTATTTCGAGTTACGGGCGAGGACCAAGGAAACTTACGTTTATGTGTTTCTGGTTGATAAGCTGGGCCGCATTCGGTCGCAGGGCGACTTTCTCAGACAGCGCCAGAACCCGGTCGATGCGAATTCATGGCAGTTGAGTAAAGGCCAGATCGGTCCTGAACTCAATGATTTGCAAGAATGGCATTTTATTTTTTCCCCTCGCCCAATTGACGAGTTTTTATCGCCACCGTCTGACACCAGCCTAGGAGGAAGCCCAGCTACTGCGGACGAACTCACTGGCGCCACTCATTATGTGATTACAATCAGGCCAGAGTGACAAGCCGATCTGATAAGCGCTGTCCAGTAGCCTGCCAAAAACTCACCTCAGGAGAATGACCATGTCCCTTTCCCGCCGCCGTTTTGTTAGCGATGCCTCAACCTTTGGCCTGCTAGCCGCGCTTTTGCCCGAGCTCGCCGCCGCACAAGCCGCCGTTCCGCAGGTCTCCGACGAGGATACGCCACACACATCCTCTGATCTCTGGAACGGGTTCTTCGACTCTGTCAACCCATATAGTCCGAACTATGGAATGAAGGCGGCGTCACACGATTCACCGGATCAGCTTCCTGATCCAGCCGCCAATACGCAGTATCTGCACTACAAGACAGATGAGAAGAGGCTGCGCTATGCCGACCACGTCGACAAAGATGAGCTGCTGAACTACGACGGCGACGTGGCTATCAGCATCGCTCTGTCGCAATATCGCCCCGGCAGCGGCGACAGCAATCTGCGCGCCTCGCAGTTGCGCGTGGACACCACGCAGGTATATCCGCTCATGAACGTACTCGCTCCGCTGGCGTGGACCTCGATTGCCTCGCTCACGCCGGAAAAGAAAACAGGCAAGATTCCCTCGCTCGACCAGCTCGGCTTCCATACTCCTCAGGCTACGCAGGGTTCCAGCAACATCCTGTTCACCAAAGGCGCAGGCAAGCTTGCTGTGAACATCTCCAAGGCCGCGGAAACTTCTCTGTTTATAAAAGCGATCAACATCATGATGAACGCCGCCAAGATAGGTCTCCCCCTCGTCAGCTTGCCGGCTATCAGCGTTCCCGCGCTCAACGTATTTTCGGAGGTGTTGGCTGACTGGGAACAGCGGACCAAATTCCTGCTCAACAGCAGGCCGACCACCGCTTTGGCTACGCAGCAGGCGTTTGCCGATAACGGGCTGTTAGCCAAACATATTTGCCTGCTTTCCGGCGACTATCTGATGATCCCGCAGAAGCACGTCACCGACCTGGCCAAAGAACTACCGAATCTGCAGATCGATGGGGGCTATCTGGTGTACAAGGAAGCGGATTCGAAGTTACCGATACAAAATCGCGCGGAGAACACTCTGCCGGGAATCACCTACGCCACCATGCGCCTCAACGTGAAGCCGGTTGAGGGCTGTTCGGCAGGCAAATCGCCCGCCAGGGGCAACGGAACGCAATCTTAAGCAATGCACGCAGCGCATTGCGGACATGCTGGGTGCCGGATGCCCTCCCTTGAACGAACCACAAAGCCTGGGTACCCCATTCTTTGCCTTCTTTCTCGCGAAGAGTGGGAAACCGAGACCGTTCGTTCTCCGCGCCGAAGGCATCCGCCTGGACGGCAAGTCCCCTCGAACGCCCATTTCCTCCCAATAACACATGATTTCGGAAGGGTCGAAGCGGTCGATTTCGGCACTATGGAATCAGATACTTGCGAGGGAGAATTCCAAAGGGTTTTTGGAAGGGTGTTGGAGAGCCCGACATGCGGTGCCGATGCCAATGCCTAGCCGCTGCGAGATGACCCGCCATGAGGCACCGGCGGCTCGGAGCGCGGCTACCTGCTCGGCGTACACCACAACACGCGGGCACCCCAACTTTTTACCTGTCGACTGGACGAGTCGCAGGCAAACCCGGAGTTAACCGCCATGATTGTAGATGGGTAATGATAAACGCCCTTCGATCCGGTAATGACGTTGATTCCGGATTGCCAGGAATTTGAAGGTTGACGAGCCTTCCATTTACCGACACGAGAGACGGGCTGAAGCCCGTATACTTCATGCGCGGCTTCGCCGCGTGGATGGATTTCTAAAAAACGGGTGGATGGGGATTAATTCGGGGGTTGAAACCCCCAACTCCCTCCGTTTTACGCACGACCCGCGCACAGCATTTTGCCGAGCACACAGTATAGAATGGATTGCCATGATAATCTCCGGTCAAAGAACCACCACACGCCGCCAATTCGTATCTCGATTCGCGCTGTTGACCGGCGGCATCCCTCTCGGCCTGAATGCCGCAGCCGGCAACCTGGCGGCCGAAACGGAAACCACATTCTCCGCATACCAGCAGCGCCGGCGCGACGATCTCTGGGGCCTGCTGGGCGATCTGCCCTGGCAGCATGAACCCGCGCCGCCCAAACTGGTCCGCACGGAAGAACACGACCGCTACACTCTCGAACGGCTTGTCCTCGACCTGAATGGGATCGAACCAGTTCCCGCTCTGCTGTTGATTCCCAAGAGGCTACAGCGCCCTGCGCCCGGTTTACTATTCATTCACTGGCACGCAGGAATGTACGGTCTGGGCAAGGAACAACTGCTGGAAGGAACCAGCGTTCAACCCGCCTATGCACCCGTCCTGGCGGAAACGGGAGTGGTCACGCTCGCCATCGACAGTTGGTGTTTTGGTGAGCGCCAGCACTACAGCGACGGCCACCGCGGAGAAGAAGACGCCTTCAAGCTCATGCTCTGGCGCGGACAGGTGCTGTGGGGCATGATGATGTTCGACGAATTCCGGGCCCTCTCTTACCTCGCATCCCGCCCGGAAGTGGATCCGCAAAGGCTAGGCGCCACCGGTATGTCGATGGGAGCTACCAAGACATGGTGGCTCGCCGCGCTCGATCCCCGTGTGCGATTGGCCATCGACCTTTGTTGCCTCACCGATTTCGATTCGCTCATCGCCGCGCACGGCCTCAGCGGACACAGCATTTTCTATTACGTTCCATCGTTGCTGAAGGAATTCGACACCACCGCGATCAACGAGTTGATCGTCCCGCGGCCTCATCTCAGCGTCAACGGCCGCAAGGATCCCCTCACGCCGCCCGCCGGGGTCGAGAAGATTCGCGAAAATCTATTGCCGCTTTACCGGCAACACGGCCACCAGGAGGATTGCCGCATCGAGCTCTTCGATTGCGCCCACGAGGAAACGCCCGAAATGCGCAGCCTGGTCATCGACTGGATGCGGAGATATCTGGCCACGGGCTAAGCCGTTCTGCTCACGCTTGGTGCGCAATAAAGTCTCTTGTATCAGAGCAACTACTGTCTACGTGCTAGAATGCTCTCGGTAGTCCAAGAGCCCGATCCATGCGTGAATTTAGTCTCGCCGCTCTGTTGCTTCCGCTGCTTGCATGGAGCACGCTTTGTGTGGCACAGCAAACCCCGACCAACAAAACCGACGATCATATATTCGAATGTACGATTACATACGATGGCCCCGCGAACTACTTCGACTGTGGCCTCGACAAGCTGAACAACGCATACGTCTTTGTGGGAACCATCAGCGCGGTGCATCCCGCACCGGAGAAGGAGAAGTACGTTGAGATCGTCCCAAATGAGGTTTTTCTGGGCGATCCGGGCCACTCGATTACCGCTCTCACCTCGCAGGCATCGTGCTTCATGCATCTGGAAGCCGGTCAGCAATGGCTCTTCTATTTGCGCAACATCGATGGACAAATCATTCTCGACGGCAACAACATACACATGCAGGTAAGTGTGCCCGTCAGCGAGGCAAGCTCTCGCCTGAAGACACTGCGGCGGCTGAAGAATATGGTCGGGACGGGGCTTCTGCGCGGCAGAGTCGTGCGCGAACTTAACGCCTCTTCCTCCAATGACGACGATGGAAGCAAGAAAGAGGACCCCAACGCGGTTTCGGGCGCACACATCACTGCTGTGCGGGAGTCCGACCAAGCCACCTTCAGTACCATCTCAGGCATAGACGGTTCTTACGAATTTCCGCCACTTCCGGTGGGCGATTACGAGGTTAACGTCGACCCTATTAGCGGCTTTCATCCAGTGGGCAGCGCGGCCTTCATTGAAGAAGGCGAATGCCGGATATTGATCCTGTACAACACCTCCGAAGCGCGCATCTCCGGCCACGTGCGCTGGCACGACGGCAAGCCTGCCGTCAATGCCGACGTACTTTTGATTGATGACGACGGCTACGGCTTCAATACTAAAACAACCAACGAGGAAGGCGGCTTCGATTTCAGCGATTGGGAGCCGGGCAGCTATGTTGTTGGCGCGCGGCTGCCGGGCGCGCCTGAACTCAAGGTTGGCGGCTGCGGCGGTGCGGGCTGCGAGGACTATCTGCCCGCAGACATCTACTATTTCGGGAACACCGCGTTGCGCAATACGGCGTTGGTGATCAAACTCGGCGTCGACGAAAAGCGCGACGATGTGGAGATTGTGCTTCCTGCAACCGAGCCGAAAACCAAGCCCTGATCCAGCCTGAAGATTACTTCGTCAGCACAATCCGCACTTCACTATTGACGCGGCGGCCGCCAATCTCCACCGGGTCGTATTCAAGCTCCACTTCCAAGAACAATGGTGCCGGCCTGATCTCCTCGGTTTTCAAGTTACCTTCTTTCAGAATGATTGTTGAACTCGAATTGTTCCCCCAGGCCGTCCTGACAGGCGAGAGTTCGGTTAGAAAGTTGTGGACTGCTCCAATGGGAGATCCCGCGATGATGATCCAACTCGAATCACGTACTTTCCAGGGACGAGCTTCCAGGAATCTGTAGCCTCGTCGAAGATCGTCAAGCGCTCGCGGCTTATTTGCACTGAGACCTGCTTTGACTCGCCGGGTTTAAGTTCGACCCTTGTCCAGCCAATCAGGCGCTTGGGCGGCTCTTGAGCCGAATCCGGCAGAGATGCGTAGACCTGCGCAGTTTCGGCGCCGGCGCGCTTACCGGTGTTCTTCACGGTGAAAGACACCGTTGTGGAATCTCCAGGCGCAACGGAAAGATTCGAGTAGGCGAAAGTTGTGTAGGAGAGCCCATAGCCAAACGGGAAGAGCACCGGTTTGTTTTCGGCATCGTACCACTTGTAGCCGACCTTGAGACCTTCGTCGTAATGAACGTCGAAGTCCGGAGCAATGCCCATGGCCATTCCGATAAAGCCCGGGGCGCCAGCAAGCCTCGGCACCGGGTGATCTGCATCGGCCTTAGGCGGGTCGACGTGAGCCGGATGAGGCAGATCGGCTTCGTTCCTGGGAAATGTCAGCGGAAGTTTTCCAGATGGGTTTACTTCGCCAAAGAGGAGATTGGCTATTGCTTCTGATCCGCGGATGCCCGGATACCAGGCTTCGATCACGGCTGCGACCTTATCAATCCACGGCATGGTTACAGCGCCCCCCGTCTCCAGCACTACGATGGTGCGCGGATTGGCCGCGGCCACCGCCTCAATCAGCGCATCCTGGTTGTCGGGGAGCGAAAGATTCTTCAGGTCCCTGCCTTCCGAGGCATGCTGGACGGCGAAGACAATTGCCACCTGCGACTTGCTGGCGAGTTCGGCGGCCGTTGCCGGATTCGTGCCGGCATCGAATTGCACTACAGCCCGCGGCGCCTTTGCCTCAATTCCCTTAAGCGGGGCAGAACGGTGGTACACCTGGATCAACATGAAGCTCAAGAGCGGATTCCTCATCAGCTCCGGCGGCGGTGGAACCGCGTTGCTTCCCGCGGGTGACACCTGCGAAGATCCTCCGCCTGAAATCACGCCAACATCGGCGTGCCCTCCGATTACTGCGATGGACTTGATGGAGGAGGCGCTCAGCGGCAGGGTACGATTCTCGTTTCTGAGCAGAACCGCACCTTCCTCCTCGGTTTTCTGCGCAACCTCGAAACCACGCATCACATCCGGTGATTCAGGCTGCGGCGGATCGTCCACAATGCCCGAATCGAACTCTGTGCGGAGGATGCGGTGCACCATGTCGTTCAATCGTTCCATGGGAACATCACCGCTCTGCACCGCCTTCTTCAGCGGCTCACCGAAGGAGTCGTTCCCCGGCATCTCGACGTCGAGACCTGCCATAGCCGCCTTCACCGTACTCTGTGTAGCGCCCCAGTCAGAGATTACAAATCCTTTGAAGCCAAATTCCTTTTTGAGCACGCCGGTGAGGGTGTAGGAGTTTTCACAGGCATAGGTCCCGTTGATCCGGTTGTAGGAACACATGACCGCGCCCGCTCCGGAGTTCTTCAAGGCGATCTCAAACGCCAGAAGATCGCTCTCACGCATGGCGCGCTTACTGATGATCGAGTTAGCGACAATGCGGCCGGCGTCCTGGTCATTCACCGCAAAGTGTTTAACGTCGGTAATGAGGTGGAGGGCTTTCTCCGCTTTCAACTCCTGGCCCGCCAATGTGCCCGCAAGCAGAGGGTCTTCGCCCTTGTATTCGAAGACCCGGCCGTTGCGTGGCTCGCGGATCAAATTGATTCCCGAACCGAGAGACATGTTGAAGCCCATGGCGCGCATCTCATGACCGAGCATAGTACCGATTTCAAAGGAGAGCGCCGGGTCCCAGGCAGCCGCCATTGCCTCGGCTGATGGTAAAGCGGTGGCATACCGGCCCTTTATGCCCGCGCCGGAGACACCTTCCACTGAGTCCGTCATCTGCAAATCAGGAATGCCGAGACGGGGAACTCCTGGTATGAAGCCCATAGTTGTGATTGCCCGGGTTGCCGGTCCCGATTCTTGCGGGGCGAACAGCGCCATCCAGCCGAGCCCGTGCAGAAGCTGGATTTTTTCATCCAGCGTCATCTCTTTGATGACCATGTCGGCACGCTGATCAGGCGAAAGACTCTTGTCAGACCAGGGGTAGTGTCTGGGCGAAGTCATTCCTGGAATCTGAGCGAAACTGGCCATTCCGGCGAAAAGCGCGGCTGCAAACGTTACGGAGTAGACGATCCTTGTTTTCATTGTCCTCTGACCTTTCTGGTTCAATCACCTATTGTACTAAGAGTGCGTCGCTGATCGGCATATCGCCCTAACGCACGAAAGCCCCTCGTTTCCGAGAGGCTTCCGTGTTGATCTGGGAAAAGGTGCAACTACGTGACAGTATGCTATATGCCAATCTTTGTCAAAAAAAACTCGATATATGGCCAAATATTTTATGCCAGGGAATCACTGCGCTGTCATCCACTCTTTCTTATGTTCAGCGTTATCAATATCTTACGCACTTCACTGCAAGAATCTCTTTATGCTTTCATTCAGGATAACGCAGCACTCCTGGATTCCTGATGAACCATCAATCCGGGAACTTGTATCCGTCTTCGCGAAAGAGTTGAGCGCATGCATCTGCCACTTCAAGGTCGAAGTACATGCCACGCCCGGCAAGGATATTATCGATGGACTCATCAATCCCCATGGATGGTCTATAGGGCCGATGCGAACTCATGGCTTCAACCTCGTCGGCAACCGCCAGAATCTTTGATTCCAGCAGAATTTCATCTGCCTTCAGGCCTTGCGGATAGCCGGAACCATCAAGCCGCTCATGATGCTGAAGGATAATATCGCCAATGGGCCAGGGGAAAGTAACATGTTTTATGATCTCGTAACCGAGCCGTGGATGCTCCTTGATCAGGTTAAACTCAGCCGTGCTCAAGCGCCCCGGCTTGGAAAGCAACTCAGCCGGGATGGCGATCTTCCCCAAATCGTGAATGATAGCGGCTAGTCGAAGACCGTGAGCACGATTCTCAGGCAGCCCAATTTTTTTTGCAATACCTATACATAAGTCCGCAACCCGCCGCTGATGCCCGGCCGTATAGGGATCTCGCTGATCGACGGTATCTGCGATCACCTGGATCGTCTCCTCCAGACTGACCTTTAGATCTTCTAAGTGCTGTGTTTCTAAAATCCCGGTCCGCAGAGTAGTGATGCCAAAGCCAAGGTCTTGCGCGATTTGCTGCATCAATTTCCGTTCCGATTCTGTCCAGACGTTGCTGGTATCTCCGTAGACTGAAAGGCAGGCCATGCTCCCTTCCGAGTACTGGAAGGGCAAAGAAATCATAGACCGGTAGCCGCGTTTGATTGCCTCCTCATGCCAGGGCGTCGTCATAGGATCGGCGGCTATATCCTCTGAGATCTGAACTGTTCCTAACCTGACTGCCCTGCCAGCCGGCCCTCGTCCGCGTTCTGTATCAGCCCAAGTAATATTGACAACTTTTAAATAACCATCCTCATATCCATAGTGTGCAACCGGAACAATAGGCATGTTGGGAGTATTGTCGGCGAATCCTACCCAGGCCATCCGATAGCCACCGGTTTCGACGATGATGCGGCAGTACTCCGCAAGGAGGTCTTCTTCAGTCTTGGCACGCAACAGAGCGGTGTTGATTTCGCTCAGCAACTTGTTCTCGCGAAGTTCTGTTTTTAGGGAGGACTCTAGCCGTTTCCGCTCGGTTATGTCCTCGAAGAACCCCTGGTAGAAAAGTGTCTGTCCGTCCTGCCCGCGTATTGCCCTTTCAGTAAGAGAGACCCATATGAGCGTTCCATCCTTGCGCTTGAACTGGCACTGCAAGCCGCGCACTATCCCCTGCTCTTCAATAAGCGCTGTGCCGCGAAGCCATTCATTGCTGTCATTCCAGATGATGGGCCTCGAGTCTCCAAATATGGAGCGCATCTCTTCGAAAGATTCGTATCCCAGCAATTTCACCCCTGCCGGGTTCACAGTGATGAGCCTCCCTCCCGGCTCTATCTGAAAGATGCCCTCCGGCGCATCCTCGAAGATCTCTCGGTACTTCTGCTCAGCTTTGCGAAGCGACTCCTCCGCGGCCTTGGCGGCGGAAAGATCCCGCGTAATGGATAGAACGCAGGGAATACCGTCAATCTCCATAACAGAAGCCGACATCTCACCCCAGAACACCTCCCCGCTTTTCTTTCGGAACTGGAATTCGAAACCGCGGAAACTTGAGTCCCGTTGCAATATTTTCACCATAGCCTGCCGGTCGCTCACATTCGCCCAAACCCTCAGTTCCAGAGATGTTCGGCTAAGTATTTCTTCGCGCTTAAATCCCACAATGTCAAGGAAAGACTGATTGCAGTCAACTATTGTTCCATCGTCAAGACGTGTGATATTGATGGCGTCAATATGGGTCTGGAAGGCCATGCGGTAACGTTCTTCGCTTAATCGCAGCGTATTCGCAGCAAGGGCCAGGCGCTCCTCGGCTAACTTAGCTTCAGAGATATCTTGTGCGATGGCAAGCCGGCATTGGATCCCTCCAATCTCAATTAAGGATGAAGACACCCGCATCCAAAAAAGCTCCCCATTCTTTCTCCTAGAGAGGACTTCAAAATTCCGGCACATGTTGCTCCGGGTCATCTCGTCGATATATCTTTGCCAGTCGGATTCATTCACCCATATGTTGAGTTCCTTCGTTGTGCGCCCGATGACTTCACTGCGCTCGTACCCAGACGAATCTAAGAATGCCTGATTGGCGTCGATGATCTTACCATCGCTCTTCCCGGTAAGAATGACTGCATCGGGACTGGTCTCAAATATGGTTCTGTAGCGTTCTTCGCTCGCCTGCTGCATTTCCTGGGCCGCGGTCAGGCGCTCCTCCGCTGCCTTGCGGTCATTGATTTCCTCGACCACGGCGATCACATGAAGTGGATGTCCATCGGCATCGCATAGTAGGGAATCTGTTATCTTGACCCAGGTGAAGCTTCCATCCTTGCGAACATTACGCTTTTCCCATGTGGAGGGGAGGAAAGTACCGTTCGCCATTTGCTGGAGCCTGGCCATGGCTGCGGCTCGATCCTCCGGGGCGGTAACCTGCAGAAAGTTCAGGCTAGTGATTTCTTCGACGGAATATCCAAGGATATCGGCATAGCGTTTATTGCATCTTAATAAGCGGCCATCGAATGCGGCATGTACTATACCAACATCAGCCTGCTCAAAGGTTGCACGGTACCGCTCCTCGCTTTCGCGGAGTTGCAACTCTATCAGCTTCTGTTCCGTGATGTCCTGCAGAGTGCCGAACAGCTTGTAAACCCGGCCTGCTTCATTGCGTTCGGCTGTGCCCCGAGCGCGCGCCCAGCGCAGGGCGCCGTCGGAGCGGACGAGCTGGACATCCAGGTCGTAGGGCTCCCCCGTCGCCAAGGCGCGTTTCACCGCCGCATCGGTGCGCGCCCAGCTCTCCGGAGTGTAGTACTTTACGCGCTCCGCATAACGCGGGGGCGGAGTGGCGGGATCTGTGCCTGTAATGTAATAGAGCCCTTCAGACCACGTGGTCGTGTCGGAGTCAACGTCCCAGCGAAAACTCCCAAAGTGCCCTAGTCTCTCGGCTTCCTTAAGCCGCGCCTCTCTCTCGCGCAACTCATCCAGCACTTTCTTCCGCTCCGTAATGTCCTTGCCGAAGACCGAAACGCCTGCCGCTTTCCCATCGACAATGATCGGATTGAAGGAAAGATCGAGGGTTCTGCCATCACGCAGGACGTAGTCGACTCGAAAAGGTCCTTCAGAAATCGCCCGTTTATAAAGTGGAGGGAAAACTGCCGCTCTTTCTGGCGGGAGCAAGCCCTCACGGCTCATTCCCCGCACAACCTGAATGCCAAAACTGACCAAAAAGGCCTTCTCGAATGCCCGATTGAATTGAATCACATGATTATCGAGGTCCACCGACCAGATCAGGTCCTGGGTGCTTTCAATCAGGGCCGAAAGATTCGCTTCCGTTTCCTTAAGCGCAATTTGGGATTTCTTTTGCTCTGTGATCTCCTTTCCGAAGATCGATATGCCCGTAGTTTCTCCATCAACGACGATAGGATTGAAAGCCAGCTCCATGAAGCCGCCATCGGCCCGGGAATACTCGACTCGAAATGGGCCTTCAGCAAGCACACGTTCATAGAAAGCAGGCCAACGCGCCGCCCGCTCCGGGGGAAGAACCTCGTGGAAGCGCATCCCCACCTCAAGCCGGACGCCATAGTAGTTCAGGATGTTCTGCTGCAATGCCCGATTGAACGTAATCAACCGGTATTCGAGGTCCACCGACCAGATAAGATCATTTGTGCTTTCGATTAATGCGGCTAGCTGCGCCATAGCGTCGCTGGAGGGAGCCGCTTCGAGAAGTTTACTGACGGGCCTGTTCTTCTTCTGCATGGGACCCCCCGTTTGCAGCTTAGAATTACGCGTACCCTATCCTAGATCACATAGTTATCTGCTCATTCGAACACACTGGACCATATCAATGTCAAGGAAGGGCCAATCAGAAAACTTCGGTCTTCTACTCATAACACATACACTATCGTCATGTTTAGCCTGATTAAATGTTGTATATCGCCGGCATGGATGAAAGAGTAGAATGTCGGATACCGGCAATATTGCGAAGTGGACTTACTTGGCTGGCATGGGGAACCTGCGTTTAGGTTTCGGAGGGCATCATGGGCACACGCATGCGATTAGGTGATCTGCTGATAGGGGCAAATCTGGTCACGGTCGAAGAGGTGGCCGCGGCGATCGCGCGTCATGCCATATTTGGCGGCCGCCTGGGCGATAACCTGGTGGCGATAGGAGCCATCAGTCAGCAGGCGCTAGACGGCTTTCTGAAACGCATCCCTACCGAGCCAACGGATATGGCGGCCACCGGAATCGACGAGATCGATCTGCTGAGTTTGTTGATGCGGCTGATCTACACGGGCCGACTGGAGACTTGCCGGCAGTATGTGGATGCCATACGTCTGCCTTACCACATTGTGACCGAGCTGGTAACGATGGCGGTGGACCGGAGATTGCTGCGCACTCTGGGAATGCGCGCCTCCGATCGAATGGTAGCCTCCGATAGCCCAATCGATATGGGCTACACACTTACCGACGAGGGCAAGCGGTGGACGCTGGACGCGCTGGAGCGAGTGAGTTATGCGGGGCCAGCACCGGTGACGCTGGAGGAGTTCACCTACCAGGTGAGCGTGCAGAAACTGACCAACGAACGGGTGAGCTTCGAGCGCATCCGCGCGGCTCTGGGCGAGCTAATCTTCGACGACAGCATCATTGAACAAAGCGGCCCGGCAGTGAATTCAGGCCGGGCGTTGTTGCTCTATGGTCCTCCCGGCAATGGCAAGACATCGTTTGCTCATGCGCTGAGCACCGTCTTCAGAGACGTGATTTACATGCCATACGCGATTATTGTCGAGGGGCAGATTATCCGCTTCCACGACCCTAGCATACACGTCGCGGTGAACCACATGAAGTTAAGCGACGAAGATGACACTTCGTTTGTCCGGACGGAAGAGTATGACCTGCGCTGGATTCCCTGCCGCAGGCCATTCGTGTCCACGGGCGGCGAGCTGACGCTGGAGATGCTCGATCTGAAATATGACTCGACGGGCCACTTCTACGAGGCTCCGCTGCATCTGAAGGCCCTGGGGGGCTGTTTTGTGGTCGACGACTTTGGCCGCCAAATGACGAGCCCCACCAGCCTGCTCAACCGCTGGATTGTGCCGCTGGAGAGCCGCATCGATTACCTGAAGCTGCATACGGGCAAGAGCTTCAGCGTTCCCTTCGAGGAGCTGGTGATTTTTTCCACCAATATGGAGCCGGAGGCGCTGATGGACCCCGCTTTTCTGCGGCGGCTGCCCTACAAGATCGAGGTGGGAACGCCCAGCGTGGAAAATTACCGGCAGATTTTTGATAAGGAGTGCGCGCGGCAGGGCATGACGCTGCCGAGCGATGCGTTCAACGCGATGGTGCAAAGGCTGAGGAAGGAGCAGGGGCTTGAGCTGGCGGCTTACCAGCCGAAGTTTATCGTGGACCAGGTGGTGGCGACGTGCCGGTTCATGGGAGAGGCGCCGCATTTTGAGCCGCGGTTCATTGAGTATGCGCTGAAGAATCTACGGGTGAGAAGGAATGCGGCGTGAAAGGTGTTGTATCCCACTCTAGATCACCCCAACGAGCAAAGATCGCTCGTTGGGGACCCCGATGCCGCAAGAACAAAGACGCGGCGAGGATGGGGCACCGGCAAGCTGACCGGCCGACGGCAAAGACGGCAAACCAAATCACGCAGGGCAAAGGAGGATGAATAGGTGTCGGTGCAATCGACTTGGAGGGCTCTCGATGAGGCAGGCGAGGCAAGGACGGCAGCGAATCGCCCGGCTTTTCTTCTGCAAACGCCGGCTTTTGGGGCGCAAACGTTCTTTTTTGACCATGCAATCTGCCCCAGGAGCGATAGAGTTTCATGAAACCGGCGCCGAAAAAGGAGATTCCGGTTAACTACAAAAATCCCTTTAAGTCTCGGGACGAAAGGAAGATCAATGCCCTTCTTGAGGAAATTCTGCTTGTGCTTGTTGGTCGCCGCATTGGCGACTTCTATTTTGACCACCGGCTGCCAGTACATTCAGCCGGCGCAGAATAACAGTCAGCCGGCGCAGGACGAGAAAGCCATTTACAACAAGTGGGAGGCCGAAACCCACCGCGCCCACAAGGAAATTAATCAGCGGCCCCCGGAGGAGCAGAAAGAGTACCACGACTGGAACCAGCAGCACTCGAAGACTCATTAGACGGGTGCTTCGAAACCTATCCGGAGACGGATCCCGGGTTCTCCGGTCTCGATTCTGAGAACAGGGAACCCGCGACCCTCAATCCAGTTGCTCTTCTGTTCCCTAATCCCTGTTCACTGCCTTATTCCGGATACTTCAACGAGCACCCGTACGGAGGCGTGAACGGCGTCGCCACCGGCCTGCCCGCCATAGCCTCAGTCAGCGCGTCCGTCACACAAGTACTTCGCCCCCTTCACATCCTCCGGATCAGGCATGAAAGGAGCCACTGATAGCGCGAGGAAAGAAACAGAAGCCCTCAGAATCGAGAGCTGGGGCACCCGGTGTGTGAGTAAGGTCAGAGGGCGGTTTCGCCGCGCTCGTCGTTGCGGATGCGGATGGCGTCATCGATGCGGCTGATGAAGATCTTGCCGTCGCCGATGTGACCGGTGCGGGCAGCGCCGAGGATGGCAGTGACGGCCTTGTCTTTGAGGCTGTCTTTGACGACCAGTTCAATCTTGATCTTGTGCAGCAGGTCGATGGTGTACTCGTTGCCGCGATAGAACTCAGTGTGTCCCTTTTGGCGACCGTGACCGCGCGCCTCCAGGATGGTCATGCCTTCGATACCTTCCTCGAGCAGCGCTTCCTTGACCGTATCCAGCTTGGACGGCTGGATAATAGCTTCTATCTTGACCATGTGCAGATTCCTCGTCTGAAAGCGTAACAGGCGGGAGGGCTTTTGTGAACCGCTCCCGCCGGATTATTGTCGATTTGCGCCGATTCAACGGAATCGGGGTAGATCAAGAAAACAACTGCAAATCGATCGACTTACGAATTCAGGTCGTAGCCTTCCTCGTTGTGCTGAGAGAGGTCGAGACCCTGGGATTCGTCGGCGGCGGAGACGCGCATGCCCATGGTCTTGTCGACCAGCACGAGCAGCAGCAGAGTGCCGACGATGGCGAGCATCCAACCAATACCCGCGCCGACAGATTGGTTAAGGAACTGATGCCAGTTGCCGTCGATGGCGCCTGTGGCGAGGGGGATACCAGCGGCATTTTTGCCGAAGACGGCGTTGATGGCGCCGGAGGCGAGCAGGCCGGTGAGCAGCGCGCCCATGGTTCCACCGACGCCGTGAACGCCAAAGGCGTCGAGGGAGTCGTCGTAGCCGAAGAACTTTTTGACGTTGAAGACCATGAAGGAGCAGACAACGCCGGCGATGAGGCCGATCAAGAGCGCGCTCATGGGCTGAACAAAGCCGGAGGCCTGGGTGATGGTGGCCAGTCCGGCGACCGCGCCAGAGATTGCGCCCAGGGCGGTGGGCTTGCCGTTTTGCAACCATTCGGCAACCACCCATCCGATGGCGGCGGCGGCGGCGGCGAATTGCGTGTTGACAAAGGCGCTGGTGGCGAGCGGGCCTGCCGAGAGCGCGCTGCCGGCGTTGAAGCCGAACCAGCCCACCCACAGCATGGCGGCGCCGATGAAGCTGAGCACCATGGAGTGAGGCGTCATGTTCTCATGCGGGTAACCGACACGCTTGCCCAGATAGAGGGCGCAGACCAGCGCGGAGACGCCGCTGCTGATGTGGACGACGGTGCCTCCGGCGAAGTCGAGGACCGGACATCGGCCCCCGGTAGTGTTGAGGATTCCGCCAACGCCCCAAATCATGTGGGCCAGGGGACAGTAAACGACGAGCGACCAGAGGACAAGAAAGACAGCCATAGCGCTGAACTTGACGCGCTCAGCAAAAGCGCCGGTGATGAGCGCCGGGGTGATGATGGCGAACATGAGCTGGTAAATCATGAAGGTCTGCTCGGGGATGGTTCCGCCGTAATTGGGATTGGGAGCGAGGGAGACGCCGCGCAGGAAGAGATGCTCATTGCCACCGAGAAATGGGGATGTATTGATGTGAATAACTACGCGGTGAATGTGAATAGTCCAGTCTCCGTGGCCGAAGGCCAGCGAGTAGCCGACCAGCGCCCACAAAACGGTAATCAACCCCATCATGGCGAAGCTCTGCATCATGGTGCCGAGAATGTTCTTGCGGCGAACGAGGCCGCCATAGAAGAGAGCGAGACCGGGGGCGGTCATAAACAAAACCAGGGCAGCCGAGACCAGCACCCAGGCATTGTCGCCAGCCGACTGGGCAGCAGCGGCGGCGGCTTTATTAGCGTCGACGGCCTGTTGCAGGGCGGCGATTTGAGCCTGTGTGTCGGGGGCGGCCGGTTGGGCAAGAGCAATTACCGGAGTTGCCAGGAAGGCGAACAGGAACAGCAAAATGATTCCGCGACGTAACATAAGGATTCCACTCCTAAAAACGCACGTGGGCAAGAAGCGATGGCATACGCCTGCTTGCTGGATTGAGATTAGCTCAACTTGTACGGAAATCTTTATAGGAACTTTATGGCCCTTCGCATAAGGAACTCATGAAGATTTGCAGCAGCACTTGGTGACGGTCAGGCCATGTAGAAGGGCTAAACCATATAAAAGACAGTAGATATAGATAACTCACCTTCGGCACAAAGAACGCGCCGAAGGTGGGGAAGTCTTGCAACTATGTTATGAGCCAGGTCAGAGGACGGATTCGCCGCGTTCGTCGTTGCGGATGCGGATGGCTTCGTCGATACGGCTGATGAATATCTTGCCGTCGCCGATGCGCCCGGTGCGGGCCGTACCAAGGATGGCCTCGATGGCTTTGTCTTTGAGGCTGTCTTTGACGATTATCTCGATCTTGACTTTAGGCAGCAGATCGACCGTGTATTCATTGCCGCGATAGAACTCAGTGTGGCCCTTCTGGCGGCCATGACCACGCGCCTCGAGGATGGTCATGCCTTCGACGCCTTCCTCGAGCAGCGCTTCTTTAACCGCATCCAGCCTGGATGGCTGAAGAATAGCTTCTATTTTGATCATATGCAGATTCCTCGTTTGACAGCGAAACAAGCGGGAGGGCTTGCGTGGCCGCCCCGGCAAATCATTTTGTTGAACCGATTCAATCGAGCTGAACCGGAGGGGAGCAAAAATACAACCGCAGGCCCTTCGACAAACTACAGCTTACGAATTAAGGTCGTAGCCTTCCTCACCGTGCTGCGAAAGGTCGAGGCCGGCGGCTTCATCTTCGGCGGAGAGACGCAGGCCGACGATTTTGTCAATGATGAAGAGCAGCACCAGCGTGCCAATGATGGAGATGCCCCAGGCAATGGCGACGGCAGTGAGCTGGTTGAGCAATTGCCCCCAGTGGCCATCAATGCCGCCGGAGATCACGTTGCCGGCGGCGTTCTTGTTGTTGGAGTTGATCACAGCGGCGGCAAAGACACCGGTGAGCAGTGCGCCGACGGTTCCGCCGGCTCCGTGCACACCAAAGGCGTCGAGGGAATCATCGTAACCGAAGAAGCTCTTGACCTTGAAGACCATGAAGGAGCAGACGAAGCCGGCAACCAGACCGATGAGCAGGGCACTCATGGGCTGGACAAAGCCGGAGGCTGGGGTGATGGCCACCAGTCCGGCAACCGCGCCGGAGATGGCGCCCAGGGCCGTGGGCTTGCCGTTGTGCAGCCATTCGAAGATCGTCCAGCCCAGCGCCGCCGTGGCGGTTGCAAAGTGGGTGTTGATAAAGGCCGATGTGGCCAGGGAACTGGCGCCCAGAGCCGAGCCGGCGTTGAAGCCGAACCAGCCCACCCAGAGCAGGCAGGCGCCAATGAAGCTGAGCACCATGGAGTGAGGCGCCATTTTGGTGTGGGGGAAGCCGATGCGTTTGCCTAAATAGAGGCAGCAGACCAGTGCGGAGACGCCGCTGGTGATGTGCACAACGGTGCCGCCGGCAAAGTCGAGCGAGGGAATCTTGCCGCCGTTGGAGTTCAGCAGTCCGCCCACGCCCCAGACCATGTGGGCCATGGGACAGTAGACAACCAGCGACCAGAGAGAGAGAAAGATGGCCATGGCGCTGAACTTCATGCGCTCGGCAAAGGCGCCGCAGATCAGCGCCGGGGTGATGATGGCGAACATGAGCTGGTAGATCATGTAAGTCTGCTCAGGGATGGTGGGCGAGTAGAAGTTTGCGGGATCGGCGGCTAAGGGAACGTTTTTGAGGAAGAGATGCTCGAAGCCGCCGAAAAACCAGTTGCCGTGGCCGAAGGCCAGCGAGTAGCCGACGATGGCCCAAAGGATGGTGACCAGCCCCATCATGGCAAAGCTCTGCATCATGGTGCCGAGGATGTTCTTCTTGCGGACCAGGCCGCCGTAGAAGAGGGCCAGTCCGGGCCCGGTCATGAGCAGCACCAGGGCCGCCGATGTCAGCATCCAGGCGTTGTCGCCGGCGGACTGAGCGCTGGCGGCGGCAGCGGCGGCGGTGGCCTTATTGGCATCAACAGTCTGTTGCAGGGCGGTGATCTGGGCCTGGGTGGCTGGCGCCGAGGGGGCTGGAGACTGGTCAGGGGTTACGGCGATTGCCGTTGCCGAGATTCCCAACAGGGCGGCGAGTAACAGCAGCGTGATTCCAAAACGGCGCATACGATTTCCACTTTCAGTAAAAATGCGGTAAACAACAAACTTGAAAACAGACTGAGGCGGCATAAGCCATCCTGCAAACGTAAGATTGGCGCAACTCATGCGTGAGTCTTAAAAAGAAATATAGGGCTGTTCGAATAAGGAACCCATGAAGATCTGCCGCAACGCTGAAAAAAAACGATGAGAGTGAAGGTAAGGCCGCGGCTGGGAGTCAGAACGACAATCCGGCGTGAGGGCGTGTGGAGGTATATTAGTTCTATGGCGGCGACGGCAGAGCGGGATCGATATCTATTTGGAGCGCTAGAGTGCAGCGCGACAAACAGCGCCAAGGTGAGGGAAGCGAGTTACGGCTACGAAGTTCCGGAGGGCATCCTGCTGACTTCACTGGATTATGCGGTGAACTGGATCCGGAAGAACTCCCTGTGGCCGGTAACCTTCGGCCTGGCCTGCTGCGCCATCGAGATGATGTCGACGGGCGCCTCGCGCTACGACATCGCGCGCTTCGGGGCCGAGGTCTTCCGGCCTTCTCCGCGACAGTCGGACGTGATGATTGTGGCTGGACGGGTTTCGCAGAAGATGGCCCCGGTGCTGCGCCGGCTCTACGACCAGATGCCGGAGCCAAAGTGGGTAATCTCGATGGGCGCCTGTGCCACTTCGGGAGGAGTCTTCAACAATTATGCGGTGGTGCAGGGCGTCAACCAGGTGGTGCCTGTGGACGTATATGTTCCGGGATGCCCGCCGCGGCCAGAGCAGCTGATATACGCAATTACGCTTTTGCAGGAGAAGATCCAGCGTGAACCGCGCAGCCTGATGAAGACGTTGAATATGGGATAAACAAGGCAAATAAGCCTAGTAATGTAGAAAAAAGTTACTGTAGTAATCGCTGGTTACAGCGGGAGTAACTAAAGAAGCAACAGTACAATCTATTGATGGAAATACCTATTTCGGAAACTCAACGAATAGTGGTAAGTTTAAGCTATGCTGACCAGCAATCGCGATATTCCCTGCGATGAAGCGTTGAGTTCATGATGGGATGTTGGTGTGTTAGCCGATAGCAAAGATCATTTGTCGCCCAGCATTTGACGCCCAGTATCTGTCGTGCAGATTGCTAACGGAGGAATAGCATATGTTTTCAAATGTCTCGAAGTCTGTGTGCCGGGTTGCCATCTTAGCATTATTGGCGCTGGCACCTATAGCCCTGGTTGCCCAGGTTGCTCCGTCGGCGTACAACAAAATGTCTGCCAGCAATCTTGCGTCGAAGTGGGACATTTTTGTGGGCTATAGTTTTCTGTCTCCCCATGCAACCGTGACGAGCACTAACTATATCCCGCACTTGACGGGCACATATGATGCCATTTCACTCGGCGAGATTTTCAGTGTTTCGTATTTTTTCAACAAATATGCCGGCGTGCAGGGGGAGATAAGCATTCATGAGTGGGGGATACAGAATGCGAATCCACCGGGGCAAGTCGGCACGCACGGCAACAACGACGGGTTTACTTCACCGGCGGGCGGATTGATTTTGCGTTATCCCATGCCCACCTTCACGCCATTTGCGCATGTAACCGGCGGCGAGTCTTTGGTGGACGGCCCGGTTCACAACCCCTATACCTGGGGTCCCGCCATAACCATTGGCGGCGGCCTGGATTATAAGTTGAGCCATCGAGTATCGATTCGGCTATTCCAGGCTGACTATCAATACATGCATATTAACTTTCCTGCGAACATGGGGGGAACGGTCGGCATCAATTCCGCACGCGTGAGCGCCGGTATTGTCTTCAACTCTGCCCCAGCTACAACTCCGACGCCGGTGGTCCTGACATGCTCGGCGAATCCGTCATCAATCTTTGCCGGCGATCCGGTGACGGTGACGGCGCTAGCGGGCGAGCTGAACCCCAAGCTGAACACGGTATATACATTCAGCGGCAATGGCGTGACGGGCAACGGGTCGACGGCCACGGTGGCTACGGCAGCACTGGCGCCAGGCACCTACACGGTGAATTGCGGCGTGAAGGAAGGCAAACCGGGCAAGGAAGGCCTGAAGCCATGGGAGACCGCCGATGCCTCAACCAGCTTTACGGTAAAGGCCTATGAGCCGCCAACAGTCAGCTGCTCGGCCAACCCCGGCACCATCAAGCCGGGCGACACCAGCACCATTACAACCTTAGGAGTGAGCCCGCAGAACCGCCCGTTAACCTACAACTACGCAGCTACGGCGGGAACGGTGGAAGGCAACGGCACAACAGTGGTCTTTAATTCAACCGGAGCCCCGACTGGCGTGGTGGGCATCACCTGCAACGTGAGCGACGACAAGGGGAAGACGGGCACCGCCAACACCAGCGTGACCATCCTGGCTCCGTATGTGGCTCCGGCGCCGCGTTCACAGGCGATGTGCTCGATCAGCTTTGCCAAAGACAAGCAGCGCCCGGTGCGGGTGGACAACGAAGCCAAGGCCTGCCTGGACGAAGTAGCGCTTGAGTTGCAAAGGCACTCCGATGCCAAGGTCGTTCTGGTAGGCAATTCGGACGCCAAGGAGAAGGCCAAGACTGCCAAGGAGCAGAAGGCGGCGCTGAAGAACAAGCACCTGAAGGTTGTGGACCCGGCTGCCGAGCGGGCGGTTAACGCCAAGGATTACCTGGTGAAGGAGAAGGGCATTGACGCCAGCCGCGTCGGCGTTGTGACCGGCACGGCGGATAGCCAGACGGTGGAGAACTACCTTGTGCCCTCCGGCGCCAGCTTCGTGTCCGACGTGCCCAATACCAGCGCGGTGGACGAAAGCGCGGTAAAGCCCCAGGCCCGCAAGCCTGTGGCCGCCACGGCACACAAGAAGGCCGCAACGAAACCGGCGGTGAATTAATCCAGCCTTTCCTCCGGGCCAGGCCGGCGAGCCTGCCTGGGGGTAAAACCACTCCTTCGGCCCCCATCAGCTACGGCGGGGGCCGGAAATGGGCCAGATAATGGGTTTCTGGAAAGATTTGAGGTTGGCCGGCTTGCCGGCCAACCTCTTCCGTTTTATTCATCTTTCTCGTTTTTTTCGCCCCCAGGGAGCTGGTGTTCGGGGAGGACAAGCAGATCATACACGGGATAAAAAACAAGTTCTAAAGGGTGCATACCCCGTGGGATAGCTATGGTACTATGATTCGGTATTGAATTCTGTCCCCCTGAACGTGTTCAGGAAGGTCAGTAAGTCGTAGTCCGGAAATGGCGCGCATCAGCAAACCACTTCATCAACGTTTTTAATCTGAATTTATGAAGGAGAATCACATGTACTCGAGGATTTTGAAGTCTGGATGTATGGTTCTGGCATTGGCGTGTTTGGCCTTCGCGTCGATAGGGTGCCAGAAGGCTCCGCCGATCACACTATCGGCTGTGGCCAGCCCGCCCGCCGTTTATGCCGGAGATCAGGTCTCGGTGACCGCAACTGCCGGATCGGTGGATCCCAACAAGAAGAACAATGTTGTCTACAGCTGGTCGGGAACCGGCGTAACGGGCAACGGAGCGTCGGCCTCGGTGGCCACCGGAACGCTTGCGCCGGGCAGCTATACGGTGAAGGCGGAAGTGAAGGAAGGCAAGAAGGGCAAGGAAGGCCTGAAGCCGGGCCAGACGGCAGACGCCACGGCCAGCTTCACGGTAAAGCAGTTTGAGCCGCCGACCATCAGCTGCTCGGCCAGCCCCAGCAACATCAAGCCGGGCGACACCAGCACCATTACGGCGACCGCCCTGAGCCCGCAGAACCGTCCGCTGACGCTTAGTTACTCAGCAACGGGCGGCTCCATTAGCGGCACCGGCGCCACGGCTTCTTACTCTTCGGCAGGCGCACCGACCGGCGTGGTGGGGATCACCTGCACGGTAACCGACGACAAGAGCCAGACGGCAACGGCGAACACCAGCATTACCATCACGGAACCTTATAAGGCTCCGACTCCGCACACCCAGTCGCTTGGCACGATCGACTTCAGCAAGGACAAGCTGCATCCGGCGCGGGCGAACAATGAAGCCAAGGCGGCTCTGGACGGAATCGCCCTGCAGCTGCAGCAGCATCCGGATGCCAAGCTGGTGCTAGTGGGCGAGGCCAATGCCAAGGAGCAGGCCAAGACCGCTAAGGAAGCAAAGGCCGCGAAGAAGAACAAGCACCTCAAGGTGGTTGATCTTGCCGCGGAGCGCGCCGTCAACGTAAAGGACTACCTGGTGACGGAGAAGGGCATTGACGCTTCTCGCATCAGCGTGGCGACTAGCCCGACGGACGCACAGGCAGTGGAAGCCTACCTGGTGCCGGCCGGCGCGGACTTTGCCGCCGACGTGCCCGGGACCACCGCAGTGGATGAGACCGCAGTGAAGCCGCAGCCAATCAAGGCCATTAAGAAGGCCATCAAAAAGGTTGTTGGCAAGAAGTAAAGAATGAATGGATATGCCTTGACGGCAGGCCCTCGGGGTCTGCCGCCAAGGGTGGTGTATTTTCTGGAAGGCTGGCCGGCTAACCGGTCAGCCTTCTTTGCTTTGAGCAATTCTCCGGGGTGTGCCAAGAGACCGGCCTACCAGCCTTATTTGTATACTCTTCATTAGATATTAGGGAGTTTTTTGCCTGCATGAATCGTTTACGAATCCGCTTTAATTATTTATTCCGGGTTGGAGTTATTGCGCGAGCTTCATTTTTAGTATTGTTTGCCGTCTCCGGATTGGCGGCGCAAACACAGTGGAGCCCGATTGGCCCCATGGGCGGGGATGCGCGGGCTTTTGCGGCGATTCCGGGCGAGCCTCTGCATCTGTATCTCGGCACCATCAACAGCTGGATCTACGAGTCCGTGGATGGAGGCGCAAGCTGGTGGCGGCTCTCGAAACTGGACTCCGCTGACGATCTAGTCGTGGACCACATCGTCGTGGACGCGACGAATCCAGCCACGATTTATGCAGCTGCCTGGAAGCTGGACCAGCCCGGCGGCGGATTGTGGGTGAGCCACGACAAAGGGCGGAGCTGGAGCGCCGTAGAGGGGCTGCGCGGACAGTCAATTCGCGCCCTTGCGCAGGCGCCCTCGGACCCAAAAACCCTGATTGCGGGAACCCTGGAAGGAGTCTTCCGCAGCGCGGATTCGGGCGCTACCTGGATGCAGATCAGCCCGCCGGGCAGCCGGGAGATTCACGAGGTGGAGTCGCTGGCCATCGATCCCGGAGACCCGGATGTGGTCTATGCCGGGACGTGGCACCTGCCCTGGAAGACCACCGACGGCGGCAAAAACTGGCACAACATCAAGAAGGGCGTCATCGACGACTCCGACGTGTTTTCCATCATCATCGATCCGGCCCAGCCGAAGATTGTCTTTGCCAGCGCGTGCAGCGGCATCTACAAGAGCGAGAACGCGGCCGAGCTGTTCAGGAAGATCGAGGGGATCCCTTCGACGGCGCGCAGAACGCGGGTGCTGAAGCAGGACCCGGCCCACCGGGAGGTGGTGTATGCCGGAACCACCGAGGGGCTATACAAAACCGTGGACGGCGGCAGGCACTTCCAGCGCATGACCGGGCCGGATGTAATCGTGAATGATGTATTTGTCGATCCGGGGGACTCGAACCATGTGCTGCTGGCGACCGACCGCGGCGGCGTTCTGCAGAGCCGGGACGCGGGGACGAGCTTTACGTCGGCGAATGAGGGCTTCAGCGGACGCAAGGTGGAGGCTCTTCTGGTTGATAAAGACAACCCGGCGCGTCTTTTTGCCGGGGTAGTGAACGACAAGGCGTATGGAGGGGTTTTTGTTTCCAACGATGGGGGCGCGCACTGGGAACAAATTGCCGAGGGGCTGGAAGGGCGCGATGTCTTTGCCCTGGCCGAGTCGCCTGAGGGAACGATCCTGGCGGGAACCAATCACGGCATCTTTGCGCTGGAGAAGAACGAAGAGGCCGGCGAGGACGCGCCGGGTTTTCATTGGAGCTCGCGCAGTACGATTCAGAACACGCTGGTGAAGACAGCAACGGAGACGCACTATGGAAAGCGCGTCAACATCGAGAAACAGGTGAAGGATACGCGCCGCGAGATGGAAGGGCTGGTGAGGGCGCTCGATCTATCCGGTGAGACGTGGCTGGCAGCGACCCCCGGAGGCGTGTTTACCAGCAATGACAAGGGCGAGAGCTGGCAGGGCGGGCCGGTGATGGGCGCGGCGGATTATCTTGCAGTGGCTGCGCACGGATCGAAACTGATAGCAGCCCGGAAGGATGGAGTGGTTATCTCCACCGACGGCGGACAGACGTGGAGGCCGATGGGCATTCCAGCGATGCTGACGCGGATTCATTCCATTGTTTTTTCATCGGATGGGACGTTGTGGCTGGGGGCGCGCGAGGGCGTGTACTTTACGCACGACCTGGGCAAGACGTGGATGTGGGTGCATCGTTTTCCACTGACCGACGTGGACGCGCTTTATTATGACGCGCACTTGAACAGGATTCTGGTGAGCTCGCGGACAAGCGACCAGGTTTACGCCATCGACCCTAAGTCTCTGGATTGGAAGTGGGCTAAGACGGGGTACAAGATTACGATGGTGCGCGCGGCGGGGGAGCGGCTGCTGGCGGCCTCGCTGTATGACGGGGTGCTGGAAGAGCAGTGAATAGCCACCCCAGCGAGCATAGATCGCTCGCCAGGGACCCCGGCGAGGGAATAGGGAATAGTTCTGTATCATAAGCCTATGCAGACCGAGACGGCGGAGACCCGCCAGAGAGCAGAGTTTCGCACCTACGACCCGCGGCTTGAGCCGATTGCCGCCAAAGTTCTGGCCGGCGAGCGGCTGGATTTCAACGACGGCCTTGCGCTTTACGGTTCGCGGGACGTGCTGGCCGTGGGCTGGCTGGCCAACCATGTGCGCGAACGGCTGCATGGGGATGTGACCTACTTCAACGTCAACCGGCACATCAACCCGACGAATGTGTGCGTGGCCAATTGCCGGCTGTGCGCCTTCGGGCGCAAAAAGGGCGACGCGGCGGGCTACACCATGGCGCTGGAAGAGGCGTGGGAGAAGGCAGCCACGGGCTACTCGGAGGCGGTGACGGAGTTCCACATCGTCGGCGGGCTGCACCCGGATTTGCCTCTCGAATATTTTCTTGACTTGGTGCGGGGACTGAAGGGGCGTTTTCCCAAGGTTCATGTGAAGGCCTTCACCATGGTGGAGGTGGCGTATTTGGCGCGGCGGGCGAAGCTGAGCATCGAGGAGACGCTCGTAAAGATGCGCGAGGCGGGAGTGGACTCGATGCCGGGCGGCGGGGCCGAAATCTTCGCGGCAAGGGTGCGATCAATCATCTGCGACCACAAGATCGACGGCGAGGAGTGGCTGCAGACGGCGCGGCTGGCTCACAAGCTGGGATTCAAGTCCAATGCGACGATGCTTTATGGGCACATTGAGAACGACGTGGACCGCGTGGACCACCTGCTGAAGCTGCGCGCCCTGCAGGACGAGACGGGCGGCTTTCAGACGTTTATTCCGCTGGCCTTTCATCCGGAGAACACGGCGCTCGACCACCTGCCGGTGACCACGGGGCTGACGGACATTCGCCAGGTAGCGGTCAGCCGTTTGTTGCTGGACAACTTCGCCCATATCAAGGCATACTGGCAAATGCTTACCGCGAAAATTGCGCAGATTGCGCTGCGCTTTGGGGCAGACGACCTGGACGGCACGGTGGTGGAGGAGAAGATTTACCACGATGCGGGGGCGACCACGCCGCAGGGGATGACGCGCAAGGAGCTTTGCCGGCTGATTACCGAGGCTGGGCGAGTACCGGTGGAGCGCGACACCCTTTACCATCCAGTGACGCGCACGGAAGACAGTTTTATTGTTGCGGTTTAAGCGGTTTAAGATGAATTTGGAAGGGGATCATCTCGATGGATGAATTTAGCCGGGCCGCAGTCTGGGGAGCATGCTGGGGATTCGCGTGGGGAATCGGGTGCTCAGTCGCGATCCTTTATTCCATTTACCTGGCTGCCTATCGCAAGGCGATCAAGGACTCTCTCAAGCAGGAGCAGCCGCCGCGATATACGCGTGTTTTGGAACAGGTAAAAGCGCAGAAGGCAGAAAAGCAAGAGGCCAAGAAGGCAAAAGCGGCAAAGAAGGCGGCGGCGCCGCCACGGTGAGTCTATAAACTACAACGGGTTTTCGATAACCTAAATTCAGAAACAAAGCTACGGCCGCACCACTACGCCGCCCTTCATCACAAAACTGACGCGCTCGACCGCGGTAATGTCGTCGAGGGGATTGCCGGGGACGGCGACGATGTCGGCGAAGTAGCCGGGTTTGAGCTGGCCGATCTGGCCCTCCCAGCCGAGGAGCTTGGCTCCGTTGATCATGTCAGCCTGCAGAACGGCTAAAGGCTTCATGCCGTAGCGGACCATCAGCTCCATCTCGACAGCCTGGGTGCCGTGAGGGAAGGGGCCCACGTCGGAGCCGACAGCGAAGGGAATTCCGGCGGCGATTTGCCGATGGAACTCGCGAATCTTCACTTCAAGCAGAGCTTTTTCACGGGCGGCGACGGCTGCCGAGGGTGCGTGCTGGGCGAAGTAGTCGAAGATAGCGAAGGTGGGGACGGCGGGGATGTGTTTTTCGCGCATGAGGCGCATGGTTTCGTCGCTGAGCTGGGTGGCGTGGTCGATGGAGGCCACGCCGGCCTGGGCGGCGTAGAGCGTTCCCGGCTCGCCCTGGGCGTGGACGCCGATGGTCGTGCCCAGACGGCGCGCCTCTTCGACAGCGGCGGCCAGTTGCGCCTCGGTGTACTGCCAGGGCGTGCGCAGGTTGACGTCCACCAGCGTGTCGTGCCCCGTTTCATAGATTTTGACGAAGTCAGAGCCCTCTTTGTGCTGCTGGCGGATGACCTCGACTAACTGGTCGCTGGAGTTGGCGTAGTCGGCGTTGGATAGCACGTGCTGGGCAGGGTTGTAGTGGATGGCGTCCTCATGGCCGCCTAAAATATCGATTGCGTTGCCGCTGATGCGCAGGCGAGGGCCAGGGATGATGCCGGTGTTGATGGCGTCGCGGATCGCGGTGTCAGCCGAGCCGGCGCCCTCAGTGCCCATGTCGCGCTCGGCGGTGAACCCGGCCATGAGATCGGCCTTGGCGGCCTGGGCGGCGAGCAGGGTGCGCCAGGGAACCGACTCCTCGACGGTTTGCAGGTCTTCGGCGCCGGGATGCAGAAAGAGATGCACATGAGCGTCGATGAGGCCGGGGAGCAGGGTCGAGTCGCCCAGGTCGATGACGCGGGCTCCCTGCGGATGCTCGACAGAGACGCCCACGGCAACGATACGCTCGCCCTCGACGAGAATCTCGCCAGGCTGGAGGAGGGTTCCGGTATCGACCTGGAGCAGGCGCGCGGCGTGAAGCACGACGGGTGCGGCAGTGGGCTGCTGGGCGGCGGCATTGACAAAAATCAAGGCCGCAGCGCAGATGAGCAGAGCGAAGTAGCGAGGCATATGAAAAGTGGACATGGATACGACTATGCCGCATCCGGGCGGGGTTGTCGATGGGGACTGTGGGCAACGCCAAAAAACGACTCACAAAACTGGAAAATCGCTCTAAAATGGGGAGGCCGGTTAGATGGTGAATCCATGCGAACTATCAGGCGTACGAGCGGAGTCATTTACGGGCTATTTTTCATTGGCGGCATTGTCTTTGCCGGGGCACAGACGGCGGCGGTGAATGCTCCAACGGTGCTTACGGTTGTGGACGAAGTTGGCGTAGTAGTGCCGGACGCACAGGTCGTTCTTCAGGAGCCGGGAGAGAGCGAAATCCGCCTCGCGACCGACTACGCCGGGCATGGGACATATCTGCTCAAGGGAAGCCAGCCCTACCTGCTGCGCATCGCCAAGCCAGGATTTTATGAGACGGTCGTGCCCCAGGCCGATGTGCTGATCCGCGAGATCCGAGTTGTGCTGAACCACGAGCAGATGGTGCAGGAGCAGGTGAGCGTAACAGCCTCGGTTCCGGGTATCGATACTGAACAGACCTCCGACGAACTTACCATGGAACTGCCGGAGATCATCAATGTGCCCTATCCGACATCGCGCGACATTCGCAACCTGCTGCCGTTCTATCCCGGAGTGGTTCAGGATGCAACGGGGCAGGTGCATGTGGATGGGTCAGAGACGTGGGCGACGCTGGATCTGCTGGACGGATTCGACATCCGCTCACCAATGAGCGGGATTCTTGCCCTGCGGGTGAGCGCCGACGCGGTCCGCTCCATTGACAAGGAGGCGACGCGCTACCCGGTGGAGTTCGGCAGAAGCACCGGCGGCGTAGTGGCGTTCTACACCGGGATGGGCGACAATACCTTCCGCTTTAATGCCACAAACTTCATTCCCTCGTACAGAAGCGCGAATGGAATTCGCTTTGACAAGTTTGTTCCGAGGGTCACATTTTCAGGGCCGCTCAAGCGCAACCGGGCGTGGTTTTTCGATGGGGTGGAGACGGAATACGACAATGTCTACATCAAAGAACTTCCCTCAGGGGCCGACAGCGATCATTTGATCCGGGGAAGCAACCTGATCAAGTTCCAGGCGAATGCCACGCAGGCCAACATTGTGTCGGGAGGGCTGCTCTACAACGTGTACCACTCACCGTATGACGGCATTTCGCCGCTGGTTTCGCAGGCAAGCACTACCGACCGCAACACGATTGCCTGGATGCCGTACTTGCGCGATCAGCAGAGCTTTCGCAAAGGCGCGTTGCTGGATGTGGGACTGGACGTAGTGCGCATCAGCGATGGCTACGAGCCGCATGGAAACACTTCCTTTGAGATTACGCCGGAGATGTCTGAGGGAAGTTACTTTGAGAATGAGAAGGGGCACTCGCAGCGCGTGGAGGGGAATGCGGTGCTGTATCTGCCGCAGCGGCATTGGGGCGGAGAGCACGATCTGAAGGCCGGCATCGACGTGGACCACATCAGCTTTGGCGAGAGCGTCACGCGCGCGGCGGTGGAGTATCTGCGCGAGGATGGAACGCTGCTGCGGCGCAGCACTTTTCCCTCAACCGCGCCGTTTACCCGCGATAACGTGGAGGCCGGCGTGTATGTGCAGGACCGCTGGAAGCCGCGTAGCGGCTTGCTTATCGAACCGGGACTGCGCTTCGACTGGGATGAAATTATCCGCAGCCCGCTCTTTTCACCGCGCCTGGCCGCGGTCTACTCGCCTACTGCCGCCCATGGTTGGACAAAAATCTCCGCGGGCATCGGGCTATATTACGAACACACGCAACTGGAGTACCTGACGCGAGCGCTGACCGGCATCCGCGACGACACGTACTACGAAACCGATGGCGTGACGCCGACGGGCCCGGCAGTGGTGACAACCTTTTCAGCAAACTACGGAGCGCTGCATGAGGCCCGGGCAGTGAACTGGAGCGCGGGAGTGGAACAGCGGCTGCCGGGTTCGATATATCTGCAAGCGAATTACCTGCACAAGCGCGTGACGGATGAGTTCACTTATTTGAATCAAAACACGCTGTCGGCGCTTTACGGAAACTATGTGCTGACGAATGGCAGGCGGGATACCGACTATACTGCCGAGATTGAGGCGCGGCGCAGCTTTGCGGGCGGGTACACGCTTTTTGCCGCTTACACCCATTCCTCCGCGCAGACAAATGCGGCCATCGATTATGTGCCCACGCTGTCGATGCTCGGTGCTCAGCAGAGCGGCCCGCTGGGGTGGGAGACGCCGGACCGCGTGCTCTCGTGGGGATGGCTGCCGGTTCCGCTGCCGCAACTGAAAAAACGCTGGAACTTTGTTTACACCGTTGACTGGCATACGGGCTTCCCATATACGCCGGTAAACGACAATGCGCAGGTGGTGGGCGCGGCGGGATCGCAACGGTTTCCGAATTACGTGGCCCTCAGTCCGGGGCTGGAATGGCGTTTTCACTTTCACTACTATTACTTCGGGTTGCGCGGAGTTATCGAGAACATGACCAACAGCAACAACCCATTGGTAGTGAACAACGTGGTGGACTCGCCGCAGTATGGAAGCTTCAGCGAGTATGTGGGAAGAGTGATGACGGCGCGTCTGCGGCTGATCAGCACAAAGAAATAGAGCTCGTTTCCCACCCTGAAGCGGAACCAGAGTCACTGTGTCCTGTCGGACTTCGTGCCGAATCGCCGCTTACTATCACTCTGCCCTTGACACGTCGCACCTACTTTTGTAATTTCATAGCACAACGAAGAGATCTGATTCTCTTCCCCCACTCACACACTCCCAAGGAGATCCTCATGGCACGAGTCACCGGGATCGGCGGCGTCTTCCTCAAAGCCCGCGACCCTAAAGCCCTCGCCGGCTGGTACGCCCAGCACCTCGGCATCCAGTTCACCGAATACGGAGGCGCCAACTTCCTCTGGTCCGACGAAGTCCCCGCCGGTACCGGCCAAACCACCTGGATGCTCTTCCCCGACACAACAAACCACTTCGGCGCCCCCGCCCAGCGCGCCATGATCAACTACCGCGTCGATGACCTCGAAGCCCTCCTCACCCAGCTCCGCGCCGCCAACATCCCCATCGACCCCCACCAGGAATCCGCCCCCTACGGCCACTTCGCCTGGATTACCGACCCCGAGGGCAACCGCCTCGAACTCTGGCAACCAGTCGTCGAGACACCGTAGTATTGGTTGAATTCTACCTGCTCCCATGCGTGAGCAGCGTACGTCAATTCAGTGAAAGTCATCGCTGACACGACGAGGGTGGGGCACTCATTCGCATTCAAGTCAGCCTAGTATGTTGATCGCATGAATTGGTAAATAGCCATGGACAAGCGCGGGCGTGGATGTCCGCGCTACAGCCGGCAGGAGGCCAGCGCTACATTAGGCCGACACATCATTCATGCAATTACTTAATCACGCAGTCACGGTATTAGTAGGCGGGAATCCCGGTGAGGTGCTGGCCCACGATCAGGGTGTGAATGTCGTGGGTGCCCTCGTAGGTGATGACCGATTCCAGGTTCATCATGTGGCGCATGATGGGGTAGTCTTCGGTGATGCCGTTGGCGCCCAGGATGTCGCGGGCGATACGGGCACATTCCAGAGCCATCCACACGTTGTTGCGCTTGGCCAGGGAGATGTGCTGACGTTCCGCCTTGCCTGCGTCCTTAAGGCGGCCGACGTGCAGCGCAAGCATCTGCGCCTTGCAGATTTCATTAGCCATCCAGACCAGCTTTTCCTGGACAATCTGGTGGCTGGCGATGGGCTGGTTGCGAAACTGCTTGCGGAATTTGGCGTACTGCAGGGCGGTCGAGTAGCAGTCCATGGCCGCGCCGATTGCTCCCCAACTGATGCCGTAGCGAGCCTGGTTGAGGCACATGAAGGCGCTCTTGGTGCCGGCCGCTCCGGGCATGAGGGCGGTGAGGGGCACATGCACGTCCTGCAGCGAGAGGCCGCTGGTATGGGAGGCGCGCAGGCTCCACTTGCCGTGGACATCGTAGGCGGTAAAGCCGGGGCGCTTGGTCTCTACCAGAAAGCCGCGGATTTTGCCGCCTTCGTCCTCATTTTTTGCGAAGATTATGGCCACGTCAGAGATGGTTCCAGAGGTGATCCACAGCTTTTCGCCGTTGAGGATGTACTCGTTGCCGACTTTGCGGGCGGTGGTGGTCATGGCTCCGGGATTGGAACCGGCGCCGGGCTCGGTGAGGCCGAAGCAGCCGAGCTTTTCGCCGGTGGCGAGGGCGGGGAGCCAGGTGTTCTTCTGCTCCTCGGAGCCGAAAGCGTAGATGGGGTACATAACCAGGCCGGACTGCACGCTGACAAAGCTGCGGATGCCGGAGTCGCCGCGCTCCAGCTCCTGCATCACCAGGCCGTACTCGACGTTGGACATGCCGGCGCAGCCGTAGCCTTCGAGGTTGGCGCCGTAAAAGCCCAGCTCGCCCATGAGGGGGACCAGCTCGCGTGGAAAACGCTCGGTGCGGAAGCACTCCTCGATGATGGGGATGAGGTTATCTTCGACAAAGTCGCGCGCGGTCTTGCGGACGAGCAGTTCGTCCTGGCTGAAGCTGGTGTCGAGATGAAGAAGATCGAAGCCCTGGAATTTGAAGCCCATGATGAACCTGCCATTCTTTGGAAATGACTCAAAACAGATGATTTTAGCAAACGGGGAGGGGAGGTGAACAACCCGGAACCGCTATAGGCATGAATGTGATGGATAAAGTGAGAGATAGGTGTACAATCAATGTATTGATTGATGCATTGATGGAGGGCAGATGAGTCATAGAATTGATGCTCATGTAGCGCGCACGCAGTTTGGGCAAGTTATTGACCGGGCGGTCGCAAACAATGAGCGATTCATTGTGGATCGCCGCGGGGAGCCGGTGGTTGTGATTCTCAGCGTTCAGGATTATCTGGCCAGCGTACAGTCTGCGCCGGAATGGCTGCGAGAGGCCTGGGCTGGCGCGAAGCGGCGTGGTCTGGACAAGCTGACTATGGATGATATAGACGCCGAGGTTAGTACCTACCGGAACGAAAAGCGGGCCGCTGCAAGGGCCGCAGTAAAATGATCCGCGTAGTCCTGGATACGAACGTACTTGTATCTGCTCTTATCTCTCCCTTTGGCAATGAAGCACAGGCGTTGGATGTAGTCCAGAAAGACAGGATCATTCCTTGTATCTCGCCAAGCATTCTCACGGAATATGCCGCGGTTTTGGCGCGGCCAAAGTTTGGATTTGGGCGGGATGAAATTGATGGGCTAATAGAGCTGCTCAAAACGAAGGGATTACTGTTCGAGCCAACACCGGCACCCGGAGTTTCTCCCGATTCTGGGGATGATGATTTCATTGCATGCGCGCTTGAGGCCCATGCGGAATTCATCGTTACCGGTAACAAGCGCCACTTTCCGACTGAAGCGTGTGGGCGAGCCAGAGTAGTCTCGGCGCGAGAGATGATGGAATTGCTCAAGCAGGCTTAATCCTGTGAGTGCCTGGTCTGGATTCGATGATTCGAACCATGTTGAAATGAGAATTGTAATTTCTCATCCTTTACACAAATAATCGAGAAATGAATGGGGAACAGAACATTTTTCTATTCCCTGAATTACTCCAGGAACTCTCGGACGAAGGGGTTTTGGCTGCTGACCAGCTCGTGGAAGGAGCCGTCGAAGACGAGGCGGCCTTCTTCGAGCATGAGGAAGGTTGTGGAGGGGTCGGTTACGCCCTTGGGGAAGGGGACCATGCAGCCCTGCTCGAGGTCGAAGCGGTTGTTGCACAGCAGGAAGGCATCCTGGATGCGGTGGGTAACCATAATCGAAGGAGTGTGGGAGACATCGCGCTCCTTGACGATCAGCTCGATGATGGTGGTGGAGGTGAGGGGGTCAAGGCCGCCGGTGGGCGAGTCGTAGAGCAAGAGCTCAGGCCGGCGGATGAAGGCGCGAGCGATGGCCACGCGGCGGCGCATACCGCCGGAGAGGCTGGGCGGGAAGAGGTCGAAGGTCTCCTCCAACTCGACAAAGCGCAAGGCATCGCGGACGCGGAGGTCGATTTCGCCGTCGGGAACCTTCTCCTGAATCAACTGGTAGGCGACGTTGTCGCGGACGGAGAGTGAATCGAAGAGCGCGCCCTCCTGGAAAACCATGCCGGTGCGGATGCGCAGGGGAAAGAGCTGCTGCTCGGGCATATGAGATATCTCCTGGCCGAAGAGCAGGATGCTGCCCTCATCGGGGCGCAGAAGGCCGTTGGCGAGCTTGAGCAGAACGCTCTTGCCCACGCCTGCCGGGCCGAGCAGGATGCGGGTCTCACCGGGCGCAACTGAGAAGCTGACGTCCTCCAGCACAGGCGGGCCGTCGAAGGCGATGGAGACGTTACGAAAGACCACTACTGGGCTGGCATCCATCGCCGTTTGTTGACCGAACGGATGGGTGCCGGGATGGGCAGACTGGGTAGGGTCGCTCATAGGGGTGGCATGATGGTGAGCAGCACCTGGGTGAGAAGGAAGTCTACGAAGATGATGAACACGGATGACCAGACGACCGCCTGAATGGTGGAGCGGCCCACGCCCTGAGTGCCGCCCGAGGTTCTCATGCCATAGAAGCAGCCGATGGAGCTGAGGATGTAGCCAAAAAAGAGCGGCTTGACCAGTCCCTGGACGATGTCGGGATAGCTGAGATGCTGCCATGCCATATCAAGGTACTGAGTTCCGTTCTGATGGTTCATGAAGACGGTGACCAGACCGCCGCCGGCGATGCCGCAGGCGTCGGAGACGATGGTGAGGAAGAAGAGCGTGAAGATAGTGGCAGCGATGCGGGGAGTGACCAGCTTGCGCATAGGGTCGACGCCCAGAGCGCGCATGGCGTCGATCTGCTCTGTGACCACCATGGAACCGAGTTCGCTGGCCATGGAGCTGGCATTGCGGCCGCTGACCATGACTCCGGTGAGTATCGGGCCCAGTTCGCGGATCATGGTCAGGCTGACGAAGCGTCCGGTAACGGCAGTGGCGCCAAAGGCCGACAACGTGGCCGCCGATTGCAGCGCCAGCACGCCACCCGTGGAGAGCCCGGTTAGGATCACAATGGACAAGGAGCCAAAACCGATGATGTCGGCCTGAATGAGGAATTCAGGCCAGTAAATAGGCGGCCGAAAGAGGTTGGTGAAAGCGCGCAAGGCAAACAGGGAATACTCCTGCACGGTCAGGATCAGGTTCTTGGCGGTTGTTTCGATTGCTTCTAACGCCATTGTTTTGCCGGCCTGCGGATAAAGTGCGGCGCCGCTCTCTTCGACAGAATAGCGCATTACAGGGGTCAGGAGTCAGAGAGTAGTGAATCTTCCCTGCATAAAAAAATGGGCGGCAAGGGTGATGCCCCTGCCGCCGCCCGTCCCTGGGTTGTCTTGAAGTTACTGCAGTGGTACGCTTCGTGCAAAACCCGTTATTACTGCAAGAGCTTGGTCACTTCCTGCTCGACGCTGTTGGCCTGGGCCAGTGCGGCAATGCCGGTCTGGCTGAGGATCTCATACTTGGACATGTTGGAGGTCGCGGAGGCATAATCGGTGGCCTGGATGGCGTTCTGCGCCGAGAGCACGTTCTCCTGCTGGGTGCTCATCACCTGGCTGATGGAGTTGAGGGTATTGATCTGGGCGCCGATGTACCCGTCCATCGCGGCCACGTCGGTGATGGCCACATTGAGATCGTTCAGGGCGGCCTGGGCATCGGCTTGGTTCAACAGGTCGGTGCCGCTCAACGATTGGCCGGAAGTGTCAGAGTAGCCCATCGTGGCGGTTCCGCCCGTGCCGGTTGTGTCCGCAGTGAAGGTCGAGGAAGCTGCCTGCGCGGTTGCGAGATCCGCAATTCCATTAGCTCCGATGACGGGCGTTGACACTCCGACGGTGTAGAATGCAGCCGCTGCATTGTAGGTTGGAGTGTCGGTGGCGGTGGCGGTAACGTCGGTGAGATTGGCGGCGATGATGCCCGCTTTGGAGCTTGCCGACGTAAACGTATCACTCCCGGTCCCCGCAGCGCTGTATAAGGCCGTGATACCCCAGCCTTGAGTGTTGATCGAACCCGCTATGTTGGCCAGGGTGTCCCATCCGGCCCCGCCGAGGGCTTGTGTGTGGATGTGGCCGGAACTGTCCGTGATGGTGAGGGTGCCGTTGAGAGTATCACCCACCGTTACCTCGCCGATGTTTAATGCCAGGACACCGACAGCGCCAGGAGTGGTACCGCTCCCTACACCCGCACCCGACCCGGTGATCAGAATGCCGGTGTCGGTGGCATGGCCCGCGGTGACAGCTTGGGTTCCGGCCTGTGCCGCCGTGGAGAAGCTTGCGGTAACGCCCAGGTTCGCAGCGTTGATGGCGTTGATCATTCCCTGGGCTGTGTCGGCGAAGCCAGTGACGCCGCCAGCGGAAATGGTTGCGGTTTGCTGAGAAACAGCCCCGTTCGGCCCCGTCGCCATGTAGTGAACGGTCAACGTGGAGGTGGCATTGTGCAAGGCATCGCCCGCTGTCGCATTCGTGCCGCCATTCGACAGATCGATGAACGTGTTGCTCTGGCCGTTGCTGTAAGACATCACGCCGCCCGTGTCGCCCACGCTGGACTCGGAAAGCGGGTGGATATTCAAGTTGTCCAACGAAGAGCCCGCCGTCGAGGAGTCGCCGGTATAAATGGCGACCTGGGTACCATTGAATACCTGCTCCTGGTTGTACGTGGTAGTCTGCCCGATGTTGTTAATCTCGGCCATAATCGACTGGTACTCCTGATTGGCGGCGCTCTCCTGAGTGGAGTTGAGGGTGCCGTTGGAGGCTTCAGTAGCCAGCGTAATGGCGCGATTGAGCAGACTGGTCACCTGCGAGAGGGCGCCATCGGCAACCTGGAGCAGCCCCACTCCCTCCGTGGCGTTGGTTTCCGACTGGGTCAGGGCAGCCGAGTTGGCCCCCAGGCCATTCACTAGCGAAAGACCCGCCGCGTCATCGGCGCCGGAGTTGATCCTCGAACCCGAAGACAACTGTTGCAGCACCTTCTGCAAGCTGTTGTTGGTGTTATTCAGGTTGTTTTCCGCGTAAATCGCTGAAAGATTGTTCAAAACACCGAGGGCCATGGAAGGTAGCTCCTTTTAGATGCATTAAATCGCGCCATGCCCGGCAACGCATCTTTCGTTCCGCCAGACCCTCCGAAGATTCCGGAGGGGCGTTCCTGCATCTGCCCCCTTCATCGGTCCGAGTGGAAATAACTTTAGTCATAAATTTAAGAATTGCTTTTGCCCCATGTTGTCGCGAGCCGATTCATGCTGTCCCGCTTCAGTTCAAAGCGTGTCCCAAAGCGATTCAGGCGCTGTAGTAGTGTGCTCCACAGGTCTGTCCCGGTTTGAGACAGGGAACGGACGATACAACACGATAAAGGGCCTTGCCGCGGCCGAATTTTGCTGATATCCCGCAGCAGACGAAAAAACGGCGGCAAGAGGAAGGCCTCCTGCCGCCATCGGTATTAATTACAACCGCATTTGCTCTCTGCCTGAAACCAGGTGCAATAATCCCTTCTATTATTCAAATTCGGATTGAGGCGCCGGGGGTGCAGCCGTTCCCGCGCCGGGGGGAGGCGTCTGCGGAGGAGTCGTCTGGCGGTTGTACTGGCCGCCGCCCTGCCGCCAGCCACCTTGTCCATGGCCGCGGTGTTGCCCGGCGCCGCTATCTCGTCCACGGTTGGCGCGCTCGGCCTGCACCTGTGCCCACTGCTCGGCTGTCAGCTTGCTGCGGATGGCCAGCAGATAGGCCGCGTTCGCTTTTTCGAGCTCGGCACGCGCCTGTGCAACCTTGTCAATCTGGGCCAGAATATTAGCCTCGTTGGGCTGCGAGTCGCTCACCAGCGGCTCCAGAGCCAGCTCTGCCTTCTGCAGGTTGGCACGCAAGTCGATCAGCTTCTCCCGGTGCTGCAAATAAATGTCGTCGAACTGCTTGCGCTGCACATCGGTCAGCTTCAGGCGTTCCACGACCCTGGGATTGTTCCACCAGCGTCCCTGTGCGCCCTGAAATCCGAAGGCATTTTCCATGGGAGGGCGATGCCCTCCGAATCCCTGGCCCATTCCCATCCCACCTCCGGGCCCCTGAGCCAGCGCCGTACCTGCCAGCAAACCAATCGCAATTGCCACTCCCAACCGCATCGTTACCAACGATTTCATCTTATTTTCCTCTCCATTTTGATTCTTCCAATGCATCTTCTGAGTTTCTATTTCTGATTCCCTATTTGTAACTAGGGGGTTTCGTCATCGACCATTAGTTGAGCCAGAGGCTCCATGGCGATGGGAACTTCCCTTGATACATCGCTGTCCACTTTGGCCAGTAAATCCTCATCCTCCAGTTGCTGTGCCTGCTGCTGGGCAGCCAGCCGCTGATGTTCGGCGATGCGAGCCTGGGTTATTCTCAATTCGATCTCACGCTGGTGGTGCTGCCAGAGCCCCACGGAAGCGCCTCCGGTAACCAGGACGCATCCCAGCGCGCAGCCAACCGCCAGCCGCCATATTCGCCGAGGCGGAAGTGCAGCGACCACAGTCCGAGAACGGCTGAAGGCAGCATCGCTCCAGGCATGAACGCTCAGGCGGAAGTCCGTGAGGGCGTCATTCAGCTCTGAATCCTGCTCCGGATTCAGCATATTACCCGCGAATCTGTCCTTGAATTTCACCGTTTACCTCCCAATTCCGCTCGCACCCTTGCCACTGCGCGCGAAAGGTGAGCCTTCACCGTGCCCTCACTGAGGCCAGTAGCCCGTGCAATCTCGCTTAACTCAGCCTCTTCCACATAGCGGAGCAGAAAAACCGTCCTCTGTCGCTCGCTGAGTCCCTGAACCGCCTTGCTTACCTGCTTAACCCGCTCCTTGGCCAGCAACTGCTGCTCCACAGACCGTTCGCCACTCGGCAACCACTCGCTGGCCTCGTCCAATGCCACCGCGTTATTCTGCGTGTGCCTCCAGAACTGCATCCGGCGGTTGCGCCAGTGGTCCTTCTGCAGGTTGATGGCAATGCGCATCAGCCAGGTCAAGGCACTGGACTCGCCGCGAAAACTGGACCAGTTCCGATGCGCCTTCAGGAAACAGTCCTGGGTTAGCGTCTCGGCCAGATCCACGTCGCGCGTGGAGGCAAGCAGAAACCTGAAGATCTGCGGACGGTGCCTGGCGACGACAGACGCAAACTCCTCCGCGGCGATTTCTTCAGCCGTAGCCATGGTCATCCGTTCCAGTACCGTCGCGGCTGCCATCACTCAGGTAGACGCCCGCACCGGCTGCAAGTTTACAGCGTCAGCGGCATTTCTCATCAATGAAAAAATCAAGGGGCGAATCCTGCCGAACCATTTGCCACATCCAAATTCGTAACCTGGATTTCGTAACCTGGATTGGGAGTATTTCGCTCCACACTTTTGAGTTGCCGGGAAGCTGGCTATGCGAGCACATCTACCAAGTCAAATTACAGAAAGTGCGATCAGGGAGGGAACGCGGTTACGGGTGCGGAGAGCCGACTGGTTTGAGTAGAGCAATCTGCATGAATCCTGTGATGTTACAGGTTTCAATAGGCCAATTCTTTTCTCCATAGGCACTCTGCTATTTATTGTATTCTGTGGTAGGATACTTTGGCTTATGGTTGACATTTTCCCGGGCTAAACGTCCCTATCTCGTGTATTCTCAATCGCTTGTCCTTCTTTTTATGGTCTTTCATTTTTTTTCACCCATGGCAACTGGCGTGCAACAAAGCATAAGGAAGTAAGGTACTCCCCTGATGGAGACGAGTCTCTTCAATCGCTTGCAGGCGACAATGCTGGCCCTGGGCACGGCCGGGCTGGTGTTGCTGGCGGTGTTGAATTTTCTCCAGGAGCGCCACTCCCAACCACCCGACGACGGAGTGTGGTGGCGCGAGGCAGCGGATGGCCAAGGCCTGGTGGCCGACAGAGTACTGCCCGACAGTCCCGGGTTGCGCGCCGGCATCCGGGCGGGAGACAAGCTGACGGGAGTGAATATCCTGCCTGTCGGGACTGTGGGGCCGGGGCTGCACACGGGAATCCGGCCGGAGGAGCCACTGGCGGGCGTCAAGGTTCTGCCTGCGGAGACCGGCGAACGCACCAGCAGCGAGACGCTACCCCTGGCTGCCGACATCAAATTCACCCCTGTTACAAGATCAGCGGACCTGGAGCGCGCCCTCTACCGCAGCGGCAGCTATTTCAAGATTTACTATCGCATCAGCCGCGAAGGCATCTCGCCGGGCAGGCCGGCAGAGTTGGTCGTCGAGGTGATTCCGGAGCCGCTGGACAGAAGCCTGGCGATGGGACAGCGCCTGATTGGGCTCATCTACCTGGCTATCGGCATCTACGTGCTGTTTCGCCGCTGGACGGCGCCGCGCGCCACCCACTTCTACCTCTTCTGCTTGGTGTCGTTCGCGCTCTATGCGCTTAAGTACACCTCCACGTTCGACACGTTGGACTGGATCGTGTTCTGGTCGAATGTGCTGGCTGAATCCCTGCAGCCGGCTTTGTTTCTGCACTTTGCGCTCAGTTTTCCAGAAGAGCGGCTGAAGAAGCTCAGCCGCCGCTGGCTTTTACCGTTGATCTATTTGCCCGGCGCAGTATTGCTTGGCCTGTGGCTCTATGCGATTAACTTCTGGCAAGCTTCGGCGTTGCTCAAGCACCGTCTGGACCAGGTGGGAACGGCCTACGATGCGTTCTTCTATGTGGCAGCGGCGGTGCTTTTTCTGCGCAGTTCCAGCCGCGCCAACACGCCGCTGCTGCGCCAGCAATTGAAGTGGCTCACCCGCGGCGCGCTGCTGGCAGTGGTTCCCTTTACGCTGTTTTATGCCATTCCATTCCTCTGTGACTGGCAGCCATACACGTGGCTCACTAACCTGGCGGGCCTCTCCATCGTGTTTTTGCCTCTTACCTTCAGTTGGGCCATCATCCGCTACCGGCTGATGGACACCGACCTGATCTTCAAGCGGGGCGTGACGTACACGCTGGCTACGGGCCTGATTCTGGGAGCCTACTTCGGCGCGATTGCGGCGGCCGCCGGGCTGGCCCACAATCAGTTGCCCGTATCGGTCAGGGACTGGGGCGAAGGCATCGCCATAGTGCTGGCGCTGGCCTTCTTTGAACCTCTCAAACGCAGGATCCAGAGCTGGGTTGACCGAGTCCTGGACCGCCATCGCTACGACTACCGCAAGGCACTGGTGGAGTTTGGCCGCGGCCTTAGTTCGGAGACCGATCTCCATGCCCTACTGGAGTCGATCGTCGAGCGGCTGCCGAGCACCTTGCTGGTGGCGCGCGTGGCTGTATTCCTGGCCCAGAGCTCAGAGGAACCAGGCCGCCTTTATCTGGCCGCCTCCCACGGGCTGCCCGCCGAGGCGCTCAACGCGCAGATCGGCATGGAGCTAGGCTTCCTGAACTTTGACCAGGCAACGGACCACTCGCACATCTTTTTGGAGAACGCGCAGCAGGCCGTGCATCTGCCCGCCGGGCAGCAACGCACCGCGGCCCTGTTGGACCTGAACTATTATCTTCCCTGTCGCGTCGCCCAGGGCCAGTCGAAGGCCAGCGAAGCCAGTTCAGGTGGACCCGATACCACGCGCACCATCGCAGTGATCGGCCTGGGCCGCACCATCGGCGGCGACTTTCTCTCCAGCGAGGATGTGGAGCTGCTGGAATCGCTGGCCTCCTATATCGGCATCGCTTTGCAGAACGCCAGCCTCTATGCGCGGCTGGAAGAAAAGATCGGCGAATTCGAGCGGCTCAAGGAATTCAACGAGAACATTGTCGAGTCGATCAACGTCGGCATCCTGGCTCTGGACCTGGATGACCACATCGAGAGCTGGAACGCACAGATGGAAGCCATGTATGCCCTGAGCCGCGCCGAGGCCATCGGCCAGAAGTTGAGCGCTGTCTTCCCGGCAGAGTTCATCGAGGTGCTGGAAGGCTTCCGCAACGAGCAGGGTGTCCATCATCTCTACAAGTTCCCGCTGACCACGCGCGCAGGTGAGCAGCGCACCGCCAACATCGCGATTGCGCCGCTGTTGTCGCGGGATTTTGTTTCGGTGGGCCGCATCATTCTGGTGGACGACATCACCGAGCGTGTCTCGCTGGAAACGCAACTGGCGCAGGCTGACAAGCTCAGCTCCATCGGATTGCTGGCCGCCGGAGTGGCACATGAGATCAACACGCCGCTGGCCGTTATCTCCTCGTATGCGCAGATGCTCGCCAAACAGTTGAAGGGCGACGCCCGCCTGGGCTCGGTGCTGGAGAAGATTACCCAGCAGAGCTTCCGCGCCGCCGAAATCGCCAACGGCCTGCTGAATTTCTCTCGCACGTCAACCACCGAGTTTCGCGACACCAACCTGAACCAGGTCATCCGCGACACGCTCTCCCTGCTCGATCACCAGTTCAAGACCGCTCAGATCGTTGTTAATTTGGAACTGGCAGAGGAGCTGCCTCCCATCCACGGCAACCCCGGCAAGCTGCAGCAGGTATTTCTCAACCTGCTGCTGAACGCCAAGGAAGCCATGCCGGGAGGCGGCCGCCTGCGCCTGACTACGCTGTTCAACCGGCAAGACAAATACGTTGCCGCGCTGGTCAACGACTCCGGATCCGGGATCTCTCCCGAGCACCTGAAGCGCATTTACGATCCGTTTTTCACCACCAAGAACGTACCCCGCGGAGGCGACCGCCGCGGCACCGGCCTGGGGCTTTCCGTCTCCTATGGCATCATCCAGGAGCACGCCGGCAAGATACATGTCGAGAGCGCCATTGGCGCCGGCACAACCTTCCACCTTGAGTTTCCCCTGTTGAGGACAAGTGTTCATGCCTGAGGTAGAAACGCTATTGAATCCATCCGCATCTGCTGCCGCCGGAGACTCCGGCCCAATTGACAGCCAGACCCGCATTCTGGTCGTTGACGACGAGATTGCCATCCGCGAGTCGCTGGATGCGCTGCTTAAGCTCGAAGGGTACACCGCGAGAATGGCCGCCGATGGCGAAGAGGGGCTGCGGATTATCGACCAGGAAAGCTTCGACCTGGTGCTGCTAGACCTGGCGCTGCCCGGCCAGAGCGGCCTGGAGCTTCTGCCCCAGATCAAGGAGCGCCATCCTGATTTGCCGGTCATCATGATTACTGCATACGGCTCGGTGGACAATGTTGTCGAGTCCATTCGCGCCGGCGCGGAAAACTTTATTCAGAAGCCATGGGACAACGAAAAACTGCTGGCCGACATTCGCTCCGCCGTCGCCCGCCACAAAGCCGAAGAAGAGAACCTGCAACTCAAGCGCACCCTCAAGCAGCGCTACAACTTCTCTAACATTGTGGGCAAGAGCGAGGTCATGCTGAAGGTCTTCGACCTGGTGGCGCAGGTAGCGCCCAGCCGCTCCACAATTCTGATACAGGGCGAGAGCGGCACCGGCAAGGAGATGATCGCCAAGGCCATCCACGCCAACTCGCCGCGCAGGGACAAGCCCTTCGTTCCCATCAACACCGGCGCCATGCCCAGCGAGTTGCTGGAGTCCACGCTATTCGGCCACGTTAAAGGCGCTTTCACCTCGGCCATCGCCTCCAAGAAAGGCCTTTTCGAGGTAGCTAACGGCGGCACGCTCTTCATGGACGAGATAGCCACAATGGGCATGGACACCCAGGCCAAGATATTGCGCGTGCTGCAGGATCGGCGCTTCATGCATCTGGGCGGTGTGCAGGAGATCCAGGTGGATGTGCGCATCATCGCCGCCACCAACATCGACCTGCACAAGGAAGTGCGCGAGGGCCGCTTCCGCGAAGACCTCTTCTACCGCCTCAACGTAATCTGCGTTGACCTGCCGCCGCTACGCTCGCGCCGCGAAGACATTCCCCTGCTGGCGCAGCACTTCCTCGACTTTTACGCCAACGAAAACAACCTCGCTCCACGCAAACTCTCCGCCGAAGCCCTGCGCGCCCTGGTCGATTATGCATGGCCGGGAAACGTGCGGGAACTGGAAAACTCCATCGAACGCAGCGTGGTGCTCTCCTCGGGCCCGGTCATCGGCCCCGATCTGCTGCCTGGCCACATCACCGGCCGCAGCTTTCAGGACGCCCTGCTGGAACACAACCCGAACGCAACGCTCTTCGACATTCTGGAAGACATCGAGCGCCGCATCATCATCGAGAAGCTGGAGCACTGCAACTGGAATCAGACCGACGCCGCCGAGCAGTTCCACATCCCACTCTCCACGCTGAACCAGAAGATCAAGCGGCTGAATATCGAGATACGCAAGAAGGGAAGGGAGTAGGGAATAGGAAGCGCCTTCCGCAGATAGCAACAGATGCTATAAGACACGCTGACGGCAAGACGTGTAGTGAAAATGCGCTAATCGCTCTTGATCGTCGTGGCCCGGTTATTCACGAAAGTTACTGTCCAATGCTTACCGGCCTGGTCGAAGGTCACGGTGCGGTCACCCTCCGTACCGCCGCTGGTCTGCGTCTTCCGCCCGATGGCCATGCGCGTCTCCAACTCACTCATCCCTGACTTGACCTGGTGAGCATCGACGACCGCCCACACATCCTTGGGCCAGTGGTCGAAGATGGAGTGCGGATCGTCATAGTAAAAAAGCGTGTCGCAGAAGTAAGCTTCCTGGCTGCCTTGAATCGCACCGATGGGCGTGGCATAGAGCGTCGCGTCGCCCGGCAGCGTGAAGACGGCAAAGGCTTGCCGGCTACCGTGACTCATGCCGTCATCCTCGTTGGCAGGAACGGCCTGCTTGACGATCTTCTTTACTTCCAGTTTCTGTGCCGCGGGAATCACTCCCACTCGCTTGGCGAAGACTACATGCCCGCTCATGTAGGGGTAGTAAGGCATGATGTACCCGTTTTTCATCCACACCGTTGTACCTTCTAACTGCAGCGTATCCTCAAAGTATGAGGGAAATAACTTGCGGATCACCGACACTTTGTCCAAGTCCGGCCTCTGCCGGGCGATATTTTGCTCGATGACTCCGGGATTCTGCCGCTGCTTCCACACGGAAAACAGATAGCCGCCGCCGATAGCCAGCGTAATGAAGATAGAGATAAGCATTATTTGCCAGTTCTTCACGCTTCCTCCGGTGGACTTTACTGGCTGTTAGATGTCGCAAGTCCGCCCCTAGAAATTCTACAGGGCCACTGCGCCGGTCTCGCATACCACACACGACGCCGAGTGCTAATAGCAGTCTTCTACCACTCCCCCGTGGTTAGAAACTCGTGGATCGAGGCGGCGGCCTTGCGTCCCGCGCCCATGGCGAGGATGACGGTGGCGCCTCCCGTAACAATGTCGCCGCCGGCAAAGACGCCGCGCTTGCTGGTGCGCATGGAATTCTCATCAGCGACGATATAGTTGTGCTTGTTGGTCTTCAGGTCCGGCGTAGTGCTCTGGATGAGGGGATTGGCAGTGGTGCCGACGCCGATGATGGCCACATGGGCGGGTAAAACAAACTCCGAGCCCTTGATCGGGACCGGGCGGCGGCGGCCGCTTTCGTCCGGCTCGCTAAGCTCCATGCGCATGCAAACGGCGCCCATCAGCCAGCCCTTATCGTCGCCGAGGAACTCGATGGGGTTGGTTAACATACGGAACTCGACGCCCTCTTCACGGGCGTGCTTGACCTCCTCGGCGCGGGCCGGCATCTCTGCCTCGGAGCGGCGATAAACCAGCGTCGCCGTGCGCGCGCCCAGCCGCCGCGAGGTGCGTACCGCGTCCATGGCGGTGTTGCCTCCGCCCACCACGATCACGTCGCGATCACGGCAATCGAAGACCGGCTCATCGTACTCCTCGATCTGGTAGGCGCGCATCAGGTTGACGCGGGTAAGAAATTCGTTGGCCGAGTAGACGCCGTTGAAGTGCTCTCCGGGGACGCCGAGGAAGACCGGCAGTCCCGCGCCGGTGGCCACAAAGACCGCATCGTAGTGCTCCACGGTCATCAGCTCGTCGAGAGTGACGCTTTTGCCGACGACCACGTTGGTCTCGAACTCGACGCCCATGCGGCGCAGGTTGTCCACCTCGCCACGCACGATGGATTTGGGCAGGCGAAACTCCGGAATGCCGTAGACCAGCACACCGCCCAACTCGTGCAGAGCCTCAAAGACACGCACGCGATGACCCTTCTGGATAAGGTCACCGGCGGCGCTCAAACCTGCCGGACCGCTGCCCACGATGGCTACGCTTTTGCCTGTCGGAGGCGCGTTTGTGGGCAGTCCCAGCTTGCCGCTCATGCGTTCGTAGTCGGCGATAAAGCGCTCCAGGTTGCCGATGGCCACGGGCTTGCCCTTCTTGCCCAGGATGCATCCGCCCTCGCACTGGTTCTCCTGCGGACAGACGCGGCCGGTGATGGCGGGAAGCGAGTTATCCTCACGCAGCTTGGCAGCGGCGGCAAGAAAATCGCCTGCGCAGATCAGGGCAATCACTTCCTTAACCTTGACGCCCACCGGGCAATCGACGATGCAGCCCGGCTTGGCGCACTCAATGCAACGCGAGGCTTCAGTGAGGGCTTCGGGCGTGGGCAGGCCCTGGTTGACCTCCTCAAAGTTGTGGCTGCGCACGGCGGGATCCAGCTCCGGCATGTGAGTGCGCGGAATCTTCATGCGTTCTTTCAAAGGAAGAGGATTGTTCTCAGGCATGGTGTGTCTCCTTCGCGGCCAATTCTTCTCGAAGTTCGGCCACTTGCTCTTCCTTGTGTTCCTGAAATTCTTTGAGCGCGGCGCACTCCTTCTCGCGATACATAGTGTTGCGCTGCATGAGCACCTCGAAGTTGACCTTGGAGGCGTCGAACTCCGGCCCGTCAACACAGGCGAACTTGCTCTGATCGCCTAAAAGCACGCGGCAGCCGCCGCACATTCCCGTGCCGTCTACCATGATGGAGTTGAGGCTGACCATGGTCTTGATGCCCAGCGGCGCGGTGATGCGCGCCACAGCCCTCATCATGGGCACCGGGCCCACGGCGAGAACAAAGTCAATCTTGCGGCCGGCGGCGATCAGCTCGTCGAGCTTTTTTGTCACCAGGCCATGTTCACCGTAGCTGCCATCATCGGTCATGACATAGGTCTCGCTGCTGGACGTACGAACCTCATCTTCAAAGACGACCATTTCAGAGCTTCGCGCGCCTTCAATGAAGACCACGTGATTGCCGGCCTGCTTGAGCGCGTGAGCGGTGGGCAGCGCCATGGCCGTGCCCACGCTGCCGGCTAATATCACGGCAGTTCCGTAGTTTTCTATCTCCGAGGGATGGCCGAGGGGCCCGACGATGTCGAGAATGGAGTCGCCCGTTTCCAGGCAGTTGAGCAGCGATGTGGTCTTGCCGACGGCCTGCACCACGATGGTAACCGTGCCAGCCTGCGGGTCCGATGACTTGATGGTGAGCGGAATGCGTTCGCCCTTGTCGTGTATGCGGAGAATGACGAACTGTCCCGGCTTGTGCTTGCGCGCAATGCGTGGCGCCTCAATCACAAACTGCTTGATATTAAGACCGACGTTGCGGGCTTCCAAAATCTTGTACATACAAGAAAAGTCTCCGATTTGGCCAGGGGTTATCGACAATTCGCCTCCGTAAACGATTGAAAACCGGAGGCAAGAACGAATCGCACTCCCAGGCGCAGGCGAACCTATCACCTGACACTCAAGATTATTCAGCATACACGAAAGGGGATGTGACGCGAGTCACTTGGTGAAACGGGGGAGAGGCAGTTTGGCGTGTTCAGTCTAAGATTTAGCTTCGCTTCAATCGCCCATTTCCAGATTCTGCTCCACTTCGGCTTCCATGGCGGGTAGGATGGCGCGCAACCGCTCGAACTCGGGATTGCCGTGCAGGGGTTTGAGGCACGGACTAGCCAGCATCTGGAAGAACCACGGGCAGCGGGCCTCGTTTGCAGCGCGCAGTTCTTCCAGGGCGGCTTCATGTTCTCCCAGAGCTACATAGGCGGCGGGCGAAAACACGCGCACCACATAGCGCTCCCGGCTCAGCCATTGCAGCCGCTCGAGGATGACGCGAGCCTCATCCGCACGGCCTGCACAGGCCAGAGCATAGGCTTGCCCGGCGGCGGCAGAATCGAAATGTAGGGCTCGCTGCGCGAAACCTTGCGCAAATTCAGTCGCCTGTTTCACCTCCCCGTTGTAAGCAAGAATCACCGAACCAAAGAGGCCGGTTACTTCGTGCTCAGGAAACTGAGCTATCGTTTTGCGAATCTGATCCAGGCTTTCGGAGGCCTGCCCATCCAGGTGGAGCACCCATGCCAGACGGCTGTGCAACCAGGGTGAATAGGGGTCGATACGAATGGCCTCATGCAGCATCTCAATGGCTTCGGTAAAGTGATGACGGCTGAGGGCGAACATGGAGCGCGCACGCGTGGCCCAGGTATCGTGGGGAAGATGCGCGCTAAAAGAGAAAGCCAGCAGGGCCGCGGGTAGGTTGCGATCGTAGTGGAAGTTGACCCAGCCCAGGGCTGGCAGCAGGGCTATGGCCTGATTGGGAAGATCGGGAATCGAGTTTGCCATGCGGTGAACAAGGTCAGCTGCAGCGCCTGGAGACATAAAGCCGAACAAGGCCTGGGCAACGCACAGGTTTGCCAGATCAACCTTGGCGGGGATCAGTGTTGGATCCAGCTCGATGGCGCGCAACAGGTGTTGCATTCCATCCTGCATGCGGTGGCGATGAAGCGTCTGCCACTCATAATGCCCGCGCAGGAATAACTCATAGGCCTCCGCTTGCCGGGTGCTGCTTTCCTTCTCGATATCGCTGGCTGCGGCGGCGGAAATATCGATTCCGGCATCCCCACTTGGCGAGATTGCTGCGTCGCCGGAAACCATAATACCCAGGCGACAGGCCAGCCGTCGCATCAGCTCCTGTTCCAGCACGCCTGTCCTGTTCTGCGGCGCAAGCAGATCTTCAACCCAGAGTTGCGTGCCGTCCTCTACGCGAATCATTTCCGCCCGCAGCCGGAAAAGCGAAGAGAATGCCTGAAGGGTTCCGGTCAGAACGAGGTCAGCCTTCAGTTCCCGGCCGATCTGCTGAGCAGTAAGACCGCTCTCCGCCAAGGTGAAGACCGAATCCCTGGCCAGCACCGCAACGGCAATGCGGCGTGCGCGGGATAGGCTGGCGGTGGTCTCTTCTGCTATGGCCGATCCGAGATGTTCCGGAACAGAGTGCCCAGTGGCGAAGGGCATGATGGCCAGCCGCACCAGCGGCCCTGCCGGCGCCTTGCCATCGCGCCTGATCTCGGCCGTGAAGCGATAACCGCGCTTGTAGACAGTCTGAATACATACATCCGGCTCAAGCCGCGCGCGCAGGCTGGACATGCATTTGGGAACGCTGTCGGCCGTCACATGCACATCGCCCCACAAAGCATTTTTCAACTGCACCAGCGAGACCACCTGTCCGGCATGCTCGATCAACAGCCGCAGCGCCGTCAGCTCCTTGGGAGGCAGGTGAACCACGGCATCACCGCGCCACAAGGTGCCATCGGCTTCTAGCCGGAATCTTGCAAAGAAACAGGCCAAGGCTCGACCCTGACGGCCAGGATCTGCCGCCCGGGAACCCGAAGCCGGTTCATTGCGTGAAAGTGAGTAGGGTTCTTTCTTTGCGTCCAACGCGCTCCTCTATTCCGGGGATCCACGGTTGCCAATCTCTCGTCCATAGTGGCAAGAAAAGGCCGCGGCCAACAATGGTCGCGGGAATCTACGAGGGAAAGCCCAGAGGAGGCAATCAGAGAGCGGTAGTTCCAACGAGTTTTGTGTTTCGATGAGCCCAGTATAATGCTGTGACCTACAGATTATCCGCTTTCGACTTGCATAGGTAAGAGTCTACCAGAGTTTTGTATTTATTTTTATGCGCAAAGTAATCGAAGTCGGGTTCACAAGTAACCATAGAGTTATCACTACACACGGAGAATACGCGTTACTAAATTCTGTTCAGGATGCGCGTCTCAAGTGAAATTGACTCCGGCAGGGAGGAAAGGGAGGAAAAGGATGGCATTCAGGAAAACTTCAGGCATTTGTCAGAAATTACAGGCATGCAACTGGCAAACTAATGGAAGGAGTTAACCATGTCCAAAACAGTTTCCTACGCGCAGTGGTCTCTTGAACCCTATTGCATCGGGATGAAGCTGCGCTCGCTGCGCACCCAGAAACGGCTCACGCTCTCGCGCCTGGCGGCGGAGACAGGCTTATCCACAGCGCTGCTCTCCAAGCTGGAAACGGACCGCATGGTGCCCACGCTGCATACGCTGGCGACCATCAGCCGGGTTTACGGGGTGGGGATGAGCTACTTTTTCTCCGAGCCTGCCAAGCACATGCTGTCGATTACGCGCAAAGCTCACCTGGATGGAAATAGCCGCGAAGTGGAGTCGGTGAAGACGACGCCGCTGAATGCGGTGACGGAGGGAACCCGTCTGGTGGCGCGGATGATTGAGTTTCCCGCTGGCGGAGTTTCCTGCGCCACGGATTCCTGCCGCGAGGGGAGCGCCCTGGTGTACGTGCTGGAAGGCAAGCTGCAGTTGGATGCAGGCGGGATGCAGGAGGTGCTGGAGGCCGGCGACTGCGCCTGCATGGAGAGTGAGATGGCGCTGGCCTGGAGCGCGGCCGGCAAGCATCGCTGCCGGATATTGGCGGTAACGCCGGCCGGGCCACGCGCGGAAGGCTGAGCGGCCCGGCGGCGAGCAGATAGTGGATTAAGGAGTTGCTGCGCCGCTGCCAAAGCCGCTGACGCGCGGGATCAAATGAAATGAGTCGAGAAAGCGCGTGGCGCCGATGTACGGGGTACCAAGCGGAGAAGCAATCAGCGTCTGGTAAAGCGTGCTGCCCACAAGGTAGATGCGCGCGTAAAAGTGCATGGTATCGTTTTCGGCCTCAAACTCCACGCCGGGATAGGCGCCGAGCGTGATCGCCTTCTCTCTGAGCAGGTGGGCGTTGACGTTATCAACGGCTCCTTGCTTGGCTCCCTGGAGTACCTGGTCCGGAGTCCTGTCAGAGATTGCGGAGCCGTAATCGCAAACCCCGACGAAGAGCGCGGCCTGGCCATCCTGCGCCAGATATGCGCGCAGCTCAAAGCTGCCCTTTTCGGTGGGAACGTCTCTCTTTGAAAATTGAGGTTCGCCCGGGAAAGAGGCTGTGAATCCATCTGCCGGATAGCTGTATGCCTGCCATTGTTGAGCCTGCGCGCCGAGCGCGGCGACTATCGAAAATAGTGCAACGGCGAGAGCACTGCGCCTGAGGACTGTATTGTGCATTCCGTGCATGTTGATCGACCTCCTTGACTTGAAATCTCCGAATTGTGTGATTCTAACATTTCATGCTTGATTGCGCTTAGTTTTGTCTAACCGGCATTTCATTGTTTGCCGTCTGCGTTTGCCGTCTGCGGGGCCAGTCTGTAGGATGGTTTGGAATCCAGGAGATCCGCGTCATGCGACCCAACCTCAACTTGATGAAGGCAACCCTGACCGGCGCACTGGGCGGTTTGCTCTTCGGCTTCGATACGGTGGTCATCTCCGGCGCGATCGACGCGCTGGTGCGGCTCTACAACCTGAGCCCGCAAGGCAAAGGCTGGACGGTGGCTATCGCGCTGATCGGCACGGTGGTGGGAGCGTTGGGCGCAGGCCAGGTGGGACAGAAGATCGGCGGGCGCGAGACGCTGCGCATTACCGCCGTGCTGTATGTGGTCTCGGCTGTCGGCAGCGGGCTGGCATGGAATTGGCCGGTGCTGATGCTCTTCCGTTTTATTGGCGGGCTGGGCATCGGAGCCTCCTCGGTGCTGGGACCGGTTTACATTGCCGAACTGGCTCCGGCCCGGTGGCGCGGACGGCTGGTGGGCGCGTTTCAGTTCAACGTGGTCTTCGGCATCCTGGTGGCCTACACCTCCAACTACTTCATTCGCACGCTGCACCTGGGCGCGGCGGAGTGGCGCTGGCAGGTGGGCGTGGCTGCGCTGCCTGCCCTGGGCTTCCTAGCGCTGCTTTTCGGGATTCCGCGCAGCCCGCGCTGGTTGGCCTCGCAGGGGCAAAACGACGAGGCTCTTGCCGTGCTCAAGCTGATGGGCGAGCCCGAGCCTGAGGCCGAGATGGCCGACATCCGCGCCGCGCTGGCCGAGGAGCACGCCACGGCTCACGAGCCGGTCTTCCGCTGGAAGTACAGATATCCGCTCTTTCTGGCGATTTCGATTGGCGCCTTCAATCAACTGGCGGGGATCAATGCCATTCTCTATTACCTGAACAATCTTTTTACTGAAGCAGGATCGAGCCAGGAATCTGCTTATCTGAAGGCCATCGCTATAGGTTTCGCAAATCTTGTTTGCACCATTGTGGGTATGAGCGTCATCGACAAGCTGGGGCGTAAGACGCTGTTGCTCATTGGCGCGGTGGGTACGGCCAGTTGTCTGGCGGCGGTTTCGTGGATATTTGCCACCAACTCCCACACCGGGGCGCTGATATGGGTGCTGATTACTTACATCGCCTTCTTTGCGATCTCGCAGGGCGCGGTGATATGGGTCTACATCGGCGAGGTCTTTCCCAACGCCGTCCGCTCCAAGGGCCAGGGCGTGGGCAATGCCAGCCATTGGATCATGAACACCATCATCGCCTTAGAGTTCCCGGTGCTAGTGGCGCACATCGGCGCTAGCGCTCCGTTCACCTTCTTTGCCGTGATGACGGTGATCCAATTCCTGGTGGTGCTATTTGTCTATCCGGAGACCAAGGGGCAGACGCTGGAGGCATTGCAGCGCAGGCTGGTGCGCGCTTAGGGCACTTCCACTCTGGCTGTGCCTGAATAGACAGTCAGCGGCGGTTTCCTCTCCGTGGCGAAATTTTACGCCCGGTTTGCAGAGAATTAACTTCCCTTGGCGCACAATGTTCATTAGAGGTCCTAGCAGCTACAGATGACGAACTGTGTCCGAGTGCCGGAAGAGGTCGATTGGGAAGGGATCTGCCCGGTCCGTGCCAGGGTGTACCCCCTACCCCCCTCCCCCCTATTTCCTGTGAAACTGTGAACTTCATTGCAACTTCTGGTTGGTATTGCTGGCCTGGGGCTGACGTTGGGCCAAAGTTCTATATAATCTGAAAGAAATGCCGGTGCTTGCCGGAGCCCGGTAATTCTGTAGGGGCGTGAGGTCAAGGATGCAGCAAACGACGGTTCCAGTCGCGGAGAAGGGCAGGGAAGCAACACAGGCCGCTTCAAAGGCCGGCGTTGCGTCTGTGGCCGAGACCCAGAAGAACGAGGAAATGACGCCTCTGGCTGCCGCCAATTCCCCTGAGGCCGAGGCATTCCGCAAGGAGATCATCCGTGTCGGCCACAAGTTGTGGGAGCGGCAATATGTAGACGGCAACGGCGGCAACATCAGCGTCCGTCTGGGCTCGAGCTACGTGCTCTGCACACCTACCATGCTGAGCAAAGGCGACCTGGAGCCGGCCGACATCTGCCTCTCAGATTTGGACGGCAACATCCTGGCAGGAGACCGCTCACGGACCAGCGAACTGCTGCTGCACCTGGAGATTTACAAGGCCAACCCGCAGGCCCGTGCCGTGGTGCATTGCCATCCGCCTTATGCGACGGCATTTGCCGCCACCGGTTCCACACCGCCCAGCGGGCTGATCACCGAGTATGAGGTATTTATCGGTCCGGCAGCGGTAGCTCCTTACGAGACCCCCGGCACAAAGGCCTTTGCCGAGACGGTGCTGCCCTTTGTCATGGATCACAACACTATCCTGCTTACCAATCACGGCATCGTATGCTGGGCGGATACGGCCACCCATGCCGAATGGCTGGTGGAAATCTTTGAAACCTGTTGCAAGACCTACCTGCTGGCGCAACAGATCGGAAAGCCGCTCACTTTCATTCCCGAAAGCAAGATGCGGGAGATTCTGGCGCTGAAGCAGCGTCTGGGCTTTCCGGATGCGCGCCTCCGTGATGTGGCCCTCCCGGCAGAGGGAATCAGCGCTAAACTGGAGCGCCTGGTGGAGCAGGTGCTGGCGCGGCTGGAAGAAAGGTACTGATTTTTCCGCGGGTTGAACTTTTATTTGCTGCTCTCGGCAGTCTCAGGCATAAAGTATCCCCAGCCATTCTTTGCCGCCGCTTCTAACAATTCCGCAGAGGGGTTGACCGGAAAGGCATTGCGCGCCATCTCGAGCATGGCCAGGTCGTGGATGGAGTTGCCGAAGGCCGCGTCGGGGCGCGGTATCCCAACGCGTTTGAGCGCTTCGGACTTGCCTTCATCGGTGGGCACATCCAGAATCTCGCTGGTGATAAGGCCCCCTGTGACACGCACCTCGGCGGCCAGGATGCGCTCTTCCGCAAAGCCGAAATTGCGCACTCCCTCAGCGATCACCCATTTGTTGGTGGAGCTGACAGCCCAAATTTCGACGCCGGCTTTCTTGAGCGCGGCCACCAGCGCTTCCATCTCGGCGAAGACGCGCGGCTGAACAAACTTGCGCACGTAGCGGGTGGCGGAGTCGCGCAGCTCCTGCTCGCGCAGGCCGGCGTAAATCTGCACCATCTCGCCGCACATATCCAGCTCGCTCACATTGCCGGCCAGGTAGTCGCGATAGCGGGTATCGACCCAGTCGCTGGTAGAGCGCGAAACCAGGCCCTTCTCCAGTGTCCAGGCCAAGAAACCATAACCGGCGTCGCCGTCCCACAGCGTTCCATCGCAATCGAAGACCGCAACTTTTGGCTTGCATTCAAAGACCAACCGCTCAAACTCCGGGGCGGTCCAGCGGGGAATATCAATTTGTGTTTGTGTCAAGCGTTCCTCTTGTTGTCGTCGGAAAAATTCATCTAACTCTATTTTCTTTCAAAATGCATAGTTTTGCACGTAAAGGTTTGATGAAGCGCCTGATTGAGCAACAGGGGATAAGCTTGCGGTAGGTAAGAGTGTCAAAGGTATTGATTACCCACCCTACGTGAGAAAAAGACTAAGAATTGGCCCAATAGCTCCTTTGGTCACAAGCGGGCCACTGGCCTTCTGTCGGCTTGAACTGAATGGAGAAGTTCGAAAAAGCGGAGAACAGCATCGAGATCGCTCTGGGGCATCGTTTCAAGCAATTTGCGAGTCTCGCTTTCCACACTCTCATACATGGCTGTAAGCTTACGCATCCGTACGGGCATGAGTGTGATAAGCAGGCTGCGGCGGTCGGCAGGATTGGGTTCTCGACGGATGTAGCCGGCCTTCTGTAGACGGTCGAGCGCCACAGTCACACCACCAGTGCTGAGCCCGGTCCACGCTGTCAAACTGCTTGGCGTCGAGGGGCCGTAAAGCTGCAGCACATGGACGATTTGCATATCGGAGAGCCCGAAGCCAATCTTCTCCGCAACTTGTGCGTTGAAAAAGATGGCCGCTGCAATCAACTTGCGAATTTCGACCACAATGCGGTCGGCTGCTGAAACCGGCCCGGGTGCCGTTTGGCAGTCGTCCGTTATTTTCGAGGCGTAACGTGATTTTGCCTCAACACGTGTTGACATACGATCTCCAATGTGGTTAAGTTTACATGTATCTTATAAAATAAGATACATGGAGAATATGCAAATGACTTCAACAATGAAAGCATACAAGGGAATGGGTATGGAAGGCGGTGTCGCGCGCTGGTACGAGCGGACCACACGGAAGGTGATGGAGGAATACAGGAACCTTGCGGCTCGGATTGCCGAGATTCTTCCTCCGGCGGCGACAGTACTTGAAATTGCACCAGGGCCTGGATTTCTCTCTATTGAAATGGCCCGGCTTGGGCTGCAGGTGCGGGGGATCGACATCAGCAAGACGTTTGTGGAGATTGCCAGACGCAACGCCGCGGAGGCTTGTGTGGAACCTCAATTTGAACAGGGTAACGCCTCTGCTTTGCCGGTGGCTGATGAGAGCGTGCAATTTGTAGTGTGTCGCTCAGCATTCAAGAATTTTACCGAACCGGTGAAAGCGCTCATGGAAATGCGGCGTGTCCTCAAGCCAGGCGGCATAGCGCTAGTTCTCGATTTGCGGCAGGATGTTCCTATCGAAGAAGTGAAGCAATATGTGGAGGGACTCCACGTGGGGTGGCTAGATCGCCGATTCCAGATGTTCGTCTTTAAAAAGTTGATCGGTCGTTCCTATCATCTCACGGAGATTCGCCGTATGGCTGCGGAAGCAGGCTGGGTCGAGCCACGAATTGAGCCGTTACACATGGGATATGAGGCTTGGATGACCAAATAGCGTGAGTGCGCGGTCTTGTTCACGGGCATCGGTCAGGTTCCGGCGGAGCATCATGAAAATGCCGCCAAATGTTTCGACGGTTTTGCGCGACACGACGGCGGCGAGCGGCTCGGAAATGGCTTGCTGCGGTGAGAACAATACAGGAATTCCGTTTAACGGGTGGCCGCCTGGAGAGATGTGTCTTCAGACTGGGGACCAGGGTCAGCAGCAACCGGCTTTCGCAGCGGGAAAGGGCGTACATTGCTAACGTTCTTCAGGAAGCGCGCCTCAGTGCTCCGACATTGACCGAGTGCCCGATGCAGAGCCTTTGCAGCCAGCTCCTTTAGCACCGGAATCAGACCGTCCTGTTCGCCGTGGCCGGGAAGAATGCGGCCAGCTTTCCTGGCGAGTTCCTGCCAGTCGTGCCACTCTCCGGCGGAATAGTGAATCCTCCTGAATGCGGCGGCCAACCGCTTAGCCAGGGGATCTGCCGTGGCCGAGATCTCAACCAGATATCGCGCTTGCTTGAGACGCTTACGATATTCATGCAGGTTGCCGGCGTCGAGATTGGGAAATTCGCTGGTCAGTTCAGCAAATATCCGCAAAGCCTCTGGGGCAGTCGAATGCACATTTGAGGGCGTGTGCGGCGCCAACGCCGCTTCCAGCTCTTTGCTAAATCTGTTCAGCCGTTTGCCGCGAGCATCGATGGCGTCCATCAGCTCCTTGATACCCGCTTTGCGCTTTCGCTGAAGCCGGTCTTCTAGTTTGTCGATTTCACGGATGCAGCGGGGGCTCAGATGCTTCTCGTCTTCTGACGTATTTCCAGTGGTGCGGAGGCTATCGAGACGAGCCAGATACACATCTGCATTGCGCACCGGTTCAAGCGCCTTGCGCAGCTTCTTCCCGTCTTTGCACCAATGCTGAAACGCACGCGCAGCGGCGGGATCCGCAGCCTGCTTGCTCAGGAAATATTCCAACCCGACTTGCAGTCGCAAGGTGAAGCTGCGCAGGGCATGGACGCTTCTCCGGCTGGGTTTGCGGGCGCATTGCGCCAACAATTTGCGCCATTTCTCAAGCTGCTGCCACTTTGGCTGGGGAAGCACCGAAGATTGCGCTATTGGGGAATGAATAGCGAAAGTCAACAGACTTTAACCTCTGTAACCATATTGCACTGCCGGGTCCAGCATATGGAAGCCGGGGGCTGTGAGTTTTCCCTCCTATTCGCCGATCAGGCAGCCAGATAGTGGATTCTGAATGAACCGTCCCGTGGTAGTGCGTGGTTCAGGTTGCCGGCTGGGTTTCATGAAAATGCCGCCAGATGATTTCGGCGGTTTTGGTCGGCACGACGGCGGCGAGCGACTCGGCGGTGGCCTGCTGCACCTCGCGCAGGCTGCCGAAGTGCGTGAGAAGGCGCTGGCGAGTTTGCGGGCCGACGCCGGGAATGTTAAGCAGCTCGGAGTCGCGGTCGCGCATGGCGCGGCGTTGGCGATGGTAGCCGACAGCGAAGCGGTGGCTCTCGTCGCGGATGAGCTGGACCAGATGCAGCACCGGCGAGCGGCGGTCAAGGACCACTGGCTCCTGCTCGTTGCCGTAGAGGTAGATGACCTCTTCGCGCTTGGCAATGGAAGCCAGAGGCGGCATAAAGAGGCCTGCCGCGGCGAAATCGAGAGATTCCAACGCCTCGGCCGCGGCGTGAAGCTGGCCGAGGCCGCCATCGACCAGCACCAGCGAGGGCATGGGCTGCTTTTCTTCGAGCAGGCGGCGATAGCGGCGCTGAACCACCTCGCGCATGGAGGCGAAATCGTCAACGCCGGCCACGGTTTTGATCTTGAACTTGCGATAGGCCTGCTTGTTCATCTTGCCGTCTTCCCAGACCACCAGGGAGGCTACTGTATCCGCGCCCTGAATGTGAGAGATGTCGAAGCACTCGATGCGGCGGGGCAGCTCGGGGAGCATGAGCGCTTCGGCGAAGGCCTCCTGAATTGCCTTGCGCGATGGCTCGAGAACGCGGAAGCGCTGAATGTAGGACTGCTTGGCGTTCTGGCCGGCAAGATCGACGAGCGAACGTTTTTCTCCGCGTTGCGGCACGGCGATCTCGATGCGATGGCCGGTGCGATTGGTGAGCAGGGCGGCCAAAGCTTCGCGGTCGTCGAAGTCTGATGGAACGAGTATGGAGCGCGGGACGTAGCGCTGATCGATGTAGAGCTGCTTGAGGAGCGAGGAGAAGACAGAACCCGCGTGGAAGGGCAATTCTGAATCTTCGCTGGTGGTTGCTTCGAGCAATTCCGGCATATCCTCCCAGAAGAACTCGCGGCGGTCGACAATCTTGCCGGCGCGGACGTGGAAGAGGTTGACGGCCAGCGAGCCGTCCTCGTAGTGATAGCCGAAGACGTCGGTGTCGTCGCCCTGCTCGGCTGTGGCGGCACGCTGCTTTTCCTGGAGCTGATGGATGGTGGAGAGCTGATCGCGCAATTTGGCGGCGGCCTCGAACTGTTCGGCTTCGGCGGCGGCTGTCATGCGCGCGGTCAGCGTGCGTTCGAGCTCGGCGTGGCGGCCTTCCAGTAGCAGGCGCGCATCGCGGACGGCGCTCGCGTAGATTTCCGGCGTAGTCAGCTCCGCGACGCAGGGCCCCAGGCAGCGATGAATGTAGTACTGCAGGCACGCGCGCGGGTGATAGCGGGAGAGATCGACCTTGCAACTGGGAATCAGGAAGCTGCGGTGAATCAGCTCGACCACGCGGTTGGCCAGGCTGCCGGGAAAGTAGGGGCCAAAGTAGGCCGCTCCGTCTTTGAGCAATCGACGGGTGACGAAGATCTTGGGGAAGCGGTCGGCCATGGTGAGCTTGACGTAGGGGTAGCTCTTGTCGTCTTTGAGCAGGATGTTGAAGCGCGGCTTGCGTTCCTTGATGAGGTTGGTTTCGAGAGCCAGGGCCTCGGACTCGTTGCCCACGAGAATGTAATCGAGATCGACGGCCTCGCGCATCAGCGAGCCGGTCTTGGCGTCGGCCTGCGCAGTTTCAAGAAGATAAGACCGGACGCGGGCGCGCAGGTTTTTGGCCTTGCCCACATAGATGACCACGCCTTCGGCGTTTTTGTAGAGGTATACGCCGGGCTGGGTGGGCAAGGCGCGGATTTTCTCGTGAAGGTCCATAGCAGTGGACAGTGATCAGTGAACAGTGTTCAGCAAGCCAGCGAGTCAGCGATTGAGAGGCTCCATCAACAGGCTAGCAGCTAGGAGCTAGCGGCTGAAAGCTGCTTCACATCTTGTCGAAATGCCGGAATCCGCCGGTGGCGACGAGCATGGTGGAAAAGAGCATGAAGTTATAGCAGGCATGGACCAAGGTGCTAGCGGCCAGCGAGCGGGTCTTGATGCGCACCGCACAGAGTACAAAGCTAACCGCAAGCACCTGGACAAACGGACCCAGCGAATGACCTTGCTGTTCGGCGTGTATCAGGGCGAAGGGGATCGTGGTGATGACAGAGGCGAAGACCATGGCGTAGATGGACCACTGGGGGTGACCATTAGCGTCGAGTGGGCGGGCGGGTTTGCCGGTGCTCTTTTCGATGGCCCAGTCCCAGGCCGTGGCGAGGGCGGGGAGCATGAATCCGCGGAAGACCATCTCTTCAAAAAATGGCGCAATGCTGACGCCGAAGGCGAACATCAGCCACGCAGCGCCCGGAGTACGAAACAACTCTTCGATAGGGGCGTGCTCCGGTCCGGGCAACAGCCATTGATCTAGCGTGGCTAGCAGGAAACAGCCTATAGAAATTAGCGGCAATAACCAACATAGCCTGAGAGCCGTTGCGCCGCGCCAGTGGATTCCGGCCAAAAAGCCCTTTTTCCATAGCAGAGGAAAGATAGGATAGCTGAGGGCCAGCGTGACGAGATAAAGGACCGCCTCGCTGCCCAGTAGGTAGTGAACATTGTTCTTGATCTGCTCTTGCGTTGTGACGCCATCCAGATGGAAGTGCAGGGCAACCATCATCGCCACCGTCATGCATACAAACCCGATAAGCAAAAACGCACCAAGCAAGCAAAGATGGCCGAGATGCGGAATGCGTGTGGACGGAACGGCCTCGGGTTGCGGCCAGGACTGTAACAGCTCCGCTGGAGCTACAGACATATTCTGCTCCGGCTCCTGCGGCATGGAATCGAGGTCGTTCATGTCTGCTCCGTCTTCTTTCTGCGGGTTGCGAATCTTTCCGTGGCGATAGTCTTTGTGGTTGAGCGCTTGCGCATGGCAGGCTCGCTGGTGATTGCCTGTTGGGATGCTGGAGAAGATTTAAGGTCCGCGATACTTTCCGCATAAGGCGGCGAAGCGGATGGGGCGTCTGGCGCGCAAGCCGAATCAACATCAGCGGAATTATCGTCGAGTTCGGAAGGTGCAAGACGGCCGCTGCTGGAGGTGTAATAGCGTTTGAGAAACTGGCCGGTGAAGGAGCCGGGAGTGGAGGCAATCTTCACGGGGCGTCCCTGGCCGACAATGCGGCCGCCATCCTCGCCACCCTCAGGGCCGAGGTCGATAATCCAGTCGGCGTTGCGGATTACGTCGAGGTTGTGCTCGATGATGATGACCGAGTTGCCCAGGTCGGTGAGCCGGTGGAGGACTTCGAGCAGCTTGCGCACGTCGTCGAAGTGCAGGCCGGTGGTGGGTTCGTCGAGCAGATAAAGCGTGCGGCCGGTTTGGCGCTTGCTCAGTTCGCGGGCCAGCTTCATGCGCTGCGCCTCGCCGCCGGAGAGCGTGGTCGCGCTCTGCCCCAGATGGACGTAGCCGAGGCCCACGTCTACGAGGGTTTGCAGCTTCTGGCGCACCTGCGGCACGTCAGCCAGCACGGTGAGCGCATCTTCGATGGTCAATTCGAGAATGTCGGCGATGGAGTGGCCGTGAAATTTAACGGCCAGCGTTTCCTGGTTGTAGCGACGCCCGTTGCACACCTCGCAGAGCACGTAGACGTCAGGCATGAAGTTCATTTCGATGCGCCGCTGCCCGTCGCCCTGGCAGGCTTCGCAGCGGCCTCCGCCCACGTTGAAGCTGAAGCGGCCGGGCTTATAGCCGCGTTCGCGGGCTTCGGGCAGCATGGCAAAGAGGTCGCGAATGGGCGAGAAGACCTGGGTGTAGGTGGCAGGGTTGGAGCGTGGCGTGCGGCCGATGGGCGACTGGTCGATGCGGATTACCTTATCGATCTGCTCGGCTCCGGTGATGGCATCGTGTGCGCCGGGTTCTTCGCGCGAGCCGTAGATGCTCTTGGCCAGAGAACGGTACAAAATATCGTTGACCAGAGTGCTCTTGCCCGAGCCGCTCACGCCGGTGACCAGGGTCATCAAGCCCAGAGGGATGCGAATCGTGACGTCCTGCAAATTGTGCTCTCGCGCGCCGGTGACGGTAAGCCACTTGCCGGAGAGGGGCCGCGGACGAACGCGTTGCAACATTCCGGAGGTGTTAGAGAGATAGCGGCCGGTGAGCGACTCGGGGCAGGCCATGATCTCCGCCGGCGTTCCCTGAGCAACGACCTGGCCGCCCAGGCGGCCAGCGCCGGGGCCGAGGTCGAGAACGTAATCGGCGTGACGAATGGTCTCTTCGTCGTGTTCGACGACCAGTACGGTATTGCCCAGGTCGCGCAGCCTTTCCAGGGCCTGAATCAGGCGGTTGTTGTCGCGCTGATGCAGGCCGATGGAGGGCTCATCGAGTACATAGAGCACGCCGCGCAGCCGAGAGCCGATCTGCGTGGCCAGCCGGATGCGTTGCCCTTCGCCGCCGCTGAGCGTGGCGGCATTGCGGTCCAGCGAGAGGTAGGTGAGGCCTACGGCGCAGAGAAACTCCAGCCGCTCGGCAATCTCCTGGCGGATGCGCTCGGCAATCAACGACTCGCGTTCGGTGAAGTTCAGGTTGATGGCCGCTGAAAGTGCGCGGTTGAGCGGCAGGGCGGTGAAGTCGGCGATGGAGAGGCCGCCGATCTTGACCGCCAGCGACTCCGGGCGCAGGCGCTTGCCACGGCATACGGAGCATGGAGTGGCGGACATGTAGCTCATCATCCATTCGCGATAGGTATCGCTGCGCGCTTCTTCAATACTGTCGCGCAGATAGCTCAGAATGCCGTGGAAGCCGGTGCGCGGGGCTTCGCCTTTGGGCGGGCCGTAGACCAGAAGGTGCTGCTGGCGCGGGGGCAGCTCCTCAAAGGGTACTTTGAGGTCGATCTTGTAGCGGTCGGCGGCCAGCGTAATGAGCTTGAGAAGGTATTGCGATGACGAGCCGGGACCGAGGCCGCCGTCCAGCAGCGGCTTCGACCAATCGGTGATAACCTTGGCGGGATCGAGATCGTAGAGCGAGCCCAGGCCATGACACTCCGGACAGGCGCCGAAGGCGGAGTTGAAGCTGAAGCTGCGCGGCTCCAGTTTGGGCACGTCAAGGCCGCAGTCGGGACAGGCCATGCTGGAGGAGAACAACTGTTCCTGAGGATTCTGGCCGCCTGCAACGGCGACCAGCACCAGACCGTTGGCCAGTTGCAGAGCCTTGGCGACGGCCAGGTCGAGGCGCTTTTCCACCGAGGGCTTACCGGGGGGAAGCGGGGGGGTGTCGGCAGACGGGCTCTTGAGCAGGATGCGATCGACAACCGCCTCAATGGTGTGGTTCTTACGGCGGTCGAGCAGAACCGGCTCTGAGAGGTCCATCAACTCGCCGTCCACGCGGGCGCGGAAGCCCTGCCGGTCAAGCTGGTCGAGCAGTTCCTTGAACTCGCCCTTGCGCCCGCGAACGATGGGCGCCATCACGGTGACGCGCTCGCCGCGGCCCTGTTCGAGAATGCGTTGTACGATTTGATCCGCCGTCTGGTGGGCGATGGGCTTTCCGCAGTTGGGGCAGTGAGGCGTGCCAATCGAGGCGTAGAGCAGGCGCAGGTAATCGTAGATTTCGGTGATGGTGCCCACCGTGGAGCGCGGACTGCGACTGGTGGTTTTCTGCTCGATAGAGATGGCCGGCGAGAGCCCCTCGATGGAGTCCACGTCGGGCCGCTCAATCTGGTCAAGAAACTGGCGCGCGTAGGCCGAGAGCGTCTCCACGTAACGGCGCTGGCCCTCGGCATAGATGGTATCGAAGGCCAACGAGCTCTTGCCCGAGCCGCTGAGGCCCGTAACCACCGTGAATGTGTTGCGCGGGATGCGCACATTGATGTCGCGCAAGTTGTGCTGGCGCGCCCCGCGCACCGAGATGTGAGTGATAGGCATGAATGGAATCAAATTTCCGCATGCTGCGTGGGCTAGAGTTTTTTGTGGCTGCCGTCGCAGAGAACCGGATGGGCGGTGTGCTTGCAACCGCAGAAGTGGGCGATTTTGGACTCCGTAGCCTCGAATTTTACAGGCGTGAATCCGGTGCCCTTGTGGCTGCCGTCGCAGAAGGGCTGGCCCTTGCTCAGGCCGCAGGCGCACCAGTAGTAGCTCTTGCCGGCTTCGACTTCGACGGCATAGGGACTCTTTTGGGGAATGGTTGGTTCGGGCATGGGGAACTCTCCTTGCAAGTTGGTAGAGATATTATCGCCGATATCGGAGACTAGTTCTGTGGATTGCTGGGCGGTTGTCCCGGCTGCGGTTGTCCCGGCTGCGGGAGCTGCTGCGGAGTGCGCGGCTGCCTGCCGGCCGGGAAGACAGGCTGGACTCGCACCGCGGCCGGTTGCGGCTGCTCCTCCGTGTCGGAGTCTTCGTCATTAGCCGGGGTCGGAGTGGGATTGGCGGCTGCCGTTGTCTTTCCTGCGTGGCGGAGACTTAGAACGATCAGCCGCGGGGTTCCCTGGCCCTGGTCTCCGACCAGAATGACGTTGTAACCGGAGCCTTGCAGAAGCTGGCTGAGCACATCACGCGCCGGGCCGGGTCCGTAAACGCCAAAGACGCGCTGGTCGGTGTCGAATCCTTCCACTGTTGCGCCGGTAGCGGTGGATACATCTGTCAGGATTTGCGCAAGGCTGGAGTTGGTGGCGTCAATGTGCAGGCCCTGGCTATCCCAGGTAACCGTGGCCGGAAGGGGCTTTTCGTTGACCGGCCATTTTGGAACTTCCGGCTCGAGTGCCGTTGCCGCTGCCGGAGTAATTGAGGATTGTGCCTTCGACGAGACCGGAGGCTTATGCGGATGCGCTGGCTTGTGCGCCGGTGCTGATGGGACAGAGGTTGTCGGCGCCTGTACGGCCATTATCTGCGCTCCGCACAGCGACGCGGCAAGAACCGCCATGAGCGCAGGCCCCCGCGAGCGGAGGATTCCGGGCGAAACCGGCGAGTTGTGCGGAAGGTCAGTGCGCATGGTAATTGGTCTCTGGCCCCGGCGATTGAAGCTCTGCGCCGGGTTCTGACATTTGTCTTCCGTCAGTAGCTTCTCTGTTAGGAAGAGCCATCCGGAGGCGGCATGCCGTTGCCGCTCTACTGTACTAGACTAACAGTGGCCCGTAGACGCTCGCACAAGAGTTTTCACGTGCCGGAGAGGGTTTAACAGATGCGCCTCTGCTGGAAGGTTTTTGCCGCGCCGGTGGTATTGCTGGCAGTCTTTGCCACCCCTGTGCCGGTCAGCGCCACAAGTTGCACTACTCAGGCCGGATTGCTACCGCAGGACCGTGATGCACTGGCGGCGGCCGGAGGGCGGCTGGCCGTGGCCGTGGCCGAGCAGGATTTTGTCGCGCTGAAAGCAGCATTGCTGCCTGCACTGGCCCAGGAGTGGGATGGAATGCGCGGGGTGGTCGAGTCTTCCGCGTCGTTGATAAAGGGCGGGCAGATTCAGCTGCGCAGCCTGTACCTGCTGGACGCAACCAGCCTGGCAGCACCCGCGGATACACAGTTTTTCTGCACCAGCACCCGCGGTTCGATGACCGTGACCCTGACCATGCGGTCGCTTCCGCCGGGACGATACGCCGTGGTGCTGGCCGATGCGGCCGGAGCGCCCTTTGCCGGGCAATTGGGCTTCATCCTGGTCTGGGACGGCCCTGCTTCGGGATGGAGGCTGGGCGGCCTGACCGTCCGGCCCGGCGCTCTCGACGGGCAGGATGGCGTCTGGTGGTGGACGCACGCCCGCCAGCTGGCTAGTGCAGACCAGCCGTGGGCTGCCTGGTACGCCTACGAGACCGCGCGGTTTCTGCTGCTGCCGGTGGATATTCTCTCCACGCCCAACCTGGAAAAACTTGGGGCCGAGCAGGCGGCGATTAAAAAGTCTCCGCAGGATGCGTTTCCATTGACAATCCCGGACGGCCCGCGCACATGGAAGATCGACGCGGTGCATATAGACCCGACACTGCTGCACGCCGACCTAGGTGTGGTCTACGAATCGCTCGGAATCACTGACCCAGCGGCGCAGCGGACCGAGGCTATTGCTGTGCTGAGCGCATTCCTGAAGACGCATCCCGGAGTGCGCGAGAACTTTCATGGGCTATGGGCATATGCGGTGAAGGACGGTAAGCGTACCCCTGTGCTCGAGTTGCCCATGGCGCAGATTCCGTAACGGTAGGGAACTCCGTATTCGGTCAAAGGAAGGTAGAATTTGGCTATTACACTCAGCGTGGGCAATTCAAAATCAGTCGTCTGAACCAGTGCGCTGGGCATATTTGTCATTTTTTCCAGTAGTTATATTTCCATATGCACCACAATGCACGAAAACCATCTCGCCAGCCAATTTTCTTTCCCTCGGCGTAGGTGCGACCACTGTATGAAATTCCAACCTCGTAAATACGGACCTTAGCCTTTGCAACTTTGGCCGTGATTTCCGGCTCGAAACCGAAGCGGTCTTCCTCGATTTGGATCTTCTGAATGACCTCGCGGCGAAAGGCCTTGTAGCATGTCTCCATGTCCGTGAGATTCAAATCCGTGGCCATATTCGAGCACATGGTGAGAAACTTGTTTCCGACCGAATGCCAGTAGTAAAGCACCCGGCAGGCGCCGCTCCCGCCGCGAAATCGTGAACCGTACACTACGTCCGCCTTGCCAGAGAGAATGGGTGTAATCAAACACCAATACTCGGCCGGGTCGTATTCCAGATCCGCATCCTGAATGATGACGATTTCCGAAGTTGCGTGTTCCAGACCTGTACGCAACGCCGCGCCCTTGCCTTTGTTCACCTCTTGCCGGATGAGCTTGATGCGCGGTTCGACTTGCGCAAGCGGCTGAAGCTGGTCCCAGGTGCCATCTCGCGAACAGTCATCCACAATGACCAGTTGCTGTACCGGACGCTGCGCCAATACTGCCTTCACGATCTCGACCACGGTTGCGGCCTCGTTATAGACAGGCATCACTACCGTGAGACAGGGCTGAATATCGTCGTTGGAATTCACTTCAGATATCCTAATACTTTCAGGTCAGGGCAGCTCGGCAAGAACTATTCTCCACAAACCTGTTCTCACCAAGGATGCCCTAACCAGCAGTATATTCGTGACAATTCTATATCATGTTTTCGGCAATCATATAATGGACTATCTGGCACGCAATAGGCAACATGTGCTTGTGTGCGATCATAGACTCGTAGTCAGGGCGGACCCAAAAACCACTTACTGTAGAGAAGGCAGAGAGAAGTTTAAAATGACCAGAGCGCGGATTGATGGACAGTATTTATTGATGCTGGGGAGTCTGGCATTTATTTTGCTAGGCGTCGCCCTGGAGTACGCTGCTCGCGCACCATTTGTAGATTTCAGAGGGCTTTACTATCCTGCGCAATGCCTTCTTCAGGAGCGCGACCCATACATGCAAAGTGAAGTTCTGAGTATATACCGGGCAGAGGGGGGAGACCACCCAACGGACTACGCAAATGAGCGCCAGACGGCGACGCGGTATGTTTACCCACCAACCTCATTTATCTTTACCGTCCCCTTTGCAATGCTGCCGTGGGGGGCTGCGCATATTCTCTGGATGGTACTCATTATTGGGAGCTACATCCTTGCCTCGGTTCTTATATGGAATCTCGGAGCAAACGACGCGCCGCTTGTTTCTGGCATTCTGATTGGATTTTTTCTCGCCAACAGCGTACTGCTGGTGATTGCAGGCAATGCCGCCGGAATTGCGATCAGCCTGTGCCTGGTGGCGGTGTGGTGCTTTCTTCGGGAGCGCTTTGTGCCGGCTGGCATCCTGTGTCTTGCGCTTAGCCTGGCAATCAAGCCGCATGACACGGGGCTGGTATGGTTCTACTTTTTGCTGGCGGGCGGAGTACTCCGCAAGCGCGCATGGCAAACCCTTCTCGCGACAGTTGCCCTGAGTCTGCCGGCGGTCCTGTGGGTATGGCAAGTGTCGCCACACTGGATACAGGAACTGAATTCCAATATCCTGGCTAATGCGGCACATGGCGCTATCAACGACCCTGGCATTGCTTCATCGGGCGGCCACGGTGTCGATATGTTGATAAGCCTGCAAACCGTTGTTAGTTTTTTCCGGGACGATCCGCGCATCTACAATTCAGTTAGTTATCTTATCTGTGCGCCACTACTGGCTGTTTGGGCGTTTGTTACTATGCGCTCGCGTCTTTCGCCAAAGCTAGTATGGCTGGCGCTGGCGGCCATCTCGGCTCTTACGATGCTGCCTATATATCATCGCCTGTATGACGCCAAACTCCTGCTGCTCACAGTTCCAGCCTGTGCCATGCTCCTGGCCGAGGGCGGGTTGATCGGGCGGTTGGCGCTGGTGCTGAATTCCGCAGCATTCGTATTAACCGGCGATCTTTCCTGGGGAATTATCCTTGGTATTATCAGACACCTACACGTGCCCGCGACCGGGCTGTCCGCGCAGATGGTGATCGCTGCGCAGGCCTTTCCCGTGCCGCTTATCCTGCTGGTTTTAGGCGTTTTCTATCTGTGGATCTATGTGCGGCGCTGTTCCATTCATGACACGCCTCAACCGGTGTAATACGGAGGATTGAAAGTTATGCCAGCCATCATCGATCTACGTTCGGATACGGTTACGCGACCTACGGTCCAAATGCGCGCAGCGATGGCCGCAGCCGAGGTGGGCGACGACGTATACGGCGAGGACCCCACGGTCAATCTGCTGGAGCGGCGCGCGGCGGAGACCTTTGGCCGCGAGGCAGCACTTTTTGTTCCCACCGGCACCATGGGTAACCAGATCGCCATCCGCCTGCACACCCAGCCGGGCCAAGAGGTGATTGCCGAGTCGAGGGCGCACATTCTGGATTGGGAGATGGCCACAACGGCGGTCTTTTCCGGCTGCCTGGTGCGCGCCGTTCCTGCCGAGCGCGGCATTCTGACATGGAAACACATTGAGCCGGTCATCCAGGGACGCGGCGCCTTTCGGGCGGCCACGGGATTGATTGAGATGGAGAACACCGCCAACCTTGCTGGGGGAACGGTGACGCCGCTGCCGGTGATGGAAGAGATCTGGGCAAAAGCGAAGGAGCGCAAGCTTCCGATGCATTTGGATGGAGCGCGCATCTTCAACGCGGCCACGGCGCTGGGCGTGGACGTGAAGACGCTGACCAGTGGCTTCGACACAGTAATGTTTTGTCTCTCGAAGGGGCTGGGCGCGCCGGTCGGGTCGATGCTGGTTGGTTCGGCGGAGCTGATGGCGCGGGCGCGCATTTTCAGGAAAGCATTAGGCGGCGGGATGCGTCAGGCGGGCGTGCTGGCTGCTGCGGGGCTGATTGCGCTGGAGCAAGGGCCGAAGCGGCTGCACGAGGATCACGCCAACGCGCGCTTGCTGGCCGACGCGCTGGCGAAGATCAAGAGCGTGGTGATTGACCTGGATGCAGTGGAGACAAACATCGTGGTCTTCCGTCTGAAGGGAGTGAGCGCGCCCGATGTGGTGGCGCGATTGAAGGCGCGCGGCATCTGGATGAGCGCCTTCGGGCCGGATGCGATACGGCTGGTTACGCACCTCGACGTAGACCGCGCGGCCTGTGAGACGGCAGCCAAGGCGCTGGCAGAGGAGATTGAGGCGGCGGCCAAAGCGGCGTAGCGCCTTTACGATTCCCTGCTCTTATGGTTCCAGCAAAATCTTTCCTGTCGTCTTGCGCGTTTCCAGATCGGTCTGGGCCTGCGCGGCCTCGGAGAGCGGATACAGGTGCTCGGTGCGCAGCTTGAGTTCGCCCTTTGCGGCCCAGCCCAGCACGTCTCCGGCTCTCCATTCCAATTCCTCCCGCGTGGCCACGTAATGCCACAGCGTGGGGCGGGTGATGAAGAGCGATCCCTTGCCACTGAGCTGAATCAGGTCGAAGGGCGGCACCGGCCCGCTGGATGCGCCAAAGAGAACGAGCAGCCCGCGCGGACGCAGGCAGTTCAGGCTGCTCTCAAAGGTCGTTTTGCCCACCGAGTCGTAAACCACATCGACTCCTTTGTTTTTCGTGAGCCGCTTAACCTCCGCCTCGAAGTCCTGCTTGGTGTAAAGAATCACATCCGATGCGCCCGCTTCGCGCGAGAGCTTCGCCTTTTGCGCGGTGGAGACCGTAGTAATCACCCGCGCTCCGAGCCGAGAGGCTATCTGCGTCAGCAGCAACCCTACGCCGCCGGCACCGGCGTGAACTAGTATCGTCTCTCCGGCCTTCAGCGGAAAGGTGGAGTAGGCCAGGTAGTGCGCCGTCATGCCCTGCAACAACGCAGCCGCGGCCTGCTGCATGCTCAGCCCCGCCGGAACCTTGATCAGCGACGCCGCAGGAACCAGCGCGTACTCGGCGTAGCTGCCCAGCACGCCTACCGAGGCTACCGCGTCGCCGGTGGTAAAGCCGGTTACGCCAGGACCAAGCTCCTCAACGGTGCCCGCTGCTTCACTGCCCGGCGTCAGCGGCAGAGCCGCCTTGTAGATGCCCTTGCGAAAGTAGATTTCGATGAAGTTGACCCCCACAGCTTCCACGCGGATCAACACCTGGCCCGGTCCCGGCTGCGGGATGGGCAACTCGGCGAGCTTCAGAACCTCCGGCCCACCTGTCTCGTTAATTTGTATGGCTTTCATCTCAAGTTCAGCATGAACCCTAAGGGCATGCGAGAGCAAGGGGGGCGCGCCGATCCCATTTCCGCATAGCCATTCAACGATGCTTTTTCATGCGTTGAACAATCTTGATCGTTCCGTCCACATTCACTTCATAAATAGCGATTTCCGTTCCGATGTATTCAGGTATCGACGGCTTTCGAGCAAGAACATGAAATACGTCCGTGTCCTCCGGAACGTTGCTCAGGACATGCGTATGCTGACCTCCAGCAATGGTTGCGCCGGGAGGCACAGGCCCTCCGCTGGGGATGAGTCCTTTGTGAAGTTGGCGTTTCTCGATGATTGTTCCACCATCCGCCGAGACCAGAAAACGGACATCAGCCCCAAGCGGGTATAAGTCCTTTTCGGTGGGCGCGGGAACAAAGTAAATATAAAGCTGGTTCTCCGGCGCAGGAAGAACCGCTACGTTATATTGCCGGTTCACACCTTGAAAGACCTTGAGTGCGTTTTCAATTCCTTTGGCGGCGAAAAGATAGAATCCAGTATCCCGCTGCGGCGTTTCAAACGGCTTGACAGAGAATTCCTGGAGTGTCTTGCCCTGAATTGACAGCGCCGCTATTAAGAATGCGTCACGGCTTTCATTCAGGCGGCCAAAGGCCACTTCCCAACCCGTATCCGTTTTGCGTGCAATGTAGCGTCCAAGATTCTCCTTGGCAGGATGCGTCGCCATCACTGCATCGCTTGCGTGCCAGGCTGCCTGATCGTATTCGTAGAGCATACGGCCTCGAGCAGTGATCGCGGCTAACTCGCTATCGGAGGGAAGTGAATCTTGTTGAGCGAATGCGGAAACGGCATACAAAACAACAAACCCAAGGAAAACATATGGCTTGATTCGAAACATAATGGCTCCAATGCGGCGATTCCGGCATCTGCGAGAGTATAAACCAATGGCATCAATGCAAATAATCTATTTTCAGATAGCTTCAGAAATACCAAGTCCCGCCCGGACAATGCCAGCCGGGGCATAATACTAATATTCTCTATTCTCTGGTCCCAAATCCTTGTTTGCGGATTCTTGTTTCATGCGACAGAACATGCGACTCTTGCGGCACGCGCAGACGCAGCATGCTTTCGATAGAGTACGGCGTGTGCTGGCGGCCGGCGTAGAAGAGGCGTACCTGCAACTCGCCCAGCAGGCCTATGGCCAGTAGCTGGATGCCGGCGACAATCAGTACCGAAGCAATGACAAACATCGGTGCATGTTGGAGCATTACGTCCAGGTGTGGATTGAGGATCTTCATTCCCAGCAGAATGGAAGCCATGCAACTGCCCGCAAGGATGCCCAACACACCCAGGCCGCCGAAGAAATGCAGCGGCCTGTTCATGTGCCTGAGCAGGAAGCGGATGGTCAGCAGGTCAAAGATGACGCCAAAGGTACGTCCGATGCCGTAGTGGCTCTTGCCCCGCTCACGGGGTATGTTTTTGATGGGAATTTCACAGATCGATGCGCCATACCAACTGGCCAGCGCGGGGATGAAGCGGTGCATTTCGCCGTAGAGCGGAATACTCTGAATGATCTCGCGTCGATACGCCTTGAAGGTGGTGCCAAAATCGTGGATATCAACGCCGGATAGTTTGGCCATCAGCCAGTTGGCACAGCGCGAAGGGAAGCGGCGCATTAGAAAACTGTCGGCTCGCTCCTTACGCCAGCCGCTAACCACGTCGTAACCCTCTTCAAGCTTTTCCAGGAACAGGGGAATTTCGCTGGGGTCGTGTTGCAGGTCGCCATCCATGGCCAGGATGAACTCGCCCGTGGCGTGGTCGAAGCCCGCTGCCAGCGCCGAGGTCTGGCCGAAGTTGCGGCGCAGCTTGATGATAAGCACACGGCTATCTACCGCGGCAATCTCTCCCATCAGTTTGCAGGTGCGGTCGTCGGAACCGTCATCCACCAGCACCAGCTCAAAACTGTCGCCCACCTGCTCCATCACCTGCTTCAGGCGCGCGTACAAGACAGTCACGTTCTCCTCTTCGTTGTGAAAGGGAACGACAATCGAGTATTTGGGCATATCGATAGTGTAGACTCCGCTACGACGAAATAGGATTACATCTCAGTTTGAATAGCCCAATGTTGCACAAACAAAACGATTCGATGCAAAACGAATAGAAAGCTAGCGCTCCAGATCCTCGAGCATAGCCTGCATCTCACTGACAGCATGGTGGTTGCCGCTGCGCTCGGCGCTTTCGATGCCGGTCTTCAACCGGGCGATAGCTTCATGGGTGCGGCCCGCCGCGACCAGCGTCTGCGCAGCCATGAAGTAGCCCGCAGTATAGCCCGGATCGTTGGCTAGAAGCGTGTCGAACTCTGTTAGCGATGCGGCCGTTTCACCCAGGCTGGCCAATTCCATCGCCAATCCATAGCGGGCAAAACTGTTCTTCGGATCCAACTCCAGAATCTCTTTGAGACCAGCAACTTTGTCCATTTTGCTCAAAAATGCGGCCATCCTGCGCCGCGTGGATTTGCGTATTTGGCGGCAATTGCAGAAACTGGAACTCAAGCGCTCGTTCAGGCCGGCCGCCGCCAGCTTCATTCTATCCGGCGGCGCCGAGTTGCAACGACGCGCAGGGAATGGAGCAGAGCCGCCATGAGTCAGACGAATTCCATCGAAACCAATCCCCCGGCCCGCACCGTAGCCAGCACGCAGTCGGAGATGACAGAGATCATTCTGCCCAATGACACTAACCCGCTGGGAAATCTTTTGGGCGGACGGCTGATGCACTTCATCGACCTGACCGGCGCCATGGCCGCCTACCGGCACGCACGAACCTACATCGTGACCGCGGCCATGGACCACATTGACTTCATCCGGCCGGTGCGATTGGGTCATCTGGTCACGCTCAGGTCCAGCGTCAACCGCGCCTTCACTACCTCCATAGAGGTGGGCGTCAAGGTGTGGGCGGAGGACACGCAGACCGGTGTGCAGGCGCACGTGGCCAGCGCCTACCTGGTCTTTGTGGCTGTCGATAAGGACGGCAAACGCGTGCGCGTTCCCGAGGTGATACCGGAGACCCCCGATGAAAAGCGCCGCTACGCCGATGCACTGTTGCGCCGCGAGCACCGCGAGGCTGAGGCAGCGCGCCGCAAACAGGAGGCGCTGGCCCATGCCGTTCAGAAAGGCGCGAAAGCCTGAGAACCGCAATTGCCTGATTCGCATCTAAAGAACAATAGGGTTTTTAATAGGAGCAAACAGACACTATGGCGCATTCGCCTGTTATGCCTTCGCCCGTCGCTTTGCCAGGTATATCGAAGATCATCGCTATCGGTTCCGGTAAGGGCGGCGTAGGCAAAACCACCGTCGCAGTCAACCTGGCCGTTGCGCTCAGCAAACTTGGCCAACGCGTGGGCCTCATCGACGCCGACGTTTATGGCCCCAATGTGCCGCTGATGATGGGCTCAAGCCAGCAACCGGCCGTGGGCGAAGACAATCGCATCCTCCCCAACCTGACACACGGCATCAAGACCATCTCTATCGGCTACATCTCCCCCGGCGACAAGCCGATGGTGATGCGCGGACCGATGCTCCACCAGATCATTCGCCAGTTCTTGCAACAGGTAGATTGGGGCGAGCTGGATTACCTGATTGTTGATCTGCCTCCGGGCACGGGTGACGTGGTGATTTCACTGGTTCAGACCGTGCCGTTGACCGGCGCCGTGGTTGTTTCCACGCCCAGCGACGTGGCACTGCAGGACGCGCGCAAGGCTCTGGAGATGTTTGCCCAGGTCAACGTTGAGGTGCTGGGCATTGTGGAAAACATGAGTCACTTCACCTGTCCGCATTGCAGCAAGGAGATAGATATCTTTTCCAGAGGCGGCGCCGAGCGCACCGCGCAACAGTTCAATGTTCCCTTCCTGGGGTCGATTGAGCTGGTGCCCGCCATCCGTGAGGGAGGCGACTGCGGACTGCCTGTTGCTCTGGCTGGACCGAAAAGCCCGCAGGCTGCCGAGTTCTACGCTATCGCTGAAAAACTGATGAAGCAGGCCGAAGAGGCTGCGGCCGCCACCACTGACGTAATCGAAATCAGCTAAGTCACCTGCGGTGGGGCTAACTGCCTGATCGCCGAGTCAAAAAAAGCGGGGCTCGCGCCCCGCTTTTTTCCTGGTTGAAAGTGCAATCTACCGCCAGTGTCCTTCCTGCATCTCCCAATGATCACCATGGCGGACCCATCTGTGCGCGACCCAACGCTGGTGTTCACGGGGTGGACGCTCCCAGCGGCCAGGGGTCCAGACGTAGTGGTCGCCCTCCCAGCGGTGATAGCCGTTGATCCATACGTAACCCCGCTCCGGTGGCCGGCCACGCTCTTCATGCATAGGCGGCGGTGGGCCAATGCGGACCACAACCTGCGCAAACGTGGCCGCAGGGAACAGTGTGAAAGCTAGCAATAATGCCAGTGCAATCTTCTTCATCATGAATTACATCCTCCTGTGATGGTGTGTTTCCGGGGCTTCCTGAGAGTTCGTATGCGTTCCGGATTGTTGATGATTTCAACGTTGTTCGGCGAAAATAGTTGCGGCCATTACAAGCCGCACCCGCACTACTTCTACAACCTTTGGTTTCAATATGGATGTACCGGATTGCTCATCCGATTATGATGGATGAATGAATCCGGGTGCACTAGACCTCAATTCTGAGACATGAGAAACCACAAATACTGAACTGTTAGTTCATTGGAAAGAAGACTATGAGCAAAATTACGATTGCCGCCGAAGACCGAGTTTTTGTATTAACCGGGGCGGGCATCAGCGCGGAGAGCGGCTTGCCCACCTTTCGCGCAGCGGACGGGTTGTGGGCGGGAAATCGGATTGAGGATGTGTGCACGCCGGAGGCCTGGGAGCGCAATCCGTGGAAGGTATGGGAGTTCTACTCAGGAAGGCGGAAGGCTGGCGCTGAGGCCAGGCCGAATCCGGCGCACGTCGCCCTGGCTGAATTGGAGCAGAAGCTCGGCGACCGCTTTTTTCTTTGCACGCAAAATGTGGATGACCTGCACGAGCGGGCTGGCTCCCGCAGACTGCTGCACATGCACGGCGAGCTGACCAAAGCGCATTGTGAGCGGGATTGCGGCCGGCCGCCGGTGGAGGATCATGCGATTTATCGCAGTCTGGACGATGTGGGCCGCTGCGCATGCGGCGGAAGGCTGCGCCCGCACATCGTCTTCTTCGGCGAAATTCCGCTGGAGATGGAGCGCATTCAGCAGGAGATCGCAAACGCAACGCTGATGGTGGTCGTCGGCACTTCGGGCTCGGTCTATCCCGCGGCCAGCTTCGTTCACTGGGCGCGGCAGCATGGCGCACGCGCTGTCTACGTGGGGCCGGAGCCGCCGCTGAACACCTCGGTCTTTACTTCCGTCGTCGAGGGGAAGGCGGGAGAGGCTTTGCCCGGCCTTTTTCTGGTGGAGTGAGCTTTGGCGCTGCAACCAGTTCGCTTTTAGTATTGTTTTCGCGAGGCTTGATGTACTCCACACGCCGGAAGCGTAGAGCTGTCCAATCCTCGTCGATGGAGATGGCGCGCACGGAGTCAAAACCCGCGGCCTTGAGAGCGTCCCATCCGGTGTCACGGTTAAAGTCGCACTCATATTTCTTCGATGTGCCCTTGGGATAGGCAAACCACACGATCGCATCGCCGACGGCGCGCGCGGCCACTGCATTGGCCAGCGCATTCACTTCACTCTTTCGCGTGACAAACGCCAGGAAGAAGCCGATCTCCGGGACCGACTCAATGTGGTTGTGAATGGTGAGAACAGGAAGGCGCGCAAGCTCCGGCTGAAAGCTCTCGGGCGCATGCAAAACGAGGATCTCCTGCTGATCCTTGAGATTGAGTTTTTCAAATATTTCGCTCATGGTTCTCATGATAATCCGATCGCGGAAATAATCTGCAAAAACCCCCGGCAGGATTTTGCTCATGTAATATCGGATTATCCCTGCTTGGTTCACTCTTTAGAGGAGGCACCCGTGCCAGAAGTCAATCGTTCCCCATCGCCTAAACTGGCTCCGGCCCCAGACGCGCGAGATTCCCGCGTCGAACAAGGCATTCAGCGTCCGCTGCGCATTGCTCTCTTTGGCTTTGGGACAGTGGGCAGTTCGGTGGCGCGGATTCTGGTCGAATCCCGGCCTGAGGAGCTGGAATTGACCCACATCTACGTCCGTAGCCTGGCGAAAAGACGCGTGGACTGGGTTCCCGCAAGCGTGGTGTGGAGCGAGGACGCCGATGCGGTGCTGGCTTCAAATGTGGACGTGGTAGTGGAGCTGGCTGGCGGCCTCGATCCGGCCGGAGTCTGGGTGCGCAAGGCGCTCACCGCCGGCAAGAGCGTGGTGACCGCCAACAAGAAGCTTATCTCCTGCCAGGGTGTCGAGCTGGAGAAACTGACCGCGGCAGGCGGCGGACAGCTGAAGTACGGCGCCGCTGTGGCCGGCGGAATCCCCGTGATTCCGGGGCTGGAACAAGGGCTGGCCGGCGATCAGATCGTGCGCATCGAAGGCATTCTGAACGGCACGTGCAACTTCATTCTAAGCAGAATGCAAGAGGGCGCTGAATACGCTCCGGTGCTGGTGGCGGCGCAGGCCAAGGGATATGCCGAGGCCGATCCCACCGAGGATGTAGGCGGCTTTGACGCGCGCGCCAAACTGGCCATTCTCATGCGCCTCGCGCTGCGCGTTCAGATAGACCCGGAGGAGATTACGCCCCTGCCCATTACCTCGATTGCCGCCATCGACTTCAGCTATGCGCGAGAATTGGGATGCACCATTCGCCAGGTGGCGCGCGCCGACCGCGCCGGCGGGCAGATTGCGGCCAGCGTGGGACCGATGCTGGTGGATCTGCACTCGCCGCTGGCCTGGTCGCGCGGCACGGAGAACATGGTGATCTTTACCGGCCGCTATGGCGGCGATGTGGTCTTCAGCGGCCACGGCGCCGGTGGACAACCAACGGCGGTAGCCGTGGTCAGCGACCTTCTGGCCCTGGCACACGGGTCAAGGAGAGTTGAGGTTCCAGCGGTTCCGGCGCGCTTGAGCGCCGAGTTCGAGGTTCCCCATTACATCCGCTTCATGGTCAACGACAAGCCGGGAATCATCGCCGACATCACCGTGGCGCTGGCCACAGAGCAGATCAACATTCGCGCCATTGTGCAGAAGCCGGGCTTTCCGTCACACGCGCTGCCTTTTGTGATGACCGTCGAGCCGTGCAAGCCCTCGGCCCTCAAACGTGCCATGGGAGCCATGAGCGGCAGGAATTACTTGCTCCAGGAGCCGCTGGATTTGCAGATGCTGGAGTAGCAGGGATCAGGGATCAGCGATCAGCCGCTTGGGCCTTGAATGCCAGTTGCAGGGACATCGGGTCAGCCGTTTGGGCAGCCGCCGCTCTCGGCGGCCAGGGCTCAACAGACTGAAGGGAGTTGGAAGCCGGGATCAGATCGTCTCAATGTAGGACTTCAATCGTACCGTGAGCGCAACCAGACAATCCTCAGATTTCAACCCATGAGAGGCGATCCCTGAGCTTTCGCTTGAATGACAGGCTGATTCGGCAGCCTGTCATTCTCCTTCAAAACGACGCCTAGTGCGGAGGTTCTCCAGAGCCGGCACACGGGGCTCTCCTCAATGGTGTGCGATAGGAGAATAATCGAGGATTTTCACTGTGGAGCCAAAGCGATGGAAGTTGCGATACTCGATTTCGTTCAGATCCGTCTGCCAACGGCCCTTTCTGGTGATAACTTGTTCGCTGATTGGCAGCATGTAGTCGTGATTGTTGATTACGACATAGTCGTAGTCCACGCTCACTGAAGCCGCCTGGATGGGATACTTTTTCGGCACATCGTCCAGTATCTGAGTGATGCGGCGAACCATCCGAGTAGCGCTATCGATGAAGACCTGTCCATGGTAGCCAACAGTGACTACATCATTCGAGCTTACCCGGAGAGTGATAGTAGAGTTTTCGCGGAGCACGCGATAGTCGAAGACCTGGACTGTCCCATCTCCCAGCACGCCGGTTTCCTTCCATTGGAAGTCAGCCTTAGAGGAGGCGCTAAACAAGCCTGAGAAAGCAACCCCGAACTCTCCGGCCGACATCACACCTCCCTTGTATTCCGTGTCGTCGTTGCTTGTGGAGCCGTTGAGTTCCAGTTCCAGCATGATCCGGTTTTCCTCATGATTAAAATACGTTAAGAGTTCAGTGAACTTATCCCGGTGCTTCCACTGCTTCGTCCCATTCGTATTGGCCGTATAGACCGACCGGTTGGTCACCTGTTCGCAAATGAAGTTGGGCAGTGATGCCCTGTAGTTCATTGCGTACTGAGTTGCATCCGCAAGGATGGACTTAAGTTCATCCGGCGCCGGACGCTGCGGGGGGTTTGCGGGGAAGGTGATGACAAGAGGGCCAGCCGGGCGAGGTGGAGCTGCCGAACTGACTTCCACAGCCGCTTCATTCTCCGTGGCTGGCTGGCCTCCGGCGAGGGTGAATGAGGTGCTGGTTTCCGCGGTTTTTCCGCCCTGGTCCATGATTGCCTTCACCTCGTAAAGGCCGTCTACAGGAGGGTTGATTGCAAAGCTGGTCAGGTAGGAAGAGAACTCCGATTCGTTGGATTGATGGGAGATCATCGGCGCGCCGCCCAGCGCTTTGCCATTCCTGAACACCTGGATCTTGAGCGTGGCGGCTTGCGGCGTTTGGGGGTCCGAGTGAGCCGTGAAGAAGACCGAAATGTCTTTGGCGCCGGGCGGCAACTGGCCGGAGAGATTCGGCATCACTCTCTTGTCTCCATGGCGAAGAGGCTCCGCGGGGTCATCCTCGGCGTGAAACGGCTCCGTCTGTCTCACTAGCAGCATATTGCCCAGCGATGGGGCGCCGGAAGGGTTGGGAATCTCGAATTCCACGCGCCGCGCGCCCGCCCTGCCGCTGTTGTGGTCCAGAACGGCCACTTCCAGAACGTACTGACCCGCGGGAGCGAGAAAATGGCGCTGGAAGGTGACCGCTCCGAAGTTATCCATTTGAGCATTCTTGATTACCCTGTGGCGGGGAATATCGGTGCTGAAGCGCTCAATAACCATGCCTGTCTTGTCTTTGATATTTGCGACTATCGACAGGCTGGCCCAATAGAGGCTTGTGCTGGAGTCCTCGCGAATCTCCAGAGTAGAGAAGGGCACCTCGATGGCCAGCGTACTAACCGAGCCGTCGGGGGTATCACCTGCCCGCAGGATGGCCGTCCGGAAGGTCACATCAGCGGGTAACGGCGATGCGCCGAGAATCTTGAGCAAGGGCAGTTCGAACTGCTGTGGAACTGCGGCAGTGCCAACGCGCGGAGGCAAGGCAAGATAGCCCGTCCGCGTGCGGATCTTGAGTCCTGCCCGGAGGGGCTTGACGGAGACGGGACGGAATTTTCCATCGTATTCCTTGATGGGGGGAATATAGGAGGCCACGTAATATGCCGTCATGTCCTGGATCATTCGTTTCAACATCTGTTGTAATCTATCTTTGGTGACATAAGTGCCACCCGTTTCCTCCGCCAAATGTCGCAAACCTTCATTATCTTGATTATTTTCTATAAATCCTGTGTACTTGACTTGTGCCGAGGGTTGCCCATATTGCTGTGCACCACTCGTCAGAACATTGTTTATTTTTAATGCCCCGAGGTCTCGCACAGACAATTGATTTTCACTTTGACCAGAAGAGTTGAGGTCGACGATATATATGCTCTCCCCAGCTAGATTCGCCGATCCGATGATGGATTTGATGGCATCGCTGGTGCGCGAGTCGATCCGATTTGCCTGGAAGGAAGTGAAAAAGACCAGCGCCTTTCTTTGCGTGATCTGTTGCTGGGATTGCGCCAGAGCCAGCAGGCCGGCCAGGAAAGGCCGGAGATGTTGATTCTGGGTGATCCTGCCCGAGTCAGTGAGCGCCGTAAGCAAGGTCAGATCGAGGGCGCGCTCTTTCGCGCTTACGGCTTTCCCGGAGGGATCAGTGCCGGTCAGGGCCGCCGCGATGAGTTGCTTTTCGGGCTGGCTGGCGGTGTCGCCGCTCAAGGAGATTACCGGCTTGGTGGCTGTTTTTATGGCCTCCTCAATCGCTTTGCGATCGGAGGTGAAGGGAACTTGAAGCCGGAGCCGTCCCTCGACCGTCAGAACCGAGAATGAAAAGCCGCTCTCGGGAAGCATCTTGAGAAGCCTGTCGGCTGCATCGCGCGCGCTCTTCATGAAGGTCGGGTCGGTTTCCTGGGTTTTGCCCACCACCTGGCCCGGCCGATCAAAGACCAGCGTGATCAGACGCTCGGTCTTCTGTTGGCTGCTGACCTGGCGAAAGCTGTTGAGCGTGACCGGAACGCCGTCGTCGGTGACCGCGATCTGTTCCTGCTTCAGGTCGAGAACCGGCCTGTTCTTTTTGTCGTGAACCACCAGATCGAGCGAGACCTCGTTGGCGTTGACGGACAAATCCGTCCCTTGACCGGGGGGTAGAGCCGGCGCCTGGCAGCAAGCCCAGCGTAGCGAAAAAGCAAGAACCAGGAGAGCTGACAACTTCAGGATCTTCAGGATCGAGTTGCAGCGTTCCCAAAGCTTTTCAGACGAGTGTTGACATATAGACATAATCGAGGCCTCCTACGGCCTATGGCCTTTAATCCCTACCGCGTTGGCATCTACGTCCGGAGCCATAGCCCAGGCGAAGGGGGCCTCGACCAGGATGGTCTCCGGCGCGCTCCATGAAATTGCCGGCCACCGCGGCGGCCGGCAATTCAGTTCGGTCCCTATTCTATACGCAGCGGACCATCATAGAAGCCTGGAACTACCAGTCACTCATTTGGGGGACTACCCGCAATTATCTCAGATTTATCTCATATTGGCAGACCGTAGTGTGCAGGGGACAGCCCACGACGGATGACCGGCTCATCCAATGGTCACTTCTTCGACGAGCTTTTGTTGCTGAGAGAGCCGGTTCTGCCAACGCGTTGACGACCTGAATCGCGCCTTAACACTGTCCCGCCGCCAGGTTCTCGGAATAAATGATTGATGTGCCCGCATACTGCGCGCTCACAACATCCATGCCCGAATCCCAAAGCTATTCTAATAGTGCCCGAGCACGCAGATGCTTCACCCCATTGGAACAGTCATGCGTGTACACCAGAATGTTGGGTAGTGACGTGTTTTCAGCCGACCGGGCAAATTCCTATGAGTGATACCTTTCCAGTGTCACAAAAACTGGAGACGTATATATCTTCGATATTCGATAAACCGGCAACTTATAGCTTCAAAGTCAGCGCAAACCAGAGACGCTAATCTCCGCATATCTCATGGAAATAGTGCATGCGAACGCCTCACTCGCCGGTTATCCCCTGGCCGCTGCGACGGATTCGACGAAGAGGCGATGAACGCGCCGGTCATGTGAGAGCTCGGGATGAAATGTTGCTGCCAGGATACGGCCCTGGCGGACCAGCACCGGGAAACCTTCGCGGCGGGCGAGTACGTCGATGCCCGGACCGATCTGGCTGATGCGCGGTGAGCGGATGAAGACCATTTCCAGCGGCCCTCCGGCGAGCTCGGTCTCTGCGGTTACGATGACGGAGTCGATCTGGCGGCCGTAGGCATTGCGCTCCACGACAGCATCGAGAACGCCCATGCTGCGCTGCGAGGGGTTGAGAACCTCCCGCGCCATCAGGATCACTCCCGCACAGGTGCCGAAGACCGGCCTGGTGCGGCAGAACTCCTGCAAAACCTCAAAAAAGCTGTGCTTATCGAGGAATTTCAGCATGGTGGTAGATTCGCCGCCGGGCAAAACAAGTCCATCCAAGCTGGCCAACTGCTCCGGCTTGCGCACCTCGACGGGTGACGCGCCGGCCTCGGTGAGAGCTTGCGCGTGGCTGGCGTAGTTGCCCTGAATGGCTAAGACGCCGATGGTGGGCTTTGTTCCCTGAGTCAATTTCTTTCCTCTTGCGTATAACCGAAGGGATTGAAGACTTCTACGGCCAGTCCATCAAAGTCCCTTACATTGCGGGTGACGACAATCATGTGGTGAATGCGGGCTGTGGCAGCGATCATGGCGTCTCCGCTCAGTTCGTCCGACTTGCCTGCCATCAGTCGCGCCCATTCACGAAATATCGGGCCGTCCATGGGCAATACCGTGAAGTTGGCCAGGACATAATCCAACCAAGTCTCGATCTCCTCGGCCTTTAGTTGATCTTGTTTTCGCGTTATCTCCGCGCCATCCTGAATCTCTCCGATAACGACAGCCGGGATCGCGATCTCTTCGGGACGCACAGCCTGAAACCAAGCCAGAACCGCACCATGAGGCCTAGCCCTGCGTAACTCTGAGATCACATTCGTGTCGAGCAAGTACATGGGCTATACCTGCTTATCCGGCGGGGAAAAGCGAAGTCTCCGGCGTGGTGGAATATAGAGGTCGTGCGGACCATTTGGATCAAGCAGAATCTCCTTGATATTCGGTCGCGCCGAGCCCTTGAGCCGTTTCCACTCGTCGATGGGAACGAGAACAGCTGTTTCGACGCCGCGGCGAGTGACTACTTGCGGGCCGTCTTTAAGAGTGGCGTCGAGGAACTCGCTGAAGCGCGCCTTTGCGTCGTAGACCTGCCAAGCCATGGTAAACCTCCATTCATATAGTCATATCACTAGTCATATGACCAGGTCAAGGCACCTGCGGTGCGGGGACTGGCCGTCCGGGCAGAGGTCCCTTCGACAGGCTCAGGGCGGGCTTTCGGTGTGGGGAATTGGGGACTGTAGGATTCGGCACATCCGGTTGAATCCCGCGCTTGGGTTTCGTCCTTTGATCGCCCGTTAAGTTTAGCTAACTTATTGAAAGAAGACTAGTTATCGGATTCGCCTAGGCTTTTTCCCGAGCGATTTGGGGAAAACTTTACTGAGAATCCCGCGCCTGGGTTTCGCCTTTTTTGGCCACTGCGAAATGGTTATGTTATTGATCCCAGGACTGTTACCGAATTTGGCTTGCTGCATAAAAGGCGAAAATGGGGTAAACTTTTGTTGCATTTTTCGCAAACTGAGGAGCTAACTCATGAATTATGAACGGCTTGCGGATCCGGTGGCGGCGATTCGATGGTGTTTTGCGCAGTTGCAGGCGAGGCCGGAGCGGAGCGGGTAGGATGGGCGCCAGAGGAGGGTTTCCGTATGGGTGCGGAACGGGCGGTGTGCAGGAGACGGGCGGTGCGGGCGATGCTGAGCAGGTGATCGGTGTCCGAGTCGTAGAGCAGGCGTCGCAGGTTGGCGTAGGCGACACAGGCGATGTAATCGGAGATGTTCTGGCGGCTTATGAGGGCGGACATAGCCGCCTTGTAGGCGGCCAGCGCCTCCTGACTGGAGTCGTCTTCGCTTTTGTGGCGGCTGCGGGCGGAGAGACGAGCACGCTCGTAGGCGGCCATGCAGAGGGCGATGGCGGGGTGGTCGAGGGGCGAGGGACCGGGAGAGGCGTCGATGACGGGGTCGGCGCGGCGCTCGGCGGAGGGCTGGGTGAGAGCCTTCACGACGGCCATGCGGAGTTGAGTAATGCCTGGATTAGCCATAGGAATAGTGTGGCGGAAATGGGCGTAATTATATGCAAAGGACTGGCCGTCCAGGCGGGCGGCGCTTGCGCGCCATGGGATTCGTGGTTTCCCACACTTTCGCATAGGACGCGAAAGGATGGGGCAGCCTCAGATTATTGGTGGGTTATGGGTGGGGCACCCGGCCACCCGACGCATGGGGTTCGTGGTCTCCCAGGTCCCCAAGTGCGAGGGACCTGGGGCACCCTCATTTGTTACTCATGGGGACCTGCGCCACCCGCCACCTGGCCACCCGACGCAGGGGGTTCGTGGTCTCCCAGGTCCCCAAGTGCGAGGGACCTTGGGGCACCCTCATTTGTTACTCATGGGGACCTGCGCCACCCGCCCCTTCGGCGTGGGGAACGAACGGGGATGGTCTCCCACGCTTCGCTAGAAAAAAGCGAAGGATGGGACACTAGGCTAGATCCTTCACACCACGCGTCGTACGCCTGGCAAGCGCACCAACGGATCAGCAACCAACCAAGTTGCGATGCAGGCCAACAAGCCAACGACGGCGAATTTGACCAGCGCAGGCGCGGTCCAGCCGTGCAGCAACAGGCTAATGCCCACCAGCACCGGAGGGTGCAGGATATAGACCGCATAGGCACGGCGGTTAAGCCACGCCCAGAGCGCGGAAGGCCGATTCATGTGCGCGCGGAAGACAAGCAGCCAGAGGCTGATCAAGCCCCAGGCAACGAACGGCTCCCATAATGCATACAGAATTGCGGTCCAGGAGAAGCCGCCGGAGAAACTGGAGTTGTGCTGTCCATTTAATCCGTGAACAAAGGCAGTTGCGATAGGCATAATGGGCCAGACAACGGCCAGTATAACGATCCAGGGCCGCACATTCTCCACGGCCAGTTGGCGCAACCAATCGTAACGCCAAGCGGCGATGCCCAGCGCGAAGAGGAAGATATAGCTGGAAAAGTAGCCGAGCAACATGCCGAAGACCGACTGGCCTAGGGGAATGATCTGGCGAATGGCCAGCGCGCCGCCTGCGACTCCGAGAGCGCTCACCAGCCACCAACGAAATGCCGGAATCGGCCTGGGTGTGTGTCCTGAGCGGGCAAGTGGCGCGCCGGCAACCGCACGCCAGACGCAGTAGCCCAGGCTGAAGATCAACAGTGCCTGCACAAACCATAGCTGTCCATAGAAGAACTCCTTGCGTTGCCACAGGTGGAGGATGGTGAGCCAGAAACCGCGCCCTTCGGCGGCTGCGACTATCGCCTCAGTGAGCGGACCGAGAATCAGTCCGAATGCCAGGAGTGGGAGGCCCAGGCGCAGGAAACGGTCGGCTATAAATCGCGCGTAGCCCTTGCGTTCCAGCGAGGCGGGCGTGAAGTAGCCAGCCAGCAGAAAGAAGAGGCCCATGAAGTAGGTCTGACTGGTGCCGGTGAACAGGGTGAGCAGAATACTGGAGAGGGATGTGGAGGGCGGGTTTTCATACCAGAACCAGCCCCCGATGGCGCCGTAAGTGATGGCGGTGTGAAATACGACGACCAGGGCGGTCAGTGCGGTACGCAATCGATCGATGTAGTGATCGCGTTGGATCATGAGAAACGATACGTTGGACGGCACGCTCTGGTTCGGGCGAAGAGGGCAACCCGTGTTTCGCGGCAGGGCCACTCCAGCAGTTCTGCTGCAGCCGTTACCTGAAAAAGGCTGAGGCCTTCGGCCGTCATCATTGAAGGTTCTGCGTTCCGGTGCTTGAAGGTCCCTTCTCCTCCATTGGCACAAGAAATCGCCTCTCGGGAATAGATGATCGAACCAAAATCAATATCCCACGCCTTTTCTGGCACAAGGACGGGAAGCAACAAAGCTTGTGCGAGCGAAGCGAGCGTTTGGCCCCACCGCAGGTGGCTCACCAGCCGCGAGTTTGGAGCTGGTCTTTCTCTTCGATGGCGGCGGCGGCGAGGCCCTTCATCGTGCCGGTGACCTGCGCGGCGACCTCGGCGAGGATTTTGGGGTCGTTGTAGTGGGTGGTGGCGATGACGATGGCCTTGGCGCGGCTGACAGCCTCTTCGCGTTCGCGAGGATCGTTTTCTACGTCCAAAGGCGTGGCGCGCTCCTTCATAAAGATGCCGCTGCCGACGAAGATGGCCTCTGCGCCGAGCTGCATCATGAGAGCCGCATCGGCGGGGGTGGCGATGCCGCCGGCGGAGAAGTTGGGCACGGGCAGCTTGCCGGTTTGGGCGACCATTCGGATGAGCTCGTAGGGTGCCTGATGCTCCTTGGCGGCGGCGTAGAGTTCCTGTTCCGAAAGCACGGTGAGGGCGCGCATCTCGCGGACAATCTGGCGCATATGCTGCACGGCATGGACGACGTCGCCGGTGCCGGCCTCGCCCTTGGTGCGAATCATGGCCGCTCCTTCGGCGATGCGGCGGAGAGCCTCGCCCAGGTTGCGCGCGCCACAAACGAAGGGCGTGGTAAAGGCGTGCTTGTCGATGTGATGGGCCTCGTCGGCGGGGGTGAGGACCTCGCTCTCGTCGATGAAATCGACGCCCAGCTCCTGGAGGATTTGCGCCTCGGCGGTGTGGCCGATGCGGGCCTTGGCCATGACGGGGATAGAGACTGCCTGAATGATTTGCTTGATGAGCGCGGGACGGGCCATGCGGGCGACGCCGCCCTCGGCACGAATCATGGCGGGGACGCGCTCCAGAGCCATGACCGAAGTAGCGCCGGCTTCCTCGGCGATGCGCGCCTGCTCGACGCTCATCACGTCCATGATGACGCCGCCTTTGAGCATCTCGGCCAGGCCGATTTTGAGGCGCAGGCTGGTGGCGGCGACACGGTTAGTTTCCTTTGATTCCGGCATGGAAGTGGCCTCACTCTCGGGCGGATTCCGGGGTTAATACGAATTAGACTGGGGCCGGAAAACCGCGCGACGGGTTCAATTACCAGTGTAGCAGCGATGCATGTGGCAATTGAATGGCGTGGAGCGGAGCGGCGGTTATACGGTAGGGATTCTTAAACCTTCCCAATCCTGCTGTACCGCTTCTGGTCACCTTTCTGCTTGATTTCTCATCGATGGCCTCTGTTCACCCAATGCCGACGCCGGTGAGTGCGACACAACCGGCAAGCGCGCCGCCACGCGCGCCCGATCTGCCGGGAAGGGATGTGAATGCTGCCGAACAGGCGCTGATGGTATCGCCGCATCTGCCGGAGGGGGCAAAGATCAAGCTCACTGCGCCGGTGGCGCGGCTGCCGGTGGAGCTGGAAGTGGCCGTGCCGGTGCGGGATTTTCGCGTGCGCCATCTGCTCTTGCTGGAGCCGGGGCAGGTGATAGAGACGCAATGGGCACAAGGCACGGATATGCCGCTGGCCTGCGGCGACGTGCAACTGGCGTGGAGCGAGTTTGAAGTGGTCGATTCGCAGTTGGCGGTGCGCGTGACCCGGCTGGTGTGAGAGATAGGGGTTAGGGACCAGGGACTAGGGAACAGGGAATAGGGAGTAGGACTGAGACGCTAGTCGCTGAAAAGGCGCGGAGAGGCCGAGGAATGAAAGCAAGCGAGAAGACTAGGCCGGAGGGCGGGCAGATTGGCGGCTTGGCGGGTTGGTTGCTGGGACGGCTGCGTGGCGGCGGCCGCAGGCAGCCGAGACTCGAGCTGGTGGAGCGGATTGCGCTGGCCCCGCGCCAGTCGCTGGCCCTGGTGGAGGCAGAGGGGCGGCGATTTCTGGTGGCTACTTCGCCGGAGGGCGCGCCGGCCTTCTTTGCACTCGATGAGCGAGCACGGCCGGCAATGAACGGAGTGGCTCGGGTCCCTGGCGCGACGCGGCCCACGGCGAGAATTGCCGCGAGGGTCTCATGGTAGCTGCCTTTCTAATGGCGGCGCCGGCATCCGTGCCGCTGTTGCCCGACCTGAATGCGCGGCTGCATCCTTCGGACTCGACGCCGTGGACGATTCTCTTTGTTCTGACGCTGATTACCCTGCTGCCCGCGATTCTGATGGCCATGACGCCGCTGGTGCGGCTGCTGGTGGTCTTTCACTTTTTGCGCCAGGCGCTGGGCACGCAGACAGCGCCCTCCAACCCCACGCTGATGGGTCTGGCGTTGATGATGACCTGGTTTCTGATGACGCCGGTGCTCAACCAGGTGGACCAGCAGGCGGTTGAGCCCTATCGCGCGGGGGAGGTGACGGGCTGGGAGGCCATCGATCGCGGAGCGCAGCCGGTGAAGCACTTCCTGCTGCACTATGCGCGGGAGAAGGACCTGGCGCTGTTTACCGCCGCGGGGCAGATTGCGCGCCCCAACAAACCGGACGACCTGCCCATGCGCGTGGTTGTGCCGGCCTACATTCTTTCGGAGCTGAAGGCGGGGTTTGCCATCGGCGCGGTGCTGTTTCTTCCCTTTCTGCTGATCGACATGGTGACGGCGGCGATCACCACCTCGATTGGAATGTTCCAACTGCCGCCGGTGGTGGTCTCGACGCCGCTGAAGATTCTGCTGTTTGTGATGGTGGACGGCTGGAACCTGCTGGCCAACTCGCTGTTGAAGAGCTTTTGAGCCGTTGTAGTGGCGGACGAGAAAGGATTGCCGATGACGCCTGACCTGGTTGCCGAGCTGCTGCGCCAACTGATGAAGGAGGCGCTGATTCTGGCCGCGCCGCTGTTGCTGGCCACGGCCGTGCTGAGCTTCGTGCTGAGCGTCTTTCAGACCCTGACGAGTTTGCAGGAGCAGTCGCTGACCAGCGTGCCGCGGCTAGGCGCCATCGCCATGATTCTGCTGGTGGGGATGCCCTGGTTTCTGGGCCGGATGGCGGAGTACACGCGGGTGCTGCTCGAGGATTTTCATCGCTATCTGGGGTGAGAAAACAGCGAACAGCTGACAGCTAACAGCGAACAGCGAGAGGACGCGGATGCCCGAATGGACGAGCTTTTTGAGCGCCATGACGCTGACCCTGGTGCGGGTGAGCGGGATGGTGGCCTTTGCTCCGTTCTTCTCGTCGACGGCGTTGCCCATGCGCGCCAAGGCGGTCTTTGCGGGAGCTGTGGCGTTTTTGCTGGCTCCCCTGGTGGCCACGCTGCCCAATGCGCGGATCACGCTCGGTTTCTCTTCTCTTTTGGGTGAGCTGGCGGTGGGGCTGGTCTACGGGCTTACACTCGCTCTGCTCAACGAAATGCTTCTTTTTGGCGGCCAGATTGTGGGCCTGCAGTTCAGCTACTCGCTGGTCAACCTGCTGGACCCGGCTTCGACTATCCAGACGCCGTTGCTGGGCGAGTTGTTTCAACTGATGGGCACGCTGGTGGTGATCTGCGCCGGCCTCGACCGGATCATGCTGGCCTCGATGGTGCGCAGCTTCCACGCGGCGCCGCTGGGCAGCTTCGCGCTGGCGCCTTCCAGCGCTCTGGAGATTGTGCGCGCCGCCGGAGGCGTTTTTCTGGCCGCCGTGGAGCTGGCCGCGCCGGTGCTGGCCGCCACCATGCTGGTGGAGGTGGCCGTGGCGCTGCTGGGCAAGCTCAGCCCGCAGTTGCCGGTGATGATGCTGACCGTGCCGCTGAAGACCCTGACCGGCTTTGCCATTCTGACCGGCTGTCTGGCCCTGTGGCCGCGCTTCATCGAGGCCCGCTTCAGCGGGCTGCTGGATTTGGCGGAGCGCTTGATTGGCCCTGCGGGCGGCAGCGTTTCTGTGCTGTCGCAGCGGATCGGAGGCTGAGCGATGCCCGGAGAGCGCACCGAACAGGCAACCCAGCACCGGCGCGAGAAGGCGCGCAAGGAAGGCGACATCCTGCACAGCCGCGAACTGTCAGCCGCGGCCGGAACCCTGGCCGGGGTGATGGTGCTGGGCGCGCTGGGCAGCCATCTTCTGGTCGCCTGGCGAACAAGCTTTGCCGCTTTTCTGAATCTGGGATTTACCGCCCATTGGGAGCCGGCCGAGATTCTGCCCACGCTCAACGCCCTGCGCAAGCTGGCCTTTGAGATTCTTATGCCGCCGGGGGTAATGATGGCGGCGGTGGCCGCGGGCTCGCTGGGCGTGGGCGTTTTGCAGACCGGCGGGGTCAACTTCCATCCCGAGTTGGCGAGTTTCAAGCTGGACCGCATCAACCCAGTCTCCAATCTCAAGAACCTTTTCTCGCTGCGGGCCGCCGCTAGGCTGGGTAAATCGCTGATTCCGGCCAGCGTGCTGGCAGTCTTCTGCGCGCAGCGCATCGGGCGGCAGTTGACCATTCCGCCGTTTTCGACCACCCGGCTGGAGATGCTGGGCGCGGAGGTCTATGGACTGCTGCTGGCGGCCGCATGGCTGCTCTTCTGCTGGTCGGTAATCGACTACCTGGTGGAGTGGCAGAGCCGCGAGTCGCGGCTGAAGATGAGCCGCGAGGATCTGCGCGACGAGTACAAGGAGACCGAGGGCAACCCGCAAATTCGAGGCCGCATCCGCAACTTGCAGCGCGCGGCGCGCCGCCGCAAGGTGAAGGCCGACGTGGCCAAGGCCGCCGTGGTGATGACCAATCCCACGCACTATGCGGTGGCCCTGAGCTTCGATTTCGCCACCATGGAAGCGCCGCGGATGGTGGCCAAGGGGCGCAACCTGCTGGCCGAGGAGATCAAGGCCGAAGCTCGCTGGGCGGGGGTGCCGATTATCGAGAACCCGCCGCTGGCTCGTTCGCTCTACCGCTCGGTAGAGGTTGGCCAGCCGATTCCGGTTGAGCTCTATGCCGCGGTGGCGGCCATTCTGGCCTATCTCTACCGCCAGCGCCTCGATGCAGAGATGCGTGAGCGGCGCGCCCGCGAGGCGGCGGCCAGAGCGCAGGCGCAGGCCCAAAACTGGCGGCCCGGCTCTGAATTTCGAGGAGGTCCGCAATGAGCTCGACCGCCTTGCCCACGAGAGCCATACCCGCAGCAAGCTCGATCCTCGAGCGGCTGCGCGAATATGTGCTGCCGCTGGTGACTATCAGCGTAATCTTCGTCATGCTGGTGCCTTTGCCGGCTGCCGGGCTGGACATTCTGCTCACCCTGTCGATGGCCGCCTCGATCATCGTCTTCCTCTCCGCGGTGCAGATCCGCCGGGCCGTCGAGCTGAGCGTCTTTCCCACTCTGCTTCTTTTACTGACGCTTTTCCGGCTGGCATTGAACATCGCCTCGAGCCGCCGCATTCTACTGCACGGGCAGGAGGGCACGGCCGCCGCAGGGTATGTGATCCAAGCCTTCGGCCAATTCGTGGTGGGGGGCAACTATGTGGTCGGCTTCGTGATCTTCCTGGCCCTGATCGCGATTCAATTTCTGGTGGTATCACACGGGGCAGTGCGCACCGCAGAGGTGACCGCGCGCTTCACGCTGGATGCGTTGCCGGGCAAGCAGATGGCCATCGACGCCGACATGAATGCCGGCCTTATCGACGAGCAGGAGGCGCGCAGGCGACGCCAGGCGATTGCCCGCGAGGCCGAGTTCTACGGGGCGATGGACGGGGCGGCGCGCTTTAACCAGCGGGATTCCCTGGCCACGATTCTGATAACCGGCATCAACATCATCGCCGGCCTGCTGATCGGCACCCTGCAGCAGGGCATCGAGCTGGGCGAGGCCGCGCACACCTATACGGTGCTGACGGTGGGTGACGGGCTGGTCACCATCATCCCCTCGCTGCTGGTCTCGGTGGCCGGGGGCATCACGTTGACCCGAGCGAACTCGGCCGGGTTACTGGGCGGAGAGATTCGCCAGCAGCTTTTGGCCAAGCCGGTCACGTTGTATGTGGCCAGCCTGGTTTCGGCGACCATGTGCCTGATTCCAGGGTTGCCCAAGCTGGCGTTTCTGGGTGTAGCAGCCATTCTGTTCTTTGCCGGGCGCCGGGTGGCGGCCCACGCGCAGGCAACTCCGGCAGCCGAGCCGGGGATGGTGGAGAAAAAAAAGGCGGGAGAGGCGCAGAGCACGGATCTGGCCAATCTGTTGCGCTTGGAAGAGCTGACCCTGGAGATTGGCTTCCAGCTGATTCCGCTGGTGGATGAGAAGCAGGGCGGGCAACTGCTGAACCGGGTGCGTTCCCTGCGCCGCCATCTCTCCGCGGAGATGGGTTTTCTGATTCCGCCGGTGCACATCAGCGACAATCTGCGTCTGAGGCCGCGCGAGTACCTGTTTTCGCTGCGCGGCATGGAGATTGGCCGCTGGCAGACCGAAGGAGCGCTGTTATTGGCCGTCAGCGGCGATCCCGACCGGCGTCCGCTGGCCGGCAGGGAGGCGCGGGAGCCTGCCTTTGGTGTGCCCGCCATCTGGATTGAGCCGGCTCTGGAAGACCAGGCCATCGCCGCCGGCTACTCGGTGGTGGATGCGGTCACCGTCATCACCACCCATCTGGGAGAGCTGATTCGCCACCACGCCTGGGAGTTGCTGGGCCGCTCCGAGACCAAGCGCCTGATGGACGCGCTGAACGAAAGCCATCCCAAGCTGCTGGAGGAACTGGTGCCCAAGCTGCTCACCCTGGGCGAGGTGCAAAAGGTGCTGGAACAGCTATTGCGCGAGCGTGTCTCCATCCGCGACCTGGGCGCGATTCTCGAATCGATGCTGGAGACCGCGCCGGTGAACAAGAGCACCGTCGCGCTGGTGGAGGCCGCGCGCCAGGCGCTGGGCCGGCGGCTGATCCAGCCGCTGCTCGACGGGGAAGGCCAGCTGCCGGTTCTGTTGCTCGATGGAGCGCTGGAAGAGGAGATTCTGGCCACGCTTTCGCCGGAGACCAGCCAGAGGATGCTATCCGCGGGCGCGACGCCGGGAACGCCGGTGCTCCGCCGTCTAACCGATTCTTTGAGGCGGCTTATCCCCTCAGCCTCTGCTGCGGCACTTCCCGTGCTTTTATGCCCTAGTCCCGCCCGTTATCACGTCAAGCGCTGGCTGGAGCCGGTGATGCCTCGTCTGGCGGTGGTGGCAGCCGGGGAGATTCCTCCGGAGATTCGCCTGCGCCCGGTGGGAACGGTGCGGTGAAAAGGCAGGGACTAGGGATTCAGCGGAGCAAGGTTAGAGGTTTCAAAAAAAGGGGCGGGGATGGGGACCGAAGCGACGAATACAGTTGCGAGACAAAGGACGCAACGGCAAAGCGCTTCAGGAAATGGTTATCCTCCCAGAGGCGCGCAGTTGCCGGTGCTGACCGGCGAGCAGGAGCGGGTGCTGCTTGAGCACCTGCCAATTGTGCGCTTTCTGGCACGCCGCATTCACGAGCGGTTGCCGCAGCATGTGGACATCGAGGATTTGGTCTCAGCCGGTGTGGTCGGCTTGATGGACGCTTTCTCCAAGTTCGACCCGGGGAAAAAAGTCCAGTTCCGCTCCTATGCGCAGTTCCGCATCCGGGGAGCGATTCTGGACAGCCTGCGAACGCTGGACTGGAGTCCGCGCGAGCTGCGCAGGAAGGGCCGCGCGGTGGAAGAGGCTATCCGGGCGTTGACGGCCAGGATGGGGCACGCGCCGGACGAGGCCGAGGTGGCCGTGGAGATGACGCTGGAGCTGGAGGAGTACCAGCAACTGCTGGGCGATCTGAAGGGCCTGGAGATCGGCACTCTGCACCTGGAGCGCAACGAGGACTCGGGCGAGGAGGAGCTGTCCTATATACCCAGCCGCCCCGAGGATGACCCGCTGTTTTGCTGCCTGAGGGGCGAACTGGAAGAACGGCTGACCGAGGCCATTCAGAATCTGCCCGACCGGGAGCGTCTGGTGATGAGTCTCTACTACTACGAGGAGATGACCATGCACGAGATCGGCCTGGCGCTGGGGGTGGTCGAGTCGCGAGTCTCTCAGGTGCACGCCTCGGCGGTGGTGCATCTTAGGGGCGCGCTCAAGGACCTGGCGGCGCGCGGGGCCTTTGAGAGGCCGCGCTCCCCGAAGGCGGCGGAACGGGCGCGGCGGTGAGAGTAGGGAATAGGGAATAGGGACCAGGGAGTAGGGGACAGGGGATAGTCAACGATGGACAAGACGCTCAAGCAGAACGAGATCGACGCCCTGTTTCAGGCAGCGCTCAGCGCCGCGCCCGAGGCTCAGAAGACCGAGGCGCGGGCCCGGGCCGTCGCCTACAATTTTTCCTCCGCGGGCCAGATTTCGTCCGAGCAGTTGCGCGCCATCAGTATGTTGAACGACCTGTTTGCCCGCAACCTGACGCATAACCTGGCCGCCTGGCTGCGCACCCGTTTTCAGGTCAACCTAGTTTCCGCCGAACAGATTCCGTTCAGCGAGTTCCTGCTGCGCATTCCCGAGATCAGCTATGTAGCCTCTGTCCGCATGGAGCCGCTGGGCGCGCTGGCCGTGATGCAACTGGACCTGGCCCTGGCTCCTCCCATCATCGATCTGCTGCTGGGCGGCGAAGGCCGGGACGGCGCGCTGCGCGAGCTGACCGACATTGAGGAGTCGATTTTGGCCAGCCTCGTCGAGATCATCTGCCGGGAGTTGACCGCGGCCTGGCAGCCGGTGGGGCTGAACTTCAACTTCGAGCGCCGGCAGATGCAGACCCAGGTGGCGCGCATCATGTCGGTCACGGAAAAGACCCTCTGCCTGAGCTTTGAGATTCGCATGCCGCACAGCTCGGGATTGCTCAACCTGGCCTTTCCCGCGGTGGTGGCTAATACCATTTTGCGCCGTCTGAGCTCTGACTGGGCCCGCCGCCACCATGCGGGAGAAACGCGGGCGCGCATGGAGGCCGCGGCGCGCCGCATCCGCTTCGGCGCCTCGCTGCAACTGCCCGCAGTGCGGCTGGCGGCCAGCGCCATCGAGAACCTGGAGCCGGGAACAGTGTTGCGCCTGGACCTGGCCGCCAACACCCTGTCCGAATGGAGGGTTGGCGGCCAGACGCTCTCTTTGGCGCAGGCCATTCGTCAGGGAACGCACCGCGCCGCTCGCATGGAGCGGCCGGTGATCGAGGCTGAGTTATGAAAAGCTATCTTGAGTGCTGGACCGGGGCCGCGTCAGCCCTGTTTTCCCAGGCTCTGGCCGGAGAGCCAGAGCTGGTCGAGTCGCTGCCCACGCCCCTGGCGGCGGGCGCCTTCGGTTTTGCCGCTACCCTCTTCGGGGACGAGGAAGGCCGCTTCAGCGTGGTCCTGGACCCCGCGATTCTGGAAACAACGCTGGTGGGCGAAGGCGTGGATCAGAAGGCTGGCTGGGGCGAGATTCTGAAAGAGGTGGCCAATGCCGCTGCCGGGGAACTGTTGGCCAGGACCGGGAAAAACTGCCGTGTTGAGAAGTTTGAGAAGTTTGAGGAGATTACCGAGGAGATCAAGGTTTCACACGCCTTCCAGTTGAAGTCCGGGGAGCGCGTTTTTACGATTCTGGTGTGCAACGAGGTGCGCGTTCTCCAGCCGGCAACTCAGCCCGCCGCGCAATCTGCCGATGCCTCCGCGCTGGCGCCGTCGGATAGCCTCAGCCCCGGCATTCGCTTGTTAATGGATGTGGAGATGGAGGTTGCGCTGCGCTTTGGCTGCAAGGAGTTGCCGCTGGGCGAGATTCTCGATCTTGGTCCCGGAGACGTGGTGCAACTGGACCGCAATGTAGCCGACCCGGTGGACCTGATTGTCGGCGACAAAATAGTGGCCTGCGGCGAGGTGGTGCTGGTAAACGGCAACTTTGGTTTGCGGGTGACTGAGGTGGCCTCGCCAAGGCAGCGGCTGGAGAGCATCCGATGCCTATTCTGAGCTGGAATTTGGTCAAGAGCCGGGAGCTGCCCGTGCCGGTCAGGCCGGTGCTCATGGAGGCAACCTTGCATGAGCCACGGACAGCTGGTGTCCGAGGCGCGGAAGAGCTGGCCGGCAGAGCCGGGGGAGCGCACAGCCGAGCGCGGAGCGCCCTCTTTACCACTTGCGCCAATCCCGGCTGCGGCACCGGCTGGCTGCATTTGTGGCGCAGCCGCCAGGCGCCAATCTTTGAGGGCAGTTGGAGCTGCTCAGCCACCTGCACGGCGGCAGTGGTAGCTGCGGCGGTGCGCCGCGAACTGGACGCCCGGGGCCAGACTAGCGAAAGTCATCAGCATCGCATTCCGCTCGGCCTGGTGATGCTTGAACAGGGTTGGATCACCTCCAGCCAGTTGCATCACGCGCTGGAAGCGCAGCGGGCGGCCAAGGCCGGGCGGCTGGGCCAATGGCTGGTGCGCCACCACGGACTAAGCGAACAACTGGTGACACGGGCGCTGGGTCTGCAGTGGAGTTGCCCGGTGCTGACCTTGGAATATCACGATGCCGAGGCGCTCGCAGTTCTAGTGCCCCGGCTGTTTGTGGACGCCTTTGGCGCGCTGCCTCTGCGCATAGCTGCCGGGCAGCTTCTCTACCTTGGCTTTGCGGACCGGCTGGACCCTATTGTAGCCCTGGCTGTGGAGCGGATGAGCGATCTGCGGGTGGAGAGCGGACTGGTGCCGGAGTCGCAGTTCGGCCCGGCGCACGCCCGCATGCTGAGCGCCAAGTTTCCTGCCGTAGAGCTGATGGAGGCCGTCTCGGAGCAAGCCGTGGTGCATGCGCTTTCAAAAACCATCGAACAGGTGCGGCCGGTCGAATCCCGGCTGGTCAGGGTACACGATTGCCTGTGGCTCAGGATGTGGCGGCGGCCGCAAAACGGACCGCTACCGGAGCGCGGCTCGATACAGGACCTGATCTGCTCGATCGGGGCGCATTGAAGCCGACCAAAGGGCACCAGGGAGTGCTTCTCATGGATTACCCGGATACGCCGATAGAGGAGCAAGGGGAGGAGTCTGGGCATGAGTGAAGTTCGAGCTCTGATCGTGGACGATTCCTCCGTGATGCGCAAAATTGTGGAGCGTTCGCTCCGCCAAGCGGGCCTGGAATCGCTCGTGATCTTCGAAGCCGGCAGTGGCAGCGAAGGGTTGGAACTGTTGAAAACCCAGCCGGTGGACCTGATTATCTCCGACATCAATATGCCCACGATGGACGGGCTGGAGTTTCTACGTCAGTTGAGGGCGCAGAAACTGGCTCCCGATGTTCCCGTAGTGATGATCACCACCGAGTCGAGTATGGAGTTCGTCCAGCAGGCTATCCAGGCTGGCGCGAAAAGCTATATTCGCAAGCCATTCACGGCCGAGCAGGTGAAGGAGCGGGTGTTGTCGTTGTTGAATGCTGCGTAGCCGGGAGGCCCGGGAAACATCGGCGTGAGGTTGCGCATGGCTGAATCGCGACAGTGGAACGCTGCGGCAAAGTTGATAGCCAGGGAAATCTGAAGACAGCGGCAAAAAGAATATGGAGCGTACGATGGAATGTTCATTGCGGGAATCCATGCATCTGGTCTCCGAGCCCAAGAATCTGGACGCCAGTGTGGAAGAGGTCTTCAGGTTGATGTTAGGGGTCAACTGCCAGCGCAGCATTGGACAGGTGGAGATCTCCGAGCCGGAATCGGTAACCGCGATGGTAGGCTTTGGCGGCCTGTTGAGCGGGGCCTGCGTCTTCCGTAGCGGAGCCTCAACGGCCATCAAGATCGTCGCGCACATGACAGGCATGGAATTCGAGACAGTTGACGAAACCGTCGAGGACGGGATCGGCGAAATCTGCAATATGCTGGCCGGGGCGTGGAAGGCTAAGGTGCCGGATCTGTCAGCCAACTGCGGCCTGTCGATTCCCGCCGTGATTACCGGGCGGGATTACAAAATTCACGTGCAAGCCCCCGAGTTCAAACTCCACCATACCTTCACGTTCGACGACGCCAGCTTTGACGTAACCATTGTCTGCGATGGCCTGCAGTAGGACAGGGAACAGCCACCCCAGCGAGCAAAGTTCGCTTCCCTCACCCCAACGAGCACAAATCGCTCGTTGGGGACCCCAAGTTGCCGGGGACCCCGGCAGGGAACAGGGAATCGGGAACAGGGAACAGAAGACGGCTAACAGTTAGAGGCTTGCGCTGCCCAGATTACTTATTTCTACTGTCTGATCTCGTTCACTATTCCCTGTTTTGTCCAATTCTGATGCTCTTCTAATCACTTTCAAGTCTCTTCCGGTCCTATACCTGCAACACCTTCCCATGCTGGAGGAGGGGCGACCGATGGACAGCGGATACTATGCGGCGATGACCGGGCTGGTGGCGCGCACCCAGGCTCTGGACATCGCGGCGACCAACCTGGCCAATGCGCAGACCCCCGGCTACCGCGCCGAGCAGGAGTACTTTCGCTCAGTGCTGATGGGGCCCGACGCCCAGGACTCGCAGCTGGGGCGGACAGTGAACAACTATGGCCTGCTGGGCGGAGACCGGCTCAACCTGAGCCAGGGAGTGATCCAACAGACCGGCAATCCGCTGGACCTGGCCATTGAAGGCGAGGGCTTCTTTCAGGTGCAGACTACGAACGGCCTGCGATACACCCGCGATGGCGGCTTTCATCGCACCCCCAGCGGACAATTAGTGACGGAAACCGGCGATCCGGTGCTGTCCACGAGCGGCCAACCGATTCCCGTTCCTCCCGGCGAGGTGACGGTAGGCGTAGATGGCACGATCTCAGTGGCCGGCGGAGTTGTGGCCACGGTAGGCGTTTACACCTTTCCGGCCGGCGCCGAGTTAACTCCTGAGGGCGTCAACCGCTATCGCGCGCCGGAGGGCGTTACACCTTTGCAATCAAAGAATGCAGCGATCCACCAGGGCGCTATCGAGAACGCTAACCAGGGGGTGATTCCCGGGACGCTGAACCTGATGTTGATGCAGCGCGAAGCGGAGATGATGCAGAGAGCGCTGACCGTCTTCCACACCGAGTTCAACAAGATCGCCACCGAGGACCTGCCCAAGGTGTGAACGGCAGGGAATAGGGACTAGGGAATAGGGAATAAAAAAACCCGATTCTTGAAGAGGAGCCAAGATGATTCGAGCCTTATATACGGCAGCCAGCGGCATGAGCGCGCAGCAGTTGAACCTGGACACCATTGCCAACAATCTGGCCAACTCCTCAACCACCGGATTCCGACAGTTGCGCCTGCAGTTTCAGGACATGGTCTACCAGAACCTGGTGACGCCGGGGGCGGCGCAGAGCCAGTCCACAGTATCGGCGGGCTTGCAAATCGGGTTGGGCACCAAGTCGGCGGCCACAGAGGTGATCATGACGCAGGGCGAGCTGAACCAGACCTCAAACCCGCTGGATGTGGCCATCGAAGGCGCAGGGTTCTTTCAGGTGCAGCGGCCGGATGGAACCATTGAGTACACCCGCGCCGGCCAGTTCCACCTGAACAGCCAGGGCACCATCGTGACCACCGATGGCGACCCGATCATTCCCACCATTACGATTCCCCCCAATGCGACCGCGATCACCATCACCCAGTACGGGGTGGTCAACGCCACCTTGCCGGGACAACAGAATCCCTCGCAACTGGGCCAGATTCAACTGGCAACCTTTCCTAACCCCGGAGGTCTGGAAAGCATGGGCTCGAACCTGCTGCAGGCCACGCTGAGCTCCGGCGATGCGGTGCTGGGCAACCCCGGAGGAACCGAGGGGCTGGGAACGCTACAGCAGGGGTACCTGGAGAACTCGAATGTGGACGTGGTCACGGAGTTTGTGCAGATGGTGCTGGCGCAACGGGCCTATGAGGCGAACTCCAAGGTGATCAAAGCCGCCGACGATATGTACTCCCAGGTCAACAACATGACCCGGTAGAGCCGGGACTAGGGATTTGGGATTAGGGGCTGAGGGACTAGAGAGAATGGGGCGCGTGAGGATAGGGATAAAAACGGCGTTGGGCGCGGGAGTGCTGGCTCTGGGAGCCGCGCTTGCTGTTTGCGCTCAAGGGCCTGCCGTGGCTGGTTCCAACTCCGGCGCACAGGTTCTGCTCTCTTCTGGAGTGCTGACGCAGGCTGGAGTGCAGAGAGCGGCGCGTGAGGAGCGGGTGAAAGGAAATCAGGTATCAGACGAGATTGTGCGTGAAATCGATGATCCGCACACTGGTGATCGGTGGCTGCTGCTGCGCAATGACCATGTTCCGGGCGGTCCGGGGCGACTGGTACTGGTTGCGGCTCCTCGCAATTCGTCCGGCAACGCAACCTTGCGGAAGGCGGGGCAGGCACGTGAAGCGCGGTTTCTTCCCGTCATTCGCACTGGAGACCGGCTGATAGTCGAGGAGCACACGGCGCGAGTCGACGCGGTACTGGAGGCTCGCGCGCTCAACCCGGCCGCTCCGGGTAGCGCATTTAACGTGCGTTTGATGATAGGCGGCAATGTAGTGCGCGCCATAGCTCTGGGGCCCGGCCGCGCGGCGCTTCAAGGTATACGGCCATGAGAGTGAGCTTGCTGATCTCCGGAGTTCTGCTAGTGGCGCTGGCGGCGGTTCAGCCTGTTCATGCCATCGGTAAGAAAAAGACGGCGCCGGGGATCACGGGCAAGGCAACTCCGCCCGAGGCGGCGCTCAAGTCCTACATCGAGAGAGTGCGGGCACAGCAGGCGGCGGAGGTACGGACGCCGGGATCGATCTGGAGCTCAGAGGGAAGGTTGGTGCGATTGGGTACCGACGCCAAAGCGGTCCGGCTGCACGACGTGGTGGGTATCGTGGTGACCGAAAGTCTGGCGGCCTCGACCGACGGGCAGGTAAAGAACTCCCGCGCCTCGAACGCCAGCTCAGGGCTGACTTCGCTCTTCGGCAAGCTCAAGACCGCGAACGCCTTGCAGAACCTGCTGGGAATGACAGCGGCCTCGGGTTTGACGGCACAGGGCCAGAGCACGACCAGTTCCAGCCTGACGACGACCTTTGGAGCCGAAGTAGTAGACGTACTGCCTAATGGGATGCTGGTGGTGCAGGCCACGCGCCAGTTGACCTTCTCGCAGCAGACGCAGTTGATCAAGCTGCGCGGCCTGGTGCGCCCCGAGGATGTGAGCGCGCAGAACCAGGTGCAATCGACGGCCATGACCGATCTGGAGTTGGAAGTAACCGGCAAGGGCATTGTGAACGACTCCACTTACCGGCAAAACCCCATTGTGCGCTTCCTGGAGAAGCTGCTGGTGTTTTGACAGCTATCAGTTGTCAGTGGTCAAGGACTGGGGAACAGGGAATAGAAATGCGCGTTGCGAGCGGGAGAACGGTGGAGCACGACAGGGGCGCGAGCTTCTGGTGGTGGGTTGCGCTGGCTGTGGCGCTGCTGTTGGCTTCAATGCTGTTTGGGACTCCGGTCCACTCCGAAACGGCGGCGCACCTGGCGCGGATCAAGGACGTAGCGACCATCGAAGGGATTCGGGACAATCAACTGGTAGGCTACGGGCTGGTGGTGGGACTCAGAGGCACCGGGGACAGTTCGCAGACGGTTTTTCCGGCGCAGACGCTTATCTCGGCGCTGGAGCGGATGGGCATCACCGTTCCTCAGACAGGGGCCAACAGCGCCAGCAACATGCAGGTTAAGAATATGGCGGCTGTTTTTGTTGTGGCCACTCTGCCACCTTTCAGCCGCCCCGGCTACAAGGTGGACATTACCGTTTCCTCGGCGGGAGATGCGCGATCGTTGGAGGGAGGCATTCTGCTGATGACGCCGCTCTACGGTCCGGATGGGCAGATCTACGCGCAGGCTCAGGGGTCGCTGGTGCTGGGCGGATACATGGCCACCGGCGGAGGCAATACCAAGATGTCAAACCATCCGACCACGGGGCGGGTTCCCGGAGGAGCGCTGGTGGAACGGGCGGTGCCTTTTGATCTGAAACAGATGCGCGTGGTCAGCGTAGTGCTAAACGATGCGGATTTCCATACTGCCGAGCGGATGGCGGAGTCGATTGACAAGACTCTGGGCGCCAAGCGGGCGCGCGTAATTGACAGCCGCCGGGTGGAGGTAACACCGGCTCCGGATGAGGAGATGGCCTCGCTGCTGGACAAGGTGGAGGGCGTCGAGGTTGAGGTATATCCACGGGCACGGGTGGTGGTCAACGAGCGCACCGGGACGGTGGTAATCGGAGGCACAGTGCGGCTGCAGCCGGTTTCGATTCTGCATGGAGGGCTGAGCATCAATGTAATCTCCCGAACGGAGGTCTCGCAGCCCAATCCCCTTTCGACGGGAGGAACGACACAGGTGGTTCAGCAGACGACGGTGCAGGCCACAGACAAGCCGGTCAACCGCATCGATCTGAAAGAAGGAGCTACGGTTGAGGATCTGGTCCAGGAATTGCAACGGACAGGGGCGGGTGCGCGGGATGTGATCTCGATTTTGCAGGCCATGAAGGAGGCCGGCGCACTGGAGGCCGATCTGGAGGTACTTTGATGCATTCGATTGCAGCGACGTCGGCGTGTATGGGGGCTATGGGGGCTATGGGGGCTACGGGGGCAATGGGGACTGCCTCGTCATCAGCCACGACGCAGCCTCGGCTGGTGAAGGCGGCTGAGGAGTTTGAGGCGCAGATGATGCAGGAGTTATTGAAGCCTATGACCAGCGGAAATGGACTGGACGGAGAGGATGGCGACACGGCTACAGGCTCGGGCGGGGCGCTGGGAGCGTTCGCCTCAGAGGCATTGGGACGGGGACTGAGCGAGCATGGAGGGTTTGGGATTGCGACAAGCATTGTGAGGCAGCTTACGCCGAAAGGTAACACACAGGTAGCCGCTCAAGTAACTGGGAATTTGCACGGTAATACCGGCATGAAAACCTACAAATGACTAAAGTGATTAGCCGTGATGCCGATGAATTTGGCAAGGAGTCATGAGTTATGGATATTCGCAGCAGTCTTGAAGGATTGAAGTCACTATTGGGAACACCCGCGCCCGAACCGGCCACAACGGCCCAGCCGAAGAGCGGCGCCACGGCGGGCGGAAGCGCGCTGAGCAGTGATCGGGCAACATTCAGCAGCGCGGGGAGCGAGGTCTCTCAGACGGCCGGCGACTCGGGGGTCCGCATGGACAAGGTGGCCAGCATTCAGGCGGCACTGGCGGCGGGAACCTACAACGTCTCCGCAGCGGATGTGGCCACGAAGGTTGTGGATTCGATGCTGGGCGGCCAGTCGTAATTTAAGGAGTGATTAAGTTGCAGGAGATGGGAGAGTGCCGCGTGCGTCCGAAACTGAAGGAGCTGGTTGCTGAGGCTTCACGGGCGTTGGCGCGGCTGGATGCGGACCGGCTGGAGGAGTTGGCGCTGTCTTGTCAGGCCTTGAACCGCGATCTGACAGATCGCGATCTTTTGCATGGGGATGCGGCCGATCGCACGGCGCTGGTTCTGGAATGCAAAGAGGCCGAAGGAGATATGGCGGTATTCGCCAGAGTGCTGGAAGTGACGCGTGCCAACCTGAATGTGATGAACCGGCTGCGGGAATTGCGCGCGGGGCGGTTGGAGTATCGCGAACCGTCGGCGTCAGGATGGTTGCGAACGGAGAGCGGGCATGGGGACAATTAACTCCGCATTGAGCATCGTGTCGCAGGCACTGGACGCCGATCAGCAAGCGCTGAATGTTGTAGCCAACAACGTGGCCAATGCCAATACCCCCGGTTACACGAAAGAGACGCCCAAGTGGCAGGAGAACCAGCCGCTCAACATCGACGGAGTTACGATCGGGCAGGGGGTGACCGAGACCGGCTCGACTTCCGAGCGGGATCGTGTGCTGACGTCGCGTCTGGATCAGCAGCAGCAACTGGCTTCGGCCTCCGGCTCGCGGCTGACGGCGCTCAATACGCTTCAGGCCCTGTTCACGCCGGACTCGGGATCGTCCAGTTCAACCGCCGGAGACATCGGCAGCGACATTACCAAATTCTTCAACTCGTTTTCATCGCTTGAGGCCAATCCTACCGATAACGCGCTGCGCCAGAGCGTGCTTTCGACGGCGGGCACGCTGGCCGGGGACGTCTCCAATGCGGCGGCCAGCCTGAACTCACAGAGGTTGGCTCTGGACCAGGAGGCAGCAGGGGTGACCAGCCAGGTGAACTCCCTGACCTCAGCCATTACGCAGCTCAATCAGCAGATTCAGACCATCTCTCCCAACGCCGACGCGGGAACGCTCGAAGACCAGCGCCAGAACGACCTGAGCCAGCTTTCGCAGTTGATCGGTATCAATCAGATTACAACCGAAAACAATGGCCTGGCGATCACCACCACCTCCGGCCAGTTATTGCTCTCCGGGGGAACGAGCTACCAGTTGACCACCGGCACGGTGAACGGGGCAACCGATTTTTTTGTGGGCAATACGGATGTCACCTCGGAGTTGGCTAAAGGCGGCGGTTCGCTGGGCGGTTATCTAACGGCTCGCGACCAGGACGTTCCCGGCGCGCTCAACTCGCTCGATCAACTGGCCTACAGCGTATCCACGGAGATTAACACACAGAACAACGCGGGGACAGATCTGGATGGAGTCACCGGTACGGCGGCCAGTCCGCTCTACATCTTCAGTCAACCGACAGTGGTGACAGGCAGCGCGGCCAGCATGAGCGTTGTGATGACCGATCCGAACCAGATAGCCGCCGCCGGCGCGGGAGATGGAACAGGCGACAATTCGAATGCCGTGGCTATGGCCGCCATGGCCAATCAAGCGATTGTGAGTGGCCAGACGCCGACCAACTACTACTCGAGCTTTGTGGCCAGGCTGGGCTCGACGGTCTCCGGCGTGCAAACGGAAAATACGGCGCAGAATGCGTCAGTGACCCAACTGCAGACGCAGGACAATGCGTTGAGCGGCGTGAATCTGAATGACGAGGCCTCATTACTGACGACGTTCGAGCGTAGTTATCAGGCGGCTTCGCAGGTGTTTGCGATGTTGAACACGGTTATGGCCGCGGCTTTGAACCTGGGAGATCAAACGGCGGTGTCTTAAAGACAGGGAAAAGGGAATAGGGAACAGTGGAAGGGAGCAGGTTGCAGGAGCAGCTTTCCGTTCAGGCTCGATGTACTGCAATGCTAAAAATGTGAGACTTTTTCCTTGTCACGCCGCCGATTGCCGCAATGGTCTCTACTATTCCCTGTTGTTACCGGAGGAATGCGATGCGAGTGGATCCCTTTTACACGGCAAATCTGGTGAGTTCGCTGGATCAGGCTCAGGCGAGTGAGCAGCAGTTGACCTCTGAACTGTCGAGTGGGGTGCGCGTGACCTCCCTGAGCCAGGATCCGGTGGCATCGGGGGAGAATGTTCTGCTGCTCAACCAGATGCAGCAGGATGATTCCTTCACGCAAAGCGCGAACCTGGTTACGGGCCAGTTACAGGTGGCCGATTCGGCTCTGGGCAGCGTGGTTACCCAGCTTACGCAGGCCATTTCGCTGGCTACCAGCGCCAATAACGGCACCATGAACCCGAGCGACGTCATGTCGGTTGGGAATCAAATTGCCGGCATTCTGAATGAGGTAACATCGCTGGCCAATACCAGTTATCAGGGCCAGTACATCTTTGCCGGCGGCCAGACTGCAACGGCACCCTTCGCCACTTCGACGGCAACAACGCCGTCAACGACCACTTACAACGGCGATGAAAACGTCAATTATCTTCATACGCCCAATGGGCAAAAGATCCAGTTGAACGTGCCGGGCGACCAGATTTTTCTGGGCACGGCGTCCAACAGCGTCTTTGGGTCTCTCAATGCCCTGGTTGCCGATTATTCCAGTGGCACGGTTGACACCACCCAGGCGGTGAAAGATACCGAGGCATTGGGCGCAGCGCTGAACTACGTTTCCCAGCAACGTGTGACTATCGATAACTCCATGACCCAAGTTACCGCCGCTTCCGACGCAGTGAGCAATGTGCAGTCCCAACTGACCACCGCGCAGACCGACCTGATGCAGGCCGATATTCCCACCATCTCCACACAGCTTGCACAGACCGAAGCCCAGCAGACGGCGCTCATCAGCGTGATTGCCCAACTGAATTCTAGTCAAAATGACTTGTTCAGCAAGCTACCGGTATAACTACTTGCGGGGACTGGCCCCTTCGACTACGTTCAGGGTAGGCTGTCCAGGCGGGCGACGCTTGCGCGACCGATTGCACTTCAACGCGTCCTCGCTTCGCCGTCTATACTCAAGGCAAGGCACTCTTTATGATCGCTCAGCTTCGTTTTCTGTGGAATGCAACGCGCGGCCACCGGCTGGCTCCGTGGAGAAGCGAGTATCTGCGTTGGAGGGTGGAGACATACAGCGGCAAGCGAGCGGAGACGCTGACGTCAAGGGATGTGCTGGGCTTTCTCTGGAGCTCCCGCTGGGAGTTTCTGAGTTATTTGGTCTGGATTGGCCGGTTGCATCGGGAAGTGCGGAAAAGCAGCTAAATGCTTTCCGCTAAGAGCCAGGAGTCGGCGACTGTAGACTGACCGCTGTGCGCTATAAACTGACGCTGTATGAGATTCGCTATTTTTCAACTATATTGCTTGATGTTCATGGCATGGCTTGTGGCTACCGCAACTGCCGGCGCGCAGCAGATGCCCCCGGCAGAACCTCCTCTTCCGCTACCCAAAGCCCACTCCGAGTCGCCCACCTTGCGCGTGACGGCCAACGAGGTGCTGGTGCCCACGCTGGTGGAAAAACCCGGCGGGGGCGTTGTCTACGGCCTCAAGCCGCAGGATTTTGTGCTGGAAGATAACGGCGTGCCGCAGAAGATACGCGTGCAGGAGGAGCTGGACACGGCGCCGGTGGCGCTGGTGGTGGAGGTCGAGCAGGGCGGCGTCAGCGTGCTCGAATTCAACAAGCTGGCCAAGCTGGGGCCACTGCTCGACTTGTTCCTTTCCGACGGCAAGGGACAGGCGGCGCTTGTAGGCTTTGACTCGAAGCCTCATCTCATCCGCGACTTCACACACTCCAGCGAGGAGGTGAACACAGCTCTCAAGCATCTGGAACCGGGCGATGGCGGCGACGCAATTCTCGATTCGGTCAGCTACGCCGTTGATCTGCTTGAAACCCAGCCCAAGGAGTATCGCCGCGTGCTCCTGCTGATCAGCGAGGAACGCGACCACGGCAGCAAGCACACCAAAACCGCGCAGCTGATTGAGAAGATCGGACAGTCGGACGTGCTGGTGCTCAGTGTTTCGTTCACGCCGGCGCGCGCCGAGCTCAGCCACGACATCAGGGATTCAGGCGAGGACCGGACGATGAACATGATCTCGTCGCTGTTCATGCTGGTGCAGGCCTTCAAGAAGAATGTGACCAAAGAGATTGCCCACATGAGCGGGGGCGAGTACCACGTCTTCACCGGAGACAAAGCTTTTGAAAGAAGGGTTGTAGAGTCGGCCCAGCACGCCCGCAACCGCTACCTGATTACCTTCAGTCCCTCCGATCTCACCCCCGGCCTGCATACCATACGGGTTCGTCTGGCGCAGGATTACGGCGCGCGGATCGTGGCGCGGGCGAACTACTGGATGGAAGCGGAGCAGTAGTTGGAGGCGCAGGTGACTGATGCTACGGTGATCCTGAGAATTTCGGCAACCGGCACTTTCGTTTTGGGATGCGCTGACCGGATGGGGTTGCCACTCTGGTTCCAGCAGAATTCGTCAGGGCCAGAAATGGCGCTACTGGGCTGATTCGTGGTAATCTCACAATAGACACCTGAGAGTGGACTGAGAAGACAAGAGGAGCAACAAACGCCGTGCTGGCGACTCAAAAGAAAACAACCCTGATTGAAAACTTCCGCACCCACGAGAAGGACACCGGTTCGCCGGAGGTCCAGATCGCGATTCTGAGTGCGCGCATCAGCGAACTGACCGAACACTTTAAGACGCACATCAAGGACCACGCTTCCCGGCGCGGTCTTTTGCAGTTGGTCAGCAAACGCCGCCGCCTTTTGGACTACCTGAAGACGCACGATACCGATCGCTACCGCGACGTCATCGGCAAACTCGGTATCCGCAAGTAGCCAGAGAGCCGGCCCAGAAAGCCTACATTGACCCGGAAGCGCCCAGACCGAAGATTGGTCACGGCCCCCGTTCTACACAGGACCTGGGGCCATGGTGTACTTGGCGAACGCGACCTGCAGCCAGGGACGGCGCACAGCTATGGGCTGAGCGCGGTCTTGAATTTACTCTCCGGCGCCTTCCCAACACAAGATTCCCAAGCGAACACACAATGAAACGAGGACTCGTAGTATGTCTAAGCATGAAGTAGCAGTCGAGCTTGCCGGTGGCAAGCGGCTGGTTTTTGAAACGGGGCGCATGGCCAAGCAGGCCTCTGGCGCCGCATTGGTGAGCACCGGCGAAACCGTCGTTCTGGCCACCGCCGTGGCCTCTCCCGAACCCCGGGAAGGCATTGACTTTTTCCCCCTTACCGTGGATTACCGCGAATACACTTACGCCGGCGGACGCATTCCCGGCGGCTTCATCAAGCGCGAAGGCCGGCCCAGCGAAAAAGAGGTGCTGACCTGCCGCCAGATCGACCGCCCCCTGCGCCCGCTCTTTCCCGAGGGCTTCCGCAACGAGACGCAGCTTATTGCCCTGGTCTTCTCCGCCGACAAGGAGAACGATCCGGACGTGGTGGGCATCAACGCCGCCGCCTGCGCGCTGGCGCTCTCTGACATTCCCTTTGGCGCCACGGTGGGCGCGGTGCGCGTGGGCCGCGTGGAAGGCCAGTTCGTTGTCAATCCCACCTATGCCGAGCGCGCCGCCACCACGGTCAACATCATGGTCGCCGGCCACAAGGACGGCATCGTGATGATCGAGTCGGGCGCCAAGGAAGAGTCTGAAGAGACCATCCTGGCGGCCATCGAGTTTGGCCACGCAGAGGTCAAGAAGATCGTCGCCGCCATCGAGGAGCTGGTGGCACTGGCCGGCAAGCCAAAGCGGGCCTTTACACCTCCTGAGTTCGACGAGGTTTACTATGCGGAGCTCAAGGCCAAGATCGGAGACCGGCTCAAGGACGCGCTGGACACCCAGACGCACCCCAAGCTGGAAAGCCAGAATCTGATCAAAGCGATCAAGGACGAGCTGGTCGCCGAGTTGCCCGCCGACGACCCCGTCGCCAAAAAGAAGCTGGCTCACTACTACGAGAAACTGAGAGAGCAGATCTTCCGCGAGCAGGTGACCAAAGAGCGCATCCGGCCTGACCGGCGGCTCTTTGACGAAATTCGACCGATTACCATTGAGACCAGCGTGCTGCCTCGCGTGCACGGCTCGGCGCTGTTCACGCGCGGCGAAACGCAAGCACTGGTAACGGCCACGCTGGGCACAACCGACGACGGACAGCGGCTGGAGAGCTATGAGGGCGAGAAGAAGAAGCCCTTCATGCTGCACTACAACTTTCCGCCCTTCTGCGTTGGCGAAACAGGCCGCATGACCGGCACAGGCCGGCGTGAGATTGGCCACGGAGCGCTGGCGGAGCGCGCCATTACCGCGGTTCTGCCCTCGCCGGAAGAGTCACCTTACACCATCCGTATTGTCAGTGACATTCTGGAGTCCAATGGCTCTTCGTCGATGGCCACGGTTTGTGGCGCGAGCCTGGCGCTGTTTGATTCCGGCATTGCTCTCAAGGGAGCTGTAGCCGGCGTAGCGATGGGCCTGGTCAAGGAGGGTGACGACTACGCCATCCTGACCGACATCGCCGGCGCTGAAGACCACTACGGCGACATGGACTTCAAGGTAGCCGGAACGCGCAAGGGTATTACCGCGCTGCAAATGGACATCAAGATCGGCGGCCTGACCCACGAGATTCTCTCGCAGGCGATGGAGCAGGCGCGCAGGGGCCGTCTCTTCTTGCTGGACAAGATGGACGCCGCGCTGGACAGGCCGCGCACCGAGCGCTCGCAGTACGCGCCGCGCATCGAAACCGTCATGATCCCGACCGACAAGATTCGCGATCTGATCGGAAAGGGCGGCGCAACCATCCGCAGCATCATCGAGCAGACCGGCGCCAAGATTGATGTGGACGACACTGGCCGGGTCAACGTTGCCTCCTGCGACGCAGATGGCCTGAAGAAGGCGCTGGAGATGATCGGCAACCTCACCGCCGTGCCGGAAGTGGGCAAGGTTTACCAGGGCAAGGTGGTGCGGCTGGCGGAGTTCGGCGCGTTTGTCGAGCTCTTCCCCGGCACCGATGGCCTGCTGCACATTTCCGAGATCGCAGAGCACCGCGTGAAGGAAGTCAAGGATGAGCTCAGCGAGGGCGACCAGGTGATGGTCAAGGTTCTGGCCATCGAAGGCAACCGCATCAAGCTTAGCCGCAAGGCGCTGATTAAGGAACTGAAGGCCAAGCTGGGCCAGCCGGCTCCGGTTCCGGCTGAAGCAGAAGAGGCGGAGGTTTCCGCCCCCGCTTCTCATGCCGCGCCGGTTGCACCGCCCAGGCCGCGCAATGAGTTCGACGAGCGCCAGCCCAAGTCAAACCAGAGCACCATCCTGATCGAAGGCGGAGACGACTTTGAAGAGGTGGGTGGCGAGGAGTTTGACGAGGAGAGCGAGCCGAACTTCAACCGCATCGATGGTGCGCCAGTTCCAGTAGCTGGACAACCGGCCGGCGCTGGTAGGCCAAGGCCCGACAACAAGAACCGCCGTCGTCGCCGCCGCTCTGGTGGTGGTGGACGCGGATAGTTTTATGAAGTGAATGAGTGAAGTAGTGAATGAGTGAAAGGCCCGGACGCTCTCCGGGCCTTTTCTTGTGCGCGAACAACGATCTTTCCGTTCATGGGAAATAGGCGTCAGGCATTTATTTTGCGGCTGTCTCTTCGCTTTTGGGAGCAAAGACGTTACCCATGCGGTGAATCTGAGCGCCCACGCCGGCCAGCTTCTCCTCAATGTGCTCATAGCCGCGGTCGATGTGATAAACGCGGTCCAGGATGGACTCGCCGTCAGCTACCAGCGCGGCCAGTACCAGCGATGCAGAAGCCCGCAGGTCCGAGCACATGACGGCCGCTGCAGAGAGCTTCGCCGGTCCGCGCACCGTGGCTGTGCGGCCTTCTACTTTAATATTCGCGCCCATCCGCGCCAGTTCCTGCACGTGCATGAAGCGATTCTCGAAAATGTTCTCCTGAATCGCGCTGACGCCCTCGGCCTGGGTGGCCAACGCCATGTATTGCGCCTGCATGTCGGTGGGAAAGCCCGGATATTCCTCAGTGGAGATGTCGGCGGCGCGCAGCTTGCCGCCGGAACGCACGCGCACTGAATCGGCGCCGAGAATCTCCACGCGAGCACCGGCTTCCTGAAGTTTGTTCATTACGGCGCTCAGGTGATCGGGGTTGCAATCAGCCACCGTCAAGTCGCCGCCGGTGATGGCGCCGGCCACCAGGAATGTGCCGGCCTCAATGCGGTCGGGGTTGATGCGATAGCGCGCTCCATGCAACCGGCTGACTCCCTGCACGCGAATGGTGGATGTGCCCGCGCCTTCGATTTTTGCGCCCATGGCGGTTAGCAGCGCGGCCAGGTCGGAGACCTCGGGCTCGCGCGCGCAGTTCTCCATCAGCGTTTCGCCCTCGGCCAGTACGGCGGCCATCAACAAATCTTCCGTGCCGGTGACGGTGATTCTGTCGAAGAGCATGTGTGCGCCGTGCAATCGCTCCGCGCGCGCATCCAGATAGCCGTGCTCCTGAGTGATGCGAACGCCCATCTTCTCCAGGCCCTTGATGTGCAGATCGATGGGCCGGCCGCCGATGGCGCATCCGCCCGGCATGGCCACGCGCGACCTTCCAGAGCGGGCAATGAGCGGACCAAGCACCAGAGAGCTGGCGCGCATGGTCTTCACGATTTCGTATTTTGCCACGGGATGGGAGAGCGTGCGGCAACTGATGGTGATGCTGTTGGGCGTCTCGCCCGGCTTGACCTCCGCGCCCATGGACGAGAGCAGCCGCTGCTGGGTCGAGATGTCCCACACCTGGGGAATGTTATCGAGGATAATCTCTTCCTCGGTGAGAATCGCCGCCGCCATGCAGGGCAGCGCCGAGTTCTTGGCGCCGGAGACGCGAATCGTGCCTACCAGCGGGTTGCCGCCGCGAATGACAAATTTATCCATACTTGCCGAAATGCTCCTGGGAATGCCGAGATGCCCCTGGTTTTCTAGTGTAAATTGAGTCGGTGGGTGGGGTAGGGAAGCGGCGGAGCTTGCACGGAAAGATTCCAAACTAGCCTGCGTTATGCCCTCGCCTACAGCTCCAGCACATTGTCCTCGATGGCCAGGCGGACGTTGCCGTCAGATTTTGCCAGGCGGCGGACGGCCTCCGGCTTGTCGACCTTGGCCTTGAGCATGACCAGGGCAACGGGGACGCTGCGGCCGGCGCACTTGATGGTTTCGACGGCGGTTGCGCGGTCGATCTGGCAGGCGCGCATCAGGAGGCGGATGCCGCGTTCCACCAGCTTGGAGTTCTGCATGTGGACGTTGACCATCAGGTTTTCGTACACATAGCCGAGCCGGGTCATGGCGCCGGTGGTGATGGTGTTGAGAATCATCTTCTGGGCGCTGCCGGCCTTCATGCGCGTGGAGCCAGAGATGACCTCGGGGCCCACGTCGGCAAGGATGACGGTTTCAGCCACCGCTGCCAGCGGAGTTCCCTGGTTGCAGGTGACGGCGGCGGTGTGTGCTCCGCGGGCGCGGGCATAGGCCACGGCGGCCACCACGTAGGGGGTGCGGCCGGAAGCGGAGACACCGATGATAACGTCCTTGCGGGTGGGACGGCGGCGGGCGATGTCCCGCTGGCCCAGTTCTTCAGAATCTTCGTTCACCTCGACGGCCGAGGCAAGAGCCTTGGGTCCGCCGGCCATGATGTACTGCACTTGTCCGGGGGCGGTCGAATAGGATGGCGGGCACTCGGCAGCGTCCAGCGCCGCAATCCGCCCGCTGGAACCGGCTCCGATGTAGATCAGCCGGCCGCCGTCTCGCAGGCTGCGGGACACCTGGTCGATGACCAGCGCGATCTCGGGAATGGCTTTTTTGACCGCTGAGGCTACCTTGGCATCCTCGTGGTTGATAATGCGGGCGATATCGAGCGCGGACTTGGTGTCAAAGCCTTGAGAGGCTTCATTCTGGCTCTCGGTGGTCAGTTCCTGAAGCTGTGAGGCCTGGTCTTTATGCCTATCTACTTTATGGGCGGCGGCCGGAACTGGCGTCGTCGAGCTGATTAGCATCGCATCTGTTCCCATTTTTTAATTGTATCTGGAAACGGTCAACATCAGATAAAAATCGCCCGAAAAATGGCCTGTTGGTGGTTACTCCAGGTCCGAAGGGACCTCGAAAGTGACCAGCTCAGCCCGGAAGCCGCGGGTGCGAATTGCCCCATAAGTAATGCCGGCAGCCATCCATACGGCGCCCAGAACCAAGGCCTTAATGCTGAGATTGGCCCAGATGAAGGCGCAGATGCAGAATCCCATGGCAGGCGCCAGGAAACCGCTGAAACTGCGGCGATTTGGCTGCCGCCAATGATGGGCGAAGGCTGCGGCATTCACGCCCATGAAAGCGATAAAAGCGCCGAAGTTAAGGCATTGAGCGCCGATTTCGTATGCGCCTCCACCCAGGCGGCTGGCGAAAAACTCCATCAGGCCGGCTCCGGCCAGCGCAAAAGCTCCGACAGCCAAAATATTGTTGCGGGGAATGCGGCGTTTGGGTTCGATGGCGCCGAAAAACGACCGGGGAAGCGCATTGCCCCGGCCCATGCCGTAAAGAAGGCGTCCGGCGGCCAGTTGCGAGCCCATTCCAGAACCCATGTTGGCGATGAGCAGGGTAAAGTTGATGATCTGGAAGAGCACGACTCCGCCAGCCTTGCCGCTGACCAGGGCAAAAGCCGACTCGACGTTGTCGCTGGAGAAGGGCGTGGATCCCCAGATGAGTTGCGCGGCGTATACCTCCAGGCCGGAGAGCAGGCCGGTGATGAGGCAGACTATAACCGTGGCCAGCAGGATGTTGCGGCGGGGATTGCGGACCTCTTCAGAGAAGGTGGAGATGGCGTCGAAGCCGATGTAAGTGAGCACGGCAACCGAGGTGCCGGCAAAGATGCTGGATAGATGAAAGCTGGCCGGATCGTAGAAGGGATGAGTAAAGTAGCCGGGATCGTGGTGCATCTGCCAGACTGTACGGACGACGCAGGCCAAAAATAGCAGCACAACGACCACCATGCCGGCGCAGATGGCCTCATTCATCTGCGCCGAGGTCCTGATGCCGCGCAGGTTCATCCAGGTGAAGAAGGCCGCAAAGAAAAGAATCCAGACGAAAAAAGATAGGCCGGGGTGGATGTTCATGGCGGCCTTGGCGCAGAAGGCCGTGCAGATGAGCGGATTGATCAGATAATCCATCACCATGCCCCAGCCGACTACGTAGCCGAGGGAGGAGTGCAACTCCTGGCCGACGTAAGTGTAAGCCGACCCGGCGCTGGGATAGACGCGCGCCATGCGGCCATAGCTGATGGCGGTAAAGAGCATGGCGATCATGGCGAGCAGTATGGTGGTGACCACGTGGCCATGGGCCTTGTTGCTGATAACGCCATAGATGCCCATGGGCGCAGTCGGTTGGATGATGACCATGCCGATGATGATGAGGTTCCACAGCCCGAGCGTGCGATGGAGGCTGATGGATTTTGGTTGTGTATTTTCCGCGGCGGCTGCCATGCGTGTCCTTACTGTGCCGCGACGGCAGCCGTGGGGGCGATGGTTTCTGAAGCGATGTTCCAGCCGGCAATTTGCACGACGGGGTCGGCGGGCGCAGTGTCGGGCAGAAGCGCGGTCAGTGTGCGTGACTCTCCGGGGACAAGCTCGATCCAGTTGTCAGACCAGAAGACGGGCGCGATGAGTCCGCCTGATGGTGTGCGAACGGCGGCGCTGATCTGAAAGGCCAATTCCACCGAGGAGTTGTAGAGATGCAGGCGGAGTTCGCGTCCGCGAGGCGTATTTTCGATTTCCGCGCGAGCTGTAACCCTCGACGGCGGCAGGCTGGTCAGCGCGGCAAGATCTTCATGACGCCCGGCCGGCGTGTGCGTGTAGTAAGTCTTTGTCCAATCGAAGGTGGTGAGCGTGGTGGGTACCCAGTAGAAGTTGCGGCTTACAACCGCTCCTGTGGAGTCCGCAAGAGTCAAGTCGATGAAGAGGATGCGGTCGGAGCCTTGATAGAGGCTCTCCGGAATGGAGAAGACGCGTTGCGCGCTGTCGGCAGCCGCATTGACAATTGCCTGGTTGCTGTAGATTTCCTTCCCTGCCAGGTTGTAAACGCGAATGCCGGCCTGGAGTCCAGCGGCGGAATCATAAGTGCTGTTGACCACCACGATGGAGAGGTCGTCGTAGGAGTACTGAATATGCAGCGGTTCGCAGGCCTTTTTGACGGCAAAGTAACCAGCGCCGGCATCAAGGTAGTAGTCGTAAAGGTGCCAGGTCATGGCGGGCCAGGCGTTGTTGAGCATCCACTGAATCACGCCGGTGGAGGAGTACTTGTTTTTGCTGTAGGCCTCGAACATGGCGCGCTCGGAGTCGTACTCCATGGCCTGCGCCAGGCGTTCAAACTCGGCGGCTGAACGTGGCTTGGTGTAGATGGCTTCCATAGCCTTGTTAAAGACCTGAAGCGTGGCGAAATCTCCACTACCGTTGTGATAACTCCAGGCCTCGGATGGCGGCCATGCCTCGGGGTCGGGCAGAAACTTTTGCCGGCTTGCCAGAGACGGAATGGCCGGTCCGGGGCTGGTCTCGGTGTTGAAACCATAGGCACCGCCATGTTGCCGGTCCACATACCAGTAGCTGGGCGCAATGTAATCGTAAGGCCCGGTCATCTTCACGCCGCTTGCGCCTGTCACCGTAGTTGGCGTGGCGGAGGCGGAAGAGAGCACGGGGTTGGGCCAGTGAGTTCCCGACTCGACCTTCAGGTAGGCGTTCTCCACGTCGGGTGGCGGAGGATTGTCGCTGCCGTTGAGCCACACAAGCAGGCTGGCATGATGGCGCAATCGCAGCATCTGCGCGCGGAGCGAGGCGGTGGCAATAGTCAGGTCTTGAGGCGTCCAGTCTTTCCAGTGCTCCCAGTGGTCGCAACAGCACCAGCCCAGCATCACCAGGATGCCCTGCTGATCGGCTAGATGAAAGAACTCATCGGTTTCGAGCTTGCCTTCCAGGCGAATGGTATTCAGGTTCAGATCGCTCACCAGGCGGAACTGATCGCGCAGGCGCTTCTCATCGGAGCGCAGCAGCATATCCTGCGACCAACCCGCGCCGCGAATCAGGATGGGCTTGCCGTTAACGCGGAAGAGACGACTGCCGCTGGCCGTCAGCTCAGAGGTAATCTCGCGAATTCCGAAGTCTACGCTTTGCTCATCGGCAAGCTGGCCTTTCACGCTGAAACTTATAGTGAGGCGCTCCAGATGCGGCTCGCCCATCTGACGGGGCCACCAGGGCTTGGGATTGCGAATGCGCAGTTGCGGAAATTGCTCAGGTGAAAAGACGACAGTCCGGTCTTCGTGTGGGGCCAATTCGACTGGCTGCTCAAAGCGAATGTCGGCGGCAGTGCCGGAAGCCAGGCCCTTCACCACATGATCGGTAGAGTTATGCAGCTCGACGTAGATGGTCAACTCCGCCGTGTCGAGTGCCTGATTGAGAAAATGCGTGACGGCCAGCGGCGAACGCACTGTGACCGAGCCTGTCGTTATCAAATCGACCCCGCCCCACAGGCCCATGTTCTTGTCCGGTGGAGCGGGACTCCAATCGACCCAGTTGATGCCCAGGTCCCTTTCAGTGGGCGCAAAGGTCTCCACGGCCAGCACATTTGTCTTGCCGGGCTTCAGAATCCCGGTTACATCGAAGTCATAGGTGCGATAAGCTCCGGCAACCGCCGACGAATCCGCGATTTTGTGGCCATTCAGCCAGATTTCCGCGCGATAGTTGATGCCGCCGAAGTGCAGCCAGTAGCGCACTTCTTTTTGCGAGGCGGCCGGCGCCTTAAACTCGGTGCGATACCACCATCCGCAGCGGTAGGGGCTCTCCTGAGATATGGGCAGATTGGCAAAGTTATGGCCGATGGGATAATCCGTGCCGGGAATCTGGCGCAGGTTCGTGCCGAAGTAGGGATCGGGAAAGACGCCCGCGGCAACCTGGGCGGCCAGCACGGTATGGGGAACAGTGGTTTGCAGCCAATCCTGCGCGGCAAACCCCTCCGCGGAGATCGATTCGCCCGCAGCTTGAAGCTTACAGGCTGACTGCACCCGCCATCCTTGGCGAAGCGGTGTGACGGTTCCGGCTTGAAGAGCTGCCGGAAGGGCGAGTAATAAGAGGAAAATCGGTGCAAGTATTCTTTGCATGGCGGCTGGAACTCCTTCATTCGCAAGAAGAGATTTTCTCATAGATGGCTGCCGTCGGTGTGCTCGCGCGCCATTTGACAGTGGAACTTTGACAGTGTTTTGATGGCGTCAGAGGGATGAGCATTTTCCCACTCCCCTCAATTACGGAGACACGGAATGCAAGCAGGTGCGACGATGCTGGCAGCGATTGTTTTGTCGGGTGCATTATTGTGCGGATGTGGCGGAGGAGGAAGCTCGACTTCCACCTCTGGTTCGACGGCAGCACCCACCATCACCACTACGAATGCACAGAGCGGCGCATTAGTGGTAAGCCTGATGTCAACGACCTCCGGCGCTGTAATCTACTACACCGTGGACGGTTCGACGCCCACCACCGCCTCGCAACTCTACGAGGCGCCGTTTCTGGTGGCCGCGAATCTGACCGTCAAGGCCATCGCCGCGGTCTCAGGCAGCGCGGCCAGCACTGTCACCAGCCAGAGTTTCACGCCCAATATTCCCACGGGAACGCTGGTCTGGTCCGATGAGTTTACCAACTCCACCGGTTCCAAAGCACAGCCCAATCCGATGGTCTGGACCTACGACACCGGCAACAGCGGCTGGGGCAACCAGGAACTGGAGAACTACTGCGCGTGGGGATCCAACACTTCACCATGCAGCACGGCGAATCCGAACGCCTACGTGGGCACCGACGGCTACCTGCACATTGTTGCGCTGCAGCCTTCTGTTAGTGTTTACACGTCAGCGCGTTTGAAGACTCAGGGTTTGTTCAGTTTTCAGTACGGCCGATTAGAGGTGCGCGCCCAGGTGCCTGAGGCGCAGGGCTTTTGGCCGGCGGTCTGGCTGATGGGCAACAACATTGCTACCGTCAACTGGCCGGCCTGCGGCGAGATGGATGTGCTGGAGCGGATCAACGCGGCAACCACCCCCGACTGGAACCAGGGCTCGATTCACGGAACCGGTTTCACCGGCGGCAATATTGGCACGGTTTTCAACTTTCCATCCGGCCAGACGGCAGCCGGCTGGCACACCTACGGCATGATCTGGAGTCCGGGCAGCGTGGCCTATTATGTGGACGATCCCACCCATCCCTACGTCACTTATACGACCTCGAGCATCAGCGGTTTGAGCGGCACGGTCTGGCCCTTTGACGCTGGCCAGAGCAACTTCATTCTTATTAACCTGGCCGTGGGAGGCGATTGGCCCGGAAGCCCCAACGCATCCACACCATTCCCCTCTGAAATGCTGGTGGACTACGTGCGTGTGTATACGAATTAAGAGCTGCCGGTGAAGACGCTCACGTGAAGATAGCCAACCACGATCTGTTCGCGTTTCAAATCCCACATATGATCTTTGGAACGCCCCCCGAAGCCATTCGTTGCAAAGTTGCTTGCGCTTTCATTGACCCTGTGGTACAACTGAATCATTCCAGTTTGCCCCCAAAGGCAAACCTGGATTTCATGCAGAGTGGCTGAGGGACGAGCCCTGTGACGCCACGACAACCTGCCTGGGCAAACCAGGAGTATGGTGTCAACTCTCGCCCGTTAGGGGAACATGAGATTCGGGGGTCGCTTCAGCACTCTTGGTTGAGGCGTCTCGCAAGGTACTTCGAGTCATTTCACGTTCGCTCTTCTGAGCCGGTCACGCGCTCGTATCAGTGCAGCCTCTCGCGTTGCGAGGGATTTATGACGATTGCTTACGAATTGCGCTGCCGGGAATGCGGAAAATCCTACGGAAATCAACCGCTTTCTATCTGTGACGAGTGTTTTTCTCCGCTCGAGGTGATTTTTGACCTGGAGTATGCCCGCACCCGCTTTACCCGCGAGGCTATTCATCAGGGACCGCTGAATATGTGGCGCTATCGGGCGTTGTTGCCGGTGAGCGACAGCTACCAGCCGCAGACTCCGGCGGGGTTTACGCCGCTGATGAAAGCTCCGCGGCTGGGCGCGCGCATTGGCGCGAGCAATCTGTTCCTCAAAAACGACGCCGTCTGCCTGCCCACGCTCAGCTTCAAAGATCGCGTGGTGGCTGTGGCGCTGGCCAACGCGCAGGCCTTTGGATTCGACACGGTGGGCTGCTCGTCCACCGGCAACCTGGCGAATGCCGTGGCCGCGCAGGCCGCGAGGCTGGGACTGAAGAGCTTCATCCTGATTCCCGACGATCTGGAGCCGGCCAAGATTCTCAACACCCAGGTATATGGCGCCACGCTGGTGCGCGTTAAGGGCAACTACGACCACGTCAACCGCCTATCGTCGCAGATCGCCGACCGCTACAACTGGGGCTTTGTGAACGTGAACCTGCGACCCTTCTATGCGGAAGGCTCGAAGACCGTGGGCTATGAGATTGCCGAGCAACTGGGCTGGCGGTTGCCGGACAACATTGTTTGCCCCATGGCCGGCGGATCGCTGATAACGAAGATTCGCAAGGCCTTCGATGAGCTGATCACGCTCGGCCTGGTGGAGGACAAGCAGGTACGTTTCTTCGGCGCGCAGGCTACTGGCTGCTCGCCTATCATCCAGGCAGTCAAGAGCGGTACCGACACGATTGAGCCGCAGCGGCCACACACTATCGCGCGGTCATTGGCTATTGGCAACCCGGCAGACGGGGTGTATGCCGCGCGCGCCATTCGCGCCTCGGGCGGCTGGGCCGAGGATGTGTCGGACGTGGAGATCGTTTCTGCCATGCAGGAAGTGGCGGAGACCGAGGGCATCTTTGCCGAGACGGCCGGTGGAGTAACCGCTGCGGTGACCGCGCGGCTCTATGCTCATGGACGCATCAGGCCTGACGATGTGACCGTCATCTGTATCACCGGCAACGGCCTGAAGACCACCGATTGCCTGAACGGCGCTTACGAACAGAGCCGGGCCATCCGTCCCCGGCTCAGCGATTTTGAAGAGTATGTTGAAGAACACAACGAACGCAGCCCAGCAAAGAGCCAGGACCTGGTCCTGGCGGGAGAAACCAATGGCCGTTAGAGTTCTGTTGCCCAATGCCTTTCAGAAGCACACCAACAACGCGCGCGAGATTACCAGCACGGCGACCAATCTGCCCGAGCTGATCACGGAGATCGAAGGCCGTTTTCCGGCTCTGCGCAAGCACCTGCGCGGCGAGGATGGGCAGGTCCGCCGATTCATCAATTTTTATGTAAACGAGGAGGATATCCGCTTCCTGGGCAATGAGAATTACCGCTTTCAGGAGGGCGACGAGGTGCTGGTGATTCCATCTATCGCCGGCGGGTGAAGCTGCGTTACGGCTATTCGAGTTACTGATGTTACCAGAGGCTCTCCCTGTGGGGAGGGCCTTTGTGTGACAGTTGGGTTACAAGCTGAACAAAACATTTGCATTGTATTTGCACGGGATTGACCATTCGTTTACGATCCCCTGCCGATAATGCTACTGTGATCGCGCACACTGAGCAGACGGTTCCTTTAAAGTTGGCCGTTGGTTCCACCGCTCTGGTAGAACCGGGATTTTCCACACAAGTTTCTTCTCCGCCTCCGGCTCAAGATAAGCCGCGCATTCATGCCGAGGTTGGCCGTTACCGGCTGCGAATGGCCGAGAGCGTCGATGATCGAGATGCAGCCTGCCGGCTTCGCTTCAAGGTCTTCAACATCGAGTTGAACGAGGGGCTGGCCAGCTCCTACCAAACTGGCCTGGATACTGACCAGTTCGACCTCTTCTGCGAGCACCTGCTGGTGGAGGACAAGCTGGAGAGCAATCCGGCCAAACGTGTTGTGGGCACCTACCGGATGCAGTCCGGTGCAACCGCGGCGCGTAACCTGGGCTACTACTCCGAGCAGGAGTTTGATCTTGCCCCCTATGAACCGCTACGCGCGGACATTCTGGAATTGGGCCGGGCCTCCATCGATCGTGAACATCGAACACCCGAAGTTCTTACCTTGCTGTGGCGGGGCATCGCACAGTATGCTACCGACATGGGATTGCGTTACCTGATCGGCTGCTCATCGCTGACTTCGAAAGACCCGGCTGAGGGCTGGCAGGTATATAGCCAGCTTGAACGCTACCGGGTTTCACCAGAGTTCGAGACTGCGCCGACCACCGCATACGCCTGTCCCAGCGAGCAAGTGGGCGCATCTGCACAGCCGTCGCCCTGCCAGCAAGACCTGTCGATGGAGACCACCGCTGCTACTCAGACGCGAGTCCCCAGGCTGCTGAAAACCTACCTGACCCTGGGGGCGCGCATCTGCGGACCGCCGGCCTGGGACAGGGAGTTTGGCACCATCGATTTCCTTACGCTGCTCGATCTGAAGTTGCTCTCGCCCTCGGCGCGCAACCGCTTCCTGACTCCGCTAACTACATGATTTTTCGTACGATCCGGCGCGCTGTGGCGCTGGTGCTGGCTTTGGCCTTATCCATCTTTCGCTATTGGCTGATTCGTCTGCGCGACCCGCTTTCCATGGAGCGCCACGCGCTATGGGGCCAGCAAACCGCCCGCACAATATTGGCCGGCGTGGGCATTCACTACAGCGTGAAAGGTACTCCGCCTACGCATGGGCTGGTCATCTCCAATCACCTCAGCTACTTAGATGTCCCCATCCTAGCGGCGGCCATGCCCTGCTTCTTTGTCGCCAAGATTGAGATCGGCGGCTGGCCCATCTTCGGCTGGGCGGCGCGCGCCTGTGGGACCATCTTCCTGGACCGCAACAGCCGGGAAAGCGCCATGAGCGTTGCCGACCAGATGGTGGAGCGGCTTAAGTTGCAGATTCCAGTGCTGTTATTTCCAGAGGGGACCAGCACCGACGGTAGCCAGTTGTTGCCCTTTCACCCCCGGCTCATTGACCCGGCCACCTCGACCGGCACGCAAATTACAACGGCCGCCGTACATTACGTGATAGAGGACGGCACGCCGGAGAAGGAGCTGTGCTGGTATGGCGATGAGTCGTTCACGACGCATCTCCTTAAGGTTCTGGGAGTTGCGGGCTTCTCCGCCGAGGTGCGCTTTGGTGAGCCGCATATCTACAACGACCGCCGCGTAGCCGCTGATGCGACGCAGGCCGAGATTGCGAAAATGCGCGAGGAGATGACGAGAGGCAGGGACTAAGGGACTAGGGACTAGGGACACGGGACTAGGGACTAGGGAATAGGGAACAAAGAACAAAGATCAGGCACAAAAACGCGTAAAAAGAACCTCTACTTCGAAGTAGAGGTTTTTTGCGCAAAATTGGGTTATTTGGGAAGCGCCAATGCGCGGGTATTTACCCTATTTGTTCGCTTTTCTGCGATAAAGTTAGGATTCAGCCACCTGCAGTGCGGCCAGCGGCCTACGGCAGAGCGGCAAGGCAGGGTCTGGGTTACCCGGCAAATACTGCCGAGAAGCCGACTTTGCGGGACCGATCCTGCCACGGAGACTATAAGCAATTGTTTTTAACGCAATTGCGTACTTTTAGAGCAACTATAACTGTCACTTGCCGCGCTCAAGTTTATGCTACTTCCTCACCCTTTTTCATCTGCGTATGGCATAATCATTGTGATTTTCCCGGTTACCTCCAAGCAACATTTATCCAAATCCGGTTTAATCCGTACATATCCGGCTGTTTAGTCAACCTCAAGGAGATCAAACGTTATGTCTTTCTCACGCCGCAACTTTCTTGGAGGGTCGGCCGCCTTTGGCCTCCTCTCTGCCGCACTTGCCGATACCGAAGTCGCCGACGCATTGCGCGATCCAACCTCTGCCTCCTCGGAGCCCACATTTGGCCAGAAATACTGGTCGAGTCTTTATGCAGGTAATACTGCCAAAACACGCGCTGCATCCAGACACATGACTCCGGAAGAGCGCATCCCTGCTATCTATCACTTCAGCGACAAGACCCAGCTCCGTCGAAGCGAGGAGATCAAAAATCCCGAAGAGCTCCCGGATTTCCAGGACGAAGCCGTTGTCACCATCGAGCTCACCGGATATCGTCCCGGATCAGCCGATCAAGAAGCACTCTCAAAGGTGAACTTCGCTAACATGCATCTCTCCTGCCAGCGCGTGAGTGGCAGCCAGTTTATCGGGCCGCTTGCCTGGGCGACGATAGCTACTGTCTTCTCGCAGAGAACAAAGACTCTTCCTGCCGTGACGGCCCTCGACTGGAATACGTTGTCCGGCCAGAATCCCACAAGCACCGCCAAAACCGGCGCCAGTAGCACCAATACGACCAATCCCAGAATTCAGCATTTGCTGCTCAGTCACGGAGCCGGTCATCTCAATGTCAACGTCACGACTACGCCCAAGGAGTCGCCCCTCGACAGAGTTCTGAAGATAGCTGTCGCCACGTCCAAAGTAATCGCCCCGCTCTTCGGATTCCCTGCGATCAGCGCCCTTGCTCTTGAAGCCTTCTATGATTTTTACGGGAAATTGGAAGCCGCCCATCAGGATAATTTTCTACTCACAACCACGCAAAAGGATGTCGTCGTGGCCAAGCCGGGACTCAAGGTTGCAGATATGGATTTTCACCCGATGTTTTTGCTCAACGGCGACTATATTCTGGTTCCCCTGATTCACCAAAGGGATTTCGAAAACAAGATGAGCAATCTCACACTGGTCAATGGCTTTGTAGTAGAGAAAAGCGCAAACGGAATTCTTGCCGATCGCGTCAAGAGCGCCATTCCCGATGTCAGTTACCTGGCGCTCAGCGTGAAAGTGCAATCGGCCAGCGATGTTCCGAATAAGTTTGGAATCACAGATCCGGTTCTCAGCGATCAACCGATTGCCGGATCGAAACCCGGATTGAAAAGTGAAGGTAATAAGCAGAGTCAGCCCAACCCCTGATCCCGGGGCTGGGCCATGTGTACCCTTCCATATTGCCAGGCAAATCCAGCCCGAGCCGAGCCTGGCAGCACCGGCTCGCTTAACCACTGACTACGCAGTGTTGCGAATTGCATGGCATATGAGTGTTTAGGTCAACTAACATGGGAGCGAATATGAATTGCCGATTTTACACGAGAATGCGTTGTGCCTTGTGCGGCGGCGGCAGCCTAGTTTTGATGATGCTAACCTCTGTGCTGATCGCGACAAGTGGATTTGCCCAGACGCCAGAACCGGCGCCGCCGAATGCAGCAGTGGAGCGGCAACTGCCGGCCGAAGTGCAGGCAAAGCTGAGCAAACTACAAGCTGACCTCAAGGTTGCGCAGGCCGCCGGGGATTCCAGTACCGAGGCAAATACATTGAACCAGATTGGCGAATTGTACCTTCATGCCTCGGATTACCAGACGGCGCTAGACCACTATAAGCAGGCGCAGACGGTGGAACACTCCGCGAAGAACCCGGACGCGCGGCAGGAGGCGGCCGCGCTGAACGGGATGGGTGATTGCTATCGCGTGTGGGGGAAAAGCGAGCAAGCATCGGATACGTATCAGCGGGCGCTGGACCTGGCTACGGCCTCGCACGATGATAAGGGCGCGGCCACGGCGCTGATCGGCCTGGGATGGGTCAATAACACGATTGGCCAGAATCAAAAGGCGCTGGATTTCTATAAACAAGCACTGCCCCTGGCACGAAATGCGATGGACGGCAATTTGGAGGCAAGGGCTCTTCGGCGCACCGGCTTAGTCTACTACGATCTTGGGGACATGCAGAAGGCGCTGGATTTCTACAACCAGGCCCTGCCGATCTTTCGCCGGCTACACGACCGCGACCGAGAGGCCACGATGCTGAACGACTTCGGCCTGGTCTACTCCCGTATGGGAGAGAAGCAAAAGGCACTGGGGTACTACAAGAAGTCTTTGCCGATCTTTCGTCATATAGGCGACCTGGACGGTGAGGCCTTGACGCTGAAGGTTATCGGCAGAGTCTATGGCGATCTTGGGGAGAGGCAGAAGGAGCTGGAGTACTACAAGAAAGCCCTGCCGATTATTCAAAAGGTAGGCGACCTCGACGGCGAGGCTACGACGCGGAACGGAATCGGTCGAGTCTATAGCGATATAGGGGAGAAGAAGAAGGGGCTGGATTTCTACTACCAGGCCTTGTCGCAGGCGACTGCGATCAACGACCCACTTCTGGAAGCCGAGATTTCCTACAATCTGATGCGCAATCTGCGGGATACACAGCCCACGCTGGCCATCTTCTACGGTAAGCGGGCGGTCAACCGGCTGCAGTGGGTGCGAAGCCATATCGAGGGTCTCGACAGCGTAGTGCAAAAGGCCTTTCTGGCTTCGAAAAGAGACTATTATCACGAACTTGCCGACCTTCTGATTGCCCAGGACCGCTTGCCCGAGGCGCAGCAAGTACTTGACATGATGAAGGAAGAGCAGTTTGAAGAGTTTACCCGCTCTCGCGAAGTCAAGCATCCTTCCAATCAAACTGCATCACTTAATACCGCAGAGCAAGAGGCGGAGAAAGAATATCAGGATGCGAGTCAGAATCTGTTTCAGATTGCCGACGCCATATCGTCCCTGGAAAAGAAACAGAACCGCACTGAGGATGACAACAAGAAGCACGACAGCCTAGACGTGCAGTTGAGCAACGCGAACCGGATGTTCAATAAGCTTCTCGACAAGTTGCCTACCATTCTCCCAGACAGGCAGGGGCAAAAGGCCGAGGACATGAGCCGAAGGATACGCGGCCTGCGGCAGCTGATGCACAACATTGCAGAACCTGGAACAGTGGCGCTTTATACGATGGTCACCGATCATTACTACCGCGTGATCGTCATTAGCAGCGATGGGCAGATGACCGAGCACAGCACTGAGATTCCCATAGCCGTGCTGCGCCAGCAGATCGCCCGCTTCAAGGAGTTGATGAGTCTGAAGCCCAGCGAGAGCGCGGTCGATAAATACGGAAACACACGGCGCACACCCGGCCAGACCGCCGAGATGATGGACCTAGCAGGAAAGCTTTACATCACGCTGATCGCGCCGATCACAGTGGCTCTCGAGCATAATCATGCGCACACGCTGGTCTGGGAACTCGACGATGCGCTGCACTATATTCCGCTGGGAGCGCTCTATAATTCCGCCACCAAGCAGTACCTTGTGGAGAATTATGCAAGCGTGATCATAACTCCAAAAGATCAGTTCAGATTGGATGATCGGCCGGATCTTAGCGGCGCCCGAATTTTAGCAATGGGCATTTCACATTCCGGTTATGACAGGGATTTCGATGCACTGCCGAATGTTCCCCTGGAACTTGAATCGATTGTTCGCGATCCGTCAAAGCCCGACACCCATGGCGTATTGCCCGGCACCGAGTGGCTTGATCTTGATTTCACCGAGGCGCGTTTAATCCAGGAACTGAAAGGGCCTGATAACGCACCGGACAAGAACCCGCCATATAAGATCGTCCATATCGCCAGCCACTTCAATGCCGATCCGGCAGGTGACAACATCAAGTCGTTTTTATTGCTTGCGGGACAAAACACCGCACTCGATCAAAATGGCCTGGGCTTTCATCTTACCCTTGACGAGTTGAGGAGCCAGAACAACCTGCAAGAGATATTTGCCGGCGTTGAATTGCTCACCCTCTCCGCCTGCCAGACCGCGGTCACGGTACAAACAGGAGAAGGCCATGAGATCGACGGGCTGGGGGGTGTGGCGCAGGATCAGGGCGCAGAGGCAGTGATGGCGTCGCTGTGGAGCGTCTATGACGAGAGCACATCGAAGTTGATGGCGCGTTTTTACAAGCTGTGGACCGGTTCCAAGAAAAAACTGACGAAGGTGGATGCACTGCGTCAGGCGCAACTCGATATGCTCGGTGTGACGTACACGATGAATGGGCAGTTTCGGGTAGCCAGCGATCCAGATGTTGCGCCGACTGAGCTGGACACAGGGGAAGTTGCGGTGAGCTCGTTCGCGGACCCGTACTATTGGGCTCCATTCATCCTCATGGGGAACTGGAAGTGAATAGGATAGAACCTCAAATGACGTTGATTCCGGATTGCCGGCAATTCGGGAGTTAACGATTATTCAATTAACTCAGCGCGAAAGACGGGCTGAAGCCCGTACACTTCATTCGCGGCTTCGCCGCGTGGGTTGATTTATAAAAACTGGTGGGGAATTTGACGGCACGGCTGAAGCCGTGCCCTGATACAAAGCGGGATAGTGAGGCTGCGCTACTCGTTGTCGGCGAGGAGCAGGCGGAGGTCGCGGAGGTTGTGGCCGGTGGGTCCGGTGACGACGGCGTCGCCCAGGGCGGTGAACATGGGGCAGGCATCGAAGTTGGCCAGCGACGACTTCAGGTGGAATCCGAAGGTATGGGCGCGGGTGACGGTGGTGGGGTCGGCGATGGCCCCGGCTGCGTGGGAGTTGCCGTCGATGCCGTCTGAGCCGGCGCTGAAGACGGTGAGTCGCTGGCCCGCGTACTGCTCGAGATCGAGGGCGCAGGCCATGACGAATTGCTGGTTGCGGCCTCCGGCGCCGGGAGTGCGATCCATGGTGACCGTAACTTCGCCGACAGAGATGAGGCAGAGGCGTGGATGGGCGGCTCGCAGTTCATGAAAGCGATTCAACAGGTAGCGAGCGGCGTCGGCGTAGTCCCAGTCGTCACAACTGTTATCGACCACGACGTGAAAGCCGGCCTTTTGGGCGAGGGCGCGGGCATTCTCCGTCAGGTCGTGGCTGCTGAGCAGAAGCTCGAAGACGGAATCGCGAAAGGCGGGGTCTTCGCTGCTCATGGCGGCGGCGGCGGTGACGCGGCGAGTGGGCGCGGCCTCTGGCTTGGAAAACGATGGAAAGAAGGGCGGAAACCAACCCTTGTTGCCGGGAGATTCGGGCAGGTCTTCGCGCTCGAAGAATGCGAGGACGGAGGGAGGCAGCTTGGGCGCGAGATCGTACTTTGCAAGCAGGTGGCGCACCTCGGAGACGGTGGAGTGGTCGGGCGAGGTGGGTCCACTGGAGAGCGCATCGAGAGAGCGCAGGGGCACATCGGGGAGCAGCAGGCTGACTTTGGCGGCTTCTCCGGCGGCGATGGCAAGGCGGCCGCCCTTGACCGCGGAAAAATGCTTGCGCAGAGTGTTGATCTCGCTGATGGGAGCGCCCGAGGCGAGCAGCAACTGATGGAAGGCGATGGTGTCGTCGAGAGAGATCTGCGGGTCCAGAGGCAGATCGAAGATGGCCGAGCCTCCGCCGGAGATGAGGAAGAAGACCAACGTGTCTTTTTTTGTGCGCTTGAGCATGGCCAAGGCGGCGCGGGCACCGGCAAAGGACTCCTCGTTGGGCAGCGGGTGGCCGCCCTCGAAGTAGCGAAAGCGCCAGGAGCGGTGCGTGGAAAGCTGGTTGGAGCAACAGACGCCGCGCAGGCCCTTGCGGCGCTTCATGCGGTCGAGAAGCACATCGAGCATGGGGGCGGCAACCTTGCCCAGAGCGATGACGAAGATTTTTTTGTAGCAGGAGAGATCGATGGAGGCCGGACCGCTGCCGTCGGGCAGAAGCCGGTGCATGATGTGGCCCTCAAAGCGAATACGGCGGTCGAAGGCGGACTCAATGCTGCAAGCCTTGATGGCGCCGGTAAAAATATCAGTGGCCGTGGCGTGCAGGGCATCGAGCGAGGAATCGGTGGCCAGGGTCATTGGAGCTGCTCCTTCAGCCAACCGGCGAGCACCGTCTGCATGGGCTCGAGTTGACCGGTAAAGAAGTGATCGGCGCAGGGAAGGAGCACCAGTCGCTTGGGTTCGGGGGCGGAGGCGGCCAGGCTTGCCAATTGCGAATCCGGGTCGAACTGGTCATCTGCTCCGCTGAGGAAGAGCTTGGGAATTGTGCAAGCGTGCAGGTGGGGATAGCGGTATTCGAATCCGGGCACCTGAGTTGGCAGGCCGAGCAGGGCAAGGGCGTGGATGTTATTGGGGGTGTGGGCAGGCGAGCAGCAGGCGTTGAGCGCCATGGCCGCGCCGAAGCTGAAGCCAACCAACACCAGCGGCAGGTGGTATTCGTTTTCAAGCCAGTCAAGCGCCGCGAGCACATCGCCGGTTTCGGCCTGGCCGTCGTGAACGCCATGGCTCAGGCCCGTGCCACGAAAGTTGAAGCGCAGAACCGGCCAGCCAAGGCCCCATTGCGGGTCGTTGAGGGCCTTCATGGCGTGATAAACCACCTTGTTCTGCATGTTTCCGCCACCTAATGGGTGGGGATGGCAGATGAGCGCGGCAAAACGGGAGTGGGGTGCGCCCTCGTTCACCACAGCTTCCAGACGGCCGGCGGGACCGGTGAGGCTCACGCTGCGCAGAACGGCTGTCGCGGGGCTGGTTCTGGGTTGGGTGGGAGCGGTTGTGGAGGTCATCCCACACTCCATTCTACGCGATGGAGGCATAACCTTCCCATTCTTCCATTTGGTCCCATTTGGGATATCCGGCTTCCATGTGATGGATGCATCCGCAGGCGACACGTTACAAAAGTGTTCAATCAAATATTTTTTCGAGGCGGCAAAGGCAGCGACGCTTGAGGTATTCTGGCAACATCATGAGCAATCCCCCGGCTGCTAATCCCTCCGTCGAACCACTTGATCCTATCGAGTTGACTCGCCAACTGTGCAAAATCGAGTCAACTACCTACCATGAGGGCGAGATTGGTAATTATCTTGCCAATTTTCTTATCCTGCGCGGATGGTTTGTGGAAAAGATGGCCGTACCGCAACCGCCGGAAAACGCCGACGCAGGGGAGCGCTGGAACATCTATGCGGGCACGGCAGACGAGCAGCCCGATCTGGTTTTTTCCACCCACATGGACACGGTGCCGCCCTATATTCCCCTCAACGAGGATGAAGATTATCTCTACGGACGCGGTGTATGCGACGCCAAGGGCATTATTGCCGCGCAGGTGGCCGCCGCCGAATTTCTGCGAGCGGTGGGATACCGGATTGGCGTGTTGTTTGTAAGCGGAGAGGAGCGCGACTCAGCCGGCGCCAAGGTAGCCAACATGATGCACAAAGGCAGCCGCTTCCTCATCAACGGCGAGCCTACCGGCAACCGCCTTGGGCTGGCCTCCATGGGCGCCCTGCGCGTGGTCTTACGCTCCACCGGCAAGATGGCCCACTCGGCCTATCCAGAGATGGGAGACAACGCCATCCATAAGCTGGTAAAGGTGCTGGGAAAACTGCTGAAGCTGCATTTGCCGACTACGGAAGATGTGGGTTCCAGCACGATCAATATCGGCCAGATCGAGGGAGGCTATGCCCCCAACGTCATTGCCGATAAGGCCGAGGCGCAGGTGCTGGTGCGGCTGGTGGGGGATTCGACACCGGTGCGCGCTGCACTCATAGACGCTGCCGCAGGACTGGCCGAGGTGGAGTTCACGCTGGAGATTCCCTTCATCCGCCTACTCGCCGTTGAGGGCCTGCCTACCATGATCGCCAAGTTCACCACCGACATTTCCATACTGTCCAACTGGGGCGAGCCGTTGCTGCTGGGGCCGGGGTCCATCCACGTCGCCCATTCGCCCTATGAGAAGCTGGCGAAAAGCGATCTGCTGAAAGCGGTGGAACTGTACATTCAGGTGGCAAAGCAGTTGCTGGGGTAAGGGCGCGGTGAATTGCCGATGTACACTGAACAGTGCCGGAAGGATGAAATTGATCTCCCGGGCAAGGAGAGCACGAATTTATGCGTAATCTGGTCTTCGTCTTGTTGGTTGTTCTTTCGCTAGGTATCTGTAATGCTCAATCCGCTACGGCCAAACCTCAAGAACCCGCTGCCATTGGCGTGGTCTTCCTTCTCGACCCGTCCAGTCAGGAGTTGAAGCCGCTTCCAGACGAACAGTGGAAAGTAAAAGGAAAAGCCGGTTGGACCACTGTAACCGGCATCCTTATTATTTCTGGAAACAGTTCTACCTTTCGCATCAAAGCCGGTGAAAAAACCGAATTTATATTCATTTCCGGGACTGCTGAGAGAACCAGGCTTTACCGTTTTGACCAGAAGAATAGCGAGCGCCAGTTAGAGCTTGTAAAGAGAAAGGGGAGGGAACAAGAGACTTTCCAAGGCGTTCCCTTTGTACTGACAAAATATGGAGAGAGTTCCTATAAATTGGTGCCTAAAACCCCACTCGAACCTGGGGAATATGCGATCGACCTAAGCGGAAAGACATTCACTTTTGGCATCGATCAATAGGCAGCTACGTTCCACTGTAACCCTACATTCAGCGTAATCCCCTGGCTCGTGGAGCAGCCGCATGATGTGCCAGTTCGGCAACGATTGCCGTGCTCAGAACTCCCAGCATGGCCTCCTGGGCATTGGCCCAGACAGGGTGCGCGGGGCAGAAGGATTTCCGCTTGCAAGTTGCGCCGGAGACCAGGCAGAGGTTCAGGGAGATAGGGCCCTCAACGGCCTCAATTACAGTGCGCAGGGTAGCTTTGCGTCCGGCAGGCAGCATCTCAAAACCGCCGGTCTGTCCCCGGCGGGAAATGATGAGTCCGGCGCGGCACAATGCCTGTAGAACCTTTGAAAGAAAGCTCTGCGGGGCTCCCGTGGCGCGGGCCAGCTTAGGCAGCAGCGCACGTTCGTGGTCGGGCAGAGTGGCCATGTGGATCATTACGCGAATCCCATAGTCCGCTGCTCGCGTTACCTGCATCGTAGAGCTTGATCTTTCCATTGGTTAGCTCCCTAACACTCTATGGTAATCAATCTTACTCCGATAGCGCACCGGTTGCATGCGGATCGGAGGCTAGCGGGCAACCGGCGCAGTGGGCGGCGCGGCGGCAATTGGCTTTGCCCACGGCGACCGTGAGGGCATGAAACTCGTTGAAGAGGCGAGCCAGATCCCTGGGGGCATCGGCGGCGAAGGCCTGGCGGGTGAGCTCGGCCAGTGAATCGTAGCCCCTGCGATTGCGGCCGGGGGCGGGAGTCAGCAGCTTGTGCCGTTCACTGATGCGCCGCAGGTACTCGTCGGCGACGGGAACAGGATGGCCGAGGGCGTAGAGCAGGATGGCGTCGGCGGTTTCCGGACCAACGCCAGGCAATGCCAGCAGGCGGGCGCGCAGAGTGGCCGAGGGCGAGGCGGCGAGCGATTCGAGCGAACCGTCGAACTCCTTGTCGAGCAGGGCTACAAATGCCTTCAGCGCGGGGGCTTTGCGGGTGGGAAAGCCAGAGGGCTGGATCAGCCGCTGCAACTTCCTGAGGGGGAGCGAGCGCAGACCGTCCACGGTCAGAGCCCCAGCCGCACGCAGGTTGACGAGCGAGCGTTCGACGGCCTTCCATGCGGTGTTCTGGGTGAGGTATGCGCCGAGGATGACCTCGAAAGGAGTCTTGGCAGGCCACCAGTGTTGCGGACCGTAAGCCTGGAATAGCTGGTCGTGCATCCGGCGGAGGCGCTGGGCGGGGGTGGGTTGGGCTGAGGTCACGGCTGGAAATTAGAATAGCGGAGTTGGCGGGGTTGGCGGGATAGTTCGATGATGACAGGGAGGGATTTATCCCTTTCATTATGAAGCAAATAGAGGCTATTACGTGTGGAGGAAGGCTCTGCCGGGCACGAGCGGTTATTATTTACTTGAAATCAATCAAAAAAGATTGTGAGTTGAGGCAAATGTGGAGTATATTGCACGATAGTCGGGAAGTGAAACAGAAATCCCGGTCAGGGAATCTCTGATTTAGTTCCGATAATTGCAACACCTCCCCTCGCGGGCGAAAGCTCGCGTAGATTTTGCAGCATTTACAACTCGGATTCTGTCCGGGTTATCAGTTTAGTTGTGTCCATTTAAAACAATGAGTTTAAAGATAATTCAGAGGTTCTTGAGGGGAAGCTTCTCGAACATCCCTCAGGAGGAACTATGAAATCTATGAAATCAGTACGCGGATGCGGTACGATCCGTGTCTCCATCGTCTTTACGAGCCTGCTATCGGGGCTCTTGTTGTCCTGCGCGATCACTCCCATGGTCATGGCGCAGACTCCCACAAAACCGGCGCCTGAGCCCAAACAGGAAAAAACTATTCCTTTACCCGTGGTTGAGAAGCCCGCACCCGCAGTTTGGGAGACTTGGCGCAAAACGATTTTGAAGAGACCGCGGCCCAAAAAGGATGCGTGCTTTACCGCTAACTATCCGGATACGCAGTGGCGCGAGATACCCTGTATAACTCCGCCGCACAAGCTATATCCGCCTCCTCGAAGGCGTGGAACCAGGTCCGAAACAGTAGGCAATGGCAGCACGAATGATTTTTCAGCCGAGGTAACATCAGGCGCCATTAGCGAGGCAGAAGGCTCGTTTGGCGCTGCTTCCGTCGTCACCGGCGAGTGCGCAGTACAATGCACGATTACGTCCACAAGTATTATCTGTCCCACTAACCCGTCATGCACTGGCAGTACGGACACAAATGCCTACTCTCTGCAAGTGAACACCGCGCCCTTCTACGGCACCAGCGCATGCAGCGGCTCTCCCAATGGCACAACGGCGCCAAACGGATGCCAAGGCTGGGAGCAGTTCGTCTACGACTCGAACGGAGGCGGGTTCATTCAGTACTGGCTGCTTCAGTGGGGACCGTCATCAGGAAGCAGCGGTTATAAGGCCTGCCCGTCTCCTCATGGAACAGGCTGCGTGAACGGCTTCTCCAACTCCACCGGATGGTGTGAACAGGCCCTCTACGGTGAGACGTATTGCGTGGTAAACGCCGTGAACGGCATACCGTCGATCCCTGAGCCAGTTACGAAAATTGGCGATTATAAAGTCACCGCGTATGCGAATGGCGCCGGCGGCATGTCGACGGATTCAGTGACTGTTTCCGTGACGGGCGGTCAGCCCGTTTCAGCGCCAGGCAATAATTATTTCCCTGATCTGAGCAGCACGTGGAAGGAAGTCGAGTTCAATGTCTTTGGCGACGGTGGCGGAGACCAAGCTGTTTTCGATCCCGGAACGACACTCCAAGTCACAACGAGCGTGGTCAACGGAACAACGAATGCTCCCCTATGTGAGGCCGCCAGCTTCACGGGCGAGACGAACAGCCTCAACCTTACGCCGAATCCGGGTACGCCCGTGTGCTGTCCCTACGGCGGGGCAAATCCGTCAATCGAGTTTGTGGAGAGCAATAACGCCACCGAGTGGGCGGCATGCGGTAATACTACGATCACCTGGGGCGAGCCTCACATCACCACGGTGGACGGAACCTACTACGATTTCCAGGGCGCGGGAGAGTACATTACTCTGCAGGATCCTGATGGAACGGAAGTTCAGGTTCGCCAAACGCCCATTCCATCCGACGCTCCCGGGAACTGGGTTCCCAACCCACCTCCGGCAAAATACCAGGATGACGGGCTCGTCAGTTGCTTGAGTGGGAATACGGCCGTCGCGGCGCGCGTGGGTACACACCGTGTAACCTATGAGCCCTGCTTCGGTGGAGGCGCGTGCAATACCTACGGCCTTCAGCTTCGCATCGATGGCAAAGTTGCCACGCAGGGAGCGAATTTCGGCGATGGAGGAAGCGCTGAGATTACCTCCGAAGGCGTGGAAATTCATTTCCCCGACGGCAAAATCCTGAACGTGTCGGGGTCCTTGCCGCTTCTCGGTCTTGAATTATCAGGCGCTGGGGTGGTGAGCAAGAGCGCTGGAGCGTCCGAGAGTGGACTGGGGGGCTTCGTTCCAGACAAAAATTGGTTGCCCAGGCTCCCGAACGGAAAAGCGCTGGGGCCAATGCCGGCTTCGCTGCATGCCCGCTACGTCACTCTTAACAAAACATTCGGCGATGCATGGCGCGTGACCAGCAGGAACAGCCTCTTCGACTATGCGCCGGGCACGTCAACGGCAACCTTCACCAATGAGGCGTGGCCGGTGGAGAATGCCAAAACGTGCACTGTTCCGAATGTGAAGAAGACCCCGCACATCAGCGCGGAGGCTGCCGAAGAAGCCTGCAGGTCGATTACCAATGCGACCTTGCACTCCAGCTGCGTATTCGACGTGCAGATGACCGGCATCACCCATTTAGTCGAAACTTACAAGGTCACCGAGCTTGTCCATAACAGAATGGCCGTCAAACCGATCCACATCAGACCTATTCTTGAAACCAATCCTACCGATGAAACCAAACCTAACGTTGAAACCAAACCTAACATTCAATGATGACGCACAACCTTCGCAGGCCGGAGAGAGGGGCAACCTTCTCCGGCCTGCGTTGCCCTTAATTTCATTAACAAAAACGAGCAAGCCGGTCATCTCCTGAGCCGAAAGACTTCACAACCATCCTTGTTGAACACGATAATTGAATTGACTCACTACCAAGTTACAGATTGCAGGAGGCAAGGATGAAGAGTCACACGGAGTACCTGGTTATGGAAACCAGGAAGCGGCGGGAGATGGTGCACATCACCGACGAGGTGGAGCAGATAGTGCGGCGCAGCGGGGTCAGGGATGGGTTATGCTTTGTTTCGCCGATGCATATTACGGCCGCCGTGTACGTGAACGACCTGGAGAGCGGGCTTATTGAGGATATCGGCGAGTGGCTGGAGGAGCTGGCGCCGGCGCGGCCCGATTATAGGCACCACCAGACGGGCGAGGACAACGGAGACGCGCACCTGAAGTCGCTGCTGTTGCACCACGAGACTACGTTGCCTGTGACCAACGGGAAGCTGGACCTGGGAACGTGGCAGAGGGTTTTCTATGCAGAGTTTGATGGGCGGCGCAGGAAGCGTGTGATCGTCAAGGTGCTGGGTGTGGAGTAGAGAATCAGCGAGTCAGCGAGTCAGCAAGCCAGCAGGTCAGCGAGTCAGCAAGTCAGTAAGCCAGCAGGTCAGCGAGTCAGCGAGTCAGCAAGCTAATAGAGTTAGCAAGCTAGCTGACAGGTTTTCTAACTCCGCCAACACCGCGAACACACGCGCGGCTTACTCCGCTGAACTATGGATTGGAAGGGGCCGAAGTCTTGTCGCCTTGCGCAGCCGCATCGTCGTCGGTGATTTTGCGCCATGGTCCGGTGGGATAAGCGGTACCCGGTGCGGAGAGATCGATTTTTGTGCGGGGCAGGACGACCAGATCGACGCGGCGATTCTCACTGCGGCCCTCGGCGGTGTTGTTGCCAGCCGCGGGGTGGTACTCGGAGTAACCGGCGGCCGAGATGCGCTCCGGGGGTATGGCCTTCAGGTCGATAAAGATGCGGGCGATGTGCGTGGCGCGGGCTGCGGAAAGCTCCCAGTTGGAGTCGAATTCCGCGGTATGGATGGGAATGTTGTCGGTATGGCCCTCAATGCGGAGGTCGTAGGGCGTGCGGCCCAGCGAGAGGGCGATCTGGCGCAGCGTGGGGAGGGTTTCGGGCTTGGGAGTGGCCGAGCCGGAGCTGAAGAATCCGGCCTCGCGCAGGCTGATGACCAGCCCGTCGCGGCCCATCTTCATGGAGACGGTGTGCGTGGCGACCTGGTTCGATAGCCTTTGCTCCAGTTCGCGATGAAGGTTCTCCAGGTCTTCCTTTACCTTGGCCGGCGAGAGCACATCCTCTCCCATGACAATGTTCATGGGGATGGCCGCCTCGTCGGAGCCGGAGGGCGCGCCCTGGGCTGGCTTGCGCGAGGTGTCGGGAAAGATGCCCAGTGAATGGAATGCGCTATCGATGGCCTCCGTCACCTGCGTTTGCTTTTTTTGGTCGTTCTTAGAGAAGGCATAGAGCACAACGAAAAAGGCGAACAGCAGGGTGATGAAATCGGCATAGGAGACCATCCATCGATCCTGGCTGACGAGGTTCTTGCGCCGCTCCAGCCTCATGCGGCGCGCTCCTTCTGCTTTTGCTGGGGGTCATTAAGGAAGCCGGCCAGCTGGACTTCGAGCATGCGCGGGTTCATGCCCTCGAGGATGGAGATTACGCCTTCCAGCATCATCTCGCGGCGCTGGTGGTCGTCGCGCAGGCGAAGGCGCATCTTGCCGGCGAAGGGCAGGAAGAAGAGATTGGCAATGCCCACGCCGTAGATGGTTGCCACAAAGGCCACGGCGATGCCTTTGCCAACCTCCTGAATGTTGTCAAGATTCTTCATGACCTGAATAAGCCCCAGCACAGCGCCCAGGATGCCTATGGTGGGCGAAAATCCTCCGGCCGACTCGAAGACCGCGGGCAGCCGTTCTTCGCTTTCCGCGGTGCAATCCAGGCTGACGCGCATGATTTTACGCAACTCGGCAGGCTCGGTGCCATCGACGGCCAGCATGAGGGCTTGCTTGAGAAACGGATCCTGAATAGTTTCGAGGTCGCTGTCCAGCGAGACGACGCCGTTGCGGCGAGCCTTGTTAGCGAAGGCGACCAGTTGGCGGAGGAGCTGGACGTTGTGCTTGCGGGGCGCGGAAAAAACATGCGCCAAGCTGCCGAATGCAGCCAGCACAGTAGAAAGCGGAAACTGGAGCAGCACCGCACCCATGGTGCCGCCAAAGACGATAAGGGCCGCGGTCGGCTGCAAAACCTGGCCCAGGTTGCCGCCCTCGATGAGCAACCCGGCCACGATGCCGGCGATGGCCAGGAATACTCCGCCAATGCTGCCCTTATCCATGAAAACTCCTCGAAAGCCTTGCTCGTAAAGCGGGAATCATCTTTCAGTGGCTTAGCGCGGTTTTTTCCCCGATGGCGCCGGCGGAGGAGGCTGGCCGGAGAGATCCAGGCTGGTGAGTGAAACTGCGCGCTGCAGTTCGTCATAGGATGGCAGCCGCTTTGCGACCAAGGCCAGCAAGCGCGCGCGGTAGGCGAGCACACGTTCCACCACCTCAGCCGTGCCCTCGCGCACAATCAGCTTCTCTCCGTTGATCAGGGTCAGCATAGTGTCCGGAGAGGCTTCAGCGGTCTTGATCAAGTCGCTGTTCAGCACCATCGGAGCGCCGTTGAGCCGGGTGAGTTCGATCATTGCCTTGAAGCTCCTTCGGGGAGATTATCGGCGAAGGGCGGGAAAGGTTAAGAGATTAGGGAAGATGAAGACAAAGTGTCCCGGGTGGGACACAAATACGGAGGAGATAAAGTTCGCTGGTACCGCGCCGAAGAAAGGGCCAGATGCGGCGGTAACCGAACCGGAAGCAGCGACCCAGGGTTGGTAAAGCATTTGGGAGCACATCCGGGAAGGGCCGTAAATTCACGCGTCCCAAAAGGAGAATCCCATGTCCCTGGGTGTCTTAAACAATCTCTCCGCCGTCTACGCGGAGAACAATCTGAACAACAGTAATAACAGCCTGAACACCGTGCTGCAGCAGTTGTCGTCCGGGTCGAAGATTAACTCCGGCGCCGATGACGCAGCCGGTCTTTCCCTGGTCAACGGGCTTCAGGCCAACCAGCAGGCACTCACCCAGTCGAAAACCAATGCCACCGAAGGCGTGGGACTGCTCCAGGTTGCCGATGGCGCACTTTCGCAAGTGACAAGCCTGCTCAACCGGGCCGTGACGCTGGCTACCGAAGCCGCGAACGGCACCCTCAACTCTTCACAGGATACGGCGGCCAACCAGGAGTACCAGTCGATTCTGTCGGAGATCTCTAACATCGGCTCGACCACCACGTACAACGACGCCGCGGTCTTCAATACCAGCACCAACATCTACACCGGCGACGCTTCCACGACCGGCGCGTCGATCGACAATCTGAACATCCGCTCACTCTCTTCGTCCAACCTGGGCGACACTGGCGGCGTGATGTCCTACAGCACCGGCGCGAACAACGCTTTCATCGACCTGTCGAAGAACGGCGTCCTCGCGGGGGTGAACGATCAGTTGGCCGCTGGTGGCACCACCTCTGTCGATATCACCTACATGACATCTGGTGTAGGGGGAGTCCCTGTCAATCAAACCGCGGTAGTAAGCGCTGGCGCGGGCACCAACTTTGCTAACTCAACGCAAGGACTGATTAACGCCATCAACGGCGCAGGCCTGGGCGTGACCGCCAGCTTTACCACGGCATTGCAGGCTGGAACAGCTGCTGTGACTGCGGCAGGCGCGGGTCATAGCGGAGATACAGGCATTGAGGTCTCGGGTATCGGCTCCGGCGTTGCCGGTGCGGCTGCTCCGGGCGTGGATGGCGTACTAGCAGGCGGACCTTTTACTGCAGGTACGCTCACCATCAACGGGAAGGCCATTACCCTTGGCACGGTGGGCAGCACCGACACGCTGGCTCACTTGTTGACTTACATCAACGCTGGAAACTACGGTGTTACAGATACCGCAGGCACACTAACATCGCTGACCAAGGCGACCATCACCACTTCAGGTCTCGTGGGCGGCACCTTCACGGCAGGAAACTACTACACCGCTGGAATCGTAGAAGATGTGACGAATCCACTTGTGGACACGGCCACCGCACAAACTCCGGGCGCACCAGTTTCAGATACTAACGGCGTGGGCGGCGTTGCCACTATCAGCTACACGGACCTGGCCGGCCAGTCGTTGAGCGCCACCGACCTGTCCAACCAGTCCGATGCGGAATCTGCGCTGACCGCTCTCAACACGGCCATCACCGACGTCTCGGCTCAGGACGGCTACGTCGGCGCCCAGATCAACACGCTGAACGCCGTCAGCCAGGTGCTCAGCACGCAGCAGGAGAACGTACAGTCGGCACAGAACGCGGTGCAGGCAACCGATTATGCGTCGGCAACCTCCAATATGTCCAAGTACGAGATTCTGAGCCAGACCGGCATTGCCGCGCTGGCACAGGCAAACACCGTACAGCAGGAAGTGATGAAGCTGTTGCAATAATCCGGGGTCCCCAGCGGCAGGATTTCGTCACTGGGGTGAAGTGAACCGGGGTAAAACCGCTTACCAGAAAAGGGCGTCCGCAAGGATGCCCTTTTCTGCGCCAGTAAGCAGCAGCTGAAAGGCGCGCTGATTTCTACGGGAATGAGTTAATGAAGCGCGCATAGAAGGCCGATGAACAATATGGCAAGAAGGGGTCGACGCAGCTTGCGAGGCGGCGCTCTGTGAAATCGGTATAGATGAGTTTTTTTTAATCTGTCTTAATAACCGGTGGTTCTCCGGCTGCACGAAGTCAATATAGGGGGGATGATGGGCACAGTTGGACTGAACTTTGGTTCGCCGACCAGCGGGGCAGGCTTTGATGTAAGCACGACTGTAGCTCAAATTGTGGGCAATCTCCAGAATGTGGAGACGCCCTGGAAGAACCAGCTGACTCAACTGCAAAGCCAGGACACGGCGATCTCCAGTCTGGGGACGTTGTTATCAAGTCTCTCCAACGATATGAGTTCGCTGACCAACCCAACGGGCATCCTGGCTCAGAAGGCGGGTTCCAGCTCGGATACCAATGTGCTGACGCTGACGGCGGCAACTTCAGCGGCGGTTGCCGGAACGCACACGGTGGAGGTAGGCAATCTGGCGACGACTTCGAGCGGGTACCTGACGCAGATTGCCAATGCCAATGACACGCTGGCCGGTTCAATCACGCTGCAGGCAGGCAGCGGCACGCCGTTGACCATCACGCTGGACTCATCGAGTAATACGCTGGCCAAGCTGGCGGCGACGATTAATGCATCCGGTGTAGGCATTAACGCCAGCGTGTTGACAGATACCGCGGGTTCGAGGCTGAGCCTGGTTTCGGCCACCTCGGGGGCGAGCGGGAACATTGCCGTAAGCTCGAATACCATCGTCGCCACCGACAGCGTGGCACTGAGTTACACCGATGCGGGTACGACCAGCACCACAGCGCCAGACAGCGGCACACTGACAGCAATTGCCAACACAAGCGATACGCTCACCGGTTCGCTCTCGATCAAGGCGGGCACCGGCACGGCGAAGACCATCGTGGTGGGCGCGGCGCCGAGTACTCCTGCGGCGAATACCATCTATACCGGGAGCGGCGTCAACACGCTCAGCGGGCTGGAGGGTGTAATCAATTTGAATTCGGCCAGTCTGGGGGTCACGGCTTCGCTCAATACGGTTGCGGTCGGCAGCAATGCTATCGGCACAATCCTGACGCTGACCTCGAATAGCAACGGCTCCAGCGGGGCGCTGACCGTGAACTCCAGCCTCAATGACAACACCGGAACGACTGCGCTGGCTTATGCCAACCCGGTGGTGGGAGCGGACGCAAACTTGACGGTAGACGGCGTGGCCTTGACCAGCGCATCGAACACCGTGGCCAATCTGATTCCCGGCGTGACCTTTCAATTGCTGGCGCCCAGCGCGACCAACGAGCACGTGCAGGTGGTAATCGCCAACGACAACACCGATGTGGAGAGCACTGTCAGCCAGATGGTCAGCGACTACAATGCGCTGATCAAAGCCGTCAACACCCAGGAAGGCAACGACAGCTCGGGCAAAGCAGAGCCGCTCTTCGGTTCTCCCACGCTTTCACTCTTGCAGCAGCAGTTGCTGGGCGGGCTGAACATGCAGAATCCCAACGGCTTACTAACCCCGATCTCCGCCAACACCAATACGACTTTGACGGGCTCGCTCTCGATTCAGATGGGCAGCAGCGCGGCGCAGATCATCACGGTCCCGACGACGTCGGGAAACAACACAATCTCCGGACTGGCCAGCGCCATCAATTCGGCCAATATCGGGGTCACGGCTACGGTGGTAACCAGCAACGGCCAGTCGACCCTGGCACTGGCGTCGCAGACCGCGGGATCCGGCGGAGCATTGACTGTGAACTCCAGCATCGCTGCCACCAGCGATACGCAGCTGAGCTACTCCGGCAACGACAACTACACCAGCGTCACGGCAGACAGCGGCACACTGACTAAAATTGCCAACGCGAACGATGCGCTAACAGGCTCCATTTCCATTCGAGTGGGCAATGGCACAACGCAAACGATCAGCGTGCCGGCTTCTCCGAATAACAGTCTCTCCGGCCTGAGGGACGCCATCAACTCGGCCAACATCGGGGTTTCGGCTTCGGTGGTGCAGAACGGCGATGGGACATCGAGCTTGTCGCTGCTGTCTGGAACCGTGGGGAGCGCAGGAGCGTTGACCGTGACTTCCAACGTATTGGACACCACCAACACCAGCACTGCGAGTTTGAACTACACGAAGTCGTCGGACATCAACAGTCTTACCAGCCTGGGCATCAGCGTAAACAACGACGGTTCAATTTCCTTTGATGCATCCACTCTGGATTCGCTGCTGAACTCGGACTACAGCAGCGTGGCGGGCTTCTTTCAGAACGCGAATAGTTGGGGCCAGACATTCTCGACCATGCTGACGAACGCCGGCAACAGCTCATCAACAGGCATTCTGTCGCTTAGCCTGAAGTCCAACAGCAACATCGAATCCACCTTGAATGCGGAGATTACCAAGGAAGACGCCTATATCTCCGCGCAGCAGAAAAGCCTGACAACGGAACTGAACACGGCAAACCAGATCATGCAGGCAATCCCCAATATGTTGGACCAGGTCAACGAGCTTTACTCGGCGATCACTGGCTATAACCAGAACATCAACGGCTAAGGAGCTTTATCTCGATGGGAAGTTATCAGCAACATACGCTGAACAGCGCTTCGGCAGTGGACCTGGTGGTGGCTCTCTATGATGGAATTCTACGCTTTCTTTATGCGGCATCGGCGGCTGTGGAACGCGGCGACAGGGAGGCTCGTAGAGCCGCGGTCAAGCGGGCGCTGGATATCATCATTCATTTACAGGCGCGGCTGCGCATGGATGTAGGCGGACGGCCCGCGCAGGTGCTCAGCGAGTTCTACGCATCGATCTTCGCGCAAATCCTGCAGGCCTCGCAGTCGGCCTCGCAGCAAAAGTTCGAACACGCCATTGAATGCGTGAAGAACGTGCGCGACGCGTGGCGCCAGGTGGCAAGGGATCCCGAAGTCAATCCTGCACCCTTGCAGGTGGCAGCACTCCAGCAGCGGCGCAGGGAAGGTAGCTTAAACAGATCCGATTCCGGCGAAGATGCCTTTGCCGGCTCGCAATGGAATGCGTGAAAACAGGGAATAGCCACCCCAGCGACGAAGACCTGTCGCTTCACCCCAGCAAACAAAGATCGTTCGCTGGGGACCCCGAGTCTCTGGGGACCCCGGCAGGAAACAGGGAACAGCTATCCCCTGATCACTGTCCTCGTTAATAGATGGCGGCTAGAATGGCGAGTAAATGGCCGTTATAATGGCGGCCGCAATGTCCATGGGCCAGTGCGCGAAGATCAGCGGCGCCAGGCGGCGTGTACGCAGATAGAGCAGCATCATGATCAGAAGGCCGGGAAGAAACGATAGAAAGCGGTAGAGCAGAAATCGGCCATCGGCGATGAAAGGCAGCGCGCAGTGCTGCGCGGTCCACCAGAAGCCAACAATCAGGAGTGCGATCCACGCGCGGCCGGTAAGCGCCTGCAGCCGAGGCAGAGCATAGGCCTGGTATGTGGTCTCTTCCGTGGGCGACCAGATCATCCACCACAGCATGAGGCTGTAGACCATCGCCCAGACTGGCAATGGATGCGAGCGCACGAGATAGCTATTCAGCATCGTGACATTTGATCCGTAGAGCAATATCCGCGCAACATAATTGGCGCCGAGAAAAAATGGAAAAACCAGCAGATAATACCCGAGTCCGAGCAACAGGTCGTGGGCGCGGCGCATACGAATCGGACCGATGAGGTCGCGGAGCCGGATGCCTTCCCGGCGGGTGAAGTAGCACAGGCCGATGAGACAGCCGATGTCGACCAGAGTACCGTAGACACCCCACCAGTCGCCCGCCGTCCGCCACGGCGCAGGACAATGCCGAGCCAGCAGAATAAGCGCTACCAGCCCTTGCGCGGCCATCAACAGAAACGAGCGCGCCGAGACGAGCAGCAGAGGGCCAGCCCACGAGATGCGTCCGGTTTTAACCCGTTCCTGAATCGCAGCAGGGGAATTTGCCAAGGGCTCGGGCGCGAAATCGGATTCATGTGCTGCCGCCACAGAAGGTTGCCTCCCTATTTCCTATATTTTTCATCCGGCGACGGTGAGCTCTTCTTCCAGTTGCTGCTTCTGATAGAGGCTGGCGTAGTAGCCGTCAAGGGCGAGCAGCTCGTCATGCCGGCCCAGTTCCACAATTCTTCCGTGATCAAGCACGGCGATCTGGTCGGCATTGCGCACGGTTGAGACGCGATGGGAGATCAGGATGGTGGTTGAGTTCTGAATGTAACCGCGCAGGCCGCCCAGGATGCGTTCTTCCGTATAGGTGTCAACGCTGGCCAGAGCGTCGTCGAGTATGAGGATGGACGGGCGGCGCAGAAGCGCACGGGCGATGGCCGCGCGTTGCTTTTGCCCGCCGGAGAGCGTGACGCCGCGCTCGCCCACCATGGTTTCAAAGCCCTGGGGAAATTCTTCAAACTCATTGCGAATGTGGGCAGCCTCGGCGGCTTCAAGCAGTTCCTCAGAAGTTGCGTGGGGCGCGCCAAAGGCAAGGTTTTCGCGGATGGTGGTGCTGAACAGGAAGGTTTCCTGTGGAACCAGGCCGATATTGCGCCGTAGCACCGCCAGGGGATAGTCGCGCAACGGCCGTCCGTCGATCAGCAGTGAGCCTTCAGGCGCTTCATACAATCTTGTAATCAGGTTGATGAGCGTGGTTTTTCCCGAACCAGTTGGCCCGACGATGGCCAGACTGGATCCGGCAGGAATCTTGAGTGAGATGCCGCGCAGGACCGGGGTCCCCACGGACAGGTCTTTGTCCGTGGGGTGGAGCACCGGGGTCCCCACGGACAGGTCTTTGTCCGTGGGGTGGAGGACGGGAGTCTGGTTGTAGCTGAAACTCAGATTGCGGAATTCGATTTCGCCATCGAGCACTGTGTCGGCTTGAATGGACGGATCGGCGGCGCTGTCATCAATGGCCGGTTCGGCGCGCATCAACTCGTCGATGCGTTTTACCGAGGCGATGCCGCGCTGAAAGATGTTCACCACCCAGCCTACGGCGATGATGGGCCAGGTGAGCAGGACCATGTAAGTGTTGAAGGCCACAAACTGGCCGACGCTGATGCGATGGGCGATGACCTGGTGTCCTCCGACCAGCAGGGTGAGGATCATGGCGATGCCCAGAACGAACTCCAGCGTGGGCCATAACATGCCCATGAGCTGAACCAGCTTGAGGGAGCGGGCGATGTATTGGTGGTTGAGCCGCTCAAAGAGACCGATCTGGGATTCCTCACGGGCGAAGGCGCGGACCAGGCGGGCGCCGGAGTAGTTTTCCTGGGCTTGTGAGGAGATATCGGAGAAACTGGCCTGGATGCGCTCGAAGCGGTCGTGAATCCTGCTGCCGAAGTACTGCACCAGAACGCTGGCCAACGGCATGGGCGCGAAGGCTACCAGGGTGAGCCAGGGACTGATGCGCAACAGGAAAAACAACGCGCCCACGGTGAAGAAGATGGTATTGGCGCTGTACATGAGGGCCGGGCCAAGCAGATTGCGCACAGCATTCAGGTCGTTGGTCATCCGTGCCATGATGTCGCCGGTGCGATAGCGCTGATAGAAACCCGAATCCTGTAGCTCCAGCTTGCGAAAGAGATCGTTGCGCAGGTCGAACTCGATCTCCCGCGAGATGCCGATGAGAATCCAGCGCTGGGAATATAGAAAAACGCCCTTGACCATGGCGATGGCGACCAGCAGGCCGGCGAAGAGCAATACCTTGATGCGCGTGTCTCCGTGGCTCAACGCGTCAACGGCCCACTGCAGGACCCCGGGATAGATCACCCACTTGCCGCCAATGCCATCGACGGCCATCCTGATGACCTGGGGAAACATCACCCAGATGGTGTTGGTGCAAATGCACGACAGGGTCCCCCACAGGTATCCCCAGCGGTAGCGGCGCATGTAACTGAAGAGGGGGGCCAGATCGCGCAACATGGTTTTATTGTACGGGGAGGCACCTGCGGTGCGGCCAATCGCTCGCTATTCGCTCGCATATGTTTCTATCAGGAGGCTGAAACCATCTGTAGTATTACGTCGGCGTTCTCAGCAGCAGATAGCCGCCCACCAGACCGAATAAAAGATCCGAGGACCAGGCGGCCAGGGCAGCGGGCAAGTAGTTCACGTCGCCCAAGGCTCCAAAGAGGCCATCCACAACAAAGTAGGCGAGCGTGACAGCGATAGCTACGGCAATCCCGGTGAGCGAGCCGCGACGGCCCATGGAAAGGGCAAATGGAATGGCAAGAGCCGCCATCACCACCGCCATCAGAGGATAGGCCAGCTTGTGCCACAGCTCGACGCGCAGGCGCATGGTGTCGAAGCCGCTCTGGCTCAGGTCGCCAATGTAGCTCTCGAGCTGGCCGAAGTTCATCTCCTGTGCTTTTTTACTTTCTTTCTGGAAGTAACCGGGGGATTCGTGAATCTCAGCAAAAGAGGTCTTCAGAAACTCGCGGTAGTCGCTGACATTGGCGCCATCGATATCGCGTTGCCAGCCGTTCAGGAAGCGCCAGGAATCGGTTTCGGAATCCCATACGGCGCGGGTGGCAAATATTCGCCGGGAGAGAGCAAAGGTGGTGGGATTGAATTCGAAGATCGAGAGATTGGCGAACTCGCTGTGCCTGGAATCGAAAAACTGGTAGTAGAAGATGCGGTCGGGCTCGCCGGGACTCGATTGGCCATAGATCCAGTTCTGCTCGGGGTGCAGGACGGTTTGCGCGGGCTTGCCCTTGATGGTGTTGCGCAGAGCCTCCTGCCGTTGGTTCGCCTGGGGAAGATAGTACTGGTCGAAGACGAAAAGGCCGGCCGACATTAGGATGGCGATGGCAATGATGGGAATCATCAGCCGGTAAAGGCTGATGCCCGAGGCCTTCATGGCGATGATCTCCGAGTTACGGTTGAGCACGCCGAAGGTGACCAGAACGGCAATCAGCACGGCCAGCGGGGTGATCTGGTAGATCATGCTGGGGGTGAGATTGATCAAATATTGGCCGACGATGAGCCAGCCAATGTCATGGCTCAGGATGTCCTTGAGCAGATCGAAGACGGTGAAGACCAGGATGAGCACGACGAAGCCGGCCAGCACCAGGAAAAAGATATTGAGGAACTCGCTCACCACGTACTTGTCAAGAATGCGCGGCAGGAGATTGCCGGTTTGGGCGCGCCTGGTACGCGACCGAAACCTGTTCAGCAGGTTAGTTAAGGAGGCAAAACGGGATTTGTCCGGAAAAGCGGAGAATGACTCCTGGAAGCGTGAGATCCAGGAAACGAGGGCATTCAGAACACTGCCTCCGGAGGCCATCTGCCACAACAGGAAGAGACCGCCGGCGGCAAACAAGAAGTTGGCCATCCATACCGCGAGGAATGCCGAAATCCAGTTTTGCTTGCCCAGGGCGACGCCGATCAGGGAAAGCGAGTAGTAAATAACGACCAGCGCCAGGGTAGCCACCCAGGCGGAACTCTTTCCGCCGCGCCGCGAGGTCACGCCCAGTGGAACGGCGACCAGCATCAGCACCAGGCAGGCCGCCGGATAGGCAAAGCGCTTATGCATCTCGAGGAGGTACTTTTTGCCATCCGGGCCGTAAGAATGCGCGCGCAGTTCGTTCATCGACAAGGCGTATATCGCTGTGTCCATGCGCCCCAGATGCCCTTCGCTCTGCTGGCTGGCGGCCAGGGACATGTCGCTGAAGTCAAATGTGGAGATGTTGTACTGCTGCGGCTGGCCGACCACAGTTTCATGGTGCGCTCCATCACGTAGCCGCATAAGCAATTCCGAGTTGGAATCGTTGGCCACCGTGGCTGAGGCGGCGGTAGTAATCAGCGGCGTAATGGGATCAGTGGTGTCGGCCATGAAGACCTGCCGCCAGTATGCCGCGCCGGTTCCCGCGCGCACATCCTGCACGTAGAGAACATAATTGTGAAAATCCTCATCGAAGACGCGCGGTTGAATCTCGTAGGAGGCCTGCGCGGCAAGTTCTTTATCCATCGCCAGAATGGCATGATTGGCGCGCGGCGCCACGTAAAGGGAGTTAAACAGACACAGCAGCGTGCCGAAGATGGCCACGATGGAAGCCACGCGCACAAAGTAACCGATGCCCAGTCCGGAGGCGCGCATGGCGATGATTTCGCTGTCCGCGGCCAGGCGGCTCAAGCCCAGCAGCACCCCCACCAGCACCGCCATGGGGATGGTGATCATGAGGAAATTGGGCAACATGAAGAGAACGATTTCAACAACGCTCGAAAAGGTGGAGCTGTTGCGAACCACCATCTCCAGGATGTGGGGCAACTCCTTCATGAAGAGAATGAAGGTGAAGATCACGCCGCCAATCAACGCGTGGGAGAGAATTTCGCCGGAGATGTAACGGGTAATGATGCGCACGGACTAGCTCTGAGGTTAGTTTATCGCGCCGGGGCGATTCGCGCCGGGAGGTGCCCAGCCGCGCAGGCGCAGGCTGTTGGCCAGCACGCTGACGGAGCTGAGCGCCATGGCGGCAGCGGCCAGCCAGGGGCTGAGCAGAATGTGGAAGTTGGGATACAGCACGCCCGCGGCCAGCGGAATGCCCAGCAGGTTGTAGGCCGCGGCCCAGGCAAGGTTCTGGTGCATCACGCACAGGGTGGAGCGGGCCAAGTCAATCGCCGCGGGAATGGCTGCGGGCCGCGCGCGCAGAAGCAACACATCGCCGGCCTCCTGAGCCAGGTCGGCGCCCGTGCCCATGGCGATTCCCGCGTCGGCCTGGGCGAGGGCGGCTGCGTCGTTGATGCCGTCGCCCACCATGGCTACGCGCATGCCGCTCTGTTGCAGGGCGCGAATACGGGCCAGCTTGCCGGCCGGGTCCAGGTCGGCTTCAATCTCGGTAATGCCGGCCTGCTGTGCGATGGGCGCGGCCGCCGCAGCCGAGTCTCCGGTGAGCATTAGAACCCGCAGACCTGCGCGGCGCAAAGCGGTCACAGCATCAGCGGCATCGGGACGCAGCGTGTCACGGGTGTCGAAGTAGCCGGCAGGCGCACGGTCCAGAGCCATCCAAAGCCGCGTTACGCCTGGTTCTGGCGGGATCACATCGCTTGGAAGCAGGATGGAGAACTCAGTGAAGAGCGCTTCGTTGCCCAGAAGGCAGTCGCATCCTTCGACCCGAGCGGCAAGGCCGCGGCCGGGCAAAACCTGCACGTCGTCGGCGTGCGGCCATGCCAGCCCACGTGATTTTGCAGCGTCCACGATAGCATGAGCCAGCGGATGGTTCGATCGCTCCTCGGCGGCAGCGGCCAGGCGCAGAAGATCGTTTTCGGCATGATCGCCGAGCGCATGAACGGCAGTCAGCACGGGGCGGCCTACGGTGAGCGTTCCGGTTTTGTCCAGCACGATGACGTCCGACGGGGCAAGCCGGGCAACTCGTTCCAGCGCCTCGCCGCCCTTGAAAAGGACGCCGAGCTGCGCGCCGCGTCCTACGGCCACGGTGAGCGCGGCGGGCACGGCCAATCCCATGGCGCAGGGGCAGGCGACTACCAGCACGGCGACGGTCGCGGCCAGTGCCATTTGCAGCGAATGTGTTGAGAAAAGCCAAATTACAAAAGTCAGCGCAGCCAGGGCCAGCACAATGGGGACGAAGATGGAACTGGCGCGGTCGGCCAGCCGCTCCATGGGCGCGCGCGAGCTCTGAGCCTGCTCGGCCATGCGCGTAATCTGCGCCAGCATGGTGGCCTCACCTAGGGATTCGGCACGGCAGGTTACCGCGCCTTCATAATTCAGAGTCCCGGCCAGCACACGGCCTCCGGGCTGACGGTCGAGCGGAGTCGGCTCGCCGGTCAACATCGATTCGTCCACCGTGGTGCGGCCTTCAAGAATCGTCGCGTCCACAGGGAAGCGTTCTCCGGGCAGGATCAAAACACTATCGCCCGGCTGAATCTCATCGAGCAGGACGATGGTCTCAACGCCGTGGCGAACGCGGCGGGCAGTGGCGGGCCTGAGGCGGGAGAGCGAATCGAGCGCGGCAAGGGCGCGGCGTTTGGCGCGTCCTTCCAGGCTTTTGCCGAGGAGAAGAAAACCAAGAATCAGCAGAACCGCGTCAAAGTAAACCTGCCGTCCGGGCGCAGGCCAGATTGTGGCATAGGCGGAATAGACGAAGGCCACGCCTGTTCCCAGGCTGACCAGCGTGTTCATGTTGGTGGTTCCATGGCGCAGACCGCGCAAGGCGCTCAGATAGATGCCGCGGCCCGCCCAGGCCATGAGCATCGCCGTGAGAATCAGCAAAAACCAGCGCAGCAGATTCGGAGGCAGCGTAAAGAGCCAAGGCATGAAGTGCATAAGGGCGTGGTCCAGAGAGCCCATCTCGTTTCCCAGCGGCATGGCCAGCAGCATGGCTGCGGCTCCGGCGATCAGCGTGGCATACGCCTTAATTTCGGCTCCGTTGGCGAGCGAGTCAGTGGAGTTTTGCGCAGGCGCATCGGAGCGGGGCAGCACGGCATCGTAGCCGGATGCGCGAATGGCCTCGACCAGTTGCGCAGGCTTGGTTACTGCCGGATCAAAGACCACACTGGCGCGATGGGCCATCAGATCGACGCGCGCCGATTCGACTCCGGCCGTCGCGCGCAGAGCCGCTTCTACGTGATGCTGACAGGCGGCGCAACTCATGCCCAGAACGGGGAGGGTGAGCGATTCTGTCGCAGGCGAGGGCATGGGTTGTGTCATGCGTCCAGATGCGCCGTGAAGCCAGCTTTGGCCAGGGCGGCAACGGCAAGATCGACGGGCGCGGGATTCAGGCTGGATGTAAGACGCGCAGCTCCCACGCGCACTTCGTTGACGGCGACTCCCTCGACCGCGGCCAGCGCCTGCGTGACGCGCTTGACGCAGGAGCCGCAGTGCATTCCATCGATTCGCAGCGTGAATTCCGACATCCGATTCTCCCTTTTCATTTTGATGATACGCCGGGGGAAAAGGCGCGTTATCTTAGGATTGGCTTAGAATTTTGGAGGATCATGCAGAGAGAGTTTCCAATGACGCCGCTGATGTGTGTGGGCGCGGTGATTGTGGAGGCCGGCCGGGTGCTGCTGGTGCGGCGGGGAAACGAGCCCATGAAGGGCCATTGGACGCTGCCCGGCGGCTTGCTGGAGCTGGGCGAGCCGCTGATCGAAGGCGTAAAACGCGAGGCAAGGGAAGAGACCGGACTGACAGTTGAACCCGTGCAGCTGATCGAGCTGGTGGACCGCATTCATCGCCAGAAAGAGGGGCAGGCCGAGCGCGTCCGCTACCATTATGTGATCGCGGATTACCTGTGCCGCGTGGTGGGTGGCGTCTTGCAGGCGGCCTCCGATGCAGATGCGGTGAGGTGGGTGGAGCGTGAAGAGTGGAATCGGCCGGATACGGCTTTGGGCGCACTCAAGCTCGACCCGATTACCGCGCGAGTCATCGAAACCGGCTGGCAAAGGGCGCAAGAGTTGGAGGAACGATGAAAGTTATCAAGAGGTTGTTGTGGGTTGTGGCCGCGTTGCTTGTGGTTGCCGGGATTGGTTTCTGGGCGCGCCCAGTCAGCTACTACAACGGAGCGATGTATCTGCGGGAGTTCTTTTCGTGCGTGGAGAGCAGCTCGGTTCAGGTTGCGGGGCACCGAGTGCATTACCTCGCACAGGGGCCGGAGGGCGGGCCGGCGGTAGTGCTTGTGCATGGACTGGGTGGACACGCCGAGGAATGGCTCAATCTGTCGGCTTATCTCGTCAAGGCCGGTTACCGCGTCTTTATTCCCGATCTGCCCGGCTATGGGCGCAGCGATAAGCCCGCGGATTTTTCCTACTCGGTGCGCGACGAGGCCGATGTCGTCGTCGGCTTTCTCGATGCGCTGGGATTGAAACAGGTAGACCTTGGCGGCTGGTCGATGGGCGGCGGAATCGCGCAGCATGTGGCATTCCGGCATCCGGAGCGGGTGCGCAAGCTGATGCTCTTTGCAAGCATCGGTCTAAATAAGGCGCCTGCGTTTGATTTGCGGCTGTTTACGCCCACGACGCCCGCCGAACTCGACCAACTGGACGCGCTGCTGATGCCCAATCCGCCCAAGGTGCCGGGCTTTATCGCGCGGGATATTCTGCGTCTGGCGAAAGAACGCGCATGGGTGGTCCACCGCGCGCTCGATTCTATGCGCACCGGCCAGGATGCTACCGACAGACTGCTGCCACAGCTCAAAATGCCGGTGCTGATTGTGTGGGGTGATGCGGACCGGATTCTGCCTCTCGACCAGGGCGAGACGATGCACAAGCTGGTCCCGCAGTCAGAGCTGGTGGTTGTTCCCGGCTGCGGCCATTTGGCTCCTGCCCAATGTTCCAGCCAGATTGGTCCCAGGGTTGTGGAGTTTGTGAGGAAGTAAATGAAGGGACCTTTCGGGCTGCGGCAAATCTCGCACCCTTTCAAAATGTCGACTGGTTCAATGATTTCTTCGGCGGCATACACCGGCTGAGGAGTGAACCCGCGCCACCGAAGATCAAGGCGACAATGGGCGCGAAGAGTAGGTGGGTGAATCCTGAGTCAAGTGTGTTTGCTAGCCCAAAAGCATGAGCATCCGTCCAGCCGCTTCGCTTGAATTCCGCCCAGGTTGAAATCAGGGCAGGCGCAGGTGGAAGTACAAATAGTTCGACGGCAAAGCCGGCTGCCACCGCGATGAGCATACAGAATCCGGCGCTGACAACCGCCGTAAGGATGCCGGCACGGATCGAGTTGCCCGAGCGAATCGTCCAGACTGCCGCGATTCCCCATAGCATGAAAACGATCAGCATGGATCCGATCGACAAGATGGGATTGCTGGCAGCCGCGGGAGAGGCATTCTCGATTCCAAGATTGATAAGCTCCAACGCTGCTGTGACGAAAGCGAAGACGGTCGCGTTCTTGCGCACCGTACTCCACAGTGCACCACTCGCCCTGGCGATGTAGACAGCTCCGGCCGCATAGACGAACAGCATGCCCGCGAGTTCCAGAACATACATCAGAGCTAGGTACTGCTGAAAGAATGCCGGATACCGCGCTATCGCCACTGCGGTCATTGAGATATTCAGCGCAATCAGCGCCAGCAGCACCACTCCAAAGACAGATTTATGAAGCATCGGCATACCTCGAAATCAATCGCGTTTCATTCGCATTGCCTGCGTGATCAGTACAGATAGGTTTATTGATCCGGATGGATTCGTCAATTCCTTGCAAATCGCCATTTAAAAACGAGATCCCTTGCATCAGAAGATCCACCGAGCCGTCATCACCAGCCCGTGGTTATAGCTGTGAAATCTGCTGGCGGCGATCTGCATTCCTGCGCCGAAGGCCAGGCCGGGGCGCTTCTTGGGGTCGGAGGGATGCAGCGCACACTTGCCCACGACCAGCCCCGGCGTAATGAACTCCTGCGTCTTGCCGTTGTTGGTTCCGCCTTTGTAGAAGGTGGCGTTGCTCTCGATCTCCGGCCAGAAGAGCTTGCCGATGCGGTATTGCGCCACTGTGTTCCAGACCACGGGACGGCCTGTAGTGGTGATGGCGGGATTACCGGTGGGCAAGGTTGCGCCCAGCGTCGTTTGCACGTCGAATTTGCCGAAGCCCTTGCCCCCGCCCACGGTGGGCGCGACGCTGGCATTGGTTGAGCCGTTTTTGTAGCTGCCGGTGGGGATAGTGGCCAGCACCCACGCGCTTAAGGTGTAGTTTCCGTGCTGCGCGTTGCCGCTTAAGATGCGGTACTTGCCGAGGAATGACACGTCGCCAAAGCCGTTCACAGCCATGGAGTTGTGTTGGATGTAAGGGGGCAGGTTGAATGCCAGCTCGGTGTTAGCCCATGGAACCAGGTTAAGACCCTTGCTGTTGTCGTAGTTCCAGGTTTTAGTGAGGGCGGGCGCAACCTGGCGCACAATGTCGGTGCGCGCCACCTGGATGAGCCCGGTATAAGTAGTGACCAGCGGAACCGCCCAGCTGGGCTGCTTGGCCTGCGTGGCCGATGTGCGCGCCTGCCATTGGTTGAAGAAACCGCCAGAGGCGGCGATCGCTGAGTCGATTTGTGAGTGCAAACTGGCCGAGCTCAGCAGGAAGAACAGGGAAAGGGGAAGCTTTCTCATGTCAGTCTGTTGAGCGTAAGAGGCAAGAGAGAGAACCGGCAACAAACCAATGGGCTAGTTTTTTCTCAACCCATGGGAGGAGAAGAAATCAAAGGGCCAGTTGCGGGCGGCCCTTTGGAGTTTGACTTGCTGAATTTGCAGGGTTACACACCGATGACGTCGCATAGTTCCTTGACGGCCGCGGCGCTCTTCATGAAGGCGGCGCGTTCCTCATCGTTGAGCTTGATCTCCACAATCTGTTCCAGACCCGCCGCGCCCAGCTTGCATAACACGCCCATGAAGTATCCGTTGATGCCGTACTCGCCCTCCAGGTAAGCCGCGCAGGGAAGAATCTTCTTCTTGTCCTTGAGGATGGCCTCAGCCATCTCCACCGCCGCCGCCGAAGGCGCGTAGTAAGCGCTGCCGGTTTTGAGGTATTTAACAATCTCGCCGCCGCCGTCGCGGGTGCGCTGGATGATGGCGTCGATGCGCTCCTTGGAAAGCAGTTCGGTAATCGGGATGCTGGCTACAGTGGTGTAGCGAACAAGTGGAACCATATTGTCGCCGTGGCCGCCAAGAACCAGGCAACTCATGTTTTCCACGCTCACCTTCAACTCCTGGGCGATGAAGCTCTTGAAGCGGCCTGAATCCAGAATCCCGGCCATGCCGAGGACGCGTTCGCGGTTGAAGCCCGACAGACGATAGGCGGCCTGTACCATCGCGTCCAGCGGGTTGGAGACGACGATAAGAATCGACTCGGGCGAATATTTGACCACATTCTTGACCACTTCGGTCATGATCTTGAAGTTGGTTTGCAGCAGGTCGTCGCGGCTCATGCCGGGTTTGCGGGGAATGCCCGCCGTGATAATCACAACATCGCTGTTGGCCGTGTCGGCGTAATCGTTGGAACCGGTGATGTGGACGTCGGATCGTTCGATGGGAAGAGCTTGAAGCAGATCGAGCGCCTTGCCCTGCGGCACGCCCTCCACCACGTCGATCATCACCACATCGGCCAATTCCTTGGCCATGAGCCAGTGAGCTGCGGTTGAGCCGACATTGCCGGCGCCAATAATACTTACCTTCTTGCGCATTTCATCCCTCCTTGGGGAATGGTTAAAGCAGGGAACAGGGAATAGGGAACAGAAAACTCTCTCTCACTTCTGCAATTTGTTCATTATAGCGACCAGCATCCGGCTAACCTCGCCGGAAAGACTATCTGCCAATTGTCTTGATTCTTCCGAACCAAAGCCCAAAGCCTCAGAAATCACAAGCTGTGTTTGTAATTCGCAGTTTGAACCCCGCGCATGGCCAAGAAATTGAAGATATTCTCCCGTTGTCGATCTGCCATATCCTTCGGCAATATTGCTGGCGACAGAGACGGCTGCACGACGCAGCTGATTAGTTAGGCCGAATCGTTCTGATGCCGGAAAAGAAGAGGTGTGTTTGTAAATCGCTACGGTCATTTGAACAGCCCGCTGCCACACCACAAGATCCTTGAATGACTCGCCCATATCCAGTCCCCGCTTCCTGTTCCCTGTTCCCTATTCCCTGTTCCCTGTATTTACATGTTGCCGATGATGCGGGTGGCAAATTCGCTGGTGCCCACCTTGGTGGCGCCAGCGGTCTGACGTTCAAAATCGTAGGTCACAAACTTCTGTTGAATGGTCTTCTCCATCGAAGTCTCGATGAGTTTGGCCGCTTCCTTCCATCCGATGAGCTCCAGCAGCATCACGCCCGACAGAATCACCGAGCCGGGATTGATAACATCCTTATCGGCATACTTGGGCGCGGTTCCATGGGTGGCCTCAAAAACCGCATAGCCGTCGCCGATGTTGGCGCCGGGCGCGATGCCCAGCCCGCCCACCTGCGCCGCTGCCGCATCGGAGATGTAGTCGCCATTGAGGTTGGTGGTAGCTAATACGCTGTAGTCCTCCGGGCGCAGAATAATCTGCTGGAAGATGGAGTCGGCGATGCGGTCGTTGATGAGCAGCTTCGACTTCCACGCGCCGTTGCCGTGCGACTGGCCGAGGGAGTTGAGGATGTTCTTGACTTCGGCGCAGATGGCGTTTTGGTATTCCGGCGAAGCCATATCAAGGCCCGGCTCGATGAGCGCCGCGTTCTGCTCGATGGTCAATCCTGGGTTGGCGTCCTTGTTGCCCAGAATCCAGCTCTCGCGCTCGGTTACGGTCTGCGAGCGGAACTCCTGCTGGGCAACTTTATAGCCCCACTCGCGAAAGGCGCCCTCGGTGAACTTCTGGATGTTGCCTTTGTGCACCAGCGTGACGGTCTTGCGGCCGGATTCCAGGGCAAATTTGATGGCGGCGCGAACCAGGCGCTTGGAGCCGAAGATGGAGATGGGCTTGATGCCCACGCCGGAGTCGGCGCGCATTTTTTTCTTGGTTTTGGACAAAAGATCGTCATTCAGAAAAGAGATCAGCCGGGCAGCGTCTGCCGAGCCCTCTTTGAACTCGATGCCCGCGTAGACGTCCTCGGTGTTTTCGCGGTAGATGACAATGTCCAGCTTCTCGGGGTGCTTTACCGGGCTGGGCACGCCCTGGTAGTACTTCACCGGCCTGACGCAGGCGTAGAGGTCGAGCGTCTGGCGCAGGGCCACGTTGAGTGAACGAATGCCGCCGCCCACCGGAGTAGTGAGAGGCCCCTTGATGGAAACTCTCAGGTCGCGCGCGGCGGCCACCGAGTCGTCGGGCAGCCAGTTGCCGAAGCGCCGAAAGGCCTTTTCTCCGGCAAAGATCTCAAACCAGCGAATGGCCCGCCGGCCTCCGTAGGCTTTTTCTACTGCGGCGTCGAAAACCCTCTGCGAGGCCTTCCAGATGTCGCGCCCCGTGCCGTCGCCCTCTATGTAGGGAAGGATAGGATGGTCGGGCACGTCGAACTGCCCGTTTTGATAGCCGATCGGCTGGCCGTTCTTGGGCAGCTCCAGCCCGTTATAGGTGGCTTGCATGGTTAAGGAAGACCTTTCTTTCACTATGTTAGAGGAGGAGGCTGGCCTGCAGGATTCAGGGATTGCGATGTGAGACGAGGAGAGATGGATCCAATGCGGAACTTCATTGAGACTGTCGAGTCGAAAGCCCATTCGGTTCAGTTTATTGCTGCTTATAAGTCGAAATGAGCCTGAGGAGCAAATAGGCGCAAAGCCGCGATAAACTTGGAGTTTTCTTTGGGGCTTGCCACAATAAAACTGTAATCCTCTGCTTGGTGTCGGTACATGATTTGTACAGAGTCTGTAGTCCCAAATCTGCTGATGCTATTCACATCTGGCCATGAGATTTCCTTCTTCTTCCAAAATTTGCGCTGGCGTAGACTGACCGTATCCAGTTGCCAGTAGATGAAGAGTTGAATGAGAACGTGAAGCAGAGCAACTAGTATCAAAAATGACCCGAGGCTCGCATTCAAAAAAGAAGAGGAACGAATGCCTAAAATCAATACACATAAGCCGACGCACACATACACGCAGATTAACCATGTTGGCAATCCGGTTTTTGTGCGAAATCTCATGCGGAAAGAATAGCTCCATCAGTCAAACAGGTAAAGGGAATTATGATGCAGATTCAACAGTTTATTCCTATTGACATCATGATGCCTTCCAGACTAGCATCATGATGTGCGGACCACACTTACCATTGACGACGACATTGCCGTGCTCGTGGAGCAGGAGCAGCGGCGCTCCGGCGACTCCTTCAAGGGAACGGTGAACCGGTTGCTGCGCCGTGGACTGACCGCTGCCCACAAGCCGAATACGAGCGAACCCTTCGATGTGAAACCCATGCCAATGGGCCTGAGGCCGGGACTTAGCTACGATTGCACCGCGGAGCTTCTTGAGGAAGCAGAAGGGCCGTACCACCGGTGATTGTTCTGGATGTGAATCTTCTGCTCTACGCGTATGATGACACGTCGGCCCATAATTCTGCCGCGCGCGCGTGGCTGAAAAAGGCCTTTTCGGGGCCGGAGTTGATCGGGCTGCCCTGGCAAACGATCTGGGCGTTTCTGCGGCTCTCCACGAACAGTCGTATCTTTACAAACAGCATATCAATGGAGATGGCGATCAGCATTGTGCAACAGTGGATGGAGCAGAAACAGGTTCGCCTGCTTGTGCCGGGAGAGCGTCATTGGTCCATCTTCCAGCGGATGCTGGTAGAGGGACAGGTTCGCGGTCCCCTTGCCACCGATGCAGAACTGGCCGCTCTCACCATTGAATACGGCGGAGTGCTGCACACCACGGATCGCGATTTCGCCCGCTTTCAGGGGCTGCGGTGGGTCAACCCGCTGCAGGAATCCTGAAATCCGCCCCTCAAATTGCAGCGGCTCGAAATGGTCCTGGCTGGGGCAGCCTCCGGTGGGCGGGTTAATCCGCACCGACGTGTGACAAAATGCCCAAAATCCTGCTTGACGACCGTCAAAATGCGTTAAACTCATGCGGGAACCTATCCTAAGAGTCACCATCTTCAAACCCACGGAGGACACATAGAAATTGGGAAAAAGCATGGTCCCGAGTAAGATGTTTTTCACCAAGGGCGTAGGCAAACACAAGGAGCGTTTGAGCTCCTTTGAGTTAGCCCTTCGGGATGCGGGCATCGCCTCGCATAATCTAGTGCGCGTTTCCTCCATTTTTCCGCCTTACTGCAAGGTGATTCCGCGTAAGGAAGGCCTCAAATACCTGAGTCCCGGCGAAGTGGTTTTTGCGGTGATTGCGGAGAACTCGACGCGCGAACCGCACCGGCTGCTGGCTTCCAGCATCGGCGTGGCCATTCCGGCGGATCGCAACGCCTACGGCTACCTGAGCGAGCATCACAGCTTTGGTGAGACCGAGGAGCAGGCCGGCGAGTACGCAGAGGAGCTGGCGGCGGAGATGCTGGCCACCACCCTGGACGTGGACTTCGATCCGGACAAGAGCTGGGACGAGAAGAAGGAGATTTACCGCATCTCCAACAAGATTGTCCGCACCAGCAACGTGACGCAATCGGCCGTGGGCGACAAACGGGAAAAGTGGACCACCACGATTGCCGCAGCCATCCTGATTCTGGAAGAGTAGGGCTTGCATCTGGCGGAGCTTTGAGGCCAATCTCGCAGGGCGGGGTTGGCCTTGCTGCATGGCTGCGGAGGAATATTCAGCGATCCATGGCAAAGACGCGCAAATAAATGGAGACAGATCATGTATCAAAAATCCTCATTTCCTATGAACTTTTTAGGGCTCAAACCGCCTCTATCAGATTTTGCGAATGCAAGAGTTCTGGTATGGCCGGTTCCCTTTGAGAAAACGGTAAGTTACGGCTCTGGAGCCGGTGAGGGTCCGGCAGCCATTATCGAAGCTTCACGATATATCGAACACTATGATGAAGATTTTGGAGGGGAGACAGCGCAGATTGGAATTCATACGCTGCCAGCTATTAACACGGATTATGAACCGGACGAGATGATGCCGCTTCTCGAACAACGTGCGGCGGAACTGATAGCGACAAATAAGTTCTTTTGCATGCTGGGAGGCGAACACTCCATTTCAGCACCTGTGGTAAGAGCGATGTTCAAGAAATATCCGAGATTGTCAGTGATGCAGATTGACGCTCATGCCGATTTGCGCGACTCCTACGAAGGAACCCCATTCAGTCATGCATCAACCATGCGCCGTATCGTGGAAGTATGCCCGGCGGTTCAGGTCGGCATCAGGTCTATCTCAAAGGAGGAGGCGCTCGCAGTTCCGACTCTCCATACGAAGATCTTTTATGCTAAGGACATAACCGGCCGCTCAGAGTGGGTGGAGCATGCTGTTAACTCACTTACAGAGGACGTATATTTGACGATAGATATCGACGGTCTTGATCCGAGTCTTGTTCCGTTCACTGGGACTCCAGAGCCCGGTGGTCTGCAGTGGTATGAGGTTTTGAATTTGATTCGCCATCTCGCCCGTTCGCGAAACATTGTTGGAATGGATCTGGTCGAATTGTGCAGACCCAAGGGAAACAATGCCGCAAGTGTTCTTGCCGCGAAGCTGATTTACAAGACGCTGGGGAGCGTTTTCGAGCGAGAGATACCCAGCATTCACAAAGAATCGAAAGTATGATAGACGATCGCATAGCCATGCAAGCCGCGCTCGCCGAAGCCCGCCTTTCCGCGGAGGCCGGCGAGGTGCCGATTGGCGCTGTTGTGGTCAGCGATGGAGCTATCATCGCGCGCGGGCAGAATCGTGTGTTGCGCGATCTGGACCCCACGGCCCACGCCGAAATCGTCGCCCTGCGCGCGGCGGCTGCGGCGCTCACGAACTATCGTCTGACAGGCTGCATTCTTTATGTGACGCTGGAGCCCTGCGCCATGTGCGCCGGGGCCATGATTCATGCCCGGCTCGACCGCCTGGTTTTTGCCGCCGCCGACCCCAAGGCGGGCGCAGCTGGTTCGGTGCTCTCCGTGCTCAACCATCCGCAGCTTAACCATCAGATGCAAGTGGAGCAGGGAATTCTGGCCGAAGAGGCGTCTGAGTTGCTGCGAAATTTCTTCCGCGAGCGGCGATAGGGGTAAACTACCCGCATGAAAGTGATCATGTACGGGGTTACGTGGTGCGGGGATTGCCGTGCGGCCCGGCGGTTTCTCGACTCCCACGGCATCGAGTACACCGAGATTGACATCGACCGCGACCGCGAGGCCTCGGCCGAGTTGGTGCGCCGCGTAGGCAAGCGCGCCATTCCGCAACTGGTGATCGACGGAGAATGGTTCCAGCCCTATAAACCGGGCCAAGGACTGCTGATTGAAGAGTTGCACCAGCGCCTGGGAATTCCTCGCGTCTGAAAGTTATCTCCTTGTATAATCAAGGGTTGGGGCAGGGCCGACAAATGCGGCTCTGGCAAGGAGTCTCCCTTGATTGACCGCTATACCCGCCCGGCGATGGGCCGAATCTGGAGCGATGAGAACAAGTATCGCTGCTGGCTCGAAGTGGAGTCGGCGGCAAGCGCCGTGCTGGCCGAGGACGGCATCATTCCCGCATCCGCAGCCGTTGCCATCTCCACCAAGGCAGGCTTCAATGTTGCCCGCATTCAGGAGATTGAGGCGGAGGTAAAGCACGATGTCATCGCCTTTACCACGGCGGTGGCAGAAGACCTCAAAAACCAAGGCCTGGACGGCCAGTCCCGCTGGCTGCACTTCGGGCTGACCTCGAACGACGTAGTGGACTCGGCGCAGGCGCTGCAAGTGAAAGAAGCTTCGGTGCTGATCCGCGCCGGCCTGGTGGAGCTGCTGGAGGTGCTCAAGCGAAGGGCCATCGAGTTCAAGCACACGCCGACGATTGGGCGCACCCACGGCATTCACGCCGAGCCGACGACCTTCGGCCTCAAGCTGCTCAACTGGTACGCCGAGATGGAGCGTAACATGGTTCGCTTCAACGCGGCGGCCGAGGATATGCGCGTCGGCAAGTTCTCCGGCGCGGTGGGGACATTTGGACATTTAAAACCGGAGCACGAAGAGAAGATCTGCGCGCGACTGGGACTCAAGCCGGCGCTGGTATCCACGCAGGTCATTCAACGCGACCGCCACGCGGCCTACATTGCAACGCTGGCCATCATAGCCAGCTCTCTAGACAAGATCGCTGTCGAGGTGCGCCACCTGCAACGCACCGAGGTGCGCGAGGCGCAGGAGTACTTCAGCGAGAAGCAAAAAGGTTCCTCGGCGATGCCGCACAAGAAAAATCCGATTACCAGCGAGCAAATCAGCGGCCTGGCGCGCGTGCTTCGCGGCAATGCACAGGCGGCCTTTGAAAACATTCCGCTTTGGCATGAGCGGGACATCTCGCACTCTTCGGTCGAGCGCGTCATCTTCCCCGATTCGACGATTCTGGTGGATTATCTGCTGGCCAGGACGACCGACCTGATTGATCGTCTGTTGGTCTATCCCGAGCGCATGAAGAAGAACCTGGAAAGCACCGGCGGGCTGATCTTCTCGGGGCAACTGCTGCTGGATCTGGCCGAGGCCGGAATGTTGCGCGAGGACGCTTACCAGTTGGTCCAGGCTCATGCCATGCGCGCGTGGAAAGAGGATTTGGTCTTCCGCGATGAGGTTGCGCGGGATGCGACGATCAGCAAGCTGCTCAGCCCAGAAAAGCTGGCAAAGACCTTCGATTATACGCGGCAGTTGGGCAATGTGGACGCGATCTTCAAGAGGGTGCTAGGGGAATGAACATTATTCGCGACTAACAGGGTTGCACATTCCGCTTGATGGAGGGCAAGTCATGAGTCGAACAGCTCGAATTATATGCGTTTTGATCTGTGTGTTTGTAGCAGTTGAATTTGCGCGGGGGCAAACGAGAAACAAACCTCTCCCAGCAGAGCAATCTGAATTTGAACCCAATGATGATGATTATGGCTTCAAAGGAGCACAGCGTCCATCGGATGCTGTGCTCGATGCACTTTTGAAGACTCCCGAAGCAGACGAGATGAGGGAACAATTAGAAAAACTTGATCGCGAGGATTTGCGCAGTTTGTTCGGTGTGGTCAAAGTTCATCTCAGAGATTTAAATGAGACAGACGAAGTGGTGATCGGTAAGGATCCAATGAGCGGAGCCGATAATGATTGGTTCTGGATCGTCCGCGATATGGGTGATCATGCTCAGGTTCTCCTCTTTGCAAGCGGAAACGGAATCGATCTCCTGAAAACCAGGACGAATGGCTATAAGGATATCGAGAGTTACTGGGGGTCCGCAGCCGGGGATGCTATCTACCATCTTTACCGGTACGATGGGATGGTTTACAAGCTTGCATGGGAGCACAAACGCAAATTTGACGTACGCTAAGAGTGGTCATGAATCTAATTGTCGCACTCACCGGCGCATCGGGCGCGGTCTTTGGCCGCGAGTTGCTGCGCGCGCTGGAGGCGGATGAGCGCGTGGCACGCGTCCACTTTGTAGCTTCGGAGAACTCGCTGCGCGTGCTAGCCGAGGAACTGGGCGTGAGCGGCCGTAATGACCTGCTGGAAAAGCTCCTCGGCGCGCCGCCCACCAAGACCATCCAGCACTCCGACGCCGACATTGGTGCGGCCATCGCCAGCGGCAGTCATCCATCGAACGGAATGATCATCCTGCCCTGCTCGATGGGTACTCTGGCGGCCATTGCCAACGGCCTGGCCAATTCGCTGATTGCCCGAGCCGCCGACGTCACCCTCAAGGAGCGCCGCCCGCTGCTGCTCTGCGTGAGGGAGACGCCTTTCAACCGCATTCATCTCAGAAACATGACGCTGGCCGCAGAAGCCGGCGCGGTCATCTTCCCCTGCATTGCGGCGTTCTACAACCACCCCGTCGACTCCACCGAGATGGCTCGCCAGTTCGTATGTCGCGTGCTGGCCCACATCGGCTTGCCTCAACCGGGAGCCTATGTATGGAAGGCGGAGGAATAGGGAAGAGGGAAAAGGGAATAGAGCCTGTCTATAGAGTCGTTCGGGAAAGCTGCTTATTGCCAGTTACTTCGAGGGTCGTTTCTACGCCATCTTCAGGCTGTTGTAAAGAGGCTTGTTCTGTCGCAAACCTGTGTGTTGCGAATAGTTTGCGTTGGGCACGTTCCACTCGATAGGTGCGGAAGGCTTCACGAAAAAGCTCGCTGATGGTGCGGCTCTCCTCGTTGGCAACGGCAACCACCTGTTTAGCCAACTCCTCAGGAAAGCTGATGGTAAAAACGTGGGAAGCGCGGGTACGTGGGGCGTTCATTTCATGATTATTACATATTAATACAATGTCATACAAGCGCCGAGAACAGCTTTTTGACTACACTCATCTACCCGGTCAGGGATTTTTCACGACCCGGCCTTGACAAGGGAATTCTTAACTTCCCTTACAACTTTGCTTGTCACGGAGGGCAGGGCTTTCTATAATCCATCAAAGACCGCATAGGAAACCGAGGAGGCATGGTTTGCCCATCCACCCGGTGCATGACCGTCCAAAAGAGCGGTTTTGCATTCCGCGAGCGATTGTTTGAGTATTGATCTGTATTTTGGCAATTCCCAGGAGCCCTGAATGAAGAAATTAATTTTCGCATCTGTGATGGCATCGGCGTGCCTGAGTCTCTTTTTCACGCCCGTGCTGCGTGCCCAGGATTCGACCATCACCATTAAGGATCCGGCAGAGTACAACACCTACCAGGGATGTACCACGCAAAGCGATCCCAAGGCCAAGGCCGCTTGCATGGAGAGCTTTTTGCAGGCATATCCGCAGAGCGTCGTCAAGGGAGCAGTTCTCGATGATCTGATCACTATTTACGGGAACCTGAATGACCCTGACAAGCAACTCGACGCAGCTCGCCGCCTGCTTCAGGTGGATCCCAACAACATGAAGGCCATCTTTATCTCGGTCTACCTGAAGAAAACCCAGTGCGCCAAAACCAACGATTCGCAGACCTGCGACGATGCCGCGGCGCTTGCGCGCAAGGGTCTTCTGGCGCCCAAGCCGGCCGCCATGTCCGACGCCGACTGGAAGAAGTTGACTGCTGGTACCTACCCGGCTTTTCACTCGGCTATCGCATTCGACGACGCGGTTTCCAAGAAGGATTTCAAAGCCGCAATCGCCGAATACACGGCTGAATTGATGCTGTATACGGATGTTCAGACCCAGCAGGGGCCCGCATTGCAGGACACGCTTTTTCTTGCCAAGGCGTATTCCCAGCCCGGCTCCAAGGATCTGGTTAAGGCGATCTGGTTTTACGCTCGCGTGTGGAACTTCGTTCCGCCCGCAGCCAAACCCAACATTGAAAAGTTGCTGGAATACTACTACAAGCAGTACCACGGCAACCTGGATGGCCTTGACGACACCAAGAGCAAAGCCGCACTCACAACCTTCCCGGGCGACTTCATCATCAAGCCGGCTCCAACACCAGCCGAGCTTGCTCATCAAGCGGTGGTGGATACTCCCAACCTGAGCGCCATGAACCTGGGCGACGCGGAGTACGTGCTGGTTAACGGAAACAAGGAAGATGTTGATAAAGTGTGGGCCGCGCTGAGAGATCGGGCCACGCCGGTTCCGGGCATTGTCATGGAAGCCAATGCCTCGGCGATGAAGGTTATCGTAACCCAGGGCGTCAAGCCGACCGACTATATCATCAATCTGCAGACCCCGGTAACTTGCAAGGCATTCCCGGCGGCCAGTGCCGTACTGAAGGAGGAGGAGGATTACATCCTTAACTCCGGCATCAAGTCGGACACTGATAAACTGAGTGGGCCCTTCAGCGACACCAAGACGCCGATCAGGAAGATTGTGATCGAGCCTGTCGTTTCAATAATCAAGGTGGCTGTGTCTCAGGATGCCAAAGATGCCAAGGTTCCCGACTTCATCGTCAATCTGAAGACGCACGTGTCCTGCAAGGAAGCTCCGGCGGTTGGCTTCACGTATGGGCTACAGAGCAGGGGCGATGCAGAACTGGATGGCACCTACGACAGCTACACGCAGGTTGCAGCAACGGCAACCGCAGCGCAGACCGCGCAGATCGTGCTTCGCGACGGCGTGATTGTGGAGAAGAAGAAAACTGCTCCCGTGACGCACCCCAAGCCGACTGCCGGACACCCCGCGGGACACCCGGCGCATTGATCGGTTGACCGCCTGATTTGTTGATTGCGCCGGAGCCAGAATGGCTCCGGTGCGACCTACCCTCCTCCTGGGCCATAAAGGGGCAGCTATATCTGGCTGCCCCTTCTTGTTTTCCAGCACCTATCAACCAAAAGCCCGTCGTACGCAGTCCCTGCGCGCTGGTGGTAGGCTAGGGGCAGCATGGAACGATTCAGAACCCTTCCCGTCTTCCTGGCCTTTGCGGCTATCGCTCTAGTCTGCGTTCCCTCGCATGCTCAGGAAGACCAGAATACTGCCACCCCTCAACCGACCCATGTGCGCAAGGCAGACCGGCGCCCGATGCCGTTTCCTCCCGGCAGCGAGACGCAGGCGCCTGCTGCCTCGCTAGAGTTCCGCGCTTATGATCAAATGACTCCGCAGGATCGCGATCTGGCGGCAGACGCGGAGTCCGCAATCGGAGAGCGCGCCGGGTTTGCCGGCCTGGAATTCAATCAAGGCAAGTGGAGTTATCAGCAGATCGTCTGCCCCGCTCTGCCCAAGCACCTGTTCTTGCAGTTCACGCGCAACAACGGCAAAGGCGACGTGAGCGTCTTTTCGGCATCGATCCCGCGCTCGGGCGACGGCCGGGTGCGCATCATCCCCATCCTGCGCCGCGGCTATTCGCTCTTCTCGCCCGCGCCCATCAACGCGCTCACCATTTCGGCCTTCAACCACATCCGGGCCGAGGAGCATGTGGACACCACTCCTGAATGGCTGGCCACGGGCATGTGCTATGCCGCCCTGGCTGGCGCGCATCCCCAGATCGGGCCGCCGGAGCAGACCGACATCAAAAAACTCCCTGCCGCTCCAACGGGAAGAGAAGTGATTCCCATGCACGGAGGCGCGGTCATCCGGTTTACCGATGTTGCCGCGCTTCCACGGCCTATGCAGTGGACCATGACCTTCAACGGCAAGGGAAAGTTGCTGCATGCCTCGCATACAGCCGCGCCGAAATCGGGTGGGAAAGTAGTAGAGCGAACCCCGGCTGAGGTTCAGGGCAAGCCCGTACAGGCGGCGGATCCAAGTGGAAAGGCGATCTTGATTAAGTGAGTTTGCGATGACCACTGGCCACTGTCATTCCCCCAACATGATGCGCTGAATGCGCGTGGCGCGCCCCGTTTTAGGATCGCAGGAGACCAGCGCGGCGCACATCTTGGGGTTTCCCTTGGCGGCATCGAACTTGCCCGGCATTCCGGTGAGAAATTTGCGCAGCACCAGCTCTTTTTCGACGCCGATCACGCTGTCGTAGGGGCCACTCATGCCCACGTCGGTCTGGTAGGCGGTTCCGCCCGGCAGCACCTGCTCGTCGGCGGTGGGAACGTGCGTATGCGTGCCCAGCACCGCGGTCACGCGCCCATCCAGATGCCAGCCCATCGCCACCTTCTCGCTGGTGGCCTCGGCGTGAAAGTCCACCACAATGACCTTGGCCCGGATGCCGGCCAGCAGCGCGTCGATGGCGTGGAAGGGATCGTTGGTGGTGTTCATGAAGACGCAGCCCTGCACGTCGATCACCGCGTACTCCACGCCGCTCTCGGTTGTCCCCTCGTAAACGCCATGGCCGGGTGTTCCGGGCTGATAATTCGCTGGGCGCAGCACGCGGCGGCCGCGCTCATGGCTGTCGGCTGGGGCCGCGTTCAGGTAATCGATCAGCTCTCGTTTATCCCAGACGTGGTTGCCGGTGGTCAAAACGTCCGCGCCCAAATCGAAGAGATCCTCAGCGATCTGCGGAGTCAGTCCAAAGCCGCCGGCAGCGTTTTCCGCGTTGAAAATGACGAGCTCCACCTCATGCGCCGTGCGCAGATGTCCGATGTGCTCGCGCACAATCTTGCGCCCCGCGCTGCCGCAAATATCGCCGACGAAGAGAATGTTCACTAGAACTCCAGGGACTAAGGGACTAAGGGACTAGGGACTGAGGACTGCTTCGAGCGAATTGACTTCATCAGCGCGCCTAGAAGCCGGCCTACATCATTGCACAGGGATTCAGTTGACTGAAGACTAGCAGGTGCGCCGAATCCTAGCTTTTTTGCGATAACAATCTGAGTTTCAAGCTCCGAGCACGACCCGCGAGCGTGGCCCAGAAACTGAACATATTCTCCCTTTGTTGCGCGACCATATCCTTCCGCGATGTTGCTGGCGATGGAAACCGAAGCCCTACGCATCTGGTTGGTGAGGCCGAAGCGTTCGGAATCTGGAAATGCCGAAGTTAACTGATAGACACTAACCGTCAATTCGATTGACCGCTGCCAAACTACGAGATATTTGAACGATTGTCCCATCGGCCTTCACCTCCAATCTCTTAGTCCCTCAGTCCCTAGTCCCTTAGTCCCTGCTTTTCCGGCCTCATCAGCGGAAACAGAATCACGTCGCGAATCGACTTGGAGCCGGTCAGCAGCATCACCAGCCGGTCGATGCCGATGCCCTCGCCGCCTGTGGGAGGAAGCCCGTAGGCCAGCGCGCGTACGTAATCTTCGTCCATCTGGTGGGCCTCTTCGTCGCCATGGGCGCGCTCCTCAAGCTGCTGTGCAAAGCGCTTGTGCTGTTCGACGGGGTCGTTCAACTCGCTGAAGGCGTTGCCCAACTCGAAGCCGCCGGCAAAAAATTCAAAACGCTCCACGTGCTCGGGGTCGTCGGGCTTGGCCTTGGAAAGAGGCGAAACTTCCGTCGGGTAATCGTAGATGATGGTCGGCTGGATGAGAAACGGTTCAACCACTGCCTCGAAGAGGTTGTAAACGGATTTGCCCACGGATGCGCCCTTGAGCGAATCATAGTAAGTTGCGGTAATGGCGCCGTGAATGGTCTTCAGATCCGCGATGCGCTCCGGGCTGAGATGCGCGGTATCACCCACCGCCTTTTCAAGCGAGTTCATGGCCGCGTGCAGCCGCGTCTGCAAGACCTGTGCGGACTCAAATGCCGTCATCGCAGGCTTGGCGCCCGCTTCCTCCGGCCAGAAAACACGAATCGCTTCGCGCATGGTAAAGCGTTGCCACTTGGCCAGATCGATGGTGTGGCCGTTGAATTCGATCTTGGTGGTTCCGTTCACCTCCCGCGCTACAAACTCGATCAACTCCTCGGTAATCTGCATCAGATCGTGATAGTTCGCATACGCCTGGTAGAACTCCAGCATGGTGAACTCGGGATTGTGCTGCGTGCTCACGCCCTCGTTGCGGAAGTTGCGGTTGATCTCGTAGACGCGGTCAAATCCGCCGACGACCAAGCGCTTCAGGTAGAGCTCAGGCGCGATGCGCAAAAACAGGTCCAGGTCGAGCGCGTTGTGGTGCGTGGTGAAGGGCCGCGCAGCCGCCCCGCCCGCGATCTGCTGCATCATTGGAGTTTCAACTTCGAGATACCCGCGCGCGTCGAAGAATTGGCGGATGGCCTTGAGCACCTTGGCGCGCTTGACGAAGACTGCCCGAGAGTCGAGGTTGGCGAAGAGGTCCACATAGCGCTGGCGATAGCGCAACTCCACGTCGGCCAGGCCGTGAAACTTCTCCGGCAGCGCCAGCATGGCTTTGCAGAGGAAGGTCAGCCGCTCCACGTGGATGGTCAACTCGCCGGTCCGGGTACGGAAGAGATAGCCGGAGACGCCGATGTGGTCGCCTAAGTCGAGCAGCTTATAGAGTGCAAAACCCTGCTCGCCCACCGCGTCGAGGCGGACGTAGATTTGCAAGCGCTGGCCGTCTTGCTGAAGCGTCGCAAAGCCGGCCTTGCCCTGCGCGCGGATGGCCATGATGCGCCCGGCTACGGCCACCGTTATACGGTTAGCTTCGAGAGTCTCAGCCTGCGCCTCGTCCCACTTGGCGCGCACCTGGGGAATGGTGTGCGAGGCAGGGAACTGGTTTGGGTAGGCCGCCTGCCCCAGCTTCACGATCTCTTCCAGCTTTGTCTTGCGCAGGTCGAAAAGATTGCGCTCAAATTCCGAATCGAACACGAAGATACCTTCCATTCAATGTGAAAAGGCCCAAAAGGGAAGTATACCCGCTTCGTGGTTGGCCCTGTATCCTGAAAGGGTGCTTCTATGCCCTTCAACCGCCCCATTCCGGAGTCGACGCTGCGGCCAAAAACCTCCAGAGGAATTACGGCCTGGGTCGAGGCCGAAAAGCTGATGCAGATTGCGCTTCTGCTGCCCTCGGCAGCGTTTGTCGGCTGGCTGGCCGGCGCCTTGGCCGACAAATGGCTGCACCAGTCGTGGATCGGCATCGCCGGGTGCGTGTTTGGCGGCATCTCCGGGTTGGTCTATGTGGTTCGACTGGCGATCACGACCGAGAAAAATTCCCGTATAGAAGACCTGCCCCAGAACGGAACCGGAGAGGATAGCACTGACAATACGTTATGACCCAGGAAACCCACCCAATCGTTGATTTCACCCATGAGAATCTGGAATCGCTGTTTAAGCGGGTACTGGGTAACATACTGATTCTTGGTTTGTTATCCGCCATGGCTGTACTAATTGGCTCCGGCTGGCGCAATGCCGCGATGCTGGCTGTTGGAGCCGCAATCTCGGCCGCAAGCATCATGGAGTGGCGGCGGATGGTCCGCGCCATTAACGCCAGACTCGACATGCAGAAGACCGCCACGAACACATTCGCGGTGGCACTTTTCTTCGTGCTCAAGCTCATTCTTTTTGCGGTAGTGATTTATGTTAGCCTGAAATATATCCAAGGCTCTGTATGGGCGCTTCTCTACGGCCTGGGTTTAGCAGTATTGACCATTGGTTGGGAAGGTATCCGGCTGATCAGGGACTGAGTGGCTCCCTGAAGCGAGTCGGGCGGAAACAGAAAGATTCAAGTCATAATGCCGGAATCATGGATTTTTGTCCGTTGGCTGAACGATCTCTTGATGGGGGTCGAGGTTAAGGCATTTCAGTCGATTGGAATTTTACCCGCCGGGGCCGCTCAACAGGCCGTCAAGGTCAATCAGGCCTTCGGGCTGGAACTGCTGGTTGCTGCCGGGCTGATCGCCTTTTTCATCCTTGTGCGGCTGACGCTGTCAGTGGAGAAACCCAACCCGGCGCAGCAGATCGCCGAGATGATTCACGAGTTCACCGGCAGCCAGGCGGACCAGACCATCGGCCACGGTTACCAGCGCTTCCAGGCATACGTCACCTGCATCTTCCTCTTTGTTCTGTTCAATAATCTGCTGGGGCTGATCCCCGGCCTCGAAGCTCCTACCAGCCAACCTTGGGTGCCCTTGGGCCTTGCGGTGCCCACCTTCTTCTACTACAACTATCAAGGCCTTCGCGCAAATGGCCCCATTGGCTATATGAAGCAATTCGCCGGGCCCGTCTGGTGGCTTGCGTGGCTGATGTTTCCCATTGAGATCGTCTCCAATCTGGCGCGCATGATGTCGCTCACCATTCGTCTTTACGCCAATATGTTCGCCGGCGACATGGTGACGCTGGGCATCTTCTCGCTGGCGCCGGTGGTCATTCCCTCGGTCTTTATGGGCTTTCACGTTTTCGTTTCCTTTATTCAGGCTTACATCTTCATGCTCCTGACTATGATTTATCTGTCCCTTGCATTAGCACACGAGCACTAGGTTTTAACTCGTCCTAGATGAGGAGAAAAATTCGCCGGAGAGCGCTTCCGCTCCGGGCAAACGAACGGCCGCCAGCGTGAGGGGGTCAAACGCAATTTCGGAAACACTGTAACTCGAAGCCTCGAAAACATAGTCAACGCGACCAATAGGGAGCGGTGACCTTGCAAGATGCAAAAGGGAAACAGAATTTCCGAAATTGCCGAGCACGGTGAGCCTCAACCACCCACTGGCGGCCAATTCCAGGGAAGCAGGAGAACTATGCGCAAACTTCAATACGTATTCATGGCTCTGGCGGTTCTTTGCTTCGCCATTCCGGCCTTCGCGGATGGCGGCTCTGCCGCTGCCAACCTGGCGCCCATCGGCGCCGGCCTCGGTATGGCGCTGGCTGCCGGTCTTTGCGGTCTCGGCGAGGGCAGGGCCGTCGGCTCGGCTTGTGAAGCGCTGGCCCGCAACCCCGGTGCCCGCGCCGCGATCCAAACCTTTATGATTATCGGCCTGGTCTTCATTGAGTTTCTCAGCATGATGACATTTGTCATCATCCTGATGAAGGTCTAACGAAGACTGTTTTCAAGGCTCAAGCGGCCCCACCCATCTGGATGAGGCCGCTTTGCGTTTGTACCGGTTTTGGTGAGTTCTTAGTGTGCTTCCGGGGCCACTCTTTCCGGCCCTCCACGCAGTAACTGTATGGCCTGCCGGTAGTCCAGATTGTCCGGAATTGGCTCATATTGGGTCATTTCCTGCACAGAATCGAAGTCCTTCGTCTTGAATAAGATGCGCAGCTCCATCTTGATCTGGAAGCGCGCAATACGCCACTGCCTAGCGCCCACTTCGGCCTGCTCCAGGACGATCCATCCCCCTTTGTCCAGTTTGCCCAGAATGCCCCAGCCGTAGTTGGTGTCCTGCTCCAGATGGCCCTCCAGGCGCGTCACGCGCTCCTCTGCGGCGTCGATCCAGAGTTCGCCGGTCATAGCCGTCAGCGCCTGCGTTTCCATATCTGGCGGGTTGAAATCTTGGTTGGGCCGGAAGCGGAACTTCTCCACAGCACCCGAGGAACCCTGGCCAACCCCCTCGTATTCATAGAGAAACGCCTGGGGCAACATGCGCAACAGCTTCAGGACGATCCCGGTGTCAGATTCCTCGCTCTGCTTGCGATGACGCTGACGGCTCGGGTCGCTCAGCAGCGCGTCAAGTCTGGCCTGTTCCTGCTGCTCTTCGGCCTGGCTCAGCGGCTGGTCGTTGACAGCCACCAGCCGGGCCACGTCGCCGTCGCGGGTTTCGGCAATCTCCTTGGTCGTGGTCAGCCGAGGGCTGGATTTGCGCAGCCGGTAACGCATGGGATGGCTCAAGTCCCGGGCGGTGCGATCTTCGGTAGCCAGCGCCCGCGCAACCAGCGCCTGGGCCTGGGTGGGCGTAAGGGTGGCCGGCTGCCCTTGGGTGGCGACGGTCCAGGAAAATAGCAGGAAAAATGGCAACATTTTGTACACATTTTCTAGTTTAGCGGGCATAGGCTGTCCGTGGATGGTGATTGAACCCCTTAAATGTTAGACGCGGAGATAGTTTTTACGATGTTTGATTGAAGCCAAGGGGCTCGGTTGCGTATAGTGCGTTCAGGGCCAATTATTAGGCTAGAACTCTCTTGGAGATTGAAGCAGACGGCATTCGGCCAAAGCGCCCCCCTCCTTCCCCCGGGGCAGCGGCCAGTCCTGGCGAGCACCGGGCTGCTCACTCTCTGAGTATTCTTTAACTTAGGTCCGGGGAAGGAATCTCACCATGACAATTGAAAACGCTCCCGCGCGCATCGGTAAAACCGTCGTGATTTGCGGCGAAGTAAAGGGCAGTGAAGACCTGATAATCGACGGTCGGGTGGAGGGGACTGTGAGCCTCTCGGAGAGCCGGTTAACCATTGGCTCCAGCGCCAACGTTGCCGCTGATCTCTCCGCCAAAGACATTCTGATTTTGGGCCAGGTGCAGGGCAATCTGGCCGCCAGCGGCCGCGTCGAGTTACGCGCCGGATGCGTGGTGGAAGGCGATATTCGTGCCCTACGCCTGGTGGTGGAGGACAATGCGGTCTTTCGCGGCAAGGTGGACCTGACGCAGGCTGTTTCCAGGGGCACCGGGGCCGAAAAAACGCCGCATGCCGGTGGCGTCTCTTAACAGGAAGCTGCTTGCCGCTCCGGCCCTGTGCCGGTTACCGGGCAGCAAGAGGATTTGAAGTTGATGAGCCGCTGGTTTGAAAAGAAAGAGGAAGGCGTTTCTCCCGCTTCCCTCCCAGGCTTTACCGGGCCCAAGGTGCCACGCCACTCGGGCGGATGGGCGGCACTGCGCAAACGGTTGAATACCAAGTCCATACTCCAGGCCATCGACATCGGCTATACCTCGCCGGCTAACGTCCAATACCTGACCGAACTGGGCCACAGCGTCTTCCTCACCGATTTGGTCCGCGACGCCTGCACGGGAAAGTGGCAGACCGGCATAGGCGAGGAAGGCAACCCGATCTGGAACGTCGAGGGCTTTCTGCAGCAGTCGCTCAATTTTGAGGGGCGCACGTTTGATGTGGTGCTCTTGTGGACCACTCTCGACTATCTTCCCGAGCCCTTCGTGGTGCCGGTTGTGTCTCGCCTGTATGAGGCCACGAAACCCGACGGGGCAGTGCTGGCCTTTTTCCACATACGGACCGAGGGCGAGGAGACGGTGCACTGCCGCTTTCACGTTACTGCTGGCGATTATGTCGAGGTGCAGTTAGCCCAGCCGTTTCCTATCAAGCGCGCCTTCAGCAACCGCAGCATTGAGCGGCTCTTCTCCGCCTGGTCCGGTTACCGCCAGTTTCTGGCCAAGGACGGCGTCTCGGAAGTCATCATCACGCGCTAGAGCGTCACGGCTTTGCCAGCCGCGCCGACAAGAACGCGAAGACGGGAAACGTCAGGTACGCCAGTCCTATTTCCGAGTAATAGCTCAGCGCGGTCATCTTCATCGGACCATAAGCAAACATCGGGTAATCAAAGACCAGGTTCATTACGAACCATAGCGCGCCCACAAGCAGGGCCTCGCGTACCGACACTGGACGGTTTCGAAAATAGCCGGCGAGCAATAATCCGGCCGTAAGCAGAACAACCAGATACATGAGCGTAGAAAAGAGCGGCGCGTTTGATTTCTTCAAAAAGAATATAAAAAATGAGATGGCAAACGGAATCAACCAACTGAGGAGCCCGAGCAATAAGGCGCGTTTCCAAAGCATCATACTTGCCTCCACGGCTAGGATTGTAAGCAAAGACCAATGGACATGCAAGACTGATTTTGCGATCACGCCAAACAGACCTAGATTCATTCCACGCGCAGTTTTCCTGCAGTGAACATGTAGCAGACAAGGGAATTGCCGTCATGGTAGATTGGAAATCCAGGGAGGGGCAGTTACGATGGCTGAACGAATTCAGCGTACCGGTAATGGAGAGTTGAGATTGCAGGGAGCGCGCATTACCTGGCTCGGACATGCGACCGTGCTGGTCCAAACCGCCAAAGGCACCAACATCCTGATCGACCCGTTTATCGCGCAGAATCCGAAGTATCCCAAGGAGTTTGTTCTGCCGGAGAAGATCCACTATATTCTTGTAACCCACGGCCACAGCGACCATATCTCAGATGCGGCGCCAGTGGCTGCCAGGCACAATTCAACTGTGGTGGCCATTTATGAATTGGCAACCTGGCTCGCGAGCAAGGGCGTCGCTAATACGATTGGCATGAATCTGGGCGGGACCGTGCAACTGGATGATGTGGCGGTGACCATGGTGGAGGCCAAGCACTCTTCGGCGGCGCAGGATGAACAGGGGACTCACGATGTTGGAGTTGCGGCAGGATTTGTATTGACCATCGCGGATGGTCCAGTCCTCTACCACGCCGGTGATACGGCGGTCTTCTCCGACATGAAGCTGATTCGCGAGTTATACCGGCCAGAAGTGGCCATGCTGCCCATTGGTGGACACTTCACCATGGGCCCTAAGGAAGCGGCGCTGGCTGCACGCTTTCTGAGGGTAAAAACCATCCTTCCTATCCACTATGGAACCGTTCCACAACTGAAAGGGACTCCAGAGGAGTTGGCCGCACTGGTCGATTCCAGTGTCCATGTGGTGCGGTGGGCGCCTGGAGAATCCATTTAGCCCACATTTCCTTTTTGATTCATCACTGTGAAACTTCTAAGCGTCATATTGGAGAATCGCTTTGCTGCACGGCAAATCCTGGCTTTTTGGTCCCGGCAAAGGCCGTGTCGCACACGACCGGGTCTTTGGCCCTGGAACCAATGCGAAAAAGATCGTGAGCGGAGGCAAATTGGCGTATACTGGTTCGCAGCCGAAAAGCAAAACGGAAATTCCGGCTTAATACTTTGTTTGCACATCGGAACATAAATTTCCTACGGAAAGAGAGACCTCAATGAAAACACTTAAGCTGCTTGTTTTGGTTTGCGCATTTGGCATTTGGATGATTCAGCCTCTGAAGGCATTCTCGTCCAGCCTCTGCGACGCGATACCAGGCAATCTGGTTACAAATTGCGGTTTCGAGGCTGTTTATTTCACCGGATGGACTAAGGGCGGTAACGAGGGTATGACCGGCATCATGCCCAGCGGCTACTATAAATCCAATTCCGGCAACTGGTTTCTTGAAATGGGACCGAAAGGCTCCGACGGCACCCTTTCTCAGACGCTTACAACGATCACTGGACAGGACTATGCATTTGCTTTCTATCTAGCCAGTGAAGGCGATAGCCCCTCGGATTTTTCTGCATACTGGGACGGCACCCAGCTTATCTCTCTGACGAATCCCAATAGCGGTGTTGCATACACTAGCGGCGGGGCATACACTCTTTACACATATACGGTAACTGGTACCGGCTCAGACACCATTCAATTCGACTTCCGGGATGATCCAGGGGTTCTGCTGCTCGACGATATATCCGTGTCAGCTGTTCCCGAACCGGGCACCTTCAGTCTGCTCATCCTCGGGCTCGGCCTCGGCCTCGCCTTCGTGGGACGCCAACGCCTCTTTGCCTGATCACGAAGCAGATTGTCATTTAGATTAATGCGGTTCTGCCGGAAGTATTGGACTGGCATGCCAGCCGCATGTCGCCCAGGCTTCAGCTATTTGCCTGACGTTGATTTCCTCTGCTCCGCCCAGCGGCGCTTCACGGCCTCGACAATGCGCCTTCGCCCTTCAGGGGAAAGATGCCTCTTCTTCTTTGCGGCTTTTTTGGCGGCAGGAGCGGCCGCAATCTTCTTGTGCGCGGCCCCGAAGCCGCTAGCCAGCAGAGCGCGAGCCTGCTGCAACTGAGCAATCTCGTGATCAATCTGAATCAGAATCTCTGAAACTCCCACAGCTCCACCTGACAAACACAATGCGCAAGATAAGATTTTATTACAAACATAAAAGCCTTAACAGCGCGGGTAAAAACAAATCGTATTCCGGAATGAGCGGACAGTGAGCAGGTCCTAAAGATAACGCGTGGGTTTCTGCGGAGGCAACGGACGATCAGACGCATCCGACACTGCGCGAGTACCGGAAGCGTCCTGGCTGCCAAGACGCACACCAGCGGAAGATTCAGCGGCGCGATAGTTGCGCAGGTCGCGAAGGATATCCTCCTTATCGCGGGCATACTGGCCGGCCAGGTTAGTCAAGGCATAAGTAATGATGTCGTCGTGGTGCAAATTCTGCATGGAGGGATCGCGGCGCATATTCACCCATAAACGATGCACCAGTTGCACATCGTCGGCGCTTAGTTTGGGCGCGTGCGGACCGATGTAATACACCTTGGCTTCGCCGCTGGTATCGACGACATAGTAGTTGAATTGGCGCTTGGGCTCCGGCAGCGCCTCCCAGGCCTGTCCCAGATGAAAAGCCTGTTCCCCGGCGGTCATGGAGCTGGAGACTCCAGAGACCACCGAATCCACCTCCAGCGAGTTGGCGCTTTGCGCCAGCGCGGTGAAGACGTCTCCAGCGGGAATCATCAGCAGAGATACCTTTTTGCCAAAGCTCTCTGCTACGGAGATGGCCTTGGTGAAGATCATTTGCTCATGCTCGCTGAAGCTCTGGTCCGCGGTGCTCAGGTACTCCGGTCCGCCCACACCCATCATGCGCACATTGATCACCACCACGTCCTGATCATTCGTGTTGGTGTGAGAGAGAGTCCACTTCAAAGCGATGGGGTTGGAGGAATCGCGTATGGTGACAATTACGCCACCCGGACGAATGGCCACAGACTCCCGGCTTACCGCCTCCTGTTGCTCCAGTTGAAAGATATCCTTCATCTGGTGTGCAGTTTGGGCATGTTTGCGCAGGTTAATGCGTTCAGAAACCGTAAAGATGATGAAAAATGCCGCCGCAAACAGAACCCCGCTTACTGTGGCCACCGATTTGGTGAACAGGTTGACGATAGCAGTGGAGAACAGCACCATGAAGACCGAGAGCAGACCCACGGGTAGCTCGAACTTCCCGATGCGGATGTTAGGGGGAACCTTCCATTCGCGCTCGCCATGATACGTCCAGCGCATAACCAGAACGGCCAGACTGTTGAAGGTAAACGACCAGATCACGCCAAAGGCGTAGGCCTCGCCCAGAACGATGACGTTTCCCCGGCTGGCGATGATGGTGATCATCTGGAGGATGAAAATCATATTTATGATGCGAAAGCTAGTGCCGAACTTCTTATGCGGCTTGCGGAACCAGTCGGTCAGGACGCCGTCCTCGGCCACGCGCATCAGCACGCCGGTCGAGCCGATCATTGAAGTGTTGATGGCGCCAGAGAGAATCAGGAAGCCGACCAGCACCACGAAGATGCGGAAGGTGATGCGCAAGTACAAGGGACCGACCATGAACATGGCTAGGCCGGCAATCAGGTTGTCCTGGTAGATGTGGGTAATTTGCCATGGCGGAATCAGCACGGAAGCCAGCAACGTGGCTCCGCCGGTGAAGATGAGGCTGTAGATGGCGATGACAATTGCAGCCCGCTTAAGGTTCTTCAGCTTGGGGTACTGAATTTCACGATTGACCTGTGCCAGGGTCTCTTCGCCGCTCATGGCCAGAATCGAGTGGCCGAAGGCCATGAGTATGCCGAACAATCCCATCATCGGAAGCAGTTGCGGCATTCCCTTCAGAAATCCCAGGGCGTCGCTGCTGAAAGTGAGATGGGAAGGTATAGGCGATGGAGGCAGGTGAACGCCGGGAGTCATGAATACCGAGTAACTGCCCCAAAGCAGAAGAATCACCACCATCACCGTGGTGATCTGCATGACGCGCAGCGCCTTGCTGCTGGACTCCTCAATTCCCTTGATGTTCTGCCACCAGTAATAAATGGTGACCGCCGCGGCAAATATCGCCGAGGTGTGATTCATATCGAACTGAAAGGGATGATGATGCGCGTCCAACAGAGCCGGTGGAAGCCAATGGCTGGTGTTGGCCACCGTCAGCAGTTCGTTTATCAAGCCTGTAATATATTGCCCGGCTGACACGCCGGAGATTGGTCCGGTAAGAATGTAGTCGAACATCAGGGCCGAAACGCTAAGCTTGGCAAAGCCGCCGCCCAGGGCCTCCTTCACCACGCGGTATACGCCGGCGCGAGTAAACATCGAACAGCTTTCGACGTAGACCGCGCGCACCGCAAAGCTGAAGAGCATGATGCCGAGGATGAACCACGGCGCCGCCTCGCCCACCATCTGCTCAGCAATGCCCCCGGCATAGAAAGCCGAGGAGCCCAGATCATTCAGAACAATGGCCGCCGCTCGCCAAAAAGAGATGAACGTCAGCATCACCGAGGATGCCACGATGAGCTTTACGCGGGCGGAAGGAGGTGCAAAGGTCGTTCGGGTGGATGCCATTGCGATAGTGCTGGCTCTACAGCCGGCTTTCCTGGGTTGCGGGAGCTTATATCATCGCCCGCACTGCGATGAGTTTATGTCCAATTGAAGACAGAGTCAATGTTCACAAACAAACTCTAGCGAAATGCGACCTCAAGCGCGTGACTCAGGCGGCTCATCTTTGCCGAAAAGCTCGATTCCGTCCTCGACAAAACTGATGAGCACGACCACTCCAGAGCCCACAAGGCCGACGAAAAACATGACTTCCAACACCTTCATTGCAAAGATTACCAGATGCATAAATAAATTGTAGCCGTTTTTCCCGCCCGGTTAACAGGTTGCCCCGGAGAGAATCCACAGGAGCAGTGCAACTCATTTCTTTTCAAGCTCAGAATTCTGTGCATTACCTGATTTGGGCCGGCGAGTCCGTGTAGTAGCCGGTGCGATGGTGAATATTGAAAGACTGGGGCGTTGCCCTGGGAATCGTGACCTGAATGCGGTGGAAAGTTCTTCCCGGCTCCTGATTGTGAGGATAATAGGCAAGCAGATACTGCGTGCGCAGGTCGTCGCTTACCCGCGCAAAGGCCTTCTCAAGCCCGCCGTCGCTCACATAGAAGCTCTTGCCGCCGGTTTGCTCCGCCAGAGTGATTAACGCGTGTTCGCCACCAAGGTCGCGTCCTGCGCTGGCCTCGATAGGAACGTCGATGAGGCTGTAGATCATCACTTCATTGCGCAGCGCCTGCTCCAGCGCCTGGGCGTAGGTGGCGTTGCTGGCGGTGTCGTCGCCGTCGGAGATGAGCACCAGCACCTTGCGCCCTTGCTTATCGCCCAACCGTGCCGAAGCCTGGCAGATGGCGTCGTAGAGTGACGTAGCCCAATCGCCGCGCAACTCGCTCAGCCCGTGATCGATCTGGGCCACCTTGTTGGTGAAGGGCGTCAACTCGCGCACATAGGTGGCAAACTGCAGCAGGCTCATCTGGTCTTGAGAGCGCAACAGGGCGTGGGCAAACCGCCGGGCCGCGTCCGCCTCTTCGGCCATGTCCTTGCGCACGCTGCCGCTGGTGTCGATGGCTAATGTCAGATTCAAAGGCAGCTCTGACTGGCGCTCGAAGACTGAAATCTGCTGCGGTCTGCCATCCTCGGTGAGCGCAAAGTCCTCGCGCGCCAGGCCGGCCGCAATCGCCCCGTTCTGGTCGATTACGTTCACGAATACGTTGACCAGCTTTACGTCCACATGCAGGGTAAGCTCCTGCGCTGCCAGCGTCAGGGGCGCCAGAGCCAGCAGCGCCCAGAAACCGGTTCGCCGGCAATTGTTCATCACGCCTATGTATAAAATAAGCGCCTGCATTCCCAAAGAATACCGCCTGCAGGTTAGACGCGGCAGGCGGCAATCAGTAAAAGTGCACGGCCGAACCTGCCACTGCGTCTTCGTCACGCAAGAAAGGCCGGCAGGTTCGCCGGCCTTTCGCGATAAAATGTCGCCTGTTTTACGCAGAGGCGCTCACAGCCTGCTCGATGGCCACCGGCTTCATGTCCGGCCTTGCCTTTAACAGCGGCAGGGCCACGGCCAGCACATCCTCAATGCGGCTGGCGTAGTGGATGGTGACGCCATCGAGCAGTTCCTGAGTCAGGTCTTCTTCCACGTTCTGGCGGTTTTCCGCGGGCAGGATGATATTTTCCACCCCGGCGCGGCGTGCGGCCAGGAACTTTTCCTTGATGCCGCCCACCGGCAGCACATTGCCGCTGAGGGTAATCTCGCCGGTCATGGCAGTCAACGGGCGAACCGGCGTATCGGTAAGCAGCGAGACAAGAACCGTGGCCATGGTCACGCCCGCTGAGGGGCCGTCCTTGGGGATGGCTCCGGCGGGCACGTGAATGTGCAGGTCCATCTCCTTGGTGAAATCCTCGGCGAGGCTTAGCGAGGCGGCGTTGGAGCGCACCCAGGTCAGCGCGGCCTGCATCGACTCCTGCATTACCTCGCCGATTTGACCGGTCATGGCGAAGTTGCCCTTGCCCTTCATCTTGTTGGCCTCGATGAAGAGGATGTCTCCGCCGGCTGCCGTCCATGCCAGGCCAACTGCCACTCCGGGGCGCTTTACCCGCTCGGCGACCTCGGTATCCACGCGCACCTGGATGCCGCCAAGAAAATCCTTGAGCACCTCGCGCGTCACCACCAGCTTGTCTGTCTGGCCCTCCACCACGCGCCGCGCCTGCTTTCTGCAAACTGTCCCCAGCGTCTGCTCTAACTTCCTCACGCCGGCTTCCCGCGTGTAGTGGCGCACTATATGGCGCACCGCATCCTCGGGGAACTCTATCTGCTCCGCCGTAATGCCGTTCTCCTTGATCTGCCGGGGAATCAGGTAGCGGAAGGCGATGTGCATCTTCTCGTCCTCGCTGTAACCCTGCAGGAAGATCAGCTCCATGCGATCCAGCAGCGGCGGAGGAACCGTGTCCAGCATATTGGCCGTGCAGATGAACAAGGTCTTCGACAGGTCGAAGGGCACATCGAGGTAGTTGTCGCGGAAGGTGTTGTTCTGCTCCGGGTCCAGCGTTTCCAGCAATGCCGAGGCCGGATCGCCGCGGAAGTCCCGTCCCAGCTTGTCGATCTCGTCCAGCATGATGACCGGATCGTTGGTTTCGGCACGGCGTATGCTCTGGATGATCTGACCGGGAAGCGCGCCGATGTAAGTACGGCGATGGCCGCGAATCTCCGCCTCGTCGTGCATGCCGCCCAGCGAGACACGCTGGAACTTGCGGCCCAGCGCGCGCGCAATCGACCGGCCCAGGCTGGTCTTGCCCACCCCCGGAGCCCCCACGAAGCACAAAATCGGCCCCTTCATCTGCGGCTTCAACTGCAGCACGCTCAGGTAGTCTAGGATGCGATCCTTCACCTTTTTCAGCTCGTAATGGTCCTCGTCGAGGATTTCCTTGGCCTTGTTGATGTCGATCCTCGACCCCGAGCTCTTGGACCAGGGCAGCACCGCCAGCCACTCAATGTAGTTGCGGGTAAGCGAGTAGTCGGCGGCCATGGGGGACATGCGCGAAAGGCGCGTAAGCTCCTTAATGGCCTCCTTCTTTACCTCCTCCGGCATTCCCGCCGCTTCAATCTTCTGGCGCAGTTCGTCGGTCTCACGCTGGCTCTCGTCCTGCTCCCCGAGTTCTTTCTGGATGGCCTTGAGCTGCTCGCGCAGGTAGTAGTCGCGCTGAGATTGCTGCACCTGGTCCTGCACCTCAGATTGAATCTTGGTGCGCAACTGCTGCACTTCGATCTCCTTGGCCAGGTGACGGTTCAGCAGTTCCAGGCGGGCGCCGATGCTGGGCGTCTCCAGCAGTTGCTGCTTGTCGTCGGTGGTAAGGAAGGGCAGCGACGAGGCCACAAAGTCCACCAGCCGGCTCGGTTCCTCGATGTTCGCGGCAATAGTCCGCAATTCATCGGAGAGAGTCGGAGACTCGGAGACAATCTGTTGGAACTGCCCGATGACGTTGCGCACTAGCGCTTCCACGCTGGCTGTAGCAGCCGGTTCCGTGTCCTCCAGCGTCTCCACCTCGGCCACCATGAACGGTTCGGTCTGCGTATAGCGCACCAGGCGTACCCGATCCGTCCCCTCGGTGAAGACAAACCGGCTCTGGTTGGGCATGCGCACGACCTTGTGCACCGTAGCCAGAGTTCCCACGGCGTGCAGGTCGGCTGGTTTGGGCGCGTCCAGCCGTGGGTCGAGCTGTGCCACCACCACGATGGCCCGCTCTTCGCCCAGCGACTCGATCAACTGGATGGAGCTCTCCCGGCCCACAGTCAGGGGCAGCACAGCATGAGGGAACAGGACAGTATCCCGGACCGGCAGGATGGAAACCCGGCGCACATCGGGTACATCCGATCCGGAGAGGGTCTTGGGTGAGGGTGGGATGGAGGGGCGGTTCGACATTGAGTGTCCTCGTATCAGCTTATCTTCATTAGACGACGCAAGCTTCAAGTAGTTTCAAGATTATTCTACCTCTTTTTGCCTTTCCCCATCCAACAGCAGACTTGCCAGACCTTTGGTACGGTCCTGTACACGATGCAGTTCCCATGCCGGGGAGTCTGCGCCTGCAATGTCTTTGCACCCAGCATTCCGAGCCGAGGCGTATCCTGAAATCCCAAGGAATTTAGCATAAACAGACCACCCCCTGGACGCCCCTCAGTTGTCCGCGATTGAACAGTAACTGAGGGAATTTATCGGCTATAGCTAAAGGAATGTGAGGGGGCAGAGCAATGTAAGCAAAGGAAACGGATAACAGTGCACACGCGGGTACTCAAATAATTCCCAACGATGTGCGCGGGGAGCAGCGCGGGACGTAGAACGCAGTTCCTCGTTAGTATAGAGGGATAGGGATCAGTGATTGCAGACGGCTGGTTACGGCCATCGATTGTGCAGCGGGGCACTTTTCCCCGTGTTTTTTGGGGGAGATACGGTTTTGAGGTTTATGCCAGGGGGCCAATGCGGCAAGTGGTCGGGGTACGTCATTCTCCTGGCTTGTTGCCTTCCTATTTGGCTTACTGGCGGCATAAGCGCCGCGGGACAGAGACCGTCGAGCGACACTGGAAACAGCATCACGAGTGACGCTCCAGCGACACCGATTTCTGTAGATCCCCTCGCGCAATTCGAGGGTTTGCCTGTCCGGCGCATCTCGTTTGCAGGTGTTTCAGCTGATCGCCTCGCACCCTTGCCAGGCCACTTGGATCAGGCTGAGGGGGTGCCCCTGAGCCGGGAAGAGCTTAAGAGGAGCCTGCGTCAGCTCTTTGCTACCGGCCTCTTTGAAACCATCGAGGTGGAAGGAGCCCGCGAGCAGGAGGGCGTGGCCCTCACCTTTCGCGGGACGCCGCGGACGTTTATCGGCACAGTCAGCGTGGACGGCGCCAAAATTGCCACGATCAATACGCAACTGGAGCGTGCCAGCCAACTGGCGCCCGGTGTCCGGTTTACCACCGCCAAGCTCGACCAGGCTCTGGAGCAGATGCGCCTGACCCTGGCCCAGGACGGCTTTCACGCGCCGGTGATTACCCACACCCTGACGGCCCACCCTGAGGAGCAACTCGTCGATATTGCTTTCCATGTGGTCATTGGTCCGCAGGCGCGCGTGGGCACGGTGGAGGTGACCGGCGAGCCGGGGATGAGCGTAAACGAGTTTCGCCGTCATGCGCACCTACGGGCAGGTGAGCGCGTGGATCACGAAACCGGCAACCGGGCACTGGCCGGAGTGTTGAAGGCCTATCGTGGTGAGCAGCGCCTGGAAGCTGAAATTAAGCTGGAAAGCCAGCATTACTCTCCCGAGAGCCAGAAGGTCGACTTCCGTTTTTCCGCCAACCGGGGCCCGGTGGTCAAGGTGCTGGTGGAGGGCGCCAGCGCCAGCCAGGAACTGCTGCAAAAGGTGGTTCCCATCTTCGAAGAAGGCAGCGTGGATGAGGACCTGCTCAATGAAGGCAATCGCCGGCTGCGCGACTACTACCAGCGAATGGGCTACTTTGACGTGAAAGTGGAGCACGAACAGCAATCAGCGAATGCCGGGCAGGTGACGATTCTCTACAAGGTGCGCCTGGGGCCGCGGCGGCGGGTGGAGCGCGTCTCGGTCGCCGGCAACCACTACTTTGACTCCGCAACGCTCAAAGAGCTGCTCAGCGTTCATGCCGCCGATGCCTTTGACCGCCACGGTGACTACAGCCAGGCGCTGGTCGCTGCCGACGTCAACACTCTTCAGGCTCTCTACCGGAACAACGGCTTCTCCAAGGCCTCGATTACCCCCGAAACCAGTACGGCAGAGACAAATGGTGGTAAAACTGCCCCGCTCGCGGTGGTATATCGCATCGAGGAAGGCAAACAATTGCGGGTGGGCACAGTGCGCCTGGAAGGAAACGAGCATGCGGACGCCGCCCGGCTCGCGCTGCTGATGAATACGGTTGCAGGACAGCTGTTATCGCCACAGAACCTGGCCGGGGACCGGGACGAGCTGCTGATCGACTACATGAGCCGGGGCTTTGACCAAGTGCGGGTTGATGTCTCTCAGCAGGTTGAGCAGACGGACTCTAACAAGGTGGACGTGGTCTTCCACATCACCGAGGGGCGGCAGATTTTTGTACGCAAGGTGCTGCTGACCGGGCTGCATTACACCCGTCCCAAGACGGTGGTCAAGGCCATCACCCTGCATCCCGGCGACCCGCTCAACGAGACGGCACTGATGGAAACGCAGCGCAATCTCTACGACTTTGCTCTCTTCAACGAGATCGACACGGCTGTCGAGAATCCCACTGGCGGGGAGATCAACAAGACCGTGCTTCTGCAGGCGACAGAGGCGCGGCGCTGGGCGCTGACCTATGGCTTTGGTCTCGAGGCCCAGACCGGAACCCCGCAGTACAACTGCGGAGGCATCATCGCCAGCGGCGCCACTTGCAACCCGAACGGCAAGGCAGGCGTGAGCCCCCGTGTGCTGGCAGACATTACCCGCAACAATTTCCTGGGTAAGGAGCAATCCATCTCCTTGCGCGGCACCTATGGATTGCTGGAGCAGAAGATCAATCTACTGTTCCAGAACCCGCACTTTGAGGGCAACCGGAACATCGGCCTGACCTTGTCTGGCGGCTATGCTAACAGCCTGGATGTGTCCACGTATGTAGCCTCCAAGCTGGAAACAGGTGTGCGCTGGACCCAACACTTCAATTCGCGTGGGTTTGCCTTCTCCAGGGCCAACACCCTTATCTACGAATTCAACTTCCGCAGGGTCAAGGTGGAGGCTGACAGCCTCCAGGTCGCTCCCGGCGAGATCGAGCAACTGGCTACGGCGGTGCGCGTGGCGGGCCCGTCGCTGACCTGGATTCGCGATACCCGCGACTCGGCTATGGATGCGCATCGAGGCACCTACACCAGCTTTCAGGAGTTTCTATCGGCAGAAGTGCTCGGAGCTCAGGCTAACTTCAGCCGCCTCGATCTCTCTAATTCGAGTTACTACCGCTTCGATAAAGGACGCGTCGTTCTGGCCCGTAACACGCGCTATGGGCAGGAGCGTGCCTTCGGCAAGTTGCAGGCGGAGCTGATTCCACTACCCGAGCGGCTTTACGCCGGCGGAGCCACCTCGCTGCGGAGCTTTGGCCCAAACCTGGCCGGGCCGCTCGATCCTGAGACGGGCTACCCCATTGGCGGTGCAGGCGCGCTCATCAACAGCACGGAGTTGCGCCTGCCGCCGCCCACGCTGCCCTGGCTGGGCAATACGGTCAGCTTCGTGCTCTTTCACGATATGGGCAACGTCTTCACTAACGCGGGCGATGCCTGGGCCAGCGCCCTCAGGGTTCGCCAGCCGGAACGCGATAAGTGCAGGGACCTGACCGTCCCCGCAAACACCAACACTCCGCCCGGTCCCGTGACCTCGACGGGCTGGCAGGGGGCGTGCAGCTTCAACTACTTTTCCCACGCGCCGGGAGTCGGCTTGCGCTACCATACGCCGGTCGGGCCGATACGGCTGGACTTCAGCTATAACCTCAACCCGCCGATTTACCCGGTAATCTACAACTACTCGCTCACACAGCCGGGATCTGACCCGCATGTGGGCGAAGGCAGGCACTTCAATTTCTTCTTCAGCCTGGGGCAGACCTTCTGATGCGCGACCATACGCAAACTCGGCACAAGAGCAAACCCAGACCATTTCGCGTGGGCATGATGGCGGTTTGCCTAGTCGCATTTGGAGCCATAGCGGGGCTGGTGCAGGGAATGGCGCAAAATCCCGCCCCTGCGGTGCCGCCAGCCAACACCGTGGTGCTCGACCGAGTGGTTGCTGTGGTCAACAACCAGGCCATTCTGGCCAGCGACGTGGAAGACGAGGTGCGGCTGGCGGTACTGGACCCCGGTGAGGTCGGGCATGGTGTTCTCACCCCGAAGCGCGCCCTGGAGCAGTTGATCAGCCGCGCACTCATCCAGCAGCAGATTCACCAGGAGGACGCACAGGCCGCCGAGCCAACACAGGCCGAAGTCGATGCCCGCCTCAAGGAGATTCGCAGGGAAGTGCCAGCCTGCATTCACTTCAACTGCGCCTCGGAGCAGGGATGGACGGCCTTTTTGGCCGCGCATGGGCTGACACCACAACGGGTAGAGACCTATCTCCGCTATCGGGTTCAGATTCTGCGCTTCATCGAACAGCGCTTCCGGCAGGGTATTCGCATTACACCGGAGGAGATTGAAAAGTATTACCACGAAACGCTGCTGCCGCAGTATGCGCCGGGCGAGGATATCCCGTCGCTGGACAAGGTGGCCCCGCGCATCGAGGAAATTCTGCTGGAGCGGCAGGTGAACGTGCTCTTCGACGACTGGCTCAGTAATCTGCGCAGGCAGGGCGACGTGGAGGTGCTTGACCCGGCGCTCGAAGCGCCTGATACTCCGGGCGGAGCAGGGAACGGAGCAGGAGAAGGAGGCGCATGAGCGATCAAGAATCCACGCCCCTTGTTCCCGCGGAGACTCCGGAGCCCGCCGTGCCCGAGCTGGAAAATCCAGTCAACGCGCCGCGCCCCAGCCGTCTGCGCCGCTTTTTCCTGCGCCATCTTCCCTTGGCGGTGGCCGGCGTGGTGATTCTGCTGGCAGTCACTCTTGTTGGCCTTTATTTTGCTGCAAGTTCAGCAGCTTTTGAGAACTTTGTCCGCAAAGAAATGGTGCGCAAACTGGAGACAGCCACCGGCGGACGCGTCGAAATCGCCTCCTTCCACTGGCATCTGCTCAGTCTGGAGGCCGAAGCGGGCGGCCTGGTCATCCATGGCCTCGAAGCTCCGGGCGAGGCGCCCTACGCTCAGGTCGAGCGCGTGCGTGCGCGGTTCAGTATGTTGGGCTTCCTGAGCCCGCGCATCCAATTGCGCGATCTGGACATCCTCCGGCCGCAATTGCACCTGATCATCTACCCAGATGGCTCGACCAACCAGCCGCAGCCCCGCAAGCCCGGAAAACCGGGTGAGCCCGCGCTCGACAGATTTTTTGATCTGAAGGCAGATCACGTCACCTTCGAACAGGGCGTTCTGGACTATGAGAACCGTGCCTCAAACTTCGACTTCCAGCACCGGCACATCCCGCTCGACTTTGGCGCCAGCGATCTCTCCCTGCGCCTGGTCTATCTGCCTGCGGGCTCCGGTCAGCCAGAACAGGGCGCTCCACCCTCGAGTAGGCATTTCCAGAAAAATGTAGGCGCGATAGCGGGAGGCAAGGAGTCCTTCCTCATCGAAGCCGGCGTACGTGATCTGGACCTTACGCGCGGCGCTTTGTCCAGACCCGGTAAAACGCAGCAGCCTCCGGTTCAAGGGTTCATCCAGGCCACGCTGGAGCTGTCGCGCAATGCTGCAATCCTGCGTTCCCTGCGCATCACCACAAGCAGCAACGGGGTCAAGGACCGGACGCTGGAAGTCTCCGGCACTCTGGATGACTTTGCCCATCCCCGCTGGCAGGCCAAAGTCGTGGGCGAGCTAGACATGCGCCTGGTCGACCCCATCACCGGCTATCCGTTTACGCCCCAAGGCATTGCCCATCTGGATCTCACTGCGTCAGGAGAAGCAGGCAGCTTCCGCATCGATGGCGGCGTACATATCGATGGCGGCTCTTACATCGGGACCGGCGTCGTCGCCACGGGTGTTGGACTCGATGCGCACGTTCATGCCGATCCCCGGCAGTTGCTGATTACCTCGATCGTTGCCCGCCTGCGCCAGGGCGGCCGGATAGAAGGCGATCTCTCGTTGGCTCCCTGGCTTCCTCCGCCTCCGAGTCCGGCCAAGGGAAAATCCCGCGTGATCACCCACCCGCTGCCGGCCGCAGATGAGATCACCATCCCCGTCAACGGCAAGATCGCAGCTCAGTTCAAGGACGTTGCCCTGGACACCATCCTGGAGATGGTCTGCGACCCGCCCTTTCAGCATCTCGGCTTCGACACGCGAGTCAATGGTCCTGCCAATGCAAAGTGGATCAACGGCGACAATCGCACCCTTTCCGTGGACGCATTGCTGAGCCTCACTCCACCGGCACAGGCCGCGCAAGGGAAGGTATTGGCCGGCGGCCTTATCGATGCCACCTATACCCAACGCGATGGCGCGGTCGATCTGCGCAGGCTGAAGCTTGACCTTCCCACCAGCCAACTAGAGGCCCATGGCCATCTGGGCGCGTACCCTTTAACCAGTCCCAGCGCACTCACGGTCGATTTTCATAGCGGCAACCTGGGCGAGTTCGACACTGTTCTGCGCGATCTGGGACTGAGCCGCAATGAAAGGGAAGGCGTGGCCGCTTTGCCCATCGCGCTCTTCGGGCAGGGAGAATTTCATGGCACATGGACCGGATCGCTGGTTGATCCCCGCCTTGCCGGTTCCGCAAAAGCCACGCAACTGGGGGTCGAGATTCCTGTTAGTATCAGCGCCGACTCAGCCCAGAAGCCACCCCAATTTATACGACTCGATGCGGCCGAGGCCACAGGAAGCTACTCCGCAGCCCGGATTGACATTGCTCACGCGCTGTTGCGCCGCGGTAGCGGCGTGATTGACATCAGCGGCAGCCTGACCGCCAGCCTGGCCGCCGGGAGCGTTGTTCGCCGCTCAGCGCCCATTCCATCCTTTGACGTCAATTCAGTGCTTCATCTCCGTCTGCGAGCCGGCCAGGTCGGCATGAATGACCTGCGTCCGCTCATCGCAGAGAACCTGCCCGTAGAAGGCTTTCTGAATGCGCAGCTTCAAGCCGACGGGCCCATCAGCGCACTGGAGGGCTCCGGCTGGGTCGAACTGGACAAGGGAAGCGTCTATGGCGAGCCACTGGCGCGCATCAGGGCACAAGGCAACATTGCAGGCAAGATTATCAAACTGACTTCGGTAACGGTGAGCGATGACGCGGGAAAAATTGTCGCTACGGGCAGCTATGATCTCTCCTCCCGACAATTCCAGTTGGACGCCAGGGGCGAGGGAATTGATGTGGCCCGCATTGAGACTCTGAGCAATCAAGGCCTGGCGATGACCGGCAGAATGGGGTTCAGCGTGCAGGGTACGGGGTCGATTGATGACCCGCGCCTGGAAGTCCGCGCCACCCTGACCGGACTCGTGCTGCGAGATGAACCGCTGGGTAGCGTGGAGTTGACGGCGCGAACTGCAAACCACCTTATTACTTACGACCTGAAGACACGGCTGGAGGCAGCCGAACTCACCGCGCACGGCCAGACAGCGCTCACCGGCGACTATGACACCCAGGCCAAGCTTGATTTTTCGCGATTCAACATCGGCGCGCTTCTCAGATTGGCCCATGTGAAAGGACTGAACGGGGAGTCGGCGCTGGCTGGAACGGTCACCCTCGAGGGGCCTCTGGCACGGCCCATTGATATGCGTGGCGAGGCCCGCCTGCAAGAACTGGAGGTGACGGTCTCAGGCGTTCATCTAAAAAGCGAGGGCGGTGCCCATCTCACCCTCGACCATGCCACACTCCACCTCGATCCTTTGCACGTTACCGGCGAACAAACCGATCTGCGCGCCCAGGGCAGCTTGTCGCTCAAGGACAAGCACGAAATGGATTTTGCCGCAAATGGGGTGATCAATTTGAAAGTGGCCGAGACCCTTGACCCCGATCTGACCGCCAGCGGCAACACCAGCTTTCAGGTGGAGGGGCACGGACCGCTGATGAATCCCAGCCTGAAGGGCCGCATCGACTTCCAAGATGCGGCGCTTTCCCTTGAAGATCTGCCCAACGGCCTGAGCCAGCTGCGTGGGACACTGGAGTTCAACCAGAACCGGCTGGAGGTCAGGTCGCTGACGGCCATGAGCGGCGGCGGCCTGCTCAGTGTGGGAGGCTATCTGGCTTACCAGCATGGCATCTACGCGGACCTGACGGTAACCGGGAAGGAAATTCGCATCCGCTACCCGCAGGGGGTCAGCTCCCTGGCCAACGCCACGCTTCACCTGCAAGGGCTACAGAACAACCTGCTGCTCTCCGGCGACGTGCTCATCACCCGCTTCACGGTAAGCTCCGAATTGGACATAGCGGCGCTGACTGCGCAGACCAACGCGGTGGAGACAATCGCGCCCCCGGACGCCCCGTCCAACCACGTCCGCCTCGACGTGCACTTCACATCGTCGCCGCAGTTGAACTTCCAGAACGCCTACGCCAAGCTGGCCGGCAACGTCGATCTGCGCCTGAGGGGCACCCTGGCCTCGCCTTCGCTGCTGGGCCGCATCTCCATCACCGAGGGCAGCAGCATCATCGCCGGAACCCGCTACGAGTTGCAGCGCGGCGACATCTACTTCACTAACCCGGTCCGCATTCAGCCCAACATCGACCTGAACGCCACTGCCCGCGTCGAGGACTACGACATTACCCTCGGCCTGCACGGAACGCCAGAAAAACTGGTGGTCACCTACCGTTCCGATCCTCCGCTGCCCGAGGCCGACGTAGTGGCCCTGCTCGCCTTGGGCCGCACTGAGAACCAGCAGCGCCTCTACACCCAGCAGCAGGAGGCAGCCGGAGCAAATCCCACCACTGATTCCCTACTTGGTGGCGCTCTCAACGCCACCGTCAGCTCTCGTGTTCAAAGGCTTTTTGGGGCTGGGTCCGTGAAGGTGGATCCCAACTATCTCGGAGCTCTGGGCAATTCCACCTCCCGCATCATCGTCGAGGAGAGGTTGGGCTCCAATGTCACGCTCACCTACGCCACTAACGTCAACACCACTGCTCAGCAGTTGATCCAGGCAGAAATCGCTATCAACCGCCACGTCTCGCTGCAGTTGGCTCGTGACGAGTCAGGTGTCTTTTCCGTGGTTTTCAAAGCCACCCAGCGTTTCAAGTAACCAATTATGATGAGTTAAACAGGAGAATACAACGTGAGTGTGTCGATTCGCGGGCGACTGCGCGCCGTCCCAGTCCTGGTCTGGATGGTGCTGATCGCGATGCTTCTTCGCCTGGCTGTGATTCCATTCAACAGTTTCCTCTTCGAGGACCTGATGGATGTCAACTACATCCACGCCTGGGAACAGGGCAATGTGGCGCGGGCGTTGTTGGCCGGACACGGCTTTGGCAGCCCGTTTCTTTCCAACCAGCCCTCGGCAATCATGCCGCCGGTTTATCCGCTCATTGTGGCTGTGTTTTTTCATCTCTTCGGTATTCACACCGCCCAGTCGATCTTTGCCATTCACTCCTTCGACAGCCTGATTAACTCTCTCGCGTGCATTCCGATCTTTCTGAGCGCCCGGCGCAGCTTTTCGCCGCGCGTGGCATTATGGGCAGGCTGGATGTGGGTATTTTTTCCCTACGGAATCTACTTTTCCGCGGCGTGGGCCTGGTCTACGCACCTGCTTCTTCTCTGCCTGTGCTGGATCCTCTATATGGCTCAAGATCTGGAACGTTCGCCGCAGCTTGGTCTATGGGCCGGTTTTGGAGCTCTGGCTGGCTTTGCGGCTCTCACCGAGCCGACGATTCTCCTGGTTGTTCCCTTCCTGCTCTTGCTGTCGGCCTGGAGGCTGGCTCGCGCGGGCCAGCGCTGGCTGCTGCCGGGCGTGGTTGCATCGCTGACGCTTGCCGCCGTCATCTCGCCATGGCTGATCCGCAACGCCGTGGTTTTTCACCGTTTCATTCCCATGCGCGACAGCATCGGTCTGGAGATGTGGATGGGCAACAATGGCTATGACCTGCGCTGGACCAGCGACGACAAGCACCCGCTGCACGACGCCGCGGAGCTGGCTGAATACAACACCGGCGAAATGGCCTATATGGACCACAAAACCGAACAGGCCAAGGCATACATCCATGACCACCCCCGCTGGTACGCGTGGATGTGCGCGCGGCGGGCCGTCTATTTATGGACCGGCTACTGGAGCTTCGATCCCCGCTATCTGGCCATGGAGCCAACCGACCCGGAAAATATTCCGTTTGCCACCGGCTTGATGCTGTTCGCGCTTCTTGGAATCATCCTGGCCTGGCGGCGAAGACCCTTTGAGGCACTTCGCTACGGAGGGGTTCTTTTTCTGTTTCCCCTGATTTACTACTTTACCCATCCGGAGCCGTACCATATGCGACCACTTGATCCATTGTTTGTAATTCTCGGCTGTTATGCGATACTCGCGTTACGCGGGCGGGTCGGGGAAGGCACGAACTGTGCGGAAGAATCCGAGGCGAAGATGGCATAATAACAGCGGCGCTGGAGATGCAAGGAGATAATTCGTGGCTAAAGATCAAGATAAAAAAAACAAGAAAAGCAAGCAACCAGGCGATGCTGTTTCTATAAGCGTAATTGCTCCCTGTCACAACGAGCAGGAATGCATCGATGAGTTTCACCGTCGCATGCGGCGTGTTCTGGATGCAACAAAGAGATCCTACGAAATGGTGTTTGTAAACGACGGCTCCACTGACCGGACGGTGGAGAAGCTCACCGCGATACAACGCCGGGACCAGAATGTTGTCATCGTCGATTTATCCCGCAATCATGGGCATCAACTGGCCTTGTCAGCGGGCTTGGGCGTAGCCCGGGGCGAGAGAGTTCTGCTCATCGACGCCGATTTGCAGGATCCGCCGGAGTTGTTGCCGGAGTTGATGGCGGCGCTGGATGCCGGAGCGGATGTCGCCTACGCCAGGCGCATCTCGCGGACAGGCGAAAGCAGATTCAAGCGGATGACCGCCGGACTTTTTTACCGGCTGCTTCGCCGGCTGTCCAAGACCGAGGTGCCTGTTGATACGGGCGATTTCCGTTTGATGAGCCGTCGAGTCGTCGATCTATTGCGGCAGATGCCCGAGCCGCACCGCTTTCTCAGGGGCATGGTGACCTGGGTAGGCTTTCGCCAGGTTGCCGTTAATTATCACCGCGATTCCAGGTTTGCAGGTAAGACGAAATATAGCGTTACTGGAATGATGGGCCTGGCATTAGACGCCATTACGGGATTCGCATCGGCGCCCCTGCGGTTCATGTTCTATCTGAGCGCCGCGGCGGGTGTTGCGGCGGCATGTTTTCTTGCATGTACGCTTTATGCACTTCTGTTTCTTCGCGTAGTTCCCCAATGGGCGATCATGTTGTTCGTTCTTCTCTTATTCGCGGCCATCAACCTGTTTGCCCTGGGGCTGATTGGAGAATATGTTGGCCGCTCCTTCATCCAGGGAAAAGGAAGGCCGCTGTTTATTATTCGCTCAGTGACGCGGAGCGGAAGCGATGGGGAAACCGTGTCTGACGGGCCGTCTCGCGGCGCAATATAGAGCAATTAGGAACACTCCTACGGCTAGTGCGGAGTTCTACGCAACTAATCCTCGATAAGCGTGTCTAAACAAGAGACGGCAAGCTTTAAGGGAGCCTCTGGGTTTCTTGAGGCTCTGGCTTGGCAGGCGTGACCCAGCATGCCACGCAAGACCCAGCGGCTGTAACGTACATCGGGTTAGATCCACGAGGTGAATTGAAAACATGACATGGACTTTGAGCAATTTCCGCACCACACTCCTGGCGGTAACGCTCGCAGGAGTCATATTGAGCTTTCTCCAGGTTTCAGCGGCGGCGGGCCAGACCCAAACTTCCGGCGTCAGTCCATCCGCGCAGGCCGTCGACCCGGAGGAAAGCAATGCCGCGGCCCGGCTGGACAAGAAGCAATTTCACAACGTGAAGGTGAGCATGGACCAGGGCGTTGCCACCTTGACCGGCACCGTGGACCTCTACGGGTACAAGGCCGAAGCCGACAAGCGCGTGCGCAAGGTTAAGGGCGTCACCGCGGTGCACAACCTGATTCAGGTTGGTGGTTCCACGATCCCCGATGAGGTGCTCGAGAAGAAACTCGGGGAGAAGTTGGAATATGACCAAGTTTTCTATGGCAATGTATTCAACGCCATCTCTCTCAGCGTCCATAATGGCGTCGTCACCCTCGGCGGCCACGCCTTCAACTACTTCAACTCGAGGGACTCCGCCCTGGCCCTGGTCAGCTACTATCCCGGCGTCAAGGGCATGGAAGACGAGATCCAGGTGGATCCTGTCTCGATGGTGGACGACCGGATACGGATGCAGGTCTACCGCGCCGTCTACGGCTATCCTGCGCTGACCAAGTATGCCATCGACCCCGGCAAGCCCATCCGCATCTCCGTGCAGAACGGCCACGTGGAGCTGTATGGAATGGTGGACACGCAGGCAGACAAGAACATTGCCTTTATGCGCGCCAACGGCGTTCCCGGCATCTTTAAGGTGGAGAACTTCCTGCAGATTGCCACTCCACCTGCACCAAAACAGAAGAAATAACTCCTGCACGGACGGCGAACTGTTGCGTGAGATTGCAGACAAGGCCGGCCTGGAAGAATCGAAGGATTCTCCCGGGCCGGCCTTGTGAGTTTGCCGGGGTTGCCTGGCCGGCTCCTCAGAATTTGACTGAAGGGGCTGTCTTTGCGCTTTCCGGGGCCGCGAAGTATGCGGTGTTCTCGTGGAACCCGGCGATTCCCGCCCAGATGTTGTTAGGGAATTGAAGAATGAATGTGTTGTACTCCTGGATCGCGTCGTTATAACGCTTGCGCGCCACGCTGATGCGGTTCTCCGTCCCCGCCAGTTCGTCCTGCAGGCGCATGAACTGGTCGCTGGAGCGCAGTAGCGGGTAGTTCTCCGTAAGCAACAGCAGGCGGCCGATGGCCGAGTCCAGCTTTCCGTTGGCCGCGATCTTGTCCGCCGGCCCATGCGCATTCAACATGCCGGCGCGAGCGTTGGCGATGTCGCCGAAGACCGTACTCTCCTCTTTGGTAAAGCCCTTCACGGTCTCCACCAGGTTGGGAATCAGGTCGGCGCGCCGCTCCAACTGCACGTCCACCTCCGACCACTTGCTCTTCACCGCCTGATCCTTCGCCACCATCTGATTCCGTGCGGCGATAAAACTGGACAAGGCCGCACTCGCAACCAGAATCACCAACAAAAACAGAACGCCAACCACCACCAAAGTAATTTTCAGTCCCTTGCTCATACTGTGTTTTTCTCCTCGGCTCGCCTCAGGCAAGCCCGTTCATCAAAGTTGAAAACCTACCAGCTACCACCGGCCCCGCCGCCGCCAAAGCTGCCGCCGCCGAAGCCGCCAAAACCGCCGCCTCCACCGCCACCGCCGAATCCCCCGCCGCTAAAGCCTCCTCCGCCGCCGATACCGCCACCGCTGGTCCACACTCCTCTGTGACCCCATCTACGCGGCAAAATACCGATGAAGGACAAGAGGCGCACGAAACCAAATATGCCGAAGAACAGAAGATAGAAGATCAATTTCACAATGCCCGAAGAGAGGTGTGTCGAACTCCGATGGTGCACCGTAACTGGCGCCTTTTCCTCCGAGAGCGTGACATTGGCGTCGGCGGCGATCACTTGCGCGATCTCGTCTACGGCCAGGGTCACGGCGCCGTCAAAATCGTTGGCGCGCAAATCAGGAACCATCTCCCGGCCGATGTCGCCCAGTTTACCGTCCGGCAGAATCCCTTCCAGGCCGTAACCCACCTCAATCCGCCGCTTGTGGTCGTCCACGGCCAGAAAGATCAGCACTCCCCGGTCAGAACCCTTTCGGCCCATCTTCCACTTGTCTTCAAGCGAGTTGGCAAAATCGGCCGGGTCCACGCCATCCAGCGTGTGAATGGTGACCACGGCGATCTGCGCATTGGCGTTCGAGTGGTCGAGTTGGGCGCAGAGCGAGTCCAGACGGGCAATGGCCCCCGGCGAGAGCACGTGGGCAAAATCGCTGACGTAATCGGTGGGTTGAGGCAGGTCCTCAACCCGCTCGGCTAGTGCATAGAATCCAAAGACGGAAACGCAGGCTGCCATGAGTAGCGGGAGGACGGCCAAACGTGCGCGACGATAACCTTTCATCGCTTTCTATTGTACGGCACCTGCGCTGCGGCAGCCGCTCGCTATTCGCTCGCAATGGCTTCAGGCTAGAAGCTAGAAGCTAAAAGCTGTATTTACACTACACTTATAAGGAAATGACAGAAAAACCGCAGCTTCAGCCGCCCATCGCCCGCAAGGACCACAAGGAAACCGCTCTGCACGGCGTCGTCCTCAAGGACGACTATGCCTGGCTGCGCGACAAGGACAACCCCGATGTGACCGCCTACCTGGAGGCCGAAAACGCCTATGCCGAGGCGGTCATGGCTCCTCAGAGCGGCCTGCGCGAGCAGCTTTACCAGGAGATGCTCTCGCACATAAAGCAGACCGACGTCTCGGTCCCTTTCCGCGATGGCAACTGGTGGTATCTGACGCGCACCGAGGAGGGCAAGCAGTACGCCATTCACAGCCGCCAGCCGGGGACGGCCTCCGGGCCGGATGCGCACTCGCCGGAGCAGATCATTCTCGACGGCAACCAATTGGCCGAGGGCCACGCCTTTTTCGACATCGGCGCCACCGACATTAGCCGCGACGGGCGCTGGCTGGCCTACACCACCGACACCACCGGCTTCCGCCAGTACACACTGCGCATCAAAGACCTGGCCACCGGCGAGACGCTTCCCGGTGAGGTTGAGCGCGTCGGTTCGGTCACGTGGGCCGCTGACAATCGCACGCTTTTTTACACCGTCGAGGACGAGGAGCAGAAGCGCCAATATCAGCTCTGGCGGCACACCTGCGGTGAGCAAGGTAAGAACGGCGGCACGCCCCACTCGGCCGACGTACTGGTCTATCAGGACGATGACGAGCGCTTCAACCTGGGCGCGGGACGCACGCGCGACGGCAAATTCATTGTGATGATGTCGGCCAGCCACATCACCACTGAATCGTGGGTGTTGCCGGCCGACGAGCCTGAGGGCCAATTCACCATTATCACGCCGCGCAACGGCGAGCACGAATACACCATCGACCATCGCAACGGCCTGTGGTTCATTCGCACCAACGACCGCGGACGCAACTTCCGCCTGGTCACCGCGCCGGTGTCCACGCCGGGCCGCGAACACTGGACCGAGCTGATTCCGCACCGCGACGGCGTAATGATCGAAGAGATCGCTCTCTTTGCCGATTTCTTCATTGCCTGCGAGCGCGAAGATGGCTTGCCGCGCCTGCGCGTGGGCCGCTTTCGGGGTGACCGGCCTGAGTTTACGCCGGCTGGAGAGATCAGCTTCCCCGAGCCGGCCTACAGCGCCCAGCCCCACATCAATCGCATCTTCGATACGCCCACCTTCCGCTATGCATACCAGTCGCTGGTCACTCCGGCTTCTGTCTACGAATACGACGTAGCCACCGGCACATCGACGCTTCTCAAGCAGCTTGAGATTCCCGGCGGATTTGACCGGACTCTCTACGCCAGCGAACGCATCCATGCCACAGCGCCCGACGGGGTCAAGGTGCCGGTGTCGCTGGTTTACCGCAAAGACAAACGAGTATCGCCGGTCTCCGGACCGGCTGTAGTGGGGGCCTCCAGGCCCCCACAGAACCCCCTTTACGTCTACGGCTACGGCTCTTATGGATATTCGCTGCCGCTCAGTTTCAGTTCCAACCGGCTGAGTTTGCTCGATCGCGGCGTGGTGATGGCCTATGCGCACGTTCGCGGCGGTGGCGACCTGGGCAAGCCCTGGCATGACGCTGGCAAGATGCTGCTCAAGCGCAACACCTTCACAGACTTTATTGCCGCCGTCGAGCATCTCACCGCGGCCCGCTACGGCGACCCCGCGCGTGTGGCCATCGAGGGCGCATCCGCCGGCGGCCTGCTGATGGGCGCGGTGGTGAACCTCAAGCCGGAACTCTTCCGCGCCGTCCTCTCCCACGTGCCTTTTGTGGACGTGATGAACACCATGCTCGACGCCTCGCTGCCGCTTACCGTTCCGGAGTACGAGGAGTGGGGGAATCCCAACGAACCTGAATATTTTCGATATATGCTGAGTTACTCGCCCTATGACAATCTCAAGGCGGCGCGTTACCCGGCGATGCTGGTGAAGACCTCACTGCACGACAGTCAGGTCATGTTCTGGGAGCCGGCTAAATACGTGGCCAAGCTGCGCACGCTCAAGACGGACACCAATCCGCTGCTGCTGGTGACCAACATGCAGGCCGGTCACGGCGGGGCAAGCGGGCGTTACGACTACCTGAAGGAGATTGCGCTGGACTACGCCTTTCTGCTGCGCGAGTTGGAGTTGGTCTGATCGACTCGGCGAGTAAAGCGGCTGGATATGTTCTCTGCGGCAGCAATTCGTCTTATCCCAGCCTTGCTGAAAACGCCCCTGGCGGCCCATCACCGGTAAATGCCTGATTTTCCACCGTTCCGCGAGAAATCTTCATGGAATCCTTATTTCGGATTCCTTATCTTGAAGGAAAGCTTCCGGGTAATATATTCGGCTTTTCCTCTCGTTCATACCGTGTAGTTCGCGCATCACTCCGTAGCCCGAGGCAGCCAACCGGGAGGTAAATCATCAAGGAGATGGGACGATGCCCAAAAGTGTTAGTGACGTAGTAAAGATGGCCAAGGATACAGGAGCAAAGATTGTGGACCTCAGGTTCATCGATCTACCTGGCATGTGGCAACATTTCTCGATTCCTGTCGAAGAGCTGAGCGAAGATCTCTTCACCGAAGGAATCGGGTTCGATGGCTCCAGCATCCGTGGTTTCCAGCATATCCACGAAAGCGATATGCTGCTCTTCCCGGACCCGGAGACAGCATATCTGGACCCCTGTCTGGAGATTCCCACGCTGAGCCTCATCTGCGATGTGAAGGACCCGGTCTCGGGCAAGCCGTATAGCCGCGACCCGCGCTTCATCGCTTCCAAGGCGGAAGCGTACCTGAAGAGCACAGGCATCGCGGATACCAGCTACTGGGGCCCGGAACTGGAGTTCTACATTTTTGACAATGTTCAGTACGACCAGAATGCCTTTACCGGCTACTATCGCATCGACTCCGATGAAGGCATCTGGAACACCGGCCGGGATGAAAAGCCCAACCAGGGCTACAAGCTGCGCCACAAAGAGGGCTACTTCCCGGTGCCGCCATCCGATCAGCAACAGGATCTGCGCTCGGAAATCATTCTGAACATGATGAAGGTCGGCATCCCCATCGAAGTGCACCATCACGAAGTGGGAACCGCCGGCCAAGGCGAGATTGATATGCGCTTCTCGCCTATGAAGAAGATGGCGGACAATGTGATGTATTACAAATACATCCTGCGCAACACGGCGAGGAAGCACGGCAAGGTGGCCACCTTCATGCCCAAGCCGCTCTTTGGCGATAACGGCTCCGGCATGCATGTGCACCAGAGCCTGTGGAAGGGCGACACCAACCTCTTCTTCGATAAGAATGGCTACAGCCTGCTGAGCCAGACAGCTCTGTGGTACATTGGCGGCCTGCTCAAACACGCTCCCGCGCTGCTGGCGTTGTGCGCTCCCACCACCAACTCCTATCGCCGTCTGGTGCCGGGATACGAAGCGCCGGTCAACCTGGCGTATTCGCAACGCAATCGCTCGGCATGCGTACGCATTCCGGTGTACTCGAAGAGTCCCAAGTCCAAGCGCCTCGAGTTCCGCTGCCCCGATCCCTCGGCCAACCCATACCTGGCCTTTGCTGCTCTGCTGATGGCCGGCTTGGACGGAATCCAGAACAAGATCGATCCGGGCGCGCCGCTGGAGAAGGATTTGTACGAGCTGGAGCCGGCGGAAGCCGCGAAGATCAAGAGCACGCCGGGCTCGCTGGGTGAGGTTCTGGATGCGCTGGAAAAGGACCACGCTTTTCTCCTGAAAGGCGATGTCTTCACCAAGGACCTGATCGAGACCTGGATCTCGTACAAGCGGGAACGCGAACTGGCGCCGGTCAACCTGCGCCCCGTGCCCTACGAGTTCTTCTTGTACTTCGACCTGTGAGACTCAGGAAGCTGCGAGTCTGACACAACTGCAAACAACAAAGGCGAGGCCGCAATGGCTTCGCCTTTGTTGCGTTTGAGCTGTCTAGGAGTTACTTCGCCAACTATTGGTCCATTAACGACTTGCTCCGCCAGTACTTGCAGCCTTACTTACCGCCTGCTTGATTTGTTCGGGATCTCCCAGATAATAATGACGAACAGACTTCAGGTTCTCGTCAAGTTCTTCTACCAGCGGCACGCCGGTAGGAATGTTGAGATCGACAATCTCCTTCTCCGGCACGTCTTCCAGATACTTCACCAGTGCCCGCAGGCTGTTTCCATGGGCCGCGATCAACACCTGCTTCCCCGACCGGATGCTGGGAGCAATCAATTCGTGCCAGCAGGGCAGAAAGCGGTCCACTGTATCCTTCAGGCATTCGCTGAGGGGAAGTTGTTCTTTCGTTAAATTGTGATAGCGCGGGTCCTTCCCCGGATAACGCGGATCGGTCACGTCCAGCGCCGGGGGGCGAATGTCGTAACTGCGGCGCCAGAGTTTCACCTGATCTTCCCCGTACTTCGCCGCCGTCTCAGCTTTGTTGAGGCCTTGCAGCGCCCCATAATGCCGTTCGTTCAGCCGCCAGTCGCGCACGACGGGAATCCACATCAGGTCCATCTCGTCCTGCGCGATCCACAGAGTGCGTATGGCGCGTTTCAGCACCGAGGTGTAGGCGAGGTCGAAGCAATATCCCTGCTCCTTCATCATCACGCCCGCCTGCCTAGCCTCTTCCCGGCCCTTCTCCGACAGGTCAACATCCGTCCAACCGGTAAACAGGTTTTCTTTATTCCAGATGCTCTCTCCATGGCGTAGCAGAACGACTTTGTACATTGCAAAACTCTCTTTCCTATGTCCGAGGTTCGTGATTAGATGGTCAAGCAAGTCGGGCTATATCTGCGATCCTTCGATTGCGCAAGGCACCCCGCTTTATGAGATGCCCTACTTTCATTCGAGGTAGCAGCCTGCCCTCAATCGTTGTAGTTCAGTCCTTCCAGTCCAAGAAACACCGCACCGCCGCCCAGTTCCTCTTCGATGCGCAGCAACTGGTTGTACTTGCAAATGCGGTCGGTGCGGCTCACCGAGCCGGTCTTGATCTGGCCCACGCCAGTGGCGACGGCGAGATCGGCGATGAAGCTGTCCTCTGTTTCGCCCGAACGGTGCGAGATCACCGAGGTGTAACCGTAGCGGCGGCCCAGCTCGATGGCTTCCAGCGTCTCGGTAATCGTTCCGATCTGGTTCAACTTGATGAGAATCGAGTTGGCTACCCCCTCTTCAATGCCGCGCTGCAAGCGCTTGATGTTGGTGACGAAAATGTCGTCGCCCACAATCTGAATGCGTCCGCCCAGCTTGTCGGTCAAAATCCTCCAGCCCGCCCAGTCGTCCTCGGCCAGGCCGTCCTCCAACGACACAATGGGATATTTGCGCACCCAGTTGTCGTAGAAGGCCACCATCTCCGCGCTGGTCAGCTCGCGCTTGTCGCTCTTCTTGAAGACGTACTTGTTCTTTTCCTTGTTGAAGAACTCGCTCGACGCCGGATCGAGGGCGATGGCGATCTGTTCGCCGGGCTTGTAGCCGGCTGCCTCAATGGCTTCCAGAATCAGTTCGATCGCTTCCTCATTGGACTTGAGCGAAGGAGCAAAGCCGCCCTCATCGCCCACCGCGGTGTTGTAGCCCTTCTTTTTGAGCACGGTCTTGAGCGTGTGGAAGGTCTCCGCGGCCCAGCGCAAAGCCTCCGAGAAGCGCTCCGCGCCCACCGGCATAATCATGAACTCCTGAAAGTCCACGTTGCTGTCGGCATGGGCTCCGCCATTGAGCACGTTCAGCATCGGCGTAGGCAGTACTGAGGCGTTCACGCCGCCCAGGTAGCGATAGAGCGGAACCTCCAGCGTCTGAGCCACGGCGCGCGCCGCGGCCATGGAGACGGAGAGAATGGCGTTGGCGCCCAGCTTGGCCTTATTCGGCGTGCCGTCCAGCGCAATCATGGTCTGGTCCAGCAGCCGCTGGTTGGCGGCGTCCATGCCCTCCAGCTCCGGCGCGATGACCGATTCCACGTTGGCCACGGCCTGCAAGACGCCCTTGCCCAGATAGTGGCTCTTGTCGCCGTCGCGCAGCTCCACGGCCTCATGCTCGCCGGTAGATGCGCCCGAGGGCACGATGGCGCGGCCCAATGCGCCGCTTTCCAGGATTACGTCCGCTTCCACGGTGGGGTTGCCGCGCGAGTCCAGTACCTCGCGGGCGCGGATGGCAACAATCTCAGTCATATCGCTCCTCATGATGTGGTGATGTAGCCGGTCGTTCAGTTGTGGACGGCGATCCACGGCAAGAGCCTCTCCGGCGGCGCTTTGAATGGTCCTCAGAAGCTCCTGCGCGCTCACAATTTCCTCTCCGTCCAAATCAAAAAATGGCGGATGTCTCGCAAGAATTCTAGCAAACCGGCCCCTCGCGGACGATGTAATCGTTGTCACAGGGCGCCAGCCATTTCCAGCATGGGAAGCGTGCCGGAGTAGGTTGTCTAGGCTGATTCGTGCTACTCAAGGCACTCGCCAGCCTGTGCGCACTTCCGCCGTTCAAACCCTGCGTTAGCCTTAACTTGGGTGAGTAGGCGCGTGACAAGCATGAACGTGGGAACTGTGCGCAACTCTTCCCCTCCAGCGGGGTTTGAATCCATAGCTGGATTTCTGCCCGTGATCGGGAATAGGAGACTTGGATGAACCGGCCGATTCTTGTGTGCGCCTTGTTGTTGATGAGCGCTGCCACTCTGGGAGCGCAGGAAGCAAGCGAGTCGAGCCCTTACCAGGGAACCTCGACACCACCGCCTGACGACACCATCGTGACCACCAGCACGCCCCAGGCAAAGCCGCCAGCCGGACGGAAACTCGCGAACGGACAGAATCAAGTACGGCTTCAGGCTCAGAACAAGGCGCCAGTCCAGGCCCAGCCCGCATATCCCGCATATAACGATCCCGCCGTGAACAATTCTGATCCGGACAGCGACATCGTCGGCGGTCCGCGCAGCGCTGATACGCAACAGCCGGTCCTGACCAAGCGCAACGATGTACCCGATCCGGATGGCGACATCGTCCATCTGCGTCCGCCGCGTCCCGGCGAACTCCCGGAAGGGACCACTATCCGCGTCCGCCTGCTGGATAGCCTTTCCTCCGCCACCAACGAGAGGGGCGATACTTTTCGTTGTCGCGTGGCCTCCGATGTGATGCAGGGCGATCGGGTGATGATTCCCGCCGGTGCGGAGATTGACGGCAGGGTGATGGCGGTTTCCTCCGGCCATTTTGGCGGGCACGGTTACATGCATCTGCTGCCGGAGAGGCTGATTCTGGCCAACGGCAAGAGCTACCAACTGCGCGCCGTGATCTCCTCTACTCCCGGCGCCAAGTCCAAAGTCGGCTCCGAAGGCACAATTTTGCCGGCCTCGCGCTTGAAGCGCAACAGCATTGAATACGGCGGGGCAGTGGGAGGCGGCGCAGCCACGGGTGCCATTCTGGGCGGTCCGGTCGGAGCATTTGCCGGAGGCATGGTCGGAGCTGGCGTGGTCACCGTCCACCTGCTGACCAACCATCCCCAGGCCAAGCTGGAACCGGGTACAGCGATGGTCTTCACCCTGACAGAACCGCTGCAAATGGCCGCGTCAGACACCAGATAATATTGATCTTGTCCTGAATCCCTCCCGCCCTGCTACACTCCCTGATGGGTTTAGGGAGGGATTTTCCATGGCAGACATTCAGACGGTAGGAGTAGTGGGCGCAGGAACCATGGGCTCCGGCATCGCCCATGTCTTTGCTCGCGCGGGCTTCCGCGTGCTGCTGTGCGATGTGGAGCAGCGCTTTCTTGATCGTGCGCTTAAGCAAATTCGCGCCAACCTGGGCCGCGAGGCCGTCAAAGGCAAACTGGCCGAGGCCGAGATCGAGCCGGCTCTGGCACGCATTCAGCCCACCCTGGATCGCGAGGCGTTCAATCGCGCGGAACTGGTCGTCGAAGCCGCCTCGGAGCGCTTCGAGCTGAAGGCCGAGCTCTTCGCCTCGCTCGACCGCATCATGCCGGAAGGCGCCATCCTGGCCACCAACACCTCCTCCATCTCCATCACCAAGCTGGCAGCCCGCACACGCCGCCCGCAGCAGGTCATCGGCATGCACTTCTTCAACCCCGTGCCGGTGATGGCTCTGGTGGAGATTGTTCGCGGCATGGCCACCAGCGATGAGACCTTCGCGACCGTCCATGCGCTGGCTCGCCGTCTGGGCAAATCGCCGGTCGAGGTCAACGATGCTCCCGGCTTCGTCTCCAACCGCGTGCTGATGCCGCTCATCAACGAGGCGGCTTTTGCCGTCATGGAGGGAGTGGCTACGCCGGAGGCTGTCGATCAGGTATTCAAGCTGGGCATGAACCACCCCATGGGGCCGCTCACCCTGGCCGACTTCATCGGCCTCGATGTCTGCGTGGACATCCTGCGCGTGCTTCAGGAAGGCTTCGGTGACCCCAAATACCGCCCCTGTCCGCTGCTGGTGCGCATGGTGGACGCCGGCTGGCTGGGCCGCAAATCCGGGCGCGGATTCTACACCTACGAGACTTAGGGTCGTGATTACCGAAGCTAAGTTTTCCATTTTAAACAAGGGACTATACTCGTTCTTGAGGGCTTCCCATGTACACCGCGTCCGTTAATTCGAAAGGCCAAATCACGATTCCGGCCGAAGTTCGCAAGGATCTCGGTCTGAAGACCGGGGATCGGCTCTGGTTCATCAAGGGCGAGCGCGGTGAATATATCCTCAAACACAAAACCGGCTCGATCATGGATTTGAAGGGGATGTGGAAATGGACAGGGAAGCCGGTCACAATCGAAGAAATGAACGAGACGATTGCCAAGGGCTGGGCTGGGCAATTGACCTTCGAGGATTGAGTTCCCTGGGATAATTCTGCTCTTACACCGGCGGCAACGCGTCCACAACCGGCATGCCTTTGGGTGGCGTAAAGCGGAAGGTACCGGCGGGAATCGGCACATTGGTTTGCTCGCCGGTGAAGGTGAAGCGGGTAAGCGCGCCGTCGGTTTCTTCCATTTCGATTCCAGTAATGGTTCCATCCGCGGTGACGGTCAGAGTAAGCCGTGAGACGCGTTTTTCCTGGCCCCTGGGCTGGCCGGTCAGCGTGAACTCGCCGTTCGCGGCGGGCCGTAGGGTCAGGTTGCTCAACTCCTTTTCCAGTTTTGTGCGGCCCAGCAGAAATCGCAGCGGCGAGCGCAGATCGTTGAGATGTTTGGCCAGGATGCGCTGCACCTGGGAGTCGCCCGGGGAATAGAACCAGGCAAAGGTGCCGTCAAGCAGGAAGAGCTTACCAGCCGGATCGCTGTACTCCCACTTCATGCGGCCGGGCTTGAGCAGCAGCAGCGTCCCGCTCTCCGCGCGCCGCATCCCCAGCCCCTCGTAACTCTCCGTAAAGCCGGCCCTGAGCGTGCGCAACTGGTTGTAGTGGAGATCGACCTTCTGCGCCAGCAGGTACGCGGCAACCTGTATTGAGTCCTGCGAGGCCGGCGAACGTTGCTGCGCGCAGAGGCTGGCAGATATCAGCGTAACGGCCATCATCCAACTGCCGCGCCTGAGGAATGTGCTCATCGCGACTCCAATGGTTGTGTGCAGTTGGTTCCGCCCGTGGGGTCGTATTTGATGGCGCCAAACTCATCGCTGCAAAAGCCACGCCTGCCTGTCTTGTCCACGTCCTGTGGCACTGCCGTGATCGTGTAGCCGGTGACGCGCTCTGTGTCGCTCAGGCTCGCCCTGGTGCAGTTGCTGATGGTAAAGACATATCCGGACTTGATGCCTAATGCCAGATCGTTCGGCAAAAGCTGCGCCGCCCCTGCTGAAGGCTGCCCAGCACTTGGATCACCTCCCAAAGCCCGCAAAGAGCAGGCGTAGCCGTGAGAGGGGTAAGTTTCCGAGTACATCAGCTCCGCTTGCTGGATGGTCCTGACGGACTGAATTGCCGAGTACTCATAGGCCTGTTTCTTCGAAGTATTGAGAGTAGGAATCGCAAGGAGTGCGAGGAGGCAGATGATGCAAAGGAAAAAGAAAGCAGCTGCTCCGATAAGAACCCAGACGAAGACAGGAACTCGCCTGGCGCCGGAAGGAGATTGGGGCGTCCGGTCTGTGAGTCCGGATGCCTGATTGCCAGCGCCAGCAGACTCCGTCCCGTTCATTGGACCAGCTGTGTACAGTTGGTTCCTCCAGCTGGATCTGACTTGATTGTGCCGTATTGGTCGAGGCAGAAACCAAAGTCGCCGGATCTTCCAACCGTCTCGGGTACTGCGGTGACAGTGTAGCTGGTGACGCGCTCCGAGCCAGTGGCTTTAGTGCACTGGCCTATTGTGAATTTGTAGCCCGACTTAACCCCATTCGCTAATTCCTGCGGAATCATCTGTGCAGAAGTAGCCGATGGCGGTCCAGCCGCAGGATCGCCGCCCAGATACAATATATTGCAGGCAAAACCGATGTTCGGGTAGTCGCCCGCATACATCGATTGCGCCTGCTGAATAGTCTGCAGGGATTTTTTAGCCGAAAGTTCTTGAACGTGTTTGTAGAGTTTCATTCCGTTCGGGATAGCAAGAAGCATCAGAACGGTGATAATAGCCATGACGATCAGCAACTCCATCAGCGTAAAGCCGTTGGGCTGCCGGAAGCGGCGTGTGCGCCTATCTGAACTTGTGCGATTCATACGATTTCCATTCCTCTGTGAGTGGCCAAATCTCTCCAGCCCATCCGAGAAAATCCTACAACGGATGGACGCGAAAGGGAAATAGGGCGCTCACTCCGGCTTTGTCTGCCCGGTGGCGCTCTCCTGCCGGGCCAGCTTGATGCGAGCCGCTTCCAGCTTCTTTTGCACCTTGGCCACCTCGGCCTGCTCCACGTCGACCGGGGCCGACTTGGCAAACTGCTCCAGCGAAAGCTCCCACTGTGCCGCGGCCAGACGGGAGCGGCCGGTCTTTTCGTAAAGCTCGCCCAGATGGTCGTGGACCGTAGGATCGGTAGCATCGCGCTCGACGGCCTGGCGCAGATACTGCTCGGCAAGTTCGTACTCGCCCATCTTAAAGTACACCCAGCCCAGCGAGTCCAGGTAGGCGCCGTTGATCGGATCCAGGTCCACGGCCTTGCGAATCATCTTGAGGGCCTCGGGCAACTGCTTGCCCTTGTCGGCCAGCATATAACCCAGGTAGTTGAGGGTTATGGCGCTGTCCGGTTCTAGTTCCAGCGCCTGGTGGAAGAACTGCTCGGCCGGCTCGTAATGCTTCTGCCGCTCTGCCAGTTCGCCCCGGAGAAAGAACATATAGGCGTGGTCTTCCTTCTTGGTGGTCAGCGCCTCGGCCTTGTTGAAGTCGTCCTCGGCCTCCTTCCAGCGATGCGCGCGGACACATATCTGGCCCATCGTCAGCCACACCTGGCGGTCGTCGGCGTTGTTGGCCAGCAGCCCTTTGGCCTGCGCCAGCCCCTCGTCGGTCTTGCTCAGGTCGCCCATCTCCCCGGCCAGCATCAGCTTCAGATCGCGATTCTTGGGGTTGGCCTCGACCGCCTTGCGCGCCACCTCGATGGCCTTGTCGAACTGTTTGGCGTCGCGCCAGGTGTCCACCTGGAACTGATAGCCGTGCACTGCCGACTCGCCGCCCATGTCTATGAGCTTTTGGTAGGTGGCGATGGCCTCGGCCGTCTTGTTCTGCTCGTGATAAACCGCTCCCAGCCGCTCCAGGAAGATGCCGCGATTATTCTTCTCCTCCGCGGTATAGGCTCCGTTGGCGTGCGAGGTCAGCTCCACCATCTTCTCGTAGGCCTGCGCTGATTCGTCGTAGCGGCCCAGCACATCCAGCAGCAGCCCCTCGTTGTAGCCCGCTTCCAGATTGCTGGAATCCATCTTGCGTGCCTTGTGGATGGTGGCCAGCGCATCCTCATACTTTCCCTGGCGGCGCAGAATCTCGCCGATGCGCACCAAAGCGCCCGCATTCTCCGGGTCGGCCTCGGACAGCGCCTTGTATTGTTTGAGAGCCTCGTCGAGCTGGTTGTCGCTGAGCAGCGCATGGGCCAGCGATTCCAGCGTGCGCGCGTCCCCCGGCTCCAGGCTGTCGGCGCGCTGATAGGCGGCGATGGCCTCCTTGGTCTTCTTCAATTGCTCATAGGTCGAGCCCAGCGCATCCTCCATCCTGGCCGTCCGGTTGGCTGCCGGAACCGTCTCGATGGCCTTGGCGGCTTGTTCCAAATCTCCGCTCTCGGCATATAACCGGGCCAGGTTCAGCACCACTTCCTCGGAATCAGGCTCCATGGATTGCGCGGTTTTAAACTGTTCTTCAGCCTTTTTGGAGTCGTGCTTGATGGTGTAAAGCTGGCCCAGAACCATGCGGCTCTCGACGTTCTTTGGTTGCAGCGCGACAAGCTTCTCGTATTCCGTGATCGCCAGGTTCAGCGCGTTGCCGGTGGGCGACGTGGCGGGCGCATTTTGCCCTTCGCTCAGCGTGCGCAGGTAGATGCGCCCCAGCAGCTTGTGCGCCTCGATATCGTCGGGCGAGCTCTTGAGCAGTCCCCGCGCCGTGCTCTCCGCTTCGCGCGAGCGGCCGGTGCGGAAGTACAGGTTGGCCAGCGCTAGGTTCAACTGCGGAGAGGCAGGGTCGGCGTTCAGCGCCAGCTTGTATTCCTCGATGGCCCGCGTCACCAGCTCCGGATGACCCTCGGTAACGGCCTTCTCCTCATAGCCGCTGGCCAGCGCAAGGTGATAGTACGCCTGGGCGCGGTCCGGCATCGGCGTGGCGGAATCAGCCGCCTTTGACGGAGCAATCTGGATTGGGCTGGTGGCTGGGGCTTTGGCCGGGGTGCCTTTGGCGGGAGCGGCTGTTTCCGGCTTGGCCGGAGCCGTGCTTCCCGGAACGATCTGAACAGGCGTGGTCTGGGTGTGGGAGAGCCTGACCGGCAGCACAAAGGTAATTGCGGCGGCAAACACAAGCCAGAGGGGCAGTAAAAGGTTTTTTCTTGTCATATTCCTGCGGATTCCATGTCTTCACAGCCGCGCCGTTTGTAAAAGAAATTCAACGACTTGAGGCTGTAAGGCGGTGCAGGCAGCCGGTGGGAGCAGCTCTGCCTACTGTAAAGACGATTCTAAACTGCATTGGGCATGCGCGGCGCTACAGATTTGTAGATTTCCATGACTATCTGTCTACGGAATGCCGAGCAGCTTGTGAGTTTGTAGGCTCAATCGCCACCGCGGATGGTCGAGACAATAGCGCAGGGCGAGCCTGGTATTGGCTTCGCGATGGGGTCCGTCCATCGGCTGCAGGAAGAAATGCCGGAAGGGAAGCGCCTCAAACTCCGCCGGATCGACGCCCAACTGGGGAAAAACCAGCTTCAGCTCGTTGCCGCTGCGCTGCACCAGCTCTGTTCCAGCCTTGGGACTGACCGTGAGCCAGTCCACCCCCTCCGGCGCGGCAATCGTTCCATTGGTCTCGACGGCAATCTCGAATCCACGCTCATGTAGCGCAGTAATCAGCTCCGCGTCCAGTTGCAACAGAGGCTCACCGCCCGTGCAGACCACGAACCGCTTGCCCAATCCGGGGTCCGCTGGCCACTTCTGCACGATGGCTGCGGCTAGCTCTTCAGCCGAGTCAAACTTCCCGCCGCCCTCGCCGTCTACGCCCACAAAATCCGTGTCGCAAAACCGGCACATCGCCTCCACCCGGTCTTCTTCGCGCCCCGACCAGAGGTTGCACCCGGCAAAGCGGCAGAAGACGGCCGCGCGCCCCGTCTGCGCTCCTTCGCCCTGCAGCGTGTAGTAGATTTCCTTGACCGCGTAGCTCATCGCGAGTAACTCCACAAAAGCTCCGTGCCCCATCCATTCGCGTTTTTTTGCGAATGGGTGGGAGACCACGAAACCAAAACACTTTCATAATTCAAGGAATGATGGGTGCCCCAGGTCCCGATTTTGGGACTTGGGAAACCACGAACCTAAACAGGAGTTCGTTCATCATCAGTCTCAGCTACCCACTTGTCGATACGCCAGCGGGTCCTCGATCCCGTTCTCCCGAAAACCCTTCCGCCGTAGCAGACAGGAATCGCACTCCCCGCACGGCTCGCCCTTGGGCTCCGGATCGTAGCAACTGCTGGTCAGCCCATAATTCACGCCCAGCTCAATTCCCTTGCGAATAATCTCTTTTTTGGTCAGCGCTATCAGCGGCGTGTGAATTGTGAGCTTTTGCCGGCCCTCGACCCCGGCCTTAGTAGCCAGATTTGCCATCTTCTCAAAGGCCTCGATGAACTCCGGACGGCAATCGGGATAGCCCGAGTAATCCAGCGCATTGACGCCGATGAAAATGTCACTCGCGCCCAGCACCTCCGCCCAGGCCAGCGCAAAGGCCAGAAAAATCGTATTACGCGCCGGAACATACGTGATGGGAATCCCGTGGCTCATCGCCTCCGCATCTCGGCCCTTGGGAACATCGATTTCGGCGGTGAGTGCCGAGCCTCCAAAAACTCTTAGGTCGATCTTCGCAATCCGGTGGTCCGCCACGCCGATAGCGGCGGCCACGCGCCGCGCCGCTTCCAGTTCAATCACGTGCCGCTGGCCATAGGAAAACGAGAGTGCGTGCAGTTCGTAGCCCTGGCTTTTTGCTATGGCCAGCACCGTGGCCGAGTCCAAGCCTCCGCTCAACAGCACCACCGCGCGTTTTGGTACATTCATCATGAATAGGTCAACTTTGTTTTGAAACGGCACGTCTTTACAGCTTGCAAAAAAAATGAAAACCGTAGAGCAAGAAGCGTCAGGGCACGACTTTAGTCGTGCCTTATGTGCAGCAATATCAAGGCGGGCTTTAGCCCCTGAGGGAACGTTTGCTTGGTGCTACACCCTCGCTTCCGCGCCGCTACTTCAAGTTCTCCCCGCCCTTGCCAATATCGATCGATGGCGGCAGCGGGTTGCTTTCATCGATGGATGCCTTGAGGCACTGCTCCAGCAGGCCCTTGGCTTCGAGAATGAACTCAATCGCATCGCGCCCCGCGCCCTCGCCACCTTTGTGCGGGGTCACGTAATGGGCCTCGGCCTTGACTTGTTCCCGCGAATTCGCTGTAGCGATGGCCAGCCCGCACTGCCGCATCACCGCCAGGTCGATCACGTCGTCGCCTACGTAGGCAATCTCCTCCAGCGTCACGCCTTCTTTGGCCATGATCTCGCGCACCGGCCGCATCTTGAAGGCCTCGCCCTGATAAACAAAATCCAACTTCAGGTCCCGAGCGCGCAGGGCCACCGCCTCCGAGATGCGCTTGGTAATAATGCCCAGTTTCATGCCGCCCAGCCGCGCCAGCGTGACGCCCGCGCCGTCGTGCGCGTTGAAACCCTTGGCCTCAACCATCCTGGTGGTGATGGTCCCGTCAGGCCCGGCGACCGGAGCAGGAATGACCCAGATGGTGCCGTCGGTCAGGACTCCATCCACGTCAAAGAGAATGATTTTGATGCGCCGCGCGCGGTCCTGTGCTGAGAGGGTCATGCTATTGATTCTAACAAGATGCTGGATGCCCCATCCTTCTGAGCGAAGCGGAGCGGAGTCGATGAACCTGCTTTTTGAAATCCTCCGCGGAAAGGCTGGGGATACTACGATTCCCAAACAGTCTTCCAGCCGTCAGAAACTACACTGGCTTAAGAGGGCAGGTGATGAAGTTTTTATTCTTGGTTGCGTTTGTGTGCCTGCCGGCGGCGCTGGCTCAAACTCCCGCTTCCCCCGCAGCGCGGAATCCCGTCTTTACGACGCGGACCACGCTGGTTCTTGTTCCAGCCCTGGTCAGGACCAAAGCCGGAGAGCCGGTCTTCACGCTTGCCGCAAAGGATTTCACTCTTACTGACGACGGCATCGAAGAGAAGATAAGGGTCGAGGAGAACACGGGCAGCGAGCCGCTGGCGTTGGTTGTCGTCGTTGAAACCGGCGGCGCGGGCGCTCGCCAACTCAACAAATATCGCAACCTCGGTCCGTCAATTGAAGCAGTCATCGGCGCAGTTCCTCATAAGGTGGCGGTGGTGGAGTTCGACAGCGTGCCCCGCTTGGCCCAGGACTTTACCTCAGACTTGAACGCGGTGGCTGACGCCTTGCGCGATCTCGAGCCGGGAGATCGCGGAGCCGCCATTCTCGACGGCCTGCAGTTTTCCGTCGATCTGCTGCGCAGGCAGCCTCCCAAATACCGCCGTGTCATCCTGCTCATCAGCGAAACCATCGACCACGGCAGCCAGGCGCAACTGGAGCAGGCGCTTCATGACCTCAGCGGCACCAACACCGCCATTTATTGCCTGATGTTTTCTTCCGCAAAGTCCTCCGCTAAAAACGAAGCCTCGCAGATCTTTAGTTCCAACACTCCCGGGCCTCCTCACGGCTGCATGAGCAAGGATCCTGATGCCGAGCCAGGCAAAAGCCGGCTCGAACAGACCTACGACTGCCTTAGCCTGCTTGCGCCTCCTCTCAGAGCGGCCAAGATTGCGGCGATTCTGGCCTCTGACAGCCTCCAGCGCAATGTGCCGGAGAGCGTGGCGCGGCTGACCGGTGGCGAAAGCTTCAAATTTACCGATGCTCGCAGTTTAGAGCGCGGCGTCATTGCCATCTCCCATCACTTGCCGAATCGTTATCTTCTGAGTTTTTATCCGCAAGAACCTCATCCGGGCTACCATGCGATTGGCCTGAAGCTAAAGGAGTACCCGGACCTGCTGATTGAAGGCAGAAACGGCTATTGGGCCGGCGAAGAAACAACACCGGCAGCCACCCCTGAAGAGATATCGTCCCGTGTCTTATTCTTCGAGTGTTTTTGATTGAAAGAGTGGGAAACCACGAACTCCCATGGTGCGCAAGCACCGTCTGCCGCACCGCAGGTGCCGCGCAAGCGCCGTCTGCCCCACCGCAGGTGGCTTGCAGATAATTAACTCTATTTGGCGCACAATTAAAGCATGAACAAAGACCTTGCTCGCGGGCTGCTTCTGATTACTGTCCACTGTTCACTGATCACTGAGAAGGGACCCCCACCCCCACCCCCCTACCCCCCCCTCTATATTTTTCAATCCCCCAAAAACCTTGCAGATTATTTCTAAACCCTCTGGAATCAACGCCTGTGGATAATTTTCACTCCCCAATAATCCCACATCGTGAGATTTGGCCCCTGAAAATCATCGGAAAAATCCGGTTTTTCGCCCAAAACAGCCCCAAATCATCGCTCCAGAGCCTTTCCGCTAACTCGCTAATGTGCGCGAAGCGCACGCTAACTTGCTGACTTGCTGACCTGCCCAATCCTTTGCCGGTTTAATGGTCACTTTGGCGGCGCAACAGCCGCTGCCGGCGCAGCCAGTGCCTCCTTCACCAGCACCGCGAAGCGTTGAAAAGCGAAGCTGCCGGCTGCGTCGTCTATCACGTTCAACTGGCACACATACTGGCCGGGTTTGAGTCCACTGAGGGGCACGTCGAGTTCTACGGCCACCGCGTCGCGGCCCTCAACATTGACGGCCCGCGCCTGCACCAGCGGCGTCTCATAGACCTTCGTCGAGCCTTGAATCAGTTCCAGGCTGCTGAGCAGATTGATGCCAGGCTTAGTTCCCTTGGGCTGGTTTTCAGCCGCCTTTTCGCGCGCGGGCGAATAGATTTCGTAGAGCAGGTAGAGATGCTGGTCACGGCGGAAGACATGGCTGATGTTGGGCACGTACTCTTCGCCGCCGCGAACCAGAGGTGTGTTTTTTTTGCTCGGCTGGCGCATCGACGCCAGAACAATCGAACTCATTTTAAGCGGCGCCTTTTTCATTTCCGGCAGTGTAATCTCGGCCTCGAAGGAGCCCATGCGCCCGGTCTGATTCTCGCGGACAACAAACTTGAGGCGATATTTTCCCGGCGGCAAATTGAAGCTGGTGGTGTACTGAATATTTTTCTGCCGCGCCTGCAAGGTCGGATCGAGGTTCAGCTTGACCGTTTCGCGCGCTTGCCCGATGGGCCGCTTGGCCTCGTCGATTACCGTGCCGATAATATCCAGCGTTGCCTTGTCCTTGTCGCCGCCCTTTACAAACGGAATTTGCGAACCGGGCACAATGAGCGAAACCGGCACAAAGAATCGGTTCTCTTCGATGCGGAAAAACAGCGCGTCCAGATAAACAGCTATGTCGGTGGCCGGAAGGTCGCTGGCTAGTTGCTCTTCAAGATCGCGCTCGCGGTCCTCCTTGCCCGCGTGCTGAAAGTCGGCCGGCGCATAGTAGCCGGGCCGGTAATCCAGCTTCACTCCGGGCCGGTTTACCTTGATGGTCAGCTTGCGATAGCTGCCGTCGCGCGCCTGATTCGAGCTGTGGAAGCCGATGGCATAGTATTCCGAAGTGTCGCGCTGCACCTGCGCGAAAGCGGGAGCAAAATCGTTGGAATCGAAGAAGGCCTTGCCGCCGGTGTCGGTGGAGAGCGTGGCCATCACCTCCTGCGTGGCGAAGTTGGCGTTCATGTTGGTGGTGAGCGCGCCGCCGTTGTAGGCTCCGGTTCCGCGCAGGCTGCCGGTGGAGGCATCGCCCAGCGGCGAGATGGCCTGCAAGCCGCGCGTGTCCACGCTGTAGATGGCCAGGTTGGAGCGCACTGCGGCGTTAATCGTAGCTCTCAGAGAAGCCTGGTTCTCGATGCCGTCCCTCGAGATGCCGCCGGAAAAGTAGAGCAGCGATTTCTTTTCGGTAATCTTTTCCAGCGATTTGGCTACGGCTCTTAGCGCGAACAGCTCGCGGTCGGTGTTGAGGTCGTTGTACTCGCTCTCGTCTGACGTATAGCCGGTCGCGTCTTCCACCTGGTTGGTGTTCGCCGTTGCGCCTTCGGCAAAGCCCTGACCTTCAGTCCCGTTGTAGACGGCGACTTCATTGATCAGCGCCTGTTTGTCTGCGATAAAGTCCTGGTCCACCTTGAGCGTCGCGCCCAGCGAGATCAGCGCCACCAGGTCGGCGGGTTGCATCTTGTTGCGCAGAAACTCCTGCGCTGCCGCCACGCTGCGGTCCAGGTCCTCGGGCTGCATCGAAGTCAGGTCGAAGAACATCACGATCAGCCGGTGATTGCGCAGGTCTTCTGGCTTAGCAACGACAGCAGCCTTGTTCGTGATGCTCCCCGTAGCCAGCCCGCTCACCGTGGCCTCGTGGAGCGGCGTGGCCATCTCCATGGTTTCAAAATCGAAGGTCGAAATCTGCTGCTGCTTCCCGTTTTCGTAGATGCTGAAGTCGCTCTGCTTGAGCCCGCGCGCCAGCTCGCCGGTCTTTGCATCGCGCGCCACCACGTTGGTCAGCACTAGCTCGGCATTCATCTTGAGCATGAAGCCGCCCTGCGGATTTTGTGCGGTAGTCTGCGCAAAGCTCGGTCCCAGCCGCGCGCATGTCAGCATCAGCGCCAGCGCCGCAAGACCCGCTCCGATTTGTCGCGCCCAACCCTTCATGAACTACCTTTCATACTGACTCTCTAACTAACTCCGCTAACTCCGCGTTCACGCGCGCAGCGCGGCTAACTCCGCTGCCGTTAAAACCTGAACCTCGCCGTAAACTGGAACGACCGCATGGCGGCGGCCGAATTCACCTGCCCGAAGCTCGGCGATGCTGCATTGGTGTCAACGCCCGCGTACTGCACAGTGTTGAATACATTGTTGGCCGTAGCGCGGAACTCCGAGCTGCGCGTGCCGCCCAGTTGCATCGTCTTTGAGAGCGCCATATTGTTCTGCAAGGTTCCCGGCCCGGCGATGGAGTTGCGCGATACATTTCCGCAGTTGGGACAATTCGGCGTAGTCGAATTGTTGGGCGGCTGCGTGAACGCCGCAGGGTTGAACCACTCTTTCAGCGAGCCTGCTCCTGCCGTGACCGAAACGCCCGTGTAATTCGGCCGCTGTGTGCCGGCTGTGCCGCTCGTCACGTCAGCCACGGCTGCCTGGTAAGTGGGCGTGAGCGGAGTCCCGGTGGCAAATGTAAAGCTTCCGGAGACGGAAAAACCCTCCAAGATATGCGAGCCCGCGCCGCTGGTCACCCAGAACTTGTCTTTGCCGAAGGGCAGCTCATAGAGATACGTTCCGCTAACCCTGTGGCGTTGGTCGAAGCTGGAGTTGCCTTCCTCGGCCTTCAGGTCTTGCCAGTTCTGCGCCACCACGGTTGATGTGCCGCCCACCGAGCCGGCATCGTCGATGGAGTGCGAGTACTGGTAGTTGGCGCTCAGCGAAATGCCTTTGCTCAACCGCTTGTTAAGCCGGAGCTGGCCCGCGTTGAACTTCGAGAAGGCTGCGGACTGTTCATAGTTGAAAACCTGGCCTGTGGGGTCGGTGCCGGGACTGCTGGCACTCGCGCGCGGCGCGCTGGTGATGTCCAGATGATTGCCCCTCGACCCGCTATAGCCCATGTTCAGCACAACATTCCATGGCAGCGTCTTTTGCACGTCCAGGTTCCAGACCTGCACATAGGGCAGATGGTAGTGTGGATCGAGCGCATAGTTGCCCAGTGTGGCCGGCGCGGGAAATCCGTTTGCCAGCGAAAGGCAATCGGCCGCCGGTGGCGCGCATTGTGTAGCCACTTCGTTGGTCTGCTCGTTGGCAAAGGGAGGCTGATGCGCCATGATGGTGGTAAATGTGGCGTACTGGCTGACGGTGTAGTTGATGCCAAAGCCTGCGCGCACCACGGTCTGTTTGGGCAGCCGCAACGCCAGACCTACGCGCGGAGCAATGGCTGTGCGGAAGGGTAAAACCAACGAGGCTGGCAGCGGGCCGTTGAAGGATGGCGGTGAGCCGGGTTGCACCTCCGCAATCGAGGTAAACCCGCCGGCCGCATTCGTATCCACAAAGGCCAAATGGCCATACTTCTCCGTAAAGGGCGCGAAAAACTCGTAGCGCAGGCCGTAGTTCAGCGTCAGATTGTTCCGCGCGCGCCAGTCGTCTGTCACGTAGGCGTCCCAGACGTTCTCGCGCAGGTAGCTTTTGCCGGCGGAAGCGTCGATGGTGGTCTCCTGCGGCTCACCCAGCAGAAAATCTGCCAGCGACGAACCCGTGTAAAGGCCAGTGAAGTAGAAGGTGCCGGTTCCGTTGTATAAGGAGCCTGTAGTGGTCGAGTCGCCCAGAAAATCGCGGTGCACGCGGCGATAGTCGCCGCCGAAGCGCAGGTTGTGTTTGCCGTAAATCCAGCTCAGCACCTCCGAAACCGAGATGGTTTGCGTGAGCGCGAAGCTGGGCTGCTGCTCGCTCATTCCGGTGAAGCTGCTGAGTGTCACGTTGGGAAGGCCGTAGTTGAGCGGATTGGCGTTCAGCGCCGGTAAGCAGCCTGAGCCACTACAGCCTGACGGTGGCGGGCCATAGATTCCAACCTGGCTCGCAATGTCGGTCTTATTGGTGAAGTAGTTGGTCGCCTGGCTGGTGCTGCGATTCCAGTTGGCGTTGAAGATGCTGGTGATCTTGTGGTAGCCCACCGTGTAGCCGGCCTGCACACTATTCGCGTTCGAAGAACTCTTGCCGCCCAGTTGCGGAAATACATTCACACTGTCTGAGGCCGAATCGGTCCAGTTGTAGTTGAAGTTGATGCTCTGCCGCAGCCCTTGACTCTGCGATCTGCGCCCGCTGCCGCCACGGCCTACTCCTCCGCGGCCGCCGGGCAGGATGGCGTTCTTGCCCAGGCTGCGCATGTAGCGCACGCCGGCCTGTGTCGAGTTGGTCTGGGCAGTGGTCAGTAAATGGTAGTTCTGCGCGTAGCCGGGCAGGTTGGGTGCGGGGAAAAATTGCAGAAGGTTGGTGGCGGCTGGGATGGGTGTAACCGGATTGGCCAGCCCTGGAATGTTTCCCGCACGCTCATTTGCTGTTCCGAAGCTGCCATCCGTGGGCACTGTCGCATACTGGTCCAATGGATTGGAGCTGCGCTGGCCGCTGAGAGTCATGAACATCATGTCCTTACCGCTGGGCTTGGTGAGATGCGGCAGATAAGGAGGGCTCATGAAGGTAATTCCGAAGCGGTTGGTGCCCGAGGGCGGCTGCTGCTGCGTCTGGCCACGCAGGCTGAAGGGCTCCGCGTTGAGCGCCGAATTGCTTCCCATCCAGAAGATGGCGCCGTGCGGCTGGTTGGGGTTGAAGCCGCGAAAATTGCCGCGCCCGCCTCCGCCGCCAAACCCGCCCGGCCCGCCGAAGCCTCCGCCTCCGCCAAAGAGGCCGCCACCCAGCCCGCCTCCGCCGCCGAAGTTTCCGCCTTGCCCACCCAGCCCGTCCGGCAAGACGCCCTGCGCGCGCAGCGTCTCTACCGCATCGCGGACGCGGTCCATGTCAAGGCCGGCCAACGGACTTACAGCTCCCGTTTGCCCGCTGATGGCTACTGAATCGTCTCCAAAATCAGAGTTGCCCGCAACCGAAGGCAGCGCCGCGCCCGTCACTCCGGTTGGCCCGCCCTGGCTCTCGGTGTCGGAGCCCAGCGCGCTTATCAGGCTTAGGCTTTGCGCGCCGTTGGCCGTGAGTTGCTGGATGGTTGACTGGATGGCTTGCTGACTGGCAGCTTCGTTCTCCTGCTGCTGGGCCGCCCGCGAGGCAAGCATCAGATCAAAGCTCACCGTCTGGTCGTGATTGGCGGCGTTGAGCACCGCCTCCTGCGATCCTGGCGCAAAGCCTGCAAACTGGGTACGGATCACGTAGCGGCCATTCTGAGGAATAGTCAGGATCCAGGCGCCGGTGATGTCGGTGGTGGTGGAAAAGCGCTTGCCGGTGAGCGTGTTCTGGGCGGTCACGGTAACGCCGGGCAAGGGAATGTTCCCGCTCTTGACCATGCCATGTAGTTTTCCGCCGGCAGGCGATGGTGCGGGAGGGATCTGCGCAGCTGGTTCGCTCACGCCAGTCGTGCTGACGGGCGTGGCGGGCTGGGCCGCTGGCGTGGACGGCGACTGGGCCAGACTTGTAAGACCGCTGGCCACAAAGATACCTGCAATAGCCGCCCAACGTACAACTTCTCGCCGCATTCACTCTCCCTGGCCTCTCGCGCTCGTATTCATTCAGACGGCCTACCCTCCGCGAAGGTTTACGGCTGCTGCCTCAGCCCCGAATCGGCAGTCCGGCGTTCCGGAAAACTATGATTCTAGGAGTCCAATAAAAACCCTTGCATTCTTCTATAACCTATGTTAACTGTTATGTTATTAATTCATCGATTGCTACCGCTAGAGTAACCCCGGCGGCAACGGAACAGGACATTTCCATGTTGAAGATCGGCACCTCCATCCGCGCTTTCCGCCTGCAGAAAGGGCTTTCCCAGGGAGACATAGAAAAGAAGACCGGCTTGTTGCGATGCTATCTCTCGCGCGTGGAGAACGGCCATACAGTGCCCTCACTGGACACATTGTCGAAGATTGCGCGGGCCCTCGACCTGCCGATTACCCAGTTCTTTTCCGACGACGCGGTGGGCCGCCAGCCGAACCTGCAAAAGCTCTCCGACGAGGAGCTGCGCTTTCTCAACCAGATCCGCCGCTACTCCACCAACCTGAACGAGAGCGACCGCAAGCTGCTCCTGGCCATGGTAAAGAAGTTCGCCAACACGGCTACGCGGTAGTCAGCCAGCCGTAGAGCGACATTTATACGTCGTTGCCCAGATGGAAAATGGGCTCGGCGCCCTTCGCACCCGTCAGCAATGCCTGTTCTTCAGTTTCATTCAGAGGCTTGTAACTCTGCGCCACGTCCATCGCAAGGCGGAAGTAGCGTTCGTCTCCCGGCGGAATGGCCGCGGTGATGGGGTGGCCCAATGTCCAGCGCAGGCCGAGTAAGGCTTCATCCGGGAAGGCCGCCGGCTGATACCAGCACTTGGGCTCGGGATGGTTGTGCTTCTGCTCAGCAGGCCACACCGTCTTGGCCATGGACTTCAAGGCCAGTATGCCCATCTTCTTTTCTTGTGCCCGCTTGAGAATCTGCGGGCCAAAGTTGGCCTGGCTGAAGAGAACCCAGTTGAGGGGAAAAAGAATGGTGTCGAAGTTGTACCGGTCCATGGCGGCCAGCGCAGTCTCCGCCGAGTGGACAGAGAAGCCGATGTAGCGAATCTTGCCTTCTTTTTTGGCCGCCTCCATGGTCTCGATGGCGCCTCCGGGGCCAAGCACCTTGTCCAGGTCCGCCATTTTCGTCAGCGCGTGGAACTGGTAGAGGTCCAGGTGGTCGGTCTTGAGCAGTTTGAGCGACTGTTCGAGGTCTGCGCGCGAGTCGTCCTTCAAGCGGCCGTCGGTCTTGCAAGCCAGAAAGCTTTTGTTGCGATAAGGCGCCAGGGCAGGCCCCAGCCGTTCCTGTGCGTTTCCATAGCTGGGCGCAACATCAAAGTAGTTGATGCCGCGATCCACGGCCTCGGCCACGATGGTGGAGGCTTTGCCGGTCTCCTCGTTCATCACTAAAATCCCGCCGAAACCGATGATGGAGAGTTGCTCGCCGGTCTTGCCCAGTGTGCGGCGGGCGATTGGGCTGGTGGGCGTCGCGCTCGACGCTTTGGCCTGGCTGGTGCATGCTGCTGCAGCAGTGGCTATGGCGGCCTGCTTGAGGAAATCGCGGCGTTCCATGGTCTGCCTCCTGAGATGGAAATGAGACGTCCAGTTTACGAAAGTTATTGTTGCACAGAATGTATTAAGTTGGAGCAGCGCCTTACCGCGGCAACTGGGCCAGGTAGAAGCCGAACAGCACCAGTATCATCACTACCATCACCGTGGCTGCACGGCGGCGAAAGACAAACAGATCGCGAGGTGCGCCAATCCGTGGCACCATCGGAGCCGCGTAGATCATGCCGCACATGAAGCCGCCCAGGTGAGCCATATTGTCGATGCTCACCCCGGTATGCCTCACCACGACGCCCAGGCTGATGGTAAAGCCGATTACCAGGTTGATGGCGGCAAAGAGGATCACCGACCTGCGCAGCTTGTGCAGTTCCTTGGGAGGCACCGGCAGCCACTTCGACTTGAGCAGGATAATCAGCACTCCGGCGATGCCGAAGACCGCTCCCGATGCGCCCGCGCCGGCCGGAAACGCGGCCAAATCGTGATACTTCACCCAATCGGCGTTAAACCACCACCAGTTGGCAAATGTGGACAGCAGGTTGCCCGCCGCGCCTGTCAGGATATAGACGGCCACGACCCCAGCCGATCCTAGCATCGGCTCGGCCAGCAATCCCAGGTTCCACAGGCACCACATGTTGCACAGCAGGTGAATCCAACCCACGTGCACGAACATGGCTGTGACGATGCGCCACCACTCTCCCTTGACCAATACGTTGCCGGCGTTGTCGGCGCCCCAGTACATCAGCTGATCGAGATTGGGGCTGGACGCGCTAACGTGATGCGCGAGCATCACCAGAAAAATCAGGCAGTTGATGCCCACCAGCACGTATGTTGCCGGCGCGTAAGACCACGAGGGACGCCGCCGGCGAACCGGGGGCGGTGGAGGCGGATTGAAACCGGCCTCTGAACGGAGATACTCCGGATTGGCAGGAGGGGGAGAAAAACTTCCCATCTCTCAACTTTAATGCATTTCCAGCAACCTCGCAGCATGAGGACCGCAAATCTGCGAGCAATACATCGTTGTGCCATTATGGTTTTTTCTCCTTACCATGTGATTCGATGTACTCTGGAGCTTGGCAAAACCATAAATAAGGAGTCGAACAGTGAGTGTGGAAAAGCGGATTCGGCGGGCGTTGCTCAGCGTTACCGACAAGACCGGTTTGGTGGAGTTTGCCCAGGCGCTGGCCGGCTTTGGCGTGGAACTGGTCTCCACTGGCGGAACGGCTCGGGCGCTCCGCGAGGCTGGCCTGGCCGTTAGGGACATCAGCGACTTGACCGGCTTTCCGGAGATGCTCGATGGCCGCATCAAGACCCTGCACCCGCGCGTCCATGGCGGCTTGCTCTACATCCGCGGCAACAAGGAGCACGAGGCCGCCGTGGCCGAGCATGGCATCCAGCCTATCGACATGGTGGTGGTCAACCTCTATGCATTCGAGAAGACCGCCGCTCAGTCCGGCGTCCCCTTCAGCCATCTCATCGAGAACATCGATATCGGTGGCCCTTCGATGGTCCGCTCAGCCGCCAAGAACTTTGAAGATGTGGCCATTGTGACACGCGTCGCCGATTATCCCGCCCTCATTGAAGAACTGAAGGCCAACGGCGGCGCGTTGAGCCGCGAGACTCGCTGGCGGCTGGCGCGTCAGGCCTTCGCACTCACTGCGGCATACGATTCCACCATCGCCAACACACTCGACCAACTATCGGAGGCGCCTGAACCGTCCTTGCCCGCTACACTCGATACGAATAGCCTGCCCTCAACCCTGCGCATCAACCTCCCGCTGGCGCAAACGTTACGCTACGGCGAAAATCCCCACCAGCGCGCCGCGCTTTATGCCGACGGCTCAGGGCAGGGAATCGCCGGCGCTCGGCAACTGCAGGGCAAGGAGCTCAGCTACAACAACATCGTCGATCTGGACGCTTGCTGGGAGCTGGCGCAGGAGTTTCCATCCGGCGACTCTGATCCGGCCGCCGTTATCATCGTCAAGCACACCAACCCCTGCGGCGCGGCCACCGGCTCCACCATCCTCGAAGCCTATCTCAAGGCGCTGGCCTGCGACCCGGTTTCGGCCTATGGCGGGGTCATCGGCATCAACCGCGTCGTGGACGGTGATGCCGCCGCAGAGATCGCCAAGCTATTCGTCGAGGCCATCGCCGCCCCCGGCTTCACCGCCGAGGCACGCGAGCGCTTCGCCGCCAAAAAGAATCTGCGCTTGGTTGAAGTCCACGCCGCACCGCCGCGTCCGGTCGTCAAGCACGTGTCAGGTGGGCTGCTGATGCAGGACGCAGACACCGGCCGCATCAATGCGACAGCGCTCGACCCCGGCCTGAAGATCGTCACCTGGCGTCCGCCCACCGCCGAGGAGTTGCGCGGCCTGCTCTTCGCCTGGCGCGTTTGCAAACACGTCAAGTCCAACGCCATCGTCTATGCCCGCGACGGCCAGACCCTCGGCGTCGGCGCGGGCCAGATGAGCCGCGTGGACGCCGCCCGCTTCGGAGCGATGAAGGCCGTCCTCCCGCTCAAGGGCTGCGTCGCCGCCTCCGACGCCTTCTTCCCTTTCCCCGACGGCCTTGAAGCTGTAGCCGCCGCCGGAGCCACAGCCGTCATCCAGCCTGGAGGCTCGGTGCGCGACGAAGAAGTCATCGCCGCCGCAGACAAGCTGGGCATGGCCATGGTCTTCACCGGCATGCGGCATTTCCGGCATTGAAACCTGAAATAGTGAAGATCGGCAAAGGATTTGCGGTATAGTCTTAATCGCGCTCGCAGAAACGTGGAAATCAAACAAATTCCTCCATCGCTCCTTCTGACGTAGTTAGGCTGCACTTTACATGCGTACTTTGCACTTGCGAAGAGAAAGAGAGCCACTGCTGCGAATCGAATGCGATGTGATGCGTTATATTGATATTGTTCTCATACGAAATAGCACAAGAGGGAGGGAAATATGAGCTTTTTTGGGAAAATCTTTGGCGTCAAGGAAGCGCCGAAGGCCATCCGGCCTATACCAACTCCACCACCCCAGCCGTCGAGAATTCCTACCACGCCGCAGTTGCCGACAATCGAAGAGGCGCGCCCCTTATTTGCGGCGGCCCTAAGTGGCGACGCGGAAATGGCCCAGGCGTTGCTCAAGGGTAAACCTAGCCTGGTTTTCGCCAGGGACGACGAACGAATGACAGCCTTGCACATGGCGGCGGTGAAAGGCCATAGGGAAGTGACTGAATTGCTGCTGGTGAATAAAGCCGATGTCAACGCACGGAGCAAGGGCCTAACGCCTTTGCATTTTGCTGCCAACGGAAACAATAGGGATGTGATAGAGCTGTTGCTTGCCAACCATGCCGAGGTCGACGCCAAGGAAGACAACGGCACCACGCCTTTACACATGGCGGCAGCCAATGGGCGCAAAGATATAGCGGAGCTGCTGCTGGCTGCTCATGCCGACGTGAACACCAAGGCCAACGACGGCGAAGCACCTTTGCTCGTGGCGGCGAGGAAGGGTCACAGAGATGTGGTGGAATTGCTTTTGACGAAGAAGGCCAACTCCGACGCCAAAGATGCCCAAGGCAACACGCCATTGCATTGGGCGGCGAATAACGGCAATAAAGAGATTGTGGAATTGCTGCTGGCCAGCAAAGCCGACGTCAATGCGAAGGAAAACAGGGGCAGAACGCCTTTGCATCCTGCGGCGTACTGCGGGAATAAGGAAGTGGTGGAACTTCTGATCGCCAATGGGGCGGACGTCAACGTCAGCGACAAGAACGGGGTAACCCCCCTGCACGTGGCGGCACACCAGGGGAAAAAGGAAGTGGTGAAATTGCTGCTCACCCACAAAGCGAACGTCAATCCTATGGACATCAACGGCCAGACGCCTTTATTCCCGGCATCGCACGATGGCCACATAGAGGTGGTGGAATTGCTCCTCGCCAACAAGGCGGAGGTCAATCATAGGGACAACATCGGTGGTACGCCGTTGCTAAATATGCCGCCGTTTGTCCACAACGAAGTGAAGGCATTACTGTCGCGACACGGAGCCAAAATGTAGAGTGGCGGGTGGCCCACTCCTGGATTAACTACAAAAGTGTGGGAGCGCCATTCTTGACGCGTTCTTTGCGGCAAGAGTAGGAGAGCGCGCGTGCTCGTCTATCAGGAATCCAAATAGCCAAGCCGCCTGTGCTGCTTCCCGCCGAATGATCGTGCTCTTATTCTTGCCGGCCTTCTGCTCGGCAAGGCGCAACTCGTAGAGCTTTTGCAGATTGAGCCACATCTCCGCCGAGGTGCCAAGCCATTGGCTCAAGCGCAATGCTGTATCAGCGGTCAAGGCCCGCTGCCCCTTCAGAAGCTGATAAATCCTGTTGGCCGGAACGTGCAAGACCGAGGCCACTTCGGGGACGCTTATGCCCAGGGCATCAAGTTCGTCGGCCAGAAACTTGCCCGGATGGATTGGATCACGCGCCATAGCCGTCTCCTCACGAATGATAGCTGAGTAACTGATCACTGACCACTGATCACTAACCACTGTTTTGCAGATAATTTCCCCACTTTGTCGCACAATGATCCTTATAGCGGAACCAGAGTCGATGTATCCCGAAACCACAGCATTCAAGTCGACGCGACCAACAGGGAGTGGCGACCTTGCATGACACTTAAAAGGACACAGTTACTCTGGTTCCGCTCGAGAAGTCTTCCTTCAAATCATCGTCCCGGCGTTCCTTGTCGCACCGTCTGCCATCCGGAAGCTATCGGCAGAGGCCAAAACGTCCCGTAACTCCTTATTCTGGACGACTTTGCATGGAACTCCTTTGTTTTGACGATTTTACAGCGCAACCCCGTTTGTAACCTCAAGAAAACAACGACTTTGCGTCCAAAGTAGGGGTGGGGGTATCCGAGGTGCCAGCTTTGCTGTCAATGGACAGCGACGGGCCTGGATGCAAGTCCTTGCAGATTACTTCCATGCGCCATCAACGCTCTCTTCGATGCAATGGACTAGAGAAGTAAGCCAGGACAAGCAGGCGCGCAAGTAGAATAGATTCAATGCTCTTCGAGCTGTACGTTGCATCCCGGTATCTCAAGGCCAAGCGGCGACAGGCCGTGGTGGGCGTAGTCACCATCATCTCCATCGCGGGCGTGGCCGCGGGTGTGGCTGCGCTCATCATCGCCCTGGCCATCACCAACGGCATGCGGCAAGACCTCCAGGGGCGTCTGCTCGGTGTCTCGGCCCACGTGGACCTGATGCGCATCGAGTCGGACGGCATTCGCGACTGGCAGCCTCTGCTTGCCCGCCTGCGCCGCGTTCCCCACGTCACTGCCGCCGCGCCGGGAATCTACGGACAGGTGCTCGTCTCGCGCGGCCCCCGCGCCGGCTTCGCTCTCATCAAGGGCATCATCCCCGCTCAGGAGCGGACGGTCAGCAGCCTGCTCGGCACCATCACCTCCGGCTCGGCTAAAGACCTTGAACCGGAGGCGCGCAACAAGGTCGCGCAACAGGTTCCCGGTGAAGGCTGGATCAACGCCCCATACCCGGCTCTGGTGTTAGGCAAAAATCTGGCTGAAACCATCGGAGCGCAAGTGGGCGACAGCGTCCTCGTCACCAGCCCGCAGGGCGAACTCACTCCGCTCGGCCTCGCGCCCAAATACCAGCGCTTCCGCGTCGCCGCCATCTTCCAGTCAGGCTTTTATCAGTACGACTCTGGCATGGCCTTCATGCGCCTCTCGGAGGCCCAGCGCCTCTTCAGCGAGCCCGACCTGCTCTCCGTCATCAGCTTCAAGGTGGACGACCTGGACCGCGCTCCCGCTATCGGCCGCGCCATCGAGCACGAGGCCGGACGCGGCTTCATGACCTCCAACTGGATGGAACAGAACCGCGAGCTCTTCCGCGCCCTCAAGCTGGAGCAGGTGGTCACCTTCATCATCATCGCGCTTATCGTGATCGTCGCCGCGCTCAACATCCTCATCGCTCTCACCATGATGGTGATGGAAAAGACGCGCGACATCGCCGTCATGATGAGCTTCGGCGTTCAGCCCGCGCAGGTCCGCCGCATCTTCCTGCTGCAAGGCTTCCTCATCAGCATCATCGGCACGGCTCTTGGATTGGTGCTCGGCTATCTCACCGCATGGGCCGGCGGACACTATCACTTCATCCACTTGTCCGCCGAAGTGTATTCCATCGACACGCTGCCCTTTGCCCCGCGTCCGCTCGATGGCATTATTGTCTCGGTTGTATCTATCGGGATTTCGCTGCTGGCCACGCTGTATCCATCGTCGGCTGCCTCGCGGATTTTGCCGGCTGAGGCATTACGCTATGAATAACGAGAATAGATGACAGCGTTAGATTGTCTACATGAAATTCATTGACTATAATCGGCTCGGAGGAAAGCCATGTCGATTCCACGTCAGCCCCTTGACGTTTCTAAGACAAGTCCGGAACAAAAGCAACGAATCCTCGAATATGCGGCAGATGTCCGAAAATTCGAAGTCGAGAGATTTTGGCACCGGTCTATCTTCTTTTGGGGGTTTATCGCCGCTGCCTTTGTTGCCTACTCGCAATCAGCTAGCAAAGGCGATCTTGCATTTCTTGTGGCCTGCTTCGGTCTTTTATGCAGTATTGCGTGGACGCTACAGAATCGTGGGAGCAAGTATTGGTACGAGGCTTGGGAGGCAAAGGTCGAAAGCGTCGAAAATGAAGTGCTTGGCGTGCCCTTGTTCGCGAATCGGGAGCCAATAAAACGCAAAGGGTTATGGGGAGCCTGTCCATTTTCGGTTTCAAAGCTCGCGATTGCCCTGAGCGATTTTACTGCTTTAACTTGGGTTGCCCTTGCAGTGAGGGCTTTCCCGCTCAATAATACGTCATCGGTACTAGTTTGTTCTGTGATTGTCGCGGTGTTGACGATTATGTATATTGCGCTGCTTTTTACCTGTCGTCAGTCATAGTCGGGTGACCTAGGTCTCGATTCTCAGATCTGGGATTCACTGCGGCGTAATAATCCCGCCAACCGCATGACGCCGGGGCAGCACGATGCCGCGATGATCGACCTCGGCCACAGGCGCACCGGACTGATCGGTAACAGGCAAGCTGGTCCGTTCGACCAGCGCTCCGCCGCAGGCCGGACACCAATCCGCCACAGTCTTTTCGCCGAGCACTGCACGGCACTGGCTGCAAATCCGTTTCATAGCTTCAAGATTACCGGATTCAGCCGCTTCTTCGCACAAGCTACACTGGAGCTATGCACCCTCCCGTTCGGCTGGTGGCCATCGACATGGACGGCACGCTACTGCCCACCTTTGCGCAGGTCATCAGTCCACGCACGGCGCGGGCGCTCAAGGCCGCGCAAGAGGCGGGCATCACCGTGGCCATCGCCACCGGACGCCGCACGGCCTACACCACTCCGCTGCTCGAAGGATTCGGCCTCAGAGCGGATACGCCCCTCATCACGTCCAATGGAGCAGCGATCCGCACTTTGGCCGGAGATTCTTTGGCCCGCTGCCATCTCGAGTCGCGCATCGCGCGCGGACTCTGCCAGTTACTCCGGCCTTTCGGGGCCCTGGTCTTCACCTTTGACCGTCCCGGCCGTGGTGAGCTGGTCCTCGAAGATTTGGAACAGGCAAACGGACGCATCGCGTTGTGGGTCGAGGCCAATCGCAACGCCATCGAAGTGGTCAAGCCGCTGGAAGATGCGCTGGTAGACGGCGAAGACCCCATTCAAGGCATGGTTTGCGGCGGAGTGAGCGCGATGCGCCAGGCCGAGCAGGCGCTCAAAGCCAGCGAGTGGGCTGGCCAATGCGAATGTGTGCGGACAGAGTATCCAGCGCGTGATGTATCCATTCTGGACCTGCTGCCGCGGGGAGTATCGAAGGCTTCGGCGCTCCAGCAACTCGCTGCTATGCTGGGCGTAGACCGCAAAGAGACCATGGCCATCGGCGACAACTGGAACGATGTGGATATGCTGGAGTGGGCCGGGCAGGGCGTGATAATGGGCAATGCGGCGCAGGAGCTGCGGACGCTGGCCAAGACTCGCGGCTGGAAGCAGGCCCCGCCCAACAACGAGGACGGCGTGGCCGTGGTGCTGGAAGCCGCCATCGCCAAACGTGCCAAAGTGAGAGTAGATTGATTTGAGCAAACAGTTGATGCGCGGATTATTCACTATCTCGGCAGGGATCATTGCGGTTTTGACAGCCTTCTCCCCATTCGCCAAGGCAGCCGAGCGCATCACCCTGCGTAATGGATTCGAGATGCGCTGCGATCACCACGCTGAAATCGAGGGCCGCACACGCCTCTACCTCAGCGCCGGCGAGGACAACTACATCGAGTTCCGCGCAGAGGAGATCGCCGAGATCGAAAAACTGCCCGACACGCCGCCCGCTCCCAAATCCGACACAATCTCTAATCCGTCCGCAGCCAGCCAGCGTTCTCGTCACGACGCCAGGCTTTCTCCTGCCGATCTGCGCGAGATGCTCACCAGGGCCGGCAACGAGCACAATCTCGACGTGGACCTGCTGGCCAGCCTGGTGAAGACCGAGAGCGGCGGGGACACCCGAGCCGTGAGCCGCGCCGGCGCCCGTGGACTGACGCAACTGATGCCCGCAACCGCCAAAGAGATGGGCGTCGCAGACAGCTTCAAGCCGGATGAGAACGTGCGCGGCGGGGCAACTTATTTGGATGCGCTGCTCACCCGCTATCATGACAATCTGGCGCTGGCTCTGGCGGCTTATAACGCCGGCCCGGAGGCTGTCGACAAATACCACGGCATTCCCCCCTATCGCGAGACACGAGCTTATGTGGCGCGCGTGATTCACGAATTCAACCGCCGCGTGCTGGCGCGCGAAGCCGAGGCAAAACGAGCGGCTGCGCAAGCCCGGCAAGCTACGGCATCCGCGCAGCCAAAGTAGGGAAAACCTGGCCGCTAACATTATCTTCATGTAAAGGTGAGAAACTAGATTAAACATTGATTCATGTTTTAGTGAACGGAGAAGTCTTGAAGAAACGTGAGTTGATTCTGTGTGCGGTGGTGTTTCTGGCGCTGGTTGCGCTGGTTGTTTGGGGGCGCGACAGGATTCATTTTGATTTTGGCGTCTTTTTCTCCCAACTCAAGCTGGCCGACTGGCGCAAGATCGGCATCGCCTTCGCCTGCATCTATGTCTGCTACGCATTTCGCGCGGTGCGCTGGGCGCTGCTGCTCCGCCACATCAAAAAAGTGCCGCTGTTTTCGCTGCTGGGAACGCAGGTCATCGGCTTCACCGCGGTGGCGCTCATTGGCCGCATCGCCGATCCCGTGCGGCCCTACCTGGTATCCAAGAAGACCGGCCTGCCGCTCAGCAACCAGCTCGCCGTTTACATCGTCGAGCGCCTCTTCGACGCCGGCTCGATGGCTCTGATCTTTTCCGCAACTATTCTGCTTACCGCATGGTTCGGCGGGCCAAATACTATGCCCAACCCTGAAGTGATGAAGAAAGTCAGTTATTGGGCGCTGATCACCACCGTAGCCGGAGCACTGTTTCTTGTGCTCGTGCGATTCACTGGTGGAGCGGTGGCGATGGTTCTGCAAGACGCCTTTGGCCTTATCTCCAAAGGCCTGGGACACGCCATTGGCGATAAAATTCGCGCCTTTCGCGCCGGCCTCGACACGTTGCGTTCTTTCTCCGACTTTGCCATCACCTCGTCGCTCTCGCTGGCGATGTGGGGGCTGATTACCCTGGCCTATTTCGAAATCATCACGGCTTTTGTCGCCAGCCCGCAACTGAAGGAACTGACGCTGGCCAAATGCATGTTGTTGATGGCTTCCGGCATGGCGGTCAGCGGATTTCAACTGCCGGTGCTGGGCTGGTTCACGCAGATTGGCGTGGTGGCTGCAGCCATGTCCGGCTTCTTTGGCGTGGCAGCTGAGCCCGCCACCGCCTGCGCCGCCACGCTGCTGGCGGTCTCCTTTCTGAGCATCGCGCCCGTAGGCCTCGTCTGGGCGCGCTTTGAGCACGTCAGCCTGCGCAAAGTGGCCGCCGAAAGCGGTCACGCCAAAGAGGTGCTGATTGTGGACGAGCCGGCCGGCTAATCATGGGTTACCGCTAAAACAAATCCCTCCGCAGGCTCAAGCCGAGAGCGCGGGCTGCTTAGCTTCTTTTGAAGTCCCAATCGCTGGCTGAGTGAAGCGGATACTCTCCGGCCCCACCGCTCCGCCGGTCATGATCATACTCATCGCCTGCTCCATGGTAAGGTTCGTATCCGTTACTTTTGTGATAGGCAGAATCTGCAAGAAAGCCGATGTCGGGTTGATAGCGTTGGGCAGCAGTACCGCGGCCAGTACTTCGCCGGTGGTCTCGTCGGTCAGGGTGCGAGTCAGGAACCCGATGGATTTCTGGCCGGCAATGGGAAAGTCCACCAGCACCACCCGCTGGCTGGCCTCCTTCTTGGCCATCATGCTGTCTATCAACTGGCGCACCGACGTATAGATCTTAGCCACAAACGGCAGCCGCTCCAATAGAGCCTCGAAGAGTTCGAAGGCCTGGCGGCCGATTACCAGGTGCGTGACCCGGCCCAAAACGTAGAGCATTACCAGGGTCAGTACGATGGCCAGGATCGGCTGCATTACCGGATGGTGGAGCCAGTTCTCCGGAAAAATCGCTGCCAGCAGCTCGATAACCGGCATGCCGGCCTTGGCCAGCTCATCGAGAAGAAACTTGAAGATCAGGATGGTAATGGCCAGGGGCCCAATGGTGATGATGCCGGCCAGAATGTTGTGTTGCAGATTGCGTAGCGTACGGGTTAGTGCGGGTTTCAAGCGTTCCTCCTGCGAGCAATCGAACCGGCCAGGTTAAACCGGCGTCTACCTCAGCTAACAGAATAACCGGGATCGGGAATTTCACAAGCAGCAGATGTAAATCGAGTTTACATTAGGTGAAAAAAACTCCGGCGCGCCAAGTCAGCGCGCCGGAGCAGAACATCATAGTAAAAGTATGTCAGTTGGGCTGCCAGAAATTCTGCAGGCAGGTGGCGGCGGGCAGCGGGGTCGTATTGTAGGCCGTGTCGCCCCAATGTCCGCAGACCATCACGGCGGATGGCCGGTCTAATGAAGAGTTTTGGCTATGCGCATAGCTCATGGTGGCATTGAACCACGAAGGAACCACCCCTGCGCCATTGCCAATGCTCTGGCCGACTTGCTTGTTCACCGCGCCGCCGTCGAACATCATCGAAGTGCGTGCACCCATCACGGCGTGAAGGCCCTTGAAGATATTCCACCAGGCGCCATACCAGTTGGTGACATCTGCCGCCGAAGGAACCACGTCGCAGGAATGGATGATCCAATAGTCCAGCTTGCCATGATTGGCCGCGCCATAGCCCTCGCTGGCTGGAATCGTGGCGATATTCACCACATCGCAGCAGTTGGACTCCGTGGTAAACAACCAGTTCGCGCCGTGCGCTTCGGTAAGAGCGATATTCACGTTGTTCACATAGGAGGCTTCCCACGTGGTGTAAAGCTGGGGAATCGCCCAGTAGTATTGCGCCAGAGTGAATTGATGGGCGCCGCTCGAGCTCTCCAGCCCACTCCAGAAACCGTTGGATTCTGCCACAAATCCCGCGGATTCGCCGGAGCCGCCCGAGGCCGCCGGAGCATCGCGTACCACGTACATGCCGACGATCGGATCGCCCTCTGCAACCTCGGCATGCTCGATGGAAGCATTCTGTTTGGGCGCCGCTCCCGGCTGTGGTCCCGCTCCCGGCGTGAGCTCGGCGGGCAGGCTTCCACCGCCGTAGGCCAAATATATGGCCTCCCAGTCGTCAGTGGCTGTCACTGCCGCATTCGCCCCTGTTGATGTGTGCGGATGCAGCTTGACGATCGTGCGAATCACGGGAATCATCGTGTCGCCGCCGTTATCGTAATAAGCAATCTCGACGCCTTGCACCGAGACATCCCAAATTGACGTCATCGGCGTCAGCCGCTTGACAATTTCGTCATGAATCTGCGCCGCGCTACGCCTCTCGGTCAGATTCGCGGAAAGGCTCCCACTTTTCCAGCGCCGCACGACGCCTTGGATGTTGCCTTCCGGGCCAACCGCGATAGCTGCCCGCGACCCGGAGCCAAACACCGAGTACCCCTGTACCGTGCGGGTGACGGGAACATAGGTCAGGAAGAGTTGGGTTTCGGAAATCTTAGGCACGCCGCCGGCCGCGCTCTGCTCGGCTATGCTACCCACCAGAGGCCGCGCCTCTCCAACTGTGAACTGTGTGGCGTCCTTGGGGAAAAAGTCGGCGCGCGCGAACGTCTGCCGCGCAAGCGTCACTGCCTGTGGCAGATGAGCGTCTCCCGCCCCGGCGAACCGTATGCCTCTGATATTTTCAATCTGAGGCAGAATCTCCGCCTCGCCTGTCTGCTGATTCCAGTAGGCATGCAACGTATTCTGCTCGACGACCCCTACCAGCTGGGCCGGTGCAGTCTTGGTCGATAGAAGCGGAGTGCGGGACAGTGGCTGGATGAGCTTTAGATCCACGCCCTTCCTGGAGAGCGTCTCGCGAAGGAACGCCTCCGGCGGAGCCTGTGCGGTCAATTTCACCGTAGGCAGTGTGGCGGGAATCTTGGGAATCATGCTGACGGGAAAGTTGACTTGGCCGCCAGAGGCAGCCCTCATGTTTACCTGGGAGACTGTGGGTTTATTTACCTGGGAGAGTGCGAGTTGGAGAGAAAGGCCAAGGAAGCAGGCCAATCCCAACAGGGTCAAAGCTGCGCGGGATCCGCGCCGGACTATATTTCTGATACGCAGAGTGCAAAAGTACATCTTGATCCTCCATGTTGGGGACATTCCTGACCTGGCGCCGCTCATCGAACGTATCCAGTGTTGAATCTCCCCTGTCTTGATGGTGAGGCCGGATTAGACGCTAAACTATCCTGGGACAACCGGCATTGCTGGGGAAGCCTGTCCGGATTCAACCACGGGGCTGGAACCGGGGGAGCTCACAGCATTCCCAAGGATAATTAGCCGGAAGTTTATAGCGGTTTTCCGGCTCGGCCAAAGTATACTCCGGCCGACTAACAAAATGTACGGTACTCATAAAAGAACGAATATTGGTGCTATCAACTGATATTTTGCTTACATAAACATAGACTTAAGGGGCCGGCGTCCTTTCACCCGGCTCTGTGATGGGGAACATTGCCTGCGTATTCTTACAGGGCTACTATCATGGTAGATGTTCGGGATTATTTGCCATCTTCCCGGCTGTTTTGCCTTCTATGCTGTTGTTTATCTGCTCCCAGAGCTTTACCAGCGAGTAGCGTTTTCCGGCGCACGCAGACGGAGTGACTTCTCATGGCTTGGTATGCCTACTGCATCGGTGAAAAGCAAGCATTTCCTGAATTAGCACGTCATCGCAAACCTATTCCGATGGAATCGGTCCTCGGAGTCAGCGGAAACCAGGTTTTTCTTTACCCCGCCAGCGAACTGGCTGTCGTCGTCAGCGAACACAACCCCACCGAAGCCCTCAACCAGAAATCCGGAGTGGACCACGCCCGGGTCATTGCGGACTGTTTCCAGCACTCCACCGTGCTGCCCTTCCGCTTCGGAACCGTCTTCCACGACGATGAGAGCCTGCGCAAGTCCATTCGCTCCAATCAGCGCCAGTTCCTCGGCCACATCGACAAGCTGCGCGGCAAGGCCGAGATGCACCTGAAAATTCTGGTGGACGACTGCGGGGGCCATGCCGCCAATAAGCGTCTGCCGGTCGATGGCGCAAGCAGGGAATATTTCACCAACCTGCGCGAGAATGCCACACGGCAACGTGAGCGCCAGACCCGCGCCCGCGCCGTCAGCTTTCAGATGCACCGGCTCTTCCAGCCTCTGGACGAGGAGGTTAGCTGCCGGTTGACCGATAAATGCAAGATGACGCTCGATATCGCCCACCTGATCGAGCGCAAGTGCGTGGAACGCTATCTGAGCAAATACTCCACGACGTGCGCCGCCATGCGGGAGTATCAGATGCAGCTCTCCGGCCCATGGCCGCCCTACCACTTTGTCCACCGGCTTACCTGTTGCGCTCATCCCCACGCGCCGCAGCCGGCAGCGGCTGCCATGCCGGAGATCCACATTCCGGAACCGGCCTCCATGATGGTTTGAAGCCGGCTGGACTAACAATCAGACACAAAAAAGGCCATCCCGCGCCGCGGAATGGCCTTTTTTATTGGTTCCAACTGGGCACCTGCCCCGTTCGTTTACTTGAAGGAGGCGATGGCGCTGGCCTCGTCGTCCTTGATATCGAAAACGGTGTACAGCTTGGTCAGCTGCAGCAGATCGTGCACCTTCTTGGTCAGCTTCAGCAGCTTGACCTCGGCCTGCTGATTCTTGGCCGTGGTATAGGCGCTCACCAGCTCGCCCAGCCCTGAGCTGTCGATGTAGTTTACATCTCCCATGTTGAGCAGGATCTTCTTCTTTCCCTTGCCGATCAGGCCGCGCACGGCTTCGCGCAGTTGCACGCTGCCCTCGCCCAGGGTGATTCGCCCGCTAAGATCCAATACGACCACGCCGTCCACTTCTCGGGAAGCAATTGTCAGTGCCACGTTCATTCCTCCTTGTTGCTATTACGATTGTAAACTCTGGAAGTTTCGGATGGTGAAACCCCCGCTGTGCCCTGCGCTGTGGCGCGAAGAGATTCGCCTCCATCCGCCGCCCAAACTCTGATGTTACTACTCTATGCTGTCTGGCCCGCCCCCGTCAGATGCTTGACCAGCGTCAGCTCGGTTCCTGGATGCAGTTGCCTGAAGCGCACCTCATCCATGAAGGATCGAATCAGAAAAATGCCGCGCCCCGCGCCGCGCAGCAGGTTCTCCGGAGCCAGCGGGTCAGGCAGCGTCTCCGGGTCCAGCCCCTTACCCTGGTCGGCGATGGTAATCACCAGCGCCGCGCCGGTGTTTTCAAAGCTGGCGGTAATCTGCTTGGCGGGGTCGTATTCGTTGCCGTGCAGAACAGCGTTCACCGCCGCCTCGCGCGCCGCCATCGCCACGTGAAAGCGTTCATCCTCATCCAGGCCGGCCTCGGCGGCCAACTTCTCCGCCGCCGCCTCCACTTGGGCGACGCTCTCCATCGTCGAACTCAACCGTAAACTCAGCCGTCCTGCCTTCGCTTCGCTCACCGGCCAAGTCTCCGTCCTTCCGGAACGTGCCCGGAAGCAATTTGTCCGCTGCTTTCAGCGGCCTGAAGGAAGTTTCAAGGCTGGCAAGGAATGATGTCAAGCAGCGGCGCGCTATTGCAGTTGCTTGAGCCAATCGCAAGCCGCATCGTTGCCCAGTGCGCAGCCTCTTTTTAGAACTTCACGGGCTTTATTTTTGTCCTCCTGAACTCCGGTGCCATGCATCAAGGCAACTCCCAAATTGTTGCACGCAACGCCGTTGTTCCAGTCACATCCTTTGCTATAGAGAGCCGCCGCGCGAGTTAAATCCTCGGGAACCCCCCGGCCCAGCGAATACAAAGAGCCGAGGTAGGTGCAACCGTCAGCGTTTCCCGCATCGCAGGCTTTTGCTAGGAGCTTCATGGCGCGGGGAAAGTTCTGGGTCACGCTGTCGGCCTCAGTAAAGTGGGGTGCCCAGTCGTACAGGTGGCCAAGATCGCTGCACGCCTGCGCAATTCCGGCATTGCATGCCCGGTCGAGAAGTGGAATAGCTTTCTTGAAATGTCCCTGATCGCTCAATGTCTCGGCTTGATGACAGATGGCGTCCAGCGAACATTGCACATCGGATGCGCCTGTGCGAGCCGCCGGCTGAGTTTCCGTGCCGAAGTGTTGCACGGGCTTCGCAGGTGACAAATTAGCATCCCGGTTACTGGACTCCTGCCAGGAAAAGAAGAAGACCATCAGCACGACCGCGGCGATGATCACCTCTGGAAGCCATTTCGGGCCACGCCGCGGCTTCACAGCCTCCGGCTCCTCTTCCGGTTCCGCTTCAGGGCTCAACCGCGCAACTTGTTCATCTTCCGGCTCAGGTATTGGTTCCGGCATAGGGATCATTGCCGGACTGGGTTGCGGCTCCGGTTCGCGGACGGTTGGCCGCCGAACCTCAGGCACCGTCGGCTGCCTCTCTGGGGCCATAGGCCGCACCGCGTTCAGCACTCCCAGCAGCTCGGCGACGTCTCTGGGACGATCTTCGCGATTCTTTGCCAGCAGGCGCAAGACCAGCGCGTCCAGCCCCTTCCATCCGGCCAGCTCCGGACGCAGGCTGCTGGGTGTCCGTGGCGGCGTCTGCAAATGCGCAAAGAGCCAGCCTTCATAGTTCTCCGCTTCGAAGACGGTCTTCCCTGTGAGCATCTCGAAGAGCACTCCGCCCAGCGCATACAGATCCGTTCGCCCGTCCAGCTCGCTGGCGCGTGTGCCTCGCCACTGCTCCGGCGCGGCATAGGGAGGCGTCAGCAGGCTGCCGCGCGTGGTCTTATACACCGTGCTGCTCTCTACCGTGGCCACAATCCCGAAGTCAGCGATCTTGGGCACCCAGCCGGATTTGTCCCGCGCCATCAGCACGTTCTCCGGCTTGATGTCCCGGTGCACCATTCCCAGGGCGTGCGCCGCCCCCAGTCCCTCGGCGATGCCGTGCGCAATCGCCAGCGCATCAGCTACATCCAGCCGCCCATGAGCCTTGTGCATCAGCCCGCGCAAATCAGGCCCGTCCACAAACTCCATGGCGAAAAACAGCCGCTCGTCCTCGGCTCGTTCCAGGTCTCCGCAGTCCACCACGTTCTTATGCCGCACCTGGCGCAGCATCCGGCCCTCGCGCAGGAATCGGCGGGTGAAGGCCTCGTCATTGTTCAGCTCGTGCGACAGAAATTTGAGCGCTCGCAGCGCATCCATCAGCTCGTGCCGCGCCAGATAAACCGAGCCCATTCCGCCCTTGCCCAGAAGACGCTCAATCCGGTAGGTCTTGCGGATCAACATTCCCGGCCGCAGGTCGATAATCTCGCTCAGAAACCCGCCGTGAATGGGGCAGTTCAAAGCGTTATCGGGATAGCCGGTATCGCACTGTGGGCAGATTTTCATCGTTATGCCAGGGCCAGATTCACGATTCGTCTGATTTTGTCATTGTGACAGCCAAGATCGTCAATGGCAAACGTAAGACTTCAAGTGCTAGTCGCTCAGATTGCCCAACCGAATCACTTCACAGGCGAAGCCCGACCCCAAAGCGATACACTCTCCTCATGAGTCCCCGCACCACAACCCGCATCAGCTTGACGGCGCTGCTCGGCACCCCGGTGACCGATTCCGATGGCCAACTGCGCGGGCGGCTCAAGGACATCGCCGTGGCCACCGGCGAGGATGCCGGTAAAGTGGCAGGCCTAGTGCTCAAGACCCGTGACGGATTGTGCATCGTGCCCTCACAGGATGTGATGGAGACGCCCGCCGGAACGCTCATGCTGCGCTCGGCCGGCGCCATGGTGCCTCTGGAGGACCAGAGCAATTACCTCTATCTGAAGCAGGATCTGGTCGACCGCCAGATTATCGACATTCACGGCCGCAAGGTGGTTCGCGCCAACGACGTCGATCTGGAGTGGATGGGCCAGGGCGCGGTCCACCTGCTGCGCGTGGCCGAGGTCGAGGTGGGATTGCGTGGCGCTTTCCGCCGCGTCTTTAAGGGCATGCTGCCCCGCGCCTCTCTGGAAAAGCTCTCACGCAAATTCGCCCCACGCGGCATCCCCTGGGAGTTTGTTGACGTCATCGAGGTTGATCCGGCCCGCCGCGTCAAGCTGCGCATCGAGTATGAGCGGCTGGCCGAGATGCACCCCTCAGACCTGGCCGACATTCTCGAAGATTTGTCGCCCGCCGAGCGCGAGGTAATCTTTACCTCACTGGACGAAGATGTAGCCGCGGAAACTCTCGAAGAGGTTGAGCCACGCCTGCAAAAGTCGCTCCTCGAAAAACTCGACGAAGAAAGGATCGCCGACATCGTCGAGGAGATGGACCCCGGAGCCGCCGCCGATCTGCTGGCCGAGCTGCCCGAGGAGCAGTCCGACGCCATTCTCGAAGAGATGGAACCGGAGGAACGGCAGGAGGTCGAGGAGCTGCTCGAGTTTGACGAGAAATCCGCCGCCGGCAGCATGACCACGGACTTCGTTGCCCTGGCCAGGGACGCCACCGTGGCCCAGGCCGTCGAGGCACTGCGCGCTTTTGACGGCGACCCGGAGAGCGTCACCGAAATCTATCTTCTTGACGAAAAGCGCGTGTTGCGTGGCGCCATACCTCTCGCCCGGCTTGTCATGGCCCAGCCGGAGACGCGCATTTCCACGCTCACCGAAGCTCGCGTCCTCTCCTGTCCCATCAGCCTGCACCGCAACGAGCTGGCCGAACTCTTCGACAAGTACAACCTCCACGCCCTGGCCGTGGTCGACACGCAGGGACGCATGGTGGGCGTTGTTCACGCCGACCACGTCATCAGCTTCCTGCGCGAAAATTTATAAAGCCTGCGGGTAACCGCTGTGTTACACTTCATCCAAACTTCAGCTAAGACATTTTTGCATCGTGCATCACGTCCTACACGGGGTCTGCCAATATGCGGCGTCATTGCGTGGGACAGGAAGAAGTAGTGGGAGGAGGAATGTCTATGCAGCAGAAAGATGCCAAGCCGCGGCGGATGCATGGAATTACACCGACGCCTTATGAGATACCTCAGGAGCTTATTCCGGAGTCGAAGGCAAAGAGCCGGCAGCCGATTTTCATCAGCCTCATCTGCGGTTACCTTTTAATTCGGGGCATAGTTAACTTGCTTCTTGCCCTGGTTCCATGGGGCGACCCGGAATCGAGTGTGGCGACTTTTCTTAGCGCCCGGCCGGATCTCGTCTTCAGCCTGCTTCCACGGGTGGTTCAGCCCCCTGTAGCAATGGGAGTTGGATCGATGGGTGCCTATGCCCAGGGCCTTCCGATTATTTTCCTGATGTTTGCACTGATATATCTTGCCTGCGCATGGAAATTGTGGAATTTGGACAAATTCTGGGTCTCGATTATTCGCTGGGGCATGATGTTCCAATCCGGGGCTATCGTGCTGAAAACCTTGGTCATTTTGTCGGCCCGGTATGTGGGTGAGGCAGAGGCTCCTCTACCCGATGAGATGAAGTTTGCCCTTTTTATTTACGTAACCTGGAATTTGGTGATCTTCTTTTGTTTTGCCTGTTTTCCCAACCCCGAAGATGCCTATGACAGCAATTGAGAGCGGGCCAGTCTCCGAGCACGTTCTTTTTCGCTCATTCTATGTAGTTTAAGCGCTCTCAATTCGGCATTTTGTGAGCAATATTGCTCACTCGCAGTTCCTTTTTTGTTTCTCACTCCAGAGAAATTTAGGGATTTAGCCCGATCTGTGAAACAATCCAAAGATGATGCAGTTTCCCAAAATCATTCAGGGCGGAATGGGAGTGGGCGTATCGAACTGGCGCCTCGCCAATACTGTCTCCAAACTCGGTCAGCTCGGCGTGGTCTCCGGCACCGCGCTTGACTCGCTCTTTGTACGCCGCCTCGCCGATGGTGATCCCGGCGGCAATGTCCGCCGCGGTCTTGATGCCTTTCCCTTTCCTGAGATGGCCCAGCGCATCTGGGACGAGTACTACATCCCCGGCGGAAAGGCCGCCACCGTGCCCTACGCGCTGCCGCCGATGCACCAGCGCCGCGATATGCGTAAGGTGGTCGAGCTGTGCATCGTGAGCAACTTCGTCGAGGTCTATCTGGCCCGCGAAGGCCACAAAAACCCTGTGGGCATCAATTTTCTTGAGAAGGTGCAGATGCCGCACCTGGCGTCGATCTTCGGCGCCATGCTGGCCGGCGTCGGCTATGTGCTCATGGGCGCGGGCATTCCGCTGCACATTCCCGGCGTCCTGGACGCCCTGGCTGGCCTACGTCCAGCCCATTACAACTTGGCAGTCACCGGCGCTTCGCAGGATCAGGACACAGCGATGCACTTTGATCCTGCCGACTACGTGCAGGGATCGCAGCCGCAGATTGACCGGCCGAAGTTTTTGGCTATCGTCAGCTCCAACACTCTGGCCACCACCATGCTTCGCCGCGCCAGCGGGCGCGTCGACGGGCTGGTCATCGAAGGCCCCACGGCAGGCGGGCACAATGCTCCTCCGCGAGGCAAGTTGCTGCTCAATGCCGCCGGTGAGCCGGTCTATGGCGAGCGAGATCAGGTAGATCTCGCCGGCTTGCGTGCGTTGGGCGTACCCTTCTGGCTGGCTGGAGGATACGGCAACGCCAAGAGCCTTCGTTACGCGCTTGAGCAGGGCGCCGCCGGAGTGCAGGTAGGCACGGCATTTGCATTCTCACGGGAGTCCGGTCTGCGTCCCGATCTCAAACAGACGCTTATCGCCCAGGCAACCACCGGAACTGGAGAGGTCTTCACTGATCCGGTGGCATCGCCCACAGGATTCCCCTTCAAGGTAGCGTTATTGCAAGGCTCGTACTCCGATCCGGAAGTAGCCGCGGCGCGGACCAGGGTCTGCGACATAGGCTTGCTACGCGAGTCCTACGCAATGCCGGACGGCAAGATCAGATACCGCTGCTCCGCCGAGCCTGTGGCAAACTACGTGGCCAAGGGAGGCAAGGTCGAGGATACAGTGGGACGCAAGTGCCTTTGCAACGCTTTGCTTGCCAACATCGGCCACGCTCAGGTGCGCAAGGGAGATCTTGCCGAAGAACCGCCGCTAATCACAGTGGGCGACGATCTGAACACCGTCGCGCAGTTTCTCGCCCCCGGCCAGAGATCCTATGGCGCCGCAGACGTGATTGCGTCCCTGCTCAGCCTTACCGATGACGCTGTTGCCGCCGACTCGTCCGAGCCGGTTTACGCGACCGCATGATGGGTTAACTTGCAAATCGCTAACCCCGCACTAGCGGGGGCTAACTTACTGCATTTGTCATAAACATCGGGTGCCCCACCCTCGCGTGTCCTCCTGAGCGACGATGCGCGCAGCGAACGGAGTCGAAGGATCTGCTTTTTGTTCCCTTGTCGCCAGGGTGGGATAAATTCGATAAGAGCTCATTATGATTTTCTCGCCGAAGCTGTCTGCCCTGCCGCAGGTGTCTTCCGTTCCTTCAGGTTATGGCTGTCAGTGGCTTTCAGGGTCATTCCGTAGATAGCCTTGAACTGCTCAATCTCCTTCAGCGTTTGCGGAGAGAAGGGAACCAGCTTGCCCTCGAAGGCATGCAGGACGATCCCTTCCAGAAGATCGCCCAGCGTCATCTCCTTCAACTCGGCAACGGCCTTGAGTACCTTCAACAAGCGTTTTTCCATGCGCACGCCGGTCTGTACGCGCTCCACTACGACAGGTTCACGATTTTGTAGTTCTTGAGACATGAGTTCCTCCTGTTACATAAATACCAATGTACCATGATAACCATACCCTGTCAACCCCTATTTTGAGATTCCTCAGGAGGCCCGCGCTGCCAAACTTCGCGCCCCACCCCCCGGCCTGTTATGGTCAGAAAGGCAGTGAGAACAGACTCTCTATGACTCCACAATAGGAACCAGCCAGAATGTTGAAGAGTTGGCGAACCCGGATACTGCTGTTTTTGGCCGTCCTCGGCCCCGGATTTATCACCGCCAACGTCGACAACGATTCCGGAGGCATCCTCACCTACTCCCAGGCCGGCGCGCAGTTCGGCTACACCCTGCTGTGGACCATCATTCCCATCACCATCGCACTTATCGTAGTGCAGGAGATGTGCGCCCGCATGGGCGTGGTCACCGGCAAAGGCTTGAGCGACCTCATCCGCGAGGAGTTTGGCCTCCGCCTCACCGTCATCCTGATGGTCCTGCTGGTTGTCGTCAACTACACCAATGTGGTCACCGAGTTCATCGGCATTGCCGGCTCCATGCGCCTCTTTCATGTTTCCAGGTTCATCTCCGTGCCCACTTGCGCGGCGCTGGTATGGTACATGGTGGTGCGTGGCACCTACAAGAGCACGGAAAAGATCTTCATCATCGCTTCTTTGGTTTACATCTCCTACATCTTTGCCGGAGTGCTCTCGCAGCCCAGTTGGCACGATGCGATTCTGGCCACCGTCCAGTTACCCGCCAAATCGGTGTGGAGCGACAAGGCCTATATGTACATGGCCATCGGAGTCGTCGGCACCACCATCGCCCCGTGGATGCAGTTCTATCTGCAATCCTCCATTGTCGAAAAAGGCATTCGCGTCAAGGATTACGCCGCCTCGCGGCTGGATGTAATCGTCGGCAGCCTCTTCACCGATATCGTTGCCTGGTTCATCATCGTGGCCTGCGCCGCCACTCTCTATGTTCACGGCATGGGTGCCATCCAAACAGCCGCGGACGCGGCCGAGGCCATGCGTCCGTTGGCTGGTGACTACGCCTTCATCCTCTTCGCCTTCGGCCTCTTCAACGCATCTATCTTCGCCGCGTCGATCTTGCCGCTCTCCACCGCGTACACCGTCTGCGAGGGCCTGGGCGTTGAATCCGGCGTGGATAAAACCTTCAAGGAAGCGCCCTTCTTTTACTGGCTCTATTCGCTGCTGATTGCAGGCGGTGCGGTCACCGTTCTGCTGCTGCCTGACGCGCAACTGATCAACGTCGCCATCCTATCCCAGGTCTTGAACGGCGTCCTGCTCCCCGTGGTCATCATCCTCATGCTAATGCTCATCAATCGCCACGATCTGATGGGCGATTACAAAAATTCCCGCCTCTGGAACGTAATCGCTTGGAGCACCAGCATCATCGTCATCGGTATGACAATGGTCATGCTCTGGGGCATGATTCCGGGGCACTGAGAGGTTGAACGATAGGCACACCGCTGGAAAATCGCAAAAGACAAAGTCGTAACTATTGCCATTTGTTAGGTCGAGGCCTAGACTAGTTTTGCCCCAAATTTAGGCAATTTGGTCCTAAGGAGATGTAAGATGGGCGATCTGTTTCAACCAACGCATTTGCTGATTCTGATGTTAGTTTTTTCCCTATTCTTCCTCTTGCCATTTATCTTTTACATCCTGACTCTGACTCGTGCACTGACAAAGTGTTCAGTTACATCCATCACAATCGAACCAGGAATGCTGTGGCTTCTATTGGTTCCTTTTGTCAATATGGTATGGCATTTCTTTGTGGTGATAGGGCTGGCAAAGACTTTGAGCAATGAGTTCAAGATGAGGAATATTACAAACATGGAACCCATGCCAGGGCAATCGATCGGCATTGCCATGTGCGTCTGTGGAGCCTGCGGTATTATCCCTCTTATAGGTCTTTTCGCCTCGCTAGCGGGATTTGTTTTGTGGATCGTATATTGGGCCAAGATTGCCGAGTTCTCGCGAATTTTGGATCAGGTCCCGCTACCAAGTGGTGAGCAGATTCCGCGCATCTAACTTCTGGATCAAGGGAATCTTCAAATGCCCATCGCCAAAACCAAGCAGGAACTACTTGACGCCATCGAGACCGAGTACCGACTGTTAAAAAAATGTATAGCAGGGCTCGGTGCTGAGGAGCGGAAACTTCCCGGTGTCTGTCATGAATGGTCCGCCAAGGATGTTCTCGCCCACCTGGTCGAATGGAAAAAGATGTTTCTCGGATGGTACGAGGAAGGCCTGAGAGGCGGCAACCCGCGCACTCCCGCAGAGGATCTCAAGTGGACAGAGACACCTGCCCTGAACGAACGTATCTATCAAATATGGAAAAACGAGCGATACGAGGTCATACTCGCCGAATTCGAATCGACCTACGCAAGAATGCTCGCCCTGGCCCGCTTCTTTCCTGAAGAAAAACTCTTCCGCAAGCAACTCTATCCCTGGCTGCGCGTCTGGCCGCTATCGCGCTGGATAGCGGCCCAGACCAGCAGCCATTATCGTTGGGCGCGGACGCGCATCAGACGATGGGCAAACCGCCGCAAGCTGCAATCAACCTCTTCGTAGGGGTCCGCTTCGTCGCAGGAGGTTACAACAGCTTCCCCGAGGCCAGGTCGCGAATTAGTCCGCGGTCGGCGGCCAGGAACTCATAGCCAGAGAGCTCTTCCAGCCGTACCCAGCGAAACTCGTGATAGATGTGGTTCACAATCTCCCCGGAAAACTCGCGCACCGCAAAAAACTGCAAATCCACCGCGCCGCCATGGCGATAATTGTGGCGAATGCGCGTGACCAGGGGGCCAATAGTGGCCGTGATGCCCAACTCTTCGTGCAGCTCGCGGGCCAGCGCTTCTTGCGGGCTCTCGCCAGGCTCGAGCTTGCCGCCGGGAAACTCCCACTTGAGCGCCATGGGCTGATTCGGGCGTCGCTGGCCGATCAGAATCTCGCCGCCGCGCACAATCAACGCCGCCGCCACAAAGCGGAGCGCGAAACCGGCAGGCCGGGAATCAGTACTGGACGGAACTTCTATCACATCATTAGTGTAAACGCACCAAGGGCTTGCAGTGTTCGATTAATAAATGTTGATGACAGTTTTGAACTATTGCCGGGACAAAAGTCTGGCAAAGCAAGTCTGCTATTCGGCCCCTGCCATGGTTTACTGTGCAGCCAGAGCGCGGCCCTGAACAAGCGTTCCTTCCACCAGTGCGTCCATCTCCGCGCGGCTGGTGCGGTGATTCACGATTGCCGCTCGTATCGCCGTGCGGCCTCCAATCCGGGTAGTAGACGGCGCCACCACGCCCGACTCCTGCAACCTGACGGCAATCTCCGCATTCACGTTGTCTGAGTCTTCGGCGCGATAGCGGAAGCAGACGATATTCAGCTCCACCGGAGCCATCAGCTCAAGCTCCGTTGTTGATTTGATGCGGCCCTCCAGATACCGAGCCAGCGCGCAACTGCGCGAGATGGCCGCTCCCAACCGCTCTGTGCCCAGAACCTTCAGCGTGAACCAAACCTTCAGCGCGCGAAAGCCCCGCGAGAGGTCAGGTCCAAAGTCAGAAGGCCATGGCGAACCAGCGGCCAGGCCACGCTCGGCACGTGCAAGGTACGCCGCCGGCGAAGCAAATGCCTGCTGGTGCGCCTCCGCGTCCCGCACCAGAATAAAGCCGGCATCGTAGGGCGCCTGTCCCCACTTGTGAAAGTCGAAAGCCACGGAATCGGCGCGTTCCATGCCATCAAGCTTCGGAGCAAGATCCGGAGCCAGCCTGGCCAGTGAGCCGAAGGCTCCGTCCACGTGAAACCAGAGCTTCTCGCGCCGGCAAAGCTCGGCCATCCCCGCTAGATCGTCAATCGCTCCTGTGTCCACCGTTCCGGCGGTTCCCACAACCAGAAACGGCGTGAATCCCGCCTGGCGATCCAGCTCTATCGCGGTCGTCAGCGCATTGAGGTCAATGTGGAAGCGGCTGTCTGTGGGAATCAGCCTCAGCGCATCGCTGCCCAGTCCAGCAATGTCCATGGCTTTGGTGACGCAGCTATGCACTGCGGTCGATGCGTAGGCGGTGAGCCGCCGTGTGTCCGCTGCTACGCCTCCGGCGCGCACCTGATAGCCCAGAGCGGCGTCGCGGGCAATCACGACGGCGATGAGATTTGCCATTGATGTTCCCGTAACGAACAATCCGCTTGCGCCTTGCGGAAAGCCGAAGATCTCCCGCACCCATTCGCTTACTTGACGCTCCACCTCGACCGGAATCTGATCGCGGCCTGCGAGATTGGCGTTCAGCCCGCCGGACAGCATCTCCGCCACCATGCCCACCGGCGTTCCGCCGCCATGTACCCAGCCCATGAAGCCCGGATGTACATTGCCCAATGCATAGGGCAGCAAATCGCGCATGAACTCCGCATGAACCTCGGCCAGCTCTTCACCCATACGCGGCACAGCGGTACGAAACCGCGCCCGAGCCTCATCCGGAATGGGCTGCCACACCGGCCGCTGGCGAATCGTCTCGATGTAGCCGAGCATATCGTCCAGCATGACGTGCGCCTGTGCTCTAAAACCAGCCCAATCCGCCGGATCGAGCGTTACGTTTGCGTCTATATGCGTCTCCGCCTGGATATCATTGCCGGACTTTCTCTTTGGTTCAGTCATGAGTCACCTTGATAAAGTGTTCTCTCTGAAGAGTAGTTTACGCGCTGCATAGATCGATCAGGACTTTATTGGTTCGGTAAAACTCGATCCGGAGGGGGCGGGGGTTTCATCCCCTGTATAAAGCCAACACAAACAACGCGAGCTTTTACTCCGGAAGGACGTTTAGGTTATCTGGTTTCGTTTATTTTCAATTTACAGTTGCTGGATTATGCTTCTTATGGCGTTGGGTACCCTGCAACTTATGCTTCGGAGTTGCTGTCGGAGGTTTGTTCAGACTCTCGCTGAGTGCGGTCATCTCGTTCTTTGCCGCGCCTTCCGGGTCCGGCTTTGGTCCCATACCAGGTTCCTGCTTGAACGAAACAATATCAAACGCCGCAATAAAGACCGACCCATCCTGATTTCGCTGGAATGTAGCCAGCAGCACCGGGGCCAGCGCAGCTTTGCCCCCGACATGGATTCCCGCTCCGGTGGCAAGGTTGCCCAGCGAATAAAAGATGGGAACGCCATTCCAGATCTCCCATCCCCGGGGCACATGCGGCCCATGCCCCACGACGATCGTCGCTCCCGCCGCCGCAGCCGCCCGCGCAAATCCCTTTGTATTGCCTCTGTTCTCGCCAAAGCAGTGCTCGTCCCTATCTGGAACTACGCTGGCACTCTCGCCTTCGCATCCGGCATGCATCGACACCACCACCGCGTCATAGTGAGCCTTGGCATCTCGAATCTGCGCTAAAGCAAAATCCTGGTCGCGCAGATCGGGAACTCCGCTGAAGCTGGCAAATCCGAGAAATGCGATGCGCATCCCTCCAATCTCCAGCACGGCAATATTGCCGTTGAGCCTGCCGGCCGCTTGGATTCCCGCCCTGGCCAGCGCCGCATCGGTAGACGCAATGCCGCTTTTTCCCCTGTCCTGAACATGATTATTGGCTACTGAAACAACTCGAACGCCGATCTGTGCTAAAGATTCTGCAATCCAGGGCGATTGCTGCAGGCTATAACAATATTCCGTTCTGCATCTCTTGGCTTCCGCGGTTCTTCCTCCGATAGGGCCTTCCAGATTCACAAACGCCGCATCGGCCTTTGCAAACGTATCTGCCAGGCCGGATAAGAAAGCGTCAGTCTCTGCTTTCCCGACATTTGCCGGGACCATCACATCCCCGCCAAATGCGATGACCGCCCTACCGTCAATGTGCGCCGTGCTCGTCGGTCCTGCTGACTGGCAGTAACCCGCTCCAGACAACCCCGCACAGCAAACTGCAAATAATAAGCGCATCCCGTAGCGACGCAATGCGGAATTATTGTGTACTTTCTTCAGAACCATTCAACTCCTATATTCGCCGCCAGCTCAAGCCACGTCCGACTGCAAAGATTACACACGCCCATCATTAGCTGAAGATGTTTACCCCACCATGATTGTAGGGGAATCGAGTTCTGAGGCAGAAAATCACAGAGTATGCTAAAATATGACCATAGTCAGTGACCATAGGAGGAATTCATATGGCGACTACCATTCCGACATCTGTTCCGGTCACAATCGCTGCCGGGGAGTTCAAGGCTAAGTGCTTGAAACTGCTGGATCAAGTGGCCCAGACACGCCAGCCGCTCATCATTACCAAGCACGGCAAGCCAGTGGCGCAGTTGACGCCGGCACCCGCCAGCGAGCCAATCGTAGGTTCCATGCGGGGTAGCGGGGTAATCCTGGGTGACATCATCTCGCCCATCGATGTCGAGTGGGAGGCCATGAAATGACGGGTGGCGCCGACCCTGCGCGAATGCCACTTCTCCTGCTCGACACGCATACGCTGATTTGGTTCATGTTCGGAGATGGGAGACTGGGAGAAGTTGCCGCCGAGAGCATCCTTGGTGCCTGTAGAAATGACTTTGTCCTGGTCTCCGCAATTACTCCCTGGGAGATAGGACTCCTGGTTAGCAAGAAGCGGATCGAAATATTTCGTGACGTAACCGAGTGGATTCTGGAAGTGCTTGCAACTCCCGGTGTACGTCTTGTACCGCTGGAGCCGGAGATCGCCGTTGCCAGCACCCGCCTGCCCTTCGAGATGCACCCCGACCCCGCCGATCGCATCCTCGTCGCCACAGCTCGCCACCTGGGTGCAACTTTGGTCACCGCGGACAGTGTGCTGTTGGAGCTGGCAGTAAAAGGGCATTTCAGGGCGCTGGATGCGACGAAATGAAATGTTGAGGAGGAAATACACGGCGATGACAAACAGAAATTTAAACGATGAAGAATTGAAGAGCGCCCATACATTGCTGGACGAAATCCGGAGAAAGATAGATATGCTGGCTGGCAACGATTCCGATTTGCGATTTGCTTACCGTCGAAAGATTTACAAAGAGCTTATTTACGACGAACGACTTAAACCAATGGCTCGCCGTAAGATAAAGATTCAAAAATTTGACCAACAACATGGCAAGTGCGCGCATTGTAATGGGGACATGACGATTCAATACTCGGAACTAGATCGTAAGAACGCCGCCGACGGATACACGATTGAAAACATAGAACTGGTGCATGCAAAGTGCCATCAGCTTCGGCAAGCTGCAAAACACTACACTTAAGATATGACTCTTACAAAAATACGCTTCCGGCGCAGAATCTACGTCGGAGGCGATTTTTAGTTATTCCCCGTGCTACTTGTCCGTCAGCGCCTCTACGCCGGGCAACTTCTTGCCTTCAAGAAACTCCAGCGAAGCCCCGCCTCCAGTGGAGATATGCGTAATCTGGTCGGCTACTCCTGCCTGGTTGATGGCTGAGACCGAGTCGCCGCCGCCGATGATAGACGTGGCCGCACGGTTGGCCGCGACAGCTCTGGCGATGGCGTTTGTGCCCACTGCGAAGCGCGGAAACTCGAAAACTCCTGCCGGTCCGTTCCACACAATCGTCCGCGCCGTCGAGACCACTTCCTCAATCGCCGCGATCGACTTGGGCCCGATGTCCAGCCCCTGCCAGTCGGCGGGAAAGTTCTTCGAGCAATCCCACACTTTGGTGTTGGCATCCGCCGCAAACTTGTCGGCCAGAATGTTATCCACCGGCAGCAGCAGCTTGACGCCCTTGGCCTTGGCCTTGTCAAGCGCCGCCTTGGCCATATCGATCTTGTCTTCCTCCACCAGCGACTTGCCGGTCGTGACGCCCAGCGCGCGCTCAAAGGTGTAAGCCATGCCGCCCACGATCACCAGCGTGTCCACCTTGTCGAGCAGGTTATCAATCACGTCGATCTTGCCTGAAATCTTCGAGCCGCCGATGATGGCCACAAATGGCTTCTCCGGCGATTCCAGCGCCTTGCCCAGGTATGTAATCTCTTTATCCATCAGCAGGCCGGCAACGGCAGGCTTGAGGAAATGCGTAATCCCTTCCGTTGATGCGTGTGCGCGATGCGCGCTTCCGAAGGCGTCATTGACATACACATCGGCCAGCGAGGCCAGCTCCTTGGAGAAGGCCGAATCGTTGGCCTCTTCCTCGGCGTGAAAGCGCAGATTCTCCAGCAGCAGCACCTGGCCGGACTCAAGCTGACGCGCCATGGTGGCGGCTACTTCGCCGACGCAATCCGGTGCAAAGGCCACGTTGACCGCTTCACCCAGCGCCTTGCCCAGCAGGGCGCGCAGCCGGTCCACCACAGGACGCAGCGAGTACTTCATATTCGGTTTGCCCTTGGGACGGCCCAGGTGCGAGGCCAGAATCACCTTGGCCTTGCGCCGCAGGGCGTACTCAATGGTCGGCAGAGTGGCCACAATGCGGGTGTCGTCGGTGATGGTCGAGCCGTCTTCGGTCAGCGGCACATTGAAATCGACACGGATAAACAATTTCTTGTTGGTCAAATCGATGTCGCGAATCGTGAGTTTAGGCATGGGAATAGCCTTCCTTGAAGTTTGATTACTTAACAATTCTAGAACCGGGTGGCGCCGGGCTCAAAACCGGAAACCACGGCCTCCATCTCTATTTCAACATGCCAGGCAGGATTGAGCAGTTGAGCTACTACCACCATGGTAGCCGCTGGATGAACTTTGGAGAAGTATTCGCCATGCACGCGGCCCACCGCCTCCCAGTCCTCGGCGCAGGTCAGGTAGATGCGAGTGCGGACCACATCTTCGAAGCCGGCGCCGGCCTCGGCAAGCGCCGCGGCGGCAATCTCGAAGATGCGGCGCGTTTGGCCTGCCGCGTCCTGGTCTTCAGCGCCCACTGGCGCGGTTCCGGATAGATAAACGGCATTCCCCACGCGCACCGCGCGAGAGAAGCCGATGATGGGCTCGTAGGGAGAAGTACCGCTGATGTTTTTGCGCATGGAAGTGTTCAGAGATAGGAGATCAGAGTAATACGATCAGTGGTCAGGGATCGGAAAACTGATCACTGACCACTGTTCACTGTCGTTACAAACCCTTCTTGGCCAAAAAGCTGAACAGGTCGACGACGCGGCAGGAGTAGCCCCACTCGTTGTCGTACCAACTCAGCACCTTCACGCTGTTGCCAACCACCTTGGTCAGCGGAAGATCGACGATGGACGAGAGCGGGTTCCCCTTGTAGTCGGAGCTGACCAGCAGGTTGGAGTCAACGCCCAGAATGCCCTTCAACTCGCCCTCAGCGGCCTTCGTAAATGCGGCATTCAATGCTTCGGCGGTGATGGGCTTCTCGGCGATAAACGTCAGGTCGACGAGCGAGACGTTCGGCGTGGGAACGCGAATCGCGAATCCGTCCAGCTTGCCGGCACTCTCCGGAATCACCAGCTTGAGAGCCTTGGCGGCGCCCGTCGAGGTGGGAATCATGCTTAACGCGGCGGCGCGGGCGCGGCGCAGGTCCTTGTGCGGAAAGTCCAGAATGACCTGGTCGTTGGTGTAGCTGTGGATGGTGGTCATGATGCCGCTGACGATGCCGCAGGTTTCCAGAACCACCTTGACCACCGGCGCCAGGCAGTTGGTGGTGCAGCTGGCGTTGGAGAGAATGTGGTGCTTGGCCGGGTCATACTTGTTCTGATTGACGCCCAGCACAATGGTCATATCCTCGTTCTTGGCCGGGGCGGAGATGATGACCTTCTTCACCGTCGTTCCCAGGTGCTTTTTAGCGTCCGCGGCTTCCGTAAAGCGTCCCGTGGACTCGAGCACAATCTGCGCGCCCACGTCAGCCCACGGCAGCTTGGCCGGATCCTTCTCGGCAAAGACCTTGATCTTCTTGCCGTCGACAGAGATGAAATCCTCGCCCGCCTTGATCTCGTTCTTCAGGTTGCCCAGAATCGAGTCGTACTTGAGCAGGTGAGCCAGTGTCGCCGGGCTGGTCAAGTCGTTGACCGCCACATAATCAATCTCCGGATTGCCTAATGAAGCCCGTAATACGTTGCGGCCGATGCGGCCAAAGCCGTTGATTCCAACCTTTACTGCCATGTCTGTATTCTCCTTCGTTGTCGGTGAGGCTGTGGTTTTATCTGGTTCGAGCTTGCCCTGATTGGGCGGTTACAGCGGTTCTCCAATGGCTATACCCCGAAATCGCAACCGCTGAGTGGCTTTTTTCATTAAGAAAAAGCCACCTTGCACAACGTCTTCAAGGGCACATGAATCGGAGAACCGCTCATTCTCCGCCGGGCACGCATTTCTACCAAACTCATGATGGTAACATTGCAGGTCGGCGGAGGCGAAATAATGCGCGTTTTTTCCCCTTATGCGCAAACCCTCCGCTCTATTAGTGTGCCATTCCCAATACAGGATCGTATGTGACGGAGTGCACATTATTTGCAGCGCCCTTGCCAAGTGTGGTATTCCCGTATCAGTACGTGTTGAAGGCGGCATGAGAAAACGTTCGCGACGCAACCCTAATATCTCTGAATCCACAGGCAAAATCGGCCAGGAACTTCCCTCGAATCAGTTGCGGCCACTGGTCCCTCTCTATCCCGATGAACCACCTGCGGCAACCTCGCAACCACGCCCGCAGCGGCCCCACTCCGAGCAGCGTTCTGCCCGGCCGGATAGGCCCGTCAAGCAGGACCGCCCCGCCCAAAAGGATTGGAATGAACCGGCTGGCTCTGGGCGCTTCGAGCTCGAAACCCAGCCTGAGATGCCCACCCTGGCGCCGCCCGCGCCGGAGGCAGCCGGGCGCTCGACCCAGACTCCCAAGGGCTACGTCGTTCTGGCCATCGGCCTGCCCGGCTCCGGAAAAACCACCTGGTTCCAGCGCCGCGGCGTCACCCCGCTCTCCAGCGACCTGCTGCGCAACATCCTCTTCGACGATGTCGAGGAGCAGCGTTACCAAGGGCTGGTCTTTTCCACCCTGCGCTCGCTGCTGCGCGCTCGTCTCATCGCCCGCATGCCCTGGAACTACGTCGACGCCACCAACCTCTCCACCCACGAGCGCCGCCAGTGGATCAAGATGTCCCAGAGCTTCGGCTACGAGGTGCACGGGGTCTTCTTCGACGTGCCGCTCGAAGTCTGCCTGGAGCGCAACCGCCAGCGCGACCGCTCGGTCAGCGAGGACGTGATGCGCAAGATGTCAGAAAAACTCAAGCCACCGGTCTTCGAAGAGGGCTTCGCCAAGATCACTGTGGTCCGTGTCAAGAGCGCGGGGTGAACAAGACAGTGGTAGATGAACCGAAGGCGCTCGGTTCGCGTAACTATATTCAATTGCTCCCGGTAAGAAGGACGTTTTCTTATGGCGGCCATCGCGCATCTCGGAGTCGGTCTTGCGGCCAAGCGGATCGCTCCTGATATCAATGTCGGATACCTGATACTCGGCAACTATGTGCTCGATATTCTCTGGTTCGGATTTGCCGCGGTGGGGCTTGAGACATGGCCCAAGCAGGGCGCTGCCATCCATCCGCCTTACTGGGAGCACAGCCTGCTCATGGCTGTGGTCTGGTCTGTGCTTTTCGGATTGCTGGCTTGGTGGCTGGGACGCCGATCCCCGCATCGGATGCACATAGGCGTGATCTTCGGCCTGATGGTCTTCGCCCATTGGGTGGTGGACTTCATCACCCATCCCATGACCGCTGTGATGCCCACCGACAGAGGACTGCCGCTCGCCTTCAGCGATACGCCGCTCATCGGGCTAGGCCTTTATCGGACCATGACCGCTGTCTGGGTCACGGAGATCGGCAGCGTGGTGGTGGGGCTCGCGATCTACATCTGGGCACGAAGACGCATGAAGCAATTGAGCGCAACCGCTAGCGTGACCGCTCGGTAAGCGAGGATGTGATGCGCAAGATGTCAGAAAAACGCAAGCCGCCGGTCTTCGAAGAGGGCTTTGCCAAGATCACCGTGGTCCGCGTCAAGAGCGCAAATTGACGCGGGTTTCACATTGCTTCAACGCACTCTGCACATATAATTGACTTGCTTCCTGAAAACCTATGTGGTCTGCCGAAGGGAGGAAGTTTCATATGGCAGGTATAGCGCATGCGGCTGTAGGGCTGGCCGCCAAACCGCTCCTTCCTGAAGTCAATGTTGGTTGGCTTATCCTTGGTACTTGCGTGCTGGACATTCTGTGGGTTGCCTTCTGGTGCGTCGGCCTAGAAACCTCGCCTGCGTACCATGGGCCTGGCGCTCATCCTCCCTGGTGGGACCACAGTCTGCTGATGGCCGTAGTCTGGTCTGTGCTCTTTGGCCTGTTGGCCTCCTGGCTGGGACGCCGCTCCCGGCGCCGGACACGTTTTGGGATCGTCTTCGGCCTGCTGGTCTTTTCGCACTGGGTGCTTGACTGGATCACGCATCCGATGACGGCGCTGTCGCCCACCGACAAGGGCATACCCATTGCCTTTAAAGGCTCGCCTCTCATCGGGCTGGGACTGTATCGGACCATCACCGCCGTCTGGGTCACGGAAATCGGCAGCGTTGTGGTGGGGTTCGCGATCTATCTCTGGGCGCGTAGAAGGATGAAGCGGTTGAAGGCAAGCGCCGCATAGATAGGCTCTTAATAAGTTGCGTCTGCGATGCGGACAATCCCCCTACTGCTTGTTCACATCCACGTAGTACAGCTCCGTCGCCACCTGAAACTCATCCTTCGTCAGCGGCGTCTTCATCCACTGCCACTTAGTCGTCGGATGGATAATCTTCCAATGCCCCGGCCTGCCCACACGCACCGGCATAGCGAACTTCTCCTCGTCGGCCCGCCACTTATACATCACTAAGTCCGGAGCCTCGCCGAACAGCAGCTCTAGCCGTGGAATCTGAGTGTGCCGAAGGTATTGATTAAAAATCGGCGTCAGATTTATCCCTGTCTGCTGGTTGAAGTAACTCACCACGTCTTCGGTCAGAATGTTCTGATACTTGAAGTGCTGATAAAAGCTGCGCAGCAGCGCCCGCCACTTCGCGTCGTCATTCACCACGCTGCGCAGCGTGTTCAGCATCAGAGCGCCCTTGAAGTACTGATCCTGATCCGGCTCCGCATTCACGCCGCGCTCGGCGATAATGGGCCGCTGATTCTTCACCCTGGCCTTCTCGCCGTTCAGGTACTTGATGGCGTCCTCTTTGCCCCAGCGGTACTCCACGTACAGGCTTTCCAGATACGTCGTCCAGCCCTCGTGAATCCACATATCCGACGGGTCGGCGGCCGTGATGCTGTTGCCGAACCACTCATGTCCGCTCTCGTGAATAATGATAAAGTCGAAGCGCAGGCTGATCCCAACGCCCGTCCAGTCGCGCCCCAGGTAGCCGTTCTTGAAAAGGTTCCCATAGGTCACCGCGCTCTGGTGTTCCATTCCCGCGTAGGGCGCCTCGATCAGCTTGTATCCGTCCTTTATGAAAGGGTAGGGCCCGAAGTAATGCTGAAACGCCTCCAGCATTCCCTTGACCTGCGCAAACTGCACCTTGGCCTTCTCCAAATCCTCCGGAAGCACATAAAAATCCAACGATAAGTCGCCTAACTGGTCGGAAAAGTGAACATAACTCCCGATATTCAGCGAGACATCGTAGTTATTAATCGGATAATGCACCCTCCAGTCCCAGCGCGTGTAACCGTCGCCCAGGTCAGTTTTGCCCATGAACTTGCCGTTCGACACGTCCACCAGGCCGTTGGGAATCGCGACGCTGATGTCCATGCTTTCCACCTCGTCGCGCCACTGATCCTTATTGGGCCACCACATGCTCGCGCCGGTCCCCTCGCATGCCGTATTGATCCACACGCGCCCCGCCGGATCCTTCTTGAAGGTGATGCCGCCAAAGCGTCCCGTCTCCTGCGGATGCCCGGAGTAATAGAAATCGATGGAATAAATTTGCCCGGCGCGCAGCGTCTGCGGAAAGTCAATAAAGACAGCTCCCGAATCGCGCTCATACTTGAGCGGCGTCGCGCCGTACAAAATCTTGTCTACCTTCAGCGTCTCGAACAAATCAAGCTGGATGCGCGTTCCATCTGCCAGCATCCTGAGCCGGATAGTGTTCTTGCCGCTGATGAACTGCTTCTCCGGATCGACGCGGATGTCCAGGTGGTAATAGAGCAGCTTGTTGTTGGCGCGATAGGGGCCATACGCCCCGCGCAGCATCTCGGCGCGCGTGGGAGGGAGCGTTGGCGCGGGAAGGCCAGCGTCGTTAGGCTTTGCCGCTGGCTTCTGCGCGGTGGCAGGTGCAACCGTGGCAGGTGTCACGGCGACGGGTGCGGCTGCAGGTTTTTCTGTCTGGCTTACCGCCTGTTGTGTCGTCTGGGCACAAAGTGAAAACGTGGTTCCTATGCAGAGAACAAGCAGCCCCCACGAGAAGGCTCGAAGAACAAAAGATCGCATGGCAGTATCCTAACCGCTGAGCCCGATTCCCTATTCCCTGTACTTAGATCAGCTCCACGCCCCACAGATCGTGCAGGTGCAGCACGCCTTCCACGGTTCCCGCCGCATCCACCACCACCAGCGAAGTGATCTTCCGCTCCTCCAGAATCGACAGCGCCGTAGCCGCCAGTTCCTCCGCGGCAATCGTCCGCGGATGGTCGTTCATCGCCTCGCCGGCCGTCTTGCTAAGCGCTGCGCCGCCCTCGCGCTCCAATAATCTCCGCAGGTCGCCGTCGCTGATCACGCCGCGCAGCCGTCCCTGCTCCTGCACCGTCGTAATTCCAAGCTTCTTCGACGACATCTCGTAGATCACATCCGTCATCGCCGTCGCAGGCGCCACCACCGGTACTTCATCACCCCTGTGCATCAGCTCGCGGACCTTGGCCAGCCGCTTGCCCAGCTTGCCGCCGGGGTGAAGCTCGGCAAAATCCTCCGCCCTGAAGCCCTTGCGCAGGCTCACCGCAACCGCCAGCGCATCGCCCAGCGCCAGCATCGCCGTGGTCGAGGCCGTGGGCGCCAGGTTCAGCCCGCAGGCCTCGTGCTCCACGCCGCAATCCAGCGCCACATCACTCGCCTTGGCCAGCGTCGAATTCAAATTGCAACAGAAGCTCACCAGTGCGTCGCCTTTGCGCTTCAGCGTGGCCAGCAGGCGCAGAATCTCCTCCGTCTCGCCGCTCGCCGACAGCGCCACCACCACGTCGCCCTTCATCAGTACGCCTACGTCGCCGTGTACCGCCTCGGCCGGATGCAGAAACAGGGCAGGGGAGCCGGTGGAGCTGAGCGTGGCGGCAATCTTCTGCGCGATAATCCCGCTCTTGCCCATTCCCGTAACCACCACCCGTCCGCGCTCTTCGCCACAGCGCACAATCAGCTCGACGGCACGGTCAAAGGCCTCGGCCATCGGCCCTTCCAGCCGCGCCGCCAGCGCCTCCAGCGCCGCCGCCTCGGTGCGCACCAAAGCCGCCGGTGCGGGCGCGCGGCCAGCCTCACTCTTCCCGGAACGGGGTTGTTTCCCTACTTCGCTCATCGGTTATTGATGGTAACAGCTTTGGCGCCTGCATGAGGAGCAGCTAACTTGCTACTTACGCGAAGCGGAGGCTGACTCTCTTAATTCGACGCATCGGCAATATGTCCAGCGCACCTTTGTACAATAAGGATGAGAGGCCAATCCCCGTGAAGCGCAACACCCTCGTCATCACCGCCGTTCTCTTCATCCTGGCCGTCTTTGCCTGGTCCGGCTGGGCCAACTGGGAATTCCGCACGCAGGCTGCAGAGCGGCTGCGGGCCTCGGCTCCTCAAGGCGAATTAGTTGTCGACCAAAGCGGCGCGTCGCAGTACCTTACCCCGCTCCAGGGCAAGCCCGCGCCCTCCTTTACCCTCGAAGACCTCAGCGGCAAGAAAGTCTCGCTCTCTGACTACAAGGGCCGTGCGCTCGCCATCAACTTTTGGGCTACCTGGTGCGCTCCCTGCAAAGTCGAAACCCCCTGGCTCATCGATCTGCGCAACCAATACGCGGCGCAGGGCTTCGAGGTGCTGGCCATCTCTGCCGACGATATCGACCGCAAAAATCCCCGCAAGCTGAACGAGGAAAAGCAGGAGATCGCGCGCTTTGTCCAGAAGATGCAGATGCCTTACCCGGTTCTCATCGACGGCGATTCCATCAGCGAACCGTACGGCGGCCTCGACGCTCTGCCCACCACTTTTTTCTTGGACCGCAACGGCATTGTGGTAGCCGCGCAAATGGGTTTGACCTCAAAGGATGAGATCGAAAGGAATATCCGCAAGGCACTGGGGATCGTAAAGTAACGCAATGCGTCGCGCACTCGAGGACCGAATCATGAATGTCCGCAAAATATTAATCGTCATCGCCGCAGCCCTCACGATAGCTGTTGCATTTGCCCAAGGCCAGCGAACGCTCTTCGATGACGCGCCGCGCACTGCTCCAAAGCCTGCCGTCGTATTTCTCTATCCCGAACAGATCACCATTCCCGCCGGCAAGCCAACCGCAGTCGCCCTCCACTTCCGCGTCGCGCCCGGTCTGCATATCAACTCCCACACCCCCAGCCAGGAAGAACTCATCCCCACCACGCTCAAGCTTCCTCCGGGCTCTGGCGTGCGCCTTGATGGTGTTATTTACCCTCCCGGAGCAGACTTTACGCTCTCCCTCGACCCCAAAACGAAGCTCAACGTATACACAGGCGAGTTTGTCCTTCACGCGCGCTTCGTGGCCACGCCCGGCGATCACCTCGTCGAGGCCACGCTCCGTTACCAGGCCTGTGATAATACCGCCTGCATGCCGCCCAAAACAATCACCGCGGCCATCGATGTCGTCGGCAAGAAATAGCTATTGTCTTCCTGATATAGTGTTGTGCGGAGGCTTTTTTCCATGCGAACTGGATTGATAGTGTCGTTCACATTGGCCATTGCGGCTCTGGCTGCGGGATTGTCCACGGCAGCCTATGCCGGCTCCCTTACGGTCAAAACCGAACAGGGTAAGGTTCAAGGCAAGACTATCAACGACGGTAAGGTACAGGCATTTCTCGGCTTGCCTTACGCCGCGCCTCCGGTGGGCGAACTGCGCTGGAAAGCGCCCCAGCCGCCAGCCAAGTGGAAGGGCGAGCGGGACGCGACCAAATTCGGCGCGCACTGCGCCCAGGGCCATCTTTTCGACGACATAATCTTTCAGGACGATAGGGCAAGCGAGGACTGCCTCTTCCTGAACGTCTACACGCCCGCCAACGCCACAGCCAACAGCAGGCTTCCTGTCCTGTTCTGGATTCACGGCGGCGGCTATGCTGTCGGCGCCGGCTCGGAGCCGCGCCACAACGGCGACTTTCTGCCCCTAAAGGGCGTGGTGCTGGTCACTATCAACTACCGGCTGGGCGTCTTTGGCTTTCTGGCCACCTCCGACCTAGCCAAAGAGGCCAACGGTGCGGCGGGTAACTACGGCCTGCTCGACATGGTCTCTGCCCTGCAGTGGGTTAAGGCCAATATCAGGAACTTCGGCGGAGATCCTGACAATGTGACCATCTTCGGCGAAAGCGCCGGTTCCTTGGCGGTCAGCACGCTGATGGCCTCGCCCATGGCGCGCGGACTCTTTCACAAGGCCATCGGAGAAAGCGGCGCCGCCTTCAGTGACACGCTGCCAACCGAAACACTGGAAGCTCACGAAAAACAAGATGCGGAGTGGGTTGCTTCGCTGGGTGTGACTACGCTGGCGGAACTGCGTGCGCTGCCTACGGACAAGGTCTTGGCTGCGGTTAAAAACAAGAAGGGCGGCTTTTGGCCCGTGGTTGACGGCAAGTTGCTCACTGAGCCGGTACCAGACACCTACGCCGCGGGCAAGCAGGCCCATGTGCCGCTGCTGGCCGGCTGGAACCGCGATGAGGGCAGCTTCGTCGCCATGCGCCCCATCACCGCGGATCAGTTCAAGGGCATGATTGGCGGTCTCTACAAAGAGCGCGCCACCGAGTTCCTCCAGCTCTATCCTGCTGATACCGATGCGCAGGCCATGCGTTCGGCCATCGACTACGGCAGCGATAATTTCATTGCCTTCGGCACATGGAAGTGGATTGAGGCGCACAGGAAAACTGGCGACTCGCCCATCTATCGCTATCACCTCGAGCTGGCCGCTCCGCCCAGCAAATACCACCCCGGCTCATTCGCCTTCCACTCTGACGACATCGAGTACGTCTTCGGCACGCTCGATACCCGCCCCGGCGCAGTATGGCGTCCCGAGGATCGTACGCTCAGCGATCAGATGATGAGCTACTGGACCAACTTCGCCCGCACCGGCGACTCCAACGGACCCGGCCTGCCCGCTTGGCCGAAGTACGACAAAGATGACTCGCTCATTCACTTGGACAGCACGATTACCTCCGGCCCTGACACCCTCCGCCCGCGTTACGAGTTTCTGCTGAAGGGAATGCCGGCGTTTCGGTTTTGAAATTTTTCGTGATTAAAGTCAATCTAGTTGTCAAAAGTTATTTTTCTTTCTTCGCGGAGACCCGAAAGCAGCGTGCCTGCTCATCCCAGTAAACTCGATCCTTGTTTGCGTTCCATGCAGCCAGCCATTGGTCCTGAATAAACTTTCTCCCGTGCTTCTTGAGAAACTCACGCCAACAAGGCTCAGCGGCTACATTTTCGCCACAGTCGTGATTGAGCGCCTCCAACCCCGGCATCGTGAAGGTGTGCCAATCGGAATCGGTGAAGAGATCACCCAGGATGAAGTAGGCTATGTCCCCGTCCGTCGTCATGTACCAATAATCTTCGATCGGTTCCTTAGATTTGCGTGTATCGGTGAGCTGAGAGATGAGTATGGGGATTGCGCTCTTTCCATGCGCGATGATCTGATCCATCATCTTCGATTCGCAGTATTCCTTGTCTTGTAAACGACCCTTTGCGCCGCAAGTGCCCTTCACTTCGTCAAAGTTCCAAAGAGGAAACTTGCCTGGCTTCTGTGCAGAGGTCTGGCCGATCGTAGGCGTGCCAGCCAGCAAGGCAAACGAGAGAAAAACCATCGTAATTGACGCACCGATTCTCGTCTCGCCTGACACTCTGTTCAAATTTATCATTTCGATATTCCTGGCGAAGATCTGCACAGCTTACTTGACGCCCGCAGCCGCCGCAAAACCTGCCGCTAGCGTCGGGGGAATCGTGCTGGCCGGAGGTGGCTCTACAAAGGTGGCTTCCTTCGCGTTGATCGCGTTGGAATAATCCGGGCCGAGGCCGAGCTTTTTCAGCGCCCGTGCATCCGGCAGCAGTTTCGTTTGCCAGCCCTGGTCGGCCTGGTACTTCGTCATGGCCGCCTTGGTTCGCTCGTCCCACTGGCCGTTGGCCTCGCCGGAAAGATAATGCTCGCGAATGAGAGCCTGCTGAATCTCTGTAATCCGGCCTGGCTCCATCACCTGCTGGCCGCGTGGGCGGCGCCCTCTGGACTTTCCTTTGTGTGTAGTGTGAGCAGTCTGGCTTCCCTGCGCCTGCGCCGTATGCGCCTGTGCGGTATGTGTCTGCGCCGTATGTGTCTGTGTGGGATGCGCCTGTGCCGCGCGCGTCTTCGTCCTGTTTGCCTTGGCAGAATGCGTTTGCGCAGTATGCGTTGCCGGCTTGCTATTGGTAGCAGGCTGAGTGGTGGTTCCGAATACCGGCGGCGCGGCCAGGACCATGAACACTGCCAACACCAGGCTTGTTCGAAAAGTCAGCACGCGAGTTCACCTCTCGGACGGCAGTCTCTCGCCAGGTTCTCTATTCAAAGTCTAGCGAATTATTATGAATTGCAACAACCGGAAACAGGAATTGTTTCCGGGAATCCAAAGCGTTACGGGATAAGGGCGCCTGAAACGGAAATCCGTCTCGGGCGCCCCTCCATGTGCTACTGAAGCGTTCCGCCGATCAGGTTGATGCCGTCGTCGGGATGGCGCGGGTCCACAATTTCAAAGACCACGTCGTCGCCTGTCTTCAGTTTACTTACCACGGCGTTGAACTGCTCCTTGCTTCCCGTGGGCTGCTTGTTCACGCGGATAATTACCAGCCCTGGCTCCAGCCCTTGCAGGTCGGCAAAGGAGCCGGAGCGAACCGCCTGAATCAACACCCCAGGGCTGTGCAGCTTGGCGGCAGTGGACGGAGGAAGCTCGCGAACCATGATGCCCAGCTTGCTCTCGCCCGCATCGCCTGTACCATCCTGATTATTTTCAGCCTGCTGGTTGCCCACTTCGGCAAAGACCGTGTCGCGGTCGCCGATAGCCACCGTCGCATCTGCTTGTTTGCCATCTCGCAGGTAGCCCAGCCGGACGCTCGAGCCCGGTCTGCGGCTGGCTATCTCGTTCACCAGGTCGTCGCCGTCCTTGATTGAGCGTCCATCGATGCTCTCGATGATGTCGCCCGCCTTCAGTCCGGCCTTCTCCGCCGGCCCGCCCGGCTGAACCTGCTGCACCAGCACGCCGTTCTTGAAGCCATACACGCGGTTCACCGCGCCCGAGAGGCCCTGGTTGAAGCGGATGCCGATGGAGCCGCGGGTCACCTTGTGGCTGGCCCCGATCAGTTCGTTGTAGATATCCACCACGGTGTTCGACGGAAGCGCGAATCCAAGCCCCTGGTAGCCGCCCGACTGCGTGAAGATAGCCGTGTTCACGCCGATTACTTCGCCGTTCATATTCAGCAGCGGCCCGCCGGAGTTGCCCGGATTGATCGCCGCGTCGGTCTGGATAAAATGCTGGAACTGTCCGTTCGCCCCTGGCTGAATCGTCCGGTTTTTTGCCGAGATGATGCCCGCCGTCACCGTCTGCGCCAGCGCAAACGGGCTGCCGATGGCCTCCACCCAGTCGCCCACCTGCGCGTTGTCGGAGTTGCCCATCTTCACGGTCGGTAGCGGCGTGTTGGTCTCAATCTTGATCACCGCCAGATCCGTGGCTTTGTCCATCCCAATCACCCGCGCCGGCCGTCCCAGGTCCTCATTATCCGGATCCGTCGATAACTTGACGTAAACCTTGTCGGCCTTCTCCACCACGTGATAATTGGTGATGATGTAGCCCTTGGGATCGACGATGAAGCCCGAGCCCAGCGACTCGCGAACCCTGCCGTCATCCCCGCCCTCCATGTCGGGCATCTGCCCGCCGAAAAAGCGGTTGAAGAAATCCTGAAAGTTGTTTTGACCCTGGCCCTGCTGATCCTGGTCCTCATCATTGTCGTCGGGTTGCTGCGGCAGCGGCTGAGTGCGGCCGTGAAAATTCCGCCGGTTCTTGTTGGAGGACTGCTTGGGCAGTATCTGGGTGTTGATGTTCACCACCGCCGGCCCAACCCTCTTGGCAATCTCCACAAACTTGTTGGGTTCCACCGTGGAATTGTTCACCTTCAGCGGTGTAGCGTCGGAGCTGTCGTTCTGCTTCTCTTGTCCGCGGACTCCGTGTGCGGCATATGAGCCGGCCAATATGGCCGCCGACAACGTGGCAAGCAAAATAAACACGGATGCTAGACGGCGCGTGCGTAGCCGTTCAAAGAGTGATTTCATGTTTTTCGTTGACCTCATCGGAATACCAGCCTCGCGGCCGGCTTGTTCTGTTTTTACAATTTGTTCAGCTTGTTCAATTTGTCCAGTTTGTCCAGTGTGTTCTGGTCGTTCTCATTCTCCCATGCACAACCTTTAGTATAGCCAGTCGCGGGTAAACCCGCCCGGCTGCCGATTCCTCTGCCTTTGGGCGCTCCGGGCCTCAAACCATCTCCGGAACCCTTCATCCCTATAGACGCGCCTGACCCAAAAGAGTCGCGCAGGCGCCTACTCCAACTCCGCAAAGAGTTGCTCCAGCAGTTTCTGTATCTGCTCTGCCTTGCGCGGGCTTACATCGGCAAACTCGATGCCGGCCCGGGTATTGCCCTCTTCCTGATGGCGAATTACGCCTGCCAGCCGCAGAGTGTAGCCCCGCAGATGCAACAGCACCTCGACAGAAGCATTGTCCGTGGCCGGAATGGCGTCATCGGCCTCGATGCGGCATCCCCCAAGTCCCAGATCGAGCAGGTAACCAAGGGCCTTGGTCCCCTCCGGGAAGATGCCAATCCATGCCGTTCCCCAGTCGTGTGCGCGCGGGTGAGCGCGCCGCTCCACCGCCACGCTCTCCGCGGCTGGCGTCCCCTGCTCGGAATCCTTTTGCGTTGAATCCATGCGCCTCACCGATGAGATTCGCCCGAACGCAGCCCTTCAGGACAAACCTCCCCACAAGCTTATCGGCCAGCTTCTCTCTACGCGCAGTCATTTGTTTTTCTTAAGTAATCCCGCCCGTGGCGATTCCTGGACCACAGCGCGCAACTCGCTTCCGTGCCCGTGAACCCGCGCCAGTAACTAATAAATGTGGGTGCCCCACCCTCGCCGCGTCTTTGTTTTTGCGGCTAGGGTGGGATTGCCTATTGATCGCCCTCCAGCGCTACGAGGGCACGGTCCTGCTGGTCATCCACGACCACGACCTCATCGATGAGGTAGCTACCCGCATCTGGGCCTTCCACGAAGACGGCATCGAAGACTTCCAAGGCCCCTACGTCGAATGGAAAGGCAAGCACAATTAATCAAGGCGGTGTCACCGGGCCATCTCTGCTGTGCCTAGGAATAGAAGGCTGAGGATAGTAAATCAGAGTTCTGAAGATACTCAGTGAATGTGCTGCCGATGCGGCCTGTTGATCCAGACTTCCTTGCCTCGCCGGATTCGTGTTTTGACGATGCGGTATTGGTCGATGTTCTCCATGCAAGGAAGTCTTCGAAGTGAGCCGGGCTGAGCATATGATGCAACAGAAGCGCCCAATCGTTCATGCGCCTCTGTGACTATTTCGTCGAGCTGGTCGTAAATATATGCGCATACGTCAAGTAACTCACGGCCGTTTAGGCCATCCATGCTCCAATGACGAGTGAAGTTATGTCCGTGATCCGTGGATGGCCCAACGTTCATATAGTAATGAGTGCATTGGAAGGGGTCCTCGGTGCCGAGCGGACTATCATCCTCATCCCAAATCGATCTCCTTGGATTGTGGAAGCATTCTATCTGGAGCCAACTCGACGGTGCCAAAGCCGATTGGTGGAAACCTCGCGTCCGGGTCTTGTCGAGCCACTTCATGATTGGGTCGGTCTTCGCTTTGATTACCCACTTCTCATAAAAGCCAAAATTCGCGAAGGCTGCTTTCTCTTTTTGCAACATATTGGTTACGCCACGTGCGGCTTGCGCGAATGCGCTCAGTCGATACCGAAAAGGGTCGGGCTCGTGATATAGCTCGGCCATCTGGTGCCACCAATGATGAACCTCCGCAAGACGGTCATGTGTCGCAGGAATCGGACAAGAACTGCCATCGGTGGCAAGTTTCTCCGCCAGCGTTTTCGGTTTGCGGCTCGGCATAATATCGGACATTTATTGCGCCCTTTAGGATTTGAGTCAAAAAACGAGCCCTCTTGCTGATGCCCATCCATCGATAAACTGTCTGATCTCCTCAACACGGCTTGTGAGAGTACCGGAACCGGCGCGACCGTCCCTGATACAAAGCGTGGCTTCGTTCTGCAGCAAGATATTTGTTAATCCCAACCCGTCGAAATACTCCTTTCCATCATGCCCTGGGTTGAGCCATTGCGCATAGATTGCGAAGCCCTCCGTAATAATATGATCCCAAGTGCTTTCGAAAGCGTCCTTGATGTATTGCACCGAACAGAGCACAATCTGGCAATCTACATTCTCAAGGACACTTGATGCGTATCGATGTTTTTCCTCATTTGATCCGCTGATTAGAAATACCTCCACGGAACGCCCCTGGCTTAGCTGGAGCCTGCGAGGCTCCTTCCCAGTTCGGACTTCGTGCCCAAACAACGTGTTCCAAGTTGTGGATTTTCCCGCTTTTTGGGTTCCAATTACTGCAACAAACAAACGATCTGCCATAGGTATGCTCCATTCAAAGTGATGCAAACATTCTACAACTGAGAAACTGTGTGTGCTGATATCTGAAATGTAGAGATGACCACCAAAATATATTTTTTAAACCTTGCTGATAATTATGTAGTAAACATCGAGATAAACTCAACAGAATGAATATGTTCCACGTGGAACATATTCGAGGTTCATAACCCCTTTACTTTGCTCTTTTCTGCTGTTTCTACCTAGCCCTATATCTAGCTTTTGAGACCTGGGATATTGAACGTTGGCAGACCTGGAGCAGTAGCCCGGGGGCTTTCAACCCCGGCAATCCGCCGACCTTCTGGCAGCGGGTTTAACCCCTGAGAGTTGCTTCTCGTTCGTTATTCCCCAAGTCGAGGTATCATAAAATGAAGGCCGCCAAGGGGGTTAAACCGCATGAAGGAACTCGTCTTTGAAGTTGTACAAGAGGCCGACGGCGGCTACACCGCCGAAGCCCTCGGCGAGAGCATCTTCACCCAGGCCGATAGTTGGGATGAGCTGAAGGCCAACGTCCGGGAGGCCGTGCAAGCCTTCTATTTCGACTCTACCGCGCCTGCTTCCATCCGCCTTCATCTGATTCGCGATGAGGTTGTTGCAGTCGCATGAAACTCCCACGCGATCTGAGCGGAGAAGATCTGGTCAAGCACCTCTGCAAGCACTGGGAATACCAGAAAATCCATCAGGTAGGCAGCCACATCATTCTCCAAACCCAGTAGCCAACACCCCACCGCATCGCGGTTCCCGAGCACACGCCCCTCAGAATCGGGACTCTGAATGGGATTCTTTCCAGCATAGCTGCCCATAAGAACGTACCTAAAGAGGCGATCCTCAAGGATATTTAGTGGAGATATTGGCAGGCCGGCAGCATCAGGTCGGGCTTTCAACCCCGGCAATCCGCCGCCCTACTGGTGGCAGGGTTTTAACCCCTGAGCTGACTCGCTGACTTGCTGACCCGCTGACTCGCTAACTTGCTGACTCGCCAACCCCTGACCCCTGGTTCCCAGACCCTGTCCTGAGCCGGGCCGAAGGCGTCTGCCTGGACGGCAAGTCCCGCTTCCCAAATAACCCAATTTTGAGCACACAACCCTCTACCTATACGTAGAGGTTCTATGCGCGTCAAACCCTTTGCCTATACGTAGAGGTTTTGTGCGCGCCTTACCCCTTATAAATGCAACTTTTTGAGGAAAGATTTCTTTGGGTGTTCTGGCTTTGAATCCGGGGCTCCCGGGGCGGTTGGTCCCAAGTTCTTAGGAGCTTCAGGCTGCGGGGTCTTTGGCCCCGCTTGAGGCCCCGCGCCCCATGGCAGAACGACGTAAGGGACGCAGTTGGGGCCTTCCGCACTCGCCTTGAGCAATCCATGCGCGATGCCGGACACATAGGGAAAGACTCCCATCACGCCATGGCCCTCATCGTTGGTCATCAGTAACTGGTTGCTGCTCCGGCCTCCCGACTCCAACACCAATGGAATCTTAGTTTTTGCCGGAAATCGGTCGGCAATGATCAGGACTGCCGTTGCATCAGGCTGGGCGAGTCTCGCTTCCAACCGGCATCCCTGTTCTTCCACTACCACTGGGTTGGGAACGAGTGTGCCGAAGACCATCAGCTGCCTGTCTCGCGAAGCGAGAACAAATCGTGTCGGCACCGCGCTATCGGTGACGGCCACGACGTCGTACTCATCGGCCTCCGCTTTGAAGCTAAACTCCTGCTCGGGCTTCGGCTTGTGAAGCATCAAGAGCCCTTGTCCATTCACGTAGAGATCCTGTGGGTCGTACACCAGATTACTGGCCATCGGCCACGTGCCAAATGAATAGACCCTGTTTTCAGGGGCGCCTTCGGCATAAACGCGGTAGTGCGCCGTACTCTGGCCTCCCGGCGTCGCCTGCTCGTCAATCTTCGTAAAGCGCAGGTGCAAACCTTCCGGATTGAGGCGCGAACCTGTCGGATTCAGGTCGCCTGATACCGCATCGTCCCAACGGGCCTGATGCTCCAACAGGACGTGTAGCTCATGTGAGGGGTTGGGTTCACCATTGAAATGGAAGTAGTTAAGGATACTCGATGGTTTCATGTCCTGCTCGTAAGAAGAGAACGGGGAAATGAGCAGGACGCAGAGAGAGATGCTGGCAATGAGCCGACCCGGCATTGACATAACCTATAGTGTCAGCTATGTCCCTATCAAACGCAACTGGGTTGTGAAAAGCTTTGTTTACCACTGCGGGTAAACACGGTCACAAAGGTGTCCCGCATTACGATACTTTAGCCCTAACGGTGAGTCCGGTCACAGCCCATGAACTATCAGCTAACTAGCATATTCACCATGAACGCAGAGACCCTTATTCTGATTGCGCCGTGCTCGCTTCTGTTGGGTGCCGCGCTGCAGATCCTCGTTGCGCCGCTGTTAAACGCCCGGTTAAAGGGGATTCTGGCCTTTCTCACATGTCTACCGGCCGTCGTTTCCGTGGCCATGCTGGTGGGATCGGTCAAGACCGGGCAGCCAGTCGAACTGACCATCTTCCACTGGGATGGGCTGCTGAACCTCGTCTTCCACGTAGATGCTCTCAGTGTCCTTTTTGCTTTGATGGGTACAGGCCTGGGCGCCTTAGTGCTCCTCTACTCCATCGGCTACATGGCTCACGACAAGGCTGCCGCCCGCTTCTATGCCACGATGCTGGTGTTCATCGGCGGCTTTGTAGGACTGGTCTACAGCGCCAACCTCTTTATTTTCTATCTCTTCTGGGAATTGGCCGGCTTGTGTTCCTTCAGCCTGGTGGGCTTCTGGTACACCAACCGCGAGGCCGTCGCTGGCGCGCGCAAGGTGCTGCTGATGACCCACATCGCTGGCTACGGCCTGCTGGTCGCGATTCTGGTGGTCTATCACCGCACCGGCAGCGCCCTGTGGACCGATCCCAAGGTGGCTCAGGCATTTACAGGCGGCATCTTTGTTCTGATGCTGGTGGCTTTGGTGGCTAAATCCGTGCAGTTCCCGCTGCACACCTGGATTCCTGAGGCCATGGCCGCTCCCACCCCTGTCAGCGCCCTGCTGCACGCGGCTTGTTACGTCAAGGCCGGAGTTTACCTTGCCGCGCGCATGCACAGCTTTGGCACGTGGCCGCAAGCCGGAGGTATCGCCTGGGGGAATCAATCCCTGATGTGGATCGGCACCGTCACCATGGCTATCGGCGTGATGTACGCCATGGTGCAGAACGATTTAAAGCGCATGTTGGCCTTCTCCACCGTGAGCCAGATTGGCTACATGATGATGGGCATCGGCATCGGAACTCCTTTAGCGATTGCTGCAGGTTTGCTGCATTGCCTTAATCACGGATTCTTCAAAGCCGGGTTGTTTTTGACTGCTGGCTCGGTGCAGCATGCGTCAGGCACGCGCGACATGAACCAACTCGGTGGCCTGGCACAGAAGATGCCCAAGACAACGCTGTCATGGCTGATCGGCGCGGGCAGCATGATGGGCATTCCGCTGATGAGCGGCTTCGCCAGCAAGTGGATGCTCTACGCGGCAGCATTGCAGGCTGGCTGGGCAGTTCCGGCAATGGTGGCGTGGGCGGCTAGTCTGGGCACGGTCTTTTTCGGCGCCAAGGCTACCAGTGCCGTCTTCCTTGGTCCGCTGACCAAGGCGACCAAGGACGCCCACGAATCTCCGCCGACCATGATCTGGGGCATGGGATTCCTGGCCGTGGGCAGCGTCATTCTAGGCGTTGCGCCGCAGTTGGCTGTCAACTACCTGCTCAATCCGATTCTGTTGGCGCTGCAACTCAACCCAGTGCAGGTGACGTGGTTTGGCTTGTCGGTTGGTGCGGGTAGCTTCTCGACCATGGGCGGCTTAGTGCTGGCTGTAGTCTCGCTGATTCTCGGCGGGCTGATCTACGCCATCGCCTACGTTGCGCGTCCGGCCACGGCTGGCGGCGGCGCGGCTCTGGCCGGTGGAGGCGTTTTCACCGGCGGCGAGCCGTTGTCGGAGCAGGGAAGACTCACGGCAGGCGATTTCTCCAGTATCTTCCTGCAAAACTGGCATGAGTTCTTCCGCTGGTCCAATGTGGACGCTATTTATCTGGGCGTCTGGCGCGGCATGCAGGCTGTATCGCGCTGGCTGGGCGTTATCGTCTCCTGGATGGAGCGATACGCGCTGGCCCTCGTCGTGGTGCTGGCGGCGGCAATCCTCGCCGGAGTTCACTGGTTTGCTCCAACGATTGCCGGCGTCCAGACTCTTCCATTGTCACCAATGCCGTCGCTGCTGGTTTTGGCTTGCACGGTGGCCGGAGTTGCATTGATTCTGGCCGCCCTGTCTCATTCGAAATGGCTCCGCCTCACGCCATTGATGATTTTGGCCGGCACGGCTGTTGTGGCTGGGCTGATCGTTGCCGATCCTTGGATGCGCCTTGGGCTTCTTGAGTTGGGCGCGCTGCTGACGGTGGCGCTGGTCTGGCAAAGCGCGCGAACGCAAGCCGCAAAGCTGACTTACCTCGCCGTAGTTCTCATCTCTGCGGTGTCGCTGATTTCCAGCGATCTGTTGCTGGAACGCGGACAGCCGGATTGGGCACGTGCCTTGCTGCTGACCAGCGTTTGCGTCAAGTTGGCTGCGGTGCCGCTCTTCTTCTGGCTGCTCAGCCTGGCCGACGAATTACCCGCTGTGGTTCTTGGCCTGATTATCGCAGTCGTCGACATGGCCGCCTTCGGCGAACTCTACCTTGCAGCCCAGGCTACTCCGGGCTTGCTGACTCCCCAGGGATTCCTTCTGGGTGCGGCTGCTGCCACATCATTCCTTGCCGCGCTGCTCATGCTCACGCAGCGCAGCCTTAAGCGCCTGCTGGTTCTCTCCACAGTCGAGGATGTAGGCTTCCTTTTTCTGGGAATCGTTTCCATAAACCACCTCGGAACACAGGGTGTCGTCTTTGCAGCGATTACCCATGCCCTGGCCAAGGCTCTGCTCTTCGCTTGCCTCAGCGGCCCCGAAGCTGACGGTGCGCTGGACGGCGAACACACGGGCTTGGTTACACGTTATCCAGTCGCGACATTTGGATTCCTCTTCGGAATGTTGGCCATGCTGGGCGTGCCACCCACGCTAGGCTACATCGGTCGCTGGAGACTCTATGAGACCGCGGTGCAGATTGGCTGGCCGCTGGCAGCGGTCTTCATCCTCTCGTCGATCTTCGCGCTGATTGCGTACACGCTGGCTTTAACTCGCGTTTGGTGGGGTCCTGAGCATGTGCCGCATCCCTCTTCATCGCCACCGCATCTAATAAGGGAGCCATTCCTATTGCAGGCCGTGATCGTTGCGCTAGTGGTGCTGGTGCTGGCTGGTGGCGTCTGGCCGGACGCGCTGCAAATGCTGCTTGGAGGTAGACCATGAAGCTCTGGAGTAAATTGATGTGCTATTGCCGCAGCCACAGCCCATGGCTCTTTCATATGAACTCGGGCAGCTGCAACGGTTGCGACATCGAGATTGTGGCCGCACTCTCGCCGCGCTACGACGCCGAGCAGTTGGGCGTGCGCCTGGAAGGCTCGCCGCGCCACGCTGACATACTCTGCGTCACCGGTCCGGTCACTCACAATGCAGTCGGCGCTATCAAGACAGTCTACGGGCAGGTCTACGGGCCCAAAGCCGTGGTAGCCATCGGCTCCTGCCCGGCGACGACCAATGTCTTCATCGACAGCCGCACGCTGGCTGGGCCGCTGCACAAGCATATTCCAGTGGATGTCTTTGTCCCCGGTTGCCCGCCCCGTCCTGATGCCATCATTCTGGGCGTGGCCAAAGCCGCAGGGATTCTGGCTGCGCGAGGCTCGAAGCCGCCGGTAGCTGACGCCGAGCCCGAGATCGTGGGCGACCCCGGAAATAATTGTGAAAGTTGCGCATGCAGTTCCACGGAGGTGCAGGCATGATGACACCAGAGGTTTGGAACAGTCTGACAACTGCCTTAGCTCGCCTGCTTATCTTTCCTGGCCTGCTCTTTGCCGTGCCTGCCGCGTGGTTCTTTCTCTGGGTGGAACGCAAAGCGGTGGCGCGAATGCAGGGACGCATCGGCCCTCCCTTCATGCAGCCGTTCTTCGACTTCATCAAGCTGCTGGGCAAAGACTCGCCTCAGCGCACGGGCGTGGGCGGTCTGCTGATGAAGGTCTGGCCGCTGGTTGCTGTTTCTGCAGCAGCGGGCGCGGTTGGACTGTTGCCGGTGCTGCCCGCTTCGGGTGGCTTCCAGGGTGATTTGATCCTTCTATTGGCGCTGCTTGAACTGCCTTCCATGTGCATCATCGCTGCGGGCTTCAGTTCGCGCTCCATCTTCGGCGAGATCGGCTCGGCGCGCGAGGCTGTCCTCAGCGTCAGCTACAACGTCGTATTTCTGCTGGCCATCATCTCCATCGCCGCATCGCAACACACATTCAGCCTTTCGGCGCTCGCCGCTCTTCCTGCTTCGCCGCTGCGCTGGCTGGGCATTGCGGCCATCCTGGTTTGCCTGCCCGCCAAGCTGCATCTCAATCCCTTCTCGCTGCCCAACGCGGAACAGGAGATCTACTCCGGCCCCATGGTCGAGTATGCCGGCCCCGAGCTGGCCATGTGGGAGCTTTCGCATGGGCTGGAATGGGTTGCGGCAACCGGCCTCGTAGCCACGCTGATCGCGCCAGCCTTCACCCTCTGGTGGGTTGCCGCTCTGGTCTTTGTCGCGCTCTCCTTCGGCTTGGTGCTGCTGCTGTCGGTTGTAGCGGCGGCCACGGCGCGTTTGCAGATCGATACCACGGTGCGTTTTTACTGGCAATGCACAATTATCTTCGCGGTCCTGGCCGTTGCGTCCGCGCTTTTCATGAGGTATAAAGCATGAATATTTTGACCATGCTGTGGAAGAACCTGTGGGGTGGTTCGCGGACACTGCTGTACCCTGAGCGCCCCAAGGTGAGCGAGCACTATCGGGGATTGGTGCGCTTCGATCCCACGCTTTGCTCGGGTTGCGCAATCTGCAGAATGCGCTGCACCGCGCGCGCTATTGAGTTCAGGGCGGGCAAGGGAGAATTTTATTGGAGCTATGATCCTGGCCATTGCACCTTTTGCGGGCGCTGTGTTGAGGGCTGCAAGGAACATGCGCTGAGCCAGGACTCTGAGTGCCCGCCGATTTACCTGACCCCCGGCGAGTTGAAAAAGTCCTACACCGTTGCACGCAAGCAGACCGTCAAGCCGGCCGTGGTTCCGGCGGCTGTTGTTGCCGAGCCGGCAGCCAGCCCCGCCAATGGAGGCGCACAATGAGTTCGTTTGAGAGCATTTCGGAAAAACTGGGAACCACGGAACCGTGGGTTGATAAGGGCGGCGTGCATTGGCTCGTGCTGGACGCGGCGAAGGTGCGTGAAGTGGCGAAGACGATGAACGAAATTCAAGCGCGCTTCATCACCATCACCGCATATCAGCTTCCCAAGGACGAGGGTTTTCGCCTGGAGTACCACTGGGACCTCAATGGCCAGTTGCTGGGCTTTTCCTTTCAGCTCGCTGGCAAATCCATCGAGAGCATCTTTGATCTCACTGAGGCCGCTGACTGGATTGAGCGCGAGATTCACGAAGAATATGGTATCGACTTTACGGGCCGCGAATATGAACCCCTGCTTCTGCGCCAGGGAGAGACAATGGGCGTGAACCTGCGCGACGCTGTGGCCGCAAGTCAGGAGAAAATATGAGCTACAAGATCCCCATGGGGCCTTATCACCCGGCTCTGGAAGAACCCTACAAGCTGGACATGATCTGCGAAGGCGAGACGGTTCTGGATGCCAAACTGCATATCGGGTTCAACTTTCGCGGCATCGAGCACCTGGCCGAGACGCGCAACCACATTCAGGCCATCGCGCTGATGGAGCGGGTCTGCGGCATATGCTCGTTTATCCACACGCTTACCTTTTGCCGAGCGATGGAAGGGCTGACCGATCAGACGCCGCCGCCGCGCGCGCAGTACATTCGCGTCATCATGGCGGAGCTGGAGCGGCTGCACTCGCACGTGCTCTGGGCGGGCATCGCCGCCAAGCTCATGGGCTTCAAAACCATGTTCATGACCTGCTTCGAAATTCGCGAGAAGATCATGGACATCCTCGCCGCCATCAGCGGCAACCGCGTCAACTATTCGATGAACCGCATCGGCGGGGTCAATCGCGACATCACTGACCCGCAATCGATTCTCAAGATGGTCGAGAAGCTGGAAAGCGAGATGGCGCATACCGTCATTCCCATCTTCACCACCAGCAGAACGGCGCGCTCGCGCTGCGCGGGCATCGGCGTTCTGACAAAGGAACATGCCATCTCCTGCGCCGTTGTAGGTCCGGTGGCGCGCGCCTCCGGGTTGCCTCAGGATTTGAGGAAAGACGCGCCCTATGCCGCCTATCCGGAGATGGAGTTCGACGTGCCGGTCGTGCCCGACGGCGACGTGCGCGCACGGCTTCTGGTTCGCGCTCTGGAAATCATGGAAAGCTGCAAGATTCTAAGACAGGCACTCAGCAAGCTGCCGCCCGGCGAGTTCCACACCGGCGACGACAAGTTCAACTTCATCACCGGAACGTCTACCGCACGCGTCGAAGCGCCGCGCGGAGAGGTCATGTACTCGGTCTCCTGGAAAGAAGGCTCGCGGAATCCGGCCCGTGTCCATGTGCGCACGCCGACCTTTGCCGTGATGCCGGCAATCCGCTGGATGGTGAAGGGCGCTCGGCTGGCCGATACGCCGCTGATTCAGGCCTCCATCGATCCTTGCTACTCCTGCACCGACAGGTAGCGCGACAGGCCGGAGCGTTCTGCTCCGGCCTACGTGTCTCGAGGTGGACTCTTAGAATCCGGCCAAGCGGAGATATGCGGCGAGCATTTGCTGTCCCCACAGGCTGCTGACGATGCCGCCGATGCAGAGGAACGTGCCCAGCGGCAGCTTGTGTAGTGCCAAGCTTCCTGGTTCCCGACGCGTTGACGGGACAATCAGCATCACAATTGCAGCCAAAGCTCCGAGCAAAACTCCCAGCCCAAACGAAAGCAGCGCTCCCGGCAAGCCGAGCCACGCGGCGAGCATCGCCATCAGCTTGGCATCGCCCAGCCCAATGCCCTCGCGGCGGCGAATCAGCCAGTAGACCCAGCGGATGAGCAGGATGAGAGCGGCGGCGGCGACGGCCCCCAATAACCTCTCACCAAGGCGAATCCACAGCTCCGAATGCAATCCTAGAGGATTCCGCAAAAGGGACTCATACAGGAGTGGAAACATAAAACCTAATACGATACCCGGCAATGTAATGGCATCAGCAATCCAAAAATGCTCTGCATCGAGGACAGCAATTCCGATCAACAGCCAAAGAAAGATGATGGTTCCTAATGCTGGAATGAAACCGAAGTGTGGAGGGCCAATCACGAATTGTGTAGCAATATCCGGATACTGAATCTGCTCTATAAGACGCCACCCGACATACGCCCACAGCGCCCCCACAGCCAGTTCCACCAGCGGATACCGCCAGCCGATCCATTCGCGGCAGGTGCGGCAGCGGCCGCGCAGGGCGAGCCAACTAACTAGTGGAATGTTCTCCCACCATTTCAGTGTGCGGTTGCACTGACGGCAGTGGGAGCGAGGCCGAATAATGCTCTCGCCCGCGGGCCAGCGGCTCAGGCAGACGTTCAGAAAGCTGCCGAAGGCCAGGCCCAACAGACTCGCAAAGATGGTTCCCAGGATGCGAATCATAGACGAAGTTGAGTATACGGCTTCAGAGACGCAGGAACCATATCTCCCGCTCCGACCCAAGGTAGAATTGATGTGCATGAAACTTCCGCCTGAACGCTCGAACAGAGAGGCTTCCGCATCGCGGCCTGCATCGGACCCGGCAAGGGCAATTGATCCGGAGCGTGCGGCGGCATTGTTTCAGCAGTCGGTTGCCATCATGGCGCGGCTGCGGGCTCCGGGCGGTTGCCCATGGGACCGCGAACAGTCCTTCGATTCCATTCGCAAATACACGCTGGAGGAGACCTACGAGGTCTTCGACGCCATTGAGCGGCGCGACTGGCCGCACCTGGCCGAGGAGTTGGGCGACCTGCTCCTGCAAGTCCTGTTTTATGCCGAGATGGCGGCCAACGAGGGCCACTTCAACATCCAGGATGTTCTGGACCACCTGAATCGAAAGCTGGTACGCCGCCATCCTCACGTCTTTGGCGAGGAGGCTTCGCGCGAGGCCGGCAACCGGGCTGAAGTAGATGCCGACGTGGAAGGATCTTCAGCAGCAGTGCTGCACAATTGGGAAGAGATCAAGGCAGCGGAAAAAGCATTACATGCAGCGGGCGCGCCTTCAGCGCAGAAGGCATTGCATGCAGCAGACGCGCCTTCGGCGCAGAGGCTCCCAGAGTCGCGGCTGGATTCTGTCCAGCGGGCGATGCCGGCGCTGGCCGAGGCTGCCAAGCTGGGAGCGAAAGCGCACAAGTCCGGCTTCGACTGGCCTAACTGGCGCGATCTGCTGCCCAAGCTCGCGGAGGAGACGGCAGAGCTGGAGGCCGAGGCTGATTCCGGCGATCCCGAGCGCAAGCCCAAGGTAGAGGCGGAGCTGGGCGACCTTTTGTTTACCGTCGTCAACCTGGGCCGTCACCTGGGTGTGGATGCGGAGATGGCACTGCGCGGCTGCAATCTGCGTTTCCGCGAGCGGTTTCGCGCCATGGAGATGGCCTCGGAGCGGCCGCTGGAAGAGCTATCCCTGGATGAGCTGGAAGCGCTGTGGGTGTCGGCGAAGCGGAAGCTGGCGGAAAATAATCTGGAGGCTCAGCCATGATTGCGATTCGCTCCTGCTCGGGCTTTGACGAATTGGAAGCGTGCGTCCAGTTGGAGATCGAGACCTGGGGCTACGACCCGAGCGACGTGCTTCCGCGCAAGGCCTTTCTGCTGATACAGAAGATCGGCGGACAGGTCATCGGCGCATTCGATACCGAGATTGCAGGCGACGGGCCGAAGTCGCTGGTGGGATTCGCGCTGTCGCTGCCGGGGATGAAAAACACTGAGCGCGGGCCGCGATTCTACCTGCACTCGCATATGCTGGCGGTGCGCGAAGGGTACCAGAACCGCGGCCTGGGCACAAAGCTCAAGCTGGCGCAGCGCAAGGATGCGCTCAAGCGCGGAATCCGCCACATGGAATGGACCTTCGATCCGCTGGAGATTAAAAACGCTTATCTCAATCTTCACAAGCTAGGAGCCATTGCCCGCCGGTATGAGAATAATTTCTATGGCGCGTCCACATCTCGACTTCAGGGCGGGCTGCCGACGGACCGCCTGGTGGCAGAATGGGAGCTTGAGTCGACACGAGTCAAAGCGGCTCTCCAAGGCCGGCCGGCAGCAGCACGCAAGATCGAGGCGCGGATTACTGTTCCGGCCTCCATCTCCGCGTGGAGAGCATCGGAGGCTGACCGGGAGCGCGCTTTGACTGTTCAATCGGAGAACCGCAAAAAGTTTCAGGCGGCGTTTTCCCATGGACTGGCTGTAGTCGGCTTCACCCGTGACGCGGAGGGAAACGGAATCTACGAATTGGGTCCTCTCATGCAGAGCGATGCAAACCTCGAATCCGGGGAAGTGTAAGAAACATGAAGATAGACGCCATCATCCTGCGCGAACTGCACCTTCCGCTGGTGCGTCCCTTTGAAACAAGCTTTGGAGTCACCCGCGAGCGGAGAATACTGCTGGCGGAGATACGATCCGAAGGACTGACCGGCTGGGGCGAGTGCACGGCCGGCGAGCGGCCCTTCTTCTCCGAGGAGTCTACCGACAGCGCCTGGCAGGTGATCATCGACGAGCTGGGGCCGATGCTGGCGGCGGAGTCGCCGGCGACCGGCGGCGCGTGCCCGCTGATCTTCCGGCGAGTGCGCGGCAACCGCATGGCCAAGGCGGCGCTGGAAAACGCCATCTGGGATATGGAGGCGCAGCGCGAAGGAGTCTCGCTCTCAAGATTTATAGGAGGAACGCGCCGCAAAATTCCCTGTGGCGTCTCGCTGGGAATTCAGCCCACAATCTCCGAATTGCTGGAGATCATCGAAAGGGAAGTTGCTGCCGGCTATCAGCGCATCAAGCTGAAGTGCAAGCCGGGCTGGGACGTGGAGGTCTTCGAGCAGGTGCGCGGGCGCTGGCCTGCCATCACGCTCAGTTGCGACGCCAACTCGGCATACAGCCTGCGCGATGCGGAGCACCTGGCGAGCTTCGACGCCTTCAACCTGCTGATGATCGAGCAGCCGCTGTGGCATGACGATTTCTACTTCCACGCGCAGTTGCAAAAACGGCTGAGGACAGCGATATGCCTCGATGAATCGATATGCAACCGTCGCGACGCGCAGGCAGCCATCGAGATGATGTCGTGCCGGATTATCAATATCAAGCTAGGCCGCGTGGGCGGATTCAGCGAGGCCATCGCCGTGCACAACACGGCGCGGGAGCGGAAGATTCCAGTGTGGTGCGGCGGAATGCTGGAGTCGGGCGTGGGACGCGCGCACAACATCGCGCTGTCGACGCTGGAAAACTTCACACTGCCCGGCGATGTGTCGGCCTCAGCGCGCTACTGGAAGGAAGACATCATCGAGCCGGAGGTCACGGTCTCGCCGGCGGGCGAGATTGCCGTGCCGGACGCTCCGGGCCGCGGCTACGAGGTGCGTGCGGAGCTGGTGGAACGGTTGACCGTGCGCAAGGAGACGATTCGGGACTAGCCGTCCAGGCAGACGGCGCTCACGCGCCATGGAATTCGTGATTCCCACCCTCCGATCATTCAAAAACAAAAATCTATCGAAACCCAACGCTGAATTATTCTGCAAGGACTGGCCGTCCAGGCAGACGGCGCTTGCGCGCCATGGAATTCGTGATTTCCACCTTCCGAACACCCAAAAGCGAAGACCTTTCGAAACCTATCTCTGAATTAATCTGCAAGGTTTAAAAATATTGGGGGGGGTAGGGGGGTGTCATTTAGCAGCGCGTTTAGGGGCCGCGGGCTGGCGGGGGACGGTAGCAAGCGCGACCTGGGCGGCGTAGAGAAGCTTGGTGCTGTAGTCCCAATCGATTGCACCGATGAGCATGCCGTGGGCGACGCAGGCGATGAAGTCGCGGATGTTTTCGTAGCCGGAGAGCCGAGGCATGGCTTTACGGTAGCCATGATTGCCCTTCCTTACGGCCTCGTAGTGGTCATTCTTAATTGCCTTTTCCTCTTTATAGGCACGCGCCCAGGCGCTTAAACAGCGGGCGATGGCAGGGTTTTCAGGTACGGCATCGGGTTCTTCCAACGCGATAGGGGCGGGGGTGGTTTGATTGACATCGGTCATATGGGGTTTCCTCGGAGTCTGGGTTTCAGACGCTTTTCTATATTGTGCACGCGATGAGGGTAATTATCTGCAATTGAAAACAGGGATCAGAGATCAGAGATCAGAGATCAGGGGTCAGGGGTCAGCCAGGTTGTTTAGGCGGAAGCCCCTTCGACAGGCTCAGGGCAGGCTTTCGGCAGGGCGGGTTGGGGGGAGTCTCGCTCCGGCCCTACGGGACGGAGGGTTTTTGGGGAATCTGACTCAGGGTTTCGCTCCGCTTCACCCTACCACCCCACGGACGATGACCAGTCCATGGGACCTACGCGCGGAATATTCTACTTCTGCGAACCACCCTCATCGGCTATAAATAGATGCATGAATCCGCGCCACTTCGTTGTGTTCTCTTACTTCGCTCTTTTGATCTTCCCTTTGCTCGCCTCGTGTCGGCTCGGTACCTACCCATATGCTGCCCGCACAAAGGTTGGGGACAAGATGCCCGCCATCTCCGTCGATGGGACTTCCGGCACCTTCTCGCTCACTGCCGAGACGGGCAAGGTGGTTGTGGTGAACTTCTGGGCCACATGGTGCAGCCCATGCCAAATCGAGATGCCTGAACTGGAAAAGCAAGTCTGGCAGAAATACAGATCCTCGCCTGACTTCGCCTTCATCGCCATCGCACGTGAACAGGATAAGGACACTGTCCTCAGGTTTCAGAAGACCCATCCGAACTTTACCTTTCCGCTAGCATGGGATCCAAAACGGGAGGCATACGCGCTCTTCGCTGCAGGCGGAATTCCCCGCACCTATGTCGTCGACCGTCACGGAATCATCGTCTATCAGGGTCTGGGTATCAAGCCGGATGCCGTTGGTGAAGTTGATCGAGCAATCCAGAAGGCACTTGCACAAAAGTAGCCACCCTTTTCGACTTCACCATCCGGTATATCCGGCGACGAATACGGATCTTTCGACTTAGCTGCGCTTCGCCCCTGACGACGAGTACGACAAAATTAGTCTTCATTTATGCTGTGTTGCGCGGAGCGCAGGATGAGGAGGGCGATGAGATTCCAGAAGAGAACTGCGACAACAACGTAGAACAGGATGGCAGAGATTTGTTGCTGATTTATGGTGACGAGATGTTCCCGGTGCTCAATGATGCTCTCGTAGGACTCGTTGCAACCCCGATAGGAGACAGAAAGAAATCCCAGCAGGGCGGGGAAGAGCAATCCGCAGGGAAAAAGGCGTTTGAGGATTGTGGGAAGATGCTTGCCCGAGGCCGCGGCGGCCACGGCAGCGAAGGGCCGCCGAAGATAGAGATAGACCAGGATCCCCGCCGCTAGAGACAGCGCAGCGCAGACGAAATAGGAGACGATCAGATATTGCTCATTCGTCAATTTTGACCTTCAGTGTGGCAATAAGAATGGTGATCAGAATCATGTAGACGGAAATGAAGAGGACCAGACTCTGAAGGGATGAAGAGAGGCCTGAAGCTCCCTTCCAGACGTATTCCATGAAGTGAGATTCCGGCTTCAATTCAAAGGAGATTCCAATGGCGCCAGAGAGAGCCGCAAGATACAAAACAAGAAGAAAGGAACGCAGATAGAAGGTGATTCCGGCCTCGAGCTTGAGGGTGTGGCGCAGCAGACCACAAAGGCTGGAGCGCAGCAGAAGAAAGAGGATCGTCGGGATGGCAACCGCCAAGGCCAGCAAGACCAGAAAGGCGATTATATTCAGGTCCATAGTGTTGTTCCCCGTTTCCAGCCGGAAAAGTCGATCATTTTTCGGCTACGAAACAGTATAGCTCCGGTTGATATGGCCGGGCAGAGTTATTGCACCGGCTTCCATCTCACAGGCTCGGGTAGGCCGGGAGGGAAGCGACGCGCTGGTTCTACTGCCGGGCGGCCTTCACCGCTTCAGTGAGCGCCGGGACAACTTCCAGCAGGTCGCCAACGATGCCGTAGTCGGCGGCTTCGAAGATGGGCGCGCCGGGGTCCTTGTTGACAGCCACCACGCACTGCGAGCCTTTGATTCCGACCAGATGCTGGATGGCTCCGGAGATGCCCAGGGCGATGTAGAGCCGGGGCGCGATGGTTTGGCCGGAGCTGCCGATCTGCCGCTCCATGGGCAGCCAGCCATTGTCGCAGATGGGGCGGGATGCGCCCAGCTCTGCGTCGAGGGCCGCAGCCAGCTCCTGGACGAGCGGAAGGTTGGCGGCGTCTTTGATGCCGCGGCCCACGCCGATGATCCGTTGCGCCGCGCCGAGGTCCACAGTCTGCGCCGCTCCGCGAAAACGCTCACTGGGGCGGGTGCGAATTTGGGCTGGCTCGATGGTCGGCGTGAAGACGGTGACTGCAGCTGCGCCGGGTTTGACATCGGCAGCGCGAAAGGCTCCGGCCTGCACCGAAATAAAGCAGGGGCCGCTGCCGGAGTGCCGGTAAGAGCCGTTGAGGCGGCCTTGCATGAGTTGCCGCGTGAAGAGGGGGCCGTCGCCGATGGCGGTCACGTCGCCGATGAGCACCTGGCCGAGGCAAGTGGCGAGCTTGGGAGCGTAGTCGCGCACCTGGTAGGTGTGGGGGAAGAGGACGTAGTCCGGCTTTTCGGCGGCGAAAAATTGTTGCAGGGCGAAGGTAAAGCCGTCGGCCGTGTAGGCTGCCAGCAGAGGGTGCTCGATGCGGACGACTTTGGCCAGAGCTTTGGAGGCAACTTCGGCGGCGAGAGATTCGGTTTGCGCGCCGAGGACGATCGCGTTTGCGGGCTGGCCGGCGAGTGCGGCCAGCTTCTGCCCGGCGGCTACGGCTTCCCAACTGATGCGGCTGACGCGACCGTCCCGATCTTCGATTACGACCCAAATGCCGTTCATAGCACCCTCGCTTCGAACTTGAGTTTTTCTACCAGCGCCGCCGCGGCTTGCTTGGGCGAGCCGGGGAGCATCTGGGTGGATTTTTGTTTCTGCGGCAGGGAGACGCGCTCGAGCACCGCAACGGGGACGGAGTCTACGGCAAGGTCGGAGGCGGGCAGCACGCGCACTTCTTTGGTTTTGGCGCGCTTGATGCCCATCAGAGTGGCGTAGCGCAGCTTGTTGCCGCCGGATTGGATGGTGAGCACGGCGGGGGTGGGTAGCTCGATCAACTGGAACCAGCCCTCTTCGAGCTCGCGCTTGACGGTGATGCCGGTGCCGGTTTTGTCGACGTGCAGGATGAGAGAGGAGTGAGGCAGGCCGAGCAACTCGGCGAGGATGACGCCGGTTTGCCCCTGGCCGAGGTCGTCGGACTGGAGGCCGGTGAGGATGAGGTCGGGATTTTCGGGCTTGACGGCGGCGGCGAGCAGGCGCGCGACACCGAGGGCGTCGAGTTTGTTGAGATCGGCGCAGTCGATGTGGATGGCGCGGTCGGCACCCTTGGCCAGAGCTTCGCGGATGGTTGTGCCGACGCGCTCGGGACCGGCGGTGAGCACGATGACTTCGCCGCCGTGCTTCTCCTTGAGCTGGAGAGCCTCTTCGAGGGCGTAGGCGTCGGACTCGTTGAGCGCGTACTGCAGGCCGGATTCATCAATCCATTTTCCGGCAGCGTCGATGCGGATTTGCGCATCGCGCTCGGGGACTTGTTTGATGGCGACGATGATTTTCATAGACGAGATCCTTGCGTATCTTTTCGTTTGTGGCACTTGAGTTTTAGTAAATAGCTCATTTGCATGGCTGCTTCTTAAATTGGATGGAGACCGCGGTTCGTGCGACTGTTGCGTTTTCAATGATTCTTTTGATGTTCATGTCCTGAATATCACCGTTGTATGTCAGCGCAGAATAGATTTGGAACGAGACGTTTTCGTATTCCTCGTTCTCAGTCATTCCGCTACCCTGTATCGAATTGAAGCTTTGATCGGGTAGCAGCGGTCCACGTGCTTCCGGCGGCACAAGCTCGTCAAAAGCCTGTCTTATCTCCTCCCTCGGCATGTCAGAGGTGAGCCGTATCAACTCTGGAGAGTAGTTACGTGGTTGCAATCCAATCTCACAAATCTGTCCACTTGCATTATAGACAGGCATCATAAGAATTCCGGGACGGATCTCGTAGGCTTCCACCTTCTTGTACTTCGAAAAGTCGCTTCCAGACGGTGGGAATGCAGCGAACAGGGAGGCGGCAGCGAGAAGCAAGGTAATCAATCGTGTCATTTCAAACTCCCGAAGAGTAAAAGTCACCATTTGGAGGTGTTGTCGAGACCGCGCGCGGTTAGCTGGGCGATGTCGAGGAGTTGCGGAGCGCTGTCGCCTTTTTCCGCGAGCGCGTCGCAGAAGATGCTGTTGCAGAAGGGGCAGGCGGTGGCGATGGTTGTGGCTCCGGTGGAGACTAGTTCGGCGGTGCGGACCTGACCGACACGCTCACCGGTTTCTTCGCCGAGGAAGACTAGCCCGCCTCCCGCGCCGCAGCAGAAGCTGCGTTCGTGATTGCGTGGGGCCTCGACGAGTTGGCCGGTGCGCGCCACGACCGCGCGCGGCTGCTTGTAGACATTGTGATAGCGGCCCAGGTAGCAGGGATCGTGGTAGACGATGCTCTCCGGGCCGGAGTGTTTTTGGGGGAGTTTGTCAGCATAGCGAGCGAGAAACTCGCTGTGATGCTCGATCGGGGGCGGTGCGCCAAAGTCTTTCCAATCTTCCTGAATGGTGCGGACGCAATGGGGGCAGATGGAGATTATTTTTCTGGTTTTGGTTTGGGCCAGGGCTTCGAGGTTGGATTCGGCGAGTTGCTGGAAGACGAGGTCGTTGCCCAGGCGGCGAACCGGATCGCCGCAGCACTTCTCCTTGCGCAGGACGCCGAAGCTCGCGCCGAGGTAGTTCATCACGCGGGCGAAGTCGGCGATGATCTCGCGGCCTTTGGGATCGTAGCCGCCCATGCAGCCCAACCAGAGGCAGTATTCCTGAGTTCCGTCGAAGATGGGTAGGGCGGCCTTCTCGATGAACTTGTCACGCTCGGAGGCGGGCAGGCCGTGGGCGTTGGCTCCGCGCTCAAGCGCAAGGAAGAGCTTGCTGCCGTAGTCGTCCTGCCATGCGCCGGTGTTGACCGCACCGCGGCGCAAGCCGATGAGGATGGGCAGATGCTCGATGCCCACGGGACACTGGAATTCGCAGGCGCCGCAGGTAGTGCATTGAAACGGAGCTTCCTGGGGGTTGTACTTGCCTAGCAGCGGCACTTCCGAGGACGGGCCGAGATCGTTTAGGTAGCCGCGCAGGCCGAGGATGATTTCCTTTGGGTTGAGCAGCTTGCCGGTGTTGGTGGCGGGGCAATGCTCGGTGCAGCGGCCGCATTCCACGCAGGAGTAGGCTTGCAGGCTGACGAGGCGAGTGAGGTCCGTGCCAGCGATTAGGCCGAAGTCCTCGTCGCCCGAGAGCGGAGGGATTTGGCTAAAGCTGCCGCGGGAGAGAAAAACAGTGACCGGGCTCAGAACCAGGTGCAGGTGCTTGGTGTGGGGGATTATGGGCAGAAAGATCAGAAGCGCCAGGGTGTGGACCCACCAGAGAGGCCGCGTGGCCGGGTCAGTGTCGGCGAAAAAGAAGGCGGCCAGGTAGGAGACCATTAGCAGAAAGATCAGAAATGCGATGAAACCGGACTGGTAAGAGAGCTTTTCGCCGAGCCACTTGGGGCGCACGAGGAAGCGACGGATGAAAAGCCCCAGGATACCCATGGCGCAGGCCAAGGCAAAGATGGCGGCGAAATCAAAGTAGAAGCGGCCAAAGCGGCCAGCGGGCGAGAGAAAACCGGAGCCCAGCCCGGAGGCGAAGTGATTGAGCGTAACCAGAACAAAGGCGCAGAAACCCCAGAAGACGAAGGCGTGTGCCAGACCGGGCAGCGGGCGCTGGCGAATGACCTTGGCCTGAAAGGCGACCTCCCAGATGAAATCCCAGACGCGTTTGCCGATGGGGAAGAGACGGAAGCTGGCGTCTTTTTTGGAGTGGAGGATTTTTCCGAGGACGACGCGGAAACGGAGCCAGAAGGCCGTAATGGAGGTCACGACCAGCAGGATGAGGAGGAGTTTCTCTGCAAGAGAGAAGGACTGAGGCTCAGCAAGGGTTGTATTCAGAGGGAGCATAAGCGAACTTCACAAAGATACAGGATGGGGTGGGGGGATGTCGCGGGGAAGCGAGTCAGCAAATTAGCCCCCGCTTCGCGGGGTTAGCGAGTTAGCGAATTTGTGCGGCAGGCCGCTTGTACTCGACAGGCGCTACGGTTTTTGGTTGTACCGCTCCAGCATGGCGGAGGTGATCTCCGCGCTGGCCGGCCAATGGCCGCGCCTTTGCCCCGCGTGAGTCTGGTAGCGATCCAGATGTTCGGGGTCGGGCTGGACTACGCGGCCATTGTCCAGGAACAGTAGGCCCGCCTTGTCGGTGGGCATGCGGGCGACAAAGGCTTCGGCTTGTTCGATAGCTGCACGCAGGCGGGCGAGGACATCTACTGGGTCGATCGGTTCGGAAGTTACCAGCGCCTTCCAATCGGCAACCGAATAGCGAGCGTTACGGCGAATTTCGGCGAGGAGGCCTTCGGGTGTAAAACCAGGTGATTTATCCACAGCTGCCCAGACTATGGCGCCTAGTGGAAGGACGGTCTCATGGGTGTTTACGAGATCGACGATGTCGCGCACCTCGCGCCGGCCGGCAGCGGCCATGGCCTTGTTCATGGCCAGATCGGCGGGATGGAGAACGTAGCCGAAGACCTCATCCGGAACTGCAGGGAAAAAGCGGTAATCGCTGTCGGCCACCCATTCCAGGCGGGTCGATTCATTCCCTGAGGCGATCTGGGCGGTGTGGATCGAGGGAAGCTGGCGCAGCCAGGTGACGCTGTAACCCGCTTCTTCCATGACATGGGCATCGTTGAGAGCGGCGTCGGCGACACGTTCCTCACGGTCATGGAAGACATCGATGTCGCCGGAATAGCGGAGAGTATTCCGGTTCAGCGGCGTCGAGCCTCCAACAAAGCTCTCCGGGCTCCGGTGCGAAGCCAATAGCCGGAGAATATCGATTTGTAGCTTAGACAGCGGCATGGCAGGCTTGCTCGATCTGTTCCGCCAAGCGGCGCGCAACCAAGTCGCCCTCAATGCGCAAAGCACGCGCAACGACCAGCGCATCTTCGTAAGAAGGCGTCTCGAAGGCGCGCAGGTTCCAGAGGGCATGCGTTCCGTACTCAGCGAAAGCCCGCCTGTAGAGGGTCACATAATCGGGTTGGATTGCTTCTGCACTCATCGGATGCTGTCCTGTAGTCATTATGAACGCGGCGGCAAACGCAAGCAAGTCACAGAGGACAAAAAGAACCTAATCCACCAACGCGTTCCTCACCATGGAGGTGCATGTGGAATGCTTCTTTTCAGCAGCGGACAATCTTGGGCGAATCGATGCCCTTAGTGGCGTTGCGGGTGTCAATCACCAACTGTGACTGCTCGACGATGGCCTTGTAATCGTAGGCGGAGTGGTCGGTGACGATGACCACGGCGTCGTATTGACCTAGGTTGTCGAGCGGAGTGTTGGTCATATTCAGGTCGTAGTGGCGGCCGCGGCCCACGGCGGCAAAGTAGGGGTCGTTGTAGGCGACCACGGCGCCTTTATCGCGCAGCAATTCGATGATGGTGAGAGAGGGCGACTCGCGCAGGTCGTCGATGTCGCGCTTATAGGCCACGCCCAGCACCAGAATCTTCGCGCCCTTGAGGGATTTGCGATGCTCGTTGAGGCCGGCGGCGACTTGATCGATCACAAAGTAGGGCATATTAATGTTGATTTCACCAGCCAGCTCGATGAAGCGGGTGCGGAAGTCAAACTGCCTGGCTTTCCAGGAGAGATAGAAGGGATCGATGGGAATGCAATGGCCACCAAGGCCAGGGCCGGGATAAAAGGCCTGAAAGCCGAAGGGCTTGGTCTTGGCTGCGTCGATGACCTCGTGGATGTCGATGCCCATCCTCATGGAAAGCTGCTTGAGTTCGTTGACCAGCGCGATGTTGACGCAGCGGTAGATGTTTTCAAGCAGCTTGGCCATCTCGGCTGTCGAGGGGCTGCTGACCGGCACCACGCGGGTGAAGATGGCGCCGTACATCGCCGAGGCTAGTTGGGTGGCCGCCGGGCCGCAGCCGCCAACGACCTTGGGAATGTCATGGCGCGCCACCTCCTTGTTGCCGGGGTCCTCGCGCTCTGGAGAAAAGGCCACATGCAAGCCGGGCTCGTCGAGCGAACGCGAAACCTTCAGACCGCTGGGGTTGCCTGCCTCCAGCAGGGGCGCCACAATTTCCTCGGTAGTGCCAGGATAAGTTGTGCTTTCCAGCACAATGAGCTGACCCTCGCGCAGCCAAGGTGCGATCGATTTGACCGTTCCGGTCACAAAGCTCAGATCGGGCTCGTGGTACTCGTTGAGCGGAGTAGGAACGCAGATGATGATCGCGTCCATCTGGGCGATTTCAGAGTAATCCGCCGTGGCGCGGAAGCCGGCCTTTTGTGCTGCTTGAATCTCGCTGGGGAGAATATGCAGGATGTAGGATTTACCGGAGTTCAGCGTCTTCACCTTGCCGGGCTCGATGTCAAAGCCCGTCACCTTGAATCGCTGGGCGCTGAAGAGAAGCGCCAACGGCAAGCCGACGTATCCCATCCCGACGATGCCGATGCGAGCTTCCCGGGAGTCAATTCTTGCTATGAGGCCGGGCAACCGGCCCTCGGTCGAAATGGTCATGCATTTGATTGTAGGACATAAATCCAAGGCGGTAGCCTGGCGCAGAATGCATCACCAGAGGTTCGTATCTAAAGTAGTATTCTCTCTAAAGTAGGACGCGGAGAGCTTCTTCGCCGCAAACTGACATACTTTGGGGGATTCATTGCCAAGCTATCTTGTGACCGGAGTCGCGGGCTTCATCGGCCGCTCAATTGCCGCAGCATTGCTGGCTCGCGGTGAAAGTGTACGCGGCATCGACAGCTTCATCACCGGCAAGCGCTCCAATCTGGCTGGGTTGGAGGCGATGGAGTTCATCGAAGGCGACCTAGCCGATCCGGCAGTTTGCGCGAAGGCCTGCGCCGGGGTGGAGATCGTTTTCCACGAGGCGGCGCTGGCTTCAGTACCGCGCTCGGTGGCCGACCCTGTGGGCACCAACAGGAATTGCCTGGACGCGACTCTCAATCTACTGGTAGTAGCCCGCGAGGCAGGCGTGCGGCGGGTGGTTTACGCAGGATCGTCCTCGGCCTACGGGGACACGCCGACTCTGCCCAAGCACGAAGAGATGCTGCCCAACCCTATCTCTCCCTACGCCGCGGCCAAGCTGGCCAGCGAGCATTACATGAGCGCCTTCACCCGCGTTTATGGGCTGGAAACGGTGACGTTGCGCTACTTCAACGTCTTCGGGCCGTATCAGGATCCAAATTCCCACTACTCCGGCGTGCTGGCCATCTTCTGCCGCAGGATGCTGGCCGGGGAGCAGCCCACTATCTATGGAGACGGCGAACAAAGCCGCGACTTTACATACATCGACAACGTGGTGAAGGGCAACCTGCTGGCCGCCGCCGCCCCGGCGGAAAAGGTCTCCGGCCGGATGATGAACCTGGCCACCGGCAAACGCATCACGCTGAATGAAACCTTCGCGATTCTGCGGGAGTTGACCGGCTACAAGGGCCAACCGGCCTACGCTCCGCCGCGCGCTGGCGACATTCGCGACTCGCTGGCCGATATTCGCCTGGCTGGGGAGCTGCTGAGCTACGCGCCCAGTGTCGATTTCTGCGAAGGCCTGCGCCGCACTGTGGAGTGGTACCGGAGCGGCGGCGCGCAATAGGAAGGTACAAAACCGTGAAAAACCCGAAGATTCCCGCGCGTAGCTTTCGCCCTTTGATCGCCCATAAATTTAGTTATGTTGTTGATTTCAGGGCTATTACCTTCGTTTTTGTCGAAATCAGCTTGACATCCGCCGGTTGAATTCCCGCGCCTGGGTTTCGCCTTTTTTGGCCGCTGCAAAATGGTTATGTTATTGATCCCAGAGCTATTACCAGATTTGATTTTCGGCTAAAAAGGCGAAAATGGGGTAAACTTTTATTGCAATTTTCGCGGACGGTGGAGCTAACTCGTGTTTTATGAGTTGGTTGCGAAAGCGGCGGAGGCGAAAAGATGCTGTTTTAGCTGTCAGCGAGTCAGTTGTCAAAGATCGGGAGCGGCATCCATTTCTGATGGCTTCCATTGTGCGCCAGGATGGGGAAATCATCTGCAAAAGAGCGAAAGGAGCGGGTTGGCAAGGATCGTGGCGTGGTACAAGAGCGGCGGCGGGGGGGGAGTGAAAACCGGGGATTGTGTTGAGGACGATTAGCTTTTTGTTCAGCGGTAGAGTGTTCATGCTCTTCCTGCACGTGAGCAGCTCTCGTATGTCAACAACAAAATTCATGATTATTTGGGAGTCTGTACGTTTATAGTGATCTTCATGGGTTCCAAGAAAAGCACAGCGGCATGGCCGGTTCTTTCTTTGTTCGCTACTATGGCATTGCTCATCGTTGCCTATGTTCACGGTGCCTCCGACTGGGTGTACTTTGTAATTTTTGGAGGCTGGTGGGTTGGATTCGTTTTGTGGGGACAATACTTCTATCGCGCGTAAATGTGCAGCCTTGACTACGTGAGCGGCTCACGTATATCAAGCGGAAAATGCAAGAAGTGTATAAGAAGCCGGAGAGAGAGTCCGCATAGTTTCTGAATTTCCAGAGCTTGGCTGACTCCATATCCAACTGAGTAGCCACAGCAGAAATATGACCAGAAGTACGATAAGAATAAACCGCATCGTCTTCTGTTTTTCTTGTTGTTCCAGTTGTTCTGGACGGGGTTTAAGGCCGAATTCTTCGGGATACTGCTTGGCAATATGGTTGCAAGCGTGTTCATCGCAATAGCAGTTTGATCCGCAGAAAACGCAGCACCACTTTGCTGGGGCATAACATACGGCACATTTTGGACTCGAAGTATCGGACATTCCGCACATACTAGCACAAAAGGTTTGCTTACGAAAGCCGGTTCAGTATAAACATGTCCCCATGTCAAACTCCGTTCCGCCGGAACTCCGGCAATACTTGGCAAGATCGGTAAGAAGGGCGGCAAAGCGGGCGGACCCGCTAGAGCCGCTGCAATGACTCTACAACTACGGAGCGAATCGGCGCGTAAGGCCGTGAACGCGAGATGGGCTAAGAGTAAGCTGAAAGATTAGCAGCTCCATCTCGGATCATTTCTCATTTTTTTGGTAAAACGCTCTGCCCTAGCCTCCAACAGTGTTCGCTTATGCAGATCAAGAGCAAACTTGAAGATGGCATCCAACTCCTCTTCGGTCGTATCGAGGTCTGTGGCGAACGGAAATATAAGGCCCATTATGCCGTCATAGGAATCTAATAATTTCAGTTCTGGCTTGAAGTCCCCCTCATTTTTCTTCTCAATCTTTCCTTCAGAACTCAAAAACACCAATTCACTTTCTTTCCCGGTTCCTCCAGCATTTTCCTTAGCGTGATCCAACATTCTGAGGGCGGCCATTTCAGCGGTTGAATGGGCTATATTCTTGGCCTCCGAATAATAAACCGGCGTCAGAAGGTATTTAGCTAATGCTTTTCCCATTCCAAAACACCGGAACTGAGATTCTTCCACAACTGCCGTTTGGTCAGTGATTAAAAGTCGAGGTATCTTCTCAGCCCAAACAGCTATAAGTAAGCTAAAAAAGTTGTCGGACTGACTATATTCGGGGAGCCTTCCAATAGAATTAGTATAAACTTCGTCAATTGTGTCTTTTACAGCAACTTGAATCGCGGGATGTGTGTCCAAATTCGAGGACCGTACTACCGAAAAAATCTGTTGAATCGCCATTGTCGCAAAATCCTTGGTACCGGAATAAGCGAAAGCCAGCGAAACGGTTGGGCTTATCTGTTCTGCGAATATCTTTGACTCAGCATACTTGGCAACCCCCTCACTGATTTCGGTGTCCGCCGCCAATAGAACACCGTCACGTAATTTCAGCCCCGCTATTGTGGTCACTACTGTCGCCCTCCATTATTTCTCAGGAGTATAAGGCTTTCGGGTATGCGTTGGCACGGGGCGAATTGGAAGTACAAGGCTGGACATGTTTTGTTCCTTTTGAGGTATATTCGGGTATGACTCAAACGAGACCTCCCGCGAAGTTGACCTCAGTTGAAATCGAACGTTTGGCCGGATTAGGGACGAAGGAACCAGAAGCCCTAACCGACAAACAAACACAAAAGGTGTGCGCGTCTGTATTGCGCCACATTCAAGAGCAAAAGAAACTTCCGAAAAAGGGTTAGTCATTTGTTATCAGGGTTTTGATGCTCCTGATTGCCGACTTCGGGATATGAATCACCCCACTTGCTTGCTCCCCGTCTGTACCGATCTCATCGAGATTCGGGGCGATTCCAATAACGCGGCTATTCTGCTCCAATAGAAATTCCGATAGAAATGCGCCGCACCGTGAAGTGGTACCGGAGCGGCGGGGGAGCGGAGTGAAAACGGGCAATGCCGCGTTTTTCCACATCCAGATTTCTTGAGTAATGGAATCTATTGACGGATTGATTTCCATCAAGCACACTGTCGGTGATTCACTTTGTAGTATTTTGTTGTTTTGAATCCCAGATCTGCCTCCACCTGAGTAATGAAGGGATGGAGGTACCCTACACATGCCGGAATCAAACGACGTTCCGCATGATTCGCCTTACGACCCCGAGGAAAGACCCGAGCAGTGGCTGCCTGCGCGGCCCGAAAGCGGCGCGCGCAGCTCTACACGCACCCTGAGCGAGCTTTGGAGTGTGCTGGTTCGCCGCCGTCGCCTGATGGGCTGGGTGGTGGGGGGAATGCTGCTGGCCTGCCTGCTGTATTGCCTGATTGCTCCCAACCAGTACGAGGCCAGCGCCAAAGTGGCGTTGCGCACCTCGCCCGTCTCGGCGCTCAGCCTGGAGGCGCAGGAGCAGTTTGTGGCGGCCTCCATTCTCACCGCGCCAGTGCAGCAGGAGACTCTGGCCAGCGTCTTCCGCAGCAACCAACTGGCCTGGAGGGTGATTACCGGCCTCAAGCTCTACCAGGCGCCGGGGTTCATGGGCAGATTTGCCAGCAAGTTCCCGGATTTTCACCCCGAAGCTCCGGCTATCGACGCCCGGGAGTGGCTGCTGGAGCGCTTTCAGCGGAGGCTCGTGGTGCAGACTTTGCCGCGCACGCTGCTGATTGAGATTCGCTTCCGGTCGAAGGATGCGGCGCTGTCGGCCAGCGTGGTGAACGCCCTGATACGCGCCTATGGCGAGCAGGAGACGGAGTCGCGGGTGCAGACCACAGCCCAGGCTGCAGCGTGGCTGGAGAGCCAGCTCAAGGAGTCGAAGGCCCGCGTGGATCAGGACCAGCAGCGACTGGCGGAGTTCCAGCGCGAGCACGGCCTGCTGACCACGCCCGAGACGCTGGCTAACGGCATGCAGGGCGTGAGTGAACACACCCCGGCGATGCTGGAGATCGATGAGCTGGGCCGCCAGTTGGTGGCAGCCTCCACGGATCGCATCCTGCGCGAGGCTGAGTATCGCGCTGCCCAGCAGGGCGACCCGGAGCTGGTGATCGCCTCTAACCCGCACCTGCAGGCCGAAAGCGGCAACTTTGCCACCGTCCTGTTGCAGCAGATTCACGTCCGCAGGAGCGATCTGGAGCAGGAGCAGGCCCTACTCAGCATTGAACATGGCCCCAACTTTCCCCGCGTGGTGGAAATTCGCGGACTGTTGCTGAATCTTGACCAGCAGAAAAAGGCCGAGGACGCCAAGCTGATGGAGCGATTCCGCAGCGCGTGGCAGACGGCTGCCGACCGCGAGCAACTTGTGCGCAAAAATCTTGAGGAACTGACCGCGGAAGGCATGAAGGCCAACGAGGCGGCCATCCGGTACGCAGCCATGAGCGAGGAGGCCAAAGCCAATCATGAGCTGTATGTGCGGGTGTTGGAGAAGGTGAAAGAAGCAGGACTGGCCGCCGGCGTAGAAAGCTCCAATATCACGGTGGTGGACGCTGCCCGCCAGCCGGTCAAGCCGGTGGCTCCCGATCTGCTGCTTTACATGCTCATCACACTTTTTGTCAGCCTTTGGCTGGCGATTGGAGGCGCGTTCCTGATGGAGTCGATTCATCCCTCCTCTCATTCCATTGTTCCGCGTGCCGTTGTCGTGCTGCTGGGTGCTGCTCTGGCCGGCGCGGTGATTCATGCCCAAGCGCCCACGCCCACCACCTCCGGACTGCCCACGGGAGTAGTACGGCTGCCCGCTACGCCGGATACGCGGGTTCAGCCCAATCCGAGGGAGGCGCCGGCAACCTGGAACAATCCCGGCCAGGCCGGCGCGCAACCGATGGCCGGCACACTGCCGGCCACTCCCATGCCCGCTCCCATCGCGCCCGGCGATTTTTTGGATGTGAGCGAGGTGCACACGCCGGAGTTCCATTCCATGGTGCGCGTATCGCCGACGGGCACGGTGATGCTGCCCATGGTGCATGAGGTGCAGATTGGCGGAATGGACGAGCAGGCTGCCGCGCATGCCATTGAGGCGGCGCTGATTGCCCAGGGAATGCTGCTGCACCCGCTGGTCACAGTGCTGGTGATCTCCTACGTTGGGCAGGATGTGAGCGTGCTGGGCGAGGTGGTGCGTCCGGGCGTCTATCCCTACACGCTGCACCACCGGCTGATGGACCTGATCTCGGCGGCCTCCGGCCTGGCACCGAGCGCGGGGCGGCTGGTGAATATCTTCCACCGCGACGACGCCAAGACGCCGCATCCGGTTGTTCTGGACCCCGACGCCGCCGATACTGCCAACGATCACAATCCCGAACTGGCTCCCGGCGACACGGTGCAGGTGAGCCGCGCGGGACTGGTTTACGTGGTAGGCGATGTGCAGCGTCCGGGCGGGTTTCCCGTCGATCCGGTGCAGGGGCTGACTGTGGTGCAGGCGCTCACGCTGGCCTGGGGACCGACGCAGAACGCCGCCATGGGCAAGGCCATCCTCATTCGCGAGCAAAAGGGCGGACGCACACTCACCAGCCTCAACCTGAAGCGCATGTTGCACGGACAGGAGCCGGACCAGCTGGTCCACGACCGCGACATTCTTTACGTGCCCGACTCGGCGGCCAAAAACCTGTGGAACCGGGTCATTGAATCGGCCATTCAATCGGCGATTGGCGTCACGATTTACTCCGGCCTGGTTTATTCGCAGAGGTACTGATGCGCCGCATCGCCTGGGTTTTGTTGCTGATCTTCGCCTTTGCGATTCCCTGGGAGTACTCCCTGGAACTGGGCGAGCCGCTGGGCAACATTGCCCGGGTAGTGGGCTTGCTGTTGCTGCTGGTGGCGATTCCCGCGGTTTTTCAGGCCGGCCGCCTGCGCACTCCCGGAACAATGCTGTGGCTTGTTCTTGCCCTCTATCTCTGGTTCTGCTGCACCTGCTTCTGGACCATTGAGCCGCTGGCGACGCTGACAAAGCTGCGCGGCTACTTCCAGGAGATGATGATTGTCTGGCTGGTGTGGGAGTTTGCCGAGAGCGCCGACGATCTGCGCGCGCTGATGCGGGCCTATATTGCCGGCTCCTGGGTGCTGGCCGCGCTGACACTGGCCAACTACGTTTCCACGGATGCCATGACCAACCAGCAGGTCCGCTTTGTCGCCACGGGGCAGGACCCCAACGATGTAGCCCGTTTTCTCAACCTAGCCTTTCCGCTGGCGGCGTTGCTGGTCAATAGCGAGCAGAAGTGGCCATGGCGGCTGCTGGCGGCGGGCTACTTTCCGCTGGGGCTGGTCGCTGTGTTGCTCACGGCCTCTCGCGGAGGGTTTCTGGAGGTCATGGTGGCGCTCGCAGGCAGCGGAATTCTGCTGGGATACGGTCATCCAAAGAGGGTTTGGGCCGGGGCTCTGGCCTTGCCGCCGCTGGCCGCGCTGATCTGGTGGATTGTTCCTCGGGGAAGCTTGGAGCGGCTGGCCACCATCAACGAGCAGCTTCAGGGCGGCGGCCTGAACCTGCGATGGAACATCTGGACAGCCGGCTGGCATGCCTTTGTGAAGGCGCCACTCTTCGGAACCGGGGCGGGCTCGTTTGTTTCGGCGGCCGGCCTATCGCCCATCGACACGGCGCACAACGCGGCTCTTTCGATTGCCGTTGGCGGTGGTCTGGTTGCGCTGTTTCTGGCTGTAGCCATTGTGGCCGTCGTCGTCTGGTCGCTTATTCAAACGAAGGGGCCGCTGCGCTGGGCGCTGGCTCTGACGCTGGTGATCTGGGGCATCACCTCGATGGTGGCTACAGTGGAGGAGAACCGCACCAGCTGGCTGCTGCTGGCGATGATTACGCTGGCCGGCCGGCTGGCCGCCGAAGAACCGGAGAGGCTGGAGGAGTGCTTTCCGGCCGTTGTGTCGCGCCGTGAGTTACTGGCGGCCTCTGAGCCGATGTAAACTGGCGGCTTAACCCGAATGCTTCCGATCCTATGTTCCCCATCCCCCAACTCGCGCGGCTCTTCCAGGGCGGCAGCGTCAACCGGCGCATTTTCCGCGCGGCGGCATCGGTGACCGCGGCGGGGATTCTGGTCAAGATTGTCGCTACTTTCAAAGAGTTCACCGTTGCCGGGGTTTATGGCCGCACGGACGCGATGGACGCCTTTCTCGCAGCCTTCCTGATTCCAAACCTGCTCATCAATTTGATTTCTGAATCAATGAACCAGGCGCTGGTGCCGACGCTGGTGCGGGTGAGGGAGCGGGAAGGCCACGAGCGCGCGCAGCAGCTTCTGTCGAGCTCGATGCTATGGGTCTGTGTGCTGCTGACCGCAGTCTCGGTGGTTATGGCCCTGGCCGCGCGCGGCTTCTTTCCGTTGATTGCCTCGCACTTTCCGCCGGAGAAGATGGAGCTCGCCATACGGCTCTTCTACGCGCTGCTGCCCGTGGTGCTGATTACCGGAATCGCCACCAACTGCACTGCGGTTTTGAACACATTCGACCGCTTTGCATGGCCTGCGCTGGCGCCGGTGGCGACTCCGGCGCTCATCATCCTGGGAGCGCTGCTGCTCAGCGGCCGCTACGGAATCTGGGCGATGGTTTACTCCACCTTGGCCGGAGCGCTTGTCCACGCCGGCACGGTGGCGTGGATGATGGACGCGCGCGGATACCGCTTTCGCCTGTGGTGGCACGGAGCGACCGAAGCTACGCGCGAGGTGGCACAACAGTATGGGCCGGTGCTGCTGAGCGGCGTAGTGGCCTCCGGCGGGTTGCTGGTGGATCAATCGATGGCGGCGATGCTGCCAGCCGGAAGCGTCTCCGCGCTGGCCTACGCCAACCGCTTTGTGAGCGTGGTGATTACCCTGCTGGCGGGTGCAGTGTCGTCGGCGGTGACGCCGCACTTCTCGCGCATGATCGCCCAGCTGGACTGGACCGGATGCCGGAATACGCTGCGCACCTGGGTGCGGCTCACGGCGCTGGTGTCCACGCCCATTGCGTTGGCCCTGATTGCCGGCTCGCATTGGCTGATTCGTATAGCCTTCCAGCATGGCGTCTTCGGGCCGCACGACACGGCACTGGTCAGCCCGGTTCTGGCCATGTATGCCATCCAGATTCCATTTTTTGTCTCCAGCCGCGTTTTGTACCGCTTTCTGATTGCCTTGCGCCGTTCCGACCTGATTTTCTATTGTGGAATACTGAACCTGACACTTGATATATTTTTAAATCTGGTCCTCATGCGCTGGTACGGCGTAGCAGGAATTGCGCTGGCCACATCTCTGTGGACCGTGAGCACCTTTGCTTTTCTATGGTATTGGGCCTGGAAGCTGCTACCCAAGGTAGCAGCCGAGAAAGCGTAATGCCGAAGTTATTCTAGATGAAGGCAGGCAAATCTCTGCCGGGATGGCAAGAAAGCACGATGAGGACTAAAGCATGATTCCCAGACCGGCACAATATCTGCTGCGCTTCGACGATCTTTGTCCCACGGTGGAGCATGAACGTTGGCTGCGCTGCCTGCCGATGATCGAGGAGTTCGGGCTGCGGCCGATTCTTGCCGTGGTTCCCGACAACCATGACCATAGCCTGAATCTTTCGCCGCCGGACCCCAAGTTTTGGCCGCTGATGCGGGCCTTGGAGGCGGAAGGAGCGACCATTGCCCTGCATGGGTACCGCCATAACTGCATCAGCAAGAGCCCGAACATTTTGAAGCTGCATCAACACAGTGAATTTGCCGGTGTAAAGGAAGAGACCCAGCGTCAGTGGATTCGCGAAGGGTTGGGAGTTCTGCGCGGCCAGGGGCTTACCCCCAGGCTCTTCGTCGCGCCACGCCACGGTTTCGACCAAGCCACACTCCGCGCGCTTCGCATCGAGGGATTGAAAATAATCTCGGACGGCTTTGCCCGTGTCCCATTCACGCGCGCCGGAGTTACATGGATTCCGCAGCAGCTTTGGGGGCCAGTGGAAAAGTCCTGTGGAATATGGACGATATGCATCCATAGCAACTTTACCCATGCCTCCCAGGTGGCGGAGCTACATGCATTCATCCGCACCCACGCCGCTCAATTCACGTCGCTGGACCGCGTGTTGGCCGAGTATCCACCCGCCAGGCTGAGCCCGATTGAAAAGCTCCATGAAACATGGGCGCTGTGGCGAGCACAGGCCCGCCACGCACGGCGACGGCGGAAGCACCTTGCTCGCCGCTAGATGAGCGGCTGATCTCAATCGACCTGATTCTTTACGGCTCAAGCCTGCTGCTGGCCACTGTGGTGGCTCTGCTAGGGCCGGTTTTCTACTGGTTCACTGCAATGGTTCGATCGATCAGGCGTTCATAGGCCTGAATCGCGCGGTCGAGCCGATAGGCTTCAACAAAGCTGTGGGCGAAGCGCTTACCCGGCGTGAGAGTATGAAGCGCGGCGAGAAGGGAATCGGTAAGCGCCCCTGCGGAGACTTCGGAGGCCAGCCACACACCGGGATGATTGCGCAGCAGCTCCACGACGCCTCCAGAGGCAGGCAAGGCCACAATGGGGAGTCCCGCTGCTGCCGCCTCCAGCAGGGCATTGGGCAGGCCTTCGTGCCGGGAGGCGACCACAAAGAGCGTTGCAGCCGGAAAGAGCGTCCAGGGACGGTCGATGTGGCCGGCAAAACGAACCGCTGCATTTAGCCCCAGCGCGTGGCATTCAGCCTTCAGAGCGGCTTCTTCCTGACCAGCGCCGGCAATCAGCAGGCTAGCGTCAGGAAACTCAATTCGGACCGAGAACATGGCCCGCAACAGCAAATCATAGCCTTTTTCCCTCACGAGCCTTCCCACGGCCAGCAGATGGGGGCCAGCTCCGGCTTGTGGGACCGGATTAGGGCTGAGGAAGCTGTGAATCTCCTCCACATCCACCGGGTTGGGCAGCACGGCAAGCAGGTTCTGCCGAACTCTCAGCTCCTGGGCCAGATCTTCAGCCATCGACTGTGTCTGACAGATGATGCCGTCGGCGCGGGGGTAGAGCAGACGGTAGAGCAGGCGAGTGTACCAGGGCACTCCGCCAAATGCCAGGATGGCGGATATGGTGCCATTCTGGCGCACCAGAACACGCGTTCCTCGCGGGAAGAAGGGGTGGAGCAGAAGCACGAGAAAGTTCAGGTGAGCCATTCCGGAGAGGATCAGATCGGGCTTTAGCTGGCGCACCAGCCGGAGCAGCCGGAAGGCTCCGGCGCGTACCCTGGAAGCGCCCAAAGCGTGGAGATGGACCGTGGCCGGCAGCGCTTCCCGACCAGTCTCCGCCTGGGTAATCAGCCCCAGATGCAGTTCGTACTTTTCTGCTGGCAGATTTTGCGCCAGAAGCGACGTCACACGCTCCGCGCCGCCGCCGCCAAGATGCGGAATCAGCAACAGGACCCTTGGACGAGCATTCGCGGGCATGTGAAAAACCTCAGGGATTTCAGCGAGTATATAGCAAATGTCCTTATTAATCCGCAATTAAAGCATATTTATCCAGAAGATATTTTCCTCTTGACAAATTAAAGCCCACTAATGTTTCCTGTGAGTACTGCACCTGCTTATCTCCGGAGGAGACCTTTCGGTGTCTCCTTCACTACGTGTTGTCTCTGGAAGAGCGGCTGAGGCGGTGAACGGGAGTGGACGCGCCAGATCCGGCGATGGCCGGACTGAGAGTTCCACAATTGATCCCGAGACTGTCAGCTTTCTTCAATATGCCACGAAAACTGCATTTGCTTATCTCCAGCGGGAGACCGCCTTTTTATGGCCTCTTCTGCGTTGTCACGAGGGGAGCAGATAGGACGGAGATTGGGAGTGGACGAACGGCGCGGAGGATAGCGCAGCAGGGCGTCCGGAGAGCATGAACTCCTGATCACGTCGAGCACCCTTCCTAACGCGTTTCCGATGATTTTCGGAGCGCGAGGGCCCTTTTAGGGGAGTGACTCGTGTTCAAGCGTAGCGGAGAAATTGCAGATTCTATTTTTTTGCGCCCATCTTTTTGGGTGAACAACCGCTTTCCTTCTTCAGCTCGTCTCGGGGAGCGGTCCCACACGTCGCAAAGACCCCACATCGTTGTCGGCATCACGGCCTCGCAGAGTTGCCTGATTCTAGGCGGACGATTACGCACTCTGCGCGAGGCGGGTTTTCGGGTAACGCTGGTTTCAGGTCCCGGCGAGTTGCTTACTCGCACGGCCGCTGAGGAAGGCGTGGAGTCGATTGCGGTTCCCATGCGCCGGGAGATGGCGCCGGTCTCTGACCTGTGGTCGCTGATGCGTTTATGTTGGCTGCTCTACCGGCTGAAGCCGGAGATAACGGAGTTCAGCACGCCCAAGGCCGGTCTGCTGGGCTCGGTGGCTGCCATGCTCTGCGGCGTGCCGTCGCGCGTCTATCTTCTACGCGGGCTCAAACTGGAGACCTCTACCGGAGTCAAGCGCCGCATCCTTCTGGCCGCTGAGCGGCTGGCTTCGGCCTGTTCTCATGCCGTGCTATGCAACAGCGAGAGCCTGCGCAACCAGGCCTTGGCACTGCGCGTGGCGCCGGCGAGCAAACTGCGCCTGCTGGGGAGCGGCAGCAGCAACGGCGTCGATGTGGAGCACTTCTCGCCGGGTCCGGGCATCCTGCGCGCCCGGCTCTGCCTGCCCTCAGATGCGCCTGTGGTTGGCTTTGTGGGCCGCTTGACCCGCGACAAAGGGCTGCCGGAGTTGGTGGAGGCATTCGACGCAATTATGGCTGCCAAGCCACTGGCGCATCTGCTCCTGGTAGGTTGGTTTGACGCTGCAGAGGATGCGCTCGACCGCGACCTGCGCGTCCGCATCAAAAACCATCCGCGCATTCACATGACCGGATACGTGGCCGACACGGCGCCCTACTACCGCGTTATGGACGTGATGGTTCTGCCCACCTGGCGGGAGGGGTTTCCGAATGTCGTTCTGGAGGCCGCGGCCAGCGGGATTCCCGTGGTGACCACCCTATGCACCGGCTCGCGCGATACCGTGGTGCCGGAGGTGACAGGGCTGCTGATTCCACCCGGCTACCCGGCCGCCATCAGCGAGGCTGTGCTGCAATTGCTGCGCAATCATGCGCGACGCTGCCGCATGGGCATGGCAGCGCGCGCCTGGGTTCTGGAGAACTATGTGAAGGACTACGTTCTGGGACTGACCGTGCGCTGCTACAAAAGCCTGCTCGAGCGGAATCGGGCCGTCGATACAGGAAGTGTGCCAGTCCCTGTGGGTTCCGTGTAATGTTCGAATTGACTCCGGAGTTTCAGGGCTGCGACGGTGGCTCCACAATATTTACCGGCACGCTGATTTCGGCGGGAGGCGCTTGCAGCGTATGCGCGCCGGATTCGGTGGCACGCAACACATCGTTGGGAATAATTCCCAGAACCAGTGTGGCTAGAACTGCCATCGCTACGGCTGCAATGACGGCAGCGCCGACCCGCGGCGACCCCTGTGGCGGGGTAGACTTTGCTTCGCCATCGAAATCCGGACGTTGTGCAGTTACCAGAGCCAGGCGTAGATAGTACGCGGCGGCCAGGCCGGAGTTCAGCAGGCCGATGATGGCCAGCCAGATGGCTCCGCCGCCAACCGCAGCGGCAAACGAATAGAACTTGCCGAAGAATCCTCCGGTGAAGGGAATGCCGATGAGCGAAACCAGAAAGAAGATCAGCAGGCTGCCGAGCAGAGGCGAGCGGTAGATGAGCCCGCGATAATCGTTGATCAGCGGCAGCTTTTCGTCGTATCCGCTGACCAGGGTAACCACTGCGAAGATGCCCACGTTCATGGCCGCGTAGGCAGCGGTGTAGAAGCTAGCGGCGGCGATGCCGCTCGTGCCGAGCCCGGCGAAGGCCGCCAGCAGGTAGCCGGCATGGGCGATGGCGGAGTAGGCCAGCATGCGCTTCACGTTTTGCTGGCGCAGCGCGGCCAGGTTGCCTACGGTCATGGAGAGCACAGCCACTACCCACAGCAGCGGCTGCCAGACGGGGCGCAGCGTGGGCAGCATCTCGTAGACCACGCGCAGCAGCAGCGCGAAGGCCGCAGCCTTGGGCGCGGTGGACATCAGAGCCACCACCGGCGTGGGCGAGCCTTCGTAAACGTCCGGCGTCCAAACGTGGAAGGGCACGGCGGAAACCTTGAAGAGAATTCCCACCAGCATCAGCCCCATGCCGGCCAGAATGAACGATTGATTCTGCGCTGTGGGCACGAGGCGGGCGATCTCGTAAATCTGCGTGGTGCCGGTGGCGCCGAAGATCATCGCGATGCCGTAAAGCAGGAAGGCGGTGGCAAAGGAGCCAAGCAGAAAATACTTGATGGCCGCTTCCGGTCCTCGGGCGGTGTGCTTGCGGTAGCCGGCCAGAATGTAGGTGGCGATGGAGGAGATTTCCAGCGCGATGAAGACCAGGAGCAGCTCGACCGCGCCGGTGAGCAGGCACATGCCTACCGCGCCAAAGACGATAAGCGCGTAAAACTCGCCCTGGTGATGGCTTTTTTCAGGCAAGGTGTCGAGCGAGAGCAGCAGCGCAACCAGAACGATGCCGCATATGAGCACGTGAAAGAAGACGGTGAAGGCGCTGGTCTCGATTGTGCCGGAGAAGCCGGTTCCTTCAGGCAGGGAAAGCTGGAAGAGGCTGCCCCACAGCGCGAGCGTGGTTCCGAAGGCGGCGACCCAGCCCAACGGACGGCGCGCCCAGCCGGGAGGAAGTGTGGCGTCGAGCAGCATTACCAGAACGCCGGTCAACGTGAGGATTATCTCGGGAAGGATGCGGAAGAGATCCTCGTGATTCAAAAGGAAATGTAAAACAAAAATCACCGCTGGACCTCCACTTGAGACGAAGTAGTAATGGTCTGCACATGCACAGGTGGAGGATGTGTGCCAGTTGCGATGGTAGGCAGCCAGAGCATCGGAGCTACGCCCATGACCAGCATCAACGCGGTCAGCGGCCAGAGCACGGCCAGTTGACCTACGTGCAAATCTTCAGGCAGCTTCGACGTGGCCAGCGCGCTCTCCGGCCCGAAGAAAAGCCGCTGAATCAGCCAGAGCATGTAAGCCGCGCTCAAAATTACGCCCAGCGTGGCGACGATGGCCCAGCCCTTGCTGACGCCGGTGAAGGTGCCGACGAGAATCAGGAATTCACCAATGAAGCCGTTGAGCATGGGCAGGCCGATCATAGCCAGGGAGGCAATCACGAAGAAGGTTGCCGTGCGAGGAAGCTTTGTGGCCAGGCCGCCGTAGGCGTTAATCTGGCTGGTTGCGTAGCGGTCGTAGAGCACGCCCAGCAGCAGGAAGAGCGCCCCGTCTACCACGCCGTGCGAGAGAATCTGATAAACCGCGCCCTCCCAGCCGGTGAGCGTCAGGCCATAGATGCCCAGAGTGATGAGGCTCAGATGGCTCAGCGCGGCAAAGGCCATTAGCCGCCAGAAGTCGCGCTGGACGAGCGCGAGGCATGCGCCGTAGAGAATGCCAACTACCGCGAGGCCAACCATCAACGGAGCAAACAACCGCGCCTGCTCGGGGAAGAGGCCGATGTGGAAGCGAAGCATGGAGTAGAGACCCAGCTTGCCGGCCACGACCATGGCGAGTGCGACGGGCGCTTCGCTGAAGGTGTCCGCAAGCCATCCGTGCAGCGGAAAGACCGGAACCTTGACGGCAAAGGCGAAGAGAAAAGCAAGAGCCGCCCAGAACAACGCTCCGGCGGGAAAGTTTCCGTGGGCGATGAGGATTTGCAGCGTGGTGAAGTCGAAGCTGCCGGTTTGCGCGTAGAGCCAGAGAATCGCGACGAGCAGCGGCGCCGAGGGGATGAAGGTGAAGAGGAAAAACTTGAGCGCGGCTTTGGGCCCGTTCTTGCGGCCGTACATGGCGATGAGAATGGCCATGGGGACCAGAGACAGCTCCCAGAAGCCGTAGTAGACCATCAAATCCAGCGAGAGGAAGACACCGAACATGGCCGTCTGCTGAATCAGGAAGAGCGCGAAGAAGAGCTTGCGCCGCGATTGGATGGCGTTCCAACTGGCGACGACTCCGGCCGGCGCGAGCAGGCCGACCAGCACCACCAGCCACAGGCTGAGTCCGTCAACGCCCACGTGGTAGAAGATTGCAGGCCTCTCGATCCACAGGCGGTTGATCTCGAACTGGAAGCCGGCTTGCGTTAGGCTGAAGTGCGCGGGCAAGTGCAGAGTGAGGCCGAAGGTGATGAGCGTGGTGAGCAGAGCGATCCAGTTGGGCAGCTTGAAGCGGTCGGGGACGAGCATCACCAGTACCGCTCCGGCCAGTGGAACGAGCAGGATCAAGGTGAGAATCGAGTTGTTAATTTCGTTCATTCTTTTGAAAACCTGTTAAAAACCAGAACCGTTGAAGGGTACGGGCTTTAGGCCGTATATAAACTCTGCGATGATGATGTAGGCTTTAGCCACGGAGGTAAGTTCTTCGGAATACATCGCTTAAAACTACCCCTTTCCTTTGGTCTCGCAGTTCGTTTGTTCGGATTTACTGAGCGACTTGTACATTCTTATTTCTTCGAAGAAGGAAAGGAATGCCCAAACGCATAAAAACGCAGGAAGAAAAGCCATCCAACGATTTCCCTGAATATAGTTGTAAATGGCAAGCCCTCCCCAACCTACAATCTGCATTGACTCTGAAGCAATTTTGAAATGTCTCCATCGTCGCCCATACCAAATGAGTAGCCCTACTAACAGAGTGATATTAAGCGAAATAGAAATATCGAGCAAAAGGTTAGATGAATCATGCGAAATCCAGAAAGCTTGCACCAAGATTGTGGCCAAGATAAACGAAAAAAGAATCGAAATAACAATTATGAATCTTCCAATTCTGTCATCTTGCATCGTTGTTCTCCTTTCTTTCGATGGATGGCGTTCCGCTCTGAATTTCCCTCAGGGGCTAAAGCCCCGACTTTTTTCTGTCTTTAATGTACGGGCTAAAGTCCGTACCCATCACTCAATGCCCCGCCATGCCTAGATGAATTGCCGGAAGACTGGCCAGCACCGTTGTCCACGGAACCAGCAGGAAGAGCAGCACCGCTGCCGCGCCCGCGGCCAGCCACGCCGCATAGGAGCGCAGGTTGCCCGATTGCCAGCGTTGCAAGATCGCTCCGGTGAAGGTGGCAATGCCGCCGAGCAGCCAGGCTGCGCCGCCCAAGATGCCGATGTCCACTACCCACTCCAAAACGTATTTCGAAACGGCGAGCAACGGCTTGACCACCACCGCGCCGTAGAATTCGTCGACATAATATTTGTTGACCAGCAGCTTGTAACCGCCGGGATAGTTGCTGGCGAGTTCCGCTGGACGCTCGGGGTCTAGCCTGTAGAGCTTGTAGGCGAAGTACCACCCGATGAGCGCGACGTAGATGGCGACGAGACTCAGAATCAGCTCCAGACGCCAATTGCCACCCTCAGTAGGCGGCGCGCCGACTGAGGGCGCAAGGAAAGCGCCGAAATGTTCCATGCCAATCCAGCCACCGCAGACCGAGAGAGCGACGAGAATCAGCAGAGGGCCGCGCATCGACCACGGGCACTCATGCGGGTGAACATTCTCGCCGCGCGACTCACCCATAAAGGTCATGTACCACAGCCGGAACATATAAAAAGCCGTCAAGAGCGCCGTTAAAAGACCGACAGAATACAGAATTTTACCGTAGGCTCCTTGCAAAAAGACTGCATAGAGGATTGCATCCTTGGAAAAGAAAGCGGCCATTGGTGGAAATCCTGCGATGGTGAAGACGGCCGCTGTCATTGTCCAGAAGGTGACCGGCAGCTTCTTGCGGAGGCCGCCCATTTTGCGCAGGTCCTGCTCGCCGCCGATGGCGTGAAGCACAGAGCCCGCCGCGAGGAAGAGCAGAGCTTTGAAGAAGGCGTGGGTCATCAGGTGGAAGATGGCCGCCGAATAAGCCGCCACGCCGCAGCCCAGGAACATGTAGCCGAGCTGCGAGATGGTGGAGTAGGCCAGCACACGCTTGATGTCGTTTTGGACAAGAGCAATTGTCGCGGCGAAGATGGCCGTGGCCGCGCCCACCGTTGCAACCACGCCGAGCGCGACGGGAGAGTGGTCGAAGAGAACGTGCGTGCGGGCGACCATGTAGACGCCAGCCGTGACCATGGTGGCGGCGTGAATGAGCGCGGAGACCGGCGTGGGGCCTTCCATGGCGTCGGGCAGCCAGATGTAGAGCGGCAACTGCGCACTCTTGCCCGCCGCGCCGAGCATCAGGCAGAGGGCGATGATGGTGAGCACGCCGCCCTGCCACTCGGGATGCGCGTTGAGATTCGCGCCAAGCTCGCTAAAGGTGAGCGTGCCGAAGTTGGCGACCAGCAGAAACATTCCGATGAGAAAGCCGAAGTCACCGATGCGGTTGACGATGAAGGCCTTCTTGCCCGCGTCGGCGGCTGATTTCTTCTGGAACCAGAAGCCGATTAGCAAGTACGAGGCCAGGCCGACTCCCTCCCAACCGATAAACATCACCAGCGCATTGCCGGCCAGCACAAGCACCGTCATGAAAAATAGAAAAAGATTTAGGTATGAGAAATACCGCGCGTAGCCTTCGTCATCGCCCATGTAGCCGACGGAATAGACATGGATCAGAAAGCCGACGCCAGTGACCACCAGCAGCATAACCAGCGAAAGCTGATCGAGGACGAAACTGAAGTCGATGTGCAGTAAATCGGCGCTGATCCATGGCAGCGGGCAGGTCTCGATATAGGGAAGGGAATTGGAGGCTGAGTGAAAGCCGGAGACGCCCAGTGATGCGTTGAGCACCACGCAAAACGAGGCCAGCGGGGCGAGCAGCGCAGTCGTAGTAATAAACCACTTTGGCATACCGCGGCCAAGGATTCCATTCAAGAGGAAGCCTACGAAGGGCAAGAGCGGAATCAGCCAGAGATGGAGGTCTGTATTCATAGTTTCATCCGGTCGATGCGGTCGACGGCCAGGGTTGCGCGGGCGCGGAAGACGGCGATGATGATGGCCAGTCCCACGGCAGCTTCCGCCGCGGCAACCATCATCACGAAAAATACGAAGATCTGCCCCTTCACCGCGTGCCACTGATGGGCGAAGGTGACAAAGGATAGATTGACGCCGTTGAGCATCAGTTCAATGGACATGAAGACGGTAATCAGGTTGCGCTTGATGAGAAAGCCGACCACGCCCAGCGAGAACAAGACGGCGCTCAATAAAAGATACCAACTAAGCGGAACTTCCTGCGTGAGGAAAGGACTCATTTTTCGCCCGTCCTTTCCGCGCCGCCTTGCGAGTTTTCCTTGCTTTCGCTGTGACGAGCCAATGCCACCGCGCCCAAAATAGCGATTAGAATCAGCACAGAGGTGACTTCAAAGGGCAGCAGCAGTTTGGTGAAGAGGACCGAACTCAGCTCCTCCGTGGAGGTGATGCCGTCACCTAGCCGTGCCACGCCCAATCCCTGCGCGTGCAATATTACAGTGGCGATGACGGCCAGGATCGCTGTCACCGCGGGAAAGCCGATTGAGCGCGCTACGCGGCTGCCCAGAGTGCGTTCCTCGCGCCCGGCGTTAAGCAGCATGACGACGAATGTGAACAGCACCATGATGGCGCCGGCGTAGACGATGACCTGCGCGGCGGCCAAAAACTCCGCGCCCAGCAGCAGGTAAAGCACGGCCAGCGATGTCATCACCACAATCAGCGAGAGAGCGCTGTTGATGGGATGAGTCTGGAGGAGGAGGTTGATTGCTCCAGCCAGGCAGAGTCCGGCAAAGACGAGAAATAAAATCAGGTGCATCACACGCTCCGGGAATTTATCCCCGATTCGAAAATCAACGATAAGCCAGCCAAAGGCTTGTCGCCACAATGTTCAGAATAGCCAGCGGCATCAGCCAGCGCCATCCGAAGTTCATCAATTGGTCATAACGGAAGCGCGGCAACGTTCCCCGCACCCACACATACAAACAGAGGAATGAAAAAACCTTAATGACAAACCAGAAAAGGGGCATCAGCGCCTGGACCAGAATATTGTGCGAGGTGCCGAACAAATTGCCAAATGGGTTTGTCCAGCCGCCCAGAAACAGTAGAGTGGCCACACAGCCCACGTTGATCATGTTGCCATACTCGGCCATGAAAAACATGGCGAACTTCATGGAGCTGTACTCGGTATGATAGCCGCCGGTCAGCTCGCTTTCCGCCTCGGGCAGGTCAAAGGGAGAGCGGTTGGTCTCCGCGAAGGCGGCCATCAGGTAGATGAAGAAAGCGACAAACTGAAATCCGCCGAAGAGGTTCCAGCTCAGGATGCCGTTGGTCCCCTGCTGCTCCACAATCAAGCGCAGGTTCAGGGTTCCGGCACGCAGCACCACACCGACCAGAGAGAGCCCCAGCGCAAGCTCGTAACTTACCAACTGCGCCGAGGAGCGTAGCGCTCCCAGCAGCGAGTACTTGTTGTTTGACGACCAGCCGGCCAGCGCAATGCCATAGACGCCGATGGAGGTGACGCCCAGGATGACCAGCAGGCCGACGTTGACATCGGCAATCTGAAAGAGCGGCGGGCTGCCCCAAACGGAAAACGGCTCGCCGAAGGGAACGACGCCGATCAAGATCAGTGAGCAGCCCAGCGCGAGGATGGGAGCGAGCAGATAAAGCGGGCGATAGACGCCGGTGGGGATGATGTCCTCTTTAAGAAAAGATTTTGCGCCATCCACCAGCGGCTGCAGGAGACCGAAGGGCCCAACGCGGCTCGGACCCCAGCGATTCTGGATGCGCCCCACGAGCTTGCGCTCCAGCAGCACGGTGTAGGCGATGCCCAGCAGCATCACCACCGTCACCACGGCCACCTTGAGCACGCTCCACAGAATGAATTGCAAAATCGTCACTGGTCTTCAGCCTCTTCTTTGTTGCGAAAACTTACTTCGTCCGAATCTTTACCAACTGTGCCGCCTGATGCCGCGCGAGTTCCTGGAGCGCCGCGCTGTGCTGCCCCAGCGTTCCGGATGTAAACAATCCATCGTGAGCGGGTATGAACTGGCCCCGCATGGTTATCGCCGAGGCCGGCGACAAACCCGGTTCGGTCGGCACATCGTTGCCGCTCAAAAGATTCATGCGGTCCACAGCGTAGCTTGGGACTAACCTTGAAATTTCGTCCAGCACCGCCAGCGGATCGAAGGGACTCAGCTTTGGTTCCAGATTGTTTGCCTGGAGCCACACCGCGTGCATGTCCGCTTCGCCGGATTGTGCGCCGCGTGATTGGCCGAGATCGGCCGTGACGCCGCTCTTGCCGAAAGGTACAAGTGTCTTAACATCCACACCCATTGCCCCGGCCAGGCGAACAAGAATCTCAAACTCCGGCTTCACTCCGGCGCGGTCGGCAGCCTTGCGCACCAGTTGCACGTCGCCGAAGGTGTTGGTCACCGTGCCGGATTTTTCATAGAGGCTGGCGGCGGGCAACACCACATCGGCCAGCGTAGCCGTCTCGGTGAGAAATATATCTGCGACGATGACAAAGGTCTTCTTCAATACTTCCGGTTTTACGCCGAGCTTTGCGACCGGATCGGCGCCTACCACCAGCAATGCGCCCAGTTCGCCTGTGGCGGCCGCATCGAAGATTTCGGAAAGCGTCTTGCCGGGGGTTGCGGGCAGTCCAGCGTACTCGGCAAATGCGCCAGGAGCCGTGACCGGCACATAGCCGGGAAGCAGGTCAGGCAACAGACCCATATCCGCCGCACCGCGTGAGTTGGCGTAGCCTCCCAAGAAGGCAAAGCGTACGTTTCTTCGCTTGAGGCCCCAGGCCACAAGCTCAGCAACCTGCGCGCCGCTGTACTCAGCGCCGAAGACCACCAGTAGTGACTCCTCGGCCAGCACGGCATTGCGGAAGGCTGCATCTTTAAGAACAGCATCGCTGCCGCCGAGATATGCAGCCAAGGCCAAGTAGCCGTCTGCGGGCAGCCGCAGCGTGGATTTGGCCATGCGCTCCAGCTTGATTGCCTTTGCATTGGCGATGTAAAGCCGCGCGCTGTTGAGACGGACATTCGTCCGCAGATTCCAGGACAGCAGCGGATGTTCCTCGGTCGGATTGCCGCCGATGAGCAGAATCGCCGGCGCAGTGGCCGTATCGCGCAGGCTGGCGGTCTTGCCGTTGTGTCCGGCGAGAGCTCGCACAAATGACGCGTAGTCTACAGTGCGCTCATGGTCGATGTTGTTCGTCTGCAGAACGGTCCGCGCAAACTTCTGCAAGAGGTAATTCTCTTCATTGGTGGTGCGGTTGGAGCCGACGACGCCGATGGCCGCGCTACTTCCGTCAATTCTAGCCTTGCTGTCGCGAATCCTCTTGAGTTTGCCGCCCGCCAAACGCAGCGCATGTTCCCAGGTGACCGGCTCCAGCTTGCCTTCGCTGTTGCGAGCCAGCGGACGGGTCAGGCGGTCTTGACTCTCGACGAAGTCAAATCCAAAGCGGCCTTTGGCGCAGAGAAAGTCGCCGTTGATGCCGCTCTTGTCGCGGTTGCTGGCGCGGACGATTTCAGCGCCGTCTTTGGTCTGGCGCACGCCCAGCGTCACCTTGCATCCGTCGGCGCAATGCGTGCATACCGTCGCAACATGATTCATCTCCCACGGCCGGGTTTTGTAGCGGTAGCTGCCGCTAGTCAGTGCACCCACCGGGCAGATGTCGATGCACATACCACACTGCTCGCAGTCGAGATGATCGCCACCGTTGGGGGCAATCACCGAGTTGACGCCGCGATTCTGTACGCCCAGCGCCCACACGTCCATGCCCTCGCCGCACACGCGGATGCAGCGGTAGCAGAGGATGCAGCGCGGACGGTCGTAGTAGACGGCCGGCGACCACTGCTGCTCCTCGCGATGCGCCTTGGCCTCTTCGTAGAGGCTCTCGCCCGCGCCGTACTTGAAGGTCATGTCCTGCAGCTCGCACTCGCCGCCTTTGTCGCAGACCGGGCAGTCGAGCGGATGGTTGCCGAGCAGCAGCTCAATCGTCGCCTTGCGCGCCTGCGCGATTTCTTCGGAGTCGGTGACGAAGACCTGTCCCTCAGCGACGGTGGTGGTGCAGGCGGTTTGCAGCTTGGAAACCTTCTCCTGGCGCACCACGCACATACGGCAGGCGGCCTGCAAGCTGAGACCGGGGTAGTAGCAGAAGGCCGGAATCTCGATGCCAGCCTTGCGGCAAGCGTCGATCAGCAGCGTCCCCGCGGGAGCCGTCAGCTTCTTTCCATCGACAATGAAGGTTACGTCTGCCATTCCGAACCAGTTTCCCTCTGAATGAACATCAATACTTGATTCTGCGAGCCTCATCAAATCAGTTTCAATCGTACTCGGTATAACGCCATTTAATGCCTACGATTTCAAAACCATACCAACATCCCTCAATGTCGTATTCGATTACAAGTCCACTATTATGTTTATCGTGAGCAGATGTCTCACAAAAAACATTAAAGCCATCAATCCCCTTCGTTTCGCTAAACCAGTTTGGATTACTCAACTTCCTGTCCCAAGTAGGGTATGCACGCCAATCACAATCATCAGTTGTTGTAGTTTCTCCAAGAAAGTCTGAAGCAATTTGATCTCGCAGTTCATGAGTACCTAGCTTTGAAAGCTGTACCCATTTAATTACTGATGCCTTTCTTTCGTTGAGAACCTTCGATTCTGCGTTCATGCGTGATCGCCATTCGTTACGTGCCCAGACAAATCCACAAACGAGTGCTAAAACCATACAGCCGGCAAGGAATACAATCAAATATCTTTTTGCCATGATGTTCTCCTACCGTGTTCGTAAATGCACGCAAAAATGATTTTTTACCGCCAACTACGAGTTTGCGGCTTTGCCTCTCCAATTTATGATCGCTTGTAAAGCCGCTCTTTTCTCCGCCTCAGGTGGCTCGACCGGATTTTCTCCGAGAATGAAAGTGGACGCCGGCGTCAGCCCCTCGAGTAACTTTTCCTTGACTACGCTTCGGAACTCCTCCCCACAAACCCAATAGTCATTTATGGTTTCTTGATGATCCTGGGTCCATGGATTGACAACAGTCAGACACCAAGCCTCTGCGACATTCAAGGGCGCACTCTTCTTTCTGTAAGGGTTGCCGTAAATCACAAATTCTCCAAACGCACCTGCTCGTAGTGTTCCTGGAACGAGGTTTTCGTCCATTCGCTGTCCACCTCCTCTCACTCTGATTGACTTCCCTCACACCACGGTTAGTTGTGGCACACCCTCTCTTGCAAACGGGCAGGGCCTGCCACCTAAATGCTCCTCGAACTCCTTGCGAAACTTCTTCACGAATCCCAGCATGGGCATGGCCGCCGCATCGCCCAGTGGACAAAACGTCCGGCCCAGGATATTCTCCGCAAGATACTGAATGTTGTCGATGTCTTTAGCCTCACCGAATCCTGCGTGAAAGCGCGTCAGAGACTTTTTGAGCCAGTCAGTTCCTTCGCGGCAGGGAGTGCACCAGCCGCAGCTCTCGTGCTGATAGAAGCTGATGGTCCGCAGCGCAAACTCGACGATGCAGGTTTGGTCGTCGATGACCACCACGCCCGCCGAGCCCAGCATCGAGCCGGCCTTGCCCACCTGATCGAAGTCCATGCCGATGTCGATCTCATCGGGCAACAACACCGGCGTCGAAGAGCCGCCGGGAATCACCGCTTTCAACCCGCGTCCACCGCGAATGCCGCCCGCAACCTCGTAGATCATCTTCTTCAGGTTGTAGCCCATGGGCAGCTCGTAGACGCCGGGCCGCTCCACGTGGCCGCTGATCGAAAACAATCTTGTCCCGCCATTACGCGGCGTGCCCACGGATGCGAAGGCCGTGCCGCCCATCTCGATCACATGCGGCACCGTGGCGATGGTCTCGGCGTTGTTGATGACCGTAGGCCCGCCATAGAGGCCGACAACGGCAGGGAAGGGCGGCTTAATGCGCGGCACGCCACGCTTGCCCTCCAGCGACTCCATCAGTGCCGACTCCTCGCCCACTTCATACGCGCCTGCGCCGGTTTGCGTAATGATTTGAAATTCTGTGCTGCTGCCGAAGATATTCTTGCCCAAAAAGCCCTTGGCGTAGGCGTCGGCGATGGCCTTTTCCATGATTTCGAGAAGATAGCGATACTCGCCGCGCAGATAGATGAAGCCCAGCTTGGCGCCGATGGCCAGCCCGGCGATAATGGTGCCTTCGATGACCGCGTGCGGATCATGCAAAAAAATCAGATGGTCCTTGCAGGTTCCCGGCTCGCTCTCGTCGCCGTTGACCAGAACATACTTCGGCTTGTCGGATTGCCTGGGCACGAAAGACCACTTCATGCCCGCCGGAAAGCCCGCGCCGCCACGCCCGCGCAGGTTCGATGCCTTCATCTCCTCGATGATCCAGTTGGAACCTTGCGCGAGGCACTTCTTCGCGGATTCGTATCCGCCGAGCTCGATATAACGATCGATTTTGGCAGCTCCCTTGCCAAAGCGCTTGGAGACAATCATCACTTCATCGGGATGAGAGACAAGCTGAGGCAGAGCGGCCTTCGCATTTGCCTGACGATAACCTGCCAGAATCACGGGAACCTGCTCCGGCATCAGATTGTCGTGAAAATCGTAATTGACCTGAATCGCCGGGGCCCACGAGCAGGCCCCGATGCACTCGACCTCTTCGAGCGAAAACATTCCGTCGGCCGTGATGCCTTTGTGCCCGATTCCCAACTCTTCCTGGAACCGCTCGTAAATCTCGTAGCCGCCGCGCAACATGCAACTGATGTTGGTGCAGACCTGCACGTTGTACTTGCCCGCGGGCTTGAAGCGCAGCATGGAGTAGTAACTGGCCACGTTGCGAACTTCTAGCTCAGTAACACCGATGCGCGCGGCCACTTCGGCGATCACCGCGTCAGATAAATAACCGACCTCGTCCTGCGCGTAGAGCAGCATGGGGACCAGCGCCGAGCGGCGCAGCGGGTACTTCAGAACCAGCGCGTCAAGCCGCGCAGCCAGCCGAGGAGAGAATAAACTCATCGATTCAGAACTCATCGCGTCTTCCCCTGCGCCCGCGTTTCAACGTCCGAGATCGGCCCGAGAACTTCACGATCAACTCCATACAGATCCGTCTCCGCGCTGAGTTTCAAAACTTCAAAATCCTTCTCGATGGACCTTTGATCTGTTGTCTGTTCGTAAGTGCCCGCTTCATTCACAAGCCAAACGCAGTTCAATCCATCCTGGCGGCGGTAATAGCCGATCCGGAAAATTCTGCCCTGATCGTTTCCCCACTGCGACAACAGCCTCACAACTGATCGCGGTGGGATTACTTTGCCGAAGTATGCATTGGCGCGAATAATCTTCATTATGAGTGGTTCTGGTCGCCTGCGTTTCATCGGTCGATCTCCCCCAGCACAATGTCGATGGAACCAACCACGGCAATCACGTCGGCTAGCATCCGGCCCTTGCACATGGTCTCAATCGCCTGCAACGTGGCGAAGGACGGATTGCGGAAGTGGACGCGATAAGGCTTGGCCGTGCCGTCGGAGACGATGTAATAGCCCATCTGCCCGCGCGGCGATTCAATGCCCTGATAGACCTCGCCCGCCGGTACCGCAAAGCCCTCGGTGACGATCTTGAAGTGATGGATCAGAGCCTCCATCTGCGTCTTCATCTTCTCGCGATCGGGCAGCACAATCTTGGGCGCGTCGGCTTTGATCTCGCCCTCTGGCATTCCGTCCAGCGCCTGCTGGATCATCCCGACGCTCTCGCGCATCTCGATGAGCCGGATGAGATACCGCGCCCAGCAGTCGCCCTCGGTGGCAATGGGCACCTTGAACTGAAACTTCTCATAGCCGGAGTAGGGCATATCACGGCGCAGATCGAAATCCACTCCCGACCCTCGCATATTCGGCCCCGTCACGCCCAGCGCGATGGCGTCTGCCGCCGACAAAATCCCCACGCCCTTCAGCCGGTTGCGGAAGATCGGATTGCCGGTGAGCAGGTTCGAATACTCGTCGATCTTTTCCGGAAAAGTCCGGATGAATCCCTGCACGCGTTCGAAGAAATCCAGCGGCGGCTCCATCGCCAGCCCGCCGATGCGGATGTAGCTGGTCATCATCCGCTGACCGGACAAACCCTCGAAGATGCGCAGAATCTCTTCGCGCTCACGGAAGCAATATAGAAAGACGGTCAACGCGCCAATGTCCATGGCGTGCGTGCCCAGCCAGATCAGGTGCGAATTCAAGCGGGTCAGCTCGGCCAGCAGCACGCGCATCCACTGCGCCTTGGCGGGAATCTCCAGTCCCAGCAGCCGCTCGACGGCCAGGCAGTAGCAAAGGTTGTTGGCCATGGGGCTGAGGTAGTCGATGCGGTCGGTGAGCGGGACGACTTGTTGGTAAAACTTGGCCTCGCAGGTCTTCTCGATGCCGGTGTGCAGATAGCCGACCTCCGGATAGAGGCGTACGACGATCTCGCCGTCGATCTCCACCACCAGGCGTAGAACACCGTGCATGGCGGGGTGCTGCGGCCCCATGTTCAGAATCATGTGCTGATCGTGCGCGCCTTCCGCGGGCGGAGCTTCGAGGATGGGTGCGCCTGAATTCCTATCTGGATTCATTCAGCGATACCCCTCTACCGGATAATCCTTGCGCAGCGGATGTCCTTGCCACTCGTCGGGCATCATAATGCGGCGCAGGTTGGGATGGCCCTCGAAGCGAATGCCGAAGAGATCGAAGACCTCGCGCTCATAAAAATTGGCCGAGGGCCAGACGGATGTTATCGACTCGACTGCCGGCGCGTCTCCCTCCACCATCACCCGCAGCCGGATGCGTTCCTTATAAGTGTGCGATAGAAAGTGATAGCTCAGCTGGAAGCGCGGCAAGGAGGGGAACCAGTCCACCGCGGTCACATCCTCGAAAAAGTTGTAACCCGCGGCCTGCACGGCGGCTGCCGCAGCGCGAATCTTGTCAGCGGCAATGGTCAGCGTCAGCTCGCCCCGGTCAAACTTGGCATCCAGCAGGGCAGTGGAGTCCCACGCGAGGATGGCCTTCAAAGCAGGATGTTTGGGGAGACCTTCGAGCACAGCCGCCTTGCCGATGAGTGTCTTGGTTTCGGCCATCTTCAGAGGTCCGCCTTGTCCTGGCTCCAGTTCAGGATGCCCTTGCGCACAATGTAGAAGAGCCCCACGGCCACAAAGCCCAGGTAAACCACCATCTCCCAGAAGCCGAAGAACCGGGAGCAGCCGGTTAGTATCGGGAGCTTGGTGTAGACCACCGCCCAGGGCATCATGAAAACCATTTCCACGTCGAACAGGATGAACAGCATGGCCACCATGTAGAAGCGCACGCTGAAGCGCTGCCGGGCATCGCCCACGGCCACAATCCCGCATTCGTAGGGGGCCAGCTTGACCGGGGTGTTGCGATGCCGTCCGACGTACCAGGACGCCACCACGAATATCAGTCCAAGTCCAAACGCTGCAAGGATTTGCAGAAACAGCGGAAGATATTGCCAGTGGTAAGGGATCATCGCCGCCCAGTCCAGAAAATTGCACCCGGCTCACCGAAGCCGAAACCTGCCGCGAGGCGACGGGATGCTGGTTTGAGATTAGGTTTTCAGCCTCGTTCCGTCAAGGCAGGGCGGCACCGGCGAAGGACGCCGCGAACAGGCTGCAAAGATGCAGTGGGTCAATTCGATTCCCAAGCTGGCACGCTGACATTCACAGTTCGCTAGCGGGAAACAGTACATTCGTCATCTGAAAAGAGATGCCCGTGGCGCCGAGGAACAAGGTGAGGATAAAAAGCATGGCAGCCACAACGACTACCAGTTTCTCGCGCCCTGCCTCTGTGCCGGCGATCCCCGTCGCGAGTGTACACGCCACCCGCCGTCGCGACATCACGCCGCAGGCGGGACACGCGCTGAACTACCTCGCCCATGCCATCGAATACCTTACCGACGAGTTCATGCACCGGGGCCTCGCGTTTGCCGCAAAGAATGAGCAGTTGGAGGCTGTGCGGTTGCTTATGGCTCTCAACCGTCAGGTTTACTTCGAGTGCCCAGAGGTGCCGAGATTTGGAGAGCGTTGCCGCGCGCTGCTGCATCTTCATGAGGCATAGTCCGGCGCTGGTGTTTCTATAGAGTCTCCTGGCGTGCCAAAATTATGCTCAAGAAAAACTGAAAATTATCTCAGCCAGACTGCCTGCGCCAGTCTTGTGCCAGAGCCTCATTGATTCTCGCCATGCGCCGGATGCGATAAACTTGGGGCCAGTATGCAGAGCACATTCTGGAAACGTGGCGCATGGAAGTTGTGGGCAGCTGCTGTTCTCTCTGCCGGCCTGCTGGAGTTGCCCTTTCCGCTGGCCGGGCCGATGCCCGTCTGGCGGTCGGTCTTCGCCTGGTTTGGACTGGTCCCGCTGCTGTGGGCGATTCTTTCGCCGGCCAGTGTAGACCGCCCGCGCCCCCTGCGCCGCGGCTTTCTGCTCGGCTACCTCTGCGGCGTGCTGTGGTACATGGGCAACTGCTACTGGGTTCGCGATGTGATGCTCCACTACGGCGACATGCCGCCCATGGCCCCGACCTTGCTGCTCATCGGCTACAGCATGGTGCTGGGTCTCTACTTCGGCCTCTTCGGCCTGGGAGTCGTGCTGATGCGCCGGGCCACGGGCAGCACGCGGCTGGCGCTGGCCTTTGCGCCGTTTCTCTGGGCCGCGTTGGAGTTGGCCGCATCGCGTATCACCTCCGTTCCCTGGGACCAGTTGGGCTACTCGCAGGTGGATAACGGAATAGTGAATCAGCTTGCGCCGTGGACTGGCGTCTATGGAATCAGCTTTGTGCTGGTCGGCGTCAATGCGCTACTTGTCAGCGACTGTCTGGTGCCATGGAAGTGGGTCACGCCAGGGCAGCCGAGATGGAGGTTGAAAGCTCTCTTCGGCGGCGAGACTTGGCGCATCTTCGGTTATTGTTTGGTATTTTTTCTTCTAAATGGCAGCATTTACTACCAGCCGCCCGTCCCTGTTCCCACGGCCACCACCGTCCTCATCCAGCCCAATCTTGACGTGGGCGACGACAACATGTGGTCGCGCCCCGGCGAGTGGGAGCAGCACATCGCCGAGTTCCAGCGGCTGGCCGGCGATCAGTGTAAAACTTACATCGCCGGAATCCCGCAAACCGGCGCGCCAACAGGAGAGATCATCTGCCCGCCTTACCCCACGCATCCCGACCTGGTGGTCTGGCCGGAGTCGCCCGCGCCCTTCATCGAGCAGAACGCGCGCTTTGAGCAGGCCATGACGTCGCTCGCCCGCCATGCGCAGGCTCCTCTGATCGTGGGCAACCTGGGTGTTGACGTCTCTGTTGAGGGTGGCTTGCGTTACTACAACTCGGCTCGCATCGAGGGCGCCGATGGAATGCGCGTAGGCCGCTACGACAAAATCCACCTCGTCCCCTTCGGCGAATACATTCCCTACAAAGAGTTGCTCTTCTTTGCCCACAAACTCACTGGCCGCGTTTCGGAGTTCACCCGCGGAACGGACCGCAAGGTCTTCCGCCTGCCGGCGGCCAACGGCGAAGCTCACCGTTACGGCGTCTTCATCTGCTATGAGTCGGTCTTTGCCGACGAGGTGCGCCAGTTTGCGCAACTGGGCGCCGAGGTGCTGGTCACCATCAGCGACGACGGCTGGTACGGAGACACCAGCGCCCCCTGGCAGCACTTGAACATGGCGCGCATGAGGGCCATCGAGAACCGCCGCTGGCTTCTGCGCGACACCAACAACGGCATCACGGCGGTCATCGACCCCTATGGCCGCGTCCGCCAGTCCATCCCCCGCCACCAGACCGACGCGCTGCCCGCCCAGTTCGGCTTCCGCAGCGATGTGACCTTCTACACCGCTCATGGCGACGTCTTCGGATGGCTCTGCGTCCTGCTGAGTTTGGTTGTGGTCGCCTGGTCGGGAAGAAAACTGCTGCGCGCGTGGACTGCCACTTCATCTGCATAAAGAAATCCGGACCGGGTCATCCAGTCAGAGGCTTAACAAATTTCATAGGAACCGGACCACCTGACAGATCCGCTCGTGCAATTCCAATCAGTATCAGTACAATTTAGTCAAATCGAATCCAAAAAGGAGATTCCAGCTTGGATAAGAACATGAAAATGCCGGGCGCGAGCCAGGATCAGCCGGCATCGGAGCTCATCTCGAAAAGAATCGCCGAACTCGGAGACTGGCGCGGGGAAACCCTCGGCAGAATGCGCAAGCTTATCAAGGCAGCAGACCCGGAGGTCGTCGAGGAGTGGAAGTGGATGGGCACTCCGGTTTGGTCACACGATGGCATCATCTGCACTGGCGAATCCTACAAGAATGTCGTCAAGCTTACCTTCGCCAAGGGCGCATCTCTGAAGGATCCGGCCCGTCTCTTCAACTCGAGTCTCGACGGAAACACGCGCCGCGCGATCGACATCCACGAAGGAGAAGAAGTTGACGAGTCCGCCTTTAAGGCGCTCGTTCGCCAGGCGGTCGCCCTCAACAGTTCCGGCAAGTCGAAACCTTCGAAGAAAGCTAAATCCTGAGGGATTTCGCGCCGGTTGGGACGTTGATCGCCCGATTCATCGGCGGCGACCATGCCTTCTCCCTTTACGAGAGCGGCAAGACCAAGCCGCCACTAGCCCTGATCAAGCTGCTCAAAGTGCTGGACCGTCACCCCGATCTGCTCGAGGAGATCAAGGTGGCGTAGTTTAGAATGAACGGCGGGAACGCTGCGGAACCCTGCAAAGCACCCAAGTTTAGTATGGGCGATTGGGAAGCGGGCCACCAGCCTCGTATGCGTTTACTGACTCCGCGGTAAGGGGAACGAGTATGATCGCCAGGGTTATATGGATACTGGTCGTACTGGTAGTGTATGCCTGCATGATTGTTTCGCTGATCAGGAGCAGTCTTGAATTCGGCGTGATCCTGGCGTTCGGTATCTTTGTCACTTTAGTAGCTATCATCATTATTTCGATAGTGGGCGATGAAGTATTCAGGAAATTGATCAGAGACCTGGAAGATCCCGCCAAAAGAGCCTTCAATCGTTACATTCGGGTTCTGGGTAATCTGCCATCTTACAGTGATTGGTCAAATGTGGATCTCTCTAATGTGAAGCTTTGGGAAACAACCTATGAAATGGGCAGTGCGAAGCACAAGAAAATCTTGGCTAGGGGAATATCGCAGAGTGAAGCAATCTCTCGTATGTTGGAGAGTACAAAGGACGTTGAAGTGAAAACGATCAAGATTGAAGACAATGCCTTCGGACGTTCCTATAAGGATCGCACTGTGGCAGTAGCTTCCATGTTCGAAGGTTCTGAAGGCAATCCGCAGCTCGTTGGGTCGTTCACACGTAAAACGCTCTTCGTTTTCGCTTTTCGAAGCTCCTACAAACCTGCGCTGTACGATCTCGTAAGTTACATTTACGAAGAGTACAAGGTGATTGATTGATCCATTGGTAGGTGGATTGAATCGGAACATACCAAGATAGCCGGACACATCTGGTTCCGCGTCTGTGACTTCGGATGAATCAATTCGCGCTGTGGGTCGAATGCCTCCAAACCCGCAACAACTAGTCCAGTGATATTCTATTAATAGTCAAACGAACGCAGTCTAACACTTCAACCCAAAGTCAGGTCTTAAGAGCCAAGCATGTCGTTGAACGATCTCGAATTCGCTTATGCTCCCGTGCGCGACCAAGTGCGCGACCTGCGGGAGTATCTTTGACCCTGCACGCATTCGCAGGGAAGCCGCCGATATAGAAACCAAGCTGGCCGATCCTACGCTCTGGTCCAACCCCAACGCGACTAAACCTCTGATGCGCGACCGCAAGCGCCTGGAATCTCTGGTAGCCGACGACAACGAACTCGTCCGCCGAACCGGCGAGATCGAGACCTACTTCGAGCTGGCTCGCGAGGGCGAGGACGTGTTGGCCGATCTGGAGCGCGAGATCAAGGCACTGGGAACCTTTGCCGAGGAGCTTGAAGCCCGGACCATGCTAAACGGCGAGGCCGACGCGCTTAACGCCATCGTCACCGTTCACCCCGGCGCGGGCGGCACCGAGAGCCAGGACTGGGCCGAGATGCTGCTGCGCATGTACCTGCGCTGGGCCGAGCAGCAGGGCTTCAAAACCGAGATGAACGACTACCAGGACGGCGAGGAGGCGGGCATCAAATCCGCCACCTTCACCATCATCGGCGAGTACGCATTTGGCCAACTGGCCGGCGAGAGCGGCGTCCATCGGCTTGTGCGCATCTCGCCTTTCGACTCAGCCAAGCGCCGCCACACGTCATTTGCGTCTGTTTATGTCTCGCCGGAGATCGACGAGACGATTAACGTGGACCTGAAGCTCGAAGATCTGCGCATTGACACCTACCGCAGCGGCGGCAAGGGCGGCCAGCACGTGAACACCACTGACTCCGCCGTACGCATGACCCATATTCCCACCGGCATCGTCGTGCAATGCCAGAACGAGCGCAGCCAGCATAAGAACCGCGACAAGGCCATGAAGATGATGCGCTCGCGGCTCTACGAATACGAGCTGGACAAGAAGCGCGCGGTGAGCAAGAAGCTCGAAGACTCCAAGCTCGACATCAACTTCGGCTCGCAGATTCGCTCTTATGTTTTACAGCCCTACCGCATGGCCAAGGACCATCGCACCAAGGTCGAGGTGGGCGACGTGGACAAGGTGTTGGACGGCTACATTGAGCCGTTTCTGCGCGGCTACCTGCTGGCCAAGCGCCGTGGCACCGCCGTAGCCACCGAGCCGGAGGACGATCTGGAAGAATAGCCACCTGCGGTGGGGCAGACTTTGAAGTGGCAGGCCGTGCTCCATCCTTCCGCGACCTTTGTCAGTTAGACTGAGTCCAACCATTGAGGAGTCAGATTATCTTCGCCATGTGCCGATTCCGATTGATTTTCGTGCTGCCGCTGCTGCTTGCAGTCTGCTTGCCGGCGCGGCCCATGTCGAACTCTGCCGACGCGCCGCATGTGCACGTCGAGCTGATCCCTTCACCCAATACGCTCTATCTTGGCGGAAAGCCCGCGATAAACAATGCTGCGATCTATTTCAAGCTCGAAGAGGGCTGGCACATCTATTGGAAGAACCCCGGCGACGCGGGCGAACCGCCCGATGTGCGTTGGACACTGCCCACAGGGATCACGGCATCGCCGCTCGAATTCCCCGCGCCCAAGCGCCTGCCTCTTGGCCCTCTGATGGACTATGGCTACGAGAATGAGGTTCTCTTTCCTCTTCACTTCGACGTTGACGATGCGATCAATCCCAAGAAGTCAGGCGGCAAGCTCGGACCTTTCACCTTGAAAGCCCACATCACTTGGCTTGTCTGCCGTGGCTCCTGTATCCCCGGCAAGGCCGATCTGGAAATGCAAGCCAACGTATGGGCAGGAATGTACGAGATTCCCGTTCTGCGCAACCGGACCCTGGGCCAGCAGTTTCTCGGCGAGCTTCGTTCTGGACTCCCTGAATTGCCAAATGCGCTTCCGAAGAATGCCAGCGCCACCTTCGCCCCCACCTCTACTGGTTTCCGCCTCGCTGTCTCAACCGGCCAGCGCGAAACCGAGGCAACATTTTTTCCTGAAGACCAGGACATCCTCGACAATCCCGCCCCGCAAAAGTTAACTCCCACCGCTACGGGCTTCGTTCTCGACCTCAAGAAAGACGCCATTCTAACCACCAATCCCGTTCAACTTAGGGGTGTTCTGGAGCTTTCCGGCGGGCGGGCTTATGAGATTGTGGCGCTGCCAATAGGAACGGCGGTACAAACGCCAACTGCTACCGCAACCGCTTCCAGCACGGCGCCAATTACCACACCATCACTTTCTTGGGCTCTGCTGATGCGAACATCCGCCCTCGCCTTTCTCGGCGGCCTGTTGCTCAACCTCATGCCCTGCGTCTTTCCTGTGCTCTTCTTGAAGGGCCTGGCGCTGGTCAACTCAGGTAATGAAGAACGACACAAGCTGCGCGCGCATGGCCTCGTCTACGCCGCCGGAATTCTGATCTCATTCTGGGTGCTGGTGGGCGTGCTGCTGGGCTTGCGCGCCGCGGGAGCAACGCTGGGATGGGGATTTCAGTTCCAGTCGCCGGCCTTTTTGTCGCTGATGGCCGGGCTGCTCTTCTTCCTAGGTCTCTCGCTGGCCGGGCAATTTGAGATCGGCCTCACTCTGACCAGTGCTGGCGGTCCGCTCGCCGCAAAGCAGGGCTACACGGGCAGCTTCTTCACCGGAGTGCTGGCCGTCGTCGTGGCCACGCCCTGCACCGCGCCCTTCATGGGAGCGGCCATCGGCTACGCGCTGGCCCAATCCGCCTTGGTCACCTTTGCGGTTTTCACGGCGCTGGCTTTGGGCTTGGCCGCGCCCTACGTCGCGCTCACCCTGCAACCGGCCTGGACCCACCTGCTCCCCAAGCCCGGCGCATGGATGGAGGTGCTGCGCCAGGCGATTTCCGTGCCCATCTTCGCCACGGTCATCTGGCTGGCCTGGGTGTTGGCCGCCGCTTACGGGGCCGGCGTCCTGGCGGCGCTGCTGACGAGCTTCCTGCTTCTGGCTATTGCCGGATGGTTTCTGGGCCGCTGGCCGGCGAAGCGCTGGGCTGCTGTTGTCGCCGCTCTGATTCTTCTTGGGGTCATTGCTTTGGCCCTCTACGGGCAAAGGCTGGTAGGCGAGCCTGCCGGAAAGTCAGGAAGAACTGATCTGGATTCCGTTGCTGCCACCGGCTGGCAGTCCTGGTCCGCAGATGCCGTCAGCCACTACCAATCCCAAGGCCGTCCGGTTTTTGTGGACTTTACCGCAGCCTGGTGCCTGAGTTGCCAGGTAAACGAGCGCGTCGCTCTGAATCGGCCTGAGGTGCAACAGGCCTTCCAGTCCGCCAATGTCGCCCTGCTGCGCGCCGACTGGACCCGCCACGACGAGGCCATCACGCAAGCCTTGACCGCTCTCGGCCGCAGCGGCGTCCCTGCATATGCTTTATACGTCCCAGGGGAGATCAACCCACGGTTGCTGCCGGAGGTGCTCACACCGGGGATTGTCATCAAAGCTCTGGCTAAGTTACCCTAAGCCACTGCGCATGCAGGCCTGCGGAAGCTCGCTCAAGATGAGCGCCTTATGCGCTTGAACACTGTCGCAAAGCAGAGCAGGCCAGTGCCGAGCAGGATGAGGCCGCTGGGCTCAGGCGTCGTAGCATTCGTCAGCGTGATGCCACCCCCTATGAGATCCCCCTGTGCGACGGCATTCCTCTCTGCAGTGGCATCCCCCAGGAATGTTTGCGGATAATCGCCAATGGACTGAGAAACAGAACCCGGGACTGGAAGATAAAGCACATAGTTGGCCAAGTCGGCAGATGTCCAGATCGTTATACCACTCGCCGCCGCGGCCAGTTGAGCATTGATGCCGGTCTGATCAGGACCGGTCATGCCAGGATCGAAGAGCTCCCAGACTGCAAACTGATCGTCAGCAATGTTCCCCGGGTGGAGATTGGCGTCATTGAAAAGCCAGCCCGCTTCCTCCTCGGCGTTCCCCGTGATGCTGTAAACATTCGCAATCCAATGGTCGCCAAGGTTGATCTCCTGGGTGAAACTTAGGCACATCAGCGGGGCCGTGGTTGCACTGCCATCGATGCTGAAGTTATAGGGATACACGTAATACCCATCGTCAGACTGGCCCCCGGTGCTGACAAAGGAAAGTGAAACGGTGTCGGCATGAGCCAACAGTGAAGCACAGGTTAAAAGAAAACAAATCGTAGACAGTGTGACAAGTGCGGTTGCGAACAACTTCTTCATGGATCAATTCCTCCCAAGGTTTCTCAATGTGGCGCTCAAGTCGCTGAGCCTTTTTCTGCAATAATTCAGCGCCTGACAGGCCCGCTGACTTACGCACCTACGGAGGCTGTGCATGCGGAGGTACATTATTGAAGAAATAAAATTAGAAGATTCACAATTAAATTGCGTTGGCAGCCAGCCCATATGCTGTACATCTGGGCCGGCGCATCTGGATTGCAGCCGGAATCAAAGACACTGATCTTTGCCGGAACCCTTCACAAGGCCTGTATCTCTTTGTGATTTATCAGGAACATGCCAGAAAATTAGAATTTTCTAATTGCAGTGCGAGGCGGCTGCGCAGTTTATTAGGATACTCAAATGAAGATCGACGGATACTGCGTGTGTGCATGGAGCGCAGAATTACGTCTCCGACGCGCTTACCAGAGCGATGGCGGAAAAGCCTGTGGCGACGCCATTTACACGGCCATACGGCTGTGCGGTGAAGTATTCGGACTGAGCGGGCATGGTTTTTCAACAGACGTAGATGTTATGAGTCAGCTCCCGCCGCGTTTCCCCGCCCGAATCCGCCGAATCTCCTCCATTCGCGCAGCCAACACCTTCTCTCGCCCCTCCTGCGTGGGGTGGTAGTATCTGCGGCCCTTGAGCGATTCAGGCATGCAATCCATGTCGGCCACCTTGCCATCCTCGTTGTGCGCGTAGCGGTAGCCTTTGCCGTAGTCCAGTTCCTTCATCAACTTCGTCGGTGCGTTGCGCAGGTGCAGCGGCACAGGCTCCTGGCGGGTCTCTTCGACCTCTTGCTGCGCCGCGCCGTAGGCGGTGTAAACCGAGTTCGACTTGGGAGCGAGGCAAAGATATACGACTGCCTCGGCCAGCGCCAGGTCGCCCTCTGGCGAGCCTAAAAAATCAACAGCCTCCTTGGCTGAGAGAGTCAGATTGAGTGCCTCGGGAGCGGCCAGGCCGATGTCCTCAACGGCCATGCGCACGATGCGGCGGGCCAGATAGAGCGGGTCCTCGCCGGCGGCGAACATCCGCGCCAGCCAGTAGAGCGCAGCGTCAGGGTCGGAGTTGCGCACGCTCTTATGCAGCGCGGAGATCAGGTTGTAGTGCTCCTCGCCGGACTTGTCGTACATCAGCACGCGCTGCTGTACTGCCTCGCCGGCCAGTTTTTTGTCGATGTGCTTGCCCGCTTTACGGCCCGGCTCCTGCGCCAGTTGTGCAGCAACCTCCAGCGTGTTGTATGCGTTGCGGCAGTCGCCCGAGGAGTAGCCGGCAATCAGTTCGAGCGCATCATTGTCGGCGGTCAACTCCATCGCGCCCAGGCCGCGTTCTTTATCTGCCAGCGCGCGCCTGAGCAGCACGACAATCTGCTCCTCAGTGAGCGGCTCGAGCACATAGACGCGACAGCGGGAGAGCAGCGCCGAAATAATCTCAAAGGAAGGATTCTCCGTCGTCGCGCCGATCAGCCGGATTGCGCCCCTCTCTACGTAAGGCAGAAATGCGTCCTGCTGCGCCTTGTTGAAACGGTGAATCTCATCGATGAAGAGGATCGTCCGGGAGTGCATGCGGGCAGCCTGCGCCGCCGCTATCATCACCTGCTTGATCTCCTTGATGCCGCTCATCACGGCGGAGAACTCGATGAAAGTGGCCTTGGTGGTTTCAGCGATGATCTTGGCCAGGGTGGTTTTGCCCACTCCCGGCGGACCCCAGAAGATCATGGATCCGGGGTCATCGCGCTCGATCTGTACGCGCAGCGGCTTGCCGGGGCCGACCAGGTGCTCCTGGCCGAGCAACTCCTCCAGTGAGCGCGGGCGCATCCGCTCGGCAAGTGGCGCCATTGCCATTGCATGGAGCGGACTATTGGTGGTGCGCTGTAGTAGGTCAGGTGTGCCGTCAAAAAGGCTCATCGCGCACTCCCTCTGTGGTCAATAGGTCCGCCACTCAAGACGGAACGCTGTCGCGAGGCCTCGTAGAGCAGCACACTGGCGGCAACGGCGGCGTTCAGGCTCTCGACCGGGCCGGGGCAGGGAATCGTTAAGCGTCCGCTGGCCTTGGCGGCCAGGTGATCGGAGACGCCGTTGCCTTCGTTGCCGATGAGCAGCCCAACTGGCCCGGCCAGATCGACCAGATCGGCAGGTTGAGCTCCACGCACGGTAGTAGTCCATATCTTTATGCCGGCTTCCAGCAGCCTCGCAAAGCATTCCTGAGCACTCGCCACTAGCAGCGGCAGCCGGAAGACGCTGCCCGCCGAGGCGCGCACTGCCTTGGGGTTCCAGGCGCTGACAGTTCCCGGCAGGCAAACTACGCCATTTGTCCCAAAGGCCTCGGCCGAGCGCAATATCGTGCCCAGGTTGCCGGGGTCCTGGATCCCGTCCAGAATCAGGACGAGCGGAGCAGCGTTTAATTGCCCGCCGAGTAGATGCGCCCAGGCCCAATCCGGCGGCTCAACCAGTGCGGCGACAGGCTGAGGCGTCTCGGTGGCCAGCGCCGAATCCAGTAGCTCCCTGCGCAGCAGCAGAACCTCAGTCTTCGCAGGAAGCGCCAGCCCCTCCAGCAGGTGCTCCGCCCCCTGCGCCACAAAGACAGTCGGGACGCGCAAACCGGCACGCAGAGCCTCCGCCAGCAGATTCGGTCCCTCGATTCCTGCCAAACTGTGGCTTTCGCGGCCTGACAGGCTGCCCCAATCGCTGCCGGGGTGGGCCAGCGCGCGGCGCAAATCCTTCAGGCGCGAATTTTGCTTACTCTGTACAATGCGATAAGGCATAGGTGCGAAACCTATTTGAGCGGTACGGTTTCGGTCTACACTGATTGTGAAACCGTCATAGCCGATTCTAAGCTGTTTTACAGGGGTGCGGGCAGGCAGGTGAAGCGCCAGGGAATCTATTGCTGCGCGTAAGCATTCCCTTAAGGGCTCAAGCCGCGCTCTTTCAAAATGTTGACTTTTCAGAGACTCCCCCATCTCTGCTTTTTCGCATCCCATGAACTGAGGTAAACCTCCTTGTCCGCGGAGATGTTGCAAGTCCATCCCGAAGAGCCCCAGCCGGACCGGATCGACTATATCGTCTCCTGTCTGCGCAAAGGGGATGTGATTGCCATGCCCACCGACACCTTCTACGGTCTGGCTGTCGATCCGGTCAATCTCCATGCGGTCGAGCAGATTTATCAGATCAAGACCCGTTCGAAGAACAAGCCCTTGTCCCTGCTGATTGCCTCCCTGGCACAGGCCTATGAACTAGCCCGCGACACCAACCCCATGCTGGACAAGCTGGCAGAGCGCTTCTGGCCCGGTCCGCTCACCATCATCGTGCGTGCCGGCTGCAAGCTGCCGCTGCGTTCTACGGCGAACACCGGCAACGTGGCGCTGCGCGTGCCAAACGCCGCCATTCCTCGCGCCGTGGTGGAGCGCTTCGGGCTACCCATCACCGCCACCTCGGCCAACCTGCGGGGGGCCTCTGATTGCAGCAACGCAGCCTGTGTTCGCGAACAGCTTAGCGACCGCATTCCGCTAATCGTCGACGGCGGTTCCATCGGCCAGGCGCAGCCCACCACCATCGTCGATCTCACCCTGGGCGAAGGACGCTGGGAGATTCTGCGTGAGGGCGCCATCCCCACGCATGAGATCGTGACAGTGTTGCAGCGATAACAGTAACCCATGAATCAAAGTTTCTATGAAGCCTAAGACCCAGCCAAAACGCCGTAAATGGATCCTGCGCGCCGCGCTTTTGCTGGTGATCGCGCTGGTCGTGGCAGCTCTGGGCTGGTGCCGCTGGGTTTATGTGCAGATTGAGCGCTATGCCGCTCTCGATCAAGCTGTCCAGGTTGCTCATGTAGACGCCATTGTCGTCTTCGGCGCGGCGGAGTACGACGGACGGCCCTCTCCGGTCTACCGCGCCCGCCTTGATCATGGCCTCTCGCTCTTCCATCACGGCATCGCCCCGCTCATCATCACCCTGGGCGGAAATGGTGGCGACCAGTACAATGAAGGCGCCGTGGGTCGCGAGTACCTGATGGGCATGGGCGTCCCCCAGCAGGCCATCATCGCCGAAACGGTGAGCCGCAACACCGAGGAATCAGCCCTCCGCATCAGCGTAATAGCCCGCGCCAACGGGTTGCGCAGGCTGGTTATCGTCAGCGATGGAACGCATATGTTTCGCATCCATGAAATCTGCGCCGCCGAAGGCCTGGACGTGCTCACATCGCCACGGCCCCACGTATTTGTTGAGGGCGGGAGTGGAAATACGGGATGGGAGTTCAGGCGCATTGCCCATGAAATCCTCAGCTACACCGCCTGGCGCATGCATCTGCACTGATTCCAAGTCCGGGTAGAGGCGATAGAATCGGATGTAATGTCCATCGAAATGTGGGCAACTACCGGGAGAGTCAGGATGAAGACGCATGAAATCGCATCTAGTGTGGTTGCCCTGACATTCCTGTTCGCGTCCTGCAAGGTATTGCCCGCGCAGAAGCCAGATTGTAGCGAGATTAAAGCCATTGCTATGATGGCGCGCGCCATCTCGACGGCGGAGTTGGCCGCTTCCAGGGAAAAGGCAGGAGAGAGTTACCGTGCACAACTCGTCTACGCAGCCAAGCTCATAGAACTCGATCCGCAGCGGCAGGATGCGGCGGTTCTGCTTCTCAATCTCATCCCCAAAGACGATGAGCAGCAGCACCTTTTGATGACCGTTGGCGAACATCATTGCGAAACTGAGACTTATCATGAGATGAAAATGCTGAGTCAGTTGGAAGAACGCATACCGCGTGATTTGGCCAGGGCCGTGCTTCTGGTTCCAGCCAAAATTCCGGAATATGTGGCATATTCCATCGTCTCGGTCCAGGACCCGCACAGCGACTATGCGTTACAGATGCAAAAAATCTGCCGCGCCAGGCACCCGGAGTTTATTGAAGCGGTGAAAAACTTACCCCGGGCTAAGAGAGACCGGTTTCTGAAATATGTCTTCGATATAGATGGATGTAACGCGCTCTCACTTCCTGAAGGCAATTAACACAGTATCCCAGATCTAATTCAGGAACGCGGCAGCATCGCCAGCACTCCCAGCGCAAAGGCAGCCGCGCTGGCCGTCGACAGAAAATTAACTCCGTCGTTGTTCAACCATTCACGCCGTTCCAGCGTCGCCCCCAGCAGGCTATCGAAAAATAGGCCGAAGACGCCGCCCGCGCAACTGACCACGAAAAATCTCCGGTCACCGTCAAGCGCCCAGGCTCCAACTGCCGCCACAATTCCCGCAGCGGCCACTCCGGCTATCGAGCCAATAAGGCTGACTCCGCCGTCCGTCCCCGCTTCGACCCGGCGCATCGTAGTGATCAGGCGCGGTTGGCCACCCAGAATCTGGCCAATCTCCGAGGAGACTGTATCTGCTGCGGCCTCGGCCAGCGCCGCCAACCCCACCGCGAGCAGCAGAGCCGGAGCCGTCTGCGCGAACCAGCTGCTGCCTGCCAGCCATGACTGCAACACTCCTTCGCAGGCCAGCGCGGCGATGCCAAGGTTAGCTGCCACCTGCGCAGCGGTTCTTCCTTGCCGAGGTTCTGCCGTGCCCAAACGCAGCTTTTGCTCCCGGCCCAGCCGCGTGGCGATATGGCTGAGCACAAAGACGGTCAGCACCGGCAACAGGGCGGTGTGCCAAGGGACATAAGCAAGCGGCTCGCCGGGAATGAAGGTCGCTGTGGAAAACATGAGGCTGGCAGTGATCACCGCGCCAGCAAAGGCTCCTCCCGGCGTGGCTGCGCGCAGCTTGTGTACCACTATCCCGAAGAGCAGGCTCAGCCCCAGCGTCCAGATCGCCACTGGCTGTGAGTTCACTGCCCACCAGTGGGTCTGCAGCACCACGCTGGCGCCCGCGGCGGGCAACACCACCAGCAGCACCAGCTTGGATTGCCAAATCAGCTTGATTCGCGCCACTCATCCATCGTAACCCGAGGATTATGTTGCGGGCCTCCGCCCGGGAAATCCTCCATCTGGCCGGTTTTCGATACTCTTCCGCACCCCAACACGTCTAAACCCTGGCTCCCTGATTTACAATCACGATGTAAGCAGAAATGAACTGAATGAGGCTTTTACGAATGAATTTTAGTCAGGCGTGTGTGCGGTTGGTTCAGGCGGGTGCGGTCTTCGCGGCTGCTGCCCTGGTTGCCGGTTGCGGCAACAACTATCGGCCGGTGGTTAATCCCGTCAATCCCAGTGGCCCACCCCCGCAGCCGCAATCGTTAGTGTCTGTGGTTACAGCTCCATCGCCCACTACGCCCGGCATCGCCACGGTCATCGACTACGCAGGTGATTCAATTCTGGCTCAAGCTAATATCGGTCCTGGCCCGAGTGCATTTACGCTTGATGAGACCGGTTACGAAGGCTACACCATCAATAGCGACAACACCATATCCAACATACCTTTTACCACCACGTTGCAGACCAAGAACGTTTCCTACTCCACGCTGCCCAGCACGGCGAAGCCCTTGAACATGTTCTCGCCGTACGCCGGGATGTGGACTACGGATTTGACTGGTAACTATGCCGATGTATTCAACGGGGAACCCGTATCCCTCGTGCTTTCCATTCCCCTGGCGCCAACGCCAGTGATGGTGATGGGTCCTGTTATTCCTAGCGGAAAGCGCTACTTTGCCCTGAGCCAGAACATTGCCACTCCCACCGGCGTGGAGTGCAATAACTCGCCTACAACCCAGCCCTATGGCATTGTGACTCCGATCGAGGTCGCCAGCTATACAACCGATACGCCTATCACAGTGGGCAGGTGCCCGGTCTATGCCGTCGAAAGCAGCGATTCCACGAGGTTCTTTGTAATCAATCGGGGCAGCGACACGATTTCGGTGGTTAACGCGCAATACGGCACACTGAATACCTGCGTGCCGTTTCTCAACCAAGCCGGGCGGTTGGTGACCTGCCATCCTACCCTGCCGCTTTCCACTACTGCGCTGACTGCAATTGGCATCATCCCCCCCAATTGCAACTACACAGCCGATCCGACTTGCGGAGGCATGCCCGTAACCGCCGGTCCGGTCTATGCCGAGTACAACATGGCCAAGAATCTATTGGTGGTGGCCGATTATGCCGGTAATACGATCAGTGTGATCGACGTGAGCGAGGATGAGTACGGCAACGACAGCGCCACCTTCGGCACCACATACACGATTCCAGTGGGCAACAACCCCGCCAGCGTGACCGTTTTGTTCGATGGCAGCCGCGCCTATACGGCCAACCAGACCGACCAGACGGTGACCATAGCCAACCTGAGCAGCTACACGGTGGAAAAGACGCTGCCCGTCACCGGCTACCCGCGCACCGTGGTGAATACCCAGAATTCGATTTACGGCAAGGTCTATGTAGCCTCGCCAAACACCGACTATCTCACCATCCTACGCACCGATCAGGACATCGTGGATACGACGATCCTGTTGGAGGGCGATATCGTGGATGTACGCGTGAGCACGCAGAACGGCAGCAGCGGAAATAGCAACCTTGTGAGCCGGATTCCCGGTTACGGCCAGCCCTGCAACCTGCCGCCGGGCGTAATGCTAACAACCTACGGACCGGGCTACACGTTAGCCGATTGCCGAAAGCAGCCATAAAGCGTTTGCACTGAGTTACTTGTATCCAGGCAGCCAAAGAGGTTTTTCCCGCGGGATGACCACTTTGGCTGTTTCCGCGTCTGCTCTGGAATTTTCGCGTATGTCTAATTGCCGTGTGAAACGATAGAGAGAATGGCTACCGGCACAAAAATCCGCCTGGACCTGCTGCTGGTCGAGCGGGGACTGGTTCCCAGCCGGGAGCGGGCGCGCGCGCTTATCCTGGCCGGCCGTGTTCTGGTTGGCGAGCAAAAGATAGACAAAGCCGGCACAACGGTTCCAGCAGAAGCTTCCATTCGGCTACTGGGAGATGACCAGCCCTACGTGAGCCGCGGGGGCCTCAAGCTGGCCGCGGCGCTGGCACAATGGCATATCAACGTCCAGGGCCGCGCCTGTCTGGACGTGGGCGCCTCCACGGGTGGATTTACCGATTGCCTCCTGCAAGCAGGTGCCGCGCATGTCACCGCCGTGGATACCGGCTTCGGCCAGATAGACATGAAGTTGCGCAACAACCCGCGCGTCCGCCTGCTGGAGCGCACCAATGCGCGACTTCTTGAGCCGGGAGCGCTGAAGTCAGGGCATGGAACTCCCGAACTCACCCTGCTGGTAATGGATGTTTCGTTTATCTCCGCCACGCTGCTGCTGGAGCCGGTCTTTGCCGCCGCACCGGCGCTCACCGAGGCCGTCGTCCTGGTCAAGCCGCAATTTGAGGCTGGACGCGGCCATGTCGGCAAGGGAGGGATTGTCCGCGACCCCGAAGCGCACCAGATGGCCATCGACAGGGTGGCTGATTGCCTGCGCTCGTTGAGTTGGCAGGTGGTGGAGACGATTCCATCACCCATCACCGGTGCGGAGGGCAACCGCGAGTTTCTGCTCTATGCGCGGCGGGCATAAACTCCCCAAAAACCGCAACTCCGCCGGAAGGCGGAGTTGCGGATGAAACAACGCAAATCAGATAGCTAATCGCTGTAAACAGCTAGGCCGCCTTAGGATTGGGGCCATATTGGTTCGTTCCCGGCTCGCTGTCCAGCACGAAGAACACGAGCAAGATCAAGCCTCCTACGATGGGAACAAAACAAATTAGCAGCCACCAACCGCTCCTGCCGGTGTCGTGGAGCCGGCGCACGCCGACCGCCAACGATGGAATGAGGATGGCCAGCCCATAGATGGCACATATTCCAAGCAGGGCTTTGCCGATCCCACTCTCCATGAGTGCGATAGCAGCTCCATACAGCAGTACATAGATCAAGAGGTTGAATAACGTAAACATCCAATATTCATTGCGGCGCGACCTCCCGCTGAACTGAGCGTACTTCTTCCATACCATCAGATACCAATTCATCTCATCCTCCATTATTGGTTGTCGGCCGAGTCACGCGCCGAGCGCTGCATCCCTGACGCCTGCTCGCCGCACAATAGGGAATCTGCACCCGGTTTAGGGTGCGTAGCCAATATACACCGGCACGCCCTACGGAGTCGCGCAAAAAATGTCTATTGGCGGCGCACGCCACAATGACTGCAAAATGGAGTTGCGTCCTTGAATGCTGTGCCGCAATTACCGCAAACCCCATAGTTGCTCGTGCCCGTGACTGGCTGCGGTGGCACGCCTAATCCCATTGAGGTAAAACCGGCGTTCCCGGCAGCCATCCCAGCCAGTTCAGCGGCCTTCGGATTGGGTCCATATTCGTTGTCTCCCGGATCGCTGTCTATACACATGAGAACGATCTGAACCACGGTGGCTATGAATCCTACGATGGGGATAAAACCAAGCACAAAAAACAGCAGCAGCAGCCAGCCGCTCTTGCCGGAGTCGTGAAGCCGGCGCACCTGGACGGCCAAACCAGGAATAATTACGGCCAGAATATAGAGGCCAAACGGAATGAACAGGACGCCACCGTAATCCTCTGATATTGCCAGTCCTATGCCTCCCAATGCAGCCAGCACGAGAGCGGCCAATAAATTGAAAAGCACAAACATCCAGTACTCTTTGCGGCGTGAGCGACCGTTGAACTCTGCGTACTTCCTCCAAACCATCAAATACCAATCCATCACACCCTCCATTTCTGGTTGATTATCCAACATAATATGCCGAGCGCTTGGTCACCGCGTCTCACTGCCCGCGTAGCCTACGATCAGCATCTGTTTTTTTGCGATGAGCCAATATACAACATAGACACCCGATGTTGTCACCAACTTATTTACCTTACGGTAATGGGTAAATTAACGATTCTGGCCACGTCGCAGCCCCGCCCTAGCTGCAGGTTTGGCCCCTCTGCAGGGGCTTGGCCCTGTCGCAGGGGTTCCGATACACTAAAGCCGCATGGTTCGCGTCGCGATAGTCTGCAAACCGGAGAAAACGGAGCTGGCCCGGCTGCTGCCGGAGCTGATCGCATGGCTACGCCAGCACGGCTATGAGCCACTGCTCGACATGGAGGGCGGCCAGTACACCACGGACGCTCCAGCCATGGATCGAGCGCGGATGCCGGAGCAGGCGCCGGGGCTGGTCATCGTGCTGGGCGGCGATGGCACACTGCTCTCCGTGGCGCGAATATTTGCCTCCACCGGCACGCCAATTCTCGGCGTGAACCTGGGTTCGCTCGGTTTCCTGACCGAAGTCCGCCTGGCCGACCTCTATCCGGCGTTGGAGAGCTGGCACAGCGGCTGCGCTGGCTGCCACGTTCTCGATACGCGCTCCATGCTCCACGCGGAACTGTGGCGCGGCAGCGCGCTGCGCTCCAGCCATGAAGCGCTGAACGAGGTTGTCATCTCCAAGGGCGACATTGCCCGCATGGGAGATTTTGCCGTCGAGCTGGACGGCAAGAGCGTAGCCTGCTTCCGCGCCGACGGCGTCATCGTCTCCACCCCCACCGGCTCCACGGCCTACACTTTGGCCGCCAACGGCCCCATTCTCACCCCCGACGTGGATGCCATGGTAGTCACACCCATCAGCCCGCACCTGCTCACGCTCCGGCCTATTGTGACGCGCGGCGACGCCCTGCTCACCGTCCGCGTCGAGGGCGTTGTAAATCCGGCTTTGCTCACCGTCGACGGCCAGAAGGGCATCGAGCTGCTCATCGGCGATGAGGTTCGCTGTCGCAGATCCGTGCATGCCGTCAACCTGGTCCGCATGAGTGGAGGCGGCTTCTTCGAGGCTCTGCGCAGCAAGCTCAGCTGGGGCGAGCGGTAAGCCCCTGCGGTGGCGCAGTGTTTTTTCATTCATTGCGCAGGAGCAGTGCAGCGATATGCGAATCGCCCAAGAGCGTGCGCCCTACCTAGGCGCGTGCGGCCGGCTACGGAACGGCCTCCGGCGTGCTGCCGCTGCGCTCGGCCGTTGCCTTGCGGATCGCCGCCAGCGGCCCGGCCAGCCGCGGATCCGCGCGGGTCAGAACCTGCGGCGCGTGATAGACGGCGTTGACCAGCTCAACTGAGTTGTGTTCCTGGATAAACTCGCTCCAATCCATGAAGTATGTCCAACGCGGCTGCTTCTGGAGAACTTCAGGACTGGGCAATCCCCCGACCTCGGCCAGCGCAATAGGCTTGCCGCCGGCCAGCGCAACCATGCTGTCGTAGTACTCCTGCTTGAACTCGCCGTAGATGTCTATCGTGACCAGGTCGGCATACTGTGCGCCGGGATAGAAGTCCGCAATCGGCGCGGCATTGATGCCGGGCGCGTTCACATTCCACACCCACACCAGGTTGTCCAGATGATGAACGTTGACGAAACGGTCGTAAAGCTGGCGATAGAGCGCCGCCGATCCTTCCTTGCCCGGACGCGCCCCCCACCAGAACCAGTTGCCGTTCATCTCGTGGTAGGGCCGGTAGAGCACAGGAATATGAGCGTCGCGCAACTGCCGCAGGTAGCCGGCGACCACATCCACCTGCGCGCACCAGCGGTTGTAGAGCGGCGTGCCGGGAGTGAGCAGTTGCTGCCACTCGGCGTCCGTCAGATGGCCCTGTACGCTGCCGTGAAAGGTGACCGGCTCGTCGTCGGTGGGCCGCACTTCGTGCCAGGTCAACGTAACCACCGCACCGTTGCGGTACTGCCGCTTGACCTCTTCGATCATCGCTGGCCGCGAAAGCACGGAATCCTTGTCCTCACCGCCGGAAAAGCCGAAGTCCCCGCCGAAGAGTCCTGGATATTTGGCCGTCAGGTCATAGGCCATGTCCGTCCAGCGCGCGCCATCATTGGGGTAGTTGTGCTGACCGGCGATCGTCGCCTTGCCGGAGATTGAATCAAGGTAAGCAAGCAGCGCCCGCGCCTCGGGTGTCGCATTTGGATTGACCGGCTCTTGCATCGTCTGCGCCCAGCCCGCGCATTCCAGTATAGCGGCCAAAGCAAGCGCCGCAAATCGTTTCATCCGCATAATGAATGCCCAAACCTTTCGCGAATTATAAATGGAATCGATCCAATACGCACTTTGGGCAAGAGCCGCCTCAACGGTCTATACTCTCCTCTGTCGGATTTCTATTCAAAAGGGAGCACATCCATGTCTTCACCCGCCGTAGCCTACGCCCGCCAGAACCATCCCCGCTTCTTGAGAGAACTGAAGGATTTGCTGCGTATTCCTTCCATTTCCACGCTGCCCGAGAACAAGGGCGACTGCCGCCGCGCCGCCGAGACTCTGGCCGCCGAGCTGACTCGCATAGGGATGGAGCACGCCCGGCTGATTGAAACCACCGGCCATCCGCTGGTTTACGCCGACTGGCTGCATGCCACCGGCAAGCCTACTGGGTTGTTTTACGGTCACTATGACGTGCAGCCCGTCGACCCTATCGACGAGTGGACCACGCCGCCCTTTGAGCCGGCGGAGCGCGACGGCAACCTCTACGGCCGCGGCACGGCCGACGACAAGGGCCAGGTCTGGGCGCAGATCAAGGGCCTAGAGTCGCTGATGGCTGCCAACAACGGCAAGCTGCCGGTCAACGTGCGCGTCATTCTGGAGGGTGACGAGGAGGTCGGAGGGGAGGGAATAGCCGCTTTTGTCGCCTCCAAGCCGCCCGAACTGAAGGCGGACTTTGCCCTGGTCTCTGATACCGAACTCTTTGCGCCCGGCCTGCCCACCCTCTGCGTCGGCCTGCGCGGCATGATCTACACCGAGCTCGAAGTCCGCGGCGCAAAGACCGATCTGCACTCCGGCATGTACGGCGGCGCGGCCCCCAATCCCTTCGTCTCCATCGCGCAGATGATTGCCAAACTCAAGGACGAGAACGGCCACATCCTTATTCCCGGCTTCTACGACGGCATCATTCCCCCCAGCCCCGAGGAGCTTAAAGCCTGGCGCAGTCTGCCCTTTGACGAGGAGCACTACCGCAAAACCGAAGTCGGCTCGCGCACCCTTGTGGGCGAGCCCGGCTACAGCGTCATGGAGCGCACCTGGGCCCGTCCCACGCTCGACGTGCACGGCATCCCCGGCGGCTTCATCGGCGCGGGCGCCAAAACCGTCATCCCCGCCAAGGCCGTTGCCAAAATCTCCATGCGCCTGGTTCCCGGCATGACTCCCGCCAAGGCCTTCGAACTCTACAAATCCTATGTCGAGAAGATCACCCCGGCCGGAGTCGATGTCGAAGTGCGTCTGATCAGCGCCGGAGACCCCTGCCTGGTACGCGTCGACAACCCCTACATCCAGGCCGCCACCCGCGCCCTTCACGAGGTTTGGGGCAAGGACACGGTCTTCATCCGCTCCGGCGGCTCCATCCCCATCGTCGGCGACTTCGACCGCCATCTGGGCGTGCCCAGCGTGATGATGGGCTTTGGCCTGCCCGACGACTGCATCCACGCCCCCAACGAGAAGTTCCATCTGAAGAACTTCGAGCTGGGCATCGAATCGGTGATTCGTTTCCTGGAGGAAGCGGGCAAATAAGCTCGTGCCCCAGATCTTCTCAATACCGAGATCTGGGCACCCCGGCCAATGATTCGCCGGCCCGCCCGATCAAAGATTTTTTGCCTTTTTAATATATTTTGGATATTATTTGGTTAAATTCGTGTTGGCTTCCCCACGGGCCGATCCTGAATCTCCCCGCAAGTGACTATAAAACAAGTGCCAGTGAAATTGGATCGGAGACCGAATCCCTAACCCGCGGGCCTGGATCGCGATCGTTTCCGGGCCAGCCACACCATCCCCAGGAGGTTGAATGAATTCCCTTGCTCTGCTCAAACGAGTCCTTCTTGCCACGGCGGGCGTGATCGCATTTTTGAGTATCGCTCGTCCGGCCGCCGCGGCCCCCTTTTACTTCTACGTCATCACCGCTCCTCCCAACTGGGGGTTTGGCAATCCCCAGCCCGTTGCAGGCTGGAGCGCCCTGACCGCCCTCGCACCGGGGGCTCCCACCGCGCCTGAGGACTATGTATCTCTCTCGCTCCTCGGTTACCCTGGCTATTGGTACGCCTACGATACCTTCTTAGGTGAGTCCAATGGCTTCGTCGGAGCCGATGTCTCTGTACCCACGGCGCAATGGGTAACCCCTGCGGCCTACACCTGGGCAGGTGGACCGGCCGGCGGTGGTGGGCTCGCCTTCTTCAACTCCTTCAACCCGCGCACAGGCATCTTTTTCGCCAACATGATGATCGTGCTTGACCCGTATGCGTGTACTCCGAGCGTGTGCCTCAGCGATTTCGAGACTGACCTTGGCAGCACCTCAGGCACACTGACGCCCTCCTTAGTCACCCTTGACGGCAACGGCGATCCTCAGGGCATAACAATCCCTAACAACGACGAAGATGCGAGCGTTGCACCAGACCCATTGGGCACCGATTATTTCGCCTCGGGCACTGCAATGGCCCCCGAAGGGCCCACCGCGATATACCTACTGATTGGCATCTTTGTGGTTGGGACTGGCGTCTTCTTTCGCCGGCCGGGTGCCATACCCTTGATCCGCCAATAAATGATGTGTGCCCCATCCTTCCCGCGCAATCTGCGGGAAGGGTGGGAGACAACAATCTTTTTCCTCGCATCGTCTGGTAGCTCAATTTATTGCCCGCAGCCGCTTTATCCACTCCAGCCCAATAATCGCAAAATCATCAAAGCAGTCGTTATGGCCGCGGCCGGGAAGTGAATAGAATTGCCGGGGTTCGTTGGCCAGTGCATAAAGCTCTCTCCCCTCGGAGGGAGGAATAATTTGATCCCCGGCGCCATTGACAATCAAAACCGGTGCGTGAAGATTCTTCATCTTATTGTCGTTCTCGTAACGGTCCAGCGCGAAATATTTCGCGGGAAAATACGGATAATTTCGTTGCGCCATCTCTGCAATGGATAGATAGGGAGCCAGCAGCATCACTCCGCCAACATGGAATTCTTCGGCCATCTGAACAGCCACGCCAGTTCCCAGCGAATGTCCAAACAGGATTATGTTTTCGCTCTTGACGCCTTGCGCCATCAGCCCTTTGATATAGGCCCGCGCGTCGGCATAAAGGCCGGTTTCCGTCGGAGTGCCGGGCAATCCGCTGTAACCTCGATACTCCGCCAGCAGAAAGCCATATCCCTCGGCAATGTATGGGTCGGCTACAGGCGACGCGGCACTCAAACTATCTCCATTGCCGTGAAAGAAGACGATGGTGAAGGGTTGGCTCGTTGCAGGCGCATACCAGGCTGTTAAATCGAGCCCGTCTTCGGTCCTAACGGTGAATTCCTTGAAAGCACTGTTCGCGTGTGCGTCGCTCAAATAGACATGGTCATGGCTCGGAAAGTACAAAAAACTCCTTTGAAACACAAAAAAGCCGGTCAAAGCCAGAAGATACAAGCCAAGCAGAATGCCCACCACATATCGTATTTTCATAATCGCTCCGGTCGCGTAATCTGATTCTATGCCTACGTTCGAATTTCTCTCCATGACGGAGCAGTCCCCGGAGCAGGAGCACTTCATCTCCTTCAGCCACGTGGGCATCTCCTTTGACGGCCGCTCTGTACTGGAGGACGTGAGCTTTTACGTGGATCGCGGCCAAACCCTCTGCATCCTGGGCCGCAGCGGCGTGGGCAAGTCGGTTGCCCTGCGCATGTTGATGGGCTTTCTTACCCCGGATGAGGGTTCCATCCGCGTTGATGGCCAGGAGATTACCACCCTAAGCGAAGAGGGCCTGCGTGCCATCCGCAAGCGCATTACCATGGTCTTTCAAAACGGCGCTCTCTTCGATTCCCTCAGCGTCCGCGAAAACGTGGCCTTTCCCTTGCGCGAGCGCGGTGGCATGGACGAGAACGAGATTCTGGAGTCGGTGGACCGGCTCATCAGCCTGGTGGGCGCCGAAGACGTGATCGATAGCCTGCCGGCCAGCCTTTCCACCGGACGCAAACGCGCTGTGGCCATCGCTCGCGCCCTTGCCGCCAAGCCGGAGGTGGTGCTCTACGACGAGCCGACGACCATGGTCGATCCCATCATCGCCCGCATTCTCGGTGACCTGATCGAGATTCTCAAGCGCCAGCTTCGCTTTACCAGCATCGTGGTCACCCACGACACGCGCTTTGCCGAGCGGCTGGCCGACCTGGTCCTCTTCCTTCATCAAGGACGGGCTCAGTATTTTGGCTCCCTCCAGGGCTTCCTGGCTTCTTCAGACCCGGATATTCAGCAATTTCTGGCCCTGGATGCGTATACATTACCTTCGGAATAAAATGTTCACACTTCGTAACTATAGCTTTTTGTTTTTTACTTGCCGTAATTGTTACGCCGGGTGATCCTGATGTAGATGGCTTAACCGAAAGTGTAGCCGGTGGGCATTTCAGGGAGAGCCGGTGATTGCACCTGTTCTTCAGATGCTCAAGTGCTGTATAATCCTCATTCAAGAGATCTTATTCAGCAGGAGCGGTTTACATCCATTGTGTTTTGTTGATTTGAGTTAATCTGATAGCAATAGCCTTGAACGGGAAACTCTGTCTGCCGTTATTAGGGCTGGATTCTTTTCGAGCATGGTTTATTACAAATAGGACGTTTTCCGGTAATTCCGGCCCCCCCCCATCGTCCTTACAGTTTGAGTGTGTGAGGTCGGCGTAACGCGTATGGCAACATCAGATTTTTGGCAAAAGCTATCCGCATCGGCCACTTCCCCGCAGGCGCGGTCAGTTGGGCATGCTAAGGTAGCTTCGCATGGCTTGCGGGGCAAGGTTAAGTTCTGGATAGCCATGGATGCGTTTACCATTCTCGTATCTGTGGTGCTTGCCACCCTTTACAAAGTGCAAAAGGACCCATTGACGACCGCAAGAGGGTTCTGGCATGGCACTTTGATCCATAACCGCCCCATGGGCACCCTGCTGGCTCTGTTATGCTTCTTCGCCGTCTCGCTGATATTCACCAGCCGGCGGTTGAATTTATATACGCCTACCCGGCTCATCAACATCTTCCACGAACAGCGCCTCAGCGCACAGGCCTGCCTTACATCTGGTTTGATGCTGGCCGGCTTGCTTTACATGGTGAAAGCCGAGGATATTTCCCGGTTTATCGTTTTAGTCACAGTGGGGCTGGTTACGGTCGGCCTTGGCCTGCGCCGGCTGGTCTATCGTATGCTGCTCTACCGCAGCTTCGAGCGTGGAATCGGCACGCGCAACGTGCTAATCGTCGGCACCGGGCCGGAAGCCATCGCTTTGCGTTTTTATCTGGAGAGCATCCGCCACCTGGGATACAGATTCATGGGCTTCATTGAAGCTCCGGCGCCTGGCCGGCTATCAGACGCCGATTCCCGTTTTACCGTAAACCCCAGCGATATAGTGGGCTCCTTCGATACGCTCTTTCAGAATGTGCGCGCCAAGTTTGTGGATGAGATATTCTTCACCACCGCCTGCGAGAGAGGTGTTGTTACGGATGTTCTGGAACAAGCTCGCGTGATTGGCGTAGACCTGCGCATGGTCCCCGATATGTACGAGGGCCTCACCGTGAACAGCCCTATCGAATACATCGGCTATTTTCCTACCATTCCCCTGCACACCGGCCACGTGCACGAGCTCAGGCTATTGCTCAAGCGCGGCTTCGATGTCATTTTTTCCAGCATAATATTGATACTTTTTTCGCCGCTGCTGCTGGCCGTCGCAATCGCCATCAAGCTGGATTCACCTGGGCCGGTCTTCTATATCTCCAATCGTATCGGCAAAAAGGGCCGCATCTTCCGTTGCTTCAAATTTCGCACCATGGTCAGCGACGCTGAAAAGCAGCGTTCCGGCCTGCTGCATAGGAACGAGCGTGACGGCCTGCTGTTCAAGATTTCCGATGATCCTCGCATTACCAAGCTGGGCCGCTTCCTGCGCAAGTATTCGCTGGATGAGTTCCCTCAGTTCTTCAATGTTCTGCGCGGCGATATGAGCGTGGTCGGTCCCAGGCCGCCTATCGATAGCGAAGTGCGCGAATACAAACTGAACCACCTGCGCCGGCTCGATGTGGCCCCTGGGATCACCGGCCTGTGGCAGGTGCAGGCTCGCCAGGACCCCTCCTTCGACAGCTATATATCGCTGGATGTGACCTACATCGAAAACATGAGCGTCTGGCTGGATATCCAACTCATCCTCCGCACCATCGGCGTGGTCATGGCTGGAACCGGGACGTAGCGGTGTCTCTCATGCAGATAATCGTTTATCCGTTCTTGAAAGGGCACGGTTTTACAGCCTGTGGAAAACTCATTCAGGTTGTAGTCCGGGGCTTTAGAGTCTGACAGATATACAAACGAACATTCGCGCAGGCTCCTAAATTGTTATTTCCATTGACAGGCCAAAGTAGAAATGGAATTATGGCTTTAACTCATCTGCACAACCTGTGATCAGTGTGAAAGTGGAGATACGGAGGATGTGATGGGGATTTTGTCTCTGGTTAGACTGCTTACAAGGTTTGTGAAGGCTGCAGACCTGGTTGCATTCCTCGTTTGTGCCTTTCTCGGATACATGGCGTCAACCCTTGTGCCAGTTGGGCCGTGGGCCAATTACACTTTCATCCTTGTCTTTTACCACCTCTTTCTCGTATGGCTTCTGATCGATGCCGACCACAAAACGGGTGTCTCCCTGTCGATTGTTTCGGTCATCCTGACCCACCTGGCCTGTCTCGCGATCATCGTCTTCTACGGAATGGGGCATGGTGTTATCCCGTTTTATCGAGTGCTTCGCTTCGGTGTCATTGCGCTGGCAATCTTTGAGCGGAATTGGCTTTTCAGCGGGGGTAAGAAGAAGCAGGTGCTTCCAGTAGCAGCCCCGATCAATCCTGTCATCGCAGAGGCCACTGCGGAAGATCAGGAGGCGTGGCTCAATTATCTCGCCACGCGAAGTCCTCTGTCCCGAAAGCCCGGTGTGTCAATCAAAGATGAATACGTAGAATGGCTGACTGCCCGTGCCAACAAAAGAAGCGCATCTCTTTCAATCGGCACTCCATCTTAGCGCAACCCCGCCAGCTCCGCCGGAATCTCAATCGTGACCAGCGTCCCGCGTCCCGGATTGCTGACCACGTTAAACCTGGCCTCGTTTCCGTAGAGCACCTCCAACCGCTCCTGTACGTTTTTCATGCCGATGCCTCCACCGCTGCGGCTGAGCGCAGATGGCGGGCGGTTGACCATGCCCACGCCGTCGTCGGCTACCTCGATGCGCACGCGGTCGCCTTCGAGGCGGCTACGCAGCGTGACTGTGCCGCCATGAATGCGCGGCTCTAGCCCATGCTTGATGCTGTTCTCGATCAGCGGCTGTAGGAGAATGCTGGGCACCAGAACCCCCAACGTCCGCGGGTCAATCTCCTTTTCCACTCGCAGCTTGCCTGCGCCGTAACGGACGACTTCGATGTCCAGGTAATCGTCGGTGAACTTGAGCTCCTCGCTCAGCGGCACATAGCTGTCGTGCTCCTTGAGCAAGGCGCGCAGAATGTTGCCCAGCTTGACGATCATCTCCCGGGCCAGCTCCGGCTTGACGCGCACCAGCGAGGCGATGGAGTTCAAAGTATTAAACAGAAAATGCGGATTGATCTGGCGTTGCAGGGCGTCAAGCCGGGCTTCGAGCAGCAGGCGCTTCTGTTCCTCCAGTTTGAGTTCGATGCGCAGCGCGTTCCAAACCTTGAGCGCAATGCCCACCACGATGGGCGCGCTGAGCCAGACCAGCGCCTGCAACCACCATTGGCTGGCGATGAGCGCAAAGAGACGGTGGGGAAACTCGTAGGCAATCCAATCCCGGATCATCTCCATGACGGCAATGAGGACCAGCATCAGAATCTGTCGGTCCATGCCCGGCTGGGGCAGGTTGCGGCGCACCCATCGATAGAGGCTCAGGTCGACAAAGGGCGTGAAGGACCAGATGTCTTCCTTGTCGACGAAGCGGCCCAGCAGGCCGGCTGTCAGTCCCAATACGGCGTTGAAGGGCAGGGCCAGAAATTCGTGGTAGCAAACGGCTGGCACCGCGAGCACAACTCCGCCCAGCATGGCCCACTCCGGTCCCACCAGCAAGCCAAGCAGGATGATCGTTTCAAAAGAGATGTCAGCCGCCAGGAAGTTGGGCACTACGAGGCGAATCCATACGCCCAGCGTGAGCGGCACAAGGAAAAACGCCAGCAGCGCCAAAGTCTGGCTGCGCCGTCGCTGCTCGGCAAAGAAGAGACGCCGGAAGGTGGTGACCCGTGCCAGCACACTGGCCACCGAAGCCGCCACGCCCAGCTTGACCAGCAAGGTAATCAGAATGAGGTTATCGGTCACCGTGGCGCATCCCTGTGCAGCGCCTTCACCTGGTAGCCGGCGCGCTTCAGTTTTGCAGTAATCTCTTCGACCATCATCACGCTGCGATGCTGGCCGCCCGTGCAGCCAAAGGCGATTGTCAGGTAGCTCTTGCCCTCATCGATGTAGTGCGGAAGCAAGTAGAGCAGCAAGTCTGTGACCCGGCGGAGAAACTCCGTGGTCTGCGGAAACTTGCGTACATAGGCGGCCACCTTGGGGTCCAGGCCGGTGAGCTTGCGAAACTCCGGCACAAAGTGAGGATTGGGCAGGAATCGCACATCAAAGACCATATCCGCATCCAGCGGAACGCCGTTCTTGAAGCCAAAACTCAGGCAGCTGACGAGCAGGCGCTTAGTCTCCTCGTCGTGGCCAAACCGGTCCTGGATGTTGGAACGCAGCTCGTGCACGTTGTAGTTTGAGGTGTCGATCAGCGTGTCGGCTACGTTGCGGATGGGGTCCAGCAGTTGCCGTTCTTCGACGATGGAGCGGGAGACGGTCTCCTGCCGGCCCAGTGGATGCGGCCGCCGCGTCTCAGAATAGCGCCGCACCAGCACCGCGTCCTGCGCATCCAAAAAGACCACGCGCGTGCGCAGCAACGTTTTCACCTGCTTGAGAATCTCCGGGAGGCGGTCCAGGATCTGACCCTCGCGGACATCCACCACGATCACTGCGCTTTGAATTTCAGCGGATTTTTCCACCAGGGAGGCATAGTCGGGCAGCAGTTCCAGCGGCAGGTTGTCCACGGCGTGATAGCCCAGGTCCTCGAATGCCTTGAGGGCCGAGGCCTTGCCCGCGCCGGAGATGCCGGTGACAATGACCAGCTCCTTGCTGGGGGCTTTCTGGACGGTTTTGGCGGCCCGGCGAGAGGAGGCCGACCGGGTCGCAGGCTTGGAAGACGTCATGGGCTCATGCTACACCGAAAGGCGGCTCTTTCGCTCTATCTCGGCGAAGAGCAAAGAGATCATGCGGAGGGCCAATTCATGCCTTGTGTGGGAGGTTCCAGCTGCCCAGCTCGGCAAGCTTCTGGGCCTGCGGGGACTGTAAAGGAGGCGAAAGCAGCGGTCCCTGGCGCAGCTCGTGCCCTCGCTCCTGGAGGCTGGTGACATGCTCCGCCAACATCTAATCAAAGATATCGAAATGCCCCCGCCGTTCTATTTGGCGCGATGCATGGCAGGTCCGCATCCGGCCCTGCAGGCTAAGAATACCCCCTTGAATCAGGTAATTCATACATTCTGCGGAATTTTCACCAGTTCTAACTGGCCGTCGCGACGGCGGTAAAGCACAAACAGCACTCTAGAGAGATTGTGAAAGATGAACAGGTCGCGGTTGTGGGACTCGGCATCCTTTACGGCCTCCTCGATGGTCATGGGCTTGACGGCAAACGCTTCACCACCGATGGCAATGCGCGGCTCAACGACAGCCGTGGGGGCAGGGAAGAAGCGCTCCGCAATGGCAGCGCGGGCTTTTGCCGCGGCGAGGACTGGTTGCTCCTCAGAGACTTGTGCCTCGGGCTGTACGGCGCGGGATTTGGTCCGGACTGCAGGAAGCGCGGCGAGCGCCTTCTCCTGCTTGGGCTTTCGTTTGATTGCCATTCTGCGGTCCCGGTGGCGGCGGGCCTGGCGTTCAGCGTGTTCGAGGGCATGGTGCAACGCCGATTGCAGCGTGTTGGCCTTGCCCTCGGCCGCAAAAGTGTGCATCCGGGCCTGAATGGTGACCTCGACGATCTGCAGATGTTTCTGCGCGCTGAAGACAATGCCGGCGCTCGCGCTCTTGCCCAGAATGCGGGCAATTCGTTCCATCCCCTCCGCGGCCTGGGTACGCAGCCCGCGGGAGATTTTAACTTTCCTGGCTGTGAACTCAGTTTCCATGTCAACCTCCGCTCCTTGTTCTCGCAGCAGGATGTTCCGGCTGGAGAACTACGGATTCTACATCGAACAGGGTTCAGTTGTCAGTTTTTCAGTGGTCATAATGAACGGACCACGGCGCGACAAAAGAGCTATGCATAGAGATAGAGGTTTTGTTGCGAAAAATTGGGTGATTCCATTTTTTGTAGGCTCGTTTTTGAGGCGATTAAAAGGCAAAAAGCAGGACCGGGAACTTCCAGTGCCGTTACGCGTCCCGTTGGCGGCGCTGATGAGTGCTGGGGATGTTCATGTCTTCGCGATATTTGGCTACAGTGCGGCGTGTCAACTTGATGCCCTGATCATTCAGCATAGAAGCCAGCTGTTCGTCGGTGAGCGGATATTGCGAGTTCTCCTCGGCGATGAGCTTGCGAACTTTGCGCTTGAGCACCAGCAGCGGCGTATCAACTCCCTCGGGCCCGTGCGAACCCTCGGAAAAGAAGGAGCGCAACTCGAGGACTCCCTGCGGTGTGTGGGCGTACTTGTTGGCTACGGCGCGGCTGACCGTCGAGGGGTGAACGCCGATCTCCTCAGCCACTTCCTTGATCATCATGGGACGGAGCGCCTCAATGCCCTTTTCGAGAAAATCCTGCTGGCGGTGCACAATGACCTCGCAGGTACGCAGGATGGTGCTCTTGCGCTGGGCGATGTTGCGCATGAGTTGCATCGCGGAGCGGAAGCGTTCCTTCACGTACTCCTTCACCTCTTTGTCAGTGTTTTCCGAGGTGAGCATTTGCCGGTAGCGCCGGCTGAGCCGCAAGCTGGGCATATCATCCTCGTTCATAGTGACCACCCAGTTGTCGTCGCGCTTGACGAACATTACGTCAGGCTCTATAAGCCGCGACTGCTCGCGGTTGTACTGGCGCCCAGGCCGGGGATCAAGAGTGCGGATATAGTCGATGGCGGCGTGCGCCTCGGAGGGGGTGATCTGGACAGCACGCGCCAGGTCTTTTACGTCACGCTTCTGCAACAGGTGCAGATGCCGGTCTACGATGAGCGCGGCCAACTCCATGCAGCGCCGCCGTTCCTCGATGCGCGCCTCGGCCTCGGCGCGGAAGCTGCGATGGACATCCTCTTCCAGACTGTCCGTGCCAGCCCTTCTCTGCGCAAACAAATGGGCAAACTCATGCTGCTGGGCGGTAATCTGGATCAGCAGGCACTCGCGCAGGTCGCGGGCGCCCACGCCGGCCGGGTCAAGGTGCTGCACCAGGTCGATGCCGCGGCGCAGCAACTCCACTGCTGCTGCTTTTTCCGGTTCGTCCGAGGTTTTTCTGAAGGCCGCAGCCAGTTCTTCTTCGCTGCCTGACAGGTATCCGTCCTCGTTCAGATTGCCGATGACGAACTCGGCTGCTTCGAGCAAAGCCGGATCCAGGGTCAGAGTTCCCAACTGCCACGCCAGGTGATCGGAGAGAGTCGTAGGCTGGGAGAGAAAGTTTTCATACGAGGGCTTTTCGTTCTCTTCGTACTCCGGCTGTGTACGATAACCGGGGTCCAGGTAGTCCTTGAAGTACGTTCCGAAGTCAACCTCGTTAAAAGGGTCCTGGGGCGGGGCCGCGGGCTCCTCGACGATGCGCTCCTCAACTCCGCGAGCCAGGCTCTCCTCGCGGCTCGCAACCTCATCCAGCAGAGGAACCGTTTCGTCAATCTCCTCCAGGACGGGATTCTCCACCATTTCGGCATCGATCATCTCCTTCAGTTCGATCTTGTTGAGCGCGAGAACGCTCACCATCTGCATCAGTCCAGGAGTCAGGATCTGCCGTTGCGATAGCTTGACGTTTAAATTTTGGTTCAACACCGTCATAAATGGAGCCTGAATTCCCGTTTGGACTCAACATCAGAGTACTGAAGTAAGAAAAAAGCTAAAGGTCAAAATGTCACACATTGATACAGTCGTACCGGATTGGGCAGCTCTCAATCCGGGAATCTCTCTCTGGAATGCAAAGTACGGCAAAGTTGCTTGAGAGATTGACGCAGGCAAATACAATTAACGTCTTCCAATCTTGACTGCCGGAGACTTTCATCACCCCAGCGTGAAACCCTCCCCCAGATAAATCCGTCGCACTTCCACGTCGTTGCCCAGTTCATGCGGTGTACCGGCGCGGAATATCCTCCCTTCTGCGATGATATAAGCCCGGTCAGTAACGCTCAAGGTCTCACGCACATTGTGGTCCGTGATTAGGACGCCAATACCACTGGCTTTCAAGTCAAAAATGATCTTCTGCAGCTCCAGCACAGCGATGGGATCGATGCCGCTGAAGGGCTCGTCAAGCAGGATGAAGTTGGGCTGGATGCAGAGCGAGCGCGCAATCTCCACCCGGCGCCGTTCGCCACCAGAGAGTGCGTAGCCGCGCGTGGTGCGAATATGGCCGAGGTTGAGCTGGTGGATCAGCCGGTCGGTGCGCGCCCTGCGCTCCGCATTGTCGAGAGACTGCGCCTCCAGCACCGCGAGGATGTTCTCCTCAACCGTCAGCTTGCGGAAGACAGAAGGCTCCTGGGGCAGATAACTAATCCCAAAGTTGCGCGCGCGCAGGTACATCGGCATTCCGGTGATCTCGGTGGAGTCAACCAGCACGCGCCCGGCTTCCGCTGCCACCAGTCCCACGATGATGTAAAAGATGGTGGTTTTGCCGGCCCCGTTCGGCCCCAGAAGGCCTACCACCTCGCCGCGCGAGATCTTCAGGTCCACCGCGCGTACCACCTGCCGTCCCTTATAGCTCTTGCTGATGCCTTCGGCGATCAATGTATTCATCAAACGTATCATCCTGTCATTACATATTACTTCTTTGGTAGGGATGCGGTCAGGATGCCGCGCAGTTCGATCTGCTGCTCTGTGGTCAGGCAAGCCTTGGGATAGACGAGACAAATGCCAGACTGAGCTATGACGATGATGACCCTTCGGGATTCCCGCCAGCCGCTGCAAACAGTCCAAGGAAAGTACAACAATGATCCTTCATAGGACTTTTTAGAAATACCCTTCGACGTGAGTTCATTGATCGCCTCCCCCTGTTGATTCAGACGCAATCGATATATTCTGCGCACCAGGTATGGAATATACATCTTGAATCCCAGTAGACACGGGAGCATAAAAGCAAAGAAGTAAATCCATGGGGAACCGGGTTCAATGATGAATACGATAACGCACAAATACAAAGCCAGCCCAAAAACAACAAAGAATGCGACGTTGAGAACCATCAAGAACGGCTTGAATCTCAGCCGATATGCCGCGACATAATCCTGTTCGGTCGTTTTGGTCGTAAATTCCATTCCGTCATCCTTTCAGTCAGCGCAAAACCCTTCACTTCGGCGCCGTAGTCTCGGTCGTGGTCTTCTGTTCGCCGCCTTCGACACTGACACTATCATCGCGGCCATGGAAGATCAAAGCCTTGCCGGTCACCGTTCCCCGGGCGGGGTCGGACATTTTGGGCGGCACGGCGGCGGTTCCGGTCAGAACGTACTCGCCCGTGGCGCTGGTGTAGACCAACAGCTCGCCGGTTCCGCGCCGGCCCTCGCTGGTCAAAACCACATGGCCGCGAGCCGTCATGTTGTCCACCTGAGCCTGGCCGCCTTCCTTGACCGTGCTCGCCGGCAGAAGAGTAACTTCAACCTCATTCGAGACCGAGGTTGCCGTCCCGGTTTCCGTAACCACGGTGCCCAGAACGCCGGGGTGCATCACCGCCTTGCGATCGGCGTCGGAATATTTCAGCTCGCCTCCGCGCACGCGGATTACAGAAGGCTGAGTCGCTTTTCCTTGCTCTCTATCGGGTTCTGTTACGCTCGCGTTAAGCAGCACGGCGCGAACCGGCTCGGATGCATCCGTGGTGCGCGCCAGCAGCGTTTGCCGTTCCCGGTCGAGAACAATCATGGGCGCGGCTACCGAATTGGCCTGCTGCCACAAGCGCGCATGACCGCGGAAGGTGGCTTCGCGGGTTGTTCCGCCGACTGCGTGGCGCAACTGCGCCTCAGCTGCGACGACATGAGCCGGTCCCTGCCCGCCCAGAGCCACTATGCCCTGGCCTGAGGCTGGCTTATTTTGCTGGCCGTTGTTTCCTGCGCCGGAATCCATCCAGCTCGCCTTTACGTTACCGTGTGCAAAGGCATCACCCGAAGCGCGCGCAAAGTCCACCTTGTCGGCGGTAAGTTGCAGGGCGCCGTCTTCAACGCGCGGCGTGATGGTCATGTGAAGCCATTCGCCCTGACCATCGTAATCGGCGCGGCCTGCGGTAGCGCGCATAGTTGGCTGCGGCGGAGCGCCAGGCTTGGCCGCCGGCGTCTGCGTCAGCACTACATGACCCTCGACGGTAGCCGACTGAAGCTGCGTTTCACTGCCCGGGCCGTGATTAGCAGCTGGTGCTGTCGCCGCGAAATGCGCGGTGAACCGGTCGCCGCTGGTGGTTTGCCGGGTTCCCGTATCGGTGGTCTCTTCGATGCTGGCGTGGCCAACGCCGTTCAGGCCGGTCAACACCGAATGCGGCCCTAATATCCCCGTCACGTCGTCGGCCGAAAGCCGTGAGGGCACAACCGCTCCCTGGCCGCGCTGGCTCTCGCCCGTAACCACCACGTTGCCTTTTCCGTGCACAGCGCTGAGTTCGATTTGCGCATGACCGGATTCACGGAACTCCACATCGGCGATAGACGAACGCCAATGGCGATTCAAGCGCAACTGCTGGGCTGACGGTTCGCCCTGAACCCGACTCAGTTCCTGGCTGTCCATGGTCACGCCCTGTTCCAGGTGTGCTAGGCGTAGCTGGCCCTGTGAGTTGAATTCCAACTCCGCCGTGGGAGATGTTCCGTGCAACTGCCGATGCCGTCCTGCCGCATCAGTCACAGAGTCCAACGTAACTCCGCCCTCCATGTGGCCGTGGCGTGGCTGATTGTGTTCATCGAACTCCATGTGCCCAGTGGGCGCTGCGAGATGGCCGCCGGTCGCTGTCGCGACTGTGAAGCCGTTCACTGCATCCAGCCGCACCGCCGACCCGTCCTGGCGGAAGAGCACCTTCGCGTCGCCGGCCTTCGCCTCTCCGCCCTGGAAGTTAGCCGTGGCCTCGCGCATGCGGCACAATTGGCTGCTACGTTCGAACTCCGCATGCTGGGAATGAATCTGAACCGTCTGCGAGCCGCGCCGGGTGGTCAGCTCTACCGCATGGTCAAGCACCAGGAGGCCCTGCTCGGAGTCGTAGGTGACCCCCATCGAACTGCCCGTTCCTTGCGCCATGGAAAAATCCACGTGCTGGTTGGTACTAGCCACTCCGCTCTTTTGATTGAAGATGAGGCCGCGGGTTGTCGCACGAATCTCGCCTTGCGTGGCAGCTTCGGCTACGGAGGCTACAGGTGCGCCTTTCAGCCTTTCGCTTACCGCCTGCCCAGCCGACGCCTTGGGCGCGATAGCTGGAGCCACCCCTGGCCGCATCAGCGTGATCTCCACTTGTCCGGTGGCAACCGCAATGCCAGCCTGCTGGTTGTACTCGAAATTGCTGCCTTCGATGCGGTCCACCCGGTTGCCGTCTTCGCCATATAGCTCAATCTTCACGTCGTGCAGCATGGCGGTGCCTTGCTTCAACTGAACAACCTTGGAGGCGTGAATCTTGAACAGCGTGCGGCCACCGTGCGCCTGGGTGTAGGTGACCCCGTTGGCCTCCTGCTGAATATCAACCCCTAGCCGCTGGGGCAGGTCGCGCCGGTTGAAGGGATTCTTGCCCTTGCCCACGGCAAAAAACACTGCCAGCGCCACCAGCAGAAGAACCGCCGCTCCGAGCACCAGCGTCCGCATCTTTTCAATGGTCAGTCGCACCGTCAGTTCGCTCCCCCAACCAGCGTCGATAGCCGAGCAGCCAGCCGCTCCGCCAGGCTCTCGCCCAACTCGCTCCACAAGATCCGCGCCGTGGCCCCGGAGGCTTTCTCGACGGCCGCGGTCAACATCACCAGTTGGCGCACATTCTCTTCAACGTGCCGGGCGGCCACGGAATCCAGCTCTAAATCCTCTTCCAGGAAGGGCGTATCCGAGCCGAAGTCGATGCGGATGTGCCCATCGGCCTCGTATGTTCCTTCGTCGAAGAGCGGCCCGAAGCCTACAACCCGCACCAGCCGCGGCTGCCTGACCCAGCGAGCCACCTGCGGTGAAGCCAGCTCTTCCAGTTCCCACAAACTCCAGCCGATCTGAAACTCGTAGGCGAAATCCTCATGCAGCTGCTCGAGCGCGTCTTCGACCGCGAGGCGCGGCTCCACGCCCAGCTCAACAGTAACGTTCTCATCAGTTCCGATACCGGCCGCTCTGACTCTGCGTCCATAGACCTGCTCAAAGACCGGAGACTCGTTCCAGCTTACCGGCCAGACAGTTACCGAATAAATACGCTTCTCTCCGCCATGCGCGGCAAAGGCACCCAGCACCGCCGTCAGCTTGTCAGCCAGCGCGGCCATGCGCAGATTCGGATACCACAGGCTCAGATAAAGTGTGTCGGACATCTCTACTGATTGTAGACGGGCGGGAAGAGGCGGGGATGCAGCGAGAAATCACAGGAAAAGTTGGTGCCCAGGTCCTGATTTTGGGACCTGGAAGTCAATCCGCTACGCCGTCACAATCTCGCTGAAGTCGGCGATGCCGGAGAAGCCGCGCAACACCTCGTCAATGAGGCCTAGGTGCGCTCCGCGAATCGCCGGGTCGTTGTCGAGCACCATCACCTTGTCAAAGAAAGCATCCACAACCGGGCGGAGTGTGGCAATCAAGGCCAACGCCTCGCCGTAGGCATGCTGCTGGCGGAGATTGGCCACTTTAGGAGCAAGCGCGGCAGCGGCATTCGCAAGTTGCTGCGCCTCCGGAGCAAGCTTTACATCCTTGGACGAGCCGAGTGGGAATCCCTTCTCCTCGGCCTGGCGCAGAATGTTCTTGATGCGCTTGAATGCGGCGGAGATGGCGGCGAAATCGGCGGATTGGCGCGCGGCGGTTAGCGCTTCGGCACGGGCTATAGCGTCGCGCACGTCGTCAGCGCCAGCGGCCAGCACGGCGCTGACCACGTCGTAGGCAAAGCCGCGCACGTCTTTCAGATAGAAGCTCAGACGCTCGCGCAGGAAGGCTGCAACCTGCTCTTTGTTGATCGTGTCCGCATCGCAGGTATTGAGAACGGTATAGAGCGCGAGAGGCAATCCCGACTCGGCCAGAATCTTGATAATCGCATTGGCCGCACGGCGCAGTGCAAATGGGTCTTTTGAGCCGGTTGGCTCATTGCCAATGCCGAACATCGCAGTGATGGTCTGGGCGCGATCGGCAAGTCCCAGCAACTGACCTTCAACGGTTTTCGGAATCGAATCTTCTGTCGATGCCGGCGTGTACTGCGCATAGATGGCTTGCGCGACGACATCGCCGAGTCCCTGAGCCTTAGCGTAGAGTCCTCCGATAATGCCTTGTAACTCGGTGAACTCTTTCACTAACTCGGTGGTCAGGTCTGTCTTGGCCAGCTCGACGGCCTTGAGCAGTGCTGCTTCATCGAACAAAACGCCCGCAGCTTTCACTGTCGCAGCCAGTTTACGCGCCACGGCGAGATTGGCCTCGGTCTTCCAGTGATAGCTGCCCAACTCCTTCTGGAAGGTGACGTGTTTGAGGCTCTCGACGCGCGCCGTGAGCAGCGTCTTCTGGTCGAAATCCCAGAAGAAGCGGGCGTCTTTGAAGCGGGCTCTCAAGACGCGCGCATTGCCGTGACGGATGATAGCCTCGCCTTCCGCGTCCACCTGCGTGTTGAGTACGGCGAGGAAATGCGGCAGGAGCTTGCCTGCTATATTAGGTCTGCCTTCGGGGCCCTCGACGGCAAAGTACTTCTGGTGGTCGCGCATGACGGTGACCAGAACCTCTTCGGGCAGGGCCAGGTACTCAGGCTCAAAATCGCCGAGGACCACCGTCGGCCACTCGGTGAGGTGGACGACTGTTTCAATGAGCGGCCCGTCCTCGCGCCAGCGGGCACCGACAACGGTGCGCGTGGCCGCATCCAGTGCATTGCGAATGGCAAGCCGGCGCTCGGCCACGTCAACGACGACTTTGGCAGCGCGAAGAGATTCTGCATAATTCGCTGCCTTTGCTATCACTACCGGCTTCTCGCCGTGCAGCACGCGATGGCCGCGGCTGGTGTTGCCTGCCTTGATGCCGGCAATTTCCAGGAGAACGATAGAGGAGTCGAGCAGGGCAACGACCCAGCGCACCGGCCGCACAAAGCGTTCCGGTTTGCCTGTGCGCCAGTACATGTTTTTCGCCCAATAGAGACCGAGAACTTCTTTGGGCAGCTCGGTAGCCAGCAGCTCCACTGTCTTGCGTCCCTGTCGTTTCACTGTGGCTCCAACATACTCGCCTTTGGCTTGGGAGACCTTCTCAAGAGCCGCAACCGCGACGCCGGCTTTTTTGGCGAAGGCCTCGGCAGCGGGTGTGGGCTTGCCGTCCTTGAAGGCAACCTTCCAGGAGGGACCGGTCAACTGCTCCTTGGTATCGGCCTGGCTCGCCAGAACGCCCTCGATCAGCACGGCCAGACGGCGCGGCGTGGAGTACGTGGTCAGTTTGGCCCCGGAGGTAAGCAGCCGCTCACGCGTGAGCAAGTCGTTCACGCGGCGGCCCAACTCGGCCTCGGCCCCGGCAATCATGCGGGCGGGAACCTCTTCCAGCCCAATCTCCAACAAAAAGTCAGCCATAACGTGTATTACTTTCCGCAAAAAGAATTTAGAGAAAAGGGAACAGGGAACTGAAAACTCGGCTGATTCGCTAAGTCACCTGTTGCAATGCGTACACCTTGGCCACGCCGACAGCCAAATTGCGAATGCGGGCGATGACGCCCACTCGCTCGGTGACGCTGATGGCTCCGCGGGCGTCGAGCAGGTTAAAGAGGTGCGAGCATTTGAGCGCCAGTTCATAAGTTGCCAGCAGCGGAAAGCGACGCTTTTCGACTGCGCTCGCGTTTTCATTGGCAAACAACTCACTGGCCCGTGTAAGCATGGCCTGTGCTTCTGCTTCGTAGAGGCGGAAGTGTTCCCAGAGCTTGTCCACGTCAGCAAACTCGAAGTTATACACCGAGAACTGCAACTCTTCGGGAAGCCGGACGTCGCCGTAAGTGATGGCCTCGCCGGTTTCAGGATCTACGGCCCAGACAATCTCGTAGATCGAGTCCTTATCCTGCAAAAATGCGGCGATGCGTTCCATGCCATAGGTCAGCTCTGCACAGATGGGGTCCAGCTCCAAACCGCCGCACTGCTGGAAGTAGGTGAACTGGGTAATCTCCAGGCCGTCGAGCATCACCTGCCAGCCAACTCCCCAGGCGCCAATGGCCGGCGACTCCCAGTTGTCCTCCTCGAACTTGAGGTCATGCTGCGAGAGGTCGATGCCCATGGCTTCGAGGGATTCCAGATACAGCTCTTGCACGTTGACCGGCGGCGGCTTGAGGATGAGCTGAAACTGGGTGTGCTTGAAGAGGCGATTGGGATTCTCGCCGTAGCGGCCGTCGGCAGGACGCCGCGAAGGCTGCGCATAGCCTACCTTGTAGGGTTTGGGTCCCAGCACGCGCAAAAAGGTCTCAGGGGCCATGGTGCCCGCGCCCACTTCCACGTCGTAGGGCTGCTGGAGGACACAGCCGCGTTCCGCCCAAAAGCTCTGCAAGCGGAACAAAAGCTCCTGAAAGGTGAGCGGAGCGGTCTTCGATTTGGATAGAACCTGGGATGAATGCACGAGCAACTCTCTCTGGATAGGACTGGCTCGATTCTATCAGTCTTTCAGTCCTGCTTAGCAGGCCCGATCCGCTTCACAACCACGCCAGCGCCTCTGCCGAGCGCAGTTTGCGCTCCAGATGACGTTCCAGGGCTTGGAGGGTGAAGCGCCTCAAGTCCTGTGCGCGGCGGCGGGGCCAGGGTTCGGCGGCAAAGGCCGCTACCGGCGCACGCAACATGCGCTGCGCAAGTTGCCAGGAGTCGGCAGAAAGGCCGCTGGCGTTGCCGTTGCGATGAACTTGACAGAACAAGCCGTCGCCCAAAGCGTCGAAGCTGGCTTCGCCGGCCGCGAGCAATTCGCCGCAGGCCGTGCAGTGGGCAATGTCCGGCAAAAGGCCCATCAAACGGGTCATCCAGAGCTGAAAGTAGGTGAGCGGCATCCAAGGCTGCTCTGTCGTGGTTTGCTCCAGCACAGAGCCGACCAGGCGGAAGATCGTTTCGTGGGGGTCGTGGTCGGGCAGCGCCTCGTCCAGCAGCTCGGCAAAAAAGCTGAGCACGGTCATGCGTACGGGGTCGATAGGGGAGGAGAGCGGTGAGCTGATGATTTCCAGCTGGTCAAGGCGGACCAGCTCCTGCCCATGGCGCTCGGCAAACCAGGCGCGGGCCAGCGTCATGGGCTCCAGCGCCCCGCCGAAGCGCTTGCGACTCTTGAGCGCCGACTTGGCCACGCCGCGCAGGCGGCCGTAATCGCGCGTGAAAAAGCTCACGATCAGGTCAGCCTCATGGACCGGCCAGGTGCGTAAAATCACGGCTTCAGAGGAGAGCAGGCTCATGCGATTACTATCTTCGCATTACGGCCTTCCTATGGATATACACAATACTAATTCCTTACCTAACAGTAAGGAATTAGTATAAATAGTAAGACATCTCACAAAAAGTATGGTATTATGGGCATTGAAAGGAATACAGATGCCGACAGCGAAGATGACATCTAAAGGCCAAATCACGATTCCCGTCAAGGTTCGGAAGGCTCTTGGGTTAAAACCGGGCGTCCGGGTCGATTTCTATGAGGTCGAAGACGGTGAGTATGTTCTCCGGCCCAAGACCGGCTCGATCATGGAGATGAAAGGCTGCGTTCCCAAGCCAGACCATCCCATTTCCATTGAAGAGATGAATCTGGCTGTGCTCAGACATGCGGCGAGATTGGACGCTGAGACTCGCAGCGATTATGGCATCCGACCTGAAATTGAGGCCAACATTCAGGCAAGGTAAGGCATCTCCTCAATGAAAGCCATTGACACTAATGTTCTGGTGCGCTATTTCACGCAGGACGATCCCGTACAAAGTCCACGAGCAGAGGCGGTCTTGGCATCTTTTTCGGCTTCTGATCCCGTCTGGGTTGGACTGGCTGTGGTTCTGGAACTCGTGTGGGTCTTGGATGATTCCTATGGGATGAAGCGTGACGGCATTTCTCAGGTATTGCACCTGCTTCTTACCAGACAAGAGATTGTCGTCGAGCGAGTTGAGGCTGTTCGTCAGGCTCTGTTCTTGTATCGACATGGCAACGTGGACTTTGCCGACTGCATGATCTCTTCTTGCGCTCACGCGGCCGGGTGCGAGGGAACCCTCACCTTCGACCGGGTTGCCGCGCGCGATGCGGGAATGGAGCTGGTCGGGTAACTATTTCAACGCAGACACAAACGCGCACCCCGGTTAGGGGATGCGCGCCTGCAAAGCTGGATGAAAGCGAGCGGCCGGGAACAGCTTAGCGGCCGAAGTGCTTGGCATTCTTCGCGGTAAAGCTGGCCCAATTGGCCGGCACATCGTCCTGCGCGAAGATAGCCGAAACGGGGCAGGCAGGGACGCAGGCGCCGCAGTCGATGCACTCGACCGGGTCAATGAACAACTGGTCGGAGTTGCCGAAGCCGTCTTCGTCCTTTTTGGGGTGGATGCAATCGACCGGACAGGCGTCTACACAGGCGGTGTCCTTGGTGCCGATACAGGGTTCTGCAATGACGTATGCCATCTTAAATCTCTCCCGGGGAACTAAATCCTCGACGCTGATAGTAGCACAGGAGGCCGGAGGTTGACTCCATCCCCCTCGCTACAATTGCTTTACGGGAATTGGATGCTGATTTTCCTCGTATCGATTCCGAAAGCGAACCACAATGCGCGACGGAACTCGATTGCCCTCGCTGCTCTTTGCGGCCCTCGCCTTCCGTCGGGCCTAAACTCGCCACCAAACGGGCTTTTTAGGCCAGTTTGAACACACTCAGACCCTGTTTTTGGCACGAACCCCGCTTTTTCAAGGTCCACGGCTTGGCAATCGGAGTTGCTTGTGCGAGGTAATGTTTGAATAAGCGACCATCCACCCGGAACTCCGAGTTAGAGACTGGACCGCACATTAAACGCAGGTGGCGGAATTGACTCTATTCAGCACGTGGCACCATACCAGAGAGCTAGTGAGTAAAATCCAGGCCAACTTGCTCATCGGCAACTACCGGCTCACTTCCGCACATGGCTGGTTTGTATCGCGTGTCCTTCCATAGCTTCCGGATGCAATCTGCTGCTTCTGTCGAATTCTGACCGATGACCTGAATTGCACCAACGGACCCATCCGTCAGAACTGTAACCTGAAATCTCACGTGCACTTCTCCACAGAAGCCTCCGAGTCTTGCGAAATCTGGTTTCTGGATCAAGACCGGCGCGGTCATGACCTCGCAGTACCTCCGCTCCGTTGCACCCGGTGGTGGTGTTAGTAGATTCGCATCGAGCGCCTGGTCTTCGAGCTTCGTGATGTTTACCGTAACCACGGACCCTTTGTCCATTCGCAACTCCAGATGCTTGGGGAACTGCATCTCTTCAATTCCGGCGTAGTTGGAGAATACTGCTCTCCCGCCATCGAGGCCGTAAGGCCACGGATTGTAACTCAAAATCTCGTGCGTTGCGGAATCAGCGCACATCTCATAGTGTCCTTTCGTTCCGGTCGATTCCAGGTCTATGCAAGTCAGCACCACTCCGTTGCTTTTGTGCGTCTTCTCGCTCTTTGCGACTATTTGGGCATTTTGTCTTGCAAATTTGAGGAGTTCAACCACCTGCGAGGCGCGCAACGGAGCGAAGCCTACGTTCCGCAGCGTGTACTCCCATTCGCCCACGCGCACAACGCTCTCCTTGTAAGCGCCGAATTCCAATTCACGCCTCCAGTGATTCTTCGACTGCCAATGGATCGTCAGGTGTCCCTGCACCGGCACTGCAAGCTGCACTGTCAAGTCGGCTTCAAGCAGAAACGGATGCTGCGCGCGGTTGAAGATGTCCGATTGCTCCCGCGCTGCCGTAAGAAGCTTGGACGGAGTCTGGTCTTCCTGACTCCATGTAAGAAGTGACCCTGCGGCAAAGACTGTCACTAGCAGAAGTGCGCTTTTCATTTCGATCCGCCCTCGACAGAAGTTTACATGCACCATTTGGATTACTGCCCGTCAGCCATTGCGTATTGAGCTCCAAGCTGGCAGATTCTGTGGTTCCGGGCGAACGACGGCCACTCGGAGATTACCCTGAAATGCCTGTGAAGGCTCATTTTCGGCAATTTTGCCTATTTCATCAGACTTGACCCGCTGACGCCGCGCGCGCCGCTCGCCGGGCTGCAAACTCCCGGGGCGAGGGGATGGGCGCTAGATTGCGTCCGGCAAACATATCCGCGAAGAGGCCCACCAACTCGGCGTGAATCAACCCATTGGAGGCCAGAATTTCCCGGCTGTTCAACCGAAAAGGCTTCCCGGAGAAACCCGTCATCTTCCCGCCGGCCTCCTCGACCAGCAGATAGCCGGCTGCCGTGTCCCAGGGATTGATATTGAACTCCCAAAAGGCATCCAGGCGGCCCGCGGCAACATAGGCCAGATCGAGCGCCGCCGAGCCGGCCCGCCGCACGCCGTGAGAGCGCAGGCTGAACTCATGGTAAAAGTGAATGTTGGGGCTTTCGTTGCGTTTGCGGCTGGGAAAGCCAGTGGCTACCAGCGCCTCGGCCAGCTCCGGCGTTTTAGAAACGTGCATTGGCCTGCCGTTGAGCCGCGCGCCACGTCCCCGTTCGGCAGCAAAGAGCTCGTCCCGCAGCGGATCGTAAATGACCGCAGCCACCATCGTTCCGTCCTCGCTCGGTGCGAGGCCCTTTGACCGCTGTTCCAGACCCATGGAGACGCAGAACTGCGGAAAGCCATGAGCAAAGTTGGTGGTCCCGTCCAGAGGGTCTACATACCAACGGAACTCGCCATCAAGCCGGTCGCGCGTACCCTCTTCGCCGAAGATTCCATGCTCGGGGAAGACCTCGCTTAGCCGCTCGCGAATCAGCTTTTCCGCCGTCCGGTCGGCCACCGTCACCAGGTCCACATCGCCTTTGTACTCGGTTACTACACCCTGGGAATAGAACTCGCGCAGCCGCGCGCCGGCCTCGCGGGCGATGGCCGTGGCCGCAGGAACCCAGACCCAATCTGAAGCCATGTTCACGAAACCGCTCCGTTCTTAGCGGATCCGTTTGCTATCTGAGCAGCAGCTTTGGAGCGGCGCGGGGCCAGTTTGCCCACCTCTGTAATGGAACGGATCTGGTGCTTGTAGATGAACAGATTGGGCATGCCTTCGCGAGTCAGACGCAACATCCCCTCGTCAAAGTACTCAATCCAGCCGCGCACCGTCTCGCCGTCGCGCATCTTGACCTGAACGTTGACCTGGCGGTCGCACAAAGAGCGCAGGTAGAGCGCCTCATGGCCGGTATCGTCCGGCGGAGGCGTCCGCGAAGCGTGACGCTTAGACAACGAAGGGGACATATTGCCATTTTAGATGCAACACCAGACTTAGAAGTGGCAGTATGTACGATTCTGTCGAAATCCTGTTTATTTAGATGGGAATTCTACTTCTATCCCAGCACCTGCACGCTTCCTTTGCCCAATAGCTGCTCAACGCGCTCGACCCAGCCGCGATCCGCAGCCACGCTCATCCCCTTGGGCTCAAGAATGACTGTGTAATCGCCCTTCCTTTCCAGATGCAGCAAGACCTTGCCCGGTCCCGGCGCTGCATCCGCCGCGTTCTTGAGGGCGACAAGCGTCTCCTCGGCGGCGCGCTCCATATTGATGCGGATCCGCACCCCGGTAGGCAGCTTAACCTGCACCTCTTCCAGAGCCTGAATCGAGCTGAGGGCAATCTTGGGCGCTGCGTCCTCGTCGCCCATCAGCACGCCATACACCAGAACCGGCGCCTCAATCTTCAACCGCTCTGCCAGCCGCTCGTAATCCCGCGAAAAGCAGATCATGTCGATTTTGCCAGTGGCGTCCTCTAGAGCCGCCTGTGCATAGAGTTTCTGATCCCGCCTGCTCTTCTGCACCCTGAGGCCCAGAATCATGCCCGCCACCTGAATCTCATCTGCGGAGTCCGACTGCTGGCCCCAGCGCCTCTCCGGAGGCTTGCGTTCCAGCGCCTCGGCCACGGAAATCACACCCGCCAGATTGCGCAGCTTCTCCACGTACTTATCCAGCGGATGCCCGGAGACAAAGAACCCCAGCACATCTTTTTCATTGGCGAGCCGCTCGCTCTCTTCCCAATCGGCCACTGTGGGCAGGTCGCTGCCGGTTTCCCGCCCCGCCTTCGGTCCCTCATCGAAGAGCCCGAAGAGGCCGCTCTGCCCCTTTGCCGAATCCCGTTGCGCCTTCTGCCCCTGCTCCATCGCTTTATCGACGGCGGCCATCAGAGGCCCGCGCTTGCCCAGCGAGTCCAGAGCGCCGGCCTTGATCAGCGATTCGAGCACGCGTTTGTTCATTACGCGCAGGTCGACTCTCTCGCAGAACTCCCAGATGCTTCTGAATCGCCCGCCCGCCTCCTCGCGCGCCTTGAGAATCGAATCGATGGCGTTGCCGCCTACGTTCTTCACCGCAGCGAGGCCGAAGCGGATCGACTGGCCCTTCTCTGTAATGTGCGGCGTAAACTGCGCTCCGGAAACCTGCACGTCTGGCGGCTCCACGGGGATGCCCATCTCTTTGCACTCGGCGATGTACTTGACGACGTTCTCGGGCTTGGAGGTCTCGGAGGTCAGCAGCGCCGACATGAACTCCACCGGGTAATGCGTTTTCAGATAGGCTGTCTGATAGGCCAGCAGCGCATAGGCCGCGGAGTGCGACTTGTTAAAGCCATACCCGCCAAACTTATCCATCTGGTCGAAGATATCGCTCGCCGTCTCCTTGGAGTGACCCGCCGCCACCGCGCCGTCCACGAAGCGGCTGCGCTGCCGGGCCATCACATCCATATCCTTTTTGCCCATTGACTTGCGTAGCACATCGGCCTCGCCCATGGAGTAACTGGCGAGCACGTTGGATATCCTCATCACCTGTTCCTGGTAGACGATAACTCCCATGGTCTCCTTGAGAATTTCTTCTAACTCAGGCAACAGATATTCCACCTTGCGCCGTCCCAGCTTGCGCTCGATGAAGTCGTCGATCATCCCGCCCTGGATCGGCCCCGGACGGTACAGCGCGTTCAGCGCCGTCAAATCCTCCACCGTATCCGGCTTGTAACGCCGCAGCACATCGCGCATTCCGCTCGATTCAAATTGAAAGATCCCCGAGGTCAGCGCCGCGTGAAAAACCTTCTTGTAAGTCTCCGGGTCCTCCGGCGGAATCGCTCCGATGTCCAGCTTCTCGCCGCGAATCTTCTCGATTAGCTTCAGGCAATCGTCAATCACCGTCAGCGTCGTCAGTCCCAGGAAGTCCATCTTCAACAGGCCCATCTTGGCGATGGCGTCCATGTCGTAGGCGGTTACAATTTCGTCGTTCTTGGTCTTGGACAGCGGCACTAGCTCGATCAGCGGCCGCGGCGCAATCACCACCGCCGACGCATGAACGCCGGAGCCGCGCACCAGCCCCTCCAGTTTCTTCGCCGTGTCGATCAGCTCTTTGACCTGCTTGTCATTCTCGTATGCCTTGCGCAGTTCCGGCACATCTTCCAGGGCCCTGTCGATCTTCATGCCCACTGTCGCCGGAATCAGCTTGGCAATCCGGTCCACATCGCCATACGGCATGTCCATCACGCGGCCGCAATCCTTGATCGACGCCTTGGCCGCCATGGTGTTGAAGGTGATGATCTGCGCCACCTGGTCGCGGCCATACTTCCGCGTCACATAGTCGATCACCTCGCCGCGGCGGTTCATGCAGAAGTCCACGTCAATATCCGGCATTTCCTTTCGCTCCGGATTCAAAAACCGCTCGAAAAGCAGCCCGTTCTGCATGGGGTCGATATTCGTAATCTCCATCGAATACGCCACCAGCGAGCCGGCTCCCGATCCGCGCCCCGGACCCACCGGAATCCCATGGTCGCGCGCATACTTGATGAAGTCCCACACAATCAGAAAGTATCCCGCGTACTTCTTCTCCTCGATGATTCCAATCTCATATTCAAGCCGCGCATCATATTCATGCACCGGCGAGCGCAGCACTCCGCGCTCCGCAAGGCTGCGTACCGTCGTGTCGAGACGTTTCTTATAGCCCTCGCGGCAGATCTGCTCAAAGTAACTGTTGATGGTGTGCCCCTCTGGCACGGCAAACAAAGGAAATGGATCGTCTACCGGCTTGAGCTCGAGCTCGCACCGCTCGGCAATCTCCATCGTCCGCTTCAATACCTCCGGCGAATCCTTGAAAAGCTGCGCCATCTCCTTGGCGCTTTTCACGTAAAACTGGTCGCCGTCAAATCGGAAGCGCTCCTTATCCTGCAGCTTTGCGCCGGTCTGCACGCACAGCATCACATCGTGGGCGCCGGCGTCGTCGCCGCACAGGTAGTGCGAGTCGTTGGTGGCCACCAGCGGAATTCCCAGTTCCCGCTCCAGCCGGAAGAGCGCCTCATGAATCTGCTTTTCCTGCTCCAGCCCCTGGTCCTGAATTTCGAGATAAAAATTACCCTTGCCGAAGATGTCTTCATACTGCTGCGCCACGCTGCGCGCCTTCTCGTAGTTGCCCGCCACCAGCTCCTCGCACAGCTCTCCGCTCAGGCAGCCGGAGAAGCCGATCAGGCCCTTCGCGTTTTCCGCCAGGTAGCGCTTGCTCACGCGCGGCCGGCGATAGAAGCCGTGCAGCGAAGCCTCGGATGTAACCCGTATCAGGTTGTGGTAGCCCTCCTCGTTTTCGGCCAGCACCAGCAGGTGGTTGTTGTCGTCTCCCACGCCGGGCTGGCGGTGGTCCTCATTCTTCGAGATGTAGAGCTCGCAGCCCAGAATCGGCTTGATCCCCTTCTTCTTCGCCTCCTCAAAAAAGTGCACCGCCCCATAGATGTTCCCGTGGTCGGTCATGGCGACAGACTTCTGCCCCAGAGCGGCCACGCGCTCCATCAGCTTGGCCAGGTCGCAAGCCCCGTCCAGCAGCGAATACTCGGTGTGCAAGTGCAGGTGCGTGAATTCAGCCATGGCTGAATTGATTCTAGTTGAGGAGTAGCTTTGACAATTAGCCAAGATACGGTTGAAAACTATATTTGCTGAGGAAAAATAGGTGCCATAGACGCTTATACATCAATATTGCACTGTGGCAATGAATCTCAATTGCTTGTCGCGAATGGCTATGCTAAGCTTATTTTCGAAATTTCGACACAAAAGGAGAATCTAATGGACACGGATACAACAACGACGATTCAAATTATCGTTGGAATGCTTGCTCTTATTATGTTTGTTGGCATTTTGTTGTTGTACATCTTCTACATCCTCACTCTCTCTCGTGCGTTAAGTAAATGTTCCGTCACATCAAGAACGATGCAACCGGGACTGGTTTGGCTTTTGCTTGTGCCTTTATTCAATCTCGTTTGGCAGTTTTTTGTCGTGATTGGATTGGCAGATTCTTTGGGCAAAGAGTTTCGGGCGAGGGGTATTCCAAATGTTGAACCAGAGCCGGGAAAGGCAATAGGCATTGCGATGTGCGTATGTGCAGTATGCGCAATCATCCCCATTTTGGGAATATTCGCTGCAATAGCGCACCTCATTCTCTGGATAATCTATTGGGTGAAGATAGCCGAGTTCTCGCGGAGACTGGATCAGATACTAACCATGAGCGGGACGCCCAATCCTATGCAAGGAGTTTAGAAGAGGGAGCTTCAATATTCCAAGATACGGGTGCCCTATCCTTCGCGCAATATGCGATATCGGGGTCCCCAACGACCGGGGCCCCCAAGAAGTGGCTTTTGCTTCTTGGGGTGGTAACAACAGGTCTTCGTCGTTGGGGTGATTGAAGGGTGGGAAACCACGAACCCCATGCGCGAAGCGCGCCTCCGCTTGGACGGCCAGTCCCCGCACCGCAGGTCATCGCCTGGATGGCCAGTCCTTTGCAGATTATTTCCCCACTTCGGCGCACAATCAAAGCAATCAAAAGGCAATACCATTCTGATCCTTGACAACTGAAAACGAATATGCGGACAGTTGAAAACCGCATCTTTTCGCCTCCGACGCTTCCGCAACCAACTCATAAACCATGAGTTAGCTCCGCCGTAGGCGCAAAATGCAACAAAAGTTTATCCAATTTTCGCCTTTTAAGCCGAAAACCAAATCAGATAACCTGCATGGGATCAATAACATAACCGTTTCACAGTGGCAAAAATAGGCGAAACCCAGGCGCGGGAATTGCACCGGCAGTGGTGCAGTTCCTATGAGTCACAAAGGAGCGTGCCTCAGGTCCCGCTTTGGAACCTGGGGGTGTAATCAATACATATCCTCCCGCCACAGCCCACAATACAGCAGCAGCACCTCGCGCTCCTCAATGTCATAGCGAAAGCGGAATCTTCCCGAGCGCAGCCGATACTGGCCTTCTCCCGCTGGAACACTACGCAGCTTCTTGATCGGGTACATTCTGCTCTTGTTGTGCGGGTCGATGGTGAGAATCGTGATCGCCTCTTCAAACCGCTCCACAAGCCCGGGATGCTTGGCAGCGAGCTTCTTCAACAGCCGGTCGAAGTGCGCGGTAGTGAGGACGGTATATGTGGGCGTGTCCATGGGTGGACTATGCTGTCTTGCGGACGGTGCTTCGCTTTAATTCAGCCAGCAGAGCACCGGCGGGACGGGTCTTGCCGGCAGAGCGGTCTTTGCGGCTGGCCGCAATCGAGGCCTTGACCCTGGGGTTGCGCAATTCTAGATAGTCTTCCAGCTCATCCGCCGACAGGATGCCGATGACGGGAATCCCGCCTTTTTCTAGAATGAAGTACTCGTTGTTGTTATGCGCCCGCCGGGCGATCTGGCCGAGATTGATGCGCGCCTTGGTAATGGGGAGCCGCTTGATGGTGTTCATTGATGGGTATTGATTAACCTCAATCAAAGAATAGCACGCACTCCGCGAAAATCCCCTCTTGCCTGTAAACTGATTGATGCTAACCTATTGATAGTGTAGTGTTGCGTTGTGGCCCCGTATCTCATGTGGCCCCGTAGCTCAGGTGGATAGAGCAGCAGTTTCCTAAACTGCGTGTCGGAAGTTCGAGTCTTCCCGGGGTCACCATTCCTTCCCGCATTGCAGCCCGATAAAACATTTTTGTGACCCAGCAAACTTCTTTGCTCCGCACATTTTGACATCATGCCCCTATCCGTCTATAAAAATGGTTGGCATGGAAATCTGTTCTGTGCCGTTACGGCTGCCTTTGCAAATGGCAGCGCAAACTACCACGGCAATCGCCAGGATGCTCGGGAAGGCGGTGAAACTCCGCCACTGCCCCGCAACTGTGAGCGCCCCGGCCCAACGGCTCGTACCATAGGCCAGGGCAGGGAATCAGCCAGGGAAATTCCGTACGTCACGGAAGCCCCTCTTGAACCACTGCATGGCGAGCCCCTCTGGGCGCGCCTGCGGGAAGGTGGCTGGAAAGGCGCAAGTCAGGAGACCGGTCCTCGCGCCCTCAACCCGCTTGCGTTCCGAGGGGAACGAAGGAATCATCATGCCTGTTTACCTGCAATCCTTCTCTCGCTGCAACCTGTCGCGCGCGCTATATGCCGCGTTCGCCCTGCTTCTGCTCACAGCCGGCGCAGCTCTCTGCCCGGCTGCCTCCATCCGTGGAGTGGTCACGGACGCCTCGGGCGCCAAGGTCACCGGCGCAAATGTGGTTCTCATCAGCGGCGGCAAGGCCGTCGGCGCAGCAGTTTCCACCGCTGACGGAAGCTTTCAGATCATCACCGGCGTTGAGGGCCGCTTCTTTCTGCTGGTCTCAGCTAAAAGCTTCCGCCAGTTGGAGACGCCGGGCTTCTATGCCGGGCGGCTCGATTCAATCGAGCGCAACATCGTGCTCGAGCCGGAGTGGGTGCGCGAGTCCATCGTGGTCACGGCCACCGGAACTCCTACACCCCAGCCGCAGACCAGCGAGGCCACCAGCGTACTGGGGCCGCTTGATCTGATGTTGCGCGACGACCTAACCAGCGCTCTGCGCCTGATGCCGGGAACGGTTGTGGTGCAGACAGGCCAACTGGGGGCGGAGAGCTCGCTGTTTGTCCGCGGCGGCGATTCGGACGCCAATAAAATTCTCCTCGACGGGGTGAGCGTAGGCGATTTGGGCGGACAATTCGACTTTGGACCGCTCTCGACCACGGCTGTCGAGCGCGCCGAGGTCTATCGTGGCCCCGACTCCAGCCTTTATGGAGCCGATGCGGCCAGCGGCGTGGTCAGCCTTACGACTCCGCGCGGCACCACCAGCTATCCGTCGGTCCTCTTACAGGCGGATGCCGGCAATCTCTCCACCTCGCGTGAAGAGCTGGAGGTGGCCGGCGCGCACAACAAGCTGGATTACCTGGGAGCCTTCAGTTGGCTCCAGACCGCCAACAATCTGCCCATGGACGAGTACCACGTCGCAACCACGGCGGCCAACCTCGGCTGGCAGCCCAGCGGGAGCACGCAGATTCGCGGCACGGTTCACTATGGCGTCGATGCCACCGGCGTTCCCAACACCTGGGACTTTTATCACATCAGCGATGACCGCAAGGAGGGCGATCAGGATCTGTATGTCGGGGCCACGCTGGAGAACCAGACTACGGCCGACTTTCACAATCGCTTTCAGTATGGCCTGACACGCAAGCGCGAGCAATCCCAGCAGTGGTATCCGGCCGGCGCCGCCATTGCCGGCAATTACTACGGTCTGCCGGTCACCATCCAGGGCGCCAACGGCTATAGCGCTATGGGGCCGGCGCTCTTGGATTACAGCGGCAGCGTCTATCCCAACCGGCTGGACATCATCAACAATCGCGACCAGTTTCTCTACCAGGGAGATTATCGCCTGACGCCGCATCTGCTGCTGCTGGCCAGTTTCCACTATGAGAATGAGCGCGGGGTCGAACGCGAGCCTGTATACTCCATCAACCTCGGAAAGAATCGCACCAACTACGACTACATCTTTGGCGCGCATGGCGATTTTAAGGAACGGTTGTTTTATACGCTGGGCATGGACGTGATGCATTACCAGCTGATCGGAAACGGCATCACGCCTCATGCCGGCCTGAGCTTCTATGCACTGCGGCCGCGGAAGGGCGTCTTCAGCGGAACGCGGTTGAACGCCAGCTTTTCGCAAGGCGTGCGCGAACCCAAGCTGACAGATGAAGTTGGTTCCCTCTACGATTTTCTGCAGGGGCAACCGGGCGGTCAGGCGACGATTCAGCAGATGAATATCTCCCCCATCGAGGGACCAACGACGCGAACCTGGGAGGGCGGCGGGGAGCAGGCCTTCTGGGGTCAGCGCATCCTCTTTCGCGCAACCTATTTCCATAACGAGTTCGGCCGGGCCATTGAAGGTGTAGGCGCGGCATTGGTTCCCACGCTGCTGCCCAACCTGACAACTCAACAGCAGCAAACCCTGGTGTCTACCCTAGAAAGTGAAAACGCCTACTCGCTGGACCTCAACTCGCTCGCCTTTCGCGCTCAGGGTGCCGAGGTTACCGTCGAGAGCGGCATCGGCAAGAACATCTTCTTCCGCGGCGGCTATACATATTTGGATTCGGTGGTGCAGCGCTCCTTTTCCAGCGACAATGCGGCGCTGCTCGGCGGCTATGAGCCAGTTTTTGATGGTATCCCCGTCGGCATCTACTCTCCGTTGAAAGGCGCGCGGCCTTTCCGGCGTCCGCCTCACACAGGATTCTTCACAGCCAGCTATACGGGTAAGCGGCTCACTGGAGTCTTCACCTCGGCATTTTCCAGCCGCAGCGACGACTCAACTTTTCTCGGTTACGAAGACGTGAATCAGGGAAACTCACTGGTCTTGCCCAACAGGAATCTGGACTTCGGCTACGCCAAGCTGGATCTGGGCGCCAGCTTCAAGCTGCTTCCCTGGCTGGGCGTTTATGGCCAGGCGGAAAACCTCACCAACAATCAGCACATCGCTCCCATCGGCTATCCCAGCTTGCCCTTTAACTTCCGCACGGGCCTGCGCATCGAGTGGACTAAGGCTGGTAATCGCTGACAGATTTGATTAGCATTCCATGATGCGGTATGCGGTGGCGAATTTCGCACGATTATTACCAATTCTACGTCTCTTTTATCCGTATTTCAGACGTGTTTTCCACTATTGTTCCTCTAAATAGCATGGGGTATACTGGCTTCCCTTTGAATACACACGCGCTGTCGCTACGAATCATGAGTGATGTTAGGCGCACCGCGCAACGCAGAGTATGGAGGGCAGCTTTGCTTGGTTGGAGGCTGTAGTTTATGCAGTATTTATGCGCCTGCAGAGACTGGCGTACGTCCGAAGGGCACATGGGCTCGGGAAGTTGAATGTGGTGGCAGGAGCTGGATTTTCACTGAAGTGAAGCTAGTGACCTATGGTTCTGGCCAAAGCCGCGAGAGGGCAGGAGAAAAGAGAACTTAGACCTGTCTCTGGGCTGTGATGACGCTCTAACTGCTTATGGGAGGATGTTTTGCATGGCCTCGGTCCGGTTCGACTGCCCACAGAAACCGCAGCAATTCAAACATTTACAGTGCCTTAATTTTGGCTTGCTAAATTCATCTTTACGGGGAAGCTTGCATCTGCGGCACCCCCAAGGGCGGTTTGTCGCTTGCACAAGCCGCCAGAACCAAAGGTGCAAGGAGTTCCTTATGCTCAACGCGTTACGCGTTGCGCCTGTTGTTCACCAAGGGGCGCTGCCGATCACCAATCCAGCGCATTCTCAACACCAGAAGTATTTTGGAGAGCCGTCATGACTATGAATCGAATCCGTCAGAGCATCTTCTGCCTGATGTTTCTCACTCTTGCCGTATGTTTAGGCACCGTTGCCCTGAACGCACAAACTTCCACCGAAGGCTCCATTTCCGGGACAGTTTTGGATCCCTCTGGGGCCGTTGTTCCCAATGTCGCCGTCACCATCCACAATATGGGAACCAATGCCGAAATCAAGCTCACCGCCGACGCCAGCGGCTTTTACAAAGCCCCGTTGCTGGAGCCCGGCACCTATCGAGTAACTTTTGTCGCGGCCGGCTTTGCCACCTTCCACGCCAATAACGTCATTGTCCTGGTTGGCCAGTCGACAGACGTTACGCCGCGTCTGACGGTCGGCGCGTCCACCACCTCCATCGAGGTCAACGAACAGGCGCCGGTGCTCAATCTTGAGTCGCCGGACTTCCAGGGCACGCTGAACTTGAGAGCGCTGCAGGAAATCCCCATCAACAACCGCCGCTGGTCGGCTCTTGCCCTCACCACTCCTGGCGTCACAGTGGATACCTCCGGCTATGGTCTCATCAGCGTCCGCGGCATCAGCACACTTCTCAACAACGTCGAAATCGACGGCGCCGACGACAATCAGGCCTTCTTCTCTGAGGAACGCGGGCGCACCCGTGAAGCCTATTCCACGGCCGGCAGCGCCGTCCGCGAGTTTGCCATCAACACCGGCGTCTACTCGGCGGAGTACGGCCGCGCCGCTGGCGGCGTCGTCACATCGGTCACCAAGAGCGGCACCAACCAGTTGCACGGTCAAGCTTATTTCTATGACCGTGAAAGCAACTGGAATGCCATGAACGATTACGCCTTCGTCACCACCTTGGTGAATGGCGTCAATGTCAAATCGCACATCAAGCCGGAGGACCTGCGTAAGATATATGGCTTCACAGTGGGTGGAGCGCTGATCAAGGACAAACTCTTCTGGATCTATACCTATGACCAGCACACACACGTCTTCCCAGTGCTTGGCGTTCCATATAATCCTCTGCAGTTCTACACGTTGCCTCAGACCGCGCTGTCCACGGGAGAAACCTGTAACACGACAACCGGCGCATTAGCCGGCGCTCCCAGCTCCGCTGTTAACGACATCAATGCCTGCGCCTTGGCCGCGCGCCAGCACATCAGCTACGTTCAGGCCTCCTACGACTGGTGCGTCCTGACCTATGGCAGCGCCAATTGCTCCCTGTCAAATTACACTGGAGCATCTGCAATCACCGATCTCGGCCTTGCCTCCAGCTCCGAACTTGGGCTTTCGCCGCGCTTCGGCTATCAGGAGATCAACACCCCCAAGCTGGACTATCAGATCAACCCCAAGGAGCATGTGAGCGTGCTTTACCATCGCCTTCGCTGGGATTCACCGGCCGGCGTGCAGACCGCTAACCCTGACAATTACGCGATGGACACACAAGGCAACGATTTCGTCAAGCTGGACTATAGCGTGGCCAAGCTCACCAGCCTTATCACCCCAAAAATCAGCAATGAGCTGCTCTATCAGTACGGCCGCGAACTCAACTACGAGACCCAGCAGGCTCTCACACCTTACTCCAACGCCGACATCACCGCCAGCACTGGGAACGTTCCCGAGCTCGAGGCAGGTTATAACTACGGCATCAATGCCGGCTCGACGTACTATGAGCACCGCGTGGCCTATCCCGATGAGCGCAAATGGCAGGTTGGCGACGTCCTTTATTGGGGCAAGGGGAACCACAGCTTGAAGTTCGGCGTAGATGCGGTTCACAACTGGGACCTGATGAACAACACCTACAAGAGCAATGGCGACTTCAGCTATAACTGGGTCGGCAACTACTTTAACGACCTGCTCAACATGAAGAACGGCGTGACTCCTTCAGCCCTTCACCCCGTTGGTTGCGACGTGAACGCTTCGCAAAACGTAAGCGGGTCCACCCACAACGCAACCGGCACCTATCCCTGCTACTACGACTTCATCCAGGGATTCGGCAATCCCGTCTATACCATCTCCACGATGGATACCGGCGTCTTTGCTCAGGACAACTGGAAGTTCAATCCGCGCCTGACCCTGGAACTCGGCCTGCGCTGGGATCATGAGACGATCCCGCCTGCCGATCCAAACCTCACTATGGCCATTGGCAGCTTTGTAACCTACAACGGCATCGCCAACAGCCCTAGCAACAAGATGAACTTCGGGCCCCGCATCGGTTTCTCCTACGATTTGTTCGGCAAGGGAAACACCGTACTGCGTGGCGGTTATGGCATCTATTACGGCCGCATCACCAACGGCACTATTGAGAACGTACGCCTTAACACGGGCAGCCCGAGTGGTCAGTTCACCGCAACCTGGTACGACAACACCGCCAGCGCACCGGTATACCCGAATATATTCGCGGCCGGCGCCTCCTCTGCCAAACCAACCTCCTACTTCATGGCCAAGAATTTGAAGCTTCCTGAGGTCCAAGAGTTTGATCTCCAGGTCCAGCATTCTTTGGGCAAGGGCACATTCGCCTCCGTGAGCTATCTCGGCGCCTTGGGTCGCGAGCTGCCCAACTTCCTCGACGTCAACCTCAACCCAACCAACCATCACCACCAAGACAATTACGATCGCTGGTGACCCAAGCGGCGCGGGTCCCTTGGGCGCGAATGGAGCCACGGTGACCGTCCCGGTCTATACCTCCTATGGCAACACCGCTCTCCTGGGATCTGGAGCTACAAGTTTCCAGGGCATTTCAGAGCTGATCAGTAACGTCAACTCCAACTACAATGCCATGGTGCTCGAGATTCTCAATCGTTCGAGCAAGCACCTTCAATTCGACGCGAACTACACCTGGTCACACGCGCTCGACTTCGCGCAGAATGCCAATACTCAAGGCACGGCGGAATCCTGGTATGACCCCTACGGCAATTACCGGGTCAACTACGGCAACTCTACCTGGAACATCCCCAACAGGTTCGTGGCGTATGCGCTCTTTAACTTCCCGAACATCAAAACAACCAGTTGGGTCAAGTACCTGGCCAATGACTGGAGCCTCGACGACAGCTTCCAGATGCAGAACGGGTTGCCGTTTACAGCAGGAGTCAGCGGCAAGCCATCAGGCGCAATTGCCAGCAGTTGGAACGGTACCGGTGGTCCTTCCATCATTCCTCAAATCGGGTACGACACCTATCGTTACCCACGCCGCGAAGTCGACGATGCTCGATTGCAAAAGCAGATCACCTTCGACAAGGGACGCAACCTGCAACTCATGTGCAACATCTTCAACATTGCTAACCACCAGAACATCACTGCCTTTTCGGCCACCTACCTGTATAGCTTGTCGGGAACCACGGCGACGTATACAGGTGTGAATGGCACCGGAAGCCAGAGTTTTATGGTGCCGAGCAATTCAAACAGCAGCAACTTCACCTACACGCCGCGTAATATTGAAATCGCCGCACGCATCAATTTCTAAGGCGGCAGGGTTCTTTTACAACGCGGCGGTTTCGGCCGCCGCGTTTTTTTGTCCAACGTAATTCCTGCGACGAACAAGGCAGCGCGTAATCCGTAGTGAGAAAAGTATGAGCCGTATCCGCAGTGCCGAACACGGATATAGGGAAAATGCTCCCAAAATAACTTAAAATATATTTGATAATATCAAAGCGTATTTACCAAAAATTGCAGAATTTAGGCTCTCTTGGTCAATTTTGCATATTAATGATTGAAAAACAGTACTGAAAAGATTAGAGTTAATTTTTCCTCAGGTTGTAAATTTGCTTTTTCTGATGTTTTTGCTTCAGGGGTATCCCATGAATTGTCCGAAATGCCAGTCTGCAGCACTTTCTGTAATTCCTGCCGAGATCCGGTTGTATCGCAATTGTCATCGCACCCTGAGCCATCCTCCCATGACGCCGTCGCCCGATGTCCTGGTGTGCCTTGATTGCGGCTGGTCTGAGTTTTCGATTCCGCGCTCATGGCTCTCCGCCGGGTGGTTGCGCTCATCGCGGCCGCTACCTGCTCCAGCTGCGACTTCCATGGCCTCCTCGAATGTGGTCGCAATAGCATCTTAGCGGCATTAGAGGCTTTCGCCTCGCCGCTGTGATCAATCGCATGGCGGTTGAGGAGATAAGCGGCTACTTGTGTTGCGGCCGCAGGCAATAAATCAGGATGCACAGTAAAAGGCCCCCAGCCCAAGCTGGAGGCCTTTTGTTGATTTGCTTCCGAATCATAAACAGTTGAATCCGAGATAGCGGGCCAGTCGTAGTCTTACTTCCTATCCACTGATCACTGATCTCTGTTCACTGTCCTAGTACATGCCGTCCATACCGCCACCGTGGCCGCCGCCCGGAGCGGGCTTGGGCTCCGGAATCTCGACAACCAGCGCTTCGGTGGTGAGCAGCAGACCGGCGATGGATGCGGCATTCTGCATCGCCGTGCGTGCGACCTTGGTGGGGTCGATGACCCCGGCCTTCACCAGGTCTTCGAAGACGTTGGTAAGAGCGTTGTAGCCGAAGTGCGGGTCCTTGGATTCCAGCACCTTGGCCACCACCACCGCGCCCTCTTCGCCGGCATTGACGACGATCTGGCGCATGGGCTCTTCCAGTGAACGGCGGACGATCTGGGCGCCGATCTTCTCGTCACCCTCGAGCTTCTTGATGAGTTCGTCCACCGCCGGCATAACGCGCAGCAGCGCTACGCCGCCGCCGGGGACGATGCCTTCCTCGACTGCCGCGCGGGTGGCGTGCAACGCATCCTCAACGCGAGCCTTCTTCTCCTTCAACTCGGTCTCGGTGGCCGCGCCCACCTTGATAATGGCCACGCCGCCCACCAGCTTGGCCAGACGCTCCTGCAGCTTCTCCTTGTCGTAGTCCGAGGTCGTCTTCTCGATCTGCGCGCGGATTTCCTTCACCCGGCCCTCGATTTCAGAGGGCTTGCCGCCGCCGTCCACGATGGTGGTGTTGTCCTTGTCGATGGTGATGCGCTTGGCCTTGCCCAGATCCTCCAGCTTCACGCCTTCCAGCTTGATGCCCAGATCCTCGGTAATAGCCTTGCCGCCGGTAAGAATGGCAATGTCGCCCAGGATCGCCTTGCGGCGGTCGCCAAAGCCCGGCGCCTTGACCGCGGCCACGTTCAGCGTGCCGCGCAGCTTGTTTACCACCAGGGTCGCCAGGGCCTCGCCCTCCACGTCCTCAGCGATGATCAGCAGCGGCTTGCCGCCGCGCGCAATCTGCTCCAGCAGGGGCAGAAGGTCCTTCATGGCGCTGATCTTCTTCTCGTAGATCAGGATGTAAGGCTCTTCCAGAATCACTTCCAGCCGCTCGGCGTCGGTGACGAAGTAGGGGCTCAGGTAGCCGCGGTCAAACTGCATGCCGTCGACCGTCTCCAGGCCCGTGTGCATGGTCTTCGACTCTTCGATGGTGATGACGCCATCCTTGCCCACAACTTTGACTGCCTCGGCGATAATGTCGCCGATCTCCTGGTCGCCATTGGCCGAGATCGCGCCCACCTGGGCCACGGAACCCTCGTTGACGGGCTTGGACAGTTTGCCCAGGGCGCCGCCATCGGTCCACTTGCCTTCCTTGTCGCGCGTTCCGATGATCGCGGTCACGGCCTTTTCGATGCCGCGGCGCAGAGCCATCGGGTTGGCCCCGGCGGCCACCGTCTTCACGCCTTCGCGGAAGATCGATTGCGCCAGAACCGTCGCAGTCGTCGTGCCGTCGCCGGCAACATCGGATGTCTTTGAGGCAACTTCCTTCACCAGCTGCGCGCCCACATTCTCCATCGGGTCCTTCAGCTCGATCTCCTTGGCCACGGTCACGCCGTCCTTGGTGATGGTCGGCGAACCAAACTTCTTCTCGATGACCACGTTCCGGCCCTTGGGCCCGAGCGTTGCCTTTACAGCGTCCGCCAGCGTGTTAACGCCGCGTAGGATCGCCTGACGGGATTCCTCACCGTGCAATATCTGCTTTGCCATTTTTGTATCTCTCCTTAAACAGTTGTCAGTTGTCAGTGGTCAGTCCGCGAAATCCGTTGACCACGCTAAAGCGCGGAGCGCCTACTTTTTCACGATGCCGAGAACTTCTTCCTCGCGCATGATCAGAAACTCCTCGCCGTCGATCTTGATCTCGGTGCCGGAGTACTTGCCGAAGAGGATCTTGTCGCCCGCCTTTACGTCGAGGGGGAAGACCTTGCCCTCATCATTGGATTTGCCCTTGCCGACGGCGATGACTTCGCCTTCCTGGGGCTTCTCCTTGGCGCTGTCGGGAATGATGATGCCCCCGCGGATAGTTTCGCCCTCTTCCAGACGGCGGACGAGGATGCGGTCATGTAGCGGGGTGAACTTTGTTGCTGTGGATGCTGATGCCATTGCTTTGATTCTCCTTCACACGCTGACAGGGGGAAGCCCTGCTGCGGAGTTTGATTGGAATTACGGTAAATACTTTGGAATAAAAGGGTTGCGGTTCCATAATCCGGAGCAACTGACCCGGCGAGCAGTTTCACCAGCAATATGCTAGCACTCTCGCCTTCCAATTGCTAACGATAGGCAACTCCGGTGTATTTTGTCAAGAGGGAAAGCAAAAATATGAGCGAGACTCACTCATATAAATTTGATTGCCGTAAATCATTCCCGGAATCAGCATTTTACGGGCGGAGGGGGCAATTTGGTACTCTGGCCGCTAGGGGTCTGCAACCATATACAATGATGCCTATGATGCGCAGTTCTCATATTCGTCTCGGTATCGTCTTGGCCGCGTTCGGCCTGGTCTTCGCGTCGCTCACCGCCGTTGCTCAGCAGAAACCCCCTAATCGCGGCAGAAAGTACAAGGCGCCGCCGCCCACAGCGCGCATTGAGGTCACCGTGGTGCGGGACGTGAATGATAGGCCCATCGAGAATGCCGCCGTCATCTTCCACCTGATAGGGGGTGAAAAGGGCAATATGGAGCTGAAGACCAACGAGGACGGCAAAGCTATCATCGACGTGCTGAACATCGGCTACACGGTGCGGATGCAGATCATTGCCAAGGGCTTCCAGACCTTTGGGGACGACTACAAGATCGACAAAGCAAACATGGCGATCGAGATACGGATGAGGCGTCCCGGCGAGCAGTATTCCATCTACAAGCACCACCCCGACACAATCCAGGGCGGCAAAAGCCCGGACGAAGCCAAGCCCCCGGCCCAGCCGGAGGCGCAGCCTGGTTCGAGCCCGCCCAAGCCAAATTGACTACAGAACCTCAGAGCAAAGCGATGACCGGCCTTCCCCTCGGCGGCAACTCGGCACTGGTAACCGGCGGCGCGCGGCGTCTTGGCCACGGCATTGCTCTGGCCCTGGCGCGGGCCGGCGCGGACGTGGCCCTCACCTACCGCACCTCCCACGCCGAAGCAGTCGAGACCGCCCGCGAGATTGAGAGTCCTGGCCGCCGTGCCTTGGCTGTGGAGTGCGATGTGCGTTCCGAGGAATCGGTGCGTGCCGCTGTGGCAGCCACTGTAAACCGCTTTGGGCGGCTTGACATCGTGGTCAATAATGCTGCTGTCTTTGAGTCCGCGCAACTCGGCACGCTCACCCTCAAGCAGTGGGATGCGACCTTCGAGACCAACGCACGCGGACCGTTTCTGGTAGCTCGCGAGGCGCTGCCGCATTTGCGCGCAGCCGAAGGCAGGATCGTCAACATCGGGTCTTTGGGTGGAATGAAAGCCTGGGCCGACCATGCACACTATTGCGCATCCAAGGCCGCGTTGCACATGCTCACCCTGACCATGGCCAAGGCTTTCGCGCCGGAGGTCAGCGTCAACTGCGTTGCGCCGGGATGGATTGAGTTGGACGAAAAGTCCGTCGAGTCAGCGGCGCATTTTGCCGCCAAAACGCCCATGCGGCGCAACGGCAGTGTGGACGACGTGGCCCAGGCGGTTCTCTTTTTTGCCGCGGGGCCGCACTTTGTCACCGGCCAGGTGCTGGCCGTGGATGGCGGGCTGGGGCTATAGGAGACTGCTCAAACGAAATATTTGTTGCGCTAGCAAACGAGCGCAAAGCAACTCAGGCCATCCCGCTCGGTTGACTGCTGGTCGTTCGAGTTGTATTTAGCGCCCGTTACTCATTTACTGTAAGAGTTTTTCAAGAAGATCGTTGTTGATCTTGCTTACATAGTCGAATTCAGCCTTCGTAAAGTAATCCATGTCATACCCTTTTGGCGGCATGGGAACCACGCTCGGTGGCGGAGTGTATTTTCTCAAGTGGTCTCTGGTATCTTTATAGGATTTAATGTCGCTACACACCCTGCCGTCTTTACGCAATATCAACATGATTTTGCGCTGACCATCGCTGGGCAGCTTGGGGATCACCTTGATATCGCCCTGTAGGACGCCGCAGCCACTGAGGAACTTCACATCATCGGCGCTGAGGGTGATAGTGGACTGGCTGCGCAGAGTGGGGCAGCACAGCAGGATTGCGCAAAAGGCTACGTACGAAACATACTTCATTTGAAAAATCCTCCCTTTCATTTCAAAACCAACACAGCAGCCGAACACGCAAATTCTTGTCGAACTATTCGAGAGCGTGAATCGAGGATGCCCCATACTGGCCGTTGGTAATTCTTGAGCCGTTGGTAATGACCGAGTATTTCACCTCTATCCGTTGACCCTTCTTGAGAAAAAGTCCGCCGAGATACTTTTCGCCTTTATTCAGGTCGTTACCGCTCGCGTCGGTGACCGATGTGGAGGCGAAGACGTAGAAGGTGAGCGTCTGACCGGTGTCGGCCACGGCCACCATCTTGGCGTATGCCGAGGAGCGCGTATGCATGATGAGATGTGTGACGGATTCGAGCTTTCCGGTGAAGGTATTTACCTGGTCGCCGCTTGCGGGGGCAGTGCTTGCTTGCTGAACAGTGTTGGCCGGTTGCGCCGCAGGTGCAACCGCCTTCGGGGCCATCAGCATGGCCTTCATGATGGCGGCGGAAACACCCTTCTGATTCAACTCCGCCAGGGCGGGTGTGGAGAGGTCAAAATTGTTCGGCGATGTTTGAATCTTGGTGATGATAACCTCTTCCGGCAGCTTGGCCGTAACCATTTCAACGATGGAGTTGTTGGTCAACACATCAGCGTTTGAAGAAACCTGCGGTGCAGTGGCCACGATGGCCGGAGTTTCCGCTTCAGCCGGGGCCGCAGGCAGAAACGAAGAGAGTGGCTGCAATTTCTTTGTTGTCTTAGCTACCTCTTCGGCAGCGACAGTACCAAAGTAGAACCATGGATTGCCGCGCACCTGCGCAAGAAAAAGTTTATCGCCCAGCCAAACTGTTGTGGTGATCAATCGGTGGTCACTCACGCGATACAGCTTGAATTCCACATGCGCACTCGTTTTCCGGGAAGAAGGGTCCCCTTGCTCGAAGGAGATGACGGTACCCTCCATCACCACGGAATCAGCGGCAATATCCTTAGGCACCGTCGCGCCGTCATCCAGGACCTGCTCGGCGAGCTTGCTCTTGCGCAGCTTCTCTAACACCCCGTCGTAAAGATAGCCAAGGTCTTCCGGCGTGAAATTCACGCCTGGCTTATCAGTGAAGTGCTTGACCTGCAGCGCCTTCCACTGATGCTGTTCGTCCTTGGCGGATAGAGTCCCCGCCAGGAATAGAACAAGGGCTAAAACGGCAAAACGTTTCATCTGAAATCTCCTTTTTCGGCTATGAATCGCTCGAATGGAACGCTTGCGAGCCATGATTCAAGGACTCACATTGCCCGTGCCGATGCACACAAAAAAATTAGCCGGATTTTCAATTGTGTTTTTAAGGCTGCTCAACACTATACATCCAGTTGTCCCGTCGGGGTCATATTTATATTTAGTTGTTTTTCAATGAAATAGGCGACTGGATAAGGTTGCGGCATAGGCACAGAGGTTGCTATAGGCACGAGGGCACAAGGCCCCTATCGCCCGAAGATGCTCTTGAAAAAGCCGCGCTTACCGGCCTTTGTAGCATCGTCGCCTGCATCTTCGATGGTTCTTTTCCCGCGCAGGATGGCAAACTTCCTGGCGCGGAACTTCATAGGTTCATATTCCCAAAGTCCAACGGGCTCAGGCTGCGCCGGCCACGGCGCTCCATCCACGGCCGCTCGCGGATTGGTCTCGCACAAGCGGCGCGCTGTCTCCTCGCCGGCGTGGCTGGCTACATAATCGTAGCCCTTCCTCAAGTGAGGCGGCCGCCAGCTCATGTTGTGCGCGTCGCTGGCGATAAAGTGAACCCAGTTGCGCTGCAGCAGCTCGTTGGAGAAGGCCTCCGCCTTCTTGCCAAAGCGCCCATACAGGGAGCCGCATGTTACCTGGACCAGGCAACCCATGCGCAGCCACTCGGCCAGCATCTCCGGCCTGCCCAGCACGGCGGGGTAACGCTCCGGATGGGTCACAATCAGCCGGTAGCCCGTTGATTGCAGCAGAAACATGGCGTCGTTCATCTGCGGGGGAATCGAAGTGTTGGAAAACTCGATCAGCAGGTAGCCTTTGCCGTCGATGGAGTAGCATAGGGGGTTGGCCGCAGCCTCCGCCACATTCTCCGCGGTCATGTGGAAGTCGCATCCCAGGCTCAGCTCCATCTCGCCCTTCAACAGCTCGCGCAACTGCGCATAACGCTCTTCGATGAGCTGGGTCAGATAGGGATATTGCTCGCTGGCGTGCGGAGTGCAGACGATGTGGGTTACGCCGTTGGCCGCGGACTCCTCCGCCATTTCTATGGATGTGTCAATATCGGGCGAGCCGTCGTCGATTCCGTAGAGCAGATGGTTATGAATATCAATCATTGCTGTAACCGAGCCTCGGAGTCGCGTAAAAGAAAAGAACGGGGGCAAGCGGTCTTGGCACTCGTATGGGTTGTGTTACGAATGCCTTTGGAATCGTGAAAGACCGGGACCCCTGACCTCATGCCCATAGAGTATCAGCCTCACGCCCTTGTGATGAGATAAACTCCCCCGTTGTGGTCTGCAAGCTAGCCGTTGGTAATACGTGATGTATTTTTGATTCTCAGTCGTGATAAAAGCCGTCTGCTTATCCGTGCCGCCGGGTTTAGAATCCATGTGTAACTGGCGACCGGCATTTTTCGGTTGTCTACGGTGAGATTTCACTGGGAAAGAGGTTTTTCATGGCTCATATCTCTCGTCGAGACCTGCTCTCCTCAGGGCTGGCTCTTTCAGTTTCTTCCCTGGTTGCCCGCTCGGCCTGGGGGCGCCTAGCGGCTGCTTCGGAACCAAACACCACCGAGGCCTCGGTAGTCATCGCGCCACGCGAGCGGCTGCTCTTCGACTTTGGCTGGAAGTTTCAGTTCGGCCACAGCACTGACCCAGCCCGTGATCTGGGATTTGGTACTGGACAGGGTGACTTTGCCAAGACTGGCGAATTCGCTTTCGCAAAGGCCGGGTTTGACGACTCCAAGTGGCGCGCCCTGAACCTGCCTCATGACTGGGCCGTCGAGCTGCCCTTTGTGCGCGACGAGGCGCTGAATTCGCATGGATACAAACCCCTTGGCCGCCGCTACCCGGAGACCAGCGTGGGCTGGTACCGGCGCGAGTTCGATATTCCGGCCAGCGATCTGGGCCGGCGCATCACCATCGAGTTCGATGGCGCCTTTCGCGACGTGCTGGTTTTCGTTAATGGCTGCTTCATCGGCCGCAACAACAATGGTTACGCGCCCTTCAGCTTTGATCTCACTGATTTTCTGAGTTATGGCCAGAAGAACTATATCGTGGCGCGCGTGGATGCGAGCTTTGGTGACGGCTGGTTTTATGAGGGCGCAGGCATCTACCGCCATGTCTGGCTGACCAAGACTGATGCGCTGCATTTAGGGCGGTGGGAGAGCTGGGTGCGCGCGGAGTTACATGGCAACACAGCCCTACTCACTTTCGGCGCCATGGTCGTCAATGAAAGCGCAAAGAGCGAGACATTCCGCGTTACATGGCAATTTCTAGATCCCGCTGGCAAGAGAGTTCTAACCTCTGAATTAACCGAGACAGCTCTCGAACCCCAGGCTAACTGTATGTTGGAAGAGATTGGTGGGACTACTCTGGACAACCCAGCATTGTGGTCGGTGGATACGCCGAACCTTTACACCGCCATTGTGACCGTGGAGTCAGGCGGCAAGGCGCGCGATGCCGAGCGTGTGAGCTTTGGCGTGCGCACCGCGGTCTTCGACGCGGACAAGGGCTTCTTCCTCAACGGCAAGCCGCTCAAGATTCAGGGCACCTGCAACCACCATGACCACGCCGGGGTGGGCGCGGCCTTGCCTGACCGTCTGCAATGCTTCCGTCTGGGCGTGCTGCGCGAGATGGGTTCGAACGCCGTACGCACCTCGCACAACATGCCAACGCCGGAGTGGGTGGAAGCCTGCGACCGCATGGGCGTGATGATGATGTGCGAGACGCGGCAGATGAGCTCCAACCCTGAAGGCATGGCGCAACTCGAGGCCATGGTCAAGCGCTACCGCAACTCGCCGTCCATCATCCTCTGGTCGGTCGGCAACGAAGAGTGGGTTTTGCAGGACGCGATGGCCGAAGAGGGCGCGAAAATCGCCGCAACCATGGTGCGGCGCTGCCACGAACTGGACCCCACGCGCGTCGTCTCTGCGGCGGTGAACGGAGACAACAAGAAAGGCGTCTCCGATGCCTTTGACATCATCGGCTTCAACTATGGCTTGAACCGCCCTGACGAGTATCACAAGTTGAACCCCAAGCGGCCTATCTATGGCTCTGAGACAGCCAGCGCCGTCTCGACTCGCGGCGTCTATTCGACCGATAAGCTGCGCAACACGGTAAGCGCCTACGATGTCAACAATCCTGGCTGGGGCGAGCAGGCAGAGGAGTGGTGGAAATTCTACGCTACGCGCGAGTGGGAGGCGGGCGGCTTTGCCTGGACCGGCTTTGACTATCGCGGCGAGCCCACACCCTACGGTTGGCCGTCCATCAACTCGCAGTTCGGCATCATGGACATGTGCGGATTCCCCAAGGACACCTTTTATTACTACAAGTCCTGGTGGGGAAAGGAGCCGGTGCTGCACCTGTTCCCGCATTGGAATTTCGAGGGCAAAGAGGGCGAAGCAATCCCCGTCTGGGTTCACTCGAATCTGGACCAGGTTGAACTCTTGGTGAACGGCAAGAGCCTGGGCACTCAGAAAGTTCCCCACCTGGGCCACGTGGAGTGGAAGGTCAACTACGAGCCGGGCGTGATCGAGGCGCGTGGCAGCAAGGATGGCAAGGTCGTACTCACCGGGAAGCGCGAGACCACCGGGGCGACTGTGGCTATCCGGCTGACAGCGAACCGGACCGAGATCAATGCCGACGGCCAGGACGTGGCGATGGTGACCGTCGAGGCGCTGGACAAGGAAGGCCGGCCTGTTCCGACTGCATCAAACCTTATCGGTTTCAAGGTCTCCGGTAACGGTGTGCTGCTCGGCGTGGGCAACGGCGATCCCAACTGCCAGGAGAGTGATAAGGATCCCAAACGCTCTCTTTTCAACGGATTGGCGCAGTTGATTGTGCAGTCCACCAGGAGTGCGGGCGAGATCAATATCGAGGCGGTGAAGGAAGGCTGGGACGGCCCCGAGCTGACTCCGGCAAAGCTGGTAATCGTCACACGAAAGGTCGAACTTCAGCCGTCGGTTGGATAGCGGGCCATGCGGTGCGCGTCGGGCCCAATGGTATACTCACTAGGTCAGGCGCGTGCCCGCGCCGCATTATTTCAGTCTTTCTGAGGTTCCCATGTCCGGCCATTCAAAGTGGGCCACTATCAAGCACAAGAAGGGCGCGCTGGACGCTAAGCGCGGAAAGATTTTCACCCGCCTGATCCGGGAAATCAGCATCTCCGCCAAAAGCGGCGGCGGCGATCCGGATGGCAATCCGCGGTTGCGCACCGCTATCCTGGCGGCCAAAGCGGAAAACATGCCGCAGGAGAACATCAAGCGCGCCATCCAGCGCGGCACCGGCGAGTTGGAGGGGGTTAATTACGAGGAAGTAACATTCGAGGGCTACGGTCCCGGCGGAGTAGCCATCATCCTAGAGGTTTTAACCGACAACCGCAACCGCGCGGTAAGCGAGATCCGCCACGCCTTCACCAAAAACGGCGGCAACCTGGGCGAGAGCGGCTCGGTGCGTTTCATGTTCCACAAGAAGGGCCTGATTGCCGTGGAGAAGTCAGCCGCCACTGAAGAGAAGTTGATGGAAATTGTGCTGGAAAATGGCGGCGAAGACCTGAACGATGAAGGCGACACCTGGGAAATCGTCTCCGACCCGGCCGACCACGAGGGATTGGCCGCGGCCATCAAGGCTGCCGGCATTCCCACGGTGATGAGCGAGGTGACCATGGTTGCCTCCACCTACACCAGGTTGGAAGGCTCGGCGGCCAGCCAGATGATTCGTCTGTTGGAGGCTCTTGAAGAGCTCGACGATACGCAAAACGTCTATTCAAACTTTGACATGGACGCCGACCAGATGGAAGCCGCGACCCGGTAAGAGGGCACTGGTAAGGCGCTCACAGGGCCGCCCTGTTGTGGCGGCCTTTTTATGAAGATTCAGAAATCCCATCCAGGGGAGGGAAGTACGTTGACTCGAATCGTAAAACTTTTCGCGCTTGTCTTGATGGCAGGAACGATGATAGCCGCCGCCGCACAAACGACAGGCGGCCCCGCAACACCGGGTCCGGTAGCTGTCAGCCCCGTAGCTCAGGTTCGCGATGCAAGAAGCTGGGAGTTTGGTCCCTTCGTAAGTGGGGGCATAGGCGTCGGCGACCGCTCCGATTACAGGTTTCTCTCGGCTGGCGTTCAATTGGGCAAGCCGCTTACGCCGGTCCTTCATGCCGGCGTTTTCAGCGGCCAATTCGAGTTGGGCGGCAACATCATGCCCCTTTGGCAGTCCTACACGCCGGCTCCGCATACGGCGACCTTTACCTGTATCGAGGCAGGACAACCCGTCAGCTGCGTTTTACCGGTTGCTGGCGGCACCTATAATGGCGTCAGCCTCACACCGGTTATCTTCCGCTGGAACATCCTGACCAAATCGACACGTTTTCAACCCTGGTTCCAGGGCGCGGGCGGGCTGATCTACACTACCCGCCAGTATCCGCCGAGCTTTTCGAGCACGCCCTCATTTCCCGTCGACGGCTCGACCAGCGTGTGGAACTTTACGCCGCAGGGCGGCGTGGGCTTTCATTACTTTATCTTCCCCAAGCGCTCCATCGACGTGGGTTTGAACGCCGTGCATATCTCCTCTGCCTCGCTGGGCGACCGCAATCCCGGCGTCAATGCCAGCATCCAGGTACAAGTGGGTTTAACCCGCTGGAGATAACCCGGGGTACCCAACGTCTGCCGTGAGTGAGATTATCGACCGGCTTTCCGGTCTTTCTGTGAACGGAATTGCGAGTGGATGCGTCTTATGACTGGGTTCGATCCGCAAACCAAGATATTGGGGAGCCGCCTGGCGGCTTCCATAGCCTGATCGGGACTACCACAACAACGGAGGTTGGATTTGTTGAAGTCTTTTCTAAGAGTTTCAATCCCGGCTATCTTGCTTGCCGCTGTCGCCTCGGCGCCCGCGGCGCAGTTGTCCACCGATGCCCGTACCGCTATTCCGCATGATGTGCAGCAGCTGGTAGCTATCGACTACCATGCCATGGAGAACTCGACCTCGGCTATGAATCTGCGCGAACGCGTGATGCCGCCCGAGCTGAAGCGATTTGAAGAAGCGCTGCAAAAATCCGGACTGAACGAGAACCACGATGTCGAGCAGCTGGCTTTCGCCCTCTTTCGTCCCAGCAATGACAGCGACCGATTGGACACGGTCGGCATTGCCCAGGGGCAGTTCCCCGTGCAGGAGATTGTGGCCAACTTCCGCAAGCAGCAGGTGAAGGCCAAACTGGTGCGCGCCAACAGGGTCTATCCCATGGCCAAGACCGGCATGGTGGTCTGCTTCGTTGATCCATCCACCATGGTCTTTGGAGATGAGGATGCGGTCAATAAAGCGCTGGACGCCCGCGATGGGCTTGCTCCCAATCTGCTCACCAACAGCCCTATGATGGACGCCATGAATGCTGTGGACTCCGAGCCCTTGTGGAGCATCCTCGACCAGAAGGGCACGCAGACCATGATGAAACAGGTGCTGGGCGAGGCTGGTTCGCTGACCGACTATGAAAGCGTGCAGAAACGTTTGCTGGCCTCATGGTATTCGATGAACTTCCAGCACGGCGTCAAGTTCGACCTCACCATCTCCACCGGCGACACATTTGCAGCGGCAACGCTCTCTTCGCTCCTGACGGCCGCGCTGACGTTGCGCAAGATGAGCGGCTCCGACGCCGAGAAACATGCGTTGAACGCCACCTCCATCTCCTCCGATTCCGGGCGTCTGTCGATTCACTTTGCCACTTCGGATGCGGAGTTCAGCAGTCTCCTTCAATCCCCGCTCTTCAAGGGCATTGTGCGATGAACTGAAGGCGCTTGCTACATTTCACGGGCCGGCGGACGATTCCATCTGGAGTCGCTCAACTTCCGGCCCTTTTATCTTTTAGATTGAACTTTTCCAAACAAACATTCGCGACAGCCTCTGGCAGCGCTGAGGTGGCCGCTTCTTCGCCGCGCCTTTCCATAATGCAGTTTAGAAATTCTTAGTCTTGACTGCCACGTCACTCAGATTGGGATGAAACTCCACTTTTCCGCCTGGCAATAGCACAATCTCGATCCGGCCCTCTTGCTGCTCGGCCAGAACTGGCCCTTCTATCTGGATCTTCCGCCCGTCACTCCCCGTGTACTCCACCTTGAGTGGTCCGGTGCCGCGCAACTGAATGCGGTAGTGGTACTCCGCACCTGCAGCCAGAGTGTTGGCTCCGAAGCTGGCGCTGGGATAATCGACTTCGAGCAGTTGAATTGCGCCGCCTGTGCGGTTTTCTACCGTGGTTTCAACGTGATACGAGTGGCACCCGGCCAGGACCAGCAGCGCCGTGACTGCGGCTGCCGCCAAACGACTGAGACGAGCCTTCATTTCTGTTCCCCGCCTGCGCCTTCGGTTGGCTCCTGAGCCGCCAGCTTCTTTTCCATCCGCTCCAGCCGCTTCAGCAGTTCCGGCAACCGCTGGAAGATGGTCACCGCGCGCAGCCAAACGCGGTTGTCAAAGCCCGGCGAGCCGGAAATCGTCTTGCCCGGCGGAACATCGTGTGAGACCGCCGATTGCGCGGTCAGAATCACGCCGTCGCCCACCGTGCAATGGCCGGCTATGCCCACCTGTCCTGCCAGAATGACGTTGTTGCCTATCACCGACGAGCCGGCAAGTCCCGTCTGTGCGCAGAGCAGCGTGTTCTCCCCGATGCGCGACCCGTGGCCCACCTGGACCAGATTATCTATTTTTGTTCCGTCGCCGATCTCCGTTGCGCCCACCGTCGCCCGGTCGATGGTGGCGTTGGCCTGCACATCCACCCGGTTGCCCAGCCGCACCGGCCCCGACTGCGGAATCTTCTCCCAGTGACCTTGCTCGTTCTTGGCAAATCCGAAGCCATCCGCGCCGATGATGACGCCATTTTCGAGAGTCACATGGTCGCCCAGAACGCAATCCTCCCGCACCACGGCGTGTGCATGAGCAAAAAAATGACTGCCAGCCTCGACTCCGGGATAGAGCACCACATGGGGCAGAAGCGTGGCGTGCGCGCCCAGTTTCACGCGCGGACCGATCACCACGTAAGCTCCAATGTGCGCTCCCTCGCCGATCTCAGCCGTTGGGTCGATCACCGCCGTCGGATGGATGCCCGGCGCGTAAGCTGGCGGCTGATAAAAGAAGCCCAGCGCCCGGGAAAAGGCATGGTATGGGTTCTTGATGCGCAGAGTAGGTGCCTCAATCTCCTGGAACTCCGGCTCGACCACCACGGCTGCGGCGCGTGTCTTGCGCGCCAGGCCCGCATATTTGGGATTGGCCACGAAGGTGATCTCTGTCGGCCCGGCCTCCTCAATCCCTTTCACGCCTGTGACTTCCAGCTCCGCATCTCCGCGCAGCTCCGCACCCAGCATCTTTGCCAACTCGCCTAGCTTCATGGCATGAATTGTACCGGAATGGTAGCGGCAACGGCTGTGTACTCAAGCATGACCACGCAAACCGGGCGCGCCTATTCCCCGCTAATCTCCTGCGGAAACAGCTCCGGCTGCTCCGTCGCCCGGCTGGCGGCCTCTGCCCGCTTACGGCTGGCCGCTCCTATCAGGCTCACCACTTCCAGAGTCTGAATCGCCTGCCGCGGCACGTAGATCCTCTGCGTGTTGGAGCGTGTATCGGGCGGGGTGAGCAGCAGCCCCGCGCCCTCCACCAAGGAACGATCATTTGCCGCCAGACCCTCCAACTCCTCGCCGTCGATTAGGGTCACGCGCAGCCATAAGCCGGGAGTTCTCGGGCGGATGGAGAAACGCTTGTGCAGGAGCCGCTCCGGGTTGGCGGTTTCGCCTGCCGGAAAGTCGCGCACGTAACAGACCCATTTGACCTGCTCCCAGCCGATGCGCAGAACCTTGCCGCCCAGGTCCAGAATCTCCAGCTCGGCAGAATTCTGGCCAAAGCTGACTCCCGCGTAGCCGGCGTACCAGTCGCGGCTGAACTTGCGTACGATCACTGGTTTACGCTGTGAGGCCATCGCTTTGGATTGTCGCACGGAATATGTAGGTGCCGCGAAGGGAAAAGCTGCAAATTTGGTGCACAGGGGCATAGCCAACCAGGCCGACTTGTGTTAAGGTACGGTTTGCAACCATTGCCAGAAATACTGTAAAAGCAACCGCATCAGGCACTTGGCTGTGGAAATCAGAAGCGGAAGCAGGAAACGGAATGCCCGATTACATTTATCTTCTGGAGAATCGGCTCTCGGCTGACCAGCAGAGCGCCTTGCGCCACGTGCGCGATGCCGTCCGCGAGGCGGGCACCATTCTGTTTCTAACCGGTGATGCGGTGCGCGACCTCACCAGCGGCCACGCCGTCCGCGATCTCGAATTTACGATCCATGGAAATGCGCTCAAGTATAAGAAAACAATGGTAAAACTGGGCGCTAAAGTATGGGGCGATGACGAAGACGCCCGCACTCTTTACCTGTGTTTTCCCGGTACGGTCCGCGTCGATTTGGTCACCGCCCACCGCATCGAGATTCCCAAGCCCGGCAAGATTGTCTATCAGCCGGCTTCCATCCAGGAGGACCTCCGCCGCCGCGATTTTACCGTCAACGCCATGGCCATCTCCCTCAACGAAGGCTCGTTTGGGCTGCTGTTGGACCCCATGAATGGCGCCGCGGACATTGAAACCCGAACGCTGCGCCTGGTCTCCAACTACGGCTTCCTTGAAGAGCCGTCCCTGATGATTCGCGCCACGCGTTACATGACGCGGTTGGGCTGGGAGATGGAGCCCAGAACCCGCGTCCGTTATCTGAACGCCAAGGAAGAAGGCGTGATTGAGAGGCTTTCCAACCAGGCACGAAAGCGGGAACTGGAGCAGATCGGCCACGAGGAAGAGGGGCTGAAGGTATTGCAGGCGCTTGAAGCCGAGGGCTGGATGAAGTTCTTGTACCCCATCTGGACCTCCAGCAAAGCCGACGAGGCTGGGCTGATAGCCCTGCACGAGCTGGCTGTCGAACTGCTCATGCAAGGCGTACATGCCGATATGTCGGCGGCACAGATGCGCCTGCTGACCGCCAGGATGTCAGGCAGGGAAGTCTCCGCTCTGAAAAAGCAGATGTTGCGTCCCGGCTTTGTCGATGAGTGGAGCGACCTGGACTCGATGGCCTCGGGATTTGCCAAGGTGCTTCTCGCCAAGCAGAATGTCACGCCCTCGGCATGTTTCAAGCTCTTCATGAGCTATGACCCGGAAGCTGTTCTCTGGCTTGGCTTTACCACTAAGGACACGGCCGTCAAGGAACGCTTTAACCTTTTCCTCAAGGTCTGGCCTGCAATGCGCCAGCAGATTCCTTACGCCTTGATGCAGGAGATGCGCATAACCGCCGATCTGCCTTCATATGGCGAGATTGTGCAGACAATTTTCCTGCAACTGATCGATGGCAAACTTACCACCCCGGAAGAAGCTCGCGCCTTCCTGGAGCCCTATTCACCCCCAGCTCCGCCGCCGCAGGTCGTTATCAAGCGGCCGCGTGTCAAGCGCGGCGCGGAGGTCAAGCTGAAAGGAGACGCCTTCGACGAAGAGGCAGAGATCCACGTAGAAGAAGAAGAGGATCTGGAAGACATCAGCGTGGCTGATGACGATGTCATTGATCTGGGCCTGACTGTGCCCAAGATTGACGTGGATATCGACCTCACGGAAGATGCTGAAACCGCTCTTGGTGAAGACGAAGAGGATGCAGAGGACCTGGTTGAGAAGCAGGTTTCCAAACAGGAAAAGGGCAAGAGCGCTGCCAAGGCTCCAGCCCAACCCAAACCGGAAAAGGCAGAAAAGCCCCAGACGGCGTCCAGCCTCAAAGCTCAATCACAGAAGGATTCCCGGCTCGCGCAGGCTAAGGCTGCTCCTGTAGAAGCCAAAAAGCCACTTCCCAAGATAAAGCCTAAACCAGCGGCTCCCATGGCCAAGGCAAAGCCACGGGTCAAGGCTAAGGCACAGGTTAAGGCTAAAGCTGCCGCCAAGCCCCCGGCTAAGGCGAAGACTAAGGCTCCCAAATCAGCGCCTGCCAAAAAGAAGCCGGTTAAGACGTCTAAACCGGCTGTCAAAAAGGCCGCTAAGAAACCAGCAAAAAAGAAGCGCTAAGAAATCTCTGAATCAGCCTATGTTTTGAAAGGGCACGACTTCAGTCGTGCCGTAAATGCAACAAAATAAACGTCGGGCTTTAGCCCTGAGGGAATGCCGGTTAGCAAAATGGACTTAACCAGAGCTTCCCTAACGTAGTTCCTCGATTGCTGTAATTGGAAAAGGCAGCCGGCAGGGCTTTTTTCCTATTCGCGGCGGGATTCTCGCCCGGTTTACAGATAATTACCTTCCATCGGCGCACAAATGAAAAATAAACAATGACTACAGGAGCAGGTTTTTGCTGATAGTGACCGCTGAGAAGGAGGCCCCCCTACCCCCCTCCCCCTATTTCCTGTGAAACTGTGAACTTCACCGCGCCTCATCCGGCCGCCGCCACAAGCTCAGCATCGGCAGCAGACATCACCATCTTGCAGATCGAATTGATCACCAGGCCGGGTTGGTCGAGATGAATCCAGTGCGCGCTTTCCGTCGCAATCACCTGCTGCACGTTGTTGCCGATGCGTGCCAGATCTTCGTGGGAGAGCGGCGATGATGTCCCCGGGGTCAGCACCAGCACGGGAATCTGCTGAATCGGCTCGGCGTTCTGCATCTCCCGGACGGTGTCGGGAACAGCCTCCACGTGCTTGCGCATCCCTTTGAAGTTTTCCGGCCGTGACCAATGTGCGGCAATAGAGGGCCAGACCTCGCGCGGCATCTTACCCACCTCGTCCTTGATGCGGCTAAGAACGTGCTGGCCGCCATCTCCGGCGGCGCTGGCCAGCCGGTGCGCGGTTCGCCCCGAGCGCAGGAAGAGAGAGGTGACTGCTAAGCGGGTAACTCCGATGCGCGCAAAGGGAATCGCGATGCGGAAGAGATTCCTGCCGCGATTGAGTTCGGACTGCTTGCCCGGGTTCAGCGGCGGCCACTCTTCGCAGCGCATGGGGTCCACCAGCACCACGCCGGTAACCTCTTCTGGGTAGTTGAGTGCAAAGCAGCGCATCACCAACCCGCCGAAAGAATGTCCCACCAGGATGTAAGGCGGGTTGATGGAAGCTCTCTCCAGCAATTGATGCAATTCGACGGCGATGTTGGCGGGCGTCCGCGCCGTGCGTGCGGGACTGCTCCAGCCCAGTCCGCCGCGATCATAGGAAACTGTCGAAGCAAAGTGCGAAACCGGCTCCTGAATGTGAAACCAATTCAGATTGGTGGCTGCAATCCCAGCTTCAAAGAGCACGGTGGGGCTTCCCGATCCCTTCTGCACAAGGTAGAGCCTGCGTCTGTCGCCGATGTCGATCCACCGGCCCCCATTGGCATAGCGTCTGCGGTCTCGGCGTGCGCCCAGCTGTTGATAGAGCATGCCTGCAATAATCAGGGTTGCGGCCAAAGCGAGAAGGTAGAGAAGCAAGCGCATAAAGCGTCCTAAAAATGTGTCAGTTGTGCATGGCTGAAATCTTTCAGGCTGAGGTTTGCTTTGGGAGTTCCGCGGTCGATGATCAGCAGGGTTGAACCGGCCTGACCGCGAATCTTTGCCTCCACCTGGTGCGCTGACCAGAGGCCGCGCTCCTGACGCAAACCGTAGTAGGTATACTCCTTCACGGTCCCGCTTTTCAATGTTTTTTCCACGTATACCGGAAAGTCAATGCTGTGATCAAGCCATGTGATGACCGCAATGTAATGCGTTTTGTCGGCTGCGCCGGGCGTGCTCTTCACAACGTCGCAATCGCGCGCGCCAAACTTCTTCTCGCCAAGCGCCGTTTGTTCTGCCCAAAAGTATTGCGCTTCGAGAAAATCCTCGTAGCTGAATCCGTTGCCAAGCAGTCCATCACTCCACTTGTCAAAGGGCAGAGAAGTGAGTTCCTTATCACCGGGGTGAGCAATCAGAATCGTGTTCTTGCCTCCTGGCCGCATCTCCAGAAGAACGTGGACGGGAATGTGGGCGCTACCCGATGAATTTGTGTTCGCCTTTGAGCCCGTGCCAATCTCCAACATGACCCGCAGCACGCCCGGAAACCAGTGCGCCTTGATAGTGATGGGATAGCTGATGCGAATGCCATTCGCCTGCACCCAAACAAGATGGCCGCTGGCGCGATAATCCGCTGTCTGCAAGCGTTGCCGCGAAGCCCCAAGCGGGGAATGGGCCTCAGCAGCCTGCGCGGCCATTGGGAAGAGCAGCGCTGCCACCAGTGCGACGGACGCAACTCTCATGCTTCAATCCTTCCGTCGCGCAGGCGAATCTGCCGCGCCGCCGCGTGCGCAATCTCGTTCTCGTGCGTCACCACAATCAGCGTCATTCCCCGCTGCTTCTGAATCCCGGTAAGAATTTCCATGATGCGCGCCGAGTTCGCGCTGTCCAGATTACCGGTCGGCTCGTCGGCCAACAATATCTCCGGCTCATTGGCCAGCGCCCGCGCAATCGCTACTCGCTGCCGCTCACCCGCGGAGAGTTCATTCGGATACTGCCGCAAGCGGTGTTCCAATCCCATCTCGCGCAGCAGAGTCAGCGCCCGTTCAGCGCGCTTCGGCGGCTTGGGACTCAGGGCCAGCATCGGAACCTGAACATTGTCGAGGACGCGCAGCGTGGGCATCAGATGAAATGACTGGAAGATGAATCCGACCTTCTTCGAGCGATACGCATCCAGGCCGTTTGCCGAGCCGAGCTGGACATTCCTGAAGCGAACCTCGCCGCTGGTGGGCGTGTCGAGCCCGCCCAACAGTTGCAGCAGGGTGGATTTACCGCTGCCGCTCGGTCCGCTAATAGCCAGAAACTCCCCGGCGCGGATGGCGAGATCGACGCCGCGCAGGGCCTCGATGCGTCCTTCGTCATAGCTCTTGCGCAGGTCGCGCACTTGCAGGATCGGCTTAGTCATGGCGCAGAGCCTCCACCGGCGAAAGATGCGCGCCGCGCCACGCGGGAATAAAGCCCGCAACCAGTCCGGCCAGCACGGCGATGCCCAGCGCCTCGGCCAGTAGCAGCAGAGGAAACGATGCGGAGACGATGCTCGCGGTTTGCGGCAGCGTGGCCAACAGGCGGAGCGAACCCCAGCCCAAGGCAATGCCGGCAATTCCGCCAACCAGGCCCAGGACCGCTGCCTCCAGCTCGATCAGCGCAAGAATCCGCCAGCGCTTCCACCCCAGCGCGCGTAGAATGCCGATCTCGCGCGTGCGCTCGAAGACGGACATGGCCATGGTGTTGGCGATGCCCAGAATGCCAATCAGCAGCGCGATGGACGACGTGCCCCAGGCAGCGGCGTGGGCCAGCAGCACAAGCTGGTTGTTGCCGGCGCGCTCGGCAGCTGGGACTGCCCGCAAACCCGGCAGTGCAGCCTCAATCTCAGCCTGCGCGCGCGCCAAATAATGGTCAGCAGCCTCGCCCAGAGGAGCCGGCCTGAGCCGCACATGAAAGGCCGTCACCTTGCCCTCCAGGCTGCCCAGCTTCTGCATCTGATCCAGCGGCATGATCACCGCGCCGGCCTCCAGCGCCGAGCCGCCGTGGTAGATGCCGGCCACCGTGAAGGTGGAACCCTGAATCTCCAGCGCGTCGCCGGGCTTCTTCTTCATGTTTTCGGCGAGCAGATCGCCCAGCATCACCTCCGGCTGGCCGTCCCGGAAGCGGTTGCCCGAAGTCAGCGTAAGCGACTCGAACTCGTAGGAGTCGGCCTTCCAGCCGTAAGCCAATGCATTGACCTCGGGCGACAGGTCCATCAGGTTCAGGATCATCGGAGTTGCCTGAGCCACGATGGGCAGGGCCTTGAGCGTCGCTCCGGCCGACTCGTTGACCGATGTGTTCAGAAAAGTCTGCTGAACGACCGCAATATCTGTGCCGCTGCTCAGGTACATGCGCAGCCATTCATGCTCAAAGGAACGTGAAAAGCCCACAAGCCCCACGAAAGCGCCTATGGCCATCGCAATGCCGCCCAGGGTCAGCAGCGTCCTCAGGCGCCTGCGCCAGAGATTCTTCCATGCAAAACCTGTAAAGGAGAGTTGGCTGGCCATGCGCAGGGAACAGTCCTCGAGAATTATGAATCCGTCCTGATGGAGGGGGAAATGGACAAAATCTCACTCACGATATTCACTCACAGCAGCCGCAGACAAATCAGCGTCGCCGGGGAGCCTTGCTCGAACTCGCCGAACTACACGGGCCCGATGAGCACCTTGGCTCGCCGGATCCGCTCAAAACCTAGTTACCGGTTGCCGCGTGAACCGCCGCCGCCGCTGCCCTTGCGCGCCTGGTAGCAATCCCGGCAAAAGACCGGGCGATCGCCGCGAGGCTCAAAAGGCACTGTTGTAGGCTGGCCGCAACCCGAACAAATCACAGGTGTTCCCTGTGCAGAGCCCGAACGGTAGCCGGAACCCCCCGAATCGTTTTTCTTTGCCTGACGGCAATTCTTGCATCGTTTTGGGGTCGAATAACCACGTTCCTGAAAGAACGTCTGATCAGCAGCGGTGAAGGTGAACTCCTGCCCGCAATCGCTGCAGGTAATTTGCATATCTCCGGCCATGGGTCTCCTTGTGGGAATTGTAACCCCCGAATGGCATTTGCGCACAAGGAATCTTTTTGAATCTAAAAAACTTGTGCCGGGCGGGATTTGCAGGAACCGGCAGGCGTTCGGGGGCAAGGCCAGGCTGGATGAAGCCCCCAAAAGCCAGGTCAACCTGCCAAGCTGGCTAGATTTCCCACCAATCCAGCAGCGAGAGACGTGGAAAATAGAGGCCGGCCCGAATCGAGCAGCCGGGCGCATCCCCGCCGTGCAGGTTGCGCAGGAGGCTGGCATAGGCCTCGAGTTGCGGAGCGAAGAGCTGGCGTAGTTCTGGCAGGGCCTGATCCGGATCTAAATTACCAGCGTGGGTGGTCTTGTAGTCGATGATCCACCAGCAATCCTCTCCTTGGGCGCCGGGCGCGGGGCCGGCCCGGAAGACGCGGTCCACGCGCACTGCGTGCAGTCCGCCGGCGACGACCCCGGCCCAGGCTGCCTCGCTGGCTGCGGCTGCATGAGGCGATAGAATCCACGAACCAATGGGGTCGTGAGAGGCTTTTAACGCCAGCTGTAGGGCATCTGCGGCGATCTGTGAGGCTTGGGGCTGGTCCACGCCGACGGCGCGCGCCTGGGCGGCGATTCGCGGCTCATAAGGTCGAAGAGCAGAGCGGGCAGCCTCCCAGTCAAGTCTGGTGCGCAGGCGGGCCAGCTCTTCCAGCAGCGTGTGGACGGATCTTCCCAGGGCGCGGGAGAGCAATCCGCCCTCGTGGCGGGAATAAAGCTGAGCTGGAGCCTTTCCCATTCCCAGAACAGAGGGTTCGGTAGCGGCTTTTTGGGTTGGTTCGGCTGGCGAAGGGCGGTATTCCGGCGGCAGCCGCCGCATCAGCGTCGGAGAAGGCATAACCGCCAGATTGCCCTCGTCAGAGGCGGCGAGGGATTCGATCTCCTGGCTCTGGGGGGCCACCAGGGCTGCTCTGGAAGCCTTCCACTTTTCGAAGCGCGCGCGAACCTCTTCTTCCAGCGCGGGCCAGGCTGTAGCCAGGAGGCTGTTCGCGGGTTCCACCAGGGTCAACTCCCCGTCTTTTTCTTTGAACGCAGGACGGGCGAAGAGGTGCAATTCCTCGCGGGCGCGGGTTGCGGCGACGTAGAGAATACGCCGGTCTTCCTGCGATTCTCTTTCGCGATAGACTCGATCAACCCATTCCTTTGCCGGGCTGCGGTCAGCGCGCTTGCGCTGGAAGGGAGCTACTAGAAACTCAGTAATCTCACCCGATTCGTCCGGCTCGGTAATTCCGCGCTCCAGCCAGGAAAGCATCTTGAAATTGTCGCCCCTGATTCGGGCCTGCAATTCGGGAACGATGACCACCTCGAACTCCAGGCCTTTGGATTTGTGAATGGTCATCAACTGCACGCCGCAATCGCCGCTGACCCCGGGGTCAGGCAGGGCGGTGAGCTTGTCGAGGGCTGACGCAAGGCCGGAACCAAGCAGATCCGGTTCGCCGCCCATCAGATTGTCCAGACAACTCCAGAGAAGGTCGATGTTGGCGCGGGCAGTCGCATCCACGCAGGCCGCTCCGCCCAGTCGCAGCCAGACCTGTTCCAGCCAGGTTCCCAGAGATGCCGTGGGATGAGCGGCGCGAAGGTCGGGCGCTGCAGCAAGAGTGTCCAGCACGTGCGCAGCGGCCAGACGGCCCTCTTCGCTCAGCAGAGGCAGCCGCTCGGCAATCAACTCAGGCACGGGCCGGGGACGCGACTCTGGATCGTCGCTGCCGGCAATGCGGTGCAGGTCGTCGAGCGAGAGACCGCACCACGGAGCGCGCAACACACCCAGCCAGGCCACGCGATCCTGGGGATTGAGCAGGGCGCGGGCCAGGGCCAGCGCGTCGAGGACTTCGGGGCGTGTAGCGAGCTGTTCGAGTTCGACGGCGCGGAAGGGGATTCCGGCCTCGCGCAAACCCTCGGCGATAGGCACAAGGTGGTTCTTGGCGCGGCCCAGAACGGCAATGCGGAATTTTTTGTCTTCACTACGCTCTCGGGCGATACGGGTCTGATCCATGGAGTCTTGATGGCTGCGAATTAGCTCGACAATCTCTCCGATCTGCGCTGCGTGGGCGGCTTCTCTTTCGCTTCCGGTATCGATGGTTTTGCCGCGTCCGGCCTGAGGAACGAAGTCGAGATGCAGTATGAAGGGCGGCCCTGAGCTCGCTATCTTTTCCCGGGCCGCTTCGGCTGGTGTAAAGGTAATGCCGCTGCCGTCGTCCGCCGCGAAGATCTGCGCGAAGTCCTTGTTAAGCCGCTCGACCAGCCTTGGCGTTGTGCGGAAGTTGGCCGTAAGAGAAACAGAATCGAAGAGCAGCGGCTCGGCGATTCGCGAATCAGGGCAGGGAATTTCGAGACCAAAGATTTTGACACGCGGAAACAGTTCGGCATCGGCGTCGCGGAAGAAGTAGATGGACTGCATGGGGTCGCCGACCACAAAACAGGTGCGCCCAGCGCGCTCCGGCCATGCGGCGATAAGGCTGGAGAGCAACCGGTGTTGGCGGCGGCTGGTGTCCTGGAACTCATCAACCAGCAGATGGTGGATGTTGTCTGATACATATTGCGCGGCGTCGGTGGGGAGATCGTCGTCGCCTTGGAGCACGCGCTGGGCTATCTGCGCCACCTCGGTGAAGTCCACGGCGCCGGCCTCGGCAAAAACTACGCGTAGCTCGCCCGCCGCTTCGCGTAGCAACGTGAAGCAGGCCTTCACAATCTTCCATTCTTCTTCGGTGTAGCGGACGGAAGGCAGATTGCGAACGGCGGCCAGGGCGGTTTCAAGGCCGGGAACGGCGTCCAGCTTTGCGATCAGAGCCAGGATGCGATCTTTTTCTCGCTTACGGTCGGCGGGGAAGCCCAGGCGCTTATCGACTAGTTTGCGGAAGGTATCATCGACGGTGAGTAACAATGCGGCAAGATTCACGTGTGCCTGTCGGGATTCCTCAACACTGGCACTGTCGGTAAATGGAGCGGAGGGGAATTCGGCCAACTCGGCGAGTTCCTGGTGAAGCTGGCCGCCGCTTTGCGCACAGGCAAAGCGCGCCAGCTCCAGCGCTTCGTCTCGCGCGTGGGGAACCTGGTCGAGAAGCCCACTCAACCTGATCAGCGATTCATGTACGGCATGAGCAAAGGGCCGCTCCAAACGCTCTCGGAGCGTTTCCCAATCCGGCTCGTGCTCGAGGACGATTCCGTGCATCCAGCGGTCGCGGCCTTTCAGCATATCGACCAACAGGTTCTCCATATCCTGCCAGCCGTTGTCGCGCCACGATAGTAATTCTTCGACAGCCGTGCCGATGGACGAGCCTGTCTGGTCGACTTTTCTCAAGGCTTCGCGAGCCGCGCGGCGATAAAGTTCCTCAGGCTGCTCGCCTATGTTGAGGCCGCCGCCCAGTCCGGAGAGCAACGGCTGCTGAAGGGCAAGCTCGCGGCAAAACGAATCGATCGTGCGGATGCGTAGTTGAGTAGGCAGGTCAAGCAGCTTCCAGCCAAGCGTCTGTGAATGTTTCAGAGCTCGATGGGCGAGAGCGTCCATGGAAAACACATCGGAATCCAGTGCAGGGCTAGTGGCAGCCATTCTCAACTCATCGAGAATCCGATTGCGCATCTCGGCAGCTGCGGCGTTGGTAAATGTGATGGCGACGATCTGTCCAGGCTCGTCTACTTCACCCAGCAGGCGGAGAAAGCGCCGAGCCAGCAGGTCGGTCTTGCCGGAGCCCGCGGGCGCTTGCACCAGAATGGATCTGCCAGGATGAAGCGCACGGAGGCGCTCAAACTGATCGGGAGGATCTCGACGGACGGGTCTACTCATCGCCGTCCTCCGCAAAGTCTAAGCTGTCGGCGCCTAAGGAATCGTCCTCGTCTTCGAGTTGGGCGTCGCGCTCCTGTATACGGCAGAGAGTTTGCATACCGCATCGCTTGCAGGTCTTGCCAGGATCGCGCGGGTCCACTTCGGATTTGCCTGCGACAAAATCTTTGGCGAGTTGTTCGATGCACTTGCGCCAATCGTTAAGCTGCTCGTCGGTGAGCTTGTTCTTTATCAGGTTGCTTGTTCCCTTTAAGCCGGCAAGGAGCGTGGCTGTGACATCACCGACCTGGCCGGCAAATTTAACTTTGCCGGGGAGCACACTGGCGAAGACCAGTCCGCCAAGGCGTTCATCCTGCTCAAGAGCAAATCCAGCGTAAAGAGGTAACTGTACATCTTCGGGCCGTGGCAACTCCCACGCGTTGGGCGAGACGTAGCCGGATTTGTAATCGATGACCAGCAGGGAGCCGTCTTTCAGTTGGTCAACGCGGTCCAGGCGCAGGTCGAGCGTGAGTCCGGCAAGGTGAACCGTGCGCTTGACCTCGGTATCGGCGACCTCGAATTCAACGCGCGTGGCCTCGTACTCCAGCCACTCTGTGACCAGCTTTATCAGCCGCTGCTCTTCCAGTTCCAGATAGCGGCAGGGCATCAGCTCGCGCTGATGCGGTCGCAGCTCCCGTGCCAGCACACGCTGGACGTGACCAGCAACAAAAGCCTCCAGGCCGGTCAGTTTCTTGAGCTCTGCGTGCGAATGAATGCCCTCAGGCGGTCCATCCCAAACAGAGTGAAGCACGGCATGGAGCAGATTGCCGCGCTGCATAGTGGTCAGACCGGCCTCGGCAGGCTCCCAGCTTTGTGCGGCCAGGCGCGCGGTGGCGAAGGCCTTGAAGGGGCACTGCGACTGCGCTGTGAGGACGTCTGCGCCGCCCTTGACCTTGCCCGGAGGGAAGGGAATGCGGCTGCGGTCCTCGAATGTAACTGTAAGCGGAGTCGGCGCGTCTGGCGCTTTCAGATCCGCCGAAAGCTTCTGCGCCTCGCCAGCCAACTGGATGATCAAGCGCGATGGGCGGGCCTCCGTAGTCTCGTTTTGCTTTGCATAGCTGAAGTGGACCTCCCGCGCGGAAGCCAGAATGCGGCGGCTGATGGCTTCAGACAGCTCCCAGTCGAGCTGCGGCGTGGCGTGGGGCATTCCTGCCTCGCGCTGAATCTCGATGGGCAGCAGCGGATGGGTCGAGCCGCTGGAAGGCCAGGATTCCTCATCGGCTCCCAGAAACCAGACAGCGTCGGCCGTGAGCCCGGCGGACTCGGCAGGTCCGGCGATCTGGATGGGCGCATTACGCGACTCGGGAGCAAAGAGGGTCTCGTCCAGTGCGCGTCCCAGTTGAGAGAGAAAATCCTTCCAATTGATGCGGCGGCCATCGAAGCCCAGGGAGCCGCAGCTCTCCACGACCTGCTGCCAGCGGCGGACTGCCTGGTATTCGGCGCTCTGAAGCGACCGGGCAGTGGCAAAATGAATCTCCTCCAGCAGCCGCGGAACCAGTTCCGCCCAGTCGAGAGGGCTTTGCGGACGTCTTGTAAAGCCAGCCAGAAGGCGTTGAGTGGCTGTGATGCGCTCCACCCAGGGAGCCGGAAGCTCAGAGGCAGACCGCTCGCCGAGAAATGGCGTGAGAGTCCACTGCGTTCGCTCCATGCCGTAGCGTCGCAACGTGCGCATATATGCTTGCAGCGCGGCAGACTCCTGCGAGGTGGCGGCGGCGTGACCGGTGGAAAGCAGCCAGTCGATTTCCTGCTCGTCGAGTGGACCGTCGAGCCAGCGCAGCAGTAGGTGAGCCGCCCGCGCAAGCGCAACCTGGCTCAGCGGGACACCAAGCGAAAACTCGAAAGCCGCTCCGGCATGGCGAAGAAAGGCGCGCTCGATTTCGCCCCTGCGCGTTCCTGCATCCTGCGTAACAACCAGAAGACGAGCATCAGGGTTGTCGGCGATATGATGGCTACACCAGAGAGCGCAAGCTGTCAGCTCGGCCGGGAAGTCAGAAGCTTCATGGAAATGAATTACGCCAGCCGGATCGCTCGTGGGAGCCTCGTGCCACTCGCCCCATGCGTGGAAAATGCTGCGCTGCACAGGCAGAATGCGGTCAAATCCGGCCAGAAGCAGCGGCGGCCGCTGGGCCGTGCCGGCCTTGAGCAGTGGCATCAGCTCATGCGGCAAGCGGCTGGAGCTAATCAGACTTTCAGCCCGGCAGGCTTCGTCAAAAGCCGCCAGCCAGCCGCTGAAGGCCGCCGCGTCCTGCTGCCAGGCGGCGCGCGCCGGCGTACGCAAAAACTGAGGCGCATATGAGCAAATCAGCTCGTGTGCCTCCATGGCCAGGGTGGCAAGGCGATGGCGCGGGCCTTCCAGCAACGAGGCCAGGGAGCTGTCCTGGCCGGCGATTGCAAACCAGAGCGCCTCCTCCTGCGCGGGATTCAGCAGCAGGCGGCCATCGGCGCCGCGATCTTCCCAGGCCCTGCGAACAAAGCTCTGCCAATCGAGAATGTTGGGCGCGGGCCATGCGGTGAGACCTTCGGCATGGCGGGCGCGATGGAAGGCAGAGGCAACGGCGCGAGCGGCGCGGTCGCTGGCCGTAACCACCAGCCCGCCCTCGCGCAGCCACGCATCGATCTCTACTGCCGCCAAGACCCCCATTCCAGCGTTATACGCTGCCAGACCGGGGATGTGCCATTGGAAGTCCGCTAGCGTAAACCAGAGCTACTCTGTCAGTGTCAAAACACCCTATTGCCGATGTTGAGTCCATGATGAAGGAGGTTCAGAGGCACGTGCGGGTGCGGCGTCAGCCACCTCAGCCGCCGATAATCGAAAGTGTGGAAAGCACGCGCAATCTCTCACTTCTGAAGGACTACCAGGCGTATCTGCGCGTGGAAAAAGGGCTGCGGCCGCTGAGTTGCGAGGCCTACGACAGCGACCTGAGGACCTTTGCCGAGTTTATCGAGGGGCGTAGCGGAGTGCTGCTGACGGCGTCGCAGGAGGATGTGGCGGCATTTCTGGAACATCTGCGCGGCCACGGCATCGAACAGCGTTCAGCGGCGCGCAAGCTGAGCTGCCTGCGCGGCTTTTACAAGTGGCTCCTGCTCGACCGTCGCATCCATCACGACCCCACCGTCAACATTGAATCGCCTAAAGCGTGGAAGGTGCTGCCCAAATCTCTGGCCGAGCCGGAGGTCGTGGAGATGCTGGACCGTGCACAGATGTCCGCCGAGCATCCGCAGGCTCGGGCTACGCTCCTACGCGATCGGGCGATTCTGGAGCTGCTCTACGCGGGCGGCTTGCGCGTTTCGGAGGTCACGGCGCTCAGAACCGGCGACCTGGCGCTCGACCTGGGCCGGGTGCAGGTGCGCGGCAAAGGCGATAAGGAACGCATCGTGCCCCTGGGGCGAACCGCGCTTCAGGCCTTGGAGGAATATCTGCAACAGGGACGACCGCACCTGGCTCGCATCAGTTCGTCGGGCACGGAGCGAAGCAAGTCCAACGCCGCGCGGCAGGACGCCACACGTTTATTTCTTTCTCTGCGCGGAATGCCTCTGACACGGCAATGGGTCTGGCATGTGGTTAAGATGGCCAACTCCGCCGCAAGCCCACATCGTCTGCGGCATAGCTGCGCCACGCACATGGTGGAGCACGGCGCCGACCTGCGCAGCGTGCAGTTGATGCTGGGCCACGCCGACATCTCCACCACGCAGGTTTATACGCACCTTGCTCTGGGCCGGCTCAAGGAAGTGCATCGCCAGCACCATCCTCGCGCCAAACGGCAACGGGCTAAGGTTGTAGAACTTTCCGCTGGACGCAAAGGACTGCATTTGGTTTCGAGCACTGTTCCAATCAGCCAACGGGACAGTGAACAGCCGGGCGAGGATACGGTATGAGCGCATCATCCGTTTCCTTACCTGCTCAAGACGCCACCAGTCCGCTGGATTCGCTCGTTGCCGATTACCTGCGCGTGCTGGCCAACGAGCGTGGCGCATCGGCGCACACCATCCGTGCTTATGAGCGAGAGCTACGTGGATTCACCGCTTATATCGCACAAATATACGGAAAAGATCAAAGCGTGGAGAGCATCGAGCACACGCACATCCGCGCCTACATGGGCACGCTCTATGACCGCGGCCTAGCCAAGGCATCCGCTGCTCGGGCGTTGGCGGCCATTCGTAGTTGGTTTCGGTGGCTGGCGCGCTCGGGGCGCCTGGAGCAGAATGCGGCCTCACTGGTGGCTACGCCAAAGCTGCCCAGGCATCTGCCGCGCGTGCCTTCCATTGAGCAGATGAACCGCGTGGTCGATTCGGTTGATGAAGACGCTGCTAGTTGGCCCGCGCGCGACACGGCGATTCTGGAGCTGCTCTACGGCTGCGGCATTCGCAACGCGGAACTGACCGGGCTGAACCTTGAAGACATTCACTGGGCCAATGAAGCGATTCTGATCCGCGGCAAAGGGCAAAAACAACGCTATGTCCCGCTGGGCGATGCGGCGGCCCAGGCCCTGCGTGCCTATCTCGCCGAGCGTTCTGCGCGGCTGGCAGCGGCGGGCGATACAAAAAACTACGCCACACCGGCGCTCTTTCTCAACTTGCAACTTCGTGGTCTGGCCAAGCCCGGAGGAGATGCGCGGCTCACCACGCGCAGCATCGGCCGCATCGTCAAGCGGATCGCCATTCTGCGCGGCCTCTCCGCCGACGTGCATCCGCACACCCTGCGCCACGCCTTCGGGACGCATTTGCTGGAAGAAGGCGCCGACCTGCGCGCGATTCAGGAGTTACTCGGCCACGAGCGCCTCTCCACCACGCAGCGCTACACGCAATTGACCACCGCGCAGTTGACAGTGGTTTACGACCGCACGCATCCCAGGGCGCGGTAGGCATGACGAGAGGCAAGTACTGCTTGCCGCAACCGTGAATCCATCCACAAAAGCAATTCAATTACTGCCAATTTTGCCCCGAAAATGAGCGAACAATGGGCGAAGAATTGGGCAATTGGCTATTCAAAATTGGGAAAAAACCGAATTTTTCCAAGTTTTTCCGGCCATTTTCAGATGCCAAATCTCACAATGTGGGAGAATTTTGGGTGGAATAATTTCCACAGGCGTTGATTTCAAAGAATTTATAAATAATCTGCAAGGTTTCAGGGGAAATTTATACCCCCAGGGGGTATAGGGGGGTGGGGGTACCCCCTTAGGGGTACGGACCGAGGACATCCCTGCCAGATTGTCACGAGATCGAGGGCGTGCGCGTTCATTCTTCAATTGTGCATATGTGAGGGAAATAATCTGCAAGGACTGGCCGTCCAGGCAATGACCTGCGGTGCGGCAGACGGCGCTTACGCGCCAGAGGATTGGTGGTATCACAAGTCTCCAAATCGAGACCTGGGTCACGCACGACTAGAACCAATTGAATCCTCTACGCCCCCGCGTAATGTTCCCTGGCAGCCTTCCAGAAGCGGTCCACGAGAGCAAGCAGCATCCAAGTCGAGCTTTCTGCATCTCATCAAAGTGACAGGGCAGGAGCATAATTTCGTGACACAAGCTGAACCTCTAATCCGTAATATCTCGGACACGGCACTTTTAGCGGCGGTCTATCGGGCGCGAGAGACTGAGCGCCGTGACGCGCTCTTTCGCGATCCCCTTGCTAGCCGCCTAGCCGGCACACGCGGCGAACAGATCGCCGAATCTATGCCCTTCAGCGACCGCCACACCTGGGCCTGGGTGGTGCGCACATACTTGTATGACCAATTCATCGAGGAACAATGTCAGCAGGGCGTGGATATGGTCGTCAATCTTGCCGCGGGCCTCGACACCCGCCCCTATCGCATGACCCTGCCGGCAACGCTACAGTGGGTTGAGATCGATCTTCCCGGCATCCTTGCGTACAAAGAAGAAATTCTGGCCAATGAAAAACCAGCCTGCGCTCTGGAACACGTCAGCCTCGATCTATTTGACGCCACTGCCCGCCGCGAAGTGTTCGCCCAACTCGGAAGCAGGGCCGACAAGTGCTTGATCTTCACCGAAGGGTTCTTAATCTATTACAACGACGATCAGGTCAGCGCGCTTGCAGAGGACCTTGCGGCTCCTGCAACGTTTCATCGTTGGATATTGGATCTTGCATCACCAGGTCTCCTGCGTCTACTCCAAAAGAACATGGATCCATCTCTCATACAGAGCGGTTCCTCGTTGAAATTTGGTCCGGAGGAAGGTCCGGAGTTCTTTGTTCCCTGCGGCTGGAAGCCAATTGATGTGCGATCGCCACTCAAAACGGCAGCGCGTCTCAATCGTCTTTCATTCGCTCTACGGCTCCTATCTCTGTTGCCGGCATCGAACGGCCGCCAGGGCTCGCGACCCTGGTCCGGCATTTGCCTCATGGCTAAACCATGAGTTCAATGCCACGCTTGCGGCGCTTGGCGAAATTTCGCCGGGTATGGTGTCAGCCGGATGCCCTTACACCCATAACTACGCATAGATACTGCAGGGCATACGTATAACTACGCATATTTCTCGCAACAATTACGCATAATGACGCATATCTCACCCTAAAACCCCTATTTATATTGACGCATAAACCGCCCAACTCGAATTCAACTCAACTTGTCCAAAATCTGCGCAGCAAGGGCACGATCCGTTGACTGTGACTTGCCGGGGAACTCACGCCCTGCTGCTTAGAAGCTCACCTTGCGCCCAGGGAACCAGGTGAGCTGGATGTTCGTGGTGGTCACCGTTTGCTGGCCGGGAAGGTAAATCGGAGCCTTCCAGTGCTCGTAGGCAAAGTTGCCGTTGATCTCGAAGTCCTTGCCGATGCGCTTGACCACCTGGAAGTTGATGTCGTTCAGAGTGGTGCCGCCATTGACTGGGCTCAGGCATGGAGTTGCGACGGGGCATCCGGGACTGTGGGCAGGAATGGTTTGGGTCGTTGAGCCGGGGATAAAGTACGTGGTAGCTTTTTGATTGCGCAGGCCTACCTGTATCCATTCATTGCCGCTCAAGTGCCAGGTTATCCATGCCTGGCCGCCCTTGTCCTCGCGCCCAATCCAGTCGCCGAAGAGCTGGCCCTGGTTGGTATAGCCCTGTTTCTGGATGCCTTCGTAGTACATGAAATGGCCGTAGAGGCTTGGGTACGATGGGCCTTGTGGGGGAGTGGGATGGTCTGAGCTGGAGGGGTCGGTGGAGACCGCTTCGACGCGCAGGTCCAGCCGGGGAATGCCGGGCACGTGGGAGAGATAGAGTCCGGGCCGGTAGGCAGCGCGACGGGGAGCATCGGCGGGGGATATGTCGTCGTGCACCTCTGAATCCGTGTAGAGCGTAAGCCAGTTGCGGACAAATGGTAGTCGATAGGAGAAGTCGAAGGCGCCAAAGCGCGCGCCGGGATCGTCGCGGCCGTTCTTGGCGTTGCCGCCAGGAGACGACATGCTGATAAAGCTCTTGGCGAATGTGCGGAAGGTGATGGGCGCATGGCCCTCGCCACCCCAGATTACGGTGCGCTCAAAGCCGAATTCGAGATTCTCCGTAGGCCGGAAGCTGAGCTTCTCAATGTGGACCCAGGGGTCGCCGGGGTTGATCACGTTGGGCAAATTCGGATTTGTGCCGCCGGGATTCGCCGGGTTGGGCATGAACGTGTGTCCCCGGAGCTTGCCGACCAGAAAGTCGTATCGGAAGGGTCCGGTGAGCCGGGAGATCAGCGGAATGTGGAGCGGCTCGACACGGTTGATGCGGAAGGAGTAGATGTTTTCGGCGTTGTTGGAGTAGGCCATGCCGCCGCCCAGCCCCGGCCCAAGCCAGTTGTCCTGTTTTCCGAAGGAGACTTCGTGGTTGAGGAGGTTGGCGGAGACGTAAGCCTCCATAACCCTGCCGGTGGCAGTGTTGGCGATGGGCCCCATGGGAATGGTGGCTTGGGGGTAGGGAAGATTAGTGACCTGATTGAGGAAGGTCGTGCTGTCCACCGTCGAGAGAGCGTGGGCCAGCGCCTGTGAGTAGCCGGTAGCCGAGGGCGCTGCCTCAAACTCGCCACGCGCATAAAACACGAACCGGCCGGCAGCTGCATAGCCACTGGCGCCGGAGTAGTTGTTGAATCCGCTCTGGTAGGGGCGTCCGTAATCGTTGATGATGGTTGAGCCCAGATGATAGCTGTCGCGCAGGGGAGTGCCGCTGATGCTGCGAACTACGGTGTAAACCGACTCGGTGCGGGATTTGCCTTGGTGGGGCATGCAGGGCCCGGCCATCTCGTTGCGCAATTCGTGCATCAGCGCATCGTAGATCTCCTGAGCCTCGTCGGTAACCGGTCCGGCATCGGCATCTTCAATGCGAGCGCCGGCCTCCTCAAGCATATGGCTCATGCTGGAGCGCGTCCACGGCCGCATGCCGAGAAATACATTGTCCACAAAGCCTAGCGAGTAAAGCCGCAGCATGGCTGGATAGACCCAGCTGTCGACCGGCATATAGGGCGAACCAAGAGCTGCGGGCAGGCAGACAGGCGCGGCACCGCCGCTGTCACGGCCCCACTGACCACCAGCAGACTCGGCAGTATTGGCCGCGGAGTGATCTTCAGCGGCGGCAGGGGCAGAGGCCAGGAAGGGAAGCCCAGCCAATAACATCGTGCATGGGAAAACGGCAGCCAGGAACCTGCGTTTGCTCACCTTCATATTCCTCACTTTATCATTCGTTTGCCTTGCAGGGATGGAGGAAATGAGTAGCGAAGTGCATTTTCATGGAGTGCGCGGAACTCGTAGTTCATTGCAGGCAGCCGTTCCAATGGCGGTATACGATGTCTCGTTTCAGGACAGCGCAAGCTTAAATATTTCAAATATTTGAAGATTCTCTTCAAGTCGCGCGCGCTTGAGCCGAAAAGATGCTTATCCATCCGTGGATGTGTGCGGATTTTGCGCCAGATTCCTGAGCCGATCATCGGAGCGATCATAATGTCTTCATCTACTGTGGCCTATGGAGTCTACGCGACGCAGACTTCAACTGGCCGGTCTATGCGGCTTCAGGACCAGATACGGACATGGCTGCCTGTGCTGGTTTGCGCAATGGTCTGTGCCGTCGAGTCCACGCCCTATTTCGGGGCGGACCGCACCAGCGCTCCATTGCGGCGGTTGGCCGAAATGATTTGTGGCAATGGCGTGGATGCGCATTGGGCCGCGATCCACCATCTCATTCGCAAAACTGGCCACTTCATGGGCTACGGATTCTTTTCCCTGGTCTGTTTTCGCAGCTTCTGGATTACGTTGCAGGGCACGGCGTTCCAATTGCTGCGGCAACTACATGCGCATGGGCTGGCGCTTTTGGCGACTTGTTTGATGGCCAGCGCAGACGAATTTCATCAGAGTTTTCTGCCCAACCGGACCGGCCAGTTCAGCGATGTGCTGCTGGACTGCTGCGGCGCGGCGGCGTTGTGTTTTGTGCTTTTTCTTTGGATGAAGGCGGTTGAAGGACGAAGGCGGGTGCGGTCCAGGATTGGTTGTCTTAAACCGGCCTTTGCCGGAACAACAAACTAAGTCGAGTAGTCCGCGTTGATGCTGACGTATTCATGGGTCAGATCGGTGGTCCAAAAGGTGCAGGAGCCGGCGCCCTGGTGGAGATTGACGGTGATGGAAAACTCGGGCTGAGAGATATAGGTGTGGGCGGCGGCCTCATCAAACTCAGCTGCACGGCCGCCGTCGCGGCAGATGACCAGATCGCCAAAGCGGATGTCGATGCGTTCCGGGTCAATCTGCGCGCCGGAGTAGCCGATGGCCGCCGCTATCCGGCCCCAGTTGGGATCACTGCCTGCCCAGGCGGTCTTAACCAACGGTGAATGGGCGATGGCCTTGGCTACTTTAAGCGCGTCCGCTTCCGTGGCCGCACCCTCGATATGCAACTCCACAACGTGAGTGATGCCTTCACCGTCGGCCACAACCTGGCGGGCCAGAGAGGTGCAGACCTGCGTGAGGGCGGAAGCGAAGGCTGCGTTATCCGGGCCTACAACGACTTCGCTGGCGCCCGAGGCCAGCAGCAGCACGGTGTCGTTGGTGGAGGTGTCGCCGTCCACCGAGATGCGGTTAAAGCTGACCTCGATGGCCGAGCGCAGATAGCCGTTCAGTATCGTGGGCTCAATAGCCGCATCGGTGAGGATGTAGACCAGCATGGTGGCGTGCGGAACAAGTTGAGGATGAATCATTCCCGCGCCCTTGCAGAACGCGGCGATGCGGACCTCGCGCGGCGCGCCATCCTGGCCGGGGAGATTCAGCTTAGCGAATGCGGTCTTCTCCACTGTGTCGGTGGTGAGTATGGCCTGTGCGGCCTGCTGGAAGTGGTCAAAGTCAGCGCTCAGAGATGAGGCCATATCTGGCAGGGCGGCGATGAGCTTCTCTGCCGGTAGCGGGACGCCGATAACGCCGGTCGAAGAAGGGAAAACCTCCTCCGGCCGGCAGCCGAAGAGGCGGGCTGCTGCCTGGCAGGTAGCGCGGGCCGCGTCCAGCCCGGCCTGGCCGGTCGCGCAGTTGGCGTTGCCTGCATTGATAGCCACCACGCGCACCTTGCCTCCGGAGGTCCACAGATGCTCCTTGTCGAGAATCAGCGGAGCGGCGATGACGCGGTTGGCGGTAAAGGCGGCGGTTGCGCTCGCAGGGGCGTCGGCAACAATAAGAGCAAAGTCGGCGCGGCTGCTCTGTTTGATGCCGGCCTTGCCAGCGCCAAAGCGAAAGCCGCGCGGAAGGGCAAATTGGGTAGCGTCAGACATTTCTGTGATGGTTTTAATCTAACAGGTGAGAAGGGCAGGGAACAGGGACTGGGGACTTGACACCCTAGCGTGCAAAGATTGCTTCTTTCACCCCAACGAGCACTAATCGCTCGTTAGGGACCCAGGCAATGAAGAGAAATAAGGAGTTAGGATCCCCGAAATTGTTCCACGTGGAACATATTCATTCTATTGAGCTTAACTCTATGTTTACTACATAATTATCAGCAAGATTTTGAAAATAAATAAGAGATCAGGGAACAGGGAATAGAGGCAAAAAAGAGGGCATGCACAGAACGCATACCCTCTCTTGATAAACCCAATTGCAATAAGCCAGACAAACTGGAGGACTTAACGTCTTCGTCTAACGGGCCTTCCCGAATTTGGAACGAAGCATCCCTGCCAACCCAAGCAGGCCGGTTCCGAGCAGCGTCATCGTGCCCGGCTCGGGAATAACAGGCGGCGGGGCGCCGTTGGCGCTGATTTCAAAAGTCCATCCGGTGGAGGCTCCTGAAACATTACTGCTAAAGCTGACGAGCCCCTCTGTTGGGGCAAAACCGGTCAAGGTTAGAGTGCCGTCACCATTAAAAAGGAGTCCGTCGGAGGCGTCATAGATGATATTGAGCGGACCGACGATGGTGAATGTGGCGTCCCCCCCGGACGTAGTTAAGACGAGTACGTCGGGAGTGGCGAATGTGAGAGTAGTGGAGTTGATTGTCGTAGGAGTGGTAAGTGGGATAATCCCGAAATTGCCGGAGTTGTCTGTGACAGTCCCGCTGGGAGTATTAAATGTAACAGACGTTCCGTTCCAACTGTCATTACCGCCAGTGACGCCGAGTGAACCGTTAATGAATGTACTGGCCAACGCACTTGGGGTTATCGCAAGAGCCACTGCCAGCGCAAGTAGTGCTATAGAAAACTTCTTCATCGTACATCCTCCAGGATTTATTGATTGGCTAAGGTTTCCGTCTGGTTAGGGATACCAGGCAGAATCTGGGGTTGATAGATACATCGAGCGTCTGGTTCCTCTGAACGCCCGAGCCGACCGTCTTTTATGCTTATAAATGCATTCGATATTCCATGTCAAGTGTTTTTTTGTAAATTCTAATTAATACTGTAGTGCATTGATAATAAACACGATGCAAGCCGGATGTCCGCCGGGCTCTAAGCTGCTGAATGACCGGCAAGAGTGAAAAAATGTGCATGGAAATGGATAGATTTTGCCATAAAAGGTGGACAGTTTTCAGACGTGTGTGATGTCTAAAATCGTCATCAAATCCATGAACGGACTGGCCACTGACAATTGATCTCTGACCGCGTCATGGAAGAGGGAACAGATAAAAGCACGAGTCAGATTGAGTTAAATAATGCCGGGAAAAAATATTTAGGTAGATAAAAAGATGGGATGCGAGGAACGCATCCCATCTTTGTTTGAGGTGAAAAACTGGACGATTCTCTAGATCGAACGTCCTGGCTTAGCTGGTCTTCCTGAACTTGTAGCGAAGCATTCCTGCCAACCCAAGCAGGCCGGTGCCGAACATGATCAAAGAGCTGGGCTCGGGAGCGAGATCTATGCTGTCAGTAAACTCGCTGAAGGTATATGGGCTGTCCGAGACGTCCTTGTTAACAAAGAATGTGCCGTTTGTAGCGAAGGTCCCCGAATAGACATTGGTGCCGCCAGTGTTGTTGAATACATAGGCCAGTTGGGTACCGCAAATCGGGTTCCCTGTACATGCGGTTTCCGAGATATTATCACCAACACCCCCGCCGAGGAAGCTGTTGTTAAGCTGGTATATGCCAGCCGGACCCTGTACCTCATAAACCATGTTGATGTCTGCAGCAACGCCGCCTAACACCTGAAAACCCAGGTCGACGCTGTCACCGGAGACTACGGTGAGACCTGAGTTGAAATACAAAGTATCGCCACTAGTCGGGGGAATGATACTGATAGATTCGAACGTGAAGGTGAAGACACCCTCCGTGCAAACCAAGCCAGTGGTAACCTGGCCTGCCGATGAGCACAGGGTGCTGGCCTTCGCCACCGGGGTGATCGCAAGGATCGCTGCCAATGCGAGAAGTGCAATCGAGAATCTCTTCATGTTTTTCGAGCCTCATTTTGTTGTTGAGTTCCGGCTGGTTGGGGGAACCATGCGGAAACTGGGGTTATTAGATACATCGAGCGTCTAGTTCCTCTGAACGCCCGAGCCGACCATCTTTTATGCTTATAGATGCATTCGATGTTCCATGTCAAGTGTTTTTTTGTAAATACTTATTAACGCTGTAGCGTATTGATAATAAATAGGTTATAAACACGGTGATCGCCGAGTTCTAAGCTGCTGAATGGCCGGCAAGTGTGAAAAAATGTGCAGATCTTTGCATATGTAAGGACAGAATTTGCCCATGCAGTGGTCATATATAAGCTAGCGAACATGCGTGGGCTGAACAATTATCTCTCAATAAATCCGTCTCAAAAGAGAAGGGCGCCAGAATCGCGCCCTGTTCATTGACACTCAAGAGGAAAGTATGGCTATGGTTTCGAACTCTGTGTGGATGGCTTGTACTTGCGAAATGAGACGATTGCCAGGCCGAGAAGCCCAGTGCCCAGCAACAGCAGAGAAGAGGGCTCGGGGGTAGTTTGCGGGCCACTCACATATGTCACTTCGGTCTCTGAGAGGGAGAGTGGTTCCCCACTGATCCAAAGTGAAGAGTTAGCGATTGGGTCTACATAACCATTTCTGTTGCCGAGGACAGACACCCAAGCGCCATATTCGGTTCCGTACTGAGCAATATCGATTTCGTACCCATCAGCGCTAAAGAGGATACCGCCCCAAGTGTCCTGGTAGTAAGGGTTTCCAGGGTAGTAAAGCACGTTGTCGTATACCTCAGCACCATCCGGAGAGGTCCAGCCGGGGCCGGAGCCATCAATAGACGACAGGATCGTCGCGGGGCCAGAGCCGTCGGGAATCAAGATGACTGGTGCACTGTTTATATTGATCGGTCCACTGGTTATACCGAGGATGTTGTTCGTATCCGTGAAATAACCACCTGAAATGCTATCGATGTTATATACACCATAAGTAGAGGTGGGGGTAGTGTGGAAGGTTCCGGAGAAGGACATATTATTGCCCGATACGCCGACATAAGAAAAAGTAAATAGTGTGTCGGCTACCGCAGCCGGAGAAATCGCCAGGACTGCAGCCAATGTGAACAATATGACCGAAACTTTCTTCATAGTCCCTCTTGGGAAGCACGCCATATTAAGTTGCGTCTGGTGGGGGGAGGGCAACCAGATAAGGCCCATAAAAGCACACACTTATTACTCTTGTATATGCACATGGTAAGCCATGTCAAGAGTTTTTTACATTACGTTAACGTGCGCGGGCAGGTGGGCTGGCGAACCAGCGGCGGGGGATGGGATGATTCGCCCCCGGAAAACTTCTTTTGACGAACCGTGGGAAAAGGGATACAGCTTCAGCCTAGCCACGCCTCAGATGCGCAGACGCGATTTAAGCCGCAGGTGCGATAAGTAAAAATAATACCCCGGAGCAGACGCACCGGCGTGTTTGAGGAATGACGAAATCTTGTCATCAGGCTCTCAGGCGCGCAGCTTGCGGCGCAATACACCAGCAAGTCCGGCAAGGCCAGTGCCCAGTAGCAACAGGGATGATGGTTCGGGTACAGATGATCCTAAGGGTTGAGATGTATTGGAGCCATTTTGATAGACGCCGCTATCTGTCCACTGATAAATGCCACCATTGCTATAGATGTTGATGTTTAGACCGTCGACATCAAAAGCTACGCCCCCAAAGTCCAGAGTTGGATTTGGTGCGTTCCCTGGGAATAATTGATTATCGAACTCGATATTGCCAATGGTAATGTAGCCGGCACCGCAATTCCAACCGCACGGAGTGTTCGGATCAATTAGCATAGCTGAGGTGCCAATGCCTGTGTTAGCAGTGCCAAGGGCGGTGTTGAATGTAGTTGTAACCAAGTCCGTTCCCGCAGTGATTGTTCCCGCAACTCCGGTGATAGTATAACTGCCGTCCGGTAAACCATTTGAAACAGCGGTATATGTCAATGTGGCATCCAAACCACTCCCTACGTATGTATACGGGAACGAATCGGCCAGCGCAGCCGGAGAAATCGCCAGGACTGCAGCCAATGTAAGCAAAATGACCGAAACTTTCTTCATAATCCCCTTTGGGAAGCACGCCATTTTAAGTTCCGTCTGGAGGGGAGGGAAGGCAGCCAGATAGGGCCCGTAAAAGCACACTCATCAGTTTTTTTATATGCACAGGATAAGCCATGTCAAGAGTTTTTTACATTACTTTAATGTACTCGGATGGATGGGCCGGTGGACCGGCGGGCAGCGGGGGGATGATTCGATTCCGGAAAACTGCTATTGACGAGCCGTGGGCAGAGGGGTAGATTAAGCGCACACGGGAAAGGAGGTTGATCCAGCTGATGCAAAAAGATTCTTCGAGATGTTTTTTACGTGAGGTGACTGAGGCCTAAGGCATCGCGCCGCAGGTCCCATAGTTGCTCCATTGGGCAATCGCTTTAGTGCGATGGCCTTAGTCCAATCCCAACAGATCACCGCGACGGCCTGGGTAATGCGCCCAGGCCGCCGTTCTGTTTAAGGCAGAATTTCGGAGAGCCGTGCAGGGCGTGGCTGCGTTACACTCAGGCCCATGCGGGTCTTTGGCATCGATTGCGGGACGGAGATCACCGGGTATGGGGTGGTGGAGTCGGAGGACTCCGGACGGCAGCAGCGGCTGGTGATGAAGACCATGGGCGCGATCCGGCTGGCCAAGTCCAAGACACCGGCCGAGCGCCTGGAGCAGGTCTACCGCGAGTTGTGCGCTGAACTGAAGCGCTGGAAGCCGGATGCGGTGGCCATCGAGGAGGTTTTCTACTCGGTGAACGCCAAATCGGCGCTGAAGCTGGGACAGGTGCGGGGCGTGGCTCTGCTGGCTGCTGCAATGCATGGAATTTCGGTGGCCGAGTACGCGCCGTTGACGATCAAGTCCAGCGTGGTGGGCTACGGCCTCGCAAAAAAGGAGCAGGTTCAATTCATGGTGGCGCGACTGTTGGAGCTGGCCGAGGCACCGCAACCAGCCGATGCCGCCGACGCCCTGGCCATCGCCATCTGCCACATTCATACCGCGCAGACGCTGGCGCTGCAAGGAGCAGCCAAACACTAAATTCCCGCCTGCATTCAGTTAGGTCAGAGGTACTCAGCGTAGGACCTGCCTTGATCATTGCGGCGGAGCGGCGGAGTCCTCGGGAGTTTCGGCGGTTTGCAGGGTGAACTGATCGTGCAGGATGACATTGATCAGCGACTTATGGACGCGGATGCGGCCGTTGTACTCGATGAGGCCGAGCTTGCGAAAACGATTCATAAAGAAACTGACGCGGGAGCGGGTGGTGCCGACCATCTCCGCCAGAGTTTCCTGGGTGATGGAAGGAATGAAGGGTTCCGGTTTACCCGGCTCGCCAAATTCGGCCATCAAGAGAAGGATTCTCGCCAGGCGCTTCTCGCTGGAGTTGAATAGCTGATCGACCAGATCGGCCTGGGTGCGCATGCTTCGGGCCAGCAGGAATTTCAGGTACATATCGGAGAGGGAACGCTCCTCGTGCATCACGCGGATCATCTCTTCCCGCGCGATTTCGAGCGCCGTGCAGGCAACCATGGCCGTGGCGGTGACCAAATGCAGAGCGCCCACGCTGGCCAGCGACTCCTCTCCAATGAACTCCCCGGAGGTGAGAAGCGCGACAGTGCCTTCCTTGCCTTCGGGCGAAACGACGGTGAGTTTTGCACGGCCCGTGCGTAGATAGAAGATGGAAACAGCCGGATCTCCCTGAGAAAAGAAGGTCTGTTTGGGCAGCAAATGGACGACTTTTCGTCCTACGCCCGCTTCTTCCAGGAAGACGGCGAGATTAAAGGTCATGGTTCTCACCTCCACCATGGGGAATGGCCTGCCCCGGATGCGGTCCTCACGGGAGCAGTTCGGAAGCTAACACGGCCGCTTCAGATTTGAGGGAGCCGGGATTCTCAGCTCGCCAGCCCGACTGTGCAAAATGATACACCCATTCGCATGGGTAGGAATGTATATTTTTGAACATTTTCCGCGAATTGACGCCTCCGCGGCGGCTCTGCGAAACTTGCCCGCATGGAATACAGAGGGAAGGTGGAGTACGCCCAGGAGCGGAAGATGCGGACGCGGAATACGCGTCTCTACCGTCTGGCGCATTGGCCGATCTGGATTTTTGTCTTTTTTCTTGCGCCGGGACCGCTGACATTCCGGCTATTTGCGCATGAGTTCAACTGGTGGAACTGGGCATGGCTGGGATTCGTGTTGGCTTGTACAGGCGTGGCCGCGTTGCGAGGGCGGCTGCCGGGCGCCGAACCAGCGCCGTACATACTGCGCTTTGATGAGGACAAGCCGAATCCGCTCTACCGGCGGGTTTGTTACAGCTTCGCGTGGAATGCCGCGGTGAGCTATGCGCTGTTGAACCTGTGCGGCCTGCTGATTGCTGTTGTGAGCGGCAAGTGGTACATGGGGCAGATTTACTACTACGCTTATCTGCCGCTGGCGGCGGTGATTCTGCTGCTAGGCGCGCTGGGCAAGCTGCCGCGGGTAGAGTCCTCGACCAGGAAAGAAGGCACTCATCGGCGGTACTTCTACGGCACTGTATGGGCGGTGACGGTGGCGCAGACTGTGCTGCTGGTGCTGTGGAAGACGCTGCCGATCAACGGCGCGACCAATCTGGTCAAGCTGGGAGTGTTTGTGGGAGCTTTAGCGCTGATGGGATGGTTTGCATATCGCGGAATGCTGCTGCGGACACGGCCGATTTTGCCTGGAGAGAGCATAGTGGCGGACTAAGACGCGGGAGTTACCGCACCTGCTGGTAAGGCTCGACGCGCAGCAAATCGGAGAGGATGCCACGCTCCTCGGGGGTGAAGACGCCTTGGTAGCGCGAGGAGTTGAGCACCATGGGGCGCTGGTCCAGCGGAACCGCGCGTAAATCCTGGAAGGCACGCCTCATCATCGCCTGGCGGCCAGCAGGTAAGGCGGACCAGCGGCGCGCAGATTGATTGATACGCATTTGTTCCTGGGGCGGAAGATGCTCGATCAACTCAGCGCGAGCCAGTCGGCGCTGCCTCTGCTCCTCGGGCAACTGGTTTACCTGATGCAATTGATTGACAACCCGCTGCTGCTCGGCAGGTGAAAGGCGGCGGAAGTTAGGATCACCGCGCAGCACCCGTTCCTGTTCCTGAACGGGAAGATTGCGGTGCTGATTAAGCCAGTCGCCCAGGTGGCCCGGCGGACCCGGAGCAAGCGGAACATGGCCCGGATAAGCAGGATGGGGTGGACCCATGTAGGCTGGAGCCGGATACGTGGGACGGGGCGCGGTGTAACCGGGGGTGGAAGGCCGCGGAGCGCTGGACAGCGGGCGCGCAGGCTGAGTTGAAGGTGCGGAATGTGGGGCAGGCGCGCTGGTGTGCTGGCCGCGAGCCCACACCGCTGGCACACAAAAAAGGATGGAAGCCACGGTTATCGCTGCACGGCCGATCCGTCCCGTATTGTGTGCTTCAGAAAACATCGTGATACCGGTTCCTGGTTGCTGATGGAGAGGTTAGTCCCCACTTTCGTCGCTGCTGGAGAGCGTCTCCAACTGGTCAAGAAGCTGGGCGTTGCTCTCTAAGATTTGCAAATCATTGACTACCGCAGTCTGTTTGAGGGTGGCCGGTGGCTGGTTCCAGTTGGTGATGCCCAGATAGGCTCCTCCACCCACCAGCAACACGATGGTCAACGCCATTGCCGCCAGAGGACGAATACGAGCCACTGGTTGAATTGCGAAGCGGGCGCGCAGGCTTGCCAACCATCCGGCCGGCGCAGCCTCGCGCTCCTCTCTGAGGCGCGCCTGCAGACGGGTGAGGAAGTATGGGTTTGGTTCCGGCGTCTTCCAGGTATCCAGCAATGCCACTGTTGCCCGCAGCTCATCCAATTCCTGACGGCAGCGATCACACCCGTCCAGATGAGTTTGCACTTTGTCAGACACCGTAGCGGGATCGAGCAGCAGGTTCGTCAGCTTCTCATCCATCCCTGTGCAATTCGACTTCATTCGCATTTTTGGCATCCGTACCATTGGCGCCACCCCGCTTCTCCGCCGGTCAATCCCGGCTTGTTCCCGTTAAACAAAATCCTTCAACTTGCCTCGCAACGTCTGGTATGCGCGAAAGAGCAGCGATTTGGTGGCTGACTCGCTCAGCTTGAGCACCTCGCCGATCTCGCGGTAGTCCATTCCCTGATACTTGTGCATCAGGACGGCCATTCTTTGCCTTTCCGGCAGAGCCATAACATGAGTCCGAATGGCTTTCATGCGCTCCTCGCGCATGAGCCGCTGCTCCACAGATGGCTCATCGTCGGCCACATCCGGAGTCATGCCGGTCTGCTCGTCCGGGGCATCCAGATATACATTTCGCGCGGCTCGTTCGTACTTTGTGTCGCGCGCGTGGTTTACTGCCAGGTTGGTGGCAATCCGGTAAAGCCATGTGGAGAATCTGGCCTCAGCCCGATAGCTCTGCCTGGAGCGGTAAACGCGCAGGAACACCTCCTGCGCCAATTCCTCGGCAATTGCCTGGTTATGTACCATCCGAAAAAGAAAGTAGTAGATGGGCCGGTGATATTTCTCCGCCAGATAGTTGAACCCCGCCTCATCGCCGGCGGCGGCGTGCAGCATGATTGCGGCGTCGCTCATGGGATCCAGATCGGCGGCCAAGCCCTGCCGTCCTTCCGGTTGCGTAGCCGGGCCTGCTCCCAGGGACGGGTTGTCCAGGACCAGGGTTGCCATATCAAAAGGAACCCCATCGGAGCTGGAATGTTGCGCTGAAAGAGCAGTTTGCGGGGAATTTTTATCGTCTGTAGATGAAACTGAACGGGTGCCAGAGCGATGGCCGCCAGAACTGGTCATCCGGAGCGTGAAACCAGCACCGGAGAGGCTTGAACCGGCTGAGTCAAACCCCGCTAACCCGAAGCTGCCAGAGGCTAAAGCCGGACACAACGCAACCATTCCGTCTGGAGGTAAGCCGGCTGCACGGCGAATTGATCTGGCGTTCCAGCGCATGGAGTGTTTTGTGCAGGTTCCGGCTGGCCCGTTCTTGTCGCCAGGGTTGGCCGCAAAGCCCCGCTGGTGTTACTCTAACCTACGGGATGCCCCGCTGGCTTGCTCTCAGCCAGCCCCCACCAACCTACGCAAGGGGCGCTTAACTCAGCGGTAGAGTGCCACCTTCACACGGTGGAAGTCGCAGGTTCGAATCCTGCAGCGCCCACCAGTCTTCCCAACAATTTCAGATTTACTTCGAGTAGAACAGACGGGCTTTGTGCCTTGCGGACCGCAGCCATGTTAGGTCAGCGAAAACGGCCTCCATGAGAGGCCGTTCGCAGAATAACAAAGCCATGCAGGCAGGTTACTTTTTGGACTGTTGCTCTGCCCAAGCACCGAGAATCGGTAGCTTGATATGCTTGCCGTTCAATGCTTTGACGGCGCACAAAAGCGAAATGCAGACCCAGACGATCCAGATCAGCACGAAGAGGCACAGAATGACAAGTGACCCTACGTACGTGACAAGTGACCCCAAGTACGTACTAAGCGCGGGGATAAAGCTCAGGACGAAGCTGAGGATGAATGCCGTAACAGACAACATCGTGGACTGCCAGGCGTGGAAACGCACATAGGCGCTCTTGTTGTAGGGCGAGATGGCCAGGAAGAAGAGCGCCGGAACAATGGTCAGATAGGCGATAGCGCCAAGCGAATTGTCAGAGAAGCCAGACTTTTTCTGATCGGGCATGATCCCTCCTTTAAGGGATGCGGAAAGAGTTAAAGTTCCCACGCTTCAGGCGTGAACAGAGAACCAGCAGTAATCAGCCGGAATAGCCACTTCTTTGTTGGCTACGAACCAATATACTCCCCATTGCACACACCCGTAACACCTATGGCATTTGTTCTAGTACCCAAAACGTAAACAGACCGGTAAAGCCCCTTCCTGAGCCACTCCTATGTAACCAGCACCTTCGCCCGTGCGTCTAATACGAACAACCGCGCCCGATTGCGGACGGTATTATGCTTGCAGAGAAGAGAGGCGAAATGAAGGCAGCTTTGCGTGTTGCAATCTCCGGAATAAGCGTCCTTGCAGCAGTAGTCGGGCTGGCACAGCCTGTTATGCAGGCGCCATCGGTAGGGGATTTTCAGCTCAAAGTAGTCAATGTTGCGGAGATTGACACGTCGCATGTGAAGCTGGCCCTAGATCTCAATCTGACCCCGGCACAGTCTGTGACCCTGGAGAACCTGCGCCTCTGCTCGCTTCATCTGAATGGCCTGCCGGTATTCGCCTCGCCCTTGAACCAGGAGATGGTTCTGAACAAGGGTGTGGTGACGGCATTGCCTCCGCTCTATGTCACGATTCTGTTTCGCGATCTGCAAACGACAGATCCTCTACGGCGAATGGTTGAAAACCATAGCGTCCGGGTCGAGGGTGAACTGGTGGCGGATGTGCGGCTCACCATGATGGAGAAGCTGGTGTTGCACACCCAGCATCCCGGCGTGGCGATCGCGCTAAACCAGGATGTGCCCGTGGATTTGGGCGGCAAGGCGCTGGAACGGAACATCGAGTTGACCATCCTGCAGGTGATCGATACCGGGCTCAAAGCCAAAGCCATGGCGAACAAATACATGCAGGGCATGCAGCCCCAGTGGATTCGCGATCTCCAGGCCAATGGCCCGGCGAATCTGTATGCCGTGGAATCGAGTTATACGCTGAAACAGGCAAACGCGAGTTACCCTGTGGCATCAATCCAGTTGGGCTTTCGCATTGCGCCAGCCGGAGTTGTGACTACGGCTGAGTCGCAGTCACCATGGAAGTACGATGCGGAATTTCTGGAAGCAGTGCAATCGGGCACAGCCAAGCTAAAGAAGAAGAGCCAGGAGATTCAACTTCAGCCACTTGTACAAGGCAACCCCCTGCGGCTCAGTGCCAGGGATTTTACCGTGGATTTGCGCGGGACACCGGAGGAAGACACTCTGATTTCGGCGAACGGCAAACACGGCAAGATGAAGGTATTACAACGCGCATCGCCCACTGCGCTGGCCGTGCTGACGCTTCATGCGCCACCCGCCACGCAGGCGCTCTCCGTGGCTCCTGACGCTGTGGTTGCGCAGGGCAGTTGGGAACATGTTGCGGTCTTTCGCCTGCGTGTGGATGCGGCGACCAAGAAGCAATCGGTCGAGGTGCTGCAACTGGGAGCGCATCGGGAGGGACTGGGCATTCGGCTGAATGTGCCGGTGGATGCGGCGGTATTCGGTTCGCCGATTGTGACGCCGGACGGAGTAATCGGGCTGGTGCAGGACGAGCAGACGGGGGCGTTTCTGCCGTCGGATTTGTTGGCGCCGGCGACTGCGCCTGCTCCTGTGTTGATACCCACTCCTGCTCCAGTACAGTAAAGCCGGATCTATCTATATGAATGATGAAGGGGATGGGTAGAAGCCCATCCTTCAAATCAAACATCTCGTTTGGAAGGCTTTTCTGCTGCTTCTTATTCATGGTTATGCTGCGCACCGGCACTTTTGTTCGCGGCCTATCAGCGACCAGATGATGCGTACGTTCTTGTTGGCAACAGCCATACATGTATTGGTGGTCCCGAGCTGGGTCTTAAACGTCCCGGGTACGAGTCACACTTTTCAAGGCCGCAACAAATGCAAAGCCGACAAGATAGTAAATCAATCCATTGAGTAATACAGCTATAGCCCACATGACAAGTGCTATCCAAATACCGGTATCAAGCGTGAACACTTGTAGATATAATCCTGGGCAAAGAGCAAACATTACCTTCCGCGCGACAAGATACCACAGCGGTACTGAGAGTCCAGGATGACCTGTCGCGTCCGTCACGGTTGGTAAATGGAAAGGGTTGAGCTCATAGTCATACCAATAAATAATCATGAGCACACACCCCACTAACATCCCCACTACGGCAAGCCGTTTTGGTAAATTGGAAATAGCCATTCTTGTCTACCCTCAGAAATTCATTGTGGTTTATATTTGTTCACATCTTAATGTGTGACTTCAATCGATACCCTATATTATTGCGGATCGGTGTCGCGCTTGCGCAGAATGGCGATGACCCCGATGACCAACACCACCAGCATGGCGACCAGCACGGAGAGCGATTCGCGGAAACGATGGCGAAAGCTGACGGCATATGCGACAGGGCCGTAGTAGGGATAATGCTCGTCGGCCGCCGGGACGCGGCAGGTGTGCTTTTTCCCGAAGGGGTCGGTAAAGGTGATGAGGTAATGGGGAATGTTGCCCTCGGCGGGGTCTCCCTTGAAGTGTTCGGCTGGTTTTCCCCTAAAGTCTAGGTCTCCTCTAAAGTTTTGCGATGACTTGAGGAAGATGTTGCCGTTGACTAACTGAAAATCGTAGGGGTCTAACGAGCCGGGCAAGATGGACGCGCCAGGCGGTACGGTTACACCAGGCGGCACGGCCGAGCCGGGTGGTATAGCCAGTATCTGCTGCTGGCTGCCGGCGGGAGCCTGTGGCAGCTCAATTTTGCAGTTGTAGTCGGACGCATTCATATGTTCTCCCCACTCGCTAGCCTCAGCCTCATGGCCCAGGTTGGCCTCATAAGCCCAGCGGGAAGGGATGATAGTAGTGATGACCTGTGCTTTTGGATCCAGGAGGTAGATGGGCCTCATGCCGCCACCCAGGGCGATGATGGGCAACAGCACCAGGGGCAGCATGGCGATGGCGCTCTCGGTGGTTTTTGAGACCGCCGAGATGGAGAGGCCCAATCCCGCTCCGATCATGGAAGAGATGAGCAAAACGAGGAAGTCGTAGAGGAAGTTGCTGTGCAGCCCGCAGCTCAGGTAGACGATGGCCAGCATGGAGCCGCACTGGAAGATGCACAGCGCCATGAGAACGGCAAACTTGGAGAAGATGTAAGGAAGGAGCTTGAGGGTGACCATGCGCTCGCGCTTGTAGATGGTCCACTCGCCGACGATGTCGCGGGCAGCGTTGTTGCAGCCGAACCAGATGGCTGCCACCACCATGAGGAAATGAACGATGGACATCTTCATAGGCAGATCGCCGAAGTCCGTAGCGCCTTCAGTGGCGGCATGCAAGGGATAGTTGAGCATCACCACCAGCACGGCGAACACCGGAGCCTGCACCAGCAGGATGGCGGTCTGGGCGCGGTCCTGGAGGCGAACAATGACATTGCGCTTAACCAGAGCGAGCCACTGGCCCAGGCCGAACTGGCGACGCGGCTTTTCTTCACCGGTTTTGTCGGTAGCAGCGGGTTGCTTGCCACTACGGTTCTCGACGAACTCCTTGCGGTAGCGAGAGGCCATATAGCGCTGACGCCAGGTATCGGTGCGGCTCTCATCCGGGACCGTGTTCATGCCGGAGAAGAGCATCTCCGGATTCAGCTCGGCGCTCTGAATGGGCGCTGTGCCGGTGGGGCCTGCAACGGGAGGATTGAAGAATTGGATTGAGTCCGGATATGCCGGCCCGAAGTAAACCAGCGCCCCGGGCTTGTTTCCCTTGTCGCGGGAGACCATGAGCAGGTCGTCGAATTGCTTGTAGACCTTCAGGCTGGGCTGATGGATGGTGGTGAGGATGGTCTTGCCGGATTTGGATAGCTCCTTCAGCAGGTCCACAACCGATTCAGCATCGTAGGAAGAGAGGCCGGAGGTCGGCTCGTCGAGAAACAGAACCGGAGTGTCAGTTATTAGTTCCAGCCCAATGTTAACCCTTTTGCGCTGGCCACCCGAGAGAGTTTTCTTTTCCGGAGACCCGATGACGGTATCGATCTTATCGGGAATGCCTAGGTCGTTGAGGACTTTTTCGGTGCGCGTGTTGATTTCTTCGTCTGTCAGGTCGGTGCGCAGGCGCGCTGAAAAATAGAGCGCCTGGCGGACGGTCAACTGGGGATGGACAATGTCGTCCTGGGGCACGTAGCCCATCATGTGACGGTAGAGGTCGTAGTAGTCGTAGAGGCTCTGGCCGCGGAAGAGCACCGTTCCCCTCGCCGGACGGGTGTAGCCGTTAAGAGCCTTCAGCAGCGTAGTCTTTCCGGAGCCGGCCGGGCCCATCATGGCCACCAGCTCATAGGGGAAGACGGTGAGGGAGACAGGATCTAGCAGGCGCTTTCCGTTGGGAGCGTGGACCACGATCTCCTTGGCCTCGATGGTGACCTTGCCGTTGTAGTCCCTCTGTGCCAGCTGGCCGTTTTCCATCAGTTGAAAACGGACGCTGCCCAGGCCGATCTCCTGGCCTGGCCGGGCCAGCACTTTACCGGAAACGCGGACGCCGTTGAGGTATGTACCATTGCGTGAGCCGAGGTCCTCAACCAGGATGCCTTCCGGAGTACGCGTGAGCCGGGCGTGGCGCCAGCTGACCATGGGGAAATCGAGGGGAATGTCGCATTTGGGGTCGCGCCCAGCCTCCATCGATTTGCCACGGAAGGAGACCGTCTGGAAGGCGGCCTCGCCGATTTCGACCTTGGCCTCCAGGTTAAGAAGCTGTGCGGCAGAGATCTTGTAGGAGCCCAGGTAGACCTGGTCGGAGGGCTGTAGGACGGCTCTCTGGATGCGGTTGCTCATCTCCCCGATGGCCGTTCCATTACGCGAGTTGTTGTCTTGAAGGATGTACTGGCCGTTTTCTTCGATGATGACGGCGTGATTCCAACCAATAATGGGCAGATCGATCTGGACAGTGGAGTCCGGGGAGCGGCCGATGGTGATCTGGCGTCCGCTGCCGGGGATTACGGGCGGACGTGGAGTGCTGGCTGCGGCAGGAGATGCAGGGGCGACAGGCCAGGGCATCAGGATATGGCCGCCCAGGGTCACGCGCGCCCCATGGGGCACATGCACCGGTTCATGGGGAGCGATTTTTGCCCCGTTCACATAGGTGCCGTTGGTCGAGCCCAGGTCTTCCAGCGTGAATCCATCCGCCTGGTGTGTCAGCCGGCAATGATGTGAGGAGACTTGTGCCTCAGGCACCACCAGGTCGCAGTCCTGCGCGCGCCCTATTACCCATGCACTCTTCGGTTTCAGTTCGTCACTGGCCATAAACAATCAGAAAAGCTGGAATGCTCACACTGTAGCACGCAATCGTTGCCGATGAAAACAATTGAGGTCACAACTTTGCACTGAGACGCTGACTATACAGTTTGACGCCACATGAGCCATCCCGTATTGATTCAGAAGGATTTATGGCCGGAGCATGGGTCTGCATTTCAGGACGTAGCGCGTACTTTGCTTTCCAGGCAGCGCCAGAGGGTCGCAAAGCTCTCGATGGGCAGTGCTTCGGCACGAACCAGTGAGGAGAGGCCTACCTCAGCCATCGCGCTAGTAACAATTGCTGGGGGCATTGCGGCGGCGCGCAGGTTGTTGGCCAGCGTTTTGCGTTTCTGCGCAAAGCACTGGCGCACGAAGCGCAGGAAGCCTGCCTCCTCAACGCCGAGTTCAGCGAAGCGCGGGGCAAATCGCCAGCGGAAGACGGTCGAATGCACCTCGGGCGGCGGGCTGAAGGACTCTGGCGGCAGGGTAAAGAGCCGCTGTGCGGGCCCGTGCATCTGGATGGTGACCGAAAGCAGGCCGTAGTCGCGCGAACCGGGCTGGGCAACGACGCGGTCGGCCACCTCGCGTTGCACCATGAGTACAGCGCGGTCCAGGGCGGCGTGGCTTGCGGCCAGTTTGAGCAGGATGGGCGAGGTGATGCCGTAGGGCAGGTTGCCAACCACCAGGAAGCGCTCGCCCGCCGCGTCTGAGGCCGCCTTAAAGTCGAATTGAAGTACGTCCTGCTCGACGACAGAAACGCGGTCGGGAGGGAACTGAACGCGCAGATGGAGGGCCAACTCGTGATCCAACTCAACGGCCAACACGCGAGCGGCGCGGAAGGCCAGGATTCCGGTAATGGCTCCGTGACCGGGGCCGATCTCGACCACCGTACGGCCTGTGATGTCGCCGATGGAGGCCGCAATATGCTGAATGGCCTCCTCATCAACGAGGAAGTTCTGACCGAGCTTGGGCTTGGCGGGCATAGGCTGATTTGATGTTAGATGATGCCATCGGTTGTGCGCTGCAAAGTAAGAGCGTAGTAGACTGGCATTTTGACTACGCATTTTGATCAAATGTCACGGATTTGTTGGCTTGCCAGGGAGTTGTTTCTATGCGCATTGTCTTTGTCGCCTCGGAGTGCGTGCCGTTTGCCAAAACAGGCGGACTGGCCGACGTGGTGGGGGCGCTGGCGTCGGAGTTAGTCAAGCTGGGCCACGAGGTGACGGTCTACCTGCCGCTCTATACGAGCGTACGACGGCAACTTGTGGGCGAATTCATGTACGCCGTGCGATCCATCACGATTCCGTTTCAGCACAACAACCGCAAGGTGGGCATAGTGGACGGCGTCAAACGCGCCGGAGTTCAGTACTACTTTGTGGATTGCCCGGCGCTCTTTGAACGGGAGGGACTGTATGGAACAGCCGCGGGCGATTATCCGGACAACGCCGAACGTTTCGCGCTCTTCTGCCGCGCGGTTCTGGAGGCGTGCAAAAAACTGGGTGTGCCAGAGATCTTCCATGTGCACGACTGGCAGGCGGCGCTGATTCCCGTTTATCTGCGTACGGTCTTCGCTTCCAACCCGCTATTGAAACGCGCAGGCGTAGTTCTGACGATTCATAATGCCGCTTACCAGGGCGCGTTTCCTCCGGCGACCACCGAGCAACTGCTCTTTCCCTGGGAGATTTACACCATGGACAAAGTGGAGCAGTTCGACAGATTCAACTTCCTCAAGGGCGGGCTGGTCTACGCGGACATACTGACCACAGTGAGCAGAAAATATGCCGAGGAGATTCAGACGCCGGAGTTCGGCGAAGGGTTGGATAGTGTTTTCCGGGGTCGTGCGGCGGACCTGCGCGGGATTCTGAACGGCGTGAACTATACGGAATGGAACCCGGCCACGGACCGGCACTTGGCGGCAAACTACTCGCCGGAGAATCTTGCCGGAAAAGCTGTTTGCCGCGCTGATCTGCTGAATGCCTTCGGATTGGAGCAGGTGGAGGGATCGACGCCTCTTATAGGCATCGTCTCGCGCTTTGCCATGCAGAAGGGCTTTGACCTGGTAGAGCAGATTGCCGGTCGGCTGTCGGAACTGAACGTGGCCGTGGTGGCGCTGGGCACAGGCGATCCGGGCTACGAGAAGTTTTTCCGCGACTGGGTCTTCTGGAACAAGGCCAATGTGTCTGTGCGAATCGGCTACGACAACGCTCTGGCTCACAAGATCGAGGCCGGAGCCGACATCTTCCTTATGCCGTCTCTTTATGAACCGTGCGGGCTGAACCAGATCTATTCGCTCAAGTACGGCACGGTGCCGGTGGTGCGGGCTACAGGTGGGCTGGACGACACCATCGAGGAATGGAATCCCGGGAAGGGAACAGGAACTGGATTTAAATTCAAGAGCTTGCGCGCCGAAGGTTTATGGGCGGCCATAGAGCGGGCGCTGGCGGCGTTCGAGGATAAGAAGGGTTGGAAGCGGCTGATGCTTAACGGTATGGCGCAAGACTATGGGTGGGCGAAGCCCTCGCGGGAGTATGCGAAGGTATACGAGGAAGCGGCGCAGAAACGATCGCAGGGGGAAGAATCACGAATCGTATAGCAGGGCGTTGACAGCTTGAGAGCCCATTTCTATCCGGAGTGGCTCTCCCCAATGGGTACAGATGCTCCGTACTGGCGTCGCACCCACCACAGCACAGGCAGCCCCAGCAGGATCAGAGCAAGGCCGATCAGCGAACCTTTCAGATTACCCAAAAAGCAATAGACAAGAACGGGGACACCGCAGAGGCAGAAAACTGCGGGCAGCAGCGGATAGCCCCAGACCTTGTAGGGACGCGCCAGGTCAGGCCGTTTGCGGCGATAGACGAAGATCGTGGTGGCGATGAGTAAATAGAAGAGCCACTCGGCAAAGATGGCCAGATCGAACTGCTTCTCAAACTGGCTGAAGATCAGCAATAGCAGTGTGGCCAGTATTCCCTGGATGGCCAGCGAAGTGGAAGGGGATTGGAAACGCGGACTGATGCGGGCAAAGTGGCGAATGAAGAGCCGGTCGCGGGCGGCGGCAAAAGGGACGCGGGCGCCGCTCATGACGGTTCCGTTAAGGGTGACGAAGATGGAGAGGGCCATGGCGGCGGCCACAAAGCCCGCTCCGACCGGACCGGCGACAACGGCTAGCGCATCCACGGCCGGACGCTCGCTGGCGGCGATCTGCGTGGCGGAGAGGATGTACTGCATGGCGGCATTGGTAGCCATGTAGAGAAAACCGACGATGCACAGGCCACCGATCAGCGCAATGGGCAGGCTGCGTCCCGGCCGTTTGATCTCGCCGGACAGGATGGTAAGGTCGGGCCAGCCATCGTAAGCCCATAGGGTGGCGATCAACGCCAGCATAAAGCCGCGGAAGCCGCCTACGGCATGGGGCAGGGTGGTGGAAAAGTTGCTCAGGGAGCCGGAGGCCGACGCAAAGCAAAGTGTGACGACGATGAGGATAAGGACAGCTTTCAGGATGGTGAAGATAAGCTGAAAGTTGCCGGCCTTTTTGATGCCCAGGTAGTTCAGGCCGGTCATAAACCAAACCACGGCGATGGCGAAGATCTGCGCCCACAGCAGGTGGAAGGGTCCGCCGATAGCCTGGTTGCCGAGCCCATGAAAGGCGGGGAAAAACTCCAGGGTGCGGGCCAGGCCGATAGTGATAGCCGCGGCAGAGGCCGGCTTGGCCACGGCAAACCAGGTCCACATATAGAGAAAGGCCGGCGTGTCGCCGTAAGCGCCGCGCAGGAAGACGTACCCGCCTCCGGCATAGGGCAGCATGGCGCCTAGCTCGGCATAGGTCATGGCGCCGAAGAGAGACAACAGGCCTCCGGCGAGCCAGGCCAGATAGACGAGCGCCGAGGAGCCGGTGTGGCGCATCATCTCGCTGGGCACGAGAAAGATGCCGCTGCCGATAACAGTGCCCACGACGATAGCCGTAGCCTGGCTGGCGCCCAGTACACGGGGCAGGTTAGCCATGACTGGTTGTGTCTGCGAGGAAGGGCTCTGGCTCATGCTGTGCTGTGAGGGTAGCACGGGCAAGCGCCCCGGTTCAGGAAAAATGTGAATTACAGTCCACCCATCCGGAGAATGGCTGGTTGTTAAAGTCCGGAGCTGAAGCATGGGGCGGGCTTATCCTGCTGCAATAAACTCTGAAGAGGACTAAAGTGAAGTTGGAGAGACCGCTTAGCCTCGGTTCCTGAAGCGTAATAGTCCACACATATCAGGGGCTCGAGGCACCCAGGAACGCCGAATTCACAGAAACAGAAAGTGTGGAGTAGAGAGATGCCCGAAACTATCAATTGGCCTAAGTTGACCTCGCAACGGCGCCGCATCCGCCGCGGATTGTTTTTCCTCATTGCAACCCTCGCTGTTCTGTTCCTCTGCAGCCGGACAGTGCTTTCCTACTGGGTTGACCTGCTGTGGTTCAGGTCGCTCGGTTACAGCGGCGTGTTCTGGAAGGCGCGCGGGCTGGAGTGGGGCATCTTCGCGGCGTTTTTTGTCCTGACATTTTTTATTTTGCTGGGGGCATTTTCCGCTCTCAAGCGGGCCCATGCCGGCGATTTGCCCAGCGATCACACCCTTGTCATCGCCGGACAAGAGGTGAATCTCTCGCTCAAGCCGGTGCTGCGCATCGTGTCCATAGGTGGCTCGCTGGTTATAGCGCTTCTCGCCGGCGGGGCTATGGCCGCGCAGTGGCAAACGCTGGCGCTCTGGTGGTATGCGCCGCGCGGGACCAACGCTATGACAGATCCGATCTTTGCGAGACAGCTCGACTTCTATCTGTTCACCCTGCCGGCATGGCAACTCATTCTGGGTTGGCTGTTGACTCTCAGCATAATCGCCTGTGTGCTGGCCGTTGTGTTTCTGATTGTTTCAGGCAGCACGCGCGCGTTCAGCGACAGTCGCAGCAGTCTTGCGGAGCTTCCCTGGCGAGGGCTCTCCATCACGGTTGCCTTTCTACTTCTCATCATCGGCCTGCGCGTGTATGTTGGCCGCTTCGAGCAACTCTTCGATCACCACACGATCTTCGACGGCGTCACCTACACAGGCGCGCACGTGACAATCACCGGCATGCTCCTTGTGAGTGCAGCGTTGCTGCTGGGAGCGATAATCGCGGCCGTGGGCGGCGTGTTTGCGCCGCGCGCACGCTGGCTGGTGGCGGCCGTCGCTCCGGCCGTGGTTTGTTACGTCGGCGTCTCGCTGGTAGGCTGGTACGTCTCCAGCTTTATCGTCAAGCCCAACGAGCTGGTTCGCGAGCAGCCCTACATCGTTCACAACATCGAGATGACGCAGCAGGCATACGGCCTGGACCGCTTCCAGCAGCGCGAGTTCCCCGCCGAGACAACCGTCGATGCCACCGATCCGGCCAACAATCAGGCAACGCTGCAGAACATTCGCCTGTGGGACTGGAAGGCCCTGCAGGCGACACTTCAACAGATTCAGGAGATTCGCACCTACTACGACTTTCCTGATGTCGATATTGACCGCTATAACATCAACGGCTCCATGCGCGAGGTAATGCTGGCCGCGCGCGAACTGAACGTGGACAAGCTCCCGGAGAGCAGCCGCAACTGGATCAACGACAAACTTATCTACACGCACGGCTACGGCATCACTATGAACCCGGTGAATGGGTTTACGCCGGAGGGCATGCCCACGCTGCTGTTGAGCAATATGCCGGTGCAAAGCACGTCGCCCAGCCTCAACGTAACGCGGCCGGAAATTTATTTTGGCGAAATGACCAACACTGACGTTTACGTCATGACGCGGCAGCAGGAGTTCAACTACCCCCAGGGCGCCAGCAACAACCTGGCCTCATACCAGGGCACGGGCGGTATCGAGTTAGGTGGATTGCTTAGACGCACTCTGATTGCCTTTGACCGCGGCGACCTTGCCAAGCTCCCCTTCAGCGACGATGTGAATGCGCAAAGCCGCCTGCTGATGCGGCGCACGGTGCGCGAGCGCGCCGCGGCACTAGCGCCGTTCCTGACCTATGATAAGGACCCGTACATCGTGTTGGGCGACGATGGCCGGCTTTCCTGGATTCTCGATGCTTTTACGCAGTCTGACACTTATCCCTACTCGACGCATTACTCGGTCTACGGCCAGCCCATCAACTACATGCGCAACAGCGTCAAGGTGGTCATTGACGCCTACGACGGAACAACGACGTTTTACGTCTTCGACTCTCAAGACCCGATCCTGGCGGCGTATCGCGCCATCTTTCCCAACCTCTTCAAGGACGCGGCCGCCATGCCGACCGGGCTGCGCAAGCACGTGCGCTATCCCGAGTTACTGCTCAAGCTGCAGGCCGAAGTCTACGGTCTCTATCACATGACCAATCCCGAAGTCTTCTATAACAAGGAAGACCAGTGGACGGTCGCTACCGAGGTCGGCCTGGGCGAGGGTCCCGGGTCGAGTCAGGGCCAGCAGACGCTGGCGATGGAGCCGAATTTTGTGCTGATGAAGCTGCCCGGCGAGAGCGGCGTCGAGTTTGTTGAGATTCTGCCCTTCACGCCTCTCAACCGGAACAATTTGATCGGCTGGATCGCCGGGCGCTGCGACGGCGAGCACTACGGCACATCCATCGTCTACGACTTTCCCAAGACCAGGCTGGTGGATGGGCCGCTGCAGATTGAGGCACGCATCGACCAGAACGCGCAGTTATCTGGCCAGTTGACCTTGTGGAATCAGCAAGGCTCTCATGTTGTGCGCGGAGCGCTGCTGGTCATTCCGTCGGGGCGCGCGCTGCTCTACGCGGAGCCGATTTATTTGCAGGCCGACCGCAGTCCCATGCCGGAGTTGCGCCTGGTGGTGCTGGCCCTGCAGGACAAGCTCGCCTACGGGCCAACCTTCGAGGCGGCGCTGTCGTCATTGTTCGGCGGCGGGATTTCGTCGTTGAGCGTCACTGAGAATCCGGCGATGGCCACTGCTCCGGCAGGCAAGCCGCAGCCCGAACAGGATTTAAAGGCGCTGATTGTGCAGGCAGGCAGGGACTTCGATGATTATCAACGTCTCACGGCGGCGGGCAAACTTGCAGAGGCAGGACAAAAGCTTGACGATTTGAAGCAGGTGCTTGGGAAACTGAACGCGCAGGCCAAATAGTCAGGCGGCGGAGTTGGATCCCAACTCCGCCAGAATCTCAGCAATAGCCACTTTCGCGGCCTTGGCGATCACAGGCGAGAGCTCCATCGAGATTGGCTGCTTAGGATTGATGGTAATGGCGTAGAGGATTACATCGGGGGCTCCGCCCTGAATGTAAAAGACATCCAGCAAATCTTTGACGCCGATGTCATGTGCGGTCAGTGTGGGCGGATAATCGCGCGAGAACTTGGGCGTGGTGCGTGTTACAGTGCCGGGAGGGTTGCCGTCGGCGGCTGCGTCGATAAGGATGATGCGGCCGGCCTCTTGCAGCGGCTCGAGCAGTGTGAATCCGCCCGTGCCGCCGTCGAGACATTCCACATTGGTTGGGAGCGGGTGCTGTTCCAGAGCTCGTACTACATGCACGCCGACGCCTTCATCGCCCATGATGACGTTGCCCAGGCCCAGCACCAGCGTCTTTTCCTGCCTTGTTGCGGTTGAGCTATTTGCCACTCTTCTCCACCCTGTCGAACTTCCATCCGCCGATGATCGAGGATACCGTACCGCGCCCCTCGATATAGTCGTGATAGAAGGCAAGGTAGATGTGAATGATGATAAAGGTGACAAAGAACCACAAGAACGTGTGGTGCCAGAAGCGCACGCTTGCATCGCCGCCCATCAGCGGCACGACCCAGTTAAACATCCTCGGCAGCCACGAGTTGCTCATGCTGGAGTACAGCGCGAAGCCGGTGATGGTTTGGAATACGAACGCGAGGAAGGTGCCGAAATAGATCACACCGGCCAGCGCGTTGTGCCCCGTGGAGATGGGGCCGTGCATCTTGGTTTGAAGCACGTCGGCCTCGATGACATCGACGATCTCCTTCTGTTGCGCCTTCTTGAGAGGGAAGAAGGCGTTCCAATGGGAGTATTTGTTGCCGACGAAGCCCCAGTAGAGCCTTGCCAGGAAGTTAAAGACGTAGACGAACGCGCACACAAAATGAATGAAGCGCACCCAGCCGAACCAGTACTGCTGGTAGGCCTCACCCGCATAAAACATGCGCATGGGCGCACCGATCAGGTAGCCGGTAATGCAAAGGGCCGTCAGGGCAATGGCGTTAATCCAATGGTAGGCGCGTACCGGCAGTTCCCACACATAGATGCGCTTGTATTCGACCGGTTGCCCATTACCGTTCGACGAAAACGCATCGCGTGCGCCTACACCCGCAGCAGAGTTTGGATAGCTCATAGCCGTCACTCGAAGGAAACCTGGTGAAGGTGCCGTCCCTGCGGATCGTACAGATGCACGGCGCAGGCCAGGCACGGGTCAAAGGAATGGATGGTGCGCAGAATCTCGACCGGCTCGTTGACCTTAGCCACCGGAGTGCCGATCAACGCCTGCTCAAAGGATGAACGCTGTCCCTTGGCGTCGCGTGGCGAGCCGTTCCAGGTGGTTGGCACCACGAGCTGATAGTTCTCGATAGCGCCGTTCTTGATCTTGATCCAGTGCGCCAGCGCGCCGCGAGGCGCCTCGGTAAGGCCAACGCCCTCGGCTTCTTTTGGCCAGCTCTTGGGTTCCCAGAACTCGCCATTGAAAGTGGAGACCTCGTTGATCTTCACGTGGTCCATCAACTGGCCGTAGTACTCCTTGAGCCAGATCATGGCCAGCGCGGCATCCAGGCCGCGCGCAGCGGTGCGGCCCAGCGTGGAGAAGAGCGCGGTGACGGGGACATTGAGTTTGCCCAGGGTCGCCTTCACCAGCTCCTGCACATCCGTGCGCCCGGAGGCATAGGCTACCAGCAGCCTGGCCAGCGGACCCACTTCCATGGCGTTGTCCTTCCAACGTGGGGTCTTCAGGAAGGAGTACTTCTCGTAGCCTTCCAGGGTCACGAAGGGCGGCTTGGGCCCGGAGTATTTGATCTTTGTTTCGCCGGCCCAGGGATGAATGCCCTCGCTGTCTCCCTTTTCGTAGCTGTACCAGGAGTGCGCGATATACTCCTTGATCTCCTGCGAATCGGTTGCGTTGACCGGATATACGTGGTTGAGGTCGCGATTGAGGATGACGCCGCGCGGATACTTGAACGAATCTGGTTGGTTGTAGCCTTTGGTGGGGAACTCGCCGTAGCTGAGGTAGTTAGACAATCCGCCGCCATGGCTGGCCCAGTCTTTGTAGAAGCCGGCCACAGTCAGTAGATCGGGGATGTAGACCTGGTTGAGGAATTCATCCGCCTGATCGATCAGCCGCTTGACCAGGTTGAGCCGCTCGGAGTTGATGGCGGCCACTTCATTCATGTTGATGGAGCAGGGAACTCCGCCCACCAGATAATTCGGGTGCGGGTTCTTGCCGCCAAAGACGGTGTGGATCTTGACCAGTTCCTTTTGCCAGACCAAGGCGTCCAGGTAGTGCGCCACCGCGATCAGGTTCACCTCCGGCGGCAGCTTGTAGGCCGGGTGACCCCAATAGCCGTTGGCGAAGATGCCCAGGCCGCTGGCGGCGAAGGCCTTGACCTTATCCTGCACCTCGGCGAAATAGGCGGGCGTGTTCTTGTCCCATTTGGAGAAAGCCTGCGCCAGTTCGGCGGCCTTCTTGGGATCGGCCTTGAGGCAATTAACGATGTCCACCCAGTCAAGCGCGTGCAGGTGATAGAAGTGGATCACGTGATCCTGCACGTACTGCGTGGTCATCATAATGTTGCGGATGATCTCTGCGGTGGGGGGGATGGTGATGCCGAGGGCGTTTTCAACGGCACGTACGCTTGTAAGCGCATGTACCGTGGTGCACACTCCGCAGACGCGCTCGGTGATGGCCCAGGCATCGCGGGGATCGCGGCCGATGAGAATCTTCTCCAGGCCGCGCACCATGGTGCCTGCGCTGAATGCGTCGGTGATGACGCCATTTTCCACCACTGCCTCGATGCGGAGGTGGCCTTCAATGCGAGTTACCGGATCGACGACTACACGTGTCATAGACTCTCACGACTCCTTTTTTTCTTCGGAGTGAACTTCAGCAATTACGCGTCGTTTGCGAACATTGGTCACAACCGCATGGGCCGCAACACCGGCCAGGGTGGCTACTCCCACCACCGTGCCAATCGTATCCGCCGTGCTTTCAACGCCGAAGCCGGGGAAGGAGGCCAGGTGCTGATAGAAGGGGCCGTTATCCCAGAAGCCTTCTTCGCTGCAACCGATGCAGCCGTGGCCGGACTGGATGGGGTAACTGGTGCCCTCGTTCCACTTGGTCACCGAACAGGCGTTGTAGGTGACCGGACCGCGGCAGCCCATCTTATAGAGGCAATAGCCCTTACGCGCGTTCTCGTCGTCGAAGGACTCGACGAAGAGGCCGGCATCGTAGTTGGGGCGGCGGTAGCAGGTATCGTGAACGCGACGGCCATAAAACTCTTTTGGCCGGCCTTGCGAGTCGAGCGCCGGAATCTGTCCCAGGACCAGGAGATGTGTCACCACGGCCATCATCACGTCGGCGATGGGCGGGCATCCGGGAACATTGATAACCTGCTTGTCCACGAGCTTATAAATGGGCGTTGCGCCAGTCGGATTGGGCTTGGCTGCCTGAACGCAGCCGTTGGAAGCGCAACTGCCCCAGGCCACGATCGCGGCCGCATCCCTGGAGACGGTCTGAAGGATGGATTCGGCTGTTTTGCCGCCGATCATGCAGTAGACACCGCCGTCATGGGTTGGCACGGCGCCTTCCACTAGAACAATGTACTTGCCCTTGTTCTTTTCGATAGTGTCGTTGAGGCTTTTTTCGGCCTGGAAGCCGGAGGCCGCCATCAACGTCTCGGTGTAGTTGAGCGACAGCACGTCGAGCAGCACGTCCAGAACGATGGGGTGCGACGCCCGGATAAAGGACTCGCTGCAGCAGGTGCACTCCTGGAAGTGCATCCAGACAACAGCCGGTTTTTCCTTCTTTTCGAAGGCTGAGACGACCTGAGCCACGCCGGATTTACCCAGCCCGGCCACGGTTGCGGCGGCAGCGCAGAACTGTAAAAAGTCCCTGCGGCTGTAGCCCTTCTGCTGCATCGAATTCCAAATTGATTGACCCATGCCTACCTCGCTCCGTGTATGCAGGAACCGGAGAAGCCGTGGCGGCTAGGACCCCCCAAGGGAGCCGCCCTGGTTCCCCGATGGTTGAAAGTGAAGTTACGGAGACGGAAGTATGGTCGGCTGTGACCTATGTCACACCTGTGGTGTTCAATTTTGCACATATTGGGCGAATACGCAGTCAAGATGCAGATCACACGTAATTTGCATCACAGGATTTTAGGGCCAGTGGTTAGGGGTCTGTGGTCAGCAAGTCAGCAAGTCAGCGAGCCAGCGGGACAGCGGGATACCCCATTCTTTACGCAATAGTTCCTCGAAATACTGCGTAGTGATGGTGAACTCGGCAAAAGTGACGTTCAAACGACACTGTAATGCCGGAAAAGGGCTTTTTGGCAAGGAAAGGTTTGCATATAAATACATGAAAATCTGTAATACTCGATTCAAAATCGACCCAAAACAGCTGTTTTTCAGGCAAAAAGACTAGTCATGACCTAGGTCAATGGACTGGCCGTCCAGGCATACGCCTTCGGCAAGGCATGTGTCAGGGAGAGGGACTAGCCACCCCAGCGAGCAGAAATCGCTCGTTGGGGACCCCGGCGGGGACTAGGGACTAGGGACTAGGGAATAAGGATCAGGGGGCGGGAGATGGGAATAGCGAAGGAAGCGCGGGAACAGATGCGGCAGCGGATGGAGGATGCTCTGCCTGGGTACCGGTTGGGGCGGGCAGCGGCGGGAGAAATGCCGAGCTGGGTGCGGGCGGTGCGGCAGGCGGTGGGGATGCCGGCGGAGGAGTTCGCCCGGCGGATGGGGGTGAAAGAACGGGAGGTTTACAGGATGGAGAGGGCCGAGGCGAAGTCGCGCATCGAGCTAGGATCGCTGCGACGGGCGGCGGAGGCTCTGGATTGCGAGTTGATATACGCGCTGACGCCACGGAAGGGAACGCTGGCCGAGATGGAGGCGGTGCATCGGGCGGAGCGGGAGAAGGTGCTTGACATAGGACGCGTAGCGAGGGATGACAAGAGAGAGATGGAGGGCAAGCGGCGCCGGAAGCAGGATCCCCAAATAGCAGCGCTTCATGAATTGGTTCGACTGGCGCTGAAATACTAGTTGTCAGTGGTCAGGGACGGCGAGTTAGCAAGTCAGCAAGTCAGCGAGTTAGCGAGACGGCGGGATACCCCATTCTTTTCGCAATTATTTCCTCGAAGTGCGCGAAAAAATGGGGTATCCGGCGTTTCCGGGGACCTGTCTTTGCCGCCTTGCGGGGATTGTCACGTGGGTTCGATAGGGATGGGAGTTAGTTGGATTGATGGTTGGGGATTTGGCGCGAATTGAGAATCGCTCCCGACTATATGGGCGTTTTCCGTTACCGATCCTGCCCGCCGGACTGAAAACTGGCCGATTTGGGGCATCGGTGGGCTGAAAGCCTCATCTATGCTGGTTCAATGGGATCCCGGTTCACGGCAAGTATTGACCAAAGAGTAACTTCCGAATAGGCGACGATACGACCGGAACGCATCTTGGGCCAATACGAGCCGATCTTTTCCGCTCGTTATCATGAAAATGAAATTCCCCGACGCGGCTTCTGCCGTCTAATGGTATGTCACTCAGCCACTCGTGTGGCGAGTCGAACTCACCAGAGAAGATTGGATCATGCAAGGAGGGCAATCCGGCTATGCCGAAAGGAAAAGCATCCCGGCTTCATCGTTGGTTTTATTTCTTTGGGCTGTACCTGACGGTTGCAGCCTGGTGTCCGAGCGTCTGGGCACAGTCAGCAGAGGAGATGATGGGAGTCAGTGAAGGTCACTGCTCCGTGGGTCAAGGCACAGTTGATGGCAAGACATACGCCTGCATCGTTTGGGACCATGATCCCGTGAAATTCTCCAGCCCGACCCAATTAGAGATCTATCGCAACCGCAAACGGATTTATACGATTGAACCTGGTAGTCCAATTCGCGAATGGCATTTCTGGCGGGAGGACAAGCAACTCGCCGTCCATTACGGGACACCGGATGGACCCGGAACATATGCGTTGTACGATACGCTCACAGGAGTACAGGTCGAGCGCCTTCCGGGTTCGCCGCAACCTCGCAGACTACCGCAATGGACCAAAAGCCAATGGCAACTGGCCGAGGAATCGCTACCGGAAGGTCCCGCTTTCTCGCAGCAACAGACGGTGTGGATTGGCAAGGTTCTCAGGGAAATTGATACTGTTCGCCCTGGAATGACGCGTAAAGACCTTCTGAAGGTCTTCGCAGAGGAGGGCGGACTTTCCACAAGGACGCAAAGAACCTACGTTTACAAGGACTGCCCATTCATAAAGGTCGATGCAGTTTTCCGGGCGGTTGGCGCTGTGGAAACCTGGGAAAGTGGCGAAGACCAATTGATCAGCATCTCGCGCCCATATCTCGCCTATTCGATAATGGACTAGAGTTGCGATTGGTGAAATCCTGATTCGTCTGATAGGGTCTCGCCGGTCGTGGTCGTATTATCGGCAATCCGTCAGTTACTACTTGGGCAACGACTCGGAATAGACCAGTCTCGTATGGACAAATCAGTGCCTACAAGTCGGCCAGTGTCGGGAAATGTTGGCGACTTCTGTTCTCAACTATTGGCAACAGACCAATGCTCTTGTTGAGCCCGCCGGAGAAGGCCAGCTTCAAGATTGCAGCCAGGTTGGATGTAGAACATCAGGCACACGTCAACAATTTTGCCGACGGATTTCGCACCGGCCCTACGGGACGGTTCCGTTATATTGGGACGCTAACCCAGGGTTGCGCTTCGCTTCACCCTGCCACCCCACGGACGAAGACCTGTCCGTGGGGACCCCGGCGCTGGGCTATTTTCATATCCTCCCTACGGGAGGAGCGGTGCGGCTCATCGAGATTGCCAGATTGATGTCACCCGCCCGCTCATCGCGATGAGACTGCGATGAACGGGGCACAGCTTCTCAAGGCTTAGGGTGATTCTTCGCTACTGATGAGCGAGCCACCTGCCTTCTGAGATGATCTGCCGGCAACATGAGCAATTCTGAGCATCCGCGAGGCCGAGAATTGTCTTAGATTCTTATATGGATTTCTCGCAGGCAGCCAGAGAAATCGTTTTCCGCATCCTCGTCAAATCTAGGGCGAAGATAGAAACCCTGCCTAAGCTGAAAGAGGTGGAGCAATGATGAAGATCGCCGGAATAGTCCTGATCATTTTAGGGGTTGCAGCGCTTATCTACGGGGGATTCACATATTCGAGCCAAAAAAATGTTGCAAATATTGGTTCAATGCACATCAGCACAACAGAAGACCATACGATCCCTGTATCTCCTATTCTTGGCGTCATTGCGATAGCAGGCGGCGCCGTCCTGATCTATCTTGGGGCCAAACAGGGCCGTTGAACACCGGTGACTTTTTGGGTAACAGAGATCAGAGATCAGGGGTCAGGGATCAGGAAATAGGGAACAGGGAACAGCCACCCCAGCGAGCAAAAATCGCTCGCCGGGGACCCCGGCAGGGAACAGGGAACAGGGAATAGGAAATAGGGAATAGGGAATAGGGACTAGGGACTAGGGACTAGGGAATAGTCATCCCAGCGAGCATAGATCGCTCGCTGGGGGGCCAGGATCTTGAGCAACGGCAATTGAGGAACGCAGACTGATAGTCTGCAAGTTCATGCGTTATTTAAGCGCAGCAATTTGCGAGAAATTGATCTTGTCAGCGAAGGTTTTGACTATTTCTTTCCCTTGGTCAATGGCGTCGTTATCCATTTCGGCGCTACCGCTGTAGGCAATGATCTGAACGTACGTCGTGCTGCTGGGATAGACAACCAGTGAATAGCATTCGCCCGACACGGTGAATGAATCTGACGCTTTGAAGCCGTTCACCGTGGTTTGCTCCCAAAGTCCTGCCTGGGCGCCCAGGAACATCTTGCTGAGATCCTTTTTTTGCGCATCCTTATTTGCAACCAGGATTTGCACTTTCACGCGTTGGATTTTTGATGCTGGTGTGCCGCTAGAAGGGATATAGGATCTCATCGAGCTGTAACCTAATCCCGAAACGCTTTGATTTGCGGGCTGGCCCTCGACACTCCAGCCTGGGGGCGCGGCTGGCAGTAATGGAACGAGTTTTCCTGACTTTTCGCACGCCGTCAGGGTTAATAAGATGCAGATACAGGTCATACGGCCAATAGCACGCATGGTAATCTCCTTCTGTTTCAATTGATACGGCTAGGGAAGCATGTTCAACTTCATCCGGATTTTTCTTTCCCGGAGAGAAGAGAGTATACCTCTGATTGCACGGAGCGCAACCTATCGCTGCTAGCGCTTGCCAGCCGAGGACGCTAAGCCGGAGATTTTGGCCTTACTGTATCCCAATGCGATGATCTCGGCTGCCCGGTCGAATTCCAACGTTTTACAGACGTTCCTGGGGATATCTATGACGATGTCTGGTGGATAGGCGGCCAGCTTCAGGCGGGCGATGGTGCTTTGCATGGTTTCGAAGCCCTGAATGGCGATTTCGTACGGACCCCAATCCCGGCTACCGCCGCCTGGCGTGGATGGCTGGAGGCGGCTGATGAAGCGATTGAGCTTCTCACGGAGTGGGGACGTAGGGGACTGCGGGGCGGCACTCACGACAGCCGGCTCTGCCGGAGTTTCAGCGGGGCCGTTCAGATTTACGGCGATGGTCATGTCGGTTTCATCGCCAGAGGTGGGCGCGATGGGCACGGGATTGAGAACCCCTCCATCGACAAGATCGACTCCCCTGTACTTGAACGGCGTGAAGAAGAGAGGGATGGCGAAAGAGGCGCGCATGGCATCGAAGAGACTGCCCGACCGTATCCAAACCTCCTTCTGGCCTCTGAGGTCAGCGGCAACGGCGGTAAATGAAATAGGGAGGTCTTCGATCAGTTTCTCCCCCACAAGGGTGATCAGGGTGTTGACGAGTTTCTCACCTCTGACCAGTCCACTTTTATCCCAGGAAAGATCGAGCAAGGTGATAATGTCGACTTTGGTCAAGCAACGCACCCATTGCTCGTACACATCCAGTTTTCCGGCAGCGTATATGCCGCCGATGACTGCGCCGATGGAGCAACCGACTATCGACTTGATCTTGAAGTCATTTTCTTCGAGCCAATGAATGACGCCAATGTGCGCCAAACCACGAGCGCCGCCGCTACCGAGAACCAGGGAAACGGTCTTGCTATTCGACGTCGACATCTTCTCACCTCATGCCTTTCACAGAGACGCCAGCATGCGCCTGATGGGCGAGCAACAGGCCCATCCCGGCGCAGACAGTGCCTGGATGGTATTTATGAGTATCAGTGTAAGCGACTTGACTCAGCAATAACAGAGATTCCTTAGGTTGTATGCGATCACGCTGGGGGGCACGCGGCACGCGGCAGATTGCTAATAGAACTGGAAAATCATTCAAAGGTGACTAAACTGGTCACTGCTGATCTAAACTTATGGGCCAGGACGCCGCGAGGAGAACCTTCATGAAGCTATCAGCTTTTCTGCAACGCTGTCTCGGGATGAGTCTTGTACTCGCCTGTTTGCTTGGAAATCCGCTGTCCTCCGCACCGCAAACGCCGCAGGTCAATGGAGAGACCATCGTGCTCATCCGGCACGGCGAAAAACCGGCAGGCGGACTTGGCCAGTTGTCCTGCAAAGGACTGAACCGGTCGCTGGCGCTGCCATCCCTGCTGATTGGCCGCTATGGCAAGCCGGATTTCATCTATGCGCCGAATCCCAACGAGAAAATGAACGACGGCCACATTCTGCCGACTTACCCTTACCTGAGGCCGTTGGCAACCATCGAACCGACCGCTATCCGCCTGGGGATGCCGGTGAATACGGATATCGGATACACCCATATCGCCAGGCTGCAGCACGAATTGCTTCAGTCCTCCCTAGACCACAAGCTGATCTTTGTTGTCTGGGAGCACTTCTATTTGCGTGAATTCGCCGAAGCGATGCTTACGTCCTACGGGAGCATTGGGGCACAGGAGCTGGAGTGGCCCGAAAGCGATTTTGAAACGATCTATGTTTTTCACATCACACGGACCGGCAAGAACGGCGCGACGCATGCCACGCTGGAAATCCAGAAGGAAGATCTGGGGGAGACGCTGAAAGACACCTGCCCCGGCCCGCAGTAGATTGGTGCGAAGCACGCTACGGGAATCTGAAGCAGTTTGAGGCGCAGATGCCGGCGTAATCCCAGGGTTGATGCCTTCTGTTCCCTCCAAAGAGCAGGTTCGGGGCGCTCGAATAAGGCTTGACCGGAGGGAACCAGGGAACTAAACTCGCCAGACCAGGAGGTTTCAATGAGAAGTGCAATGACTTTTCCAGGAATCGTAGTCTCGTGCGCAATCCTATTGCTTCAAGCAACATCCCCGGCACGGGCCCAAGGTGGCACGGGTCAGGTGAACCTGCTGTCGTGGGGCGCCGGCGCGCTCGTCGTGGAAGCGCCCCCGTCCTACTCGAATAGCGGCAACTGGTCGCCCGATATGCTTCTGGACGAGCTTCCAGGCACGGGTTGGGCCACTCCGGCTGGCGACATAACGCCCAAGGTGTTCGTATTTGAGCTGGCGAACCGGAGCGAAATCACCAGCCTAGCCTTCGATACCGCCCAAGTGGAGAACCGGGGGCGCGGGGCCAAGGATTTGATCGTAGAGATCTCCGACAGCAAGGCCGGAGGCTTCACGGAGATCGCCAGGCCTTCATTGGCGGCAGTCATGGATCACCAGAAGTTCGCACTGAAGACGCCAGCCACGGGACGATATCTGAGGCTGACGGTGCTCAACAACTGGGGCGATAGCCAGTACATGGAAATCATGGATATGTACGCCTATGGCAGACCACTGGCTACACGGCCGCTGGCTGACAACTCAGGCACTTTTTCTTCCAGTTACGGAAACTTCCACATGCAGCAAACCGGAGCTACGGTAAACGGGTGTTATGAGTACAAAAACGGGCTAATAGAAAACGGCGGATTCGACGGCAGGGTGCTACGGTTCACCTGGACCGAAGGCGAAGTCGCTCCAGGTGAACGGCATGGCGGCCCGGCGATGTTGATCTTCTCCGATGACGGGCAGTCGTTTACCGGCTATTGGTGGAATGAAGGCAACAAGAGCGGAAGCCCCAATGGAGGCTGGAGCGGGAAGCGCATCTCGCGGGAGGTTGGCTCGTGCCCGTACTGGAAGCCGGGAACCGGCAATGAGGTCATGAAGCAGCTGCAGAGTGAAGGGCGCGCGCGGCTCTACGGGATTCTGTTTGATACCGATTCCGACCACCTGAAGGAAGAATCCAAACCCACGCTGGATAAGCTGGTGGCCGCAGCCCGCTCCCAGCCGACGTGGAACTTTGCGATCGAAGGACACACCGACAATGTGGGCAGCGAGGCCCACAACCAGACGCTCTCAGAAAAACGCGCCGCCTCAGTAAAAGCTTACCTGGTCAACGCCGGGGTGGCTGCGAACCGGTTGACAACCCAGGGATTTGGGTCGAGCCGTCCAGTGAGCAGCAACGACACCGCATTGGGCCGCTCGCAGAACCGGCGGGTGGAAGTTGTAAAGAAGTAGGTCCAGAGTCTCGGAAGCGAGAGCTCTACCCCACGGACGATAACGTGTTCCATCAGCCCAGCGAGTAAAAATCACTCGCTGGGGACTTCGATCGAGGTGGCACGAAGATTCCTGGTATCCCACCCTATCCGCAAAAACGAGAACGCGGAGAGGGTGGGGCACCCTCAGTTGCGCGGAATTTCGAGGGCGCCGGTAAGGCTGGAGACTCGCTGCACGCCGTGGCTGCGGCACCAGGACTCAAGTCCGTGGGCGATGCGCTCGACGGCGAAGGGGTCAGCGAAGCTGGCCGTGCCAACCTGGACGGCAGTGGCTCCGGCGAGCAGGAACTCGACGGCGTCTGACGGGGTGGTGATACCGCCCATGCCTATGATGGGGATGGAGACGGCCTTGGCGGTTTCGTAGACCATGCGCAGGGCGATGGGCTTGATAGCCGGGCCGGAGAGGCCTCCAGTGACGTTGGCCAGGCGCGGACGGCGGGTTTCGGGGTCGATGGACATGGCCAGAAAGGTATTCGACACGCTGACGGCGTTGGCCCCGGCGTTAGCGGCGATCCTGGCCATGTGGGCGATGGAGGTCACGTTGGGCGAGAGCTTGACGATGAGCGGCCGGGTGGAAGCGTTGCTGGCCTGATTAATGAGATATTCGAGCGAGCCGGGGTCGGTGCCAAAGACCATGTAGTCGGCGTGGACGTTGGGGCAGGAGACGTTCAGCTCGTAGGCGGCGATGCCTTCGGCCTGGTTAAGCCGCTCGATGACCGCGAGGTACTCGCCCACCGTGTAGCCGAAGACGTTGACAATGACATTGCAGCGGGGATAGCGGCGGAGCAGGGGCAGCTTGCGGGCGATGAACTCCTCGACACCCACGTTTTGCAGTCCGATGGCGTTTAACATGCCGGCGGCGGTTTGGATGATGCGCGGCGGGGAGTTGCCGGCGATGGGCTCGAGCGAAATGCCCTTGGTGACGAACCCACCGATGCGCTCCAGCGAGACGATATCCTCAAACTCGATGCCGTAGCCAAAGGTGCCGCTGGCGGCAATGATGGGGTTGGCCAGTTCCAGCCCAGCCAGCGATACTTTCATCTCGGGTTTCACGCGCGGCACGCTTCCTTTAACAGAGATCAGGGATCAGCCATGACCATAGGTTCATGATACTCGCCAGTAATAAGGAAAAACCGAAGGTGGATATGAAGAAACCACCCTTGGTTTTCTCGACGAGAAATGCTTATGCGGTGACCGGTTTGCTGGCGTTGACCTTGACAGGAGTGAGCCAGCCAAAGCGATCGGGTTTGAGGCCGTTGGCAATGCCGAGAAACTCGTCGCCGATCTTTTTGGTGACTTCGCCGGGTTTACCGTCGGCGACCAGGATGCGGTCAATGGAGCGGATGGGCGAGACCTCGGCGGCCGTGCCGGTGAAAAAGACCTCGTCGGCGATGTAGAGCATTTCGCGCGGAATGGGCTGCTCGATGACCGTATAGCCCAGATGGCGGGCAATGGCTATCGCGCTGTCGCGGGTGATGCCGGAGAGGGCCGAGTTGCCCAATTGCGGGGTGTAGATTACGCCGCTGCGGACCACAAAAACGTTCTCGCCGGAGCCCTCGCTGACCAAGCCGTTGACGTCAAGAGCGATGCCCTCGGCGTAGCCGTTGGTGTCAGCTTCCATGCGGATCAGTTGTGAATTCATATAGTTGGCGCCAGCCTTGGCCAGTGAGGGCATGGTGTTGGGCGCCAGCCGGTTCCAACTGGAGATGCATACGTCGGCGCCGCCGTGGCCAGCCACGTACTTGCCCCAGGGGAAGTTGGCGATGTAGACCTCAATGGGCGAACCATTGGGGTTGACGCCGATTTCGCCGTATCCACGGAGCACGACAGGGCGGATGTAACAGGGAGCAACTCCATTGGCTTCAATCACATCCACGACTGCTGCGCAGAGCTCGTCGAGCGTGAAGGGCACCTCCATGCGGTAGATCTTGGCCGAGTCCAGAAGCCGCTGCATGTGCTCCGGCAGACGGAAGACGGCCGATCCCTGCGGCTGCCCGTAACAACGAATCCCTTCAAAGACGCTGGAGCCATAGTGGATGACATGGCTCATGACGTGGATGGTGGCCTGTTCCCAGGGAATGAGAGTGCCATTGTGCCAGATTTTGGATGTGGCTTGGATAGGCATGAGGGTTGGAATGCTCCTTGATTATGCCGTGTGTGTACTCTTTAGGGTAGCGCGACAGACGCGGAGCTGTCACGGGAGAGAGTGCGCAGGACAGGGCAGATGTTATTGTGCCTGAGCATGGTACAAATGGGATTTAGAGGAGCGCCGCTCGAAATATTGCAGATTTTTTATCAGTCTTTTTGAGGAGTAAACGGCCATGAGTCATGGATTGAATATTCGCAAGGATGCGGAACTGGATTTTCTATCTCTGGGCGCACTGGTGCACCGGCTCGATCCGGGGATCATACCCTTTCAGAAGGCGACAGAGTGCCAGATACACGTCAGCGGCGGCGAGTTCAATGTGGCTGCCAACCTATCGAATTGCTTTGGCATGAGGACGGCAATCGTCTCGGCGATGGCGGATTATCCGATTGGCGATCTGATCGCGGAGCGGGTGCGCGCCATGGGGGTGAAGCCGTTTTACAAACACTTCAAGCACAACGGGGTGAACGGCCCCAACATGGCCACCGTCTACAGCGACCGGGGCTACGGCGTGCGCCCTCCGGTGGTCTTCTACAACCGCTGCAACGAAGCGGCGGGGCAACTGAAGCCGGGAGATTTCGACTGGAAGGTGATTTTTTCGAAGGGTGTGAAGTGGGCGCACTGTGGCGGCATCTTTGCGGCTCTGTCGCCGACGACCGCGCCGCTGGCAGCGGAGATGATGAAAGAAGCCAAAGCGGCGGGCGCAATTACTTCGTTTGATCTGAATTTCCGCGAGAAGCTGTGGAATATCCACGGCGGCGCCGAGAAGGCCGTGGAGACTATAGGCAAGATTGTGGAGAATGTGGACGTGCTGGTGGGCAACGAAGAGGACCTGCAGAAGGGGCTGGGCATTTTCGGGCCGGAGGTGGCGGCGAAGTCGAAGCTGGACCCCAGCGTGTTTTTCGGCATGATCGACAAGGTGGTGAAGAAGCATCCGCATGTGAAGGTGGTGGCCACGACGCTGCGCGAGGTGCACTCCACTAACCGGCATAGCTGGAGCGCGGTGGCGTGGGTTGACGGAAAGACCTATACCGCGCCGACGGCTGAATTGGATGTACTGGATCGGGTAGGCGGCGGCGACGGCTTCGCGGCGGGATTTTTCTATGGGCTGCTGGCCGGAGAGACGCCGGAAGAGGCCGTCAAGCTGGGCTGGGCGCATGGCGCGCTGCTGACCACCTTCCCCGGCGACACAACCATGGCAACCGTGGAGCAGGTGAGAGCCTTTGCCAAAGGCGGATCAGCGCGGATTCAGCGGTAGTGAAGAAGTGAAACAGTGAAGAAGTGAAACAGTGAAGAAGTAACGATTCAGGGAGATGGGGAGTTTGTATGCCGGAAGCATTGTGTGATATTGGCTTGATCGGACTTGCTGTGATGGGACAGAACCTAGTCCTCAATATGAACGATCATGGCTTTAAAGTTGCCGTCTTCAATCGCACCGTATCCAAGGTGGACGACTTTTTGGCCAACGAAGCCAAGGGGACGCAGGTAGTGGGAGCCCACTCTATGGAGGAGTTTGTCGGCCTGCTGAAGCGGCCGCGGCGCGTGATGCTGATGGTCAAAGCGGGCGCCAGCGTTGATGAGACGATCGAGCATGTGCTGCCTTGTCTAGAAAAGGGCGACATTATTATCGACGGCGGGAACTCGCTGTTTACCGACTCCACCCGCCGGACCAAATATCTGGCCGCCAAAGGCATCCTGTTTATCGGCACCGGAGTGTCGGGCGGCGAGGAGGGCGCGCGACACGGCCCCTCGATTATGCCGGGCGGCAATCCAGCCGCGTGGCCGCACGTGAAGGAGATTTTCCAGGCCATTGCCGCGAAGGTGGAGGACGGAACGCCCTGCTGCGACTGGGTGGGCGAGGATGGGGCCGGCCACTTTGTCAAGATGGTGCATAACGGCATCGAGTACGGCGATATGCAACTGATCTGCGAGGCCTACGACCTGCTGCAGCGCGGACTGGGATTGGGCGCAGACGAACTGCACACGGTTTTCACCGAGTGGAACAAAGGAGAGCTAGACAGTTATCTGATAGAGATTACCAGCCATATCTTTGCCAAAGCAGACGATGACGGGAAGCCGATTGTGGATAAGATTCTGGACACCGCCGGCCAGAAAGGCACAGGCAAGTGGACGGTCTTCAGTTCGCTCGATCTTGGCCAGCCGGTAACGTTAATCGGCGAGTCGGTCTTTGCACGTTGCCTGTCGGCGCTGAAGGAAGAGCGCGTGGAGGCAGCGAAGATTTTGCAGGGACCGGCGGGTAAAGCCTCTGTCGGCGATCGAGCCGCATTCATCGAGGATGTGCGCAGGGCGCTTTACTGCTCGAAGATCGTTTCCTACGCGCAGGGTTACATGCTGCTGAGGGCTGCGGCCAAGGAGCATGGCTGGAACCTGAACATGGGCGGCATTGCGCTGATGTGGCGCGGCGGATGCATTATTCGAAGCCGCTTTTTGGGCAAGATAAAAGAGGCCTTTGACAAGAATCCGGGAATCGAGAACCTGCTGCTGGACAGCTTTTTCTCCGCGGCGCTGAACAACTACCAGGCTTCGTGGCGCAAGGCCGTGGTTAAAGCGGTGGAACTGGGCGTGCCGACGCCGGCGTTTTCAACGGCGCTGGCATTCTTCGACGGCTACCGCACCGCGCGGTTGCCCGCAAACCTGTTGCAGGCGCAGCGCGATTACTTTGGCGCGCACACGTATGAGCGCGTAGACAAGACGCGCGGAGAGTTCTTCCATACTAACTGGACCGGGCACGGAGGACGGGTTTCCTCTACGACTTATACCGTTTAGTAAGGGCATGTTATGGGACAGAGGTCTGACCTATATGGTGGTCCAACCTGGTCGCTCCCAAGGAAGGCAGAGATAAGTAATGCTAATCCACGAAGACCGTTTATTTCCCGCCGACCCGGCAACACGAAAGATTGCCAAAGCTCTTTATGCGCAGGTTCGAAGCTTGCCCATCATCAGTCCGCACGGGCATACGCAGGCGAGTTGGTTCGCCCGGAACGAGCCCTTCCCCGACCCGGCAAAGCTGTTTGTGCAGCCCGACCACTATGTCTACCGGATGCTGTATAGCCAGGGAATATCCCTCGCAGACCTGGAAATTGGGCAAGCGGAGCTCAAGGATGCGCGCAAGGTATGGCGCATCTTCGCCAGCCATTACTACTTGTTTCGCGGAACCCCGACACGAATGTGGCTGGATTATGCCTTCCAGGAGCTTTTTGGTTTGGAGGAGCGGCTGAGTGCGAAGACGGCCGACCTCTACTACGACACGATTTACGCGAAACTGCACACTGCGGAGTTTTTGCCCCGCGCGCTTTATGAGCGATTCAATATCGAGGTTCTGACCACGACAGATTCTCCCATCGACTCTCTGGCCGATCACAAGGCGATCCGCGAATCAGGCTGGAAAGCGAGGATAGTACCTGCCTTCCGCCCCGACCCGGTAGTCGATCCGGAGTTTGAAGGATTCTCCCAGTCGATTCTCAAACTAGGCGAGCAGAACGGAGAGGACACCTCAACATGGACAGGCTACCTAAACGCCCTGCGCAAGGCGCGACAGCGCTTCAAGTCACTGGGCTGCACCTCTACCGACCATGGGCACTTGACCGCGGAAACCGCTGACCTGCCCGCAGCCAAGGCTACGGAGTTATTTAATAAGGTCTTCACCGGCAAGGCCGACGCGCGGCAGAAGGTCCTCTTTCAGGCCCAGATGCTTACCGAAATGGCGCAGATGAGCCTGGAGGACGGGCTGGTGATGCAGATTCACCCCGGAAGCACGCGCAACCACAACCGCAAGGTCTATGAGAAGCATGGCCGCGATGTGGGCAGCGACATTCCCAGGCCAACCAACTACGTGGACGCGCTGCGGCCGTTGCTTGACCGCTTTGGCAACGAGAGCAAGCTGACGATAATTCTTTTCACGCTGGATGAATCAACTTATAGCCGCGAATTAGCTCCTCTGGCCGGTCACTATCCCTGCCTGCGCCTCGGCCCACCATGGTGGTTCCATGACAGCCCCGAAGGCATGATGCGCTTCCGCGAACAGGCGACCGAGACCGCAGGCTTCTACAACACGGTAGGATTCAATGACGATACGCGCGCCTTTCTTTCCATTCCGGCGCGGCACGACGTGGCGCGGCGCATCGATTGCGCCTTTCTGGCGCGGTTAGTTGCCGAACACCGGATGGACCAGGATGAAGCCTATGAAGTAGCGTACGAACTGACCTACGGGCTGGTGAAGAAGGCATACAAGTTGTAATGGCAAGATATTGGGGGAGTGTGGGATTAGACAGACAACAGGGAGCAGTGACATCTGCTGGCGCGCGGCTAGGGAATGTGCGCTGGACTATCTGCGCCATGCTTTTTGCAGCCACCACGATCAACTACGTGGATCGCTCTGTTATCGGGTTCGTCAAGCCAACGCTTATGGCGAGCGTTGCCCAGGGTGGCATCGGCATGACCGACCGCGGCTACGGCTACGTCACAGCCGCTTTTATGGTCGCGTATGCACTCGGCCTGCTTGGAGCGGGGCGCTTTGTGGACAAGGTTGGCACGCGAATAGGCTACATGATCATCATGGCCGCCTGGAGCCTCTCGGCGATGAGCCACGCGCTGGCCAATTCAGTTCTCCAGTTCGGCATTGCTCGCGCCGGTCTTGGGCTGGGCGAATCGGGCAACTTCCCCGCCGCTAACAAGACCAACGCCGAGTGGTTCCCGCAGAAAGATCGCTCCTTCTCCTTCGGAATCTTCAACTCAGGCGCTAACATGGGCGCCATTCTGACCCCGGCTATCATGCCCTGGGTGATCATTAACTTTGGCTGGCACTATGCCTTTTTGTTTACCGGCTTGTTCAGCATGACCTGGATCGTGTTGTGGTACTTCACGTACCGCAAGCCCGCCGAGCATCCCAGAGTTACTCAAGCTGAACTGGCCTACATCAACCAGGGGACAACAGAGAGGGAAGAAGCCTCGACACCGTGGGCTAACTTGTGGGGCATCCGCCAAACGTGGGCGTTTACCATCACCAAGTTTCTTACCGATCCTGTCTGGTGGTTCTATCTCCTCTGGCTGCCCTCTTACTTCAGCAAGAATTATCAACTGGACATACAGCATCTGGGGCTGCCTCTAATTGTCGTCTACAGCGCTTCGACTATTGGCAGCGTCGCAGGAGGCTATCTGCCCGCGCCCTTCATCCGCATGGGGCTTACGGCGGAGCGCGCGCGGATAGCGACGATGCTTCTCTGCGCATTTCTCGTTGTTCCTGTTTTTCTGATCAACTACACCAGCTCAGAATGGATTGCAGTTGGATTGCTCAGCCTGGCAGCAGCCGCGCACCAGGGATTCTCGGCCAATCTCTTCTCTACGGCCTCGGATATGTTCCCGCGCAGCGCCGTGGGATCAGTTACCGGGATCGGCGGCATGGCCGGAGCGGTCGGCGGTGCGTTGATGATGGTTTACGCGGGCGATATAGTGCAATTGACGGGCAGCTATACCTCTCTCTTCGAATTCTGCGCCTATATATATCTCATTTCGATGGTCATTATGATCCTGATCGCTCCGGGACTGAAAAGGGTGGATTTAACCGCATGAGTCTTTACTGCTCAATTGGAAACGCAGATACCGACCTGACTGCTCAGCAGCTGAACGATCTGCTGGTGGAGGGTTTGGCAAAGCTGGGTCCTCGCAACAAAGTGCTGGCAGTGCCGCCGGATCAGACTCGCGCACACTCCCGCGCCGGCGATTTGACGCGCTATGCATGGCAGCACTACGGCGACCGGATGAAGGCGGTTCTACCGGCGTTGGGAACCCATGCGCCGATGAAGCCGGAGCAGATAGCGGCGATGTACGGCGATATGCCGCTTGATCTCTTCAGAGTTCATAACTGGCGCACCGACATCGAGACCCTGGGCGAAGTACCGGCCGAATTTGTCAGAGAGCAGTCGGAAGGCAAGCTGAATTATGCATGGCCGGCGCAGGTGAACAAGCTGATCTCGAAGGGCGGCTTCGACCTGATCCTGTCTATCGGCCAAGTTGTGCCCCACGAAGTAAGCGGCATGGCCAACTACAACAAGAACGTCCTGGTGGGCGCGGGCGGCTGCGACGGCATTAATCGCAGCCATTACCTGGGCGCCGTCTACGGGATGGAGCGGATCATGGGCCGCGCCGCAAATCCTGTGCGCAATGTGCTCAACTACGCCGCAGATCATTTTCTCAAACATCTGCCCATCGTTTATGTGCTGACTGTAGTGAGCCGCAGGGCAGACGGCGGATTGGCGGTGTGCGGCCTTTATATCGGCGACGACATTGAATGTTTCAACCGGGCAGCCGCATTGAGTTTGAAGGTGAACTTCGAGATGCTCGATGTGCCGATCAAGAAGGCCGTCGTCTATCTCGATCCGGAAGAGTTCCACTCCACCTGGCTGGGGAACAAGGCCATCTACCGCACACGCATGGCGTTGGCTGACGGCGCGGAGCTGATTGTGCTCGCACCGGCTGTCAAGGAATTCGGCGAAGACAAGACTATTGACAGCCTAATCCGCAAATACGGCTATCGCGGCACGCCGGCGACGCTCAAGGCAGTTGAAACTAATGCCGATCTGGCTAACGATCTGAGCGCAGCTGCTCACCTGATTCACGGTTCGTCAGAGGGCCGCTTCAAGATCACCTGGTGCCCTGGACATCTAAGCAAGGAAGAGGTTGAGAGTGTCGGCTTCAGTTATGGAGATTTGAACGCGACGCTCAAGCGTTACGACCCGAGCAAGCTCTCGCTCGGCATGAATAAGGTCGATGGAGAAGAGATTTTCTTTATCTCCAATCCAGGATTAGGACTGTGGGCGCACCGCAGCCGTTTTTAGAGCGGTTCTCCAATTCATGTGCCTTGCAGATGTTGTGCAAGGTGTCTTTTTCTTACGGAAAAAGCCACTCAACGGTTGAGGTTTCGGGGTATCGCAATTGGAGAACCGCTGTAATTCGGAGAGAATATGGAAAAGAAGAAACTAATTCTCCCGAAGTATTCGGTTGGTACCGGTGACCGGTTTACGCACCAGGCCAAGGCGCAGTTGCAGGCATGCATTAAGGCTCTTGAAGCAGGTGTTGAAGTAGTTCCGGTATGGAATAAGTCGAATCGCGAGCACACCATCATCGGCTCGGAGCCGGCCACGACACGCGCGGCCGCAGATGCAGCGGTCAAAGAGCTTGGCTGGAAGTTGCCCTACTATTGCGATGCCGACCATATCACGCTGCAAACCGTCGGCCGATTTCTTGATGCGTGCAACTTCTATACGCACGATGTGGCCGACTTTATCGGCCAGCCTGCGCCGGAAGTTGGCATTGACAGCTTTGTCGGCAAACATAAGGAGCTGCTGGGGCACATCCAGCTAGAAGGAGTGAGCGATAGCTTCGAGATAACGCCCAAAATTCTGCGCCAGACCGCGCGGAAGTATCTCACTGCCGTGAAGAAGGCCGGCGAGATTTATAGGACAATTGTGGCAGCCAAGGGGGAAGGGAAGTTTATTCCCGAGGTCTCGATGGACGAGACTGACAGCGCGCAGAGCCCGGTCGAGCTGCTCATTATTTTGGCAGCCATCAGCGATGAAGGCATTCCTGTGCAGACCATCGCGCCCAAGTTCAGCGGCCGCTTCAACAAGGGCGTGGATTATGTGGGCGACGTGGCGCAGTTTGAGCGTGAGTTTACACTGGATGTCGAGGTCATCGCTTACGCAGTCAAGCATTTTGGTTTGCCTGGCAATCTGAAGCTGAGCGTGCACTCGGGCTCGGATAAGTTCTCCATTTATCCGGCGATTCATGCGACTATTAAGAGATTTGACGCCGGTGTTCACCTAAAGACTGCTGGAACCACGTGGCTGGAGGAGCTGATTGGGCTGGCCGAAGCAGGCGGTGAGGGGCTCAAGCTGGCCAAGGAGATTTACACAGAGGCACTCGCACACCGCGAAGAACTGTGCGCTCCTTACGCGACAGTCATCGACATCGATGCTGCCAAGCTGCCGACGCAAGCGGTTGTCAATGGCTGGAGTTCCGAACAATATGCCTCAGCATTGCGCCATGTGTGCGGAGCTGCGCAATACAACCCAAGCCTGCGCCAGTTGTTGCATGTGGGATTCATGGTTGCGGCCCAGATGGGACAGCGCTATCTCAGCCTGCTCGAAGCCAATGAAGCTGTTATCGCGAAGAACGTGACTCAGAACCTCTACGGCCGGCACATCGCCCCTGTATTTCTCGGGCGAAGCGGGTGATTTTGTTTTTTTTGATATGGTTTATCTGACGACATTTGAAAAGGGGGTGCAGTATGGCAAATGAACAGAGGCAAGAGTGTGGACAATGCGTATTCGATTTGGCTGAACTGACGAAGATGTATGACTTCAGTGGGAAGACGGTGGCTATCACCGGCGGCTCCGGAGTTCTGGGCGGTGAAATTGTGTGCGCGCTGGTCGGATGTGGCGCAAATGTCGCCAGTATAGACATCAATATAGATGCCAGCAAGGCGCTGGTGGAGCGCATGGGAGCGCGCGGGAATCAGATTTCTCTATTCAAATGCGACGTGCTCGACCGCGATAATGTATTTCAAACAGCTAAAGATGTAGTAAGCAAACTGGGTAAACTGGATTGCCTGATCAACGGCGCGGGAGGCAATAAGCCCCAGGCCACAACCAGCGCTGAATTGAAATTCTTTGATCTTCCCGCGGACGCGGTGCGCTGGGTCTTCGATCTGAATATCATGGGGACGATTCTGCCCTCGCAGGCGTTTGGAAGAATCATGGCGGAGCAGGGGCATGGAACAATTCTGAATATATCGTCGATGAATGCATTCCGGCCGCTGACCCGAATCCCCGCCTACTCGGCGGCAAAGGCCGCAGTGAGCAACTTTACGCAGTGGCTGGCCGTGCACATGGCCCAGGAATATTCGCCGAATATCCGAGTGAACGCCATTGCACCGGGCTTTTTCCTTACCAATCAGAACCGTTTTCTGTTGACTGACAAGGAAACGGGCGAATGGACCGCGCGCGGCAAGACGATAGTCGGGCATACGCCGATGGGGCGCCTTGGCGAACCAAAGGATCTGCTGGGGTGCGTGCTTTGGCTGCTGTCACCGGCATCGGATTTCGTGACCGGCGTGGTGATTCCGGTCGATGGCGGATTTTCAGCGTTCAGCGGAGTGTAGACAACAGGAACTCAACTAAATATAAGGAGAGGCTGCGCCGATTGTCGCGGCCTCTCCTGTTTGAAGCTAATGCTTTCCAGGGCCGTGACCGGACGAAGATGTTCTATTGAATGAGCGAACGTGGGCCAGGAGGCCCACGTTACAGCCGGCCGGGAGGCCGGCGCTACATTTCCAAATGGAACATTTTCAAGCGGCCAAAGAACTAGTGCAATGTAACCTTTGCGCCTGCCTGCTTGATAATCGCCTCACCGGGTCTCTACCTGCACAGTTACGTGCTTGCCGGAGATTTCCGCATTGGTTAAGCGAGAGATGAGGCTAGGCTGAACGTGGCAGAGTTGAATACTCGATTTTGGCCATGTCTTCTTTGCGGATGGAGCCTTTCATGGCCCCAGAAATAATCTCCTGCGCACAGAGGCCATCGCGGTGGGTAACTGGAAATGGCTGATTGCTGTGGCAACATTCAAGGAAAGTCCTGAGTTCTTGCTTATATGCCGCGCCAAAACGATCGATGAACTCGGGAAGGGGCTGGTCATAGCGGCGCATCTCGAAGGTCTTCAAAGCGATTGGCTGCTTTGCATCTCGAGTTCCATACGCCTCGACGATGACCTCAAGCAGCTTTTGGTTAAAGCGACCAATATGAATCTGGCCTTTCTCGCCATAGATCACCGTTTCGCCGCGGTAACCGGAGACATGATTGCGCGTGACCTGAAGCTGGCCGATGAGTTCGTTGCCAAAATCGAGCAGCATCAAGGCATCATCGAAGTCTTCCTTGCAGGTAGTAAGGCGGTGACTGAAGATGCGCGAGCCAATGGCAAGAGCAGAAACGGGCTTCCGGCCCGAGAACCAGACAATCTCATCGACATTATGAACGGCCATGTCCGGCAGAATGCCGGGACTGCTGAAGCCATTGGGGGCGGGGCATGAGTCTTCGAGCGCGGTGTAGATCTTGAATATCCGGCCGATGGCGCCCTCATCAATGAGCTGCCTGGCATAGAGCAGAGGAGCATCAAAGCGTTTTTGGAAGCCCAGCATCAGGGAATGCGGATACTCGCGTTCGAGCAGCGCCGCATATTCACGGTCGCCTTCCAGCGTTCCGGTAAGCGGCTTTTCCTGAAAAACGCGCCTTCCGGAGCGAATCATCATCAGCGAGTGCTCGCGGTGCGAATCCGTGTTGGTTGCGATGACCGCAACGTCGAATGTGCCGGAGTTGGCAAGCGCATTGATGTTGTCGAAGACAGGTACCGAAGCGTCTATCAAGGTATGAAATTTGTCCGCGGCCTGCTTGTCGAGGGTGGAGACGGCCGCCAGACGGCAAAGACCGGACTCTTGCGCCAGCTCGTGAATGTGAAGCGCATGGATCATTCCCATTCTGCCGAGACCAACTACAGCGACGCGAAGTGGTTGATTAGTAGATTGGGATAAAGACGCGTTAGACACTGCCGCCATATGAATACTCCCTCTCTGACACTCTTTGGAAACATACCAATATGTTATCAGCGATAATCAGGAGAAATCGTCAATTGTAGGCTTGATCACCAGCTCAGGGATATGGGCGCGAGAGGGAAGCTTTACAACAAAGCGCACCAACTCGGCAATATCCTGAGATTGAAGGATCATGGCACGGCGCCCTTCGTCCGCGGACGCGCCCAAACGTTCAGCGCGCACGTCCAGAAGCGGGGTGTTGACTTCGCCGGAGTAAATGACGGTGGAACGAATTCCACGACCGCGCTCCTCGCGGCCGATGCTGATTCCCAACGCTGACTGCGCAAATTTAGCCGCGGAATATGCCGCTCCAGTTACGGTGTTTGCCCGTAGCCCAGCGAGTGAAGAGATTTGCACAATCAGACCACCACCACGCGTGCGCATTGACGGCAGCACAAAGTGAATCGCATTAAACGCAGTGGTAAGATTCGCGGCGATTACACGGTCCCAGTCGGCGGGATCAAGGGATCGCAGGCTTCGCTGACGGACATTCATTCCGGCGGCGCAGATCAGGACATCGATGTAATTCAATTGCGCGAGAACCTGATCGACCATAGCCTGCGCCTGCGCGCGGTCAGTGAGATCGCAAGAAAGAAGGAGCGCGCCCTGAGCTGCAGAACCCATTGCGTCGCGGACATTTTGCAATTTCGCGATGTCGCGGCCAACAAGAGCCAAAGAATATCCTTCTCCAGCGAGCATCGATGCTATGGCGCGGCCTAATCCGCCGCTCGCGCCAATCACTAAAGCTGTCTTTTGCGTCATACTGGGAGTCTCCAGTTAAAGTTCCGCCAGAAAAAGACCGATCGAATAGACTTCCTTGAACTCAATCAGCTTGAGTCCCGCATCAGCGATGATAGATTTCCATTCCTCGGCCGGATGCGGCATGCCTTTTCCGCGCAGGCGATGGATCAGCAGGTAATCGAGTTGTGAATACTGGGATGGCTGTTTTTTGACCGAGTCCGGCGTACTGGGCGGCATGGTTTCAGAAAAAAGGAACAGCTTGCCGGGGAAGGATGCTTTAATCTGCCTCAGAACATCGACGATCCGCTGCCTGCCGTAGCGGCCGATCTCATGCAAAAGATAAATCGAAGCAACGACATCGATCTGACTGCGCGTCTCCTCATCGAGCGGCAACGGTTCGACTCCGACCTCCGCCTGCATCAAACGAATGCGCGATTCCAGGCCATAGCGGCGGAGCTTTTCCTGTGCACCGGCGATCTTCTGCGCCGACTTGTCGATGCCAATTCCGCGAAACGACGGATCAGAAAGAGCCACCTGCACCAGGAATCCGCCTGCGGCGCAGGCCAGATGCAGCATGCAATGGAGATTGCGTTCTGCAAGAATCTTTAACACCGACGGAACGAGCCGGACGCTGGTCAGTTGTTCCGTTCCAAGGCCTGAATGAAATCCAGAGTGTGATTCTTCGATCTCCTCACGCGTGACTTCCTTCCGTAGCAGCGGGCCGATGTTGGCTACCTGCGAACCGTATCCTCCTACATTAATATTCATGGTGCCGCGCAAGACAATATTGGAAAGCCGGGAGCCATATTCGGTAAGTTCCATCTGGCCCTCTGCCACGCGCAGAATTCCGCAGCCAACCAGATGATGCAGCAAGCTCTCGAGGACTTCCGGGTCGAGATGTAACTCCTCGGCTGCCTCGGCGACACGAAAGCGCGGGTGCGAGAGCGAATACTCGTAGAAACCGCTGTCCCAGAGAGCAAACAACACATGAGTCAGGATGGTGCTGTTGATCATGCGCATGCCTTCTACCAGGCATTTCACGCCTTCCGACTCAGCCGATAACTTCCGCGCACGCGCTCCTTCGGCCAGCAGATCGTACGGATCGGCTGGAGGCGGAGGAGTTGGTGCTTTGGAAGTTGTGCTTTCGCTCATGCGTTTATCCTCATGCGTTTTTCCGGGCGTTGGCTCGTTTTCGCAAGTAAAGGCGCGAAAAGGTCTCGGTCTGCGGACTGGGCGTGCGATGAATCATTACATTCACACAAGCCGGCTTGCCGGATGCGAAGGCGCGCTCGAGCGCGGGGCGGAGTTGCTCGGGAGCATCGACATACTCTCCATGTGCGCCGAGGGATTCGGCCAGCAGGTCCCAGCGTGTATTAGTCAGTTCAGTGCCCACCACGCGATCCGGGCCGAACCATTTCTGCTGGTAGTAAACCTCGACACCATAGGCAGCGTCGTTAGCCACTACGACAACCACAGGAATGTGATAACGCATGGCTGTTTCAAGTTCCATGACCGAAAAGCCCATTGCGCCATCGCCAGTCAAGACGACCGCATTGGCTTCAGGAAATGCGAGTTTGGCGCCTATTGCGTAAGGCAGGCCCACACCGAGATGCCCCAGAACTGTGCTGGCAATCCAGCCTCCGGGGCGGCGGGCAGTCATGCAGAAGCGCGCCCAGGAGGAAAAATCGCCGCCGTCAAAGGCCAGGATGCTCTGCGCGTCGAGCATCTTCTCCACTTCGAGCGCAATCAGGGCCGGATGGACACCGGAATGAGCGGAGGTTAAGCTTTTTTGAACGCGGACAGTTTGATCGCAGCGCGTCTGGCGAAGCAGAGCGACCCATTCGGCCGGCTCTTTCCATGAACGGCGCTTTGCGGCTTCAAGAAGCTGTGCTGTCACTGTCCGCACGTCGCAAGCTACTCCGCACTCGATAGGATGATTCTTTCCGATCTCATTAGCATCCGGGCATATGTGAATGATTTTGGCGGAACTAAAGCAATTGCCGTAGGCAAAGGCGTGATCCAGCCGGTCGCCCAGCAGCAACAGCACATCAACGCGATTTTCCAATTGCGCAGCCATATTCACTGTGCCGTAGCCATCGCCGAAACAATAGGGATGAGAATCTGGAACTATTCCGCGCGACTGCTCCACAGTCATAATCGGAATCTTAACGGTCTCGACGAATTGCCGAAGCGGATCGCCGGCATGAGACCAAAAGGCGGCGGCGCCGGCGATAATCAGCGGCCGCTCCGCTGTGGAAAGAAGCTGCAAGGCCTGTTCGATAAATGCAGGCTCGGCCTGCGCCGTGGCGGTTGGCTGCATATTGGCGAGTTGGGAAATGGCGCTTTCATCCACCTCGATAAGCTCGGAGAATGTATCTGACGTGATGCTGATATGGACCGGCCCCGGCATTCCATTCATGGCGATCCGAAACGCCTTAGCTACGTACTCCGGAATCCGCTTGCCATTTGATAGAAGAGCCGACCACTTAGTGACTGGGGCACACATCGCCACCTGTGGCAGTTCCTGACGGCCCCCTCTGCCAAGGTTTGCAGGCACATCAATGCCGCTGAGCACGATAACTGGAGAACATTCGGCAAACGCGATGGCAGTCCCAGGCACTGCGTTGGCAAGCCCAGGACCGGGCGAGACCAGCACCACTGAGGGGTTTCCTGTCGCGCGTGACCAGCCCTCGGCAATATGGATCAATCCCGATTCATGGCGGGCGGTGAATACCTCGACGCCCTCGTCAAGGCACGCTTCATATACCGGAAACAGAGGCGCACCGGGAATTGTAAAAAGGCGACGGATTCCGTGTGCCTTCAATGCCCGGATCAGCAACATCCCGCCTGTTATCTTTTCCATCAACAGCTCCGTTTCATCACAATGATTGCAAGGTTTGATCGGGTTTTTTCAGCCGGAACATGACCTTTGCCGGATTGCCTGCAACCACACTGTAGGGGGGAACATGGGACCGGACAACGGATCCAGCAGAGATGACGCTGCCTTCGCCAATCTTTACGCCAGGGAAAATGATGCACTGACGGCCTATCCAAACTCCATCGCGAATGATGACAGGGCGGACATCTTCCGGATTGGGCGGTTTGTGTGCCCACCGCGCTACTGGATCCGTGTCATGGGCGTTGGAGTCCATGATTGTGACGTCGCCGGAGAGGTTGCAGTTTTTCCCGATTGAGATCAGTTTCCCTACAGTGAAGCTGCAACCGTGGCCGATTCCGGTATTGTCCCCGATTTGCAGCGTAGGTTGATCAGAGAAGCGGGCCGCAAATGCAAAGCTGACCTTGCCGTCTATAGTTACATTGTCGCCGAGAACGATATCGCCCCTGCCTACAATCCAGTGAAGATAACAACCGGTATGCAGATTCCGCCCATATTTTGTGCAATAAGCCTTGAAGAGCGGTTCGCAAATAAAGACACGCACGGCAAAATAATAGGCTTTGCGCAGTAACAGGAAAACCCATAGCAGCGGCTTAACAATGATCTTCGGGGCAGGCACGGCAAAATTGTTGATTGACCGGTAACCCCAACGCAGAAAACGAGCCAGACTGCCCTGAGAAGTCGCAAGGCGTCTGCGGAGCGATGGCCTGACGGCTTCGCTGCGCTCAGTTTCAGCGTGAAGTTGATCCGTGCTCATTTGTACCTCTGTCCATCCGTTTCATTTACAGGCTCGATGTGGATTGATCGCGGCATTTCTGTCCGCTGCAAGAGACTGCCCAGCAATGCACGCATATCAGATTTCTCGTGCTGTGCGTGGGTAACTGCATCCACCCGCAACTCCAAATCGTAATCCTCTGTACCATCTCTATGCTTGATAATATGCGTTTTTGCGCTGAGCACATGGGGAAGTTTTGCCGCCAGGCGGCGCACCGCGGCCAGGCTAATCTTCTCTCCTTTGCGGCTGATAAAGTCACTAAGCCGCCCCTTAAAATAAAGATAACCATCCCTATCCTGATCGAACGCATCGCCCGTGGCAATCGTCTGCGGTCCTACAAGATCGTTGCTTGACCGGCCCTCGACGTTACCAATCGCACGCTTCATCACGGTAGCCGAATTCACGTAAAGCTGTTTACGGCCGCTTCCGTCTCCGACAGGGTGAAGAGTCACTGTAGTTCCTTCGTGCGCAAGGCCCACGGAGCTGTATCTGAAGGAGGGTTCGGCGTGCGCAGCCAATGTAGAGACGCGCGGCCCCGCTTGAGTAAGGCCGTAGGTAATATAAACATCTTTTTGTTTCCGCAATTCCACCAGGCGGGCGACAAGATCCGGCTCCAGCGCGTCGCCGCCAACGGACAGTACTCTCAAGCCGGTAAACACTGTTGCATCAGACGTTAGAACGGAACGAATTCCCACAGGCGTCAACGAGGAAACCGATATGTTGTATTCATGCAGCGCTTTGCGATATCCTCCCAAACTGAACGGCGGGCCGCTGATAATCAGCCGATTTCCGCACGCCAGCGAGGAAAGAGCCTGGGCGGACAGTGCAAAGGAAAAATACAAGGGAAGCGTGACTAATACTGTATCTTCCGCGCCTTGACCGATGGCTTTGACATGGCGCTGCCCGTTTAACAAGATAGCCTCAAAGTCGAAGACACAGCCACTGGAAACCCCCGAAGTACCCGATGTCATGAGTACGACTTCACCCGGGGCCCCGGCTGGTTCCGGCGGAGGCCTGAGAATCGCGACCTGCAGCGGGCCGATGGAGTTATAAGACTCCGCACCAAGGTCGCCCGATGACAGGCGCAAAGCGCCAATCGCGAAAGCTCCCATTGCGGTTGCAATCTCGCGCAGACGCGCTGAAGGCAGCGTTGGCGGGAGGAGAGCTGGTACGCCGCCAGCCATTAAGACCCCGAAGTACTGGTGAAGCAACTCGCGGCTGTTGGGCAGGCAAAGTAATACCAGATCGCCTGGGCGAAGGCCATGTTTCTTCCAAGATTTACCCAGGGCATTGCAGTCTGGAGAGCTGTGTGGGACTCCCGCTGGAAGTGCATCAACTGCTCGTTCAACGAAGGAATCCAACAGACGCGGGGAAAGAAAGTTCTTCATGCGTTGGCCTCACTTGCCGGGTCAACGTCTGCCAGCCAGGTAATGACAGATTCCGTCAGAGGTGTACCAGACCCTGAGAATCCATGTGGCGCTAAAAGCACTGCGTGGCTCATCATTCCGTAACTGCCGGTACGGCAGGTGGCCAAAACCATCAACTGTGCAATATTCCGCTCCAGCCATCCCGCGCAGAGGGTCATGGCCAGAGGAATGCCTTCCCGAGGAGCCATAATCAGATTTATGGTTGGCCCACGCAATCCGAAGGCAATACACGGTACTCCGACGAGAGTCCCTGGGCTTGCTGCCGCGTAATGCATAGGCATTGAAAGCCCCTTGGCCCCCTCAGCTTGTACCTCAGCCATCGTTCCGCCAGGTCCTTGATCGCTGATGGCGATCATGCCGATTTCATGCCGCCATTTTGCCAATAGTTCCTCGGCTCCAGCCAGAGCGTTCGCTACGGCAGTGGCTGTAGTCCACGCGGCCGGATCAGCATACCTCACAATAGAGCGAACTCGTGCATCAAACCGGTCGCGCTGCGATGTACTCGCTTCACCGGATCCTACGACCATTAATTGATGAAGTTCACTCATGACACTGCCTCAAAGACCAGACTTGTGTCGAATCCGCCGAATCCGAGTGTCAGGCTTAACACCGCTTTGGATGTGCAGGGTGCCGGCAGGGAGATCGCCAGCGGTAAAGTAAACTCTGGCAATGGTTGCTCCAAACCATAAATTGGAGGAACGCGACCCTCGCGCATGGCCAGAATCGAAGCGATCGCTTCAATAGCCCCGGTTGCGCCCAGCGTGTGCCCGAAGTTGCCCTTTGTTGCGAACACCAAGGGGCGCGATGTCCCCGTGAACATAGCTGCAAATGCATTGCTTTCCGTAGTGTCGTTCATCACTGTTCCGGAGCCGTGCGCGTTGATCAGTCCTATAGCAGATAAAGGAAGATTTGCATCCGCCAGCGATCGTTGCATCGCATATCCCGCGGATAATCCCGTGATGTCGGCTACAGTCATCCCTGAAGCGTCATTAGCCGAGCCCGCGCCGCTGAGAATCGCATGGATGGGTTTCATTTTCGTTTCAGGCTCGAGAACAATAAAGCCCGCGCCTTCGCCCAGTAGCGTTCCATCGTGCCGGATATCGAAGGCGCGCAAATGGGTAGGAGACATAGTACCCAGAGCCGAATGAGCAAGGCGCTTGTTCGGCGTCAGGACATCAGCGCCACCACAAACGCAACATTTGGCAACTCCCGAGCGAATCAACTCCGCGCCCACCAGGATCGCGTCGGAGCCAGATGAGCAGGCGGTTGAAATCACTATTGGCGCCGTAGTTGCTCCTAACTCCCGCATTACATCTCTGGCCCAGCCCGAAAGTGGAGTGCGGGAATTCTCATCGTCAAGATAAGCGCCAAGGCTGGTGCTCAGGATGAAGCGCACCTCCGGATCGCCTGGTTCGCGATTAGCTGATGCCAGCGCTTTCCGTATGGTCGCGCATGTGATTTTCACAAGCCGTTCGGAGGGTGGTATTTCCGCGTCCATGGCGGGCGCTGCCAGCATATTTCGCAACCGCCCGTCGTAGGCGACAGGCTTCATGCCCGTCTTTCCATTGAGCAACGCCTGCCATACGGGTTCAAGGTCATCACCCAAGGCAGTCAGCCATGCCATTCCCGTAACCGCGATTCGCAAGCGTGATGACATACGATAATGGTATCTCGCAGCTGCAGAATAGAACAAAGAACAATACTGGAAAAACTTGCTGTTGTTCACATGGTCTGTTCAGCTCCAGCTGATTGGGCAAGAGAGGGAAATAACTCTGAAGCGCAGGACATCAACTTTCGTTGCTGAGAAATTATGTTGCTATTGGGAAGAGCCCTTAACGGCAGCTTTTTCGGTTTGCAAGCGGTCGATAAGGTTAGCCAGCAGCCGAATCGACGTAAAATTTTCGGGAGTGTAGTCGTCGTCGCTAATCTCGATGTTGAATCGATGCTCGCAAAGAGCGCGCAAATCAACAAAACCGACCGAGTCAAGGCCTACGACAGTCCGGAGTCCGTCATCCAAACCGATATTCTCCTCGGCAATCTCGACGAACAAGTCGTTGACGATCATCTTGCGTAAAGCTGCGATTAAGTCTTCGCGCATTTTGCTCTCCAATGTTAGTGTTTTGTTGTGTATAACTGGGGACCAATAGAATAGCTGCTATTGGCGGTAGTGTTTATAGGATACCAGATTTATGCGAAAAACTGCATGGAAATACACAGAATACAAAGCAAACAGTCATCACTTCGGTCACCAGAATTGCCTGGCGGAACAGATGTATAGCCGCATGCAACCACTGCGTATCGAATCTAGTCATGTTGATCAATTGCCCACAAAAGAAAACCCGCTTGGAGGTCTTGTAGAACCACGGAGTGGGCAGAAAAAGCGAAGATCAACTACTCAAAGTCGAAACGTCCGCTGAACTGAATTGAGAGCGCACCCTATGTCGGAGAGTACGTTGGGCCGTAGCTGGTGATTAAATCGGAAGTTACGTAGTTGCCGGCGTTCATATTGGTAGATGACGGCAACGTCGTGTTCGGGTTATTAAGCCACGCAAAACATGACTCGGGAATATGCCGTAACCCATTGATTCCACTTGACATGGAGATCGTACTTGGCTGGAAAACCGCCCACAGCAATAGATATGGATAACGAGAGGGTATATTTGGCGTCACGAACTATATGTATATTCCATGGATGTTGACAAGAAAATAAGATTTGTTTGGTGGAGTCAAGGATAGGTCTTTCTTGAATTGAAGGAAAATCCTCTATAAGGCAGGATGGCTTCTCTGGAGAGCATTAAGATGCGCACGTTTTTTGCTCAAGACCTATACTGTCTCCTCGGCTACGGTCGAGATAAGAGCATTGATATTCTCCGTGGGCGCATGGGGAGGCATTCCTCCCCCGCACGAAACGATCAAGCGTGACTGGTCATCGAGCGCGTTCAGCATCTCCCTGACCGAGCGCTTCACGTCAGCGGGCGTTCCTTCGGCGAGCACGTCGCGCGGCGGAATATTGCCCAGCAGCGCGATCCGGTTGTTCGTCCAGGCCTTCATATCCGCTAGTTTGTACTGCATGCCAAAGTTGAACAAATTGATTCCGGCCGTCTCCAGCAGGGGAGCGCTGGCCTTCGCCGGTGCATCGTTGTGGAAGAACTTAACGCTCACGCCGGCGTTGAATGCGCGCTGCAAATAGGGAAGACCGAAGATTTCAAAATCGCGGCGGCTAATAAATCCAACAATATCGTCGAGCAGGAAGATGCCGTCAATCGATGGGAACGCTTCGCGCTGAACGGCGATCCAGTCCACCAAAAAGTCCGTGACGATGGCCAGCAAGTGATGCATCAGCACTGGTTCTGACCTCAGCGCCTCTAAAAACTCCGGCGTACCCATCAGAAACGAGGCAATATTGAGCGGACCTCGGGCCACCGCGAAACGGATTTTGTGGCCGGCCATTTCGATCTCCGGCTGCAAGTGCTTGAGCCGTTTGATCACAAAGGGCAGTAAGCCGTGTTTGCGCGGATTGGGCTTCTCCAGACGCTCGATCTCTGAGGGCGAGTGCAGCACCTTTCTGGCAAAGGGGAATTCGTTCTCGCCCCAGATGGAGACAGAACCAAAGGCCGAGGGTTCCGTGCACATTCCGTATTCAGACCAGAAACCGGGCAGAAAAATCGCTTCCGGGAAGGTGCGAATGGCCAGGAGATTGTCGTTCAGAAAAATACGGTCGTTGGTGAAGTAATCGAGAATAGAGTGCCCCGCCCAATTCGGGAGCCAGGGACTATCGATGATGAATGCCGACGGAAGAGGACGGATCGTTTCTCCGCGAACGACAGAGACGAGTGTTTCCCATTGCTGGTCGGTCATGGCCTGCCTTAGCCTCGTGTAACTTTCTATTCTAAGCCAGCGATATGCGTCCTTACCTGGTCCAGATAAAATGTTGGCAGGCACCGCATATCAGCTCTTGGTAAACTGTTTTTACGCAGCATGATTTGGGAGCTGAAGAATATGTTCATCGATTCGAGTGATAACCGTCGTCTTTTTCCAGGCATGCCAGGCGCAAGCGGAGTCCCAGTTTTCTATTTAAATGAAGATTTGAGGTGAATCAAGATGGCGCAGTCGAACGACCTCTATGACGCGATCCTAAAAGGCGATGCAAAGAAGGCTCACGCTGCCACTCAAGCCGCACTTGCGGCGGGCACCGCACCGCTGCAACTGATTTCCGAGTCCATGGTGCCGGCGATGGACGAGGTTGGCCGGCTGTATGAGGCAGAAGAATACTTCGTTCCCGAGCTTCTGCTGGCCGGACGCGCCATGAGGAGCACTTTGGAACTGCTTCGTCCGCTGATGATAGCCTCCGGCGAGAAGCTGTCCACGCGAGTAGTGATCGGGACGGTCAAGGGCGACTTGCACGATATTGGCAAAAATATTGTGGGCTCAATGCTGGAAGGCGGTGGATTCGAGGTGATCGATCTGGGCACCGACGTTTCACCGGAAAAGTTTGTGGCCGCGGTGGAGGAACAGAAGCCTCAGTTTGTCTGTTTGTCGGCTTTGCTTACGGTGACCATGCCGGCCATGAAGACAACCATCGACGCATTGAAGATCGCGGGGCTGCGCTCGCAGGTGAAAGTGCTGATTGGCGGCGCTCCTGTCACTCCGCAGTATGCCAAAGAGATCGGCGCGGACGGCTATAGCGAGAACGCCAGCGGCGCAGTAAGCCTGGTCAAAAACCTGCTGGGTGTCTAAAAGCCATCTCATAATTGCTATTCAGTTCATGCAAGACGTCCCTCAGGGGTTTAAGCCCGCACTGATTTTGCGGCATTTGCGGCACGACCGAAGTCGTGCCCTGACGCTTCTTGCTCCATCCTTTGCATTTTTCTGCATCTATAAAGCAGCGCGCGGCATCATTTTTTCGTTTTTCTTTCTTCCAGCCTGGGCCCGATCTTGCCCGCGCGGAAGGCACGGTTGTACTGCGCGCAATAGAGATCGATTCCAAGTACCGCATTGGTTGCATACAAGGTTTCCATCAATCCGCGATCGGTTGGGTCCACGATTGCGGAGTCGAGGCCGGCTTCTATCGCTAAAGTAAGGAAGGCGCGATTGAGAAGCGTACGCGCGGGCAACCCGAAAGAGACGTTGCTCAGACCTCCGGTAAGGTGGGCCCGTGGATATTCGGCCCGAATCGCACGCATCGTCGCCAGGGTAGTCTGACATGCGTCGCTCTCTGTACCAACCGACATGACAAGCGCGTCCACGAACACGTCCTCGTCCTTCACGCCGGCTTTTCTGGTCTCTACGATAAGACGGCGAACGACTGCCACGCGGCCCTCGCAGCTCTGCGAAATGGTGCTTCCATCCATCGCCAGGGCCAAAACGCGACATCCATGCTTAGCGACGATAGGCAGAACTTCGCGTATGCGCTGCTCTTCCATGCTGATGGAATTGATGATGGGCACTTGCCTGGCGGCGGAGATGCCCGCAAGCAGCGCCTCAGGATTGGGGCTGTCGAGGCAAAGCGGCTTGTCCACGACTTCCTGAACCGTACTGATCAGCCAAACGATGTCATCCGGCTCGCGGTCGGGCAAGGTGCCGGCGTTGATGTCCAGCGCGTCGGCGCCCGCTTCAACCTGCGAAACGGCAAGATGGCGAATATGGGCGGCGTCGCGCTCCAGCACGGCCTTATTGACCAGCTTGCGAGTACCGTTGATCTTTTCCCCGATAATCAGCATCGGTGAGTCCTTTCTCGCTTCGCGCCACTACTACGGATTCTTCTTTTTAGGATTCTTCTTTCGGGGAACCGTCTCGATCTTGAGTTTCGACGCTGAATGATCGCGTCCGAGGTAAAAGTTAATCCAGGAGGAGGTCTCGTTCAGATCGTAGTTCACCGGCGGGACCAGGTCCTCCCCAAGCGATTGATCCGCGCCGTGCGCCTTGAGTCTCTCGTAGGCGAGTACGTATACGCATTTGCGCTGGTTGGGATATGCTTCGCACCAGCCCTCGAAGCTACCGCCGCACGGACCATTGCGCTGATTCTTGGGGCACTGGCTCATGGGGCACAGATAAGCCATATCCAGCATGGCGCAATCGCCGCAGTGGCGGCAGTCGTTAGTCAGACCTTTGACAATCTGTTCGCATTTCGTATATGCGCTCTCGAGCGCGGATCCGTCCACCATCCTGGCTAACGCGCGCATCGGCCCAAAGAGCGCGCCTTCCCTGGTAAAAGCGAGATGATGAAGCAGTCGCAATGTGGAATAACCGATGCTGGCGGAAGTATGCGCCTCTCGCGAGACCGGCGTCATGGTGTTCAATCCGGTCTTATCGTCGCGCTCGAAGAAATACCAACCGTTCTCCATGGGATAGTCGAATTCATGAACGAAATCCGGCCAGCGCTGCGATAGCTCTTCGCCATGCTCAATCACTTCCAGCAGGTCAGGAACAGTCATGCCGAGTCCGCCGATGTGCGCGCCGGCATATCCCATTCCCTTGAGCAGGGCGTACATCTTTGCTGCGCGCTCAAGGCGTTTCGCTCTACCCTTATCTGGGCCTGACGCTTCCGCCTGCACATTCCTCAGCAGTTTGTCAGTAACCACACAGCCAGGCAAGCCGTTACTATTCATCAGCTTTGCCGCGCCCAGAGGAAGCAGGTAGACATTGCCTACAACGGGTATATTCCCAAAACCTAGCAACTTCACTACCTGGAAAAGTTCTTGAATCTTGCGTGCATCGAAGCCCAACTGAGAAACTATGAACCTCGCGCCCGCAGTAAGCTTCTTCCTCAGTTTGTAGTATTGCCCCATCTGTTCTGATTCCAACGCTTTGAAGGGGCTTGCCGCCACCCCGGCAAAGAATCTCGCCGTATTGAGCGGTTTCTTGCCCCACGGTTTCGGGAGCTCTCTTCCCTTATTGAGTTCGGAGATAAGTCCAAGCAGAGTGATGGGGTCCAGGTCGAAGACCGGCTTGGGGGTGCCGCCATACCCGGCCTTGGGGTAGTCGCCGCTCATTACGAGCAGATTGCGAACGTCCGCACGCTGCAATCCATAGAGCATACTCTCCAACTGGTTGCGATTTTTGTCTTTACAGGTGAGGTGAACGAGCGGCTCAATGCCGAGGCGGCGAATCTCGGCGCCAAGCATCTCGGCCGAGATCGCGGGGCTGCCGCCGGGATTGTCTGTGATGGTTAGCGCGTGAATCCGGCCGCTGGCGGCAGCTTTAGTCGCGGCGTCGATCATGTCAAGCTGCGCCTTCTCGAAGGCTCCTCGTCCGGGAACGAGTTCCCAGGTGACGCTGAAAGTTTTTGCGTCGTGGAGCGAGAACTCGTACCTGCCGAATTGCGCTACTTCCGTCGGTTCGACTTTTGACTCGTCCATCCTGAGACCGGCTTTAGGAAAGAGATTCATGCGCTCAGCGCGTTTTTCTGTTTAAAGTATATAGTAGTTAGAAAATCGTTTTTGGCTTCGATCATGAGAGTCACTCGATCATGAGGCTACGTGACATCGGAGATCTCCCCGGGGTGAGCCATGCGCTTGAAAACAATCTGTTGCCAGGTTCTCACGCGAGAGATGAAGAGCGCGATCTCACGGTCCCCGCATTCGATCGAACTGGAGATACTGCCGATGGGCCTGCACGATCTGGGCGCGTCGATGCGACCGTACCTGCAGGAGCGCATCGATGCGGCGGACAGGGAAGGGTATGACGCCATCCTTTTGGGATATGCGCTCTGCGGCAGGGGGACTGAAGGCCTGCGCGCGGGAAAAACGCAGCTTGTTCTGCCGCGCGCGCACGATTGCATCGGGCTGTTGATGGGCGACCGCCATCAATATCAGGCCTATTTCGACACACATCCCGGAGTCTATTTCCGCTCTCCTGGCTGGGTTGAGTTTTCCACGCCGGATCTAGCTCTCCAACCGGCCAATACCTCCGCAAAGAACAAGATCGGTGAGCACCGTAGCCGCGAGGAAATAATCGCCCAGTATGGAGAGGAGAACGGAAATTATCTCTTCGAGCAATTTCGAGCCTATCGCCGCAACTACTCCGGGTTGACCTATATCTCCACCGGGGTTGAATCCGAAGATGGCTTTCGCAGCCAAGCTCGCGCTGAAGCAGAGAGGGAGGGATGGCGCTTTGAAGAGATTCAAGGGTCACTCAGGCTGCTGGAACGTCTCGTGAATGGAGAGTGGGATGCGGCGGAGTTTCTGGTTGTGCCCCCAGGCGCGACTGTGCAGGGCACCTTGGGCGAATCCATTGTGGAAGCGATATGAGCGACGATAAGGTACGAGTTCAACTGGAGCCATCGTCGGCGGTGGTGGAAGTTCCGCGTGGAGCCGCGCTCGCATCGGTGCTCGCGGATGTGGGCGTTGAGTTTCCTTGCGGCGGAACTGCTCTCTGCGGAGCATGCCGCGTCCGCGTAATCGAGGGATCGCTCGCAATTACAGAATCTGACCGTTCAATCTTCTCTGCGAACGAACTCGCCGATGGATGGCGTCTCGCCTGCCAGGCACGCGCGGAGACGCCGCTGGTTCTGGAGTGCAGTCAATGGCGCATGGATGTGCTCACGGACAACTCCAGCCTCTCTGGCGCGGGCAAGTCCGGCCTGGGGATTGCCATCGATCTGGGCACGACCACCATTGCCGCGCAGATGATTGACATGGCCACGGGCAACGTTCTGGGCGTTGAGGCTGCTCTCAATCCTCAGGCATCGTTCGGGTCGGATGTGATGAGCAGGGTTCAGGCGGCACTGCAGGGAGCCGATCTAACTTCGGTCGTGCGCGTCGCATTGCGGCAGATGATTGCCAAGCTGGCCGGCAGCCGCGAAGAGGAAATTGCCGAGGTTGTTCTGGTCGGCAACACGGTGATGCACCATCTGTTTTGCGGGCTCGATGTCGAGCCGCTTTCGCACGTGCCATTCAATTCTCCTTATCTGAGCGCGCAGTCTTTCAGGGCGCAGGAACTGGGCTGGCCTCTGCCTTCTGGCTGTAGCATTCGCTTTGAGCGGTGCCTGGGCGGCTTCGTGGGGTCGGACATTCTGGCCGGAATTCTAGCCGCAGGCATCTCGCGCGGCGAGGATCTGCTTGCCTTGGTGGACCTGGGTACAAACGGCGAGATTGCTATCGGCAACCGCGACGGAATTTTCTGCGCCTCGACAGCAGCGGGACCAGCTTTTGAAGCTGGCTCCATCCGCATGGGAATGCGAGCATGCATGGGCGCCATCTCGCGCGTCTCGCACTCAAACGGGGAGATGCGCGCCACCGTAATCGGAGACGTGGAGGCCAGGGGCATCTGCGGCAGCGGCCTTGTGGACGCGGTGGCCATGGGCTTGGAAAGTGGGGCGATTCTGCCGTCAGGACGCGTGGCCGATGGCACAAAGCTCTTTCCGGTTAAGGCGCCGGTAGTTCTCTATCAGGCAGATATTCGCGAACTGCAACTGGCGAAGGCCGCCATCGCTTCCGGATTCAGGCTGTTGCTGAAGCGAGTGAACGCAAACGCCGATGCTCTCAAGAGCATTTATCTTGCTGGCGCATTCGGCAACTATGTACAGGCCGAAAGCGCTATCCGCATAGGGCTTATCGAAGCGCCCATCGAGCGCATCCATGCCAGCGGCAATACAGCGTTGCACGGCGCCAAGATGCTGCTTCTATCCGATGACGAGCCTACACTCCCCAAGATCGAGCACGTGAATCTTGCCGCCGACCCGGGCTTCCAGGATGAGTTTGCCGACTGCATTGCCTTTCCGGAAACGAGTCTGCATTCTTTAAGCTAGTTTCGATGCGACTCAATAGCTATCTATCTCGCGCCTTGAATTCATGCACCGCATCGGTCAGAGTTCTCTCTTGCGACTTTCAACTAGACACGAAGACCCTTAAACTAATAAAGTTTAGCTCGGAGTGGGAATGTAAAACCGAAAAAGAGATCTAAAATGAAAGCTCTCGTACTGGAAGAGAAACTCCGATTATCATTGCGCGAAATTGACCTTCCGCTGAAGATGGGAACGCGAGATGTGCGCATCCGCATTGCGCGAGTCGGCATCTGCGGCAGCGATGTGCATTATTACAAGCACGGCAGCATAGGTCCCTTCGTGGTGAAAGAGCCGATGGTGCTGGGCCACGAAGCTGCTGGCGTGGTGGCCGCCGTGGGGAACGAAGTTCGGGAACTTGCGCCCGGTGACCGGGTGTGCATGGAGCCAGGCATTCCCGATATGGCATCGCGTGCGAGCCTGGAGGGCCACTACAACCTGGATCCAGCAGTGCGATTTTGGGCTACACCGCCGATTCACGGCTGCCTGACCAGCGAGGTAATCCATCCGGCCGCCTTTACATTCAAACTGCCCGCGCAGGTCTCGCTTGCAGAGGGCGCCATGGTTGAGCCTTTCGCCGTAGGCTTGCACGCTGCCACCAAGGCCGGCATCAAGCCGGGCGCCACGGCGGTGGTCATCGGCGCCGGGCCGATCGGCATCATGGTGGCGCTTTCGGCTTTGGCCGCAGGCGCGGGCCAGGTGGTTATCTCCGACTTATCCGCGGAGAAGCTGGCCATCGCCGGAAAGTATCCAGGCATTCATCCCTTCGATATCCGCGGCGGATCGCTGGTTGCGCGCGTGGCTGAGATGACAGGCGGCTGGGGCGCGGACGTAGTCTTCGAGGCCAGCGGCAGTCCCCATGCCTACGAAAATATCTTCGACCTTCTGGCTCCAGCGGGAACGATGGTTCTGGTGGGCATGCCGCCCGGCGCGGTTTCTTTTGACGTAGTGGCTGCACAGGCCAAAGAAGCGCGCATCGAGACCATCTTCCGCTATGCCAATGTCTACTCCAAGGCCGTGGCGTTGCTGGCTTCGGGCAAGGTTGACCTAAAGCCACTCATCTCCGCCAGCTTTCCCTTTGAGCAGAGCATTGCCGCCTTCGAACGGGCAGCTGAAGGCCGCCCCGCCGACATCAAGCTGCAGATTGTCGTCGAGGAATCCGCCCAGTGAAACCTCTCAGCCTCGAAGATCCGGCAGTCAAAACTGTCCGGCACGATCGCTTTATCCTGGGCATGCCCCTGGCTTTACTGGGCGGCTTCATCGCCATCGTCTTCTGTATGACAGGCGATGGCATCGAGCAGGCCTTCCTGTCGAAGTACCTTGTCAACCTGGGCTTCAGCGCAGCCGATGCCGCGCTGGTATTCACCGTCTACGGCGCTACCGCCGCGCTCTCCAGTTGGCTCTCCGGTGTGCTGGCCGAGGTCTTTACGCCGCGCCGCATCATGCTCATCGGCGTCGTCTGGTGGCTGGTCTTCCATGTGCTCTTTCTCTGGCTGGGCCTCACCCACCCCAACCTGCCTTTGACGCTGCTCTTCTATGGCATCCGCGGCTTTGCCTATCCGATGTTTTTCTACGGATTTTTTGTCTGGGTAGTGCAGAAGAGCCGGCCCCACGAACTGGCCTCGGCCATCGGCTGGACATGGAGCATGTTTACCATCGGCTATGGCATTGTCGGCTCCTACCTGCCCAGCTTCACCATTCCCTGGATCGGCTACATGGGTACCTTGTGGATGTCGATGGCCTGGGTGCTGGCCGGCGGGCTGTTGATTCTCTTTTTTACTGGTGGCGTTCCGACTGCGCCTCGCATCGATCTTCAACGCGGCGAAACCAGCAAATTCGAGGAGATCAGCAAGTGCGTTACGCTGATCTTCCACAACCGTAACATCGCGCTGGCGCTGATAACGCGCGTCATTTGTAATCTTTCGCTCTTCGGATTCCCGGTGATCATGCCGCTGTTTTACACCTCGGCGCAAATTGGCTTCAGCGTACCGGAGTGGGCGCGCATCTGGGGAACATTCTTTCTCGTCCAGCCCGTCACTAATGTGGTTTGGGGCCTAATCGGCGACAGGATCGGGTGGATGCGCCAGATGCGTTGGTTTGGTTTTGTGGGCTGCGGCACGGCGTCACTGCTGTTTTACTGGTTGCCGCTCCATTTCCCGCACAACACGCTAGCGGCCACGATAGCCGCGCTGCTGTTCGCTTTTACCGTTACGTCGTTTGTGCCCATGGGCGCTATCTTCCCCATGATGGAGCCGGAGCACAAGGGAGCGGCAGTCTCGGTGCAAAACCTGGGTGGCGGCCTGGCCAACTTCGGCGGCCCCGTGCTGGCCGCGCTGATTCTTCCCTTCTGGGGAATCGCCGGCGTGGTCGTGGTCTACGGTGTCCTCTACTACTCGGCCGCCGTTCTCACCATGTTTATTCACGTCGATCAGCCCAAGGGGGCATCAGCCGCCTCGCTATCGATGCACTGAGGAATAACCGGCGATATACTGGCGCTGTGGAGCAACGGAGATTCGTATGCCGGGTCTGCGCAGACCGAATGAAACCGCGATCGAGGGATGCAAGAATGATTTGCCGTTACAGGTGCGCAAACGGGGGCTAGCATGAGCCGTTTGAGCGAGTGGCTGGCGGATGGCCTATTGATCACCGATGGCGCCTGGGGAACGGAGTTGCAGGCGCGCGGCCTGTCACCTGGCACGATGCCGGACACCTGGAACCTGACCCATCCTGAACGCGTGGAAGCCGTAGCGCGCGCCTATGTGGAGGCAGGCAGCCAGGTTATTCTCACCAACACCTTTCGCGCTAACGCCATTGCCATGCACGGCTGCGCTGAAGACGATCTGGACGCAATCAATCGCGCAGGAGTTGCGCTCTCACGTCACGCGGCAGGCGAAGCGCTGGTTTTTGCCTCCATAGGGCCAACGGGCAAGCTGCTGCTCTCGGGCGATATCGATAGCGAGCAGGTTACCGCGGCATACATCGTTCAGGCTCGATCTCTCGCCGCGGCGGGCGCGGATGCGTTACTGCTAGAAACCATGAGCGACATCGAGGAGGCACGCCTGGCAGTGAAAGCGGCACGGCGCACTGGGTTGCCGGTCATCGCTTCCTTCGCCTTCGACACCGGCAAGAACAAGGACCGCACCATGATGGGCGCGACGCCCGAATCTGTGGCCGAGGCAATGGTAGAGGCGGGAGCAGACGCGGTCGGCGCAAATTGCGGTGTTGGCGTGGAGCAGGTTGTGCCCATCTGCCGGCGGCTGCGCGCGGCATGTGATCTTCCCATCTGGATAAAGCCGAACGCAGGCCTGCCCACGATGGAGGGGACAGCCATCCGTTACAGCACGTCGGCAGAGTTCTTCGCATCGCATTACGCGGCCCTGCGTGACGCGGGCGCGGCATTTATAGGCGGATGCTGCGGAACCACGCCGGAGTTCATTCGCGCCCTGGTGAGCGCCAAACGAGCCGCATAGTGATTAGCGCGATAACTCTATTGAATCGTTCGCGTTACGACAACCGACGTAATCATCTCTGCGTTCTGGACTGACCTGCTAGGCCCCCAGACGAAATGGAGGATTTCCATAGTAGACATTCGCCTAATTTTCGCCTATAGTGATTCTGCTATGGCTTTTGGAATCCAGGAAAGGAAACTGTTCGTTGTCGAGTGCAAGCGGTGCCGGCGCGATATTCCTGCTGGGGTGAATGAGTTTCCTTTTCAGCCACTTGTGGTTATTTGCCCCCTCTGTGGCGAGCGGCGCCGGTACCTGCCCTCTGAAGTCTTGCTGGGGCGGCCAAATCATCTTGTGGCGAAGCAGACGCGGGCGGGAGAGCGCTGAGATCAATTGCTTGTCCCTGAGAATGCCTTTATCGAAATCACCGGATTGCCCGGCTAATTTCTATACCAGTTGAACTGAGAGACTGGTATGGAAATGAAGGGCCCGATTTTCTGTGACAACCATGATGCATGTCTTCGATTAATTATTGATTCTAGATAATTTATGGCGGGAGGGAGGGATTCATATCGCCATATAAGTCTATATTTATCACTATGTTGCAAATGCAGAAGTTGAAAATCCCCCCAAAGTACCCTCTGCAGATTGACACTAAAGGGGTCTGGTGGGTGGATCTGGGTCGGTCCTGCACGGTGATGCCGGAGGCGCAGGGGAGATAGCCGGGCAGACTGACGGTGGTCGGGCCGTCGCCGAAGGGCAGGCTCTCCACTCCACGGACGAGGACCTGTCCCTTCACCCCAGTGAGCAACAATCGCTCACAGAGGACCCCGAATCCGTGGGGACCCCGGACTCTGCACCGCGCAGAGCTGTCCCTCGGCGTCCCGCCCCGTTAACGAAGACCTATTAACGGGGACCCCATCGTACCAATACTCGTTGTTGCCGTCGTAGGTCACGTCGCCCGCCGCATCGTAGAGAAAACCAGCGCCGTTATTCTGGCTGCTGCTGCTGACCTGGTTCGTAGCCGCAGTATAACTCGCCGCGCTGGTTGACGGCATGGAGACCTTGGGCAAGCCGTTTCTTCTAATTCCCGTAGCATGCACCGTGCCTTGCTGCCCATGTCCAGCAAGAAGCCTGACCGACGCCCCAGACACCAACAAGCCGCCCCGAGAGGCGGCTTGCGATTTGCTGCACAACACCAGCTCACTGCGGCTTCGGCGGATCGACTACATGACCCGACTCGTGGAGCAGTGAGTCTCCGAGCGGCCTATTTACGCCAGGCGTGGTCTCCGGTACACGGCACGAAGGGTCACTCCATTCCTCATTTTCGGGGGCTGTATCTCTGCCAAAAAGCGGCACCAATGTAAGAAGGCTATTATGCGCTGGCAAATTACTCGGATGCCCGAACTCACCCTTGAGAGCTTCGAGTGCGGAGCGAACCTCGACAGGCAGGGATGCGCACGGTGGGCTTCCAATATGCCCACCAAGGTTCTCCCAAAGCAGTTCTTTATCGTCATTAAAGACAAGATCAAAATCCGATTTGCAACCTGCTTGAATCCACTGCTCATACACCTTTGCAGCGAGTTTTCTTTCTCCGAGTTGCATCAGGGCAACGGCTTTCAGATACAACCGATCTTGATCCGCAGAGTCAATGGACGACGTAGCAGCAAGTGCATCCAGTGGATGGCCACATCGCAACAGACCAACAACAATGCGATGATTTTGATATTTTTCCAGCTCCGAATGAGCTTTAATTGCGAGCTCTGCTCTAAATTCTTCCGCTGCCTCATCCAGCAGTCGTCCACCTTCTACGAGTTCATTGTTACGTATCAACTTATGACCGAGATTCATCGTTGACTCAGCGATTTCAACACGGTATTCCCGCAGATCATTCTGAGAAACACCGGGGTCTGCTGCGGCTGCCTTAAGTTCCGCAATGCCTCTCACTGGCTTGTCCCGGTAAGGAAGGCATTTCGCATCGGCTATGAACGCATCCCAGCATAGCTCGTCGGATGACCTCCAGTGAACAAGATATGCATCCGCGCGTACCAAATGGCACGCTCCCGGATGAGCTACGCACCATTGGTCGCACAAAGCCCTGGCCGGTTGCGCAAAACACGATGAAATGGCACAGCACCAGGTTAATAGGCACGCGAACGCAAATAGAGTAGGTTTCCAATGCCGTGTGTAAATCATTATGGGATACTCCCTTGTGAAAGTAAAGGCGAATCTGGGTTTGGATAACTATCATGATGCGTTACATCAATCCAATGATTGATATTATCGCGAGAGTTCCATTGGGCCGATTTAAGATTTCCCGGGTAGAGCTTTTCTAGAAATTGGGATTGCAATCCATATGCCCTCTGCTCCGACTCTCTGTGCGAAATATTGAAGCTGGCATTGTATCCACTATTGATGAGTGCCTTTTCATCCAACACATGGCTCCCTTCATGGATTATTTGTGAGGCAAAGATGTTATTGGCTACGTCCCTTTGATTGTTATCCCTTGCTGCTTGAATTCGGTCCATCTGTTTAGCCGAAAACGTAACGGTCAGGCCTCCAGTTGCTTTTCCGTCCAACTTATCGAAGGATACGTCCCCGCCTTCTGCCTTATTTGTAGACTCGCTAAAGCGCACAGTGATTCCGTTTGCCTTATTTGCATCTCCATATGCCCAAGCAGCGGCAACCGTATCCCCAGTTCCATTGTTCTTTGCAATGTTCAGAGCTCTTTGAAAAGCATCGCACATTCCTTTCTGGTCCTTACCCACCTCGACACATTGGTAATGTCCATCTAGGTCTATCCTAACGAGCGGATTATTTCCAACATAGGCGTAAAGATTGAGCGTCTGCGGATTGTCAAGTTTGGCGTAAGGCACTGGCACAACCTTCGCGCTCCAGTCGGGCGTAGTGAAACGGCCTATCGCGCTGTTGTAGTAGCGGGCGAGGAAGTAGTCGTTGTTGGATTCGTTGTCGCGCTCCTTCTGCGTGAAGTGGTGCTCGGTGGCGTCGTCGGCGGTGGAGGGCGGGTTGGGCGGGAGGATGGGAGTCAGGGCGTCGCCGAAGGGTAGGCTGGCCCAGCTCATCTCGATCTGGCCGTAGATGTTGGCTTGCACGCGCTTGGTGCCGAGCGGGTCGGCCAACTCAAAGTGGAGGCCGGTGGTGTCGTAGGTCGCTGTCAGGCGGGCGGCAGAAAAGACGTTGGAATGCTTCCAGAGCTCGCCGCCCTGCTCACTCAGCTCCGTAACCTGCTCGCCGCCCTGGTCCACCAGATACCTCGCAGATAGTGTAAACCCGGTGCTGAGGGGCGGCGCGCAGAGAGAGGTTGAATTCGACGGCGCGGCGCTGAGTGTGCCCTTGGCGATGCGCGCCCCCTCCGCGTCATAGACGTATTGCGTGATGGGCAGGCCGGGGAGAGCCTGACTCTGCACCGCGCAAAGCTGCCCCTCGGCGTCCCGCCCCGTTAACGAAGACCTGTTAACGGGGACCCCATCGTACCAATACTCGTTGTTGCCGTCGTAGAGCGTGTTGCCGCTGGCGTCCCACCCCATTGACGAAGACCTGTCAACGGGGACCCCATCGTAGACGTAGCCGGTGACGGTGGAGGTTGCCGTGGTGATGCGGTTGTTTGCCGGGTTATAGTTCACCCAGTTGGAGACAACCGAGTTCGAGAAGGTCTGCGCGGTGCGGTTGCCGTAGGAGTCCTCCACCCCATCGAACAAAGATCATTCGCTGGGGACCCCGGTCGTAGCTCCAGGCGTCGCTCTGGCTGCGGAAGGCGGTGGGGGCGTTCGAGCCCGCTGCGGCTGAAGTCAGACGGTCCACAGCGTCGTACCTGAAGCCCCACGTGCCCATAACCGAGACCATAACTCATTCAATTAGGCCATTTGAAGTTCGCGGTTCCCAGGACCGAAATTCCGGGCCTTGAGCACCCGGTATTAGTTAGCCGGAACTGCACCACCCACCTACTTGCGCCATCCGCGGGTCGTCATAAAACAGGTCCTTGTCATCCCGGATGGAATTTAGGCGAAACATAAATTCAGCGGACTATTACGCGAAAGGAGAGAATTACCTCTAACGGAGATGTTTCCACAACAACCCATGGGTAAAGCTGAGGAAATTGACTTGATAGACGCTCAAGCCAGTTCGCCTGGATTATTTCGGCAAACGCCCTTTGCTGCGGAACACTCCCTCCATAAGTAACCAAACTCTCGTGATTCAAACTGAGTTGGATCGAGGATTTTGATTGCCCCACTGCCAATGATGTATCTATTGCCTCCTTGTTAAAAACACTTTTTCGGAACACCATTCCCTCATATTCCACGAATTCCTGGTTTGCAAGAAAATCCAAGCCCGCATGATCGATCTCATCGAATTTGTGTGTCAATGGTCATTCTCCTTATGGCTTGAGCGGAATTTTTCGATCTGGGAAAGGTCCACGTTTTCTGATATCAACGTGCGGCGACCCGTGAGATTTGTCTGTATGGACATTATAAGAACGACCACTCTTTGGATCGAAATGTGTATCTGCTCCTGGCCGACTGCTCTTTGCGCCTCCGTACTTCTTGGTAAGAGCAGAATTTGCCTCACCTGCTGTTTTGTTACCGAAGTAGCTTCTAGGAGTCTTTAGGCCCCCACTTTTGACCCCGTTTGCTGCAGCTCCAGCTTCGGATTCCAGTTCTCCGGCTTCGGCTCCTACACCGGCTACTGGAGTAATCTCTTCCGCTAGCTCTCCACCAACAAAGGCCGTAAGACCAGTGCCAAAGATTTTACCGATTGATCTAGCGTCTCCGTGTAAGGCTGAATCCACGACGCTGGCTGCATTCAACACATCTTCGACATCGGATAATGGGTCCATCCCATGGATCACCATTGCCCGTACTGTATCGATTGGATGATTGAAAGCTTGCTCTAGTGGAAAGAGTGACACATCATCGATTCCATACAGAAAGTTTTTCACTGCTTCGCAACAATGTCCATCCGCATCCACTCGTATAAGTGGATTGTTCCTCACATAGATATACAGATTTAGGCTCTGTGGGTCGCTCATCTGCGCATACGGCACGGGCACAACCTTCGCGCTCCAGTCGGGCGTTGTGAAGCGTCCAATCGCGCTGTTGTAGTAGCGGGCGAAGAAGTAGTCGTTGTTGGACTCGTTGTCGCGCTCCTTCTGCGTGAAGTGATGCTCGGTGGCGTCGTCGGCGGTGGAGGGTGGGTTTAGCGGAAGGATGGGAGTCAGTGCATCGCCGAAGGGCAAACTGACCCAGCTCATTTCGATCTGGCCGTAGATGTTGGCTTGCACGCGCTTGGTGCCCAGCGGGTCGGCCAGCTCGTAGTGCAGGCCGCCATTGCCGCCGTTGTAGTCATAAGTTGCGGTGAGGCGGGCGGCGGAAAAGACGTTGGAGTGCTTCCAATTCTCTGTCGCCGGAGTCGGCATTCCCTGCTCGCTCAGCTCTGTCACTTGATCGCCGCCCTGGTCCACCAGATACCTCGCAGATAGTGTAAACCCTGAACTCAGCGGCGCAGCGCAGAGAGGGGTGGAATTCGGCGGCGCGGCGCTCAGCGTGCCTTTGCCGATGCGCGCTCCCTCGGCGTCATAGACGTATTGCGTGATGGGCAGGCCGGGGATAGCCAGGCTTTGCACCGCGCAAAGTTGCCCCTCGGCGTCGTACCAATACTCGTTGTTGCCGTCGTTGAGTGTGTTGCCGCTGGCGTCGTAGACGTATGTGCCCGCCGTGGCCGTGGTGATCTGGTTGTTGGCCGAGTTATAGTTCGCCCAGTTCATCAGCGGTAGCGGAACAGCATTACAAGCGGAGGGCAGCATCGCATGACCTGGCCGCCTGAATTGCTACCGCGAAGATATCTCCTCAAGGTTGAAGATGAACTGCGGGAGTGGTGTGTCCACCAAACCTTCTCCATCCACTTGGCACTGCCCTTGCGATGATTCACGGTAACCAAACACACATCTTTCAATCATATTCTCCATCCAAAATAGTCTCCTGGCTCAGAATCATGCCACTAATACGCCCGGGGGGAGTTTTGGCGAGGCACAGCCAACCTGTTACTTCTTGCGATACTCATCAAGGCGGCTGCGGAGCACAGGCTCGAGAAGGTCAGGATGACGAACAGTTTGCTGAAACGCACTCAGAAAAGCCTCCTTTCCTCCGAACGCCTTGCTAAACCTCTTCAAGGCATCCGATGCCAGCCCTTCTAAAACCGCCTCCGTCTGACGGGAACGAACGACATAATGGCATGTGCCGTATTTATCACAGACGCTTGGCGCTCCGTACCCTGGAAGTATTTCCAAAGCAGCTTCTGATAGTTTTGCCTTCTGAGCTGAATCAACTTGGCCAGACATAACCCAGTCCGCAGCATCTGTTGTGCATTTCGATCCCTGAAGCGCCACAGCAATCCCTGTAGGATCAGGCTCGATGCTGCCTGGGCCAGGCCCGTCGGGATGACTTACAAGATAGCCCGAGACGATGAAATATTTCGTTTCTCCGCTGCTCCATGACGCATAAACCCACAACTTACGACCTCTGAGATCACCGCAAAACTGACCGATAGAAGGGGGCGCAGGCTCGAAGTGAACACGTTGCGGATCATAGCTGATTGGAAACAGAGGGGCTACCATCGGGGGCCGCGATTGAGTAACCCCATGCAGGCTGGCAGCTAGAATTACTCCTGCACTCAAAAAATGACGGAACATCACGTAATCCTTTCTTTGTTCGGCTTCTTACTGATTGTCTTGCCGGTAGATTTTGAAATTGAGATCAGACGGGCCAAGTCCGTTGTATGGCGAAAAATTCCTTTGCTTAAAATCAGATATCCATCGATGTCCATCCCACATCTCGATGTGACCGGATTCCGAGTGGCCTGGAGCTTGTTGGAATACGGCGATATCCCCCACTTGTTGATTACCAAAATAGTTTGTGATTGTAACTATGTGGTACCCATGCTTCAATAAAAACGGTCCATAGTTCTTTGCGTCATTGGGACGGCCATTCGTGTTAAGCCCGCCCGCCTCCATTCCCTTTCGGCAATACCTGGCACAATGACCGTCAGCATGAGAAAGCGCGTTGGCGTCCATATAATTTGCAAATGCATGATTGTTGATATGCCCAGAAGACGCTGGACTCGAGGCACTTTGCTGCTGTTGGGTAGATCCCCCAAAGTAGCTCAAGACATCTCTTAATACTTGGCTATCAATTCCGTGTGCGGCATCCAATGCGGCTCGCCATAGACACCCTATCCCTCCCGCATTATTGCCACTGCAGTTAAGGCCCCCATGCCCATCCGCATCCACATGGATTAATGGGTTGTTCCGCACATAAGCATATAGGTTCAGGCTCTGCGGGTCGCCCATCTGGGCGTAAGGGACAGGCGCAACTTTCGCGCTCCAGTCGGGCGTTGTGAAACGTCCGATGGCGCTGTTGTAGTATCGGGCGAAGAAGTAGTCGTTGTTGGACTCGCTGTCGCGCTCCTTCTGCGTGAAGTGGTGCTCGGTGGCGTCGTCGGCAGTGGAGGGCGGGTTGGGCGGGAGGATGGGAGTCAAGGCGTCGCCGAAGGGCAAACTGACCCAGCTCATCTCGATCTGGCCGTAGATGTTGGCTTGCACGCGCTTGGTGCCGAGCGGGTCGGCCAGCTCAAAGTGGAGGCCGCTGGTGTCATAGGTCGCGGTGAGGCGGGCGGTAGAAAAGACATTGGAATGCTTCCATACCTCGCCGCTCTGCTCGCTCAGCTCTGTCACTTGATCGCCGCCCTGGTCCACCAGATACCTTGCCGATAGTGTAAACCCAGAGCTGAGCGGCGGAGCGCAGAGAGAGGTTGAATTCGACGGCGCGGCGCTCAACGTGCCCTTGGCGATACGCGCCCCTTCTGCGTCGTAGACGTATTGCGTGATGGGCAGGCCGGGGAGAGCCTGGCTCTGCACCGCGCAGAGCTGCCCCTCGGCGTCGTACCAATACTCGTTGTTGCCGTCGTAGAGCGTGTTGCCGCTGGCGTCGTAGACGTAGCCGGTGACGGCGGAGGTGGCCGTGGTGATGCGGTTATTGGCCGGGTTATAGTTCACCCAGTTGGAGACAACCGAGTTGGAGAAGGTCTGCGCGGTGCGGTTGCCGTAGGAGTCGTAGCTCCAGGCGGCGCTCTGGCCGCGGAAGACGGTGGGGGCGTTCGAGCCCGCTGTGGCTGAAGTCAGACGGTCCACCGCGTCGTAGCTGAAGTTCCACGTACCCATCACCGAATCCGTATGAGCCAGGATGTTGCCGTTGGGCGCGTAACCGCCCTGCGGAATCAAGTATGAGTAGATTGTGCCATTACCCGATTGCGCCGCCGTGCCGCCGGTCATGCTGGAGGCGCTGGCGGTAAACGACGCACTGGGGAAGAGCGAGGGGTAAGTGGCCGTTTGCGTGTCGGCGATGGAGACGGATACAGCGTAGTCGACGCCCGCACCGGTTCCCGTGCTGGTCAGGTTGATGGTGCTGCCGCTGGCCGTGGCGGTGACGTAGGAGGAGGAGGCGGTGTTAATGGCCGAGGCAAGCTTTGTGGCCAGCGTGGCGGGCGTGTCGCCCTGGCCCCAGGTGACCGGCGCGGTGGTGATGTTGACCGCGGGCGAGCCGCCGCTGATGGTGGCCGTAACCGTGCCCGCATCGTAGACGGAGGCGACGGCGTTACTGCCGCCGGTGAGCGTCGAGTAGGGATCGGAGACCGTGAAATCGCCGTTGGAGAAGGTGATGGGATAGTTGCTGGCTGTGCCCGTGGCCTTGGCGGTAAGCGTGAAGGAGGAGCCGTTCTGCACGGCGGTGACCGGCGAGTTAGAGGCGTTGAATCCGGCCGTCAGCGCCGCCGCGAGCGAAGCGTCGGTGGAGCCGGAGCTATAGCTGACCGAGGATGTGAAGCCGTGGATGGTCACGGCAAGTGTGCCGGTGTCGGGCACCGCGTTGCAGGTCTGCCAGCAGGTGTACTGATTGCATGTGGTGGTGCATATCGTCTGGTAGCCTTCCGATCCGGTGACGGTGAGCGTGCCTGTGCCCGAGGTGGCCGTGGCCGTCAGCGGGCCGGCCTCTGTGCCGGAAAGCGAGATGAGGCCCGTGCTGCCGGAGCTGGGTGAGGTGATTACATCACCGCCGTCGGTCTCGTTCAGGATGCGGCCGCGGATGTCGTACTGGCGGGCGATATTGATGGCCTGCGTGGTTGAGCCGTTGGGGATGCTCAGTTGCGCGCCGGTCATGTGGCTGAAGGAGTCGTAGGCGGTGGGCTTGAGCAGGGTGGGCGCGAAGGAGTATGTGGCCGTGGGGAAGACGGAGGTGGAGGGCTGGTCCTGGACGCCGGCGTAGTTGATGTGATCGGCGATGTCGTAGGTGGTCCTCCAGGTGATGGAGGGGGCTGCGATGGTTGTGCCGTTGCCGGTGGCGGGGTTGGCTGGGGCGGTCTGTGTGGCCGGAACCTGGGCGGCAAAGATGCCGTTGTTGGATTGCACGGGGTTGCCGAGCAGGTTGTAGGTGTAAACGAAGTTGCCGGTGGTCGAGGAGCAGCTTGCGCCGGTTAGGCATTGCTGGTCGAGGAGCAGACGGCCCATGGCATCATAGCTGGGGTGCTTGCGGACGGTGATGGCGCTGGCGGTAGTGGGAATGGATGAGGCGCAAGTGCCCGCCTGTTGCCACTCGGCAATCAGCCGGCCTACGGTGTTGTTGGACTGTGTGGTTCCGTACAGGTAGCAGGAGGTCAGATCGGAGACGGTCCCCGTTGTGTTCGAGGCCGCCGTCGAATACGACTTGTTAATTAGGCGGCTCATGCTGTCGTAGGCGTAGCTGGTGATGACGCCGCGTGCGTCTTGCCGGGAGCAGGGCACATCGGCGCTTGGGGAACAGGCGCTGGTTGAGCTTGAATAGGTGTAGGTGTCCAGGCCAACCTCTGGGTTCAACGCCGTGGTCAGCCGTGAAAGGCTGTCGTATGTGAACGACCGCCCCAACCCATGCTGATTCACGCTGAGCATATTGCCCAGAGGGTTGTAAGTATACGTGGTCAGGGAGCCGGAGCCAGCGATGTTGAGTCCGCAAGGTTGCGGGCCGCCTGTGGCCAGCGGCGCTAGACCCACTTCGCAGACGCTGGTCAAAAAGCCCAGGCCGTTGGATTGCTGGATATGCTGCACACTGGTTGTGCCATTCGGGGGGTCGGTCGTCTCCGTGGCGTTGCCGGCATACGCAATAGTGCTGACGGCGCCGTCGGGCAATGTTGTCCGTATCTTCCTTCCCAGCCCATCGTAGGCAAAATAGGTCAACCCATACGTTGGGTCGGAGGTTGAGCAATACGGGTTGCTGACAGAGTAGACCCGGCTCATTGAATCGTACGTTGTCTGTGTAAAGAGAGTCCCGCCGCTGCATTGCGTGGCAGGAACCGCGGCTGCTGTTTGGATTGCACGTCCCAAGCCGTCGTAGGTCTTCGTGACTGAGGTTGTGGTTCCTGTCGTGTCAACCGGATGCTGCTCCTGAACCGAGAAAGCTCCAGGCGTGTCTGTGTATGTGTAAATCGTCCCTCCATTTCCAGCAGATCCGGTGGTCCCATCTGTTGTAGACGGCAATACAATGGAAGCAATCCTGTTTAAGTAACTCTCATAACTATAGGTTGTTGTCTGAGTGTTCACGTCCGTATGCTGATAAATTGCGCCTATCGGCTGCCAATATGTGTATTGATCCTTGGTGCCGTCAGGATGCTGCACCTTGGTCAAAAAGCCGTTGTATCCGTCGCTTGTTCCATTCGGGCCGCTCCAGGTGTAAGTGGTGGTCGCGGGAGAGGATGGACCGGTTCCTCCTTCGATCTTCTGTGTAAGCTGCCCGGTCAGATCGTAGTAATAGGAGTTGTTCACGAAAGAGCCGCAGCTTGCCGTCCAACTGCCTGAAGAGCTACTGACCGTGATGCCGGAGATGCACTTGCTCTCCGTCGTCAGATTGCCGCGAGGACGCGTAGAGCCAGAGCCATAATTCACATCGTCGTGCGTAGAAATGCCGGTAAGACCACCACTGATGTGCCCGGGTTCATCGTATGCATAGGTGGTCAGCGATGCTGGATTGCCACTGCCGTTCGTGACCAGCACCTGGTACGGTTTATCTACGATATACGCCGCGGCCATGGCCGGATTGCTGGCGTAGGCATAGCTGGTATACGTCGAGCGCAAAAAACTCGGCAGTGTCGTGGGCATCGGGCATGGTGATCCCGAGCAGGGGTTGAAGTCGGATTCGTCCTTCTCGATGACGTTGCCATATGAAACGTTATACCCGTAGGAAGCGCCGAAATTGGACGCGATCTCCTCAGCGTATTCGGCAGCGTAATAACTGATGGGAGCCTGCGAAGTGGAATCGTATATGTATTGCACGTATTGCTGCAGCGGTGTCGGGCCGTCGTAGAGCGTGGTTGCAACCTGGGATGGAAGTCCTGTGGCAGGGCCGGCCAAATTATATGTTGTTGCCACGGACTTCATGAGCGTTCCGCTGCTGTTGTATTCGAGGCGGCTTGCCTCCTTCCAGCTCGGCGCTGCTCCCATTGTGTAGAGCGGCACGCCGGTGTATTGTACCGGCACGCCGGTGTAGGCCGTGTAACTTGCATCTGGAGCGGTCACGGTCGAGGTAAGCCCGGTCGTGGAGGAGTAGGAGGGAAAGTTGTATTGCCAACAGTTTTCGCCTCCGGAGCCCGTGGAGGTGCAAACCTCTGTCACCACAATAGTCGAAAGAAGAAGGAACTGCCCGTGACCGCCGCCATCGCCCCGTATTCCCCAAACAAACCGCACATAGCCGCCGGTTGGAAATACGATCTTGGAGATGGTTCCGTAAGTCGGGTCGTATGTGAAGGCATACTGGGTCGAGTCTGGTAACGTGATCGAAGAGACCACGGGCAGTGTGGTTCCCAATGTGCTTCCTGCGCCTGCCGGCCCATAACCTACTTGATAGACGCCATAGCCTGTCGGGCAGGTAATCGTCGCGACGCAGTATCCCAGGTTCTGTATCTCGGAGGTGGCGGTCCCGCCAGGTCCGCTGATTGGGTGAGGCATTGTGAACGATCCGAGAGAAATCTGGGAAAACACCACGGAATACATCTCGATGTTTCCGGTCGCTCCAGTTGTCTTCACATTATAGGTATTCGTCCCAATTTGGCCAGCAGCGCCAATCGGAAGAGTGGTTGAGAATGCCTGCCGCCCAAGACTGTCCGTGGCAACATATTCCTTGAGGGTTGTATTGAACGCAAGTGAAGCCGTGTTGCCATTTGAATCTTCCAGCGTGGCGCCAGTGGTGGACGCAAAGACCTGCGTACCGTCCGGCCGCAACACGTTTGGCGCACCTACGCAACACTGGGTTGCAAGAGCGGAACCATCGGTCGTGTAGAAGGTCGATCCATAAGTATAATTCGCACTGAATGCATTTTGGCAGGGCGGCGACATGCTAGGGTCAGAGCCAAGAGGATAGCCGTATTTTTCCAGATTCATGTCATGCGCCGCGCCGCTCTCATCTGTGTAGATATATGGCCCGTAGAAAATGCAGCCTGAGCCATACATGACGTAGTAGTTCGTATTGTTAATATATTCCGTAAAATTCTGCTCAGAAACCGTGTTTGTGTTTGTGTAGAAAAATGGCCCCGAAGTCGTCCATGGGCCAACCGGTCCCTGAGCAGGACCACTGATGTCTCCTGCACCCCAGGTAAACCATTGTGTGACATACGGTGGTTCCGTAGTGGTCATACCTTCAACGCTATTAGCAGTATTGGGTACGGTGGTACTGTACACAGATTGTAACGTCACTGTAGAGGCGGAGTTATAGTGGAGCGAGAATGGAATCTTGGGGCCGCGGCCGCCGGCAGGCGTCGTCGTAAAGGGAATCGTAATGCTGACCGAACCGGTCAGTGGATCGACCTGCCATATCTGGTCGAGCTTCTCCGGATCAGGCGCTCCCGCAGGGTGGGTGGCATCCGCAAAGACTCCAGGGGCAGCCTGTGCGACCGTCTGCCGGGCACAAACGAGAATCGCTAACACAACGCCTATTCCAGCAAGTAGACCTTTCACTTTCATACTCCGCTCCATTCGTTCTCTCGAATCGTTCAGACTTCACCCTCACTAAATAGGTTCGTAACGCCGATTTAGGGTACTAAAAGTTGGGATAATATATAACATAGGGTACGAATTTCTTACCAAATATTTTTAGTAACCATGTCGAGATCTCAGTCACGATAATTCTCGTAAAATAATGTTCATATTATTGAGTGCCGAGAAATATTCTATTAAAACCTTGCTTTTCAATTACATGGCCGCACTTTCAGCAGCCGGTGTGGCAACTAAGCGAGAGTAGTCAGCCCACCGTAAACCGTGACTTGGAATAGGGACGAGAAACCATGAGCAAACACAACCCGGAAAACGAGCGTATCAAGCGTAAATACTTCGCCTATCTGAAGGATGCACGGGTTGCCACCGCCCAGCGGGAGCAGAAAACGCCGACGCTGAAGCAGGTGAGGCATGTAATTCAGACGATGCCGACCGAGACCGAGATCGAGCACCGTAACCGCGCTCTGGTGGCTTTCACACTGCTGACCGGCGCACGAGACAGCGCCATTGCTTCTATGAAGTTGAAACATATCGACCTTATAGAAAACTGCGTCCACCAGGACGCACGGGAAGTGAAGACAAAATTCAGCAAGACCTTTACAACGTTCTTTTTCCCCGTGGGCGAGGAAATCAAGGAGATCGTAGCGGAATGGGTGCGCTATCTGCGGGAAGTGAAGCTATGGGGTAATGACGATCCGCTTTTCCCGGCCACGCGCATCGTGGTAGGGCAGACGCACCAGTTTGCAGCGACGGGATTGGAGCAAAAGCACTGGAGCAGCGCCGGGCCTATCCGAACGATCTTTCGTGAGGCGTTTGAACTTGCGGGCCTGCCATACTTCCATCCGCACAGCCTGAGAAGGACACTGGCGCGGCTTGGCGAGGAGGTTTGCAAGTCTCCCGAAGAGTTCAAGGCGTGGAGCCAGAACCTGGGATATGAAAAGGTTTTGACGACTTTCCGGAATTATGGTTCCGTGGCGTATGACCGCCAGGGCGAGATTATCCGGGGATTGGCAATGTCCCGGCTGTCAACACAGCACAGCGTAGAAGACATCGCTGAAGCAGTGGCCAGAAGGCTTAATGGTACGGGAGCAGGCGCTCAGGCGACGGCAGTCTGACTAGGGTGGCAACGGGTGACTTGCTCGGAGGGGCAATTCATTTATGCCGCAGAACTACGGAAGGGCAGCACTTTGCCTCCGCGCAGGGTAAGCTCCAGAAAGTCCGCCCAGTCCTGCATCATCTTGGCGCGAGGCTCAAGGTACAGGGCATGGTTATATGCCGCGCTCACGGCATTACGTGGGGCGTGTGCAAGCTGCAATTCGATGTGCTCGTGTGCATATCCCATTTCGTGCAAGACAGTGGAAGCCAACCCACGAAAGCCATGACCGGTCATTCTGCCTTTGTAGCCCATGCGCTCCAGCGCTTTCAAAATCGTATTGTTGCTCATGGGCTTTGCGGCGCTACGATCACCAGGAAAGAGCCATTCACTTTCTCCGGTCAACGTGCGCAGCATTTCCAACACTTCAATTGCTTGCGCTGCCAATGGAACGATGTGCGGGGTGCGCATCTTCATGCGCTCGGAGGGAATATCCCAGCGTGCATTCTCCATGTCAAACTCAGCCCACTTCGCTCCAATCAATTCGCTGGTGCGGACAAAGGTCATGGACATCAGCTTTATGGCAAGGCGAGTTACTGGCGTTCCCCTGTAGACCTCGATTGCCTTGAGGAGTTGAGGCAGTTCCTTTGCATCCACGCGGGCATAGTTGACCTTATGCGTCGTTTTCAAAATGTCGCTAGGGCGAATTTCACTCGCCGGGTTGCGCCTCGTGTGGCCGTGTGCAATCGCATAGCGAAATACTTGTCCTGTGGTCTCCAGTGCGCGCTTGGCAATATCCCGCGCTCCGCGCTGCTCAATTGCTTTGGTCAAGGCCACCAGTTCCGGCGCTTCGATTTCCGCTATAGGACGCGCCCCAAGGCAGGGCAGAATGTCAGCCTCCATGCGCCTCTTGACATACTCCACATGGCGCGGGCTTTTCCCATCTTGCCAGTGCACCATCCAGAGGGAGGCGATGCTCTGGAAGGAGTTCTCGACTGCTGCCTTTTCAGCCGTCTTTACAGCCTTTCGCTGGGCCATTGGGTCAAGTCCATTGGCCAGCAGCTTGCGGGCATCGGCGTGGCGTTTTCTGGCAAGCGCCAGGGACACATCCGGGTATTTGCCGAAGGACATGAGCTTTTCCTTGCCTTCATGTTTATATGCCCAGCGCCACAGCTTTCCGCCAGCAGGCGTTACCCAGAGATAAAGGCTTCCACTGTCGCTTAAGCGATAAGCAGCGGCCTTTGCTTTGGCCTTGCGAATTTCCGTATCTGAAAGTGGCATTTTACACCTTAAAAACATCTCACTCGGAAAAGTACCCCCCGGTCAAAATAAAAGTACCCCCCAAAGTACCCCCCGTAGCTCCTTGCTTCCATAGTACAACTTTGGACACAAATAGACCATATCCCTTGCGTTTACAAGAGATTATAGTATTTCATGGGATGTCTTACGATGTCTTTGGAAGGGTTAATGGCGGAGAGGGAGGGATTTGAACCCCCGATAGCCTTGCGACTATGTCTGATTTCGAGTCAGGTGCATTCAACCGGGCTCTGCCACCTCTCCGCGATTCACGGCATTCTGCATAACAGAAGGAAGTGAATAAATCACCATTAGTTTACCGGGAAATGCGCTACGGATGCAATGACGGATGAGCGCAGGCTAGAGATGGCACATGGCGGGGAATGGAAGGAGATCAATGGCGTTGAAATAGGTTACATCTCGTGATTCCTACAGGAGTTAATCCGGCAGTCTGTGCCAAAAGAGGCAACTACAGAAGATGCTGACTGGCGGCAAAAAATATAGATTGACACGGCAAGCTGATTCCAGTATAAGTGACCAGTGGTCATAAATGGCCAATAATCGGATATGAGCATGAGTCAGAAAAGGCAAACCGTATCACATATCCAGGCTCTGGCTGCAGGCGGTCAGACCAAACCTTCTGGAGCCGGACGCCGCGAACGCCGCGCCGCTGAGACCCGATTGCGGCTCTTCCGTTGCGCATTACAGTTGATTGCCGAGCGCGGCTTCCCCAACGTCACGGTAGAAGATATTACCGAAGCGGCGGACGTGGGCAAGGGCACATTCTTCAACTACTTTGCGACCAAAGATCACGTGCTGGGGGTGATGGCCGAGATTCAACTGGGCAAGGTGAGAAAGGCCGCTTCGCTCGCCAGTCAAGGCAAACAAGCGATTCACACTGTGCTGCACCGACTGATGCTGCGGCTTGCCGAGGAGCCTGGACGCAGTCCCGACCTTGCACGCGCACTAATTTCCTCTTTTCTGGCGAGCGAGCGCGTTCGAAAGATCATTGTGGGCAGGATGTTCGAGGGCCACAGGATGATCGCAGAGGTTGTAGCCGCTGGACAGAAGCGCGGAGAGATCGATCCCCGCTTGCATCAGGAAAAAGTTGCGACGCAGCTTCTACAGGCGGAGATGGGTACGATCCTGCTGTGGTCGACCCACGGAGAGCCAGCGCTCAAAGTATGGATTGAGGACAGCTTTGAACACTTCTGGAGAGCCATAGCACTCTCCAGTCATGAGAAGAAGCCATGAAATTGAAACTACACATTGCCATCTTTGATTGTCTCGCCGTTCTGCTCGCGTGCGTATCAGCCGCAGCGCAGCAAGCGGCGCCTTACCGGCTTACGTTGCAGGATGCAATTCAGAAGGCGCTTCAGGCCAACTTGAGCGTGCTGGTCGCCAATACCAGGGTTGAAGAGGCGGAAGGCACGCGGATACGCAGGCTGTCGGCAGCGTTGCTTCCGCGCGTGAATGCACAAGTCTATGCAAATTATCAAAACCACGATTTGCAAGCTGAAGGACTCTCCTTTACCGGTCTTCCTATTCCGAAGGTTGTCGGGCCGCTTTCGAATTACGATTTCCGCATTTATGCACAACAGAATATTGTCGATCTGCAAAGCTATCGCGGATTCAAGGCAAGTGAAAGAGCTCTTGATGCCGGAAAGATGGACTATCGCGATACGCGCGACCTGATTGTGCGCGCCATTGCAGCACTCTATCTGAACGCACAGTCCGCCGCGGCACGAGTGGATGCAGCACAATCGCGCGTGACCGATTCAGAGACATTGTACAAACTTGCTAAAGACAAGCATGATGCCGGGACTGCTACGGGCGTGGACGTGCTCCGCGCTCAGGTTCAACTGGCCAACGACCGGCAGGCGTTGTTAATAGCCAGAAATCAATTGAAGCAGTCGCTGCTTGAATTAGCGCGCAACCTGGGCATGAACCCGGCCACGCCGCTGGAGCTTGCAGAGCCGCTCAACTATCGGCCCATTCAGCAACCGGAGCCAGAAGCGCTTGCACTGGCGGCGCTCACGACACGCGCTGATTATCTCTCGCTTGCCAGCCAGCGGCAGGGGTTGGTCGAACAGCAACGCGCCTCACACGCACGTTCCTATCCGAAGCTGAGCGTCAGCGGCAACTTTGGCGAGATAGGCCGCAGCATCGGAGGCGTGCAGAGCACCGGCCTGGTGCAGGGCCAGATAGATTTCACACTTTTCGACCGTGACCGCAATGGAGAAGCGCAGGAGCTGGCCAGCCGCATCAAGCGCATAGACGATCAGATTGCAGATTTGCGCCGGGGCATTGAGGAGGACATTCGCGAAGCGCTGCTCAATCTTGAATCAGCGACTGAGCAGGTGGACGTGGCGCGGGAAGGGCAGGAGCTGGCGCGGCGCGAGTTGCAACTGGCGCAAGATCGATTTCAGTCGGGCACAACCAACAATGTCGAAGTGGTCACCGCACAGGACGAGTTGGCGCGCGCCGAGGAGAACTACATTATTGCCGTCAGCAGCCATGTGGATGCAAAATGCGCGCTGGCACGCGCCATGGGCGATACGGAAAAGAACATTGTTGAATTCATGGGCAATCAATAACTACCGAGCAACAATCGAGGGCAGTAATTGCGAGGTTTGAAGAGATGAAACGAATGATTCCGCTTGTGATTCTATTGGCGGTTGCCGTTGCGGCAGGCGTGTATTATTACACGCGCCTGACAGTTAAGAAGGCGTCGGACCATGAGCTTGCGCTCTCCGGAAACATTGAAGCGCATGAGAGCCTGGTAGGTTTCAAGGTGCCAGGGCGAATCGTCGAGCTGCCGGTCGAGGAGGGCCAGCAGGTGGCGCAGGACGCGCTGCTGGCGCGGCTAGACGACGCCGACTACAAACAGAGAGTGCGCATCGATGAAGCTACAGTGCGTGTGCGCGAGTCGAATCTTGCGCTCACGCTGGCAGGGACACGCGAGCAGGAGACGAGAGTGGCGCAGCAGACGATGATCGACGCCGAGGCCGATCTGGAAGAGAAGAAGCTGGACAATGAGCGTGCGCAGCAGCTCTTCTCCAAGGATGAAGTATCCGCGCAAGAGCGCGACCTGGCGGCGACCGCGCTGAAGCGCGCTGAGGCGATTTTCAAGGCTGCCCAGCAGCGCTACAACGAGGCAGTCGAAGGCAGCCGCAAGGAAGACATCACAATCGCGCGAGCCAATCTCAATGAGGCCAATGCCGGTCTCGGCCTATCGCAGGTGAATCTGAGTTACACCGTTTTACGGGCGCCGTCGGCTGGCGTGGTGACCGTGAGACAGGCGGAGTTAGGAGAGGTGGTTGCGCCCGGCTCCCCGGTGGTGACTCTCGCGGATCTGGACCACATTTGGCTACGCGCATACATCGCGGAGACAGATCTAGGCCTTATTACCTGGGGTCAGGACGCAATCATCACTACAGATACTTATCCGGGCAAGCAGTATCATGGGCGCATCTCGTTCATCTCCTCGACCGCGGAATTTACGCCCAAGAGCGTGCAGACGTATAAGGAGCGCGTGACGCTCGTTTACCGCATCAAAATCGACATTGACAATCCAAACCATGAGTTGAAACCGGGAATGCCTGCCGACGCGCGCATTGAATTGAGTGCCAGCAAACAGAATCAGGGCTCATCCGCGACCACACAGAAATGATGGATTCGATCCAATCCGCGATTGTGGCCGAGAGATTGACTAAGAGCTTCCCCGGCGTGCGAGCCGTCGATGCGCTGAGCTTCGACGTGCGAACCGGAGAGATCTTCGGCCTGGTCGGTCCCGACGGGGCAGGAAAGACGACCACGTTGCGCATGTTGGCGGGAATCATGCCACCGGATGCGGGCAAGGCTACGGTTGCGGGTTTCGATGTGGCGCGCGATCCGGAGGGCGCGAAGCACACCCTCAGCTATATGCCGCAGCGCTTCGGGCTTTACGAAGATTTGACTGTCGATGAAAACATCCGATTTTATGGAGATCTTTTCGGCGTAAACAAAACCGAGCGCGAGACACGCTCAACGCAATTGCTTATAGCCGCGGGGATGAGCGAGTTTCGCAAGCGTTTGGCAGGCAAGCTCTCCGGCGGAATGAAGCAAAAACTCGGTCTGGTATGCGCGCTGATTCATCGGCCCAAGGTAATTTTGCTCGATGAGCCAACCACGGGCGTCGATCCTGTTTCGCGGCGTGATTTCTGGCGCATTCTATACGAACTGGTTGCGGAGGGAGTCACGATTCTTACCTCGACTGCGTATCTCGACGAAGCAGAGCGCTGTCATCGCGTTGCGTTGCTGCATCAGGGCAAGTTGCTGTTCTGCGATACTCCAGCGAATTTGAAAACAAAGTTAAAAAAGGGAGTTTTGTCGATTACAGCAGCCGAGCCGAGGCGATTGCGCGATGAACTCAAAGACGCGGAGGGAATATCGAGCCTATTGCTGACCGGTGATGGGCTGCACGTGGTAGTGGACAGCGCAGCGCGCCGCATTCCTGAGTTTGAAGCCAGGCTCAAGCGCTTGCACATTCCGTTTGATGCGATTCTGCAGATTGCGCCATCGATTGAAGATCTGTTTGTCGACGCGGTCAGCGCGGGGGCTGCCTCTCATGCCTGAGAACCACAACTCGGTCGTGGTCGAGAACCTGGTCAAGCGGTTTGGCGATTTTGTAGCCGTGGACCAGGTCAATCTCGAAGTTCTCAAGGGCGAGATCTTCGGCTTTCTGGGCCCGAACGGCGCCGGTAAGTCCACTACGATTCGCATGCTCTGCGGGCTGCTGAAACCCACATCAGGACGCGCCGAGGTTGTGGGATTCGACGTGAGCCGATACCCGGAAGCCGTGCGCCAGAACATTGGCTACATGTCGCAGAAGTTTTCTCTCTATAACGATTTGAAGGTCATTGAAAATATACGCTTATTTGCCGGACTTTATAGCGTGCCCGCCAACATAATCCAGGAACGAATTGAATGGGCGCTTACGATGGCCAACCTCAAGGGACAGGAGAATCTCATTACCGGGACGCTGCCCGGCGGATGGAAGCAGCGGCTGGCGCTGGGTTGTGCAGTCCTGCATAAGCCACCCGTCATCTTTCTCGATGAGCCGACTTCGGGCGTCGATCCCATCACGCGGCGCCAGTTCTGGGAGCTGATTCATCAGATGTCTGAGGGGGGAGTTACCGTCTTTGTAACGACTCATCACATGGAGGAAGCAGAGTATTGCAACCGCCTGGCGCTGATCTTTCGCGGCAAGATCGTAGCGCTGGGAACGCCATCGGAATTGAAGCGGGATTCAATGAAAGGCGAGCTGCTTTTCGTCGAGTGCGAGCCGTTGGGCGCGGCGGTGGAAGCGTTGCAATCCGCGCCGGGAGTGATGGATGCAGCGGTCTTCGGCAACGCCATGCATCTTGTAGTAGCGGACGCCACAAGCTCAGCTCCACAGCTTAATAGTTATCTTGCCGAACGCGGCATCTCGGTAACGCGCATCGAAAAGATTCACCCCAGCCTGGAAGATGTTTTTGTCTCGCTGACGACGGGCAGGGAAGCGGCAGAGGAGCGCGCATCATGAGCCTGACTCGCGTGCTGGCCATTGCCAGAAAAGAGGTAGTGCAGATCCTACGTGATTCGCGCAGTTTGATCATCGTCGTAATTATGCCAGCGGTGATGGTGCTGCTTTTCGGCTATGGCGTGAATCTCGACCTCAAGGGGCTGCCTGTGTATGTGCTGGATCAAGATGGCAGCCAGCAGAGCCAGGACCTGCTGAAACACTTTCAGTCGAGCGACTACTTTCAAGTTGAACGAGTGGTCAAAGGTTACCCGGAGCTGACGCGCGCGATTGACGACGGCCACGCCAAGATGGGCATCGTGATTCCATGGGATTTTTCTCAGCGAATCAGCGACGGCAGGCCTGTAGAGGTACAGGCGCTTATTGATGGCTCCGACGACAATACAGCGAACGTGCTGATCGGCTATTCGGAGGCTGTGGTGCAGGGCTACTCGACAGAGATGCAGATCAATTGGCTGCGCGAACGCGGAGTTTCGATTCAACCTGCCACAATGAGCGTGGAGACGCGCACCTGGTACAACGAAGACCTGGAGAGCAGCGCTTTCATCATTCCAGGCGTTCTAGCCCTGGTGATGTCGGTCATCGGCGCGTTTCTCACATCGCTGACCATTGCGCGCGAATGGGAGCGCGGCACGATGGAGCAGCTTATCTCGACGCCGGTGACGGCGATGGAGATTATGCTGGGCAAGCTGGCGCCCTACTTTGTGCTGGGAATGTTCGACACGATCATCAGCGCGCTTATCGCTATCTACTGGTTTCAGGTACCATTTCGCGGTTCGTGGGTCACGTTGATGGTTGCGTCGGCTATGTTCATGGTGGTGGTTCTTTCGCTGGGATTCTTCATCTCTGTGCTTGCCAAGAGCCAGTTTGCTGCCAGCCAGATTGCGCTGATAATTACCTTTCTTCCCGCGTTTCTGCTGTCGGGATTTCTTTTTTCCATAGAGCAAATGCCGGTTGTGCTGCAATGGATAACGCGCATTCTGCCGGCGCGCTACTACGTCTCGGTGCTGAAGAATATATTTCTCAAGGGAACACCTGCCGCGATGCTCTATGCGGACCTGATTCCGCTGGTTGTTTTCACGTTTGTGCTGGCGCTGGTGGCTACACACGGCTTCCACAAGAGATTGGATTAGAGGAGAGAAAAATGCTTGCGCGCCTGAAGCAAATGATCATCAAGGAGTTTATCCAGACCTTGCGCGACAAGCGGACGCGATTTATCCTCATTGGTCCGCCCATCATTCAGTTGATGATTTTTGGTTACGCGGCTAACTACGAGATACGCCATGTACCGACAGTAGTGCTCGATCTGGATCACAGCCAAGAGAGCCGCGAGCTGGTTTCCCGCTTTACTTCAAGCCCGTACTTCGAGGTGCAACGGCAGTTGACGGACTCGCGTCAACTGGGGGATCTGATCGAGCGGGGAGATGCAACGGTTGGTTTGGAAATCGATGCGGGCTTTGCGCAGCAATTGCAAAAGGGGCAGACCGCTCCGCTGCAGGTGATTGTGGACGCGACCAACTCCAACACCGCGCTGATCGCCTCGGGCTACATCTCGCAGATTGCGTTGGACTTTGCGAAGCAGTACCAAAAAGACCGAATCTACCGCATCGCGCCGCAGTTGGTGGAGGTGATGCCATCGGTTGAGCTTGCGCCGCGCCCATGGTACAACCCAGACCTGAGAAGCCGATGGTTCTTTGTGCCGGGAATCATCGGTAGCCTGATGCTGGTACTGGTGGTTACGCTCACGGCTTTTGCCGTAGTGCGCGAGCGCGAGATTGGAACGCTGGAACAGATCATGGTCACGCCCATTCGTCCGGCGGAGTTTATTCTTGGCAAGACGCTGCCGTTTTTTCTAATCGGACTCTTCGACGTGACATTGATTGCCGTGGTCGGCTCGCTTTGGTTCCAAGTGCCGTTTCGCGGTAATATTGCCGTTCTGGCGACGGGCGCAGTTTTGTTTCTGCTGTGCATGCTGGGGGTAGGGCTGCTGATCTCGACGGTCAGCGCGACGCAACAGCAGGCGATGGTGACGGCGTTTTTCTTTATCATGCCGGCGATTACCTTTTCCGGCTTCGGATTTCCCATCAGCACCATGCCGCACTGGATGCAGATTTGCAGCTATGCGCTTCCGTTGAGATACTTTTTGATTGTGATTCGCGGCACGTATCTGAAAGGCGTGGGGATGGACATCCTGTGGCCGCAGATGGCGGCCATGGCCGGACTGAGTGTCGCATTGCTGACGACGGCGATCTTGCGCTTCCACAAAGCGCTCGATTAAAAGGCCGGAGCGATAGAATCAAAGGGACCATTGGGAGTCCGGCATCGGATGATGGAGTTCCATATATCCCGGAAGGCGCGTGAGCGCTACCAGTTCGCGGAGTCTCTGTTTTCGTATACAGGGAACGTGGTCTTTGCCAATGTAGCCGCTTGCCGGGAGTTTGCGCATCGCATGAACACGGTTCGCGACGCTGAAAAGCATCCAGAACTGGCAGTTCATGCCGGACAACTTTTCGCAATGGGCATTATCGACGAGGCCAGCCACGTCCTGATGGCGCGCTATCGCCAGCAATTCGACCCTGCGGTAATGACTGAAGCCCTGAGCTTCTTTTCCACCAATGTGGGCGCGGCGGCGCTGGACAAGATGCTGCTTGCATTTGTCGAGCAGTTTCCCGGCATTTCGGTTATTCGCGGCATCGAGACGCCGAAGCAATGGCTTGAGGGGCAAAGCGAGGGCATGGCACACCGGGCGGCGGCGCTGGAAGAGCTGCTGCTGCTCTGGGCTGCCAACCGCAACGAAGCCTTTCAGCCCTTCGAGGAGCTGTTTGAAGACAAGACCCTAGCTGAAAAGACCGTTTATCGCCAGGTGACGCGGCAGTTGCCGGAGTATTTTGCCACGCGCCCGCTGATTCCGCTGCCAGGCGCCAAGCCGATGAACCTGCTGGAACTGCTGAGAGCACCGGCGGTGGGTGCACCTCGTTCACTCGCAGACCAGTTGGCCCTCATTCGCAAGCTATGGAAACCGCTACTGGGAGAATCCCTGGAGCAATTGCTGCTGATTGCGAGCGAGATTCTGCACGAGGAAGAGCTGGCCATCTGGATGCAGTTCCATCCTCCGAGCGGGCATAGCCGTGAGCAGGAAAGCTCGATAGTTGCCAGCGCGGAGGCGCCAGATTTCGGCGATGCGGCACAGGAAGATGAGAAGTTCTCGCCAGATAAGGCCTGGATGCCGACTGCGGTGCTTATTGCCAAGAGCACGTATGTGTGGCTGGCGCAGATGAGCAGGCAGTACGGACGCAGAATCACGCGCCTTGACGAGATTCCAGAAGAAGAACTGGCAACACTGGCGCAACGCGGACTCAATTCGCTGTGGCTGATTGGCGTCTGGGAGCGTAGCCGCGCCTCAAAGACCATCAAGCAGCTCTGCGGCAACACGGACGCTGTGGCTTCAGCCTACTCGCTTTATGACTACACAATCGCAGAAGACCTTGGCGGCGAGGCGGCCTACACGAACCTGCGCGACCGCGCTTATCATTACGGAATTCGCCTGGCCAGCGACATGGTGCCAAACCACATGGGCATCGACTCGCCCTGGGTCGTCGAACATCCGGAGTGGTTCATCTCCCGTCCGCAGTCGCCTTATCCCGCTTATAGTTTCAACGGACCTGATCTCTCTCAAGATGGGCGCGTGGAGATTAAGATTGAAGACCACTACTTTGAGCAATCGGATGCCGCAGTGGTTTTTCGCCGCCGCGACCGTCAGAGCGGCGAGACCCGCTACATCTATCACGGCAACGACGGCACCAGTTTTCCCTGGAATGATACGGCGCAGCTCGACTACCTGAATCCAGCCGTCCGCGAGCAGGTGATTCAGACCATCCTGCACGTGGCGCGGTTGTTTCCGGTGATTCGCTTTGACGCGGCGATGACTTTGGCCAAACGACATTTCCATCGGCTGTGGTTTCCGGGTCCGGGAACCAGCGGAGCAATTCCCTCGCGCGCCGAATACGGCATGAGCCATGCCGCGTTCAACAAGGCCATGCCGCACGAGTTCTGGCGTGAGGTTGTGGATCGCGTCGCTGCCGAGGTTCCGGGCACACTGCTGCTGGCTGAGGCATTCTGGCTGATGGAGGGTTACTTCGTTCGCACCCTGGGCATGCACCGCGTCTACAACAGCGCCTTCATGGTCATGCTGCGCGACGAGGAGAACGCCAAGTATCGCTCGGTCATTAAGAACACGATAGAGTTCGACCCGGACATCATGAAGCGCTATGTCAACTTCATGAGCAATCCCGATGAGCGTACCGCCATCGATCAATTCGGCAAAGGAGACAAGTGCTTCGGCGTGACCACAATGATGGCAACACTGCCCGGCTTGCCCATGTTCGGCCACGGCCAAATCGAGGGATTCACCGAAAAATACGGCATGGAGTATCAACGGCCCCGCTACGAGGAGAATCCTGATACCTGGATGGTCGAGCGCCATCAACGTGAGATTGCGCCCCTGTTGCAGCGCCGGTGGCTCTTTGCCGAGAGCGGCAACTTCCGGCTTTATGACTTCTTCTGCGAAAACGGCACGGTGGACGAAAACGTCTTTGCCTATTCCAACCGCAGCGGAGGAGAGCGCGCCCTTGTGGTTTATAACAACCGCTACGGACAGACGCGCGGGACGATTGATTGGTCGGCGGCATATGCCGACAAAGGCGCAAATCAACTACGCCAGCAGCGGCTTAGGGAAGGGTTGGGTCTAAGCAACAACTCCTCGGCCATTGTGGCCTGGCGCGACTCTCTCACGGGCCTCCAATACCTGCGCCGGGCGAGCGATTTCGCCGAGCGCGGATTGACGCTGGAGTTGCACGCTTACCACTGCCACGTCTTTCTCGATTGGCGCGAGCTTTATTCTACTGCCGAACAGCCATGGGACAGACTCTGTGATCATCTCAATGGCCGGGGTGTGGTGAATCTGGACGATGCGCTGGTGAGTCTGGATCTGCAGCCGGTACATGATGCGCTGCGCGAACAACTTGACTCTGGTATTGTGCGTCTCTTTGCTGACTTGGCTGAGCATCCACGCACTTTGGATGTTGGAGTAAAAAAGCAAATCGAGCCTGAGCGTGCAGAATTCTTTGAGGCTGCCTGGACGCGCTGCGAAAACTTCATTCGAGTAGCGCAGAAGGCTTATCTCGCTCGTGCAGGGAAGGGGGCAGGCGATTTACAGCCCGCCAATCCCAGCCTGTTGCGTGTGGCCTACCGTGCGCGCCTGCGCGCAGCCATGCGAGTTCCCGCTATAGAAGCGCTCTTTTCGGCTCCGTGGACCACGGCCGCCCGCTGTGTGCTTCCGAGCCCCAGTCCGCAACGTACTGCGACGGCAATGTGGGGGCCAGTGCTCGGCTGGTGTGTGCTGGAGTTGCTGGCTGAATCCATTGATCGTGAGAATCCGGAGCGCATCGCGCTGGACCTTTTTGACCGCCTCCGCTTGCGCGAGCCCTTTGCTCAGGCTTTTCACGCGCTCGGATTCGAAGGTGAGGAGAGCTGGCAAGTTGCCGCGCGTGTCAAGGTTGGGCTTCTCACCTGGGCTGGTGTGGGCAAACCGGAAAAGGAAAAAGCAGCTGCAGAACCAGAAGCGGAAATGGCCGAGCGGATTGCACTTTCGCCAGACCTGTGGCTCGACCCCGATGTGCGCTGGCTGACCGGTGTGCATGAGGCGGAGGGCCGCGAATATATATTGCGTGAGCGTTACGAGGAGCAACTCTGGTGGCTGCTCATGCCGCCGTTGCTGCGTATAGCGGGCGAAACTGCTCCCAGCCGGGTGGCAGCGAATTGCGCAGCGGTCAGAGCGATGAGTAGAGCCATAGACAAGGCTCTGGAAACTGCCGAGGCTGCTGACTATCGCGTAGATCTGCTGCGGAGTCCATCCAGCAAGGCAGCCGTGGGCGAAGTGAAGGCCACTATAGCCGATTCTGTTGCAAAGACTACTGATATATCGCAGGAAATATCTGCCGCACCGCCGCTGAATGATCGGAATAAAACATCAAAACCAAAGGTATGACCGCCGATTAGAATGCGTTAATCCTGACTCTAAGCAGCGGATATAGACAACCATCACAATTTGATGTGATCTAAGGCACAGCCCAAGGTGCTCTCGTGGTTTCAAATTCTTATGGACATTCTTTGGGGTGCAAGCCGCTGCGGAACGAGCCGATATGAATAGGCAATGTTCTCTTTTCCGGGCGTGCAGGGCTGCATAGGCGAACGTCTTTTTATCTCCTTCTACTCCCCGGATATGGTCCAGAAGCGAGCAGGGTACGGTTATGTCGCCCTCTCCATCCCGTCACAACACAATGTGCGCGCGGCAGATGTGTGCCGTAATTCAAGCGGCGCCAGCCCGGTCGCAATCTACGGATAATGCGTTCATAATGAGGAATATCAATGCAAGCTGTCAGGCTGCCAGTGAAGTCTGCTGAGAAGCGGAGGAATCATGCAGAGTGTTGCCCATGAAGTGCTGAAAGCTCACGAAAAACTGCTCATCGACCAGGCGGTCGCAGAGCACCAAGGCAAACCCGGCGCGTTGTTGGGAATTCTGGAGACGATTCAGGCGGCCAACGCGCATAAATATCTGTCGATGGAGGCGTTGCGCTACATTGCCCAGGAAACCGACATTCCTCCGGCCACGATCTATAGCGCCGCCACCTTTTATGCGCTCTTCAATCTCGATCCACAGGGCGACAACCTGGTCTGCGTCTGCCGGGGAACGGCCTGCCACACGCGCGGCTCCCGCGATCTGCTGGAGAAGGTTTGCCTCGATCTGGGACTGAGCGGGCAGGAAGCGAGCGACACCAACGAGGCCGACAAGCTGGCTCTCACCACGCCCGATCGCCGCTTCACGGTGCGCACCGTTGCCTGTTTCGGCCAGTGCGCGCTGGCCCCGGTAGTCGAGGTGAACCACCATATTCTCAGCCACGTGAATGAGCGCACGTTGCAGCGGGAAATCAAAGCGTTGGGCCAGACTGGAAAGATCAAATAGGGGGAAATAATGCCTCGAATTCAGGATATAGGCGCGTTCAATGCGGCTCGTGAAGCCGGACTTGCAAAGCTGATGCCGGCTACGCCACGCCTGACGGTGGGAATGGGAACATGTGGCCGCGGCAATGGCGCTGAGGAGGTCTTTCACGCCTTGAAGGAGGCGATCCATCGCAGCGGCGTCGATGTGATGCTGGCGGGCGTAGGCTGTTTTGGCTCCTGCTTTCAGGAGCCGCTGGTGAGCGTCCGGCTGCCCGGCAATCCCCTGGTAATTCTGCATCGCGTGCAGGTCAACGACGCCGCGCGCATCCTGGAAGGCATCTCCACCGGGATTATGCCTGCCGGCCTGGTTTACTGCAAGATCGAGGAATGGGACCACGTCACCGCGCAACTGAAATACGGCCAGGGTTACCCGGATATACCATCCTGGAATACGATTCCCTTCTTCAAGGGGCAAAAGAAGATTGTTCTGCGCAACTGCGGCTTCATCAATCCCTCGGACATCGAGGAGTACATCGCGGTGGGCGGCTACCAGGCGCTCTACAAGGTGCTGATCGACGGGCGCACGGATCCTGTCATCGAGCAGATCAAGGCCTCCCGGTTGCGTGGGCGTGGCGGCGCGGGCTTTCTCACCGGCAACAAGTGGGATTTTCTGGCCAAGGCCAAGGCCGACACCAAATACATTATCTGCAACGCCGATGAAGGCGATCCCGGCGCTTACATGAACCGCAACGAGATTGAGGGCGACCCACATTCGCTGCTGGAAGGCATGATTATCGGCGCTTATGTAATGGGCGCAACCGAAGGTATCGTCTATGTGCGCGCCGAGTATCCTCTGGCAGTGAGCCGGCTCAACAGGGCCATTGAGCAGGCGCGAGAGTTCGGATTTCTGGGCACGAACATTCTCGATCGCGGCTTCAACTTCAACATCCAGCTGGTGCAGGGCGCCGGCGCCTTCGTTTGCGGCGAGGAAACAGCACTTATTGCCTCTCTTGAAGGCCAGGCTGGTCACCCGCGCCCACGCCCGCCATACCCGGCGCAGAAAGGCTTGTACGGCAAGCCGACCAACATCAACAACGTTGAGACCTGGTATAACATCGCCCCTATCATCACTCGCGGACCAGCATGGTTCGCAGAAACCGGCAGCCAGAAGAGTCCTGGGACCAAGGTCTTTTCGCTGGTAGGCAAGATTCAGAACACCGGGCTGGTGGAGATGCCGCTGGGCACTCCGCTGAAGAGCTTTATTTACGACATCGGCGAGGGCGCCGTGGCCGGCCGCCGCGTGAAGGCCGTGCAGACCGGCGGGCCCTCCGGCGGCTGCATCCCAGTCGAGATGCTCGATACTCCTGTCGATTACGAGAGCCTGGCGCAGATCGGCTCCATCATGGGCTCCGGCGGCATGGTGGTCATGGATGAAGACAACTGCATGGTTGACGTGGCCCGCTACTTCATCGAGTTCACCCACTCGGAGTCCTGCGGCAAGTGCGTTCCATGCCGGGTTGGCCTCAACAAGGCACTGCGCATATTGAATTCAATTACCAATGGGAGCGGAACCCGCGAGCAGATGAGCCTGCTGGATGAGCTGGGCCGGATGATTCGCGAGTCTTCGCTCTGCGCGCTGGGCCAATCGGCGCCCAATCCCGTGCTCACCACCATCCGCCACTTCCGCGAGGAGTACGAGGACCACATTGTTGCTCATCGCTGCCGCGCCGGCGTCTGCCAGGAACTCGCGCTTTCTCCGTGCGAAAACAGCTGTCCGCTGAGGATGAACATTCCGCGCTTCCTCGAGCTTTACCAGGAGGGCCGGCTGGAAGACGCTTTCGAGTCCGTGATTCTGGACAATCCCTTGCCTGCATCAACGGGAAGGGTCTGTCAGCATCCTTGTGATAATCGCTGCCGCCGCCAGTCCTTCGATGAGGTGGTAAACATGCGCGAGGTTCACCGCTTCCTGGCAGACGCGGTTTATCAGTCGGAACTCTTCAAGCCGATGTTGGAGCGCATTCGCGCGCGCAAACTAGCTTCGACAGGCCACAAGGTAGCCGTGGCCGGCTCCGGCCCCACCGGCCTGACGGCCGCGTTCTATCTGGCGATGCTCGGACACGACGTGACGATCTTTGAGGAACGCAGCGAGGCAGGCGGCATGTTGCGCTTCGCCATTCCAGAGTACCGGCTGCCCAAATCGGTGCTACGCCGCGAGCTGGACCTCATCGAGGGCGTCGGTGTGAAGATGGTCTTTAACACCCGCATCGGATTCGACGTTCCGCTAAATGATCTTGCCAACCAGTTCGATGCGGTATTTCTATCCATTGGAACCTGGAAAGAATCCTGGCTCTATCTGCCCGGCACGGAGTTGAAGAATGTTCACCCCGCACTGCCGTTCCTGGAATCCGTCGCCCGCAAGGAGAAGGCGGCCATTGGCGCGGGAGCGCGCGTGGCGATTATAGGTGGAGGAAACGCGGCTATCGATTCGGCTCGCACTGTGATGCGCATGGGCGCGCAAGCCACCATCCTCTACCGCCGCGAGCGTCAGGATATGCCCGCCATCGACGAGGAAATTCAGGCAGCTGAGGAAGAAGGCGTGCGCTTTGTCTTTCTGGCCGCGCCGCACCGCATTGTGGGAGATGCGGAGGGCAACGTAAAGGCTATCGAAATCGTCAAAACGCGCCTGGGCGAATATGACAAGAGCGGCCGCAGAAGGCCGATGCCCACCGACGAGGTGCAGCGCTTTGAGTGTGACAGCGTGATTCTGGCTGTGGGCGAGACCTTCGACAAGGATTTCTGCAGCGCTTCAGGCCTGGCGCTCAAGGAGGAGGGAACGATAATCGTGGATCGCTTCTCCTACGAAACCAGCCGGCCAAACTTTTATGCCGGCGGCGATGTAATTACCGGAGCTTCCAATGTTTCCAACGCCATGAGCTGCGGCAAGCAGGCGGCGCAGAAGATGGACGAGCGCATGATGGGCGAACAGCGCTGGGAGCGGCTATTCCCGGATTTCGAATACAGCCGCACGGCGCCGGGAGAGCCAAGCCTCAGCCGCCGTCACGAGGCGCACGCTATTCCCGCTGCCCTCAGGGTTCGTTCGCAGCAGGAAGTGGTTGCCGGCCTCGATCCAAAAGAGGCGCTGGAAGAATGCCGCCGCTGCCTGCGTTGCGATTTGCGAGTTCCTGTCAGTGCCAATTAAAAGTGGTAAATAGGGAGGGTCACTGTGCCGACTAAAGCGATTTCAGTAAGAATTGATGGCGAACTGGTGAACGCCAGGGAAGGGCAGACCATTCTGGAAGCGGCCCGCGATCACGGGAAGCAGATTCCCACGCTCTGCTACCTGAAGGGCTTGAGCGCGGTGGGAGCCTGCCGCGTTTGCATGGTGGAGCTTGCCGGAACTGACCGTCTGCTGCCGGCCTGCACCACGCCCATTCAGGAGGGTATGTCGATCAAGACTGCCTCGGCCAAGCTGACGCTCTATCGCCGGATGGCTATCGAGCTGCTCCTGGTAGAGCGTAACCACATCTGCGCGGCCTGCGTATCCAACGGCCACTGTGAGCTCCAGTCGATGGCCCGCTCGCTGGGCATCACCCACGTGCGCTATGCCTACAACAATCCGCGACTCGCCGTCGATATGACACACCCCCGCTTCGTTCTCGATCAGAATCGCTGCATTCTGTGCACGCGCTGCGTGCGGGTCTGCGCGGAGGTAGAAGGAGCACATGTCTGGGAGGTCTCCTCACGCGGCATTTACTCGCGCCTCGTGAGCGACCTGAAAGACGACTGGGGCAAATCGAGCAACTGCACCGGCTGCGGCAAGTGCGTGCAGGCCTGTCCCACAGGCGCAATTGCGGAAAAGGGCCTCTCGGTGATGGAGATGGTCAAGCAGAGTGAGGCCGTAAGCCGCCTTGCCACGCAAAGGGCTGCTTCAGCGAACGGCGCACGGTAAGGCATCTTCATTGTTTCTGTAATTTAGACGATCGATTGAGTTGTGTGTCTCGACCATTGTGATTTCCGTCAATGGACGAAATTCTGTCCTTTCCATCCTTCCATTTGTGCCAACGCCCTTCGCCCCGTAGAATCAGCATAGGCGGTCAATAGCGCTTATTGTTGAACTACACCCGACCTTGAAAGACAAGGAACAGATGAGCGAACAGGAAACAGGGACTCCCCATCCTGCGCAGGCAGTGTCGCCGGCGTGGATCAGGATTGAGCGGGCGCGACATCCCCAGCGACCTTACCCTATGGATTTCATCGAGAATATTTTTACCGATTTCAGCGAGATCCACGGCGATCGCGCCTTTGGCGACGACGAGGCAGTGGCCTGCGGCATGGCCCGGCTGGGTGCGGATGAGGTGTTGGTCATCGGCAATCGCAAGGGCGGTTCGACAAAAGATCGCGTACGGCGCAACTTCGGCATGCCCCATCCCGAGGGCTACCGCAAGGCACTGCGATGCATGAAGCTCGCGGAAAAGTTCTCCCGGCCGGTCATCAGCTTCATCGATCTCCCCGGAGCTTATCCCGGCCTGGGCGCAGAGGAGCGGGGCCAGGCCGAAGCCATTGCCCGCAATCTGCTGGAGATGTCGCGGCTGCGCGTGCCTACCATCTCGGTCATCAGCGGCGAGGGTGGATCGGGCGGCGCGCTGGCTCTGGCCGTCGCGGATCGCGTACTAATCATGGAAAATGCTCTCTACTTCGTAATTACACCCGAGTCCTGCGCGGCCATCATGTGGCGCGACGCGGATCATAAGGTATTGGCTGCCGAAGCCATGCGCATCTCCGCTCCGGAGGTTGCCGCGCTGGGCTGCGTGGACGAGATCGTTGCCGAGCCGCCGGAGGGCATCCATACCGACCGCGAGGCGGGCACTGGGCTGATGGGCGTTGTGCTTAAAAAGCACCTGGCCGAGCTCAAGACGCAACCAATCGATGCTCTGGTGGCCGCACGCCAGGCAAAATTCCGCAACATTGCGCAGTTCTATTCACAAGGTTAAGTGTCCATGAGCCTCAACCAGCCGTCTCAAAGCCGCTTCCGCTCTTATATGCGATTTATCGCCGCCGTGTTGTGGTTCTTCCTGGCGCGGGCGCTGGCTCATCACGAAGCGCTGGGGCTGGCAGACGAGCAATGGCGGCCCATAGCCGAGCAGGCATTTTTGGTTTTTCTGTTGCTAGTAGGCTATGCGGGAATGGGTTTAATGCTCGACGGCCAGCTGCATCCGTTGAGTGAGCAGGGGTTTCCGAGAAGGGATGGCTGGCCGGGCGAAGCTGGCTTGGGACTGGCCGTTGGTTGGGCTTTAGCCGTAGCTTGCGTCCTCACGATGGTCATAGGCGGCGGCATCGCCATTGTGCTCGTTCTGGGACACTCGGCATGGGGTTGGCTCGCGATCGATGTCATATTCTTTGCACTGGTAGCGCTGGCCGAAGAAGTTGCCTTTCGCGGCTACGGATTTCAGCGCTTCGAGCAATCCGTGGGCCAGCTGGGAGCAGCGCTTGGCTACGCGGCGTTTTATGCCATTGTGCAGGCACTTCTGCCCGGGTCAAACCACGCCAGCATTGCCGTTTCCATCGTACTAAGTCTTATTCTCTCAACAGCCTACCTACGCACACGCGCCCTCTGGCTGAGTTGGGGAATCAACTTCGGCTGGAAGGCCAGCCGCGCGCTCATCTTTGGGCTGGCCATCAGCGGTGACAACAGCCACTCGCCCGTGGTGCAGGGCAACCCGATGGGCCCGTTCTGGATCACCGGCGGAGGCTATGGCCTGGATAGCAGTTGGATCGCGTTTGTCGTCCTGCTCGCCGCCCTGCCTGTGGTTTATCGCCTTACGCGCGATTTGGACTACCGCTGGAATGCGCCGGTAATCGTGTCCGCAGGCATCCCAGTGGACCTGAGTGCTGCCGCAAAGGGACAGCACGAGGCCGCCATGGGCACGGCTGAGCCTGCCGCTGCCGGACTTGTTCAGATTTTGCCGGTTGCTACGCCGACGCAGGCAACTTCAGAGCCGTCAAAGGTGGAATAGCAACTACTCCGGATCGACGTTCCTCTTGCCGCTGATTTCATCGATGCGAATCTCCACTACCGCACATTCGGCGGCGTGGCAATCCTCTACTGGCTGAAACGGCTTGCCCGCAGCGTATCTCGCAACCAGTAAATTTAGCAAAGCGGTCTTTTCAGCGCCGTCAGGGATGACCCGCGCCGCGCCAAAGGCCAGCACCGAGGTATAACGAGTGGAACAGGCGCAGGGACGATCATTGGAGACTGTGATTTTTTCAACCTTGCTCACTTCAAAGCAGACCCGGCTATTTTCGGCGATGTTATCCAGCTTTCGCCCTGTCAGCTTGCTGTGGAAGTAGATTTTACTTTCGCGATAGAGATAATTGAGCGGCGTGATGTACGGCTGTCCGGCAGAGTCGCAAGTGGCCATACGACCTTCGGTCTGCGCGGCAAGAAACTCACGGGCTTCGTCTTCACTCATCCAGCGAATGGGCATCGCGTCAGCCTCCAAACATCAATTTTAGCGAAGTGAGCCTGCCAAACTGATAGCCTTGTGGTTTAGGAGCACACAATGGCCGAGCAAATCCGCGGTTTTTACGACGAACTCGCCGATTACTACCATCTCATCTTTGAGAATTGGGATGACTCCATCGAGCGACAGGCTAAAGTTCTCGGCCCTCTGCTAGCCTCACAGGGCTGCGGAATTCCTGCAAAGATTCTGGATTGCACCTGCGGGATTGGGACACAGGCGTTTGGACTAGCGGCGTTGGGCTATCGAGTTGTTGCCTCGGATATCAGCAAACGCACGGTTGATCGCGCACGGCGAGAGGCTCAGCGCCGGTCGCTGGAAATTACTTTTCACGCCTCAGATATGACCTCGCTCAAAGAAATAGCCGAGAACGACTTCGATGCCATAGTGACCATGGATAATGCATTGCCGCATCTGTCGCCTGCGCAGCTCGGACAAGCGGCCCGAGCGATTGCCTCCAAACTCAAGCCGAATGGCCTGCTTATGGCCAGCATTCGCGACTACGATGCGCTCATCCTCGATAGACCTGCGATTCAGTCACCCGCGTTCCATGGAGCGCCGGGAAATCGGCGAATCGTTCATCAGGTTTGGGACTGGATCGATGAACGCAGGTACATTGTGCATTTGTACATCACGGTTGAATCCGGCCGGTCATGGCAGGCGCATCATTTTGTTTCGGAATATCGCAGCCTGCTGCGCGAAGAGCTTTCGAATCTTTTGCGGGAGGCAGGATTCACGGATATTCGCTGGATTTTGCCCGCTGAAAGCGGCTATTACCTGCCATTGGTTCTGGCCAGAAGATCAAGCTAAATGGCCCAGGCGCCTTGATGTAAACTTATAGAAGCGAGTCAGGCTGCCTTCTTGTGAAGCGAGCATTCGACCGCGCCGTTGAAGCCGCGTGCAAGCGTGTGAGCAGAGACACCCTCAAGAAGGAGAAACACCCGACCTATGGCGAAGATTGCAAAAATCGCTCACCGCGACAAGGTAATGGACACGACGAAGTCGACCGATTGTCCCAAGTGCAAAAAACCGACGCGCATCGTCAAGCGCGTGAAGGACCGTGAGCGCGGCGTCCCCGGCGGCGTCTATATCTCGTGCTCTGTGTGCGACTTCTACGAAAAGCTCTAAGCGTACATTGAAGTTTGAAGTCCGAAAAGCCCGGTGATTACCGGGCTTTTTCGCGTTCAGAACCCTCTTCACAGTTTCACAGTTACACAGTAAATAGGGGGGGAGGGGGGTGGGGCAGTTCTCAGTTGTCAGTTGTCAGTTGTCAGAAAAGCCCCGCAGCTCTGGTGATTGTTCATTGGATAATTGTGCGCCGGGGAAGGGAAATTATATGCAAAAAGAGTTCATAGGTCAGAAGAGGCGATGCGCGGAGCCTTTTGCGATATGGGTGTGGTTTTTGGGGGTGTTTATGCGTCCTTATGCGTAAAGTTCCTGGAAAACATGCGTCATTATAGCTAAGGGGAACACATAATCCTTCCTAGATTCGAGAATCCGGAGTTCGTATCTACCGCATATGGTGCGCTGGAGACTCGACATCTTGCAGCGTATCCTGTGAGCAGGGAGGGGAAGTGGGTTTGCGACCAATTTCGAGCTGGATGCGCGCCTGCGGATACGGAGTTGTGCTGTTTTTCGCGGCCAGTATGGGCTGGGCCTCAGAGGTGCATACCAATCCGCTGAATCTCGAACCGCAGGTACGCGTGGCGTATGAGCACTTCTATAACCTGGACTATCCCGGCGCAGTGGAGCGGTTTGAGCGCATACATGAGGCGCATCCGGGCGATCCACAGGCCACGGCGATGCTGCTGAACGCCATGATATTTCAGGAGTTATACAGGCTCGACCTGCTGGACACCACCTTCTACGCCAATGACGGCTTTCTAACCGGGCGGCACGCGACTGAGGAGGACCCGGCGACCCGCGACCGCATTCTGGGATTGGCAGACGAGGCCATCCATGAGGCCGACGCGCGCATTGAGCACAACCCCAACGACGTCGATGCTCTCTTTGCCCGCGGATGGGTTCGCAGCCTGAAGTGCACCTATGTAGCGATGGTGGAGCGGGCGTACGGCGCGGGATTCCGGCTGGCCACGAAAGCCAAAGAGGATGAAGAGCGCGTGCTGAAACTCGATCCGGATTATGTGGACGCCAAGCTGGTGACTGGTGTGTACGAGTACGTGGTGGGCGCGCTGCCCTGGCCCTTCAAGCTGCTGATCGGCTTTGCGGGGATCACCGGCTCGAAGAGCGAAGGCCTGAAGATGCTCAACGACGCCGGCGATCGCGGCATCATCACTTCCATAGAGGCGCGCACAGCGATTGCCCTCTTCCTGCGCCGCGAAGCGAAGTATAAAGAGGCAATCGAGGTGGTGCGCAGCCTCAAAAGCCAGTATCCCCGCGATTTCCTCTTCTGCCTGGAAGAGGCCAACCTGATCAGGGACGACGGCGAGGGCATGGTCGCTGTGGATGCCTATCGGAATCTTCTTATTGATAGCGCCAAGCCCGGCTATTATGCCCAGGCGCAACTGGAACTGGCTTACTTTGGGTTGGGCGACGCCCTGCGCGGCCAGCGCCACTTCGCAGAGGCGGCTCAGGCCTTTGAGCAGGCCGCCGGGACCAAACATGTCGGCCCGGAACTCAAGATCCGGTCGCTGCTGGCTGCCGGAGAGTGCCGCGACATGAACGGCGAGCGCGAGTTGGCTGTCAGAGACTACAAGGCAGCCATCGAAGCCGGCCCAAATACCTCGCGCGCCGACACCGCGCGCAAACGCCTTCGCAATCCCTATCAAGAACCGTGAGACTGGCAGGATTTATTGTTGACAAGGGAACCGCCGTGGCCCCTACGCCGTATCTTTACCTAGATTAGGAGGGATCGACAATGGCCTTCTTTTGTCAACATTGTGGGACCGCGTTACCCGTGGGCGTGCGCTATTGTTCCAGTTGTGGCGCGGCCGTTCCCGTTGGCGCTTACATTCCCGGCAGGCCGCTGGTCCGTCCGATTGCCGGCCGCCAGATTGCCGGGGTTTGCATCGGCCTGTCACAGGCCTATGGATGGGATCTTGCCCTGATTCGCATCCTGGCAGTCGTCGGGCTCTTCTTTTCCGGCGGGACGGTAGGGGTGGTCTACCTGGCTTGCTGGATTGGCATTCCTGAGGAGCCTTTACCGCTGCGCTAAGGGCGTATCCTGTTGCTATGAAAGGAATATACCGCTCAGACGGCGCGGCACTGGCCTACCGTGACACTGGTGCTGGCCTGCCAGTTGTCTTTCTTCATCCCACACCGCTCGATGGGGAGTACTGGCGCCCGCTTACCGAAAATCTGGCCGGCGTGCGCGCGATCGTTCCTGACCTGCGCGGGCATGGCGCATCGGAACTAGGAAGCCTGCCGGTGGGCGGCTTCTCGGCGGTTCCCGATACTCCTGTGCTGACCATGGCGCAGCTGGCTGCCGACGTTCTTGCTTTGCTCGACCATTTAAAGATTCCAACGGCAGTCTTTGCAGGCTGCTCCATCGGCGGCTCCGTATTGCTGGAAATCTGGCGCCAGGCTCCAAAGCGGGTGCGTGGGCTGGCTTTCGTCTGCGCCAAGCCACAGCCAGATGCCGAGGCCAATCTAACGAGGCGCGTAGCCACAATCGCCCAGGCGAGAGAGGGCAAGAGCGCGACGCTCTTTGACGGCATGGCCCAGGCCTTGCTTGGGGCAACCGCCCGCCAACAACATCCCGAGATCGTAACCCAGTTGCGCACCCGTATGACACTGACTCCAGAGGCACTGGTCGCCGTACAGGCTGGCCTGGGCGCGCGGCCAGACTCCGTGCTCACCGTGAAAACGATCACAGTTCCTATTCTGGCCATTGCCGGCGGCGAAGACCCGACTACGACTACGGCCGAAATGGAAGCCTTCCAGGCCGCACCTGAAGGGTGCGAGTTCCACCTGTTGAACAACGCTGGTCACTTCGCCGCCTATGAACAGCCGCAGATGGTCGCCACGCTGCTGGGTGAGTGGCTGCGCAATATTGAAGCTTGAGGCTGGCGTTTCAATCAGCCTGGAACAGCGAGGAATAATCAACGTCGTAGCGCGAGGCAGTCGCCATCAGTTCCTCAATCGCGGCGATAGATTGAATGCCGCCCCTGGCTCCGACTGACATGCAGTTAAGAGCTGCTGAGGCACAGGCAAAGTCGAGCTGCCGCTCCAGAGGCCAGCGCTGGTGCAGACCATAGATAAATCCAGCGTGGAAGATGTCTCCAGCGCCGGTCGTATCCACTACCGGCACACGGTAAGCGGAACGGTGGAGCACCCGGCTGCCATCCCAGGCCAGCACACCTTCTTCCCCGAGAGTCGCGGCGGTCAGAGTGCAACCGTAGCGCAACTGAATTGCCCTCAGCGCCTTCGCCAGGTTCTTTTCATTCATCAGACGGGAAGGGAAGTCACGGCTCACGATAAGATAATCCACGTTTTCGAGCAGATGTTCCACGCCGGGGTAAAGCTCATCCAGATCGGCAATGACTGGGATACCGGCAGAGTGCGCCCAGCCCGCCGCCAGAGTGGCCGCGGCCGTGTCGTAGCCATCCACGTGCAGTGCGCGCGCATTTTCAACCCATGCGCGCTCCAGGTCCTCGGGCTGTAGCACCAGCCGCTCGTCTTTTCTGCACAGCACCGTTCGCTCACCACCGCCGTCCACAATGATCAGCGATTGCGGGCTGACGGCTGATGCAACTGAAATCAGCCGCGCATCAACCCCCGCTTTGGCAAATGCCTCGCGGTGCAGCCGGGCCGCGTCGTCGTCGCCCAGCTTGCCCACATAGCGAGTGCTCATTCCCCAGATTTGGCAGGCAATTACAGTTGTCGCCGTCTGACCGCCGGGCATAACGGAGGCGTCGCGAAACTCAGCCTTGGAGCCGCGCGCCGGGTAATCAGTAAGTGGAATCAGAGTATCGGTGGCGTTCACTCCAACACCCACCAGGTCTACCATCGGCGGCACCGTCATTCTGTTATTGTAATGGGCGATAGAATGTTTACGCAGCTGTTGCAGACTTGAACCGTATAGAATTCCTGTTCTTAAAACTCATCCGTATTCGAATGTCTCACGGAGATGCTGTAGGCTCAAGAGAGAGATTGTTTCAGGAAGCTCATTTTGATCAAGCCTTTGCCTTCATCGCCTCGTCCCTTCCACCACCCACAGCAGGGCAGCGCTCTGTATTGCGGTAAGGTCTCGCTCGAATCATTAGCCAAGCATCACTGCACGCCGCTCTACGTTTATTCTGCCGACCAGATCGTCGATCGGTTGAGGCTGTTTCAGCAGGCACTGGCGGGACGGGAGCATCTGATCTGCTATTCGGTCAAGGCCAATTCGTCGCTGGCGATTCTGAAGCTTCTGGCGAGTCATGGCGCCGGCTTCGACATCGTCAGTGGCGGCGAGCTGGAGAGGGTGCTGGTTGCCGTACCTGAGACTGCGGACCGGGTTGTCTTCTCCGGTGTAGGCAAGACGGCCGCCGAGATAGATCTGGCGCTCAAGACAGATATCCTCGAATTTCACGTTGAAAGCGAGGCGGAGCTGGAACTGCTTGCCTGCCGAGCAGCCAGGATCAGGCGCAAGGCGCGCTTCGCCCTGCGCGTAAATCCCGACGTCTTTGCCGAGACTCACCCTTACATCTCCACCGGCCTGCGCGAGCATAAGTTCGGAATCGACATCAGGAAGGCTCTGAAAATTTACAAAAACGCCGCAAACAACCGTTGGCTTGAGCCGCATGGCGTCAGCGTTCATATCGGCTCGCAGATTTGCTCCGCAAATCCCTTTGGAGCGGCCATGGAGAGGGTCAGCAAGCTGCTGCGACAGCTAGAGCGCGAAGGCATCACCCTCCAGACCGTCGATGCGGGGGGTGGGCTGGGAATCAACTATCACTCTGGCAAATTCGATGCTGCCGCGAGGGTTAGAGAGTACGCTAACGCCCTTCAAAGCGCCCTTGGAGCCTTCCAGGGCCGCCTGCTCATCGAGCCGGGCCGCTTTATCGTTGCACAGGCCGGAGCTCTTCTTACGCGAGTTCTGGAGGTTAAACGCAGCGGCAAGAAGACCTTTGTGATTACCGACGCCGCCATGAACGACCTCATCCGCCCTACCCTTTACCAGGCTTATCACCAGATTGTGCCGGTCAGGCCGAGGACAGGGAAGCCGCGCATAGTGGATGTGGTAGGACCGATCTGCGAAACGGGCGACTTTTTTGCACGCGACCGCCAGCTTGCGCCGGTTGAGCCGGGAGATCTGGTTGCAATTCTCGACACCGGAGCCTACGGCATGGTGGAAAGCTCCAACTACAACACCCGCCCTCGTGCAGCCGAAGTGCTTGTAGAGGGCGAAGAAACGCGACTGATTCGACGCAGGGAGACGATGGCCGACCTGTTTGCTGCCGAGATTTACTGATTAAGGCAAAGACCTAGTAAAGAAACAAAGGACTTATACACAATAGTAATGTCTGATAACGTATATTCTGTATACCGCACGTACGGTTCAATCAGCTCCCTCTACACAGCCTTCAGCAGCATAAGTGTGATGTCATCGTGTTGTGGTGTGTTCCCTACAAAGTGCTCGATATCCGCCAGAATGGTGTTTAACAGTACTGACGGCGTCACAGTCTGATTTGCGAATAGCAGCACCATAAAGCGTACTTCACCATACTCTTCCTGGCGCATATTTTCCGCTTCCGTTACTCCATCGGTGAAAATGACGAGCCAATCGCCAGATTGAAGCGTTGTACTTCCCGATTCGTACCGGGTGTTTTCCTGGATTCCGAGCGGTATACCACCCGCGGTCAAGCGTTCAATTGCTCCTGACTGACGGCGCAATATGGGCAGGTCGTGCCCGGCGTTGACGTAAACCAGGCCGCGCGTTGCCGGATCGTATTCAGCGATGAATGTGGTGGTAAATCGGCGTCCATTCTCGCTGTTGCCGCAGGCGTAGTTGTTCATGCGACCCGCCAGATCGATTAGCGAACTGGAGACGCCTGCCAAGGTCTTGAGGCTGGCCTGGTATGTGGCCATTAACATGGCCGCTGGCATGCTCTTGCCGGCTACATCGGCGATGGCAATCAGATATGTGCCGCCGGGCGAATGCGAGGCTGGACGAGGAAAAACGTCGTAGTAGTCACCTGCTACTGTATTGGCAGGACGAGTGGCGAAGGCAATCTCCAGACCTGGCACCTGCGGCGGGCCTGGCGGCAGCAACCAGGCCTGGATCTCCTTGGCGATCTGCAGGTCGCGCTTCATGACCACGCGGTCAGAGATTTCCATCACCAGCAGCAAGAACAGCAATACGCAGCCCCAAAAGATGCCATTGGTCGAGAAACCGGTTAAATGCATGTGGGGGAAAAAGAGGATTAGCGCAATCAATAAGATGACGCGGCGCGCAGGAGATAGCTTATCAACGATGGCCCATAAAAACAGCTTAATCATCCTGAATAAATGCCGCACCCTTCCTGTTCCGGGCATGCGACGCGAATCAATTTCCTGCGAATATAGCCGGTAGCTGGTGCGGGCATCGGTGTGAAACTGGTTCCATAGTTGGCCGAGTGCCAAACCATCGGTGATGCGCCGCCAGAATTTTCTTACGCCTTTCAACATAGGATGGACCTGAGCATAGATTTACTTCCCTGCCAGTGGCACAACAATGGTTTAGTGGGCGAAGTTCATGCCAACCATGGCAGGATTATACGTAAAAACAGTGTGTGCTGATCACATTTTGTAACGCCCCAGGTCCTCGTCATTCAGGCCCTCTAGCCAACCGCGCAGCTGTTCAGCAGTCGGGCCCTCGGCCTGCCCCGAGGTATTCAGCTTAGCTTTCTGCATCACCTCATCCGTAACGTAGATGGGGCAATCCGCACGCAACGCCAAAGCAAGGGCGTCTGACGGCCGGGCATCAATCACCAGCGGATCACTCCCCTGCTGAAGCCACAGTTTTGCATAAAATGTATCGTCCTTAAGCTCTGAAATTACAACACGTTCCAGCCGGGCATCCAAGTTGCGAATGAGGTTTCTAGTGAGGTCGTGGGTCATGGGGCGCGGCGCAGCTACTTTCTCAATCTCCAAGGCAATGGCGTTAGCCTCGAAGATCCCTACCCAGATGGGCATTACCGTCTCGGATGCGACATCTTTGAGCACAACGATGGGCATGCTGGTAGAAGGGTCCATCATCAGCCCGCGGATGCGCACCTCGACGCTTCCCTTGTCCTTTTGCGTCTCATCCTGTGTGCCGGATAGCTTCTTAAGCTCGGCTTCGAGCCTGGGCAGTTCGCCAAACTGAATCTGCGCAGCACGGTCCAGTTGCCCCTTGCGCGTCTGCTCCTCTGCTTCCATGCGCAAAGCCTCGATCCGCTTCTTCAGGTCGCTTTCCATTGCTTCCCTTCCTTCCCCCGCTCTCTTAGACGGCTTCGCCGACCAAGCTGTTGGGATGCGTTGCGGTAATTTTAACCTTGAGGTAGTTTCCCGGCGCCGGCGCAATCGGCTGAACACAGGTGAAGTTTACCGGAATGTTCTGGCTGCTACGTCCGATAACCTGCCCTTTTGCCGGGTTGACCCCCTCAACCATTACCTCCACTATTTGCCCCAAGTGCCTGGCATTATTGACTCTTTGAATCTCTCGCTGACGGTCAAGCACAACTTGAAGCCGGGCTGCTTTCTCGGCCTCAGGAATGGAATCGATCAGGTGCAAGGCCGGAGTGTTGGGCCGTCCCGAGTACTTAAAGCCGAAGACGCAATCGTACTCCACCACGGCAAGAAGGTCTATAGTTTGGGTTAAATCGTCAGCAGTTTCGCCGGGAAAGCCGACGATAATGTCGGTCGAAACTGAGATGGGCCGACGCGCAGCCTTGATCCAGCTGATCCGTTCCAGGTAGCTCTCTCTGGTGTACTCGCGGTTCATCGCCTTGAGAATCCGCGAGGAACCCGACTGTACCGGCAAGTGCACGTGGTCGCAGAGAGCGGGTACGGCGTCGATGGCCTCAACGATGTCGCGGGTAAAGTCGCGCGGGTGGCTGGTCATGAAGCGCACCCGGCGGATGCCGCTTACTTCCCCGACCGCGGCCAGCAGTTCGGCGAAGCTCCGCTTCCCTTCCGGATCGCGGTAGCTGTTTACATTCTGGCCGAGGAGCTGAATCTCGGTGTAACCCTGTCCGGCGACGCGACGGGCCTCCTCAAGCACGGAATTCGAAGTGCGGCTGCGCTCGCGACCCCTGGTGTACGGAACTACGCAGTAGGCGCAGAACTTGTCGCAACCCTCGACGATGGTAATGTAAGCGCGATAGGGGTTCTGGCGCGCGGTAAACTCGGTCTCGAAGGTTTCATCAGTCTGGCGGTCGTCGAGACCGGTGATGCGCGTCTCGCCTGCCTCTAAGCGCGTGAGCATTTCCGGCAGTTTGCGATACGAGGCCGAGCCCGAGACCAGCGAGACAAACGGCGCCCTCTCGAAGATCTTCTCGCCCTCCTGCTGCGCCACGCAGCCCAGCACAACGAAACGCTTGCCGTTTCTGTGCTGGCGCTTGTATTCGTTCAGGCGGTGGAAGACTTTCTGCTCGGCTTTGTCGCGAATGGAGCAGGTGTTGTAGAGAATCAGGCCGGCATCTTCCTCGCGCTTAACCTGACGATAGCCCTCGTGCTCCAATGTGCCGATGACCTTCTCCGAGTCATGGGCATTCATCTGGCAGCCGAAGGTCTCTATGTAAAAGGTTTTGTCGGTTGCCATAGCAACCTTGAGTATACCGCGACCGGCATAAATCGAACGATTCCCTGCCCCATTACGCCGGTCGCGCCCCGGACCGAATTACTTCTTAATCCATACCTCCACACGACGGTTCCGCGCCTGTCCTTCGTCGTTGTCATTGGAGGCGACGGCCAGGTTCGATCCGAATCCGCGAACAATCGCCGGTTTCATCCCTCTAAGGATGAATTGGCTTTCAACCACTTTTGCCCGGCTCAACGACAAGCCCAGATTAGACTGGTAATCCCCGGTGCTGTCGGAAAAACCAAAAAGCAAGATCTTACCGGCCGGAATATTCATGTCCGCAATCAGAGAAACGACCCTATCCAGATCGATCTTGGCTTTGTTGTCCAAGTCCATTTGTCCGGACGCAAACCGGAAATCGAGCGAAAGGCGACTTGCATCCTGGGTCAGCAACTTATACTCCTCCGGAGCGTTTGCGGGCACTGCCTGCGCCACCTGCGTCACGTTCTGGGCAACAAAACCTGTGGCGCTCACCACGTCCTGGCCCTTTCTGGAAATGGCAAATTCAATAAACTGGCGCGTGTATTTGTTGCCTGGATTGCCAGGCGTATAAAGGAAGAGCCTTCTCGACAGAAGATAGTCTTCCGTTCCCACGGTCAGCCGGGTAGGCAGCAGCGCCAGCGTGCCCTTATCCGAGACGGCAACAGGCTTGGCACTGGCGATATATGGCAGGCCGATGAAGCCGATGCCGTAGGGATCAGCTGCAACCGCGTCGGAAAGCGCCTTGCTGTCCTCAATCCTCTGCGTTCCCGCGGCCAATGGCTTGCCCCCCAGCACCAGGGTTTTGAAGGTGTCATAAGTGCCTGAATTGTCATTTCTCGCGTAAACCTTGATCGCGCCTCGTTTAGCGCCGACTTGCGACCAGTCAGTAATCTCCCCGGTAAAGATACGCATGATCTTGTCTTTGTCAAGCTGACTGGCGGGGTTGGATGCGTTGACAATGACCGCAATACCGTCAAGCCCCAGGATGTGCTCGTTTGCCACGGAAGTCATATCTCCCAGTGACGTTAACTTGGATGCTTCATCGGGCTTGATCTTCCTCGAAGCCATGCCGATATCGCAATTGTTCTCGGCCAGAGATGTAAACGCAGTGGCGGAACCATGCGCCGCAATGGTAATCGAGGAAGGCGTACTGTCACCGGGCAGCACGCCTTCGACTATCTTCTCCAGCGGGTTGGCTCCGGGGAGAATGCGAACATTTGTCGCTCCCTGATTCTTCAGAAATGCCTCGGCTAACGACGGACCAAGCGTGTCTCCAATGGTGTTCGAGCCAGCCAGGCGAAGAATCGTCTTTGACGTTGCCGCCTTCGCTCCGTGCTGCATGCCCCATCTTGCGAACCCGGCGACCACCGCAAGAAGGAGCAATACTGCTACGGCGACGAGAAAAGTATTTGGCTTCTTCTTTTTGGGCTTGCCAGGCGTAACATGAGCCTCATGGGGAGCAACGGCGTTTTCAGCCACCAGTTGTTCTCCGCACTCAGGACAAATAAAAGGCGCTCCCTTTGGAATGGGAATATGTTGCTTTTCGTTGGCGTCCTTGCATTTATTGAAGTTGAAACATCTTCCCCATCGGACAGTCATGACACCCCCCCCTTTCTCGTTTGCCAGTAACTTGATAAGAAAAACTCTAGACGTGTTTGGGGCTAATTCAGTGCAAATCGCAGCTCTTCATCCAGCCTTCAGAGACACAAATACATTTCTCTCGTTACAAAGTCGCGAGATAGGAGCATCTCAAGGTCGGCTCGGGATGTACTAGCGTAGGTTATCTGCAAAGGTAACCACAGTCATTAACGGGCAATGAAAATTCGGATGCAGGAAGATGAAAAAATCAACGTAACCCGGTACACAGACAGGCGATGTGCGTCGTTAAGAGTGATGCCACGCAGAGTCTGGAATTTGCAGCTTTCTACTCCATCACCTGTGAACATCGGCGATTTCCTGCCCCACTTCGCCAATCGCGGCTTTAACCGGCTTCGCTTTCTTCTTGATCCAAATCTCCACGCGCCGGTTCCTCTCTCGACCTTCGCTGGTGTCGTTGGAAGCGACGGGCAGCTCTGAGCCATAGCCTCGCACAACCGCGAGCTTGATACCCCGCTGGTTTAACTGACTCTCAACGATCTTGGCCTGGTTCAAAGACATCGCTCGACTCTCCTCCGGAGTGCCTTCATTGTCTGCGAACCCAAAGAGTAGAATCCGATCTCCCTCGCCATCTTGGTCAGCGATCAGAGAGGCGATCCGGTCCAGATCCGCTTGAACCTTGCTGTCCTGCTCCGATTTTCCGGCCTGAATACGAAAATCCACAGAGAGGCGTTCGGCGCCCTCCGTCAGCAGCTTGTACTCTTCCGGAGCTGTATTGGATACAGGTAGCGTCACATGCTGAAGATTTTGGGAGACAAAACCGTTGGCGGCAACCACCTCCTGCCCCTGCCGTGAGAGTGCAAATGCTATAAACATTTGCAAGTATTTGTTCCGTGCTGTTGCAGGTGTATAGAGATAAAGCCGCCTAGAGAGCGGATAGTCTTCCGTAGCGACTGTCAGCCGGGTCGGTTTGAGCGCCAGTGTTCCCTTCTCCGATACGGCTATAGTTTTCGCATTATGGACGTAAGGAAGACTGACGAAACCGATACCATTCAGATCGTCGGAGACTGCATCGGAAAGCGCATTACTATCCTGAAAACGCCGGGCTGCTGATGTCAAGGGTTTACCAGCCAGCACCATACTATTGAACGCATCGAAGACCCCCGACTGATCATCTCTTGCGTATATTTTGATCAAACCGTGGAAGGAGCCGACTTGAGACCAATCGGTAATGTCCCCGGTGAAGATTCGCCGGATTTCGTCTTTGCGAAGCTCGTTGATTCGGTTGGAGGGATTAACGATCACCGCGATGCCGTCAAGCCCTAAAATATGCTCGTCGGCAGCTGATGTCATATTGCCCAACGTCGCTAGTTTGGTAACCTCGTCCGGATTGATTCTTCGCGAACTCATCCCAATGTCGCAGATTTCTTGAGCCAGGGATGTAAATGCAGTTGCGGAGCCATGAGCAGATATCTCGATCGAGGAAGGCTCTGTATCGCCGGGCAAAATACCCACAGCGATTTTATCCTCCTGGTTTACTCCAGAGATAATCTGAAGATTTGTCGCACCCTGAGCCTGAAGAAAGGCCTCGGCCAACTCGGGCCCCAGACGTTCTCCGACAACGTCAGAACCAGCTAAACGAAGGATCGCATTCTGATGAATGATCTTCATTTCTGCGGCATAGGTACCTTGCGGTGACTTGATCCAGTCTTTTCCTACGGCGATAAAAAGAAAAGCGATGAGAACTAAAGCCAGGGCCAGGTCGGAGAAGATTGAGTTCACGTTTCTGGGCGACGCAGTTTTGACATTGGCGAGTGCCAAATCTGTAATCTCTGCTATATTTCTGACTTCACTAAGTGCACTATCGCAAAGTGGACAACACTTTCTGACACTCTTATCAAGAGAAAAGTCTTCATGACTGTCAGCGAGTGCGCATTTTCCGTAATTTGTGCAGATTTTCTGAATCATTGTCTTATCCCTTTCAACTTGCGAGAAAGATAAAAACAGATACTGGGCTGCAATATTAAGAATGTACCCAAATATGGTTACTGAAGTGTAAGAATATTTGTACATAAACGTTACTATGGTAATGCTTACTGTCTAGGTTACGTGAATCCTATTAGTGCTTCAAAATAGCTGGAGGGTCGTGTGGATATGAGATTTAGCGCAGCCCAGTACGCAGATAAGCAAGCAGTTCGGCCATTTGCTCGTCGGTGAAGCGGCCAGTAAATCCGGGCATCATTCCCTTCCCTGTCAGCACATTCTGCCGCACGGCCATGTCCGTGGCAGGAATACCGCTGGGGAGGGTCTTGCGGGCAAACACGCCATGCAGATCAGGCGGTACCTTTTTCAGCACCAGGTCGTTGTCTTCGTGACAATGGGCGCAGCGGACTTGGTAGAGGTGCTTGCCTTCCGCTTCTTGCGGGGTGAGCGACGGTGCCGAATGGCAGCCAGCCAATGCCAGGCCGAAGCTGGCTGCCAATTGTATACAAACAAAGGCCCAACCTGTTTTTCGCCAGAGAATCCAGGCCACGCGCTACCTACGCCTTCTGAGCAAATTGGCCGCTTACGTAGTCCCAGTTGACCACCTGGAAGAAGGCCTTCACGTAATCGGCGCGCCGGTTCTGGTACTTCAGGTAGTAGGCGTGCTCCCAGACGTCAACTGCCAGCAACGGCTTGTGACCCTGGGTGAGTGGGCTGTCCTGGTTGGCCGAGGTATCAATGGCGATGGGGCCGTTCGGCAATTGCACCAGCCAGGCCCAGCCGCTGCCAAAGACGCTCATGGCCGCAGCGGTTAGCTTGTCCTGGAAGGTGGCAAACGATCCGAAGGCGGTGTTTATGGCCTTGGCTAGCTCGCCGGTGGGCGCTGCACTGCCTTTGCCCAACGTTTGCCACAGCAAGGAGTGGTTAGCGTGGCCTCCGCCCTGATTGCGCACGGCAGTACGCGCAGATTCAGGCCAGGTGCTGAGGTTGGCGACCAGTTCGTCAACGGACTTGCCTGCCAGTTCGGGGTGCGCGGCTACGGCGGCGTTCAGGTTGTTCACGTACGCCTGATGGTGCTTGTCGTGGTGCAGGTGCATAGTTTCGGCGTCGATGTACGGCTCCAGCGCATCGTAGGCGTAGGGCAGTGGCCGCAGGGTGAAGGGGCCGGTAGGCGCATTAGGAGGGGTTGCGGCAGCAGCCTGCCCGGTGGAAAGCGCATGGCTACTAAGGGCTTCAGTCAACAGCAGCGCGCTTGCCACGCTGCCCATGTGCTTGATTGCGGTTCGGCGATCCATGTGTGAAAACCTCTATTGGGTTCGATGCGCCGAAACCATAAAAGTATGCTTGAATAATAGAGATTCCCTTCCCTCGTAGGCACTATACCGGCTCCTTTATGCTTTAACCATGAATGCATCTTCTGAACATCTGACCCCGATGGCGCACGCGGCACAGAACCGCTGCTTTGGTTGCGGACAAGCAAATGAGACTGGCTTGCGCCTTGAGTTCTTTCTTGCCGACGATGGGAGCGTGGTTTGTCCGACAACGATTCCGAAAAAATTCGAAGGCCCGCCTGACTTTGTGCATGGCGGCATCATTGCCACGCTGCTGGATGAGGTCATGGGCAAGACGGTTCGCGCCCTGGGTGTGACGAGCTTAACCAGCCAGTTGGAGATTGTCTACCATTCTCCTGTCCACTCCGGAACGCCGATTCGCCTGGAGGGCCGCCGAGTGCGCAGCGAGGGACGAAAACACTGGACCGAAGGCAGAATTATCAATGTCAAAGGCCGCGTTCTGGCTGCAGGAAAGGGACTGTTCGTCGAAGTGCGCAGAGACCACAGGACCTAAGTCATTCGCCCGGATCATGCTGCCTTGATCAGCAAATAGTTAAGCCAATAGAGCAGCGGGACGGCCCGAAGACCGTCCCGCGTCGAGCTTAGTGAATCATGTTGATGGTTTCCTGGGTGATGGTATCAAATGTGGTTACCGACTTGGCGTTGGCTTCGAAGGCGCGCTGAGCGACGATCAAATTTGAGAACTCGGCGGAAATGTTGACGTTCGAGGCCTCCAGTGAACTGCCTTCGAGCGTGCCGCGCCCGCCCGCCCCGGCCACTCCAACAGTGGCAAGGCCTGAAGAGGCAGTGGCCTGGTATTGAGTTGAGCCCGTGTCCACCAGTCCCTGCTGGTTGCTGACCGTGGCAATCGCCAATTGTCCTACACTCTGGCTCTGGCCATTCGAGTAGGTGGCCGTAACAGTTCCATCGGAGCCGATGGTGAAGCTCTGATACTCGCCGCTCGCATACCCGTTCTGGTTTTGTGCCGATTGTCCGGATACGGCAGCGGTCTGGCTGATATTTCCATTGCCGGCGGTACTGTAGAGACCCCAGGTCATGTTCATCGTCGCCGCATTGTCGGAAAGTCCGCCGAAGGATATGCCGCCCACATTCGCGGCCGGGGTAACCAAATTTCCGCTGGTGTCGAAGACCAGCGTCCCATTGGTGCTGGCCGATCCAACTGTATCCTGAATTATGCTGCCGCTGGTCCCAAGGCTGGTGATGGTCACCTGGCCCGTAGCGGTTGGACCGGTGACGGTCACGCCTGTGATTCCCGCTGCCGTTACGGCTGCATTGAGGGCCGCAACATAGCTGACCGCAGTTTCGCCGGCGGTGATCACCGGCGCGGTAATGGTCGCCGTACCGCCGGTGGCGGTTGGCCCGGAAATGGTCAGGTTTGTCCCCCGATCGACCGTAGCCATCGTAGCGCCGCTTAATCCGAAGTTGTAATTCAGGATTGTCCCTGCCAGATCCTGCTTAACGATACCGGCGGTTGAGAGCGTGGCTGACGGTCCAACGATGGATAACTGGCCGCTTGCCGTGGCCGAAACGGTTACGCCGGTGGCGCCGGTTTTAATGCCTGCCGTCACCAACGCTGCATTGAGGGCAGTGGCATACTCGGCCACGGTTTCACCTGCAGTGACTGTCGGTGCGGTTATGGTCGCCGTGCCAACACCGACAGCCAATGGCCCGGTAATCGTCAGAGTCGTCCCTGGATCAACTGTAGCCAGATTGCCGCCACTCGAACCGAAGTTATAACTGAGCGTAGTTATGCCTGAGGCTGTAGTAGAACTCTGCGTCATTCCCAAGAGCCCACCAGTATTGGAAATGGTTGTCGGGGTAGCCGATGCCGGCGTCAGGGTATCCGGCAACGAGATGTTGTAGTTCCAAGAGTTGTTTCCAAGATTGGTGTATGTCACCGTGGCTTCATAGGATTTTCCCAGCGAGTCGTAGATCTGTACCTGTCCCGTGGTTTGTGTGCCTATGGGAGATGCGGAATTCAAGTTTTGGGTCATGCTAAAGGATGTAGTCGCCGATGGCTGCATCACCTGCCCGGTGGGAATCGTAATGTCCGACAAGCCGCCGCTAGTGTTGATCACGCCATTGGTGGCCGCATACCCCATGACTCCCTGTCCCTCGGTGCTTTCCAGCGTTCCGGTGGAACTCAGTTGGAAGTTGCCGTCGCGCGTGTAGAGCTGTGCGCCTCCGCCGTTGTCCAGCACAAAGAAGCCCGTGCCATCGATGGCAACATCGGTCGCGACACCGGTCGAAGAGACCGAGCCGCCAGTGAAATCGGTACTGTTCGAGGCCACCTGCACTCCTGTCCCCTGTTGAATCTCGCCTCCCGCGCCGGTGGTACCCACTTGCTGGTAAAACAGGTCGCTGAAGTTGGTCGTCTGCGCTTTGAAGCCGGTGGTGTTCATGTTAGATAAGTTGTTGGCAATGGTGTTCAGCGCTGTATTATCGGCGTCGAGACCACTGAGTGGAATGTAAAAACTGGGCATGGTGGTTCTCCTCTCGATTGCATCTGAAGTTGGCGCGGACATTGGCGGCAGGCATATAAGCTGACTGTGCCGGGCCGTTTCAAGCTCGCAAAATCACGATTATGCGCGTGGCCGTCCGCTCAGGGATTGAGCCACGTTTTGAGCCGCGGGGTTGGCCGCGGGAATACTTAGATTGCCGGGAGCCAGTTTGGTCGCAGCCGCGCTCAGCGCGCCGGGCAGAGATGTAGCGGCAGCGGGCGATGTAGATTGAGCCTGAGCTCTTGTGGCCTGAGCCGAGGCAGCACTGCCGCTCGAACTGGCAGTTGTGCTGCCCAGATCCGTAGTCAGCGTCTGGTTGATCGAGATTAGTTGCTCCAGGCTGTTTACATTCACCAATTGGTTGATGTACTCGTTGGGGTCGGTGTCCGCGGTCGGATCCTGGTTCTTCATCTCGGTGACCAACAATGTCAGAAAATCGTTGGCCGAAATGGTGGCCGAGTCGCTGCTTGTGCTGCCTGAACTGCTGGTCGCGTTTGCCGTAGAGCTCGAACCGTTTGCCGCGGCTACGGGGGTTGCGATGGTACCCGTAAGAGACTGCACCGCTGTCATTGTGTGATTCAGAATTGCCGCTGCCATGTTGCCTCCCTGCTCTTCTCTGCTACAATTTGCGTTCTGCTTCATCCGTGTTTGCCAGGCTCTTGCCCGCTGTACCGTCCTTGCCTTGAGCCTGCCTTCTTGCTCAGGCCATTACCGAAATGTGCAAGCCTCCCCTGATTGCCGCTTGTACGCTTTCGTTCATATCCCCGAAGAATGCCGGCGGCTCGAGCGAAGGAGCCGGCGATTGGATAACGGTTTCTGGATTGGAAGCAGATGAAAGGCTTGCATCGGCGCCCTGCGAAGTCTGTTGGCCTGCCCCCTGCTGCATTCCCTCTCCCGCGCTCTGGCCGCTGCCCAACCCTGACCAACGGCCTTCAGGCGATGTAAGCGTGAGTGTCTCGACAGGCGTGTGGTGTTCAACAAGATAGGAGTTCAATCCTGCCAGGTGGCTGCTCAGGGTTTGGGCTGCGTCGGCTGAGCCGGGGACAAGCTGGGCATGAACTCCGCCACCGCTTAGATCTGCGCGCACGCTTACCCAGCCCAGAGCCGGATCCTGAAAACCTGCTTCGGCCCGCTGCGTACCGACGTGAATCCAGGTAGTGTCCTTCGGCACAACCGCAGTGTCGAGGGTTGCGAAGGTTTCGCGTGTATCTTGTTGAGCTGAAGCAAAGCTTGATGCTCTCTCCGGTTCACTGGCGGCACTCACAGTTCCAGCCGCGCCGGACATTGAGCGCGCCATCGCGATGGAATCAACAACCGAGACGGAAGATTGCCCTTCGACAGGAAGGATTCCCTGTTGGAGTGAATTGAAATTGCCGACTGTATGAACTGACCGCAAGGTTTCGGATGTTATGGCCTTTTCATTGGAGGTTGACCCTGGTTTGTCTCGGATTGGAACCACTGCAGAGAGCTGGCCTTGCTGGGGGGTGGTGGCGGCTACAGGCAAGGACTTCAAGCTATCGTTAGGCAGCGAAACCGCAACCTCGCTCACAATCTGCTTTCCCGGCTGCGGAATAACCTGTTCCTGGTACTGAACGAACGTCTGTGTTTGATATTGGTCTGGCGTGAACGTCTGAGAGGGATTTTGGCTAAGCGCTTGTGTCTCCCTCGGGCTCTGACTTGGCACTGCTGTCGGAGTGATGCTTTGACTCGCGACCTGCGCCTGCATCGGGTTCCGGCTCTGCACGGATGCCGAAGCCGGATTCTGGTTAGACGCTACTGTCTGCGTCAGATCAGGTTTCGGGGCAGAGGTCCGTGCAGGGTCCTGGCTTAAAGAATGTGGCTGATCGGTGTTCTGGCTTGTTTCTATAACCGTAGGCAAGTTCATAGCCGGCACAGACGTTTCAAGCGGGGCCACACTCTCGGCAAGCATTGCGACTGGCAGCGGCGCACTGTTGTAAGCAGCGGAAGCTTCTGTATTGCTGAGGGTTTGGCCGAATGACCCATTGATACTCAAAGCAGGCGAGGCTTGTTTATTCTGCGTGGGCGCATTCAGTTTTTCCGTGGCCTGTTGCATTGCTGGATTCACTACATCGGAAATTTTTCCGGAAGCATAATTCTTGGGTAGTTGCGTGTCATACGAAGCCGAAAAAGTCGCTGCTGGCTGGTCTGTCGAGAGATTGGCCGAAATCTTTATCTGTGCAAGCTGCGCCTTCTCGTCCGCACTGTATGTAACTGGGTTGGTGAGCACAGCTGCCTGCACAACCGGCGATGGACTTGCAATTGCGGCCGAAACCACTCCCGTTAACGCTTCGGCTGGGAGAGTGTCTTCCTTGGTGGCGTTGATTGACCGGACAGGATGCGAGTTGAGGGCGGATTCTGTTTTCGGCGTCGCAGCAGGTTTTATCTCTTCTGTTTTGGCCGAGACTGGCTTTGCAGTCCCGGCATCAGGCTCGATCACTACGGTTTGAGCCCGAGCCCAAGCCAAAGACAACTTTGCTCCTGAATCCGCTTCAGCGCGTTCTTTCTCAGTTCCCTGCCCCTGGTGCAATCGGATGCCGGCAACAAGGTTCGATACAAAGGATTTTTCAGATGTATTTTCAGGCGCCGATCCATCTATGAGAGTTTTATGATTCGCCTCAGCCTCGTCAGTATCTGTATTGCTGGAATTCAGCGAAGCCAGCAGCGATTGCCATTTTTCGCCAAAGCTCTCCGCACCTGAAGCAGTCGAAGCCATAAACCACTGAGCAGCAGCACCGGTAAGCCCTGAGCCGTGCGCCGCGCCTGTCGTCTTGCCCAGGCCTTGCCCCGGTGTAGCTCCCGCTGCAATCTCGATGGCTGCGGCAATCGTCATGGAAAGAGATAGTGCAGACACTGTGCCAAAGTGCGACATGGATGGGTTAGAGCATTGTCAGGAATGGAACCGGCCATCCCAATTCAGGAAGCTGTACTCTTTTGTTTGTATTTGCCCTCAAGTTTTTGCTCATGTACGCTTCTTATTCACGGCGGGCGGGTGGGAGACGACATTCTAATGATGAGCTAACCCTTCTGCGGTTGAGGCCATCGTTTCAGCTTCGACACCTTCTTTATCCGCCTCGCGGTACAACCGGGAGCTGTACCAGACGTCGAGCGCCTGCTGGCCGCGCCGCCCGGATTCGATAGCCTCTTGCGCCTCTGCCTCCTGAATCAGGGTCTCCGCCTGGCGGCGTTCCACTCTTTTAGAAAGAAACTCCTGACGCCGGTCCGCGACTTCTTCTCCCATCCCATCGATCCTGGGCCCGAGCGCTGCGGCATGGTGGCTGGCTGATCGCGTCTCTTCAAGGCCGGCAAGCCGGTCCGTCAACTGGCCGGATTGAGCACTGGTTTGAATCAGGCTCCGGCCCCGGCGATTCCGCTCGTGGGTAACCGCCAGCGAGTGCTCCAGACGGTGAAGTTCGCCAAGCGCGGATTCCAGAACCAGCCGGCTCTGCTCTTCCTGAATGTTCCGAATGCGCAACAGGCGGCGCAATGCGCGCGAGACAGCCATGGCTCACACCTCCGAAGCCAGCTGAGCCAACCTTTGCAAACAATCGTCAAAGTGAACCTGTTCATGCATGTCCTGGGTCATAAAAGCTCGCATCGTCTCCCGGGCTCTCAAGGCACGATCCAGATCCAGGTCGGAGCCCGGCTTGTAGGCTCCGATGCGCACCAGATCCTCGCTGCGCGCGTAGACAGCCATGAGCTTACGCAATAGCACAGCATGCTCGCGATGCGCGGGCTGAGTGACCACCGGCATCAGCCGGCTGATCGAGTCCAGCACCTCGATGGGCGGATACCAACCTTCGGCAGCCAGTGCGCGCGAAAGCACCACGTGGCCATCGAGCAACGCCCGAACCGCGTCCACTAGCGGATCCTGTTGATCGTCACCTTCCATCAGCACGGTATAAAAGGCGGTAATCGAGCCCACACGGAATTGCCCGGCGCGCTCCACCAGTTTGGCCAGGCGGTTGAAGACCGATGGCGTGTATCCCTTGTTGGTGGGCGGTTCTCCTGCAGCCAGGCCTATTTCCCGGGCAGCCATGGCAAAGCGTGTCAGCGAGTCCAGCACCAGCAACACGTGCTTGCCCTGCCCGGCGAAATACTCGGCGATGGTGGTGGCGGCCAGAGCCGCCCTCATGCGCATCAGCGGCGACTGGTCGGAGGTTGAGACCACTACAACCGAGCGCGCGAGGCCCTCGCCGCCCAGCGTATCCTCAAGAAACTCGCCTACCTCGCGCCCCCGTTCGCCCACCAAGCCCACCACCGTCACATCCGCCTCGGTGTTGCGGGTCATCATGCCGATCAGCGTGCTTTTGCCCACGCCCGAGCCGCCGAAGATGCCCACACGCTGTCCCCGTCCCACCGTCAGGAATGCGTCGAGTACGCGAATCCCTGTACCCAGCGGAGTGCGTATCGCCACCCTGTCCAGCGGCGGGCGCGCCACTCCCTCCAGCGGCAATGCTATAGAGACGGCCGGTGGGTTCCCGTCATCGATAGGTTCACCCAGCGCATTCAGCACTCTGCCCATCAGCGCCGGCCCCACCTCGATTTCGGGATGGACTCCCCAGGCTGTTACCTTGTTTCCAAAGCGTATGCCTTCAGTGCTCTCCACCGGCATCGACAGCACACTGGAGCCGCGAAAGCCGATGACCTCTGCCAAATGCGCGCGACCGTGCTGGTCCTGAATCTCGCAGCATTCGCCCACCGAAGCCAGCGGCCCAGCCGACTCAATAGTCTGGCCTACTGATTCGAGCACCTGCCCGCGCCAACGCCAGGGCTGGCCGCGTTCCAGACGAGTAAAGTAACGCTCCAACAGCCGCGTCATGCGTGGCTCTCCTGGACGGCGCCAGGGTCCACGCTTGCCGGCTGTGCAGCGTCAGAGATGGAGCTGCCGGTTCTCGAGCCGCCGGCACGGTCAAAGAAACCACGCTCAATCTCTCCCAACTGCGCGCGAATTCCCAGATCCACCGAACCCAACTCTGTCTCGATCACGCAGTCGCCCAGCCGCATCCCTTCACCGGCAATCACAGTTGGCTTGACGGCCAGGTTGGGCAGGTGCGCAATGGCTTCGCACCACAGGTCGAGCTCGGCAGAGGGCACGCGCAATCGCACCTGAGTTGATTGGGAGAGTTGTCCCAGCGCCACCCTGACTGCGCCGGTCAGCAGCAGCGGGTCCATCTGCGACTCACGGCGAAGAATGCGCGCCGCCACTGCCAGGGCCAACATCACCACCTCTTGTTCGAGTTTTTGCAGGTAGAGGTTTCGCTCCTGGGTGAAGCTCTCGAGAAACTCGGCGGCCTGCTGCATCCGCTGCCGCTGAATCGCTGCCTGGGAGCCGCTCTGCGCCTCGTGCTCGGCCTTGTGGCCCTCCTGATGGCCTTGTTCGCGGCCCGATTCAAAGGCTCGACGCTTCTCCTCCGCTATGCGAGCCTCGAGTTCGGCGCTCATCCGGTGCTCGATGGTTCCGGCCGTAGCATCCCGGGATAGCGTTGTGACACTTCTGGGCACGGCGTCCTCGACACTCTCCCATCCATTCCATTCCGGCAAAAACGGCGCATCGGGACCGGCCGGATACTCGAAGGCCTCGATGCGCCCGGACGCTCTCTTGCTCGTTGCCGATGATGCCTGCTGCAAGATTTCCTTTCCAGCTAACAGCTTTCAGCTAATAGTGAATTAGGCACAAACTGTTCGCTGTAAGCTGTTTGCTGTCTGCTGCGTTCACGCCAGCATCTCGTCGCCGGTCTCCAGCTTGAGAACCACCTTGCCCTCTGCCTCCAGCCGCCGCGCCAGGTTGAGAATCTCCTGCTGCGCCTGCGCCACCTCGCGCGAGCGCACCGGACCCAGAACTTCCATGTCTTCCTTCAGCATCTCCACGGCCCGCGAACTCATGGATTTGAAGATCTGGGCGCGGAGTTCTTCCTTGGCGCCGCGCAGGGCTAACGCCAGTTGCCGCTTGTCCACGCCAGAGACAATCTCGCGAATGGTAGTCGGTGGCACCGTCACCAGATCTTCAAAGGTGAACATCAGGTTACGAATGGCCAGGGCCAGCTCCGGCTGACCATCCTCGATGGTTTCGAGTATCTTCTTCGACTCCTCGGCGTTGAGCCGGTTGAGCAGATCTGCCACTGCTTTGAAGCCAGAGTAGCTTTTGCGTCCCGTGTCACCCACGTTTTCCAGGCGCCGGTGCAGGATGTGCGCCACCTTCTGCGCCATCTCCGGAGAAAACTGGCGCATCTCAGCCAGCCGCTGGATGGAGAGCACCTTGTGGTCCTCGCTCAGGCTATCCAGCACCATCGAAGCTCGCTTGGGGTCCAGGTGGGCCAGCACCAGGGCGATGGTCTGCGGATGCTCGCTGTCGAGCAGCTTGCCCAATTGCTGAGGGTCAGTGCGCTGCAGCTTGGCAAGGTTGCCATGGGCCTCCTCCTGTGAGCGGCGCACCAGCATCAACAGGTCGTCGGCGCGCGCCGCACCGAAGGTCTCCTTCAACAAACGGCTGGCGTAGTCCAGCCCGCCGTGGGTCATGAAGTTCTTGGTGTCCAGAAGCCCCCAGAACTCCTCCAGTATCCCGGTAGATATATCCGGCGTAATGCCGCGCAGCTCGGCCAACTCCTCGGTGAGCAGTTGTACGTCCGCCTCCGGCAGGGCGCGCAGAATCTCCTTCGCCAACTCCTCGCCCACGGCCACCAGTAAGACGGCTGCCTTGCGCACCCCGCTCATGTTCGCCGTAAGCTGGCGCCGTGGTGACGCGTTCTGGTATCCCTGATCGGCCAAGACCCTGGTCCTTTCCTTTGTTGCTAGCTTCTAGCTGTCCCTCGTGCCGCTCATCGATTTTGTCCGCCACTCTCCGGTCAATCAGAATGAATCCAGCTCTGCAACAAGCGGGAGCTTTGCGTGGGCTCGCGCTTGAGGTGGCCGGTAACCTGTTCGAAGATCTCCTGCGCCCTGGCCCGCTCCGGGTCAATCTCGACCGGCTCAGGAGGTCTAAGCGCTCGCGCTTCCGCTGACTCTGCGTATCCCGGCAACTCCCTGCCCCCACCCTTGCCTCCTGGCCCCGCTGCAAGCCGGGCATGGCGCAGTGCGGGACGCACTCCGAATGCAATAACCACCAGAAGACCTATCAGCAAGGCTGCATACTTGACTAAAATCGGCGAGCCTTCGGCGGTGGCCAGAATCTGGCCCGGCAACGAAGCCGCTGGCTGCAAATGGTTGTCCTCGAAGGCCAGGTCCTTGACTTCGAGCAGGTCGCCGCGTGCCGCATCGAAGCCTACAGCGGCCTGAGCCAGCGCCGACAGGTTGCGCAACTCCTCTGGCGAGCGAGGCTGCCAAACCGCCGCCTTGTTCTTGGAAGCGGGCTCCGCCAGCCGGTCGTTAACCACAATGGCCGCGGTAAGCCGCCGCACCCTGCCCGGGTTTTCGACCACATGCCGCAAGGTCTTCGTGGCAGCGTAGGTCCCAGCCTCGCTCTTGGCGGTCTGCGGCTGCGAGGTCTGTGTTGGGTAGACCGGCAGCGCCTGCGAATTGGGCGCGTTTGAGGCGACGCCGGGAATGCCTGCAGGCGCCTGCTGGGGACCGGAAGCTTGCTCGGTGCGCTGCATCGATACAATCACCGTCTGATCCGGGTCGTAGCTCTCCTTGGTCTCTTCCGCGGCTACAGAATCGTAGTCCAGGGACACCGAGGCACGCACATTGCCCGCCCCGGTCACCGGTTCCAACGTGCTGATCAGCTTCTCTTCCAAAGCCTGCTCGGCGCTCAATCGCAGAGCATCAGCGGTCTTGGGCCCAAGCGGAATGTGACCGGCCGCGTCCACCAGCACCACATGCTCCGGAGTCAGGCCGTCTACCGCAGAGGAGACCAGGTTGCGAATCGCCTCTGGCTCCCCATCGCCTAGCGTGCGTCGGCGCAGCTTAAGCACCACCGAAGCCTTGGCGGGACGATCCGTCTCACGAAAGAGCGAGTCGTGCGGCAACACGAGATGTACCCGCGCCGATTGAACATCCGACAGGGTTCCAACGGTGTGCTCCAACTCTCCTTCCAGCGCCCGCTGATAGTTGACTTGCTCGTCGAACTCCGATCCCACCCAATTGGGTTTGTCGAAGAGCTCAAAGCCTAGCCGTCCGCTCTTCATGCCCTTGGCCGCGGTCACCAGCCGCGCCTTGTCGAGTTGTGCTGCCGGGACCAGGATGCCCGTTCCATCGGGCGAGGACTCAAAGGGAATCTGCGCCTGGGCCAGAACCTGTCCTGCCTGGCGCACGTCCTCGGGGTCCATGTTTGCGTAGAGGATGTGCCAATCAGGCCGCAGGCCATACCAGAATATGCCTCCAATCATCCCTGCCAGCAGCAGAATCAACACCACCGTCCAGCCGCGCTGCGATGGATGTATCTGCGCCCAGCGGACCCGCGTCCGGCCCCAAAGTCCGGCCAGCCGGTCGGTCAACTGGGGTTGGCCGGGCATCATTTGCGCGTTCTTCTGCAACTGTGTTCCGGTGGCCATGGTCTCCGCTCTCAGTGGTCAGTGATCTGTAGTCAATAAAACAATTAGCAACTGACAACTAAACATTGACTACTGACAACTGCTATCAAAACTGCATTCCGATCACCTGCTGGTAAGCTTGCACTGCTTTGTTGCGCACCGCCAACGCCAGTTCAAAGGCCATGTTCGCCTTCTCGGTGGCAATCATCGCCTGATGCACGTCCACGCCGGTGCCGGTCATCAATCCGGCAACGGCCGTGTGCGCCTGTTCTTCAAGCTGGTCCACCTGGCCAACAGCATCGGTCAGCAGATCGGAAAACGGGGTGGGCGCGGCAACTGAGCCACCGGTCAACGTTGCGGAGTTTCCAGCGCCATAGCCGATAAGACCCTGCACAGCCTGTGTCGCCGTGTTTATAGGATTGATTGGAGTTAACATTGGTTCTCCCTGCTGCCGCAGGCGTTTTTAATCTCTGGGACCAGTTCCTACAGGAGCCCAAAAATCTGCCGCCAAACCCGGTATGCTGTCTACGTCTTGGCAATCTCCAATGCCGACGTGATCATGCCCTTCTCAGCCTGCACCGCGGAGCTATTCAAACCATATGCACGTGTCGCCCCCATCAGGTCCACCATCTCTGTGAGTGGATTAATGTCCGGATATGAGACAAATCCATCCTGACCAGCATCCGGGTTTCCAGGGTCATAGCGCTTGAGCGGGGGAGATGTATCTTCAACCACGGCAGTAATATGCACGCCCGGCGTGGTTGATCCAGAGCCGTTGAGATTCATTTGAAGCAAAGGCGCGGGAAATGCAGGCAAAGTATTAGAAACAAGGCCTCCGGAGGCTGTCTGCCCGGTAGCTGCATTGAAGCTGTTGACAAATGCCGGATCGCCGGCATTGGCGGCAAAAACGACGTGCTGGCGGCGGTAAGGGCCGCCGGTGGCCGTGCGCGCCGTCTCCGCGTTGGCCATATTGGCCGCCACCACCTCGGCGCGCATTCGCTCGGCCTGCATGGCGCTGCCCGAGGTCTCCATCATCGCAAAGAGGTTCATCTGGGATTCCTTCTCACGCAAACACAATCTGTTGCGTAATCTTCAGATGATTCCCTGCACGTTGCTCTCCAATTTACTTGCTATCAGAATGGATGGCGTCCAAGATGTTCTGGTACTCCTGGCGGAGCAGCGTAACGCCGGTTTTAAACCTCAATTGCGCCTCGGCCAGATTCAGGCCTTCGCGATCCATGGAGACATTGTTTCCGTCTGGCCGCGCAATCAGCCCGTCTACAGACTTGACATGCACCGGCCGCGCCGGTTGCCCTTTCTCTACGCCGGTCATCGCCTCCCGCATCTCGGCCTCGAAGTCCATGCCCACCGCACGGTAGCCGGGAGTGTCGATATTGGCCATGTTGACCGCGGTCAGCTTGGCCTCGCTGACGGACAGATCCAGATAACGGGCAATCTGGTCGCTGAGCTGGCTCTCGATCTGCATCCCATCACCCTTTCAATTAACCGTCAGGCCGAAGTCGATCTCCCGCGCGGTGATGACGGCCTCCTCGCCAGCCAGAATGGCGGCCCGCTCCAGAACATGCTCAAGCTCGCGGACATTACCCGGCCAATCGTGGGCAGCAAGCTTGGCCAGCGCGCTTGGGTCGACTCGCTTGATAGGGGCCGCGCGGCCCATCTGCGCCAGGAAGTGATTGACCAACAGCGGAAGATCATCGGTATGTTCGGCCAGCGAGGGAGTGCGAATCAAAAATACAGCCAGCCGGTAGTAGAGATCGGCGCGAAAGCCGCCGTCCTGGGTCTGCTGGGCCAGTGCCTGGTGAGTGGCGGCCACGATACGCACATCTACCTTTACCTTCTCGTTGTCGCCTACCCTCTGCAACTCGCCGCACTCCACAAATCGCAGCAGCTTGGATTGCAGGGCCAGCGGCATCTCCCCAATCTCGTCGAGAAACAGGGTACCGCCATCGGCAGCTTCGATCCGCCCGATGCGTCCCTGCACCGCGCCGGTGAATGCTCCGCGGGTGTGGCCGAAAAGCTCGGCTTCAAGCAATGCTTCAGGAATTGCGGCGCAATTGATGGCGACAAAGGGATTACGGCTACGGGCCGAGAGCCGGTGCAGCGCCTCGGCTACCAATTCCTTGCCCGATCCGGTAGGTCCCTCGATCAGAACTGGGGTAGAACGCTGAGCCACCAGGCGGACGCGGCGGCTGATCTCGAGCATGCAGGGAGCGTAGCCAATAATCTCCGGCAACCGTTCAAAGGCTGCCTGTGGCCCGCTTATTGCGGGCAGTTCTGCTTCGGCCGGTATGATGAGAGGAAGACCGGCATGAGAATAGATCACATCAGGCAAGACGCTCTGCGGCGGAAAAGCAGGCGGGGCCTGAGATGGAATCGACGCGGTAGACCACAAATTGCCCTGCGTGGGATCGGCTGACAGACTCGTTTTGTTGAGCGCGGGAGCAGCGTTCCAGATTGCCGTGTCATTATCCTGCGAGCGGCGCAGAGCATATAACAATTCCTGACGGTATGGTCCGCGCGGGCTCTCCTGTGCGCTGGATCCACTGGCTGTCACCAGATCCACTTCGGGGTAATTTATACGGAAATCGCCGAGAAACTCGGCAAGGTCAAGGTCGGGCAACCATGAATCGACGATGACAGCCTCCAGTGGGGTCACTTCCGCCTCAGCCCATGCCTGTGCGCCACCATCGGCCTCACGCACCTGCCAGCGCAGTCCGGTGAGAGTTTCAGAGAGCCGCTGGCGAAAGTTGCGATCAGCGCTCGCGACAAGCACGGTGCGCTGGTGGATGCGATTGGCAAGGGGAAGAGTGGGAATGGAAACGGTTGCCATGTTAATCTCCTGAACGTCTATCGAGTTGGTGTTTTCAAAATTTGTTGAAGGTCAATAACTTAAGCGGCCGCCACTGGCATAACCGTATCTGGCAGAAGCGCAGGCACAGATAGCGGGGGCAGCGCTGAAAGTGCAAGTTCGCTCTCCGACGGCACTGTGTAACCCTGGCCGCGCACTGTGCGAATCAGTTGTCCAGGAGGAGGGTCCTTGAGCTTGCGGCGCAGGTAGTTGACGTAGACATCCACGATGTTGGTGGTCTGCGTCGGCTCCAGATTCCAGACGGAGTCCAGCAACTCCACCCGCGTGACGCACTGGCCGCGATTCAGCATCAGGTGCTCGAGCAGGGCGAATTCCTTGTTGGTGAGAATGATCGACAAGCCGGCGCGGTGCGCGGTGTGGTCCAGCCGATCCAGTTCAAGGTCGCCGGCGCGCAATAGCAGCCGTGCATCACGCTTGCGGCGCAGCAGCGCCCGGCAGCGGGCCCGCAGTTCGTGCAGGCTGAAGGGCTTGATCATCAGGTCGTCGGCTCCGCGATCAAGGCAGCGGACTCGGGTGTCCACCTCCTGGCGGGCGGTCAACACCAGAACCGGGAGATCCGCATCCATCATGCGAACCTCCTCGAGCACCTGTTCGCCGTCCTTGACCGGCAAATTCAGATCAAGAATGGTCAGGTCGGGCATCTCCTGGCGAAATGCCTCCACTGCATCGGCTCCATCGTACGTCAAGTGAACACGGTGTCCGTCGGCTTCTAAGCCGCGGCTCAGAAACAATCCCAGCGCCTTGTCGTCTTCGGCGATTAATAACCTCATAGCAACCTTTCTCATTGAGCGGCGCCCTTTGACTCCTGCGCCTGTCTGCTCAAATATTCTGGCCGGCCAACTTAGCGTGCGCTAACGGACGGCTTCACCTAACCATCCCGCGTGGAGAGACGAAACTCAATAGTTGGAAGAAAAAAAGGAGGCAGAGCGATTCCGGGAATGGCACAATGCCAATAGTGTTCCCGAAATGGCGATAGTGCGCAAACCTCTGGGAACGCGGCTTGCTTTCCGCATTATAGGTCTCAGTTCGGCCGGTAAGACAACCTCAGGCTGCGGCCGTACTCTCCGCACGATCGTTTTTGCTTTTCCGCGATGTTGCTTTTTCGCGATACACCTTGCCCAACCCCTGCTTCAGTTCCCCGCCCAGAGCCGGACAGGCATCCCGACCGCAGTTGCCCATCTCCACCAGAGAGGAGCGATAAGCGGCAACCGTAACAGAAAGAAGAGGCTGCGCCTCTGCATCTTGCTGCGCACCCGGTTCATCGTGATCGCCGGACTCCGTCTGCGTCTCTTCAAGATAATGTTTGATGGAGATCATCGTTCCTCGGAGAACATCTTTCTACGCTGGCAGGTCGCGCAAAGGCAATACCACAGGTATATCGACTGTGATTTGGTTTTCTTTAGCCGTAGATGTAGGATGGTTGCGCGTGAATCAGCGCTTAAAAGTTGGTTTCTACTCACAGGATTCGAACTTGCGAGCCGCGAAGGCGGAAAAAAGGAGTGAAACAATGCGGAAAATGAGGATGTTTGGATTCGTAGCAGCTCTGGCCCTTATCGGGCTCGGCAGCGTGCTCGCAAGCGCGCAGGCCACCTGGACCGACCCCGCAACCAGGCTGATGTGGACACATCAGGACAACGGTACGGACATCAATTGGTACCAGGCAAACAGCTACTGCGCCAATCTGCGATCGGGCGGATATTCCGACTGGAGGCTGGCAACCATAACCGAGTTAGAAGCCATCTCCGTCGAAAGACAGGATTCGGACAGCCATCACATCAAGACCGGCATTCTGCTTTCTTTCTCTGGAAGTGTTTGGAGCAGTTCGGCGGGTGAGGCCTCAGGGGAGGCGTGGGTTTTCGAATTCAATATCCGCTATCGGAATTCCTGCCAATTGAGTTGGGGGCATAATTTACGCGCTCTGTGCGTGCGCCGTCCCTGAGAGCGCCGCCTGAAAAGAAGAGCGAGATGAAACGCAAATTGCCACCCAAGCCCTGCGTGCGCTGCCAGAAACCCACCTCGCGGCGTCGCGACGGCAAGCCCACGTGCCTGCGCTGCTGGGTGGTGTTGACAGAGCTGGAAGCGGACAAGGAAATGCGCCGCATGAGCAAGCTGAAAGGCACACACGGGCGCACTTGAGCAATCGCGGGTTGGAAGCCATCTACATGGGCCGGCCCCGGAGAGATGAGCATGACGGAAGAAGAGCGGCAAGCGAAGCTGGCCAGCCTGGCCCGCTGCAAGCAGTTTGGCGAGAAGGCCTACGACGATATGTACGAGGCGCACTCTTCCAGCGGCGCCCGCGGATGCTACAGCGACGCCAAGGAGGCCTTCTACGACGCTATCGGGCTTGCCGCGGAGCTCGGTTTGCCGGATGAGGCCGAGACCCTGCGCAAGCGTCTGGAGCATATTAAAGCGGTCTTCAGAAGCCAGTTTGCAGCGTAAACGAAAAAAAGACGAAAAAATACTTGACACAGTTCGCTTTTTATTCGCTATAATGCGCCCATGGCTGTCACACGCAGGCAAAAAGAGATTCTCGACTTCCTGGAGTCGTTTGTAAGGCGCAACGGCTACTCCCCGTCCTTTGAAGAGATTGCGCGCGGCATGGAGCTGAAGAGCCTGGCCACCGTGCATAAGCACATTACCAACCTGGAAAAGAAGGGGATGCTGGACCGCGTGCATAACCGCAGCCGTTCCATCGACGTAGTGCCGCCGGGAACGCGCACACGCACCAGCGACCGGCTGACGCTTGCCGGGCGAATCGCCGCCGGCGCCCCCATCGAATCAATCGAAAACCCCGAGAGCATCTCGCTTCACGATGTGGTGGGCAACCGCGATGTCTTTGCTCTTGAGGTGCGCGGGGACTCTATGCGCGACGAGCATATTATCAACGGCGATTATGTGCTGGTGGAACGCACACGCACAGCGCGCCAGGGCGATATCGTGGTGGCTCTGGTGCGTAACGCAGAAACCACTCTGAAGCGTTTTTTCAGTGAGGGTAACCGGGTGCGGCTGCAACCTTCAAACATGGAGATGGACCCTATCTACGTTCCCGCCGCTCAGGTGGCCATCCAGGGACGTGTGCTGGGTGTTTTGCGCAAGTACCGGCAATAAATCTGGAATAAAACTTGACGCACACGCGCTCGTAAGGAGATGTACTTGACTCAGCCGTACGATTATGCCGATATCGCCAAAACCATCGATCACTCACTGCTTAATCCCACGCTGACAGCCGCTGCTCTCGAGGAGGGTTGCGCACTGGCAGTTCGATATGACGTGGCCAGCGTATGTATCATGCCTTACTACCTGGCCCGGTGCTCTGCCCTTCTGGCTGGAACCACGGTCCACACCAGCACCACCATTGGCTTTCCGCACGGAGGGCACACCACTACCGTCAAGCTAGCCGAAGTCCGGCAGGCGCTTGCCGACGGCGGACAAGAGCTGGATGCGGTCATCAATATCAGCAAGGCCCGGAGCGGGGATTGGGAATATGTGAGGAATGAGCTATCGGCGCTTGCGGCGGCTACGCATGCTGGCGGAGCCAAGATCAAGGTGATCTTCGAGAATGCCTATCTGGACGACGCAGCCAAGATCCGGCTGTGCGAAATTTGCGCGGAGATTGGAGCTGACTGGGTCAAAACCTCGACCGGTTACGCGTCCAGCGGGGCCACTATGGCCGATCTCGAGCTGATGCGCAGACATTCTCCGGCAAGCGTTCAGGTCAAAGCAGCGGGCGGCGTTCGCGATCTCGATACGCTGCTGGCCGTGCGCAAAATCGGAGTGAGCCGGGTGGGCGCCTCCAATACCCAGGCTATCTTGGAAGAATGCCGCAAGCGGCTGGGTCTGGAGCCCCTCTCCCATGCTGGGGCACCGGCGAAGCCCGCCGGATATTAGCTAGCTCAGACTAAACTTGTCCAAAATAAAAAAGCCCGACAGATTTGCCGGACCTTTTCATACTGCTCATTAGCAGGCGTATCGGGGTTGTCGTTACGCCAGCAGATTCTTGATTTTCTCGTCAATCACATCATGAGGAACATAGCCGACTATCTGATCTGCCACTTTGCCTCCTTTGAAAAAAAGCAGGGCAGGAATGCCTCGAATACCGTAACGAGATGGGGTTGCACTATTCTCGTCCACATTCACCTTTGCGACCTTCAACTTGCCGGCATAGGTTGCAGCCATGTTATCCACAATCGGCGCGATTGCCTTGCAGGGGCCGCACCAGACAGCCCAGAAATCCACCAGAACCGGTTGCTCGCTGCGGAGCACCTCCTGATCGAATGTTGCGTCGCTAACTTCTAAAATTCCCGATCCAGCCATGATCCTCCTTGCTGTCACTGCCTTCGTATAGTGTAACGGTAAACTGACTCTCATGAGATGCGCAAAGAACGGCAAAGTCGCAAACAGCTCTTCGAGTTTCGAAGGTAAACAAGGTCGATAAATCGGAGAGGCAACGTCTCTATCAAACTGCGGCAATCAATAATTTGCAGGCAAAGCAAATAAAAGCGCCCGGATCCTATAAAGGATCACGGGCGCTAGAGCAGCCCTCCCCCAGAACTGCCCACGAGTGAGAATTTAGGTTTTCTAAGCATTAAAAGCAAGCTATCTTGAGTAACAAAATAAGTAACATGCGAACAGAAAAAAAATGGGAAAAAGTAACATTCCCGGCAGTTTTTTACGTAACACGACACCATGTTCCTGATTTCTTGATTCTGAGGCGAAAATCGTGCCGGAAGGCCAGTGAATACCTGGTCAGAGGTCCAGATTTGTTGCCCCAAAAGAAAGACTTGCACCAGTTGGCTCAAACCGGCAGAGTCTGAGTTCAGGTTGCGCCAACCCTTTCAGCGCCTTACGGATGCTCGCCTCGGCCTCAGGAGCTATCTTCTGGCTGCCGATGATGGCCAGAACCGAGGGTCCGGCGCCGCTCAGAGCCACGCCCAGAATGCCGTGTTCTCCGGCCAGCGGCAGCAGCCGGGGCAGCAAGGGACATAATGGTGCGCGGTAGGGTTGGTGAATGCGGTCCCGCATGGCCACGCGCAGCAGATCACCACGCGCCTGTGCAAAGGCCAGCCCCAGCATCGCCACAGACTGAATGTTGGCAACCGCGTCCGCGCGAGAATAGGTTGCGGGCAGTGCGGCGCGTGCCTCGCTGGTGGCCAAAGGCTCACTGGGCAGAACCACAATTGCCCGCCACTCATCCGGCGGCTCAACGCGGGCCACATGGACACGTCTGCCCTCGCAAGCTGCCGTCACAAAACCGCCCAGCCAGCAGGCCGCGGCGTTATCCGGATGGCCCTCCAGCGCCGCCGCCTCCTCCAAAATGCGCCCTGAACTCCACTTCAGCCTGCCATAATGCACAGCCAGACAGATACCCGCCAGCCTTCCCGCCGCCGACGAGCCACAGCCCATCCCTAGCGGAATCTCATTGTTCATGCGAATCGCTAAAGGAATCACCGGCCGCCCGTTCGCCTCAAGCAGTTGCTTATAAATCTCCAGAATGAGATTGTTCTCAAGCCGGGAACACTGCTCCCGGTCGCGGCCTGTCGCGGCAATCGAAAACTCCGCGGCAGGCTCAGCCTCAATCTCCAGGAAAAAGTCGAGAGCCACGGCCGCGGCATCGAAGCCGGGACCGAGATTGGCGGATGTGGCCGGCAGACGCAGCCGTATTTTCGCGGACTTTGCGTCTCCGGAAAAAGCGCTCGAAGCCTCGCTCATCCTGCTCTTCCCTTCAGCGCTGCCAATACCGCGGCCGGCGTGGCCTCCACGGCCAGCGCGTCGCGCCGCAGTCCGGCGATCTCTGCTTCCCTTCCCGCGATTTCTTCTTTCCCCAGCAATTTTCCGCGATGAAAGTCGATGGTGTAATCGGCATCCTTGAGCGTATGGCCGGTCAGCATCAGAACTACCGTCTCGCTGGAACTCACTTTGCCTTCTGCACGCAGCTTCTTCAGCCCCGCAAGCGTTACCGCGGAGGCCGGTTCGCAGCCCAGCCCCTCAGCGCCTATCTCAGCCTTGGCGATGGCGATTTCGGCTTCAGTCACGTCCAGGCACCAGCCGCCGGTCTCCTGAATAGCGCGCGCAGCCTTGCGCCACGAAGCCGGATTGCCGATGCGAATGGCAGTAGCGCGGGTATGGGCCATCACCGGTTCCAGCACGGTAGCCTGATGCTCCCTGAAGCTGCGCACCAGGGGATTGGCTCCCGCTGCCTGAATCACGCTGATGCGCGGCATACGCGATACCAGCCCCAACTCGAGCATCTCCCTGAAGCCTTTGCCCAGCGCTGAACTGTTGCCCAGATTGCCGCCGGGCACAATCAGGTGGTCGGGAACACTCCAGTCAAAGGCCTCGGCAATCTCGAAGGCCGGCGTCTTCTGCCCCTCAAGCCGGTAGGGGTTCACCGAATTCAGTAAATAGATAGGTGCTTCCTTCACAATCTGCGACAGCAGGTGCAGGCAGCCGTCGAAATCGGATTTCAACTGACAGGTTACGGCGCCATAATCCATGGCCTGCGAAAGCTTGCCCCAGGCGATTTTGCCCTCGGGAATCAGCACCAGGCTCTTGAGCCCGGCGCGCGCGGCATAAGCGGCCATGGCGGCCGAAGTGTTCCCGGTCGACGCGCAGGCCACGCATTCGAAGCCCCACTCCTTGGCCACGCTCATCGCCGCGGTCATGCCCGTATCCTTGAAAGAGCCGGTAGGGTTCATTCCCTGGTGCTTGACAAAGAGCCGGTCTATCTTCAGAGCTTTGGACATACGCGTCAAGTGGTAGAGCGGCGTGTTGCCCTCTTGCAGGCTCACCACGTTGCCAAAGTTGTCCAGAATGGGCAGCAGTTCGCGATAGCGCCAGACGCCGGAGCGGTCCAGCGCCTCTGCCGACGAGCGCCGCTCGCGCAAGACCCATTTGAGCCCGCCCGGATTGGGACGGTCCTTGCCCCCGCGCTGACTCCAGCCGGGGTACTCCACGTCAAACAGCTCTCCGCAGACGACGCAACGGAAGTCGGGCCGGGCCTCCGCGCCTGCGATTCGCGCCCCGCATCCGATACAGCGCAACTGGTGCAAAATCTCGTTCATGCCTGAAGATAGGGTAGCAGCAGACGACCGTTTTTGGCGCGCTGGACTCGCTCAGTCCGTCCTTGATCGTGCCAGCTCTCTAACTCGCCATCTCAGCGGGTGAAATTAACTGGCTGTGTTTGCCGCTTCATTTTCAATACAATCATGCAGCAAGGCGCTGCGATGCCGGTCGAACTCGTAGTCTCCTGCTGCTGGCAGTTGCTGGGCCAGAACATTCCCCTTGTTCCACGCTGCGCGCGCTTCTTCCCTGCGGCCTTCAATCCAGGAAAGCGCGCTCTGGGCCAACCAGTAATCCACGCCTAAATAAGCGGGTTTCTTGGCTTCCATGCGTTCCCACCATTGGCGCGCACTGGCTGCATCGCGACGCAGAAAGGCGGTTCTATAGACAAGGTCCATGCATAGTTCGGCGGGAAGATCCACGGCAGAATCATGATAGATCGATTCCGCCTCGGCCACTTCATCAGAAGCCTCTGGAATCATGCCGTGATCAAGATAGTATGACGAAGCAAAAAGTCGCAACACAAGTGCCTGATGTCCCTTCGTGAAGGACCGCTCAGCACGCTTAATTGTCTCGATGTCATAATCCCTGGGCCGCAAAGGCGTCACAGAAGTCGAACCAACGAGGTAAAGCACTCGATAATAATCAGCCAGTGGACCACCCCGTAGAAGCTGATATATTCTTGCGCCATCGGAATAATGTGCTTCGGATTGCATGGGAATCAGGTTTAGTGCGAACGCTAGCAGACTGATCGTGGAAAAATAAGCAAGAAATCCCCAGTATTGTTCATATGGGTGGCCTTTGGCAGTAAGAGCGGCGCAGAGAGCTATCAAGCCAGTCAGCAGATTGACCACTGTGCCGGCCGCAATCATGGAAATTTGGCTCCAGCGACTTTGATGCGGATCTGTCGGCACTAAGGCTGTTGCACCGCCAGCCGATAGAAATTTCGCTGGAAGAAATTGAAACTTCCATCGACCGTCGCGTATCCGCCATTGAAACGGACCGATAATAAACGCGCGAAGTTTCATTCCCAGGGCGCTGCCCACTACTGCGTGACCAAGCTCATGTACGACCGTTACGATCACCAGGATAGCCACGAGCTGGAGCAATCCGACATACGCTCTCGGCAGGTGTTGTGCCTGGCCCCAGCGATGCCATAGGAAAATCGCCGCAAAAAACCCAGCGAGTCCGAGCAGCCATGATAACGCTTCTAGCAAATAGCTCGTTCCATCGCCGGCAATCCGAAGGGGCCTGGTGGCTTCCATCGGGGCCTGTGCTACTGCGTCTCGCTTTGCGAAAGCCACTAAACCAACGATTCCGAGAGCCATTATCGACGCGCCGATGACAAACAATCCTATTAGGAATTCGATTGGCGTGTATTTCCAAGCGAAAATTCCGGGGGCTAAAACTGGAATGCTCGATAAGATAAGCGACAAACTTGCAGCAATAGCCCAACCCCTGGCCGAGGTCTTCCCCTTTTTGACAGTCCACCAAGCCATACCATTGAGAAACGCAACTAACGGGGGCGACACAAGAATAGTGATGAGGAGCATGACCAGAAAGATAGAAACAGGCTTATTGTGGTGGATCGCGCCTGGTGTCGACGACAATATCCTCCGCGCGTGATAGTAGTGAAAAAGACGCGGAACCGTAGCAGTGGAGACGATGATGAATATCAGTGCGAAATTCCCAAAACATCCGCACAAAAACCTTCTAAGTTTGAGCATTTTATGGCCGTACCGATCTGAGATTGAATTAGCCGGAGCTTGCCCTCATGCTTTCCGGCTTCCAGTCAATATACTCCCCGTTTACCCTGTGGAATAATTCGTCCCAGCCGCGTGATGGGATCTCAGCAATTCCGCAGCAGATCCGGAAGGCCTAATTCGCAGCGATGACCAGCAGCGTTGCGTCATCCTGGAATTGTGCGCTGCAGAAGGCAGAGACCTGCGCAAGCAGCCGGTTATTCAACTCCTTTGCGGTGAGCGTGCCGTTAGCTTTCGCGAAGGCCGCGATGCTCGCATCTTCGAATTCCTGCCCGTCAGTGTTGGAGGCTTCCGTGATGCCGTCGGTAAACAGAAACAAACGGTCCCCTGCCCTCAACTCGACCGTGGAGTCCTGGTAGGTCCAGTCTGGGAAAACGCCGAGCACTGCGCCGCCTTGCTCAAGCACCCGGATGGAGCCGTCCGACAGCAGGATGGGGTAAGGATGCCCGGCGTTGCAGTGCCGGAACGTACGCGTTTCACCATCAAGGACTCCGTAGAGGAATGTAACGAACTTCCCTGTCGCGATGTTGTCGAACAGAAGCCGATTGACTTTGCCGCAAAGCTGGGAAGGGCTCTCCGCGTCGCTCGCAAACGCGTGCACCGCGGCCTGTACATTGGCCATCAGCAAGGCGGCGGACACCCCCTTTCCTACCACGTCGGCGATGCAGATTCCCAGCCTATGCTCACCGAGCCGAAGCACGTCGTAGTAATCTCCGCTTACCGTGCTGGCGGGCTGCCACGCTCCCGCGACCTCGAATCCCGGAATCTGGGGAATTTTGCCGGGAAGCAGCGACTGCTGTATCTCGTGCGCGCGCTCCAATTCCTGATCCTGCATTTCAAGCTGGATAGTGCTGCGTTCCACCGAATGCTGCAGCTCGACATTGCGTTGCTCCAGCCGCTCTTTCGTGGTGTGATATAGAAACCTGGAAACCCCAAAGACAATGATGACCAGTAACGGAATCTTCCATCCTGTTGTGATGAGATGAGAAAGCGTTTGAGAAACCGGCGGAGCTATGAACCATAGAATTGCGGCCGAAATTAAATAGACAGGGACCGCCAACCCAAGGAGGACAAGTAGATATATCAGCAAGTTGAAAGGATATGGCTTATCCGAAAAAAGAAACTCCAACCGGCCGATTGAGAGCGAGAGGAGATTCGCTATGCAGAGCGTGGACACCAAAACCCGGGCAGGATTGATCTGCACTCCGATGGCCCAGAAAACGGCGACGAGGACAGCCGATATAGCGAAGTAAACGAGCTGCTGCCGGAAGAAACGTGCCAGAGATGATAATTTCACCTTTACCTCACCACAATATCCGAACCTCTGCTGACCTACCCGATGATTCTATCGCCACACGTTTGAATCCCGAATCCCTGGCTCCACGACAACGCCTACTTCGGCGTAGCTGCCGCCGGCTGGCCCGGTGGTCCGCTCTGCGCTTTCTCCAGCGCTGGGTCCTTCAGCTCCTTGCGCGCCTGCTTGCCGTGCGGGCCGTCGGGATCGTACTCCAGCAGCTTCAGATAATGCTCTTTGGCATGGGCATAATCGCCCAAGTGATGCTCCGCCTCGGCCAAACCCCAATACACTTCGGGATTCTCCGGGTCCAGAATCATCGCGGACTCAAAGCGCGAAAGCGCAGCCTTCCAGTTTTTGGTCTGCAAGTAGTAGCTGCCCACCTCGATGTCTTTGGAGGCAACCTCCTGGTGGGTGGGTTCCTTGATTACGAGGAGTTTTCTCTTCTTTCCACTCTGCTGATCGTCGTCCCCCGGTTTGGGCAGCAGCCTTTCCACGCCTGTGAGGCTGGAGCTAGATTCTGCCTCAGGCACACTGGCCGCCGGCGCAGGATCGTCAGGGCTGCGGACCGGGTCAACGTCCTCGCTCGGCATGGGAACCAATGGGACCGGCGAGCTCTCCGGCGCGTGGTAGGGCGTCCCCTCAGGCAGCGGCGGAGTGGTCCTGGAAGGCATCACAGGAACCGTGCTCGTATCCTCGGGAAAGGGATTGTTGCTGGACTGAATAGTCGATCCTGGCTGAGATGAGTTGGACTGGGTCTGCTTTTTGCTATCGCCAGCCGGTTTGCTCTGGCCCTTTGTATCGCCCGCAGCCGGCGCCTGCGCCATCAGCCGCGGCCCCGCCGCCAGACAGACTGCCACGCAGCCAACCACAACCAGCGCAAATGGTGATGCGCGTCTCATCTCAATCGCCTCATACACTACAAGTATAGAGTGATCCGCGAGCGTAAGGTTATCAATAAGATCGCCTCTGGCGAGGAACTCACTAACGATTACTGCCTTTACGATAGCGCCCCCGGCGACGTCGAAGCCCTGTGCAACTTCGGCGCAGCCAACTGCCGCGGAACCCATGTACTCGAAGGAAGAGATTGGCCGCCGCAAAAGAGGCTGTCAAAAAGACCGCCAAAGCAACATAGTGGAGGCAGCTACAGTTATTCGGTCAACTTCCGGGTTGACTGTTTTCCGACCCCATTCGAAAAATGCCGTCACTTCGTCAACAGCGCGCTGGACCGTTCCCTGAATGGGAAGGCGATTTTCCAACAGTAGGTCGCTGATTTGGCGAGCCACATCACTCAGTGAGATTTTTCAACAACCACGAAGGTGATGTCGTCCGTTTGCAACATGCCCTGAGTAAAATCCTCAATGGCCTTCAAGAACCCCTGCTCGACCGCGCGACTTCCCGAGGGAGCCTCTCGCTGAATGATTTCCAGCAGCCTTTCATTTCCGAACATTTCTTCCTGCGGGTTTTCCGCGTCCGTAAGTCCGTCGGAATAGACCACCAGAATGTCTCCTTTGTCGAGATGGAATGCGCGGGATTGATAGGAGGCGAAATCGAACATTCCCAGCGGATAAGCATCGGGGACTAACGCTTCGATATTTCCCGTGGCAGAGCGGAACAGATAGGCTGGATTATGTCCCGCGCTGATGAATTGTCCTGCGCCGCTCGGGCTCAGCAAAAAGAGAAAAAGCGTGACGAACTGGGAAGAAAGAGATTTTTCGCAAAGGAGCAGATTTACCCGGTTCAAGACTTCCTGTAGCTGAGTCGTCGAGCGGAATTCCATGCTGAGAGCGCCCAGTACCATCGAACTTAACAAGGCCGCGGGCATCCCCTTGCCGGAGACATCCGCCAGAACTCCCATCCATTCCCCTGAACGGAGTTGCAGAAAATCGTAGAAATCTCCTCCCACGTAACGGGTAGGATTGTTGAAAGCATGGATGCTGAAATTCTCAAACTGAGGCAGAAATCGGGGTAGCAGGCTTTCCTGAGTTTCCTGCGCTAAGGCCAGTTCCTGCTCGCTCTTCCTTCGCTCCTCAATTGTCTTCAGACGAATGACCTCGCGGCTGGCTTCCAGTTCTCGCACGGTCTCTTCCAGCACCTTACTATGGTTTTTCGCCGCGAGGTGCAACAGGCGCACTTCCAAAATGTTGTGGACGCGCGCCCGGAGTTCGGCCAGGTCAAATGGCTTGCTGACGAAATCCTTGGCTCCGGCTTCAAGCGCGCGCAGCTTATGACCAGGCTGCGCAGTGATGACGAGGACCGGCAGGTAGCCGTCCTCTTCGATTTCCTTTAGGCCTTCCATTACCTGAAATCCGTCCATGCCGGGCATCTGGAGATCGAGCAGGATCAGGCCGTAACGGTTCTTTCGGTGAAGTTCGCAGACCTCGTTCGGATCAGTCGTGGAGTGGACGCACGCATAGCCGGCGACGCGCAACATGCCATCGATCAGCTGGATATTGGCTTCCTTATCGTCAACGACCAGGATTTTGGCGTTCAGAATATCGACCGAGTTAACCATGATCTTCGCCCGGATTTACTTTGACTGAACGGCTTCTTGTGCCGCGTATTTCAGTGCTTCTTCCAGCGAATCCATGAACTCATTGACCTTGATAGGCTTGGTCAGATACCGGAAGAATCCCGCCCGCAGACCCTTTTTGATGTCGCTGATCATCGCATTTGCGCTGAGGGCAAGCACGGGGATGTGTGCTGTTGTTGGGTCATCGCGCAGGATTTTGAGCGCTTCGATACCGCTGATGCCAGGCAGATTGATGTCCATCAGGATCACTTCCGGATGGTTGGCGCGCGCAAGCTCGATGCCCTGATTTCCGTCTCTGGCGCTCAGCAGGCGCAAATCAGGGCGGCGCGCGATGAGTTGCTCGACCAGCTTCAGGTTGGCCGGGTTGTCCTCTACATAAAGCAGGGTGCGTATCGGCGCGTCATGCTGAACGCGCGCTTGGGCTATTGTTTCAGGTCTGGCAAGGTCAACTGCAAGTTGTGGAGCAGCAGCCGAGTTCAGTTCGAACCAGAATACGCTTCCCTGGCCGATGGTGCTTTCCACCCCCATTATGCCTCCCATCAGTTCCACCAACCGCTTGCTCATCACGAGGCCGATGCCTGTGCCTTCTTCCGCCAACGTCTCTCGTCCGAGACGGTTGAACGGCTGAAATAGCTGTAGCAGCTTATCCGCAGGCAACCCCGCGCCGGTGTCCCTGACGCTGACGCGGACACGTTCCGGTGTGCTCGTGGCGCAGTCTACGACGACCGTTCCATTCGCCTGATTGTATTTGATTGCGTTGGAAAGGAGATTAATGAGAATCTGTTTCAACCGGGTACGATCGGCATAAACAAAGTAAGGGATCTCCGGCTGTGGAAAGATCAGTCTGATGCCGTGCTTTTGCCCCTGCGGTTCGATCATTGCCTGGCATTCGAGCATGACTTCCGCCAGCGACGTTGGTTCGAGCGACAGCGCCATCTTGCCAGACTCGATCTGCGCGAGATCCAGGATTTCGTTGATCAACTCCAGCAGATACCATCCCGCGTGGAGAATCTGATCAATGCTTTCCGTCTGGGAAGGCGTTGGCGGCGGGGAATCAGAGTTGAGGAGCTGGGCGAAACCAAGAATCGCGTTGAGCGGCGAGCGGAGCTCATGGCTCATGCTGGAAAGAAAATCCGATTTTGCGAGGTTGGCTGTTTCCGCCGCCGCTTTGGCTCTCTCCAACTCGACGTTATTATCCTGCTGCATCTTCTCAAAACGTTTGCGCTCCGTGACGTCGCGCGCCACGGCCAATACGCCCTGAAGCTTCCGGTCGCGATCGTGGAAGGTGGTTGCATTGTAGGAGACCTCTGTTTCCTTGCCATCTCGTGCGCGCGCGGTAAGTTCGTAGTCTGTAACCTTGTTTCCGCTCAGCACCACCCGCTTGATGCCTGCCTCGGCACGCTCCGGATCGGTGAAGTAATTCTTGAATGGCGCGCCGATCAGCTCGTCGCGCGTGCAACCGGTGAGCGCTTCCATCTGCTGGTTGACGTCGGTAATAATGCCGCGCGGATCGGTAGTCATCAACGCGTCGATGTTGGATTCGATGAGAGAGCGTGTGTAGAATTGCTGGTCGCGCAGGCGCTGATCGAGTTGCTCCTGCTCGGCTTCCACCTGCTTGCGTGCGGTATTATCGGTGCCGATCAGCAGATAGCCGATGATGGAGTTCTGCGCGTCGCGCAGCGCCGTCACCGACACCACCGCCGAAAACCGGCTGCCATCCTTGCGGATGTAAGTCAGCTCGTAAATGTCTTCGATGCCGCGCGAAGCCTTGAAGACAAGTGCCTCGAAGCCCGGCGTAATCGGGGTTGCTAACTCGAGGCTCAATGCTGCGGCACGTGCGATCACTTCCTGCGGATCGGAGATGTCGGCCGGCGTGATCTTGTTCATCACTTCGGCGGCCGCGTAGCCCAGCATCCGCTCTGCCCCGACGTTGAAGATCTGAATGACGCCCTTCGCGTCCGTAGCAATACTTGAGAAATTGGCGCTGTTGAAGATCGCGCTCTGCAGAGCGCCCGCCTTGAGCAGCGCCTCTTCCGCCAGCTTGCGCGCAGTGTTGTCGGTGCCAATCAGCAGATAGCCGATGATGGCGTTCTGCGCGTCGCGCAGCGCCGTGACCGACACCACCGCCGGGAACCGGCTGCCATCCTTGCGGATGTAGGTCAGCTCGTAAATGTCTTCGATGCCGCGCGAAGCCTTGAAGACAAGTGCCTCGAAGCCCGGCGTAATCGGGGTCGCCAGTTCGAGGCTCAATGCTTTGGCGCGGGCAATCACTTCCTGTGGATCGGAAATGTCGGCGGGAGTGATCTTATCCACTACTTCGACGGCCGTGTAACCCAGCATGCGCTCCGCGCCGACGTTGAATAATTGAATGACGCCCTTCTCGTCGGTGGCGATGCTCGAAAAATTTTCGCTGTTAAAAATCGCGTTCTGCAGCGCCCCTGTCTTGAGCAGGGCCGCTTCGCGCCTGACCTCGGTTACAACCTCCACCGTGGCGGCGGCATCCTCGGGAATGACAGGATTCTGGTATTGCGCGGACATGCCCCAACCTCCATCGAGCTACCCAACACATTGAGATGCGCCTACCTCTTAAGTCTGCGCGAGCGGCGCCGTGTGAATAAGATCAAGCAAAAGCGATATAAGCCGCATCCTGGAGCTAATCGGTCTTTCACGCTTACCGTTCGGGCGCGGCCCCGGACTTGGTCTACTTGAAAGATGCGATGGCGGCGGCCTCGTCGTCGTAGATATCAAAGACGGTATAGAGCTTGGTCAGTTGAAGCAGGTCATGAACTTTCCTGGTCAGCTTCAGCAGCTTAAGCTCGGCGCCCCGGTTTTTGGCCGTGGTGTAGGCGCCTACCAACTCGCCCAAACCCGAGCTATCAATGTAGTTCACCTCTCCCAGGTTCAGCAGAATGCTTTTTTGTCCCTTGCCGATCAGGTCGCGAATGGCATCACGTATCTGCACACTACCCTCGCCCAGTGTGATCCGTCCTTTGAGGTCCAGAACGGGAACGCCGCTCACTTCGCGGGAAGCAATAGTAAGTGCCATGGATATACCCCCATAGGTTTTGTACCGGTGTTCGGACATTAAAAATGGTCAATTCTAGACATACCCAAGATCGGCAACACACAAATCGAACATCACACAAACTTAAATGAATACTCACCCAATCTCGGTTGGCGTTACAGACCTCATGCCGCCCCATCTGGGAATCGCTTTTTGATGCAAGAGCACAAGCCCGCGAATCTCGTCAGGTGGTCGTACACCACGTCGTCCGAAGGGCAGTTGGCCCCATCGCAGGTGGTCAGATAATTACCCACCGTTGGCGCACACTGACTGAATGAACAAAAGTGGTCCAAACCCCTCTTCGATCTGTCAGGGATGGCCCGGTCTGTACCACCAGGCACCCCCTCCCCCCTATTGCCTGTGAAACTGTGAACCTGTAGACTTCCATTGACCGTACCCCGGAGCGATACAATCCCCTCTAGCGGCCTCCATTCCGGAGAGGCCTGAGGGAGCGGGTTCACTCATGGGTTACCAGGTTCTAGCCAGAAAATACCGTCCGCAGCGCTTTGCTGACGTGGCCGGCCAGGATCACGTCACACGGACCCTGCTCAACGCGCTCAGCCAGAACCGCGTCGCCCATGGCTACATCTTCAGCGGCCATCGTGGCATCGGCAAAACGACCATCGCCCGCATCGTGGCCATGGCCGTGAACTGCCGCACTGAAGTGGGCTCGCAGTCCCGCCCCTCGTCCGAGCCCTGCGGCACGTGCGACTCCTGCATGGAGATTCGCCAGGGAAACGCCGTGGACGTGATTGAGATTGACGCCGCCACCAATCGCGGCATCGACGAGATTCGCGAGCTGAGAGACGCTGCCCGCTACGCGCCCTCGCGTGATCGCTACAAGATTTACATCCTCGACGAGGCCCACCAGATTACCGACGCGGCCTTCAACGCGCTGCTCAAGACCCTGGAAGAGCCGCCCGAGCACGTCATCTTCATGATGGCCACCACCCAGCCCGAGGACATTCCCCAGACTATCCGCTCGCGCTGCCAGCACTTCAGCTTTCACGCCGTCAAATTCGACGACATTCTGGCGCAGTTGAAGATGATCGCCGCTGAGGAAAAGGTCGAAGCCGAGGAGGCCGCGCTGGCCCTGCTGGCCGAGGCCGGCGACGGCTCTATGCGCGATGCGCTCTCCATCATGGACCAGGCAATCGCCTCCGCTCCGGTGGAGAAAGGCCGCCCGGTGCTTTCGGCGGCGCAGATTCGTGAGCTGATGGGCGCGGTGCCCAATACAGTCTTCGAGCGGCTGATGGAAGCCGTCGCCGCCGGGCAGAGCGCCGAGTTGATGGAGCAATTGAACCTACTGGTCAATGCCGGTCACAACCCATCGTCGCTGGCCCGTCAGATGGTTCGCTACCTGAGAAATTGTTTAATGGCCAAGCTGGGCGGTGAGCAGACAGAGCTGTTGCAAATCTCTGCCGATGAGCGCGCTCGCGCCGTGCGTACCACGCAACTCTTCTCTGAGGAGGAGCTAACTCGTAATCTTCAGATCGTCCTGCGCACCTTCGACGATCTGAACTACCGCCAGGAGCAGCGCTTCCACCTGGAGTTGGGCCTGATCAAGCTGATTCATGCGCAAAGACTGCTGCCGATAGAGGAGTTGTTGAGTAATATTGGGGCTGCGCGCCCCGTTACTACGTCCTCTGCCACGGCATCAGCGTCACGGCCAGCCGCAAGCCCTGCGCGTTCTGTGGCATCCGCTGCTCCGGCTGCCGCACCGCCTCTCTCACCCTTTGGCTCAACAGGCGGCAATTGGGGCTCTGAACCAAAGTTGGAGTCCAGTCCGAAATCGGGTTCAGCTTCCCCGCCGGCTGCGATCATGGAGCGGGCATCGCCAACGCCCTTCCCTGCCGCGGCCGCTCCAGCCGTCGGATACGCAGCGCCTGTAACGGAAGGCGCGCTGGCCGTGGCACCGCAGGCTGCTGCACCTGTAACCAGTCTTCCCACCATCGAGCAGATTCGTCACGCCGTCGGTCGCGCTCTGGTCGATGGCGGTCATGTGTCGGCAGCGCAGTTACTGGGCACCGGCGCGTGGATGCTCGATGACTCGAGCCTGCGCATTGAGGTAGCCGGCATGGGCAAAAAGATGCTGGCCCTTACAATTAACGCCGCTGCAGAGAAGATTATCCGCCAGGAACTGCACCGGCTGGGCGCGCCCACGCGCTTTTTGGTGGTTCCCGGCGAAGGATCGGCGCAGTCTGCCGTGCCTATGGCCGCGCCGCCTGTCGGCAGCATTGGAGAGGCAGCGCTGGCTAATCCTCTGGTGCAGCGCGCGCGTGAAATCTTCAACGCTGACGTGCGCAGCGTCGTCGATCTCCGTCAAAAATAATCAAGCTCCAGATGAGGAGTACAAACCATGCTCAACCCGCTCAAAATCTCCGAGATGCTCTCCCAGGCCAACAAGATGCAGGAGGAGGTTCAGCAAAAGCTGGGCCAGACAGTGGTGGAAGGAAGCAGCGGCGGCGGCGCCGTAACCGCAACCATGAACGGCAAGAAGCAGCTTCTCAAAATTCACATTGAACCTGCTGCGGTCATCGGCCTCGGCGGCGACAAGCCTGATGTGGAGATGCTGGAAGACCTGGTGGTGGCCGCGGTCAACGAGGCCGGACGTAAGGCCGATGAGGCGATTCAGTCCAGCGTGAAGGGCGTGCTGGGCGGATTGAATCTGCCGGGAATGGGCTAAGTTTTGCCAAGAGATATTGATCGAAATCAGAGGGAGGATGAACTGATGCTTCAAGGAATGAATCGCAGAGATTTCATGCAGCTTGGTGTCGCGGCAGGCGCGGCGGCCATGCTATACCGCACGCTGAGCGCCCAGGCCGCGCCAGCAGCCGGCCAGGCGGCGCAACCCCGTTCGAGCGCCGCCGACACGCCCATCAAGACCACCATGCTCCATGACAACGTCTATCTACTTCAGGGCCAGGGCGGCAACATGGCACTGCAAACCGGCCCGGAGGGCAATATACTCATCGATGCCAGTTTTACCCCGGCGGTTCCGCGGATTCTCGAGGCCATCGCCGCTATCGTCAAGGATGCTCCCTTCGCTTTGATTAACACTCATTGGCACGGCGACCACACCGGCGGCAACGAAGGGCTGCACGCGGCGGGGTACACAATCGTCGCCCACCGGAATACCCGCGAGCGGCTCTCAATGCCGCAAACAATGAAGATCTTTCACTCGACCACGCCAGCCGCTCCGGCCGGCGCTTGGCCGACTGTAACCTTCGAGGATGCTCTAACCGTTTGGCGCAATGGCGACGCGCTCAATCTCGTTCACCTCGCCCCCGCGCACACCGACACCGACATCTACATTCACTTCCATAAGGCCAATGTGCTGCACGTGGGCGACATCTGGTTCAATGGCATATATCCCTTCATCGACGAAGGCACCGGCGGCTCTATCGGCGGCATGATTCGAGCCTCTGAAAAAGTGCTGGCCGTAGTGGACAACGATACTAAGATCATTCCCGGCCATGGGCCTCTGGGCACGAAGGCCGATTTTCAGAAGTATCACGAAATGCTCGCGACGATTCGCGATAAGGTGGCAGCTCTGAAGGCCAGCGGCACCAGCGAGCAGGAGGTTATCGCCAAAAAGCCGACAGCGGAGTTCGACGCTACCTTGGCCAAAGGCTTTATGGACGCCGATACATTTACCGGCATCGTCTATCGGACACTGTAGGAGGCGCAAACCGTGACCCGCTATGCCGAGCCAATGGCCCGGCTCATTGAAGAGTTGAAGAAGCTGCCCGGGGTGGGAGCCAAGAGCGCTCAGCGCCTCGCTTTTCACATCCTGCGCTCCAGCGACGAGGATGCGGCGGCCCTCGCCGAGGCGGTGCGCGGCCTCAAGGCCAGCCTGCGTCTCTGCTCTGTCTGCAACAATGTCACCGACATCGATCCCTGCGTTTACTGTTCGAGCCCTGCCAGAAATCATCGCCTGGTCTGCGTCGTCGAAGAGCCCACCACCATCGCTGCCGTGGAGCGCACCCGCAGCTACCAATCCGGTTCCCAGGGGGGCGGTTATCAGGGCGTCTACCACGTGCTGCACGGCACGCTATCGCCACTGCACGGCGTGGGGCCGGATCAGTTGCGCACCGGCACTCTCATCGCACGCGTCGAAAAGGGCGAAGTGGACGAGGTTATCCTGGCCACCAGCCCCACTCTCGAAGGCGAGGCTACCGCTCATTGGCTAGCCGGAGTGCTGCACAGCTTTCCTGTTCGCATCACGCGCATCGCCACTGGCGTTCCCGCAGGCAGCGACATCGAATATGCCGACGAGGTGACCATGGCGCGCGCGCTGGATGGACGGCGGGAAGTTTAACCCCGCATAAGCTCGCAGGACCGGGTTATTCAAACATGCGCTTCGGGAGGCTGCATGATTCGTGTCGGATTGGTTGGGTTTGGAATGGTAGGGCGGGTCTTTCACGCTCCGCTGATCTCCTCGGTTGAAGGTCTGAAGCTAGCTGCCGTTATGGAGCGCACTTCGAACAAAGCTGCAGAACGCTATCCCGGCATTATCACCTACCGCTCTCTTGAAACCATGCTGGCCGACGACTCGCTCGACCTTTTTGTAGTCGCCACGCCCAGCCAAAGCCACTTCGAGGTCGCCAGCCAGATTCTCAAAGCCGGCAAAAACCTCATCGTGGACAAGCCTGTGTGCACCACATCCGCCGAAATTGCCCATCTGATGGAGCTTGCCACAGTCCATAAAACCCATCTTATCCCGTTCCATAACCGCCGCTGGGACAGTGACTTCCAGACAATTCAGAAACTACTGCATGAAGGTTTACTGGGCCGTCTGGTCTACTTCGAGTCACGTTTTGACCGCTGGCGGCCTGATCCCCCTATCGACCGCCTCTGGAAGGAAGACCCGGCGTCTGGCGGTGTTCTGCTCGACCTGGGAACGCATCTGGCTGACCAAGCTCTGACCCTCTTTGGCAAGCCGGAAGCGGTCTCCGCCGAGATTCTCTGCGAGCGCGAATGGGCGCGCGCCTGCGACTCCTTCACCCTACGCCTGCGCTATCCGGGCTTCTGGGCCGTCCTGGGCGCCAACTGCCTGACCGCGCCTTCGCGCCCTCGCTTCCACCTGCGTGGCACCAAGGGCAACTATTGGAAGTCAGGCCTCGACCCGCAGGAGGCTGCGCTGAATAAAATCACGCGCATCGACTATCCGGACTGGGGTAAGGAGCCATCTGCGGAATGGGGCACGCTCCACGTCGATGTCAACGGCAGCACGGTCACCAGGTCCATTGAACCCATCCCCGGTGACTACCGGCTTTACTACGCAGGCGTACGCGATGCCTTGCTGGGAAAAGCTCCTGCTCCGGTAGCTGCGTTGGCTGCCTGGCGCGTGGCGCGCCTTATGGAGTGGGCCATGGAAAGTTCGGAGAAGCACCGCGAAATTTCCTGCGACTGGAGCGAGGAGCCAAAGTAGAGGTCAAGCGAGGATTTTGCGCTGGAGCGAACTACTTCTAATGGCTCTTCGCAGTTTGTGAGCTCGCCGGCTCCTTTTCCACGAGCGGCACCCAGAAGCGGAAGCAGGTCCCATGTCCCGGAGTGCTCTCGACTTCTATTTCCCCACCATGCGCGGCCAAGATGGCGCGGTTGATCGCCAAACCCATCCCCGTTCCCTTCCCTTTGCCAGCGCTATTTTTGCCTCGGTAAAACTTATCGAAGATGAAAGGAAGATCGACGGCATCGATGCCTTCGCCTTCGTCCTCCACGCGAAACTCCAGCCGGTCGCCCAAGCGCCTGCTGCCCAGCAGAATGCGGCCGCCTGCCGGTGTGTAACGGGCTGCGTTCTCCAGCAAGTGGCGCAGCACGCGACCCAGCAGGTGTGGATCGAACCAGGCGGGATCGTTCGCTTTGTCCTGGCTTCCCGCTTCTTCTGTATCAACAACTACAAGGTGTCGGGTCAGGGTATTCCGCGACTCCTCCACTGCCTGATCAAGCAGTGCGCGCGGATGATGTGGCACAGGGCGGACCTGGACCACGTTGGCGTCGATTTCGGCCATCTCTACGGCCTCGCCAATCAGCCGGTCAAGCCGCGAACTCTCTTCATCGACAATATCCGCCAGTTCCAGCCGCCCCGCCTCGTCCAGTCCCTCACCTTCAACCAACGTAGTCGCGGCGGCTCGGATGGCTGTCAGAGGCGTGCGCAACTCATGCGTCAACGAGTCGATCAGCGCGGCGCGCAGCCGATCCGCTTCGCGAGCCGCCTCCAGGCGTGAAGAAGTTTCAATCGCCGTGGCGCGGGCGAGCGCTATGGCTACCTGCGCGCTGACTGCCGTGGCCACCTCGCGGGATAGCACGGCCGGACGAAAGCCCAGCGCGCCCACCGGCCGCAGCCCCTGCATCAACGACATCGCCGTGTAACCGTCTGGAAAAGTCTGTGTGGGATTTTGACCTCGTGTCAAGGCCCGCAGGCTCTCCTGAGTGCTTGCAGGAACTTCGGAGGCTGAGGAATAAAACAGGTCCTTATCGAGTACGTAAAGCACCACCCCATCCAACGAAAAGATTCGCACGATAAGCCGGGGCAGGTCGCGAATCAGTCCGGCGGCGTCTTCCTGCAGCATCATCTCCTGCGAGAGTTCGTACAGCCGTTCCACGTCTTCGCGGCGTTGCTCGGCCTGGCGTGCCTGACTACGCGCCCGCTCGGCCAACCGGCCCACTACCGCGCAACTGATCAGGAACGATATCATGGCCACCCATTGCTGTAAGCCCACAATTTGCAGCGTATGAACTGGCGGCAAAAAATAGTAGTCGAAAGCAACCGCGCACAGAAGCGCGACATAAAGCGCCAGCCAGATGCCTGCCTGGGCGGCAAACCACACCACCAGTACCAGAAAGACCATCCCAGCAGTCGTCGAGTTGACGCCCAGCCAGACCAGCAGACTCGTGGCGGCCACAGCGACCAGTGTGGCCGCGAGCCAGCGTGCTATAACGCGCAAATAGGAGGGCAGTCGCATTATTCCACCAAATAAATCATACCTGTCCGGCAGAAATGATGTAATCTTTCGTGTGGAGCTAACTCAATGCCGGGAAGAATCCTGGTTATCGATGACGAGCCGCAGATTACCCGCGTGCTGCGTGCCGCGCTCACTGCGCAGCGCTTTGACGTGCGTACCGCCAACGATCCGGAGGAGGGCCTTCTGCTTTTTCGCGACTGGCTGCCGGACCTGGTGGTGACTGACCTGATGATGCCCGGCCTGAGCGGAGTCGAGGTCTGCCGCGCCATACGCGCTCAATCGGCAATTCCAATCGTTGTGTTGTCTGTCCGCGACCACGAGCGCTCCAAGGTTGAGGCTCTGGATGCAGGGGCAGACGACTATGTGACCAAGCCCTTCAGTATTCAGGAGTTGCTGGCCCGAGTCCGCGCCCATCTGCGCCGCGCCCCGGAGCGGACCACCGCCGCTCTGGAAATCGGCGACTTCGTTGTGGACTCGGAGGCACACACGATCACCGTCCTGGGTAAATCTATTCACCTGACTCCCAAGGAGTTTGACCTGCTGCTGCACCTGGCCCAACACGCCGGCAAGGTGATGACCCATCGCGTGCTGCTGACTGCTGTGTGGGGAGCGCAGTCGGCTCATCAGCCGGAGTATCTGCGTGTCTTCGTCGGCCAGTTGCGCAAGAAGCTCGAATCGGGGACCGGCAAGCAGTACATTCAGACCGAGCCCTGGGTGGGCTACCGCTTTGTTCCCGAGGGCTTTAGCGGCAACGAAGAGTGAACTCCTCCCACACACGGAATCCTTATGCGGTTGTTGGTATCATCCACCTATGCATCATCTTGACCAAAAGGATCGCCGGCTCATTGCCCGGGTCAGGCGCGCCCTGATTGAGGTCGCGTTTATTGTCTTTCTCTTTTATTCAAATCTATTGATGGGAGAGTTCTCTCGAACCAACGGACAGGGAAAAACACTGGCCTTCGCCCTACGCGATATCTTTACGGTCACGAATTTCGCTATCGCCTTGATTGCCGCGCTGATAGGGCATGGCGTCTTCCATTATCTGCGTAAAAAGCTGTAGAGATGCGGCTTTCAAGTCCTTACGCTTTATTTAGGAAACTTTTTCGATACTCAAATGAGACACTAATCATAATCATTCTTGAGCAGGCGGCTTCCCCAACGTCCAGCTCATAGGACTGCGAGACCAGAAATGCAAAATCTGATTCAAGATGCAGTGATGTTGCTGTTCACGGCAGTTTTTTTCGCCCTGGCGTTTCTCTACGTCAAGGCTTGCCAGAAGTTGAGGTAACCCATGCAAACCGACATCATCACCGTCGTTGCCTTGATTCTGTCCGTCCTGCTGTTTGCTTACCTGACCATCACCCTGCTCTTCCCGGAGAAGTTCTGAGATGTCCGCTAACGGTTGGTTACAGTTTGCCGTCTTCTCGCTGATTTTGCTGGCCAGTGTTCGCCCGGTGGGCATTTATCTGGCCCGTGTGCTGGAAGGAGAGCGTACCTGGCTCACGCCGGTGTTTCGTCCCATCGAGCGGCTTATTTACAAACTCTGTGGCGTGAACGCCAAAGAAGAGATGAACTGGCGCGTGTACGCCTATGCAGTGCTTGGCTTCTCGGCCGTCACTCTATTGCTTACCTACGGCCTTGAACGTCTGCAATATTACTTCCCCTGGAACCCGCAGCATCTGTCCGCAGTGGGGCCGGATCTCGCCTGGAATACCGCTGCCAGCTTCACCACCAACACTAACTGGCAGTCGTACACGCCCGAGACCACGATGAGCTATCTGACGCAGATGGCCGGACTGGCGACGCACAACTTCTGGTCCGCGGCGGTGGGCATCGCGGTGGCTGTTGCCCTGATTCGCGGCATCAAGCGGACGACATCGGGCACCATCGGCAACTTCTGGGTGGACATGACGCGCACCCTGCTCTACGTGCTGCTGCCCGCATCGATACTCGGCGCGCTGCTGATGGTTGCGCAGGGCGTCCCGCAGAACCTGAGCGCCTACACCACGGCTCATCCGCTGGAACAGCCAGCCCAGACGCAGACCATCGCGCAGGGACCGGTGGCTTCGCAGGAAGTTATCAAGATGCTGGGCACCAACGGCGGCGGCTTCTTCAACGCCAACAGCGCCCACCCCTTTGAGAACCCCACCCCGCTCACCAACCTCTTCCAGATGTTCCTGATCTTCGTGATTCCCGCCGGACTCACCTACACGCTTGGCCGCATGACCGGATCGCCGGGCCACGGATGGGCCGTGCTGGCAGCCATGTTCGTGCTCTTTGCCGCCGGATTCACCACCGTCTACTGGGCCGAGTCGCATCCGCATCCGCTGATTCATGGTGCCGCACAGACAAGAACTCTGACCGCGCCGGGCGGCAACATGGAAGGCAAGGAGGTGCGCAACGGCATCGCCGCGACCTCGCTGTTCGCCACCATTACCACCGACGCTAGTTGCGGAGCTGTCAACGGCATGCACGACAGCTTTACCCCGCTCGGCGGCCTTGTACCTCTCACCAACATCATGCTGGGCGAAGTGGTCTTCGGCGGCGTCGGTTCAGGCTTGTACGGCATCCTGATTATGGTGGTGATCTCGGTCTTCATCGCCGGCCTCATGGTGGGCCGAACGCCGGAGTACCTCGGTAAGAAAATCGAGGCCTATGACGTAAAGATGTCCATGCTCTACGTGCTCATCTTCCCGCTTATTATTCTCTCGCTTACCGCAGCCTTCGTACTCTCCCCTAATATCGGCCTCAGCAGCCTGGCTAACCAGGGACCGCACGGGCTCACAGAGATTCTCTACGCCTTCACCTCGGGCGCGGGCAACAACGGCTCGGCCTTCGCCGGACTCAACGCCAACACCTGGTGGTACAACGTGGCCCTGGGCTGGGACATGTTGTTCGGACGGCTATTCATGATGATTCCGGTGCTGGCCCTGGCCGGCAACCTGGCGAGCAAAAAGAGCGTGCCTCCCTCGCCCGGAACCTTCCCGGTGAACGGCGCGCTGTTTACCGTGCTACTGGTCGGCGTCATTGTCATTCTGGGCGCGCTTACCTTCTTCCCGGCGCTGAGCCTGGGGCCGATTCTGGAACACCTGCTGCTCCACGGCAATCCTGGAACGCTTTTCTAACCGATAACGCACAGTACAAGGCAAAACGGACTGTCATGCTTGAAAAAAAGAGTCTTTGGAACACGGAAATCATGGCCAAGGCGCTTGTGGATGCGTTCCTTAAGCTCGATCCGCGCTGGATGGTCAAGAATCCTGTGATGTTCGTCGTTGAGGTAGGCAGCGTGCTGACCACGGCGCTGCTCATCGACAACGCCGTTCACCACCGCGCCGGCTTCGGCTTCAACCTGCAGATCACTCTCTGGCTGTGGTTCACGGTGCTCTTCGCCAACTTTGCAGAGGCCATGGCCGAAGGCCGCGGTAAGGCCCAGGCCGACACGCTGCGCAAAGCCAAGGGCGAGACCATCGCGAAACGATACAAAGCGGACAACAAGTTGGAAGATGTCGCCAGTGGCCTGCTCCGCCTGGGAGACATAATTTATGTCGAGTCCGGCAAATACATTGCAGGAGACGGCGAAGTGATCGAGGGCGTGGCCTCGGTGGACGAATCGGCCATCACCGGCGAATCGGCGCCGGTCATCCGCGAGGCTGGCGGAGACCGCTCGGCCGTAACCGGCGGGACGAAGGTTCTATCGGACTGGATCAAGGTCCGCATAACCTCCAATCCCGGTGAAACCTTTCTGGATCGCATGATCGCCCTGGTCGAGGGTGCCACCCGCCAGAAGACGCCTAACGAGATCGCGCTCAGCATTCTGCTCAGCGGCCTCACCATCGTCTTTTTGCTGGCCGTGGTCACACTTCAGCCCTTCGCCATATACTCCAATGCTCCGCAGACCATTTTCGTGTTGGTATCACTGCTGGTCTGCCTCATCCCCACCACCATTGGGGGGCTGCTGTCGGCCATCGGCATCGCAGGCATGGACCGTCTGGTCCAGTACAACGTGCTGGCCATGAGCGGACGCGCTGTCGAGGCTGCAGGCGACGTGAACACCCTGCTGCTGGACAAAACCGGCACCATTACCCTTGGCAATCGCCAGGCCACTGAGTTCATCCCTGCCCCGGACGTGAGCCACGAGCGGCTTGCCGACGCGGCCCAGCTTGCCTCGCTCTCTGACGAAACCCCTGAAGGCCGATCTATCGTCGTGCTGGCCAAGGAGAAGTACAACCTGCGTGGGCGCGATCTGAGCAGCATTCACGCCGAGTTCGTTCCCTTCACCGCCCAGACTCGCATGAGCGGCGTTAACCTGCCCGGCGTACGCATCCGCAAGGGCTCGGCGGACGCCATTGCCCGCTTCCTCGAAGAGCAAGGCTCTTCGTTGCCCAAAAAAGTCCGCGATACCGTAGAGGAGATCGCTCGCCTGGGCGGGACTCCGCTGGTAGTGGCCGAAAACACCACTGCTCTGGGCGTTATATACCTCAAGGACATCGTCAAGGGCGGACTCAAGGATCGGCTTGCGCGTCTGCGCGCTATGGGCATTCGCACCATTATGATCACCGGCGACAACCCGCTGACCGCCGCCGTGATAGCCCGCGAGGCCGGAGTGGACGACTTCCTCGCCGAGGCCAAGCCCAAGGACAAAATGGACCTGATCAAGCGCGAGCAGGGCAAGGGCAAGCTGGTAGCTATGACAGGCGACGGAACCAACGACGCTCCTGCGCTTGCTCAGGCCGATGTGGGCGTGGCTATGAACTCCGGCACGCAGGCCGCCAAGGAAGCCGGCAACATGGTTGATCTCGACTCCAACCCCACCAAACTCATCGAAATCGTCGAAATCGGCAAGCAGCTTCTGATGACCCGCGGCGCTCTGACCACCTTTTCTATCGCCAACGACGTGGCCAAGTACTTCGCCATCATCCCCGCCATGTTCGCCGGCGTCTTCCCGGTACTGGGCGCGCTCAACATCATGTTCCTGCACTCGCCCCAGTCGGCCATTCTATCGGCGGTCATCTTCAACGCTGTCATCATCGTGGCCCTGATTCCGCTGGCCCTCAAGGGCGTCAAGTACGAGCCCAAGGCTGCCGATATACTGCTGCGCAACAATTTGCTGATCTATGGTGTAGGCGGCATCATCATCCCCTTTATCGGCATCAAGGCCATCGACATGTTTTTAGTAGCTCTGCACCTGGCGTAAAACTCGCGGGCGCTGCCCGCAAGGAGATGTACTGTGCATTCGGTTTGGAAGACATCAATTCGCTTCACCCTCGTGACCACGCTCCTGCTGGGCCTGGGCTATCCATTGCTGGTCACCGGCGTCGCCGGCCTTCTGTTTCCCCGCCAGGCGGCCGGAAGCCTCATCAAGCTCAACGACGGCACCGTCATCGGCTCTGAGCTGATTGCTCAGAGTTTCACCAGTGACCGCTACTTCCATCCACGCCCCTCGGCCAACAGTTACGATGCGCAAAACTCCGGCGGCTCCAACCTAGCCCAGTCGAGCAAGACGTTTGTCACGCGCATCCAAGGCGACATCGACAAGCTGGCCGCCGAGAACCCCGGCAAGCCGGTACCCATTGACCTGGTGACGGCCTCTGCCTCTGGACTTGATCCCGACATTACCCCAGACGCCGCAAAATTTCAGGCTTCGCGCGTGGCCAAGGCGCGCAATATGAGCGAGGAGAGTGTTCTCAAGCTTATCGAGCAACACACGACCAAGCGCCAGTTGGGACTGCTCGGCGAACCGCGCGTCAATGTCCTCGAGCTCAACTACTATCTCTACAATCTTGCAAAATAACCGCTTATCAGCAGAACCTACCGAGGAATCGCTCTGGACCAGCGCATTCAGGCAGCCTACTATCGGTTTATGGATGCTCTTATTCTCGACGGGCAGCCGTTGACGCTGGCCGAGATTGAAGCTGTTTCGCTCACCCGCCGCCCCGTAGTCATTGCCCCTGCCGCCATGGCTCGCGTAGCCCAGAGCCGGGCTCTGATAGAGAAGATTCTGGCAGCCGGAGAGACGGTTTACGGAGTAAACACCGGCTTCGGGAAGTTGTCGGACGTTCGGGTCCCATCCGGAAACCTTGCACAGTTGCAAACCCACCTAGTGCGCAGCCATGCCGGTGGTGTGGGCCAGCCACTGAGCGAATCTGAATCGCGTGCCATGTTGCTGCTGCGTGCCAATGTGCTGGCCAAAGGCTTCAGCGGCTGCCGTCCTGCCCTGGTCGGGCTGTTGGTGGCGCTTTTAAACGCCGGGGTACATCCTGTAATCCCTGAAAAAGGCTCTGTTGGCGCCAGCGGCGACCTGGCTCCTTTGGCTCATTTGGCGCTGGTAGCCATTGGCGAAGGTGAGGCGTTTTATCAGGGTGAGCGGCTACCGGGCGGCGAAGCGCTCAAGCGAGCAGGGTTGAAGCCCATCGCTCTGGAGGCCAAGGAAGGCCTCGCGCTGCTGAACGGAACCCAGGCAATGTCTGCCGTGGGAGCCTTGGCTGTGGCGCGCGCCCTGCGTATGGCGCAGTTGGCCGACCTGGCCGGGGCCATGAGCCTTGAGGCGCTGATGGGCACGCCAGACGCCTTCGATCCGCGCATCCACCAGGCCCGGCCACATTCGGGGCAGATTCGCGCTGCGGAGCACCTGGTCAAACTGCTCGCCGATTCGCCGATTCGCGAGTCGCATCGCACCGCGGACACGCGTGTCCAGGACGCCTATTGCCTGCGCTGCATGCCGCAGGTGCATGGAGCTGTGCGCGACGCGCTGGAGCACGTGCGGGGAATCCTGGAAATAGAGTCGGGTTCGGCTACAGATAATCCGCTGGTCTTTCCAGATACCTCCGCCAAAACGCAAAACCGCGGAGCGGTGCTGTCTGGAGGGAATTTTCATGGAGCGCCCTTGGCCTATGCCTTTGATTACGCGGCCATTGTGCTCACCGATCTGGCCGGCATCACGGAGCGGCGCATCGACCGGCTGCTGAATATGGACATCAACGAGGGGTTGCCGGCCTTCCTGTCGCCTGATCCGGGACTATCATCGGGCTTCATGATTGCGCAGATTGTGGCCGCGGCGCTGATCAACGAGTGTCAGGTGTTGGCCCACCCCTCATCGGCCTCAAGCATTCCCACCGATGGGGGCAAGGAGGACCATGTCTCGATGGGCATGACCGGTGCGCTCAAACTGCGCCAGATTGTGGAGAATGTCGAACGGGTCGTGGGCATTGAGCTGATGTGCGCTGCGCAAGGGCTGGAGTTCCGCAGGCCGCTCCATGCCAGCCGTGAAGTGGAGCGCGCTCATGCGGTTGTGCGGGCAATTGTGCCGCGGCTGGACGAAGACCGGGTTTTGGCGCCCGACATCGAGACAATGGCGGCAGCCGTCAGGGCTGGAGCCTTCAACGCATGGTGCGACTAGGCTTCAATGCATCAACTTTTTACGCTGAAATGATCACTCCACAGAGATGGCAATCGGCTTTTCCAGAACTGTGAAAATCATATAAATCATTTAGAAAGAGTCATATATCCATTCTTTACGGGTCAAATGGGGGTTGATTAGTGTTCTCAAATGTGTGCAATTTTGCTATTGATTTCTGAAGGAAAAATCCGTAAAATAGAAGTGTAGTTATTACTCCGGGTCCATTATCCCCGGCCCGCGGTTCTGGATTTAAAGGCAAACAACACACCTTCTCTAAGGACAGTAAATCAATGGCAAAGCGTCGTGGAAATCCCAATTGGGGCAAGCCCGAGCCCATCGGCCCGGTTGTGCCCACGGTGACCTCCTTCGAGCAGATCGTGAAGGAGTTCAAGCTCAGCCCGGATCAGTACATCCGGTCCACCCGTCTTCGGGAGTGGGCTCGCCGGAACAAGAATTCCAAGTACATCCCCGAGGCTCTTCTAGAAGCCTGGGGTTTTGAGATCGAATCAGCTTTGTAAACCACCTACCCAATCTGCTTGTTTACAGCAAAGCGTCGCCTTCGGGTGGCGCTTTTGCTGTTTGGGGCAGGATGCGAAGTTTCACTTTGCCGGTCAGATGAATTAATCTGCACGGTTTTTGGGAATATTTATACCCCCTGGGGGTATAGGGGGGGGGTGGGGGTGGGGGTCCCTTCCGGGGTACGGACCGGGGACATCCCTGACTGTTTGTCATGAGGCGGAGAGTGTGCGAGTTCATGCTTCCATTGTGCGCTCGAAGAGGGAAATAATCTGCAAAGTTTGAAAATATAGGAGGGGGGTAGGGGGTAGGCAGTTTTTTGCCTCCCGCCGCCCTAAATTCGAGCCTATTTCACAGTCTATCAAGGGGATAGGAAATAATCTGCAATAAACAAAGACACTCCCTGCCCTGCGGTTTTGTTTCACGCGAAGGGTTGTTGGCAACACGTTTACCTTCCCGGCAACCTCTCAGGTTCGAGAATCCAGAGCTGGAGCACTCAGATTCAAACGTGGGGAATGGGCCACCAGCCACTCGGTGGAAGTGCTAGGCACGAATTCTTCAATCGGTGAATAGCCATATTCAGATGAATTGCGTAAGAGCATGGAACAAAAGACGTTAGTATTTTTTTGTCGATTTTTGCGTGACATTATGCTGTTTTGTGCAGATAATAGAGATACTAAACCTTTTGCGAAATCGTGCCGATTACGGAATCGTGCAACCGGAGGTCGCAACCAAGCGTCAAACAATAGCTTGCTGGACCAGTAATGCTTGTGTTATACGTTTCGGTTGCAACAAAATTTGTGTGGAGTTGTGAGAGAAATGCCGATCAAAAGACGCAATATCCCTACGATTGAGGGTGTTACTCGTCAGATGCAAGCGTTCGAATTCCGATACAGCATCACAACAGATGAGTTTCTGCGGCAGGACGGCCTTGACAACCGAGTGGACGAAGATGACGCTATACAGTGGCAATATTTGCGCGAGCAGCTCTCTGCGCTACAAGATGCTGCCATTGAGAGGCTGTATTCTGCCCTACCAAAGGGGCATGAAGTGCGGTTGAAAAATTGCGAGAACTCTTCCGAGCTTCTCGCTGCATGAAATGCATTTTCCGGAGTATGCGAAGTGGCTTGCGGAGCAGGTAGCCAACACTACCTTCGAGAAGGGTTGCGTCCAGATTGGTCCATTCGCAACTCCGACCGTGACCCCAGACAAGCCACCTTGGCAAATGGAATGGACCATTTTCTTCAAGGACGGTTTGTTCTTGCATGTAGTGGAGAATTGGTATCGCCGCGGATCAACCCTCGGTGGCGGGGGCTACCGCAAGCATTTTTCTTTTCATTATGGACCGGCCAATCCTGCAAGAGATACCGATGGCATCCCGCTGCGCAGCGAATTGTATCCAGCCATTATACGGATTGACCAGGATGATCAAATCGGCCCTCACCTCCACTATGAAGGTGAGGATCATATACCGCAGGACCGAGTGAAGAACTTAAGAATATCGGACATGGAGCCATTTCAATTCATACGGGCCGTAAATGAGTATCGACGAAGCGGAGACAAATTCGACAAGATCCTGCGATTCACGGTGACGAAGTAATGCCAAACTCATACAACGGCGTAATCGAGTACTTCTTCCATGAAGGGAAGGAGAATCTTGAAGACTGTCTGCGAATAGCATTCGAGACTGCAGTTTCGCGCGACGTAAAGACCATCGTCATTTTTACGGGTATTGGCCAAGGGCCGCGAATTGCAATTGAGAAGTACCTCTCTCAGCCAAGGTTCAAGGAAATACAACTGATCGCAGTCACTTTCCCTTATGGCCAACGGTTCAAAGATGGCGCACACATTGAAATTAGTCCGAAAACACTCGATTTTCTTGTTGAAAATGGGGTCCCATTGTTGAGGGCACATCTACCGTTTGCTCCTATCGCCGCACACTATCGACAGCATGGAATATTGGGGCAGGATTTAACTTTGATAGGAAATGCTCTTAGTATTTTTGGCGGCAGCATGAGCCTCTGCGTACAGGCTGCTTTGGTGGCTTCCGATGCAGGATACTTGGAACTTGGGCAACATGCGATCTGCCTGACTTCGGATACGGCAATCCTCGCTAGAACTTCACCCACTCAGGACTTCCTAACCGACTTTATTGTTCGAGAAATTCTCTGCAAACCGATGGCCTTAACAGTTGTAAAACATGAGAAGAGGCTTACGCCGCTCCAAGAACCAACCACCGTCGAGATCAGTGGTGGTACAACACCTGTTCTTCTCCCTCCCGAGTCAGGCGATCAGCCGAGCGAATAATATCGACACGTATCCACGCAATGATTCCACTACTTAATTGCGCTTTTAGTTGACGCAAAATCACCAACGCAATCAGCGAATGCCTAGATACTTCGAACATCCTGGTTCCGGGCATGTGACCGGCAAACCCGAAAGCCACTAGATGCCGCCTACCCCGTCCCTTTTTGCCGTTTCCCGCCGCCATCGGCGAGAATGAAAGAGTTGATGCCGGAAACCGCACGCACCTTCGAGCTTCCCTTCACCGACGTCCCCGGCGCATTGGCCGAGGTTCGCGCCGGCCGAATGATTATTGTGGTTGATGATGAGGACCGGGAAAACGAGGGCGACCTGATGCTGGCCGCCGAGTTTGTCACACCGGAGGCCATTAATTTCATGGCCAAGCATGGCCGGGGATTGATCTGCCTGGCGCTGACCGAGGAGCGCGCGGATTATCTGCGCCTCTTCCCCATGACGCAGCAGAACACCTCGCGCTTTGGCACGGCCTTTACCGAGTCGATTGAAGCGCGCGAGGGCGTGACCACCGGAATCTCCGCCTACGACCGTGCGCATACCATACAGACGGCCATAGCGCCGCGCTCGACTGCGGCCGACCTGGCCCGTCCCGGTCACGTCTTTCCGCTGCGCGCCCGCCGGGGCGGCGTGCTGGTGCGCGCCGGACAAACCGAGGCTTCAGTCGATCTGGCGCGGATGGCGGGGCTGAATCCCTCTGGCGTTCTCTGCGAAATCATGAAGGACGACGGAACAATGGCCCGCGTTCCTGACCTGATTCCCTTCTGCAAGGAGCACGGGCTGCGGATTCTTACCGTCGCGGAGTTGATTCGCTACCGGCTGCGCCACGAGCGCTACATTGTGCGCGCCGGCGAGAGCCGGATTCAGACGCGCTGGGGCGAGTTCCGCATGATCGCCTACGAGAGCCAGGTGAACGGCGGCGAGAGCCACATAGCGCTGGTACGCGGCGAGCTTTGCCCCGATTGCCCAGCCTTCCATGCCGGCTCCGCTACTGGCCAGCCGGAAATTGGCACGCCTGCCCAGACAGAGTTACGGCAACCCTGCGAGCGCCCCGTTCTGGTTCGCGTTCATACCCGTTGCACGGCGGGAGACGTATTTGCTGCCGACTGTGACTGCCGCGAGATTCTTGATCAGTCGCTGCGCATGATTGCCAAGGAGGGTTGTGGAGTGCTGCTCTACCTGCACAACACCTCGCGAGGCTTTGAGATTGACCGCGTGACGCCGCCGGTCTGTGTTTTCGAGCCGGGAGGAGCCGCAACTTGCAGTGCCGACCCTGGATTGAACGCCGGTCAGATTGTTCTGCACCAGGAGCTGCGCGCGCGCGAAGGACAGCAGGCACGCACCGGGCGCATTCTGAGAGCCATCGGCCTGGGCGGCCAGATCTTGTCGGATTTGGGCATCCGGCGCATCCGCCTGCTCTCCAATACCCCCATGCACATTCCCGCTTTGGAGGGATTCGGCCTGGAAATCGTTGAGCAAGTGGCAATTCCGATAAAGAAAAAAGCAGAATAGCGCGACGACGGAAGTTCACTCCCAATCATAGTCGGGCAATAATTTCAGTGTCGCTGGAAGCTCACTCTTCGACTACATCCCCTTCGCCCGGCGCCAGGAAAAGGTTCGCCTCAAGCCCGTGCTGGCGTGTGTAGAGGTCATAGTAGCGTCCGCCCAAGGCATAAAGCGTCGCGTGGTTGCCATGCTCGACGATTTGCCCCTGCTCCACAACCAGAATCTGATCGGCGCGGCGGATAGTCGACAAGCGGTGGGCTATCACGAACGTCGTTCGCCCCTGCATTAGCTGGCTTAACCCCGCCTGGATCATGGCTTCGGACTCAGAATCGAGCGAACTAGTCGCCTCGTCGAGTATGAGGATGCGCGGCTCAGCCAGCAGTGCTCGCGCAATGGAAAGCCGTTGACGCTGGCCACCCGAAAGCTTTACGCCACGCTCGCCTACCAAGGTGTCATAGGCCTCCGGGAAGCGCTCGGCAAACTCGTCCACGCGTGCCGTGCGGCAGGCAGAGAGAAACTGCTCCTCGGTGGCATCGGGGCGCGAAAACAGGATGTTCTCGCGAATCGAACCGTCGAAGAGAAATGAATCCTGCAACACCACGCCCAACTGGGTGCGAAATGTGTCCAGATTGACCTGCGCCAGATCCACATCATCGACCAGAACGCGGCCTTTGGAAGGCGTGTGGAAGGCGCATATCAAGCTGATCATGGTGGACTTGCCTGATCCGGACGAGCCCACCAGCGCGGTCACCGTTCCCGGTTCGGCGGTGAAACTGATGCCGTGCAGCACGGGCTTCTCCGGGTCGTAGGCAAATTCCACGTTCTCAAAACGCACATTGCCCTGGATGGGCGGCATCTTCACCATGCGGCCGGGGCTCTGGTTCTCTTCAGGCTCGGCCATGATCTCGTTGGTGCGGTCCAGGCCGGCAAAGGCCTCGGTCAGTTGCGTGCCGATATTCACAATCTGGAAGACCGGAGCGATCATGAAGGCGAGAAACACGTAGTACTGAAAGTAAACGCCGGTGGTCCATGTGTTGCCGAAGATAAGATGGCCGCCCATAGCCATCACAATCGCGGAGACCAATCCCAGCACGGTAGTGGAAGCGGCAGCCATTGTGCTGGTCATGGTCAGCGATTTCATAACGTTGGCCAGCAGGCGATCCACGCCCGCCGAGAAGACTAGCGCCTCGCGCTCCTCGGCATGATAGCCCTTGATGACCCGCACGCCGCCCAGCGACTCGGTCAGCCGGCCGGTAACCTCGGCGTTGATTTTGGCGCGCTCGCGGAAGATGGGGCGGATGACTCTGAAGGCATACTGCAGGATAAAAACGAATACACCCAGCACCGCGAAGACCGTAAGTGTGACGGGAACGCTCAGATGCAGGAGGAATAAAAATGCCAGTACGGCGGTCAGCAAGCCTCCCACAAACTCCACCAGGCCTGTACCCACCAGGTTGCGCACTCCCTCCACGTCGGTCATGATTCGGGCTACCAGTGTGCCGCTGCGGTTTTCGTCGTAGTAGGAGACGGAAAGCAATCCCACGTGCCGTTGGACCTTGCAGCGCATCTCGGCAATGAGCCGCTGGCCGGCCTTAGAGAGCAATTGCGTAAGCGAGAAAGACGTAATGGCCTGCACCACCATGGCCCCGAAAACAAGGACAATGTAGATGGGCAGCAGATCAGGCCGCGGATGATCTTTAGAAAACACCGTATCGATCAGCGGCCTAGAGGTAACAGGCAGCACCAAACCGGCAAGGCGGTTGATGACCATGAGGCACATTCCGCCCGCCAGCAGCCCTTTGCGTGGCGCGACCAGGGCGCGAATCTGCGGCCACAGCTTCTTCAGGTTGGGCTTGCGCTTGGGCAGATCAGCCTGACCCGCGCGCGCTCCGCCGCCTCGTGGCGAACGCTCGGCACGCCCGCCTAATGCAACTCCGCCGCCAGGCCCATGCAAACCGCCCATCCGCTAGACCTTCCCCGAGCGCCGCGCGGCGGAGAAGGAGCGCACGCAGAGGTACACATAAACCAACAGAATCGTAGTCATCGCGAGCTTCGACGCCATGGCGATAATAGCCGCCTGGCTGAGGAACGTACCGTGTATATAGCTGCGCAGCACTTCAACGGCTCCGCCCAGAAAACCGAGGAGTCCTATGCTCACGTTAATGTGCATAAACAATTTGCGCCGCTTCTCGCTCGGGCTGATAGCCAGCAGGCCGCCAAAGCCCAGGGCGACGCCGATCCATGCGGGAATCAGTGCGGTGGGGTGTGAGCTACCAGTGCCCAGATAGCCAACCACGCCGAGGGCAATCAAAAGAACCGCAAAAACCAATGTCACTTTTACCATTTGAACCCTCCCTTCTTCATTCTTTCATCAGATCTGCATTGAAAATTCAGGAAAGTTGATGATATTGTCTCGTGCGTCCATGCATAGCCAACAAAGTGTTACAGGGATGAAATCATCTGGCGTGAATGGAAGAACATAGGTGAGACAGCATAAACCTGATTCAAGCCCTGGCACAACCATAACATAAATGCTAGATATGAAAGAAGATGCAGCGCAAGATGCAGTTCCAATATGGCTGCCCCCCAGGGATTCGAACCCCGATATGCTGATCCAGAGTCAGCTGTCCTGCCGTTGAACGAGGGGGCAACAAGAACGCACAGGCATTTCTTGCAGCCATGCTGGCATGGGTCGCGGCAGGGCGCCGACAACCAAAAAGCCAACTAGTTCATCATAATGGGGATTCTCTGCCCCGGTCAAACCCGCTTTGATTGCACAGATTTTGAAGCGTTCCTTAAGGAACTATAGATAGTGAATCTATCCAAACTTAGCAGCAAAAAAGCGCGGCGAAGGCAGGGCACCCTTCTATTCCCTGTTCTCTACTCCCTATTCCCTGCCTTTTTCACTCTTCGCGCAGGACTTGCAGCGGCCGCAGCCCGAGAATCCGGTAGCTCGCAATCCAACCTGTCGCCGTGGCCAGCACTGCCGTACCCACGAGAGCAATCAGCGTGGCGCGCCACTCGATCTGGAAGCCTACTTCAAGTTTGCGCAACAGCACACGCGTCAGCACGTTGGCAAAGACCACGCCAACTGAGCCAGCCAACAGGCCCAGCACACTAAACTCCACGCTGAAGGTGCGGACGATTCTCAAGCGAGTTGCGCCCAGAGTCTTCAGCACTACAGCCTCGCGCATACGCCGGAAGCGCGTGCTGGCGATGCTCGAAGCCAGAATCATCAGCCCGGCGACAATGGAGAACCCGGCCAGAAAACGCACCACGAAAGTAATCTGATCGACCACGCTTTCGATGCGCTCCAAAACATCGGCCAGATTGATCACCGTCACCGTGGGATAAACCGCGAAGAGCGCCCGCTCCATGGCTGCCACCTGTCTGGGATCAACGTGCGCGCCGCCGTACCAGGTTGCAGCTTGGTCCTTGAGCTGCCCCGAAGGCAACACGAATTGAACTCGCGCTCCCAGGTGCTGTCCGTCAGCCTGATAGATTGCGGTAACTTTCAGCGTGCGCACTACACCGCCCAATTCCAACTCGACTGTTGAGCCCAAGACCAAGTGCAGCCGCTGGGAGGCTCCTTCTCCTACCGCCAACTCCGCCGCGTCCGAAGCAGTCCACCACTTGCCTTGCGTCACCTTGTCGCCTGCCGGCGCCGCATCGGCCCAGCTAAGCTCTGCATTTTCCAGCATTCGGCGCGGGAAATGCTGGTCCTTAAGGTCCGTCAGGGGCTTGCCGTTGAGCGAGATAAATCGTCCTGTCACCACCGGCATCAAGTCCAGAGCCTGACTCACTCCCTTCTGGTGAGCAAAGAATTCTTTCACCCCGGCAACTTCATCGGTCGTTACATCAATCAAAAAAACATTGGGAAGTTTGGGCGATGCGGTTTCGCGAATGTCGCGCAGGAGCATCGCCTGCATCAGGTAAACCGCCAAGATCAGCATCACACCAGTGCCCAGCGCAGCCAGCACCGCCGCAGACTGGTTTCCCGGCCGGTAGAGATTCGCCAGCCCATGGCGCAGAAAGGAAGGCAGCCTCAGCCGGACACGATTGAGCAGGAAGCGTAACGTGTGCAACGCGACCGCCGCGAGTATCAACAACACAATCAGCGCTATGGTGAAGATCAGCGCAAACCAGCCACCTACCTTGACCGAGTCCGACAGCGCCCAGGCAATTCCACCCAGCGCGGCAATCACGACCACAGAAATTCCGAGTTGCAGCCGACGCGCCCACCAGCGGGCAAACCAGCCGCCGATGCCTTCCGGCCCTGACTCGACCAGCCTGCGCAAGACCAGCACTGGTCTGACATTTCGCACGTCCAATAGTGGCGGCAAACAGAAGAGCAAGGTCGTCAGCAATCCAGTTCCCATCCCGGCGGCAACCGAACGCAAGGGAAATTCCAACATCGCATGAACCGGAAGTAGCTTGCCGAAGACAGCCGGCAAGGCGGCCATCACGCCCACGCCAACAGCTACGCCCAGCAAGCCCCCGGCCAGGCCCAGACCTAATGTTTGCAACAGGAATATCCGCAGCAGATCGCCGGAACTCGCGCCTACGGCTTTCAGGATGGCCAGCATATCCATGCGCTGCTCCAGATGCGCGTGCATTGCCATGGCCACGCCGATGGCTCCCAGCACCATGGCGACCAAACAGATCAGGCTCAAAATCGCCGTCGCGTTATCCAGACCCTTGTTCAGGCCCGGATTGCCCTCGCGGTAGTCCATGACCTGAGCGTCGGGCAGCGCCGTCTCCACCTGCTTGCGCAAGGCAACAGGATCGGCTTTCGGCGGCAGCTTCATGAGCAGCTTTTGGCTGGCACGGCTACCCGGGGCCAGCAGTCCGGTACGCTCGAGCGCAATCTGCGAAATCATTACCCGCGGTCCCAGCCCTGCTCCAGCGTTCAGGCGGTCCGGCTCCTGCTTCAGCACGGCGGAAATGATGAAGCTTCTGCCACCCAGCCGCAGTGTCTGGCCCACATGCGCATTCAGACGGATAAGAAACTCCTCGGCCACCACCGCCGAGTCTCCATCCAGAGCCTGCTTCAGGCTCATTGCAGGCTCCAACTCAGCAGTGCCGTAGTACGGGTACTCATCCGGGTCAACGGCCTTAAGCGAAACCAGCAGCGGCACCGGATCGGGCGGCGCTGATGCCATGGAAACCGTCTCCGTCACCCAGGTCGTGCGAATTCCGCCCGGCTGCGCGATGGCCGCAATTTTATCCTTTTCTTCGGTTGTCGGCTGGTGAAAGAGCCGCGTGCTCAGATCGCCGGCCATTAATGATCGCGCTTCAGTGCTCAGCGTTCTCCGGAAGCTCTCGCTGAAGCCGCGTACGCCTACGAGAGCAGCTACGCCCACGGCCACGGAGAGCACCACAAATCCGAACTTGCCCGGAGCGGAGCGCAGATCTCGCCATCCGATGGCTCCTGCCCGCTTCCAACTCAACGCGCGCTTAGCCATTCTTCACCCGGTCTTGAACAACAACCGCACTCGGCCCGTCATAGGGCAATGTATCTTCTACGATCATTCCGTCCTTGAGAACGATCTTGCGGTCGGCGCGGCCGGCAACTTCCGGATCGTGGGTCACCAGCACCAACGTCGTACCTGATTTGCGTTTGCGCTCCAGCAAGAGGTCGAGCACCATTCGCCCGTTGGTGGAGTCAAGGTTCCCGGTTGGTTCATCGGCCATCACGATAGACGGTTCGACGACAAAGGCACGCGCCAGCGCCACGCGTTGCTGCTCACCACCGGATAGCTGTACTGGGTAATGGTCCACACGCTCCGTTAGGCCAACATCGTCCAGCAACCGCCGCGCCTGCTCGACGCCACTGCCCTCCACGTTCAGTTCATAGGGCAGCAGCACGTTTTCCAGGGCAGTCAATGTCTCAATCAGCTGATACGACTGAAAGACGAAGCCAATCTTTGCGCCGCGCACCTCGGCCAACTCCGCCTCAGCCAGATTGTGGATCGGAATGCCGTCCAGCCAGATCTCGCCGCTGCTGGGCGTGTCCAAGCCCGCCAGCAGGCCGAGCAACGTGCTCTTGCCGCTGCCGCTCGCGCCCAGGATGGCCACAAATTGACCGGCGGGAATGGTCAGGGTGATTCCTTTGAGAATCTCCACGCGCCGCGCGCCGTTCTGAATCCACTTGTTCGCGTCACGAACCTCAATCACTCTGCCTGCCTCCTGTGTTCTGTCTCTATTCCCTGCTCTTCGCTACACTGTACTTGTGTACGTTCTCCGCTCACTGATTGTTTCGTTTGTGATGATTCTTCTCGCCCACCCGCTGCTGGCTGCTGAACGGCCACTCATCATTTGCTATGGCGACAGCATCACCGCGGGTTATGGGCTGGAGGCCGGTCAATCTTTTCCTGATGCGCTGCAACGTGACCTCGACCGCCGCGGCTATCAATACAAAGTTATCAACCAAGGGACAAGCGGCGCCACCACAAAGGACGCTGTTGCCGGTCTGCACTCCATCCTGTTGATGCACGCCCAGGTCGTCATTATCGAGTTTGGCGGCAACGACGGCTTGCGCGGCCTGCCACTCGCCGAGACCCGCCGCAATCTCGACGCCGTACTGACAGCGCTCGAAAAAGCCCACATTAAAACTGTGCTCACCGGAATTACCCTCCCGCCAAACTACGGTCAGGATTACATCCGACAATTCGAGTTGATCTTCCGCGATCTAGCCCGAAAACATCACACTACATCCGTCCCCATGATCTATAAAAATCTGGTCAATGTTCCCGACACGATACAGCCTGACGGCATCCATCCGACAGCCAAAGGGTCCGAGATCATTGCGCGAACGCTACTGCCGGTCCTCACCCCCTTGTTGAAGAAAACGACACACTGATAGTACCGGCAAACTAATATGAACCAAACGGCTCACCTCTCCGTATCATCTACTAATTACAAGAAGAGGGAGCAATACCATGATGCGCACAGGACGGCCATTGTATGCAGGTGCTGCTATATTGCTTTTTTTGACTGGTCTGGCGGCAGGTCAGGATGTGGCCACTAATGCCGATGCCTATTTAAACACTTGGGCAAAACAAGGGCGATTTTCTGGAACGGTCCTAATCGCCAGGGGTGGCAAGATTTTGCTGCGTAAGGGTTATGGGATGGCCAACTACGAGCTGAGCGTACCCAACGCCCCGGAAACCGTCTTCCGCATCGGATCCATCACCAAATCGTTCACCGCGCTCAGCATCCTACGATTGGAAGAGCAGGGTCTGCTCAAAGTCAGTGATCCGGTGGTTAAGTACATTCCCGAATTGCCGCAGGCCTGGAATGCCATCACCATCCATCAGTTGCTATGTCACAAATCCGGCATACCGGAGTTTACCAACGCCAAAGCCTACGGCGAGTTGGAGAACAGCCAGCACGTGGAGAATGCCCTCAAGGAGTACGCCGATAAGCCGCTGATAAACCAACCCGGCGAGGTCTTGCGCTATAGCAACTCCGGATACATCCTGCTGGGCAGGGTGATCGAAAAGGTTAGCGGGCAATCCTACGAGGACTATCTTCAGACGAATATCCTTGGGCCGGCGGGAATGACGAACACCGCCTTCGACCACACGACACCGTTGGTTCCTCACCGCGCCAACGGCTACAAATTTGACGGCGAGACGATTGTCAACGCCAGACAGGAAGACCCAGCGGGGGCTGGGGCCGCCGGGGCCTTGCGCTCCACGGTAGACGACCTCTATAAGTTCGACCGCGCCCTCAAGTTGGAAAAGTTGTTCTCAGCCGCAATCAAGTCCAAAGCGTGGACCGCCTACGGCCATTGGAGTGCGCCACCGCCTATTCCGCTCGAGGCGGAGTACGGCTACGGATGGATGATCGGTGATAAGTTCGGTCACAAATATGTTGGCCATGGAGGATGGATCGGTGGCTTCGTATCCAAATTCGAACGTTATCCGGATGATGATGCGGTGGTAATCGTACTTGGCAACTTTGAGACTCTGAACACTGACGCCGTGTCCCAGGACTTGACCGCGATCCTGTTTGGAGAAAAGTACTCGGTTCCGGTAGTGCGCGCTATTGTGCATCCGGCCGAAAATGTGATGGCTCGCTATGTGGGCGATTACCATCTAGGTCCGCTCGCAATCAAGATCACCATGCGCAACGGCAAGCTGTATATGTTAAGCACCGGGCAGCCAGCGCCGTTCGGCATGATTGCCACTTCGGATACGGAGTTCTACTTCAACGACACAATCCCTGAGTTTCAATTCATCGTTAACGAAAAGGGCATCGTGAACCAGATCCTGATAAAGATGGGCGGTAAGGAATTTACTGCGATCCGCGTCAACGAACCCAAGGTGGAATAATAGACTGACTTCACCCCATCCCCACCACCGGCTGGAAAAGCGTTCCCGCTACCCTTCTGGCAATCCCCATCAGTTCGTTCTGGCCGGCAAAGACCTTCACCAGTGGCGCGTTGGAAAAATCCGGAAGGTTGGCCTGTGCTCCGTTGCGCAAGCGCCCTATCGCCATCGCATCGCCGGTGACAGAGGGCATCTCCGGCAACAGGCTGCGCGGAGGGACGCACAACGCCTCCAGCGCCTCAATGTTTCCGGCTAATGGTTTCAGTTCGTCCAGCGTATGCGCATCAGCCAGCGTGAAGACTCCGGAGTGGGTGCGGCATAGGCTGCTCAGGTGCGCTCCGCAGCCCAGATCCTGGCCCAGCTTGTTAGCAACGGACCGCACATAGCCGCCGGCGCTGATGGTCATTGTAAAGCTGGCTTCGGCGCGATCCATTGCGTTGATTTCAAATGAGTTGATACGGACTGTGACCGCCTTGAGCTCCACCGGCTTGCCCTCGCGAGCCAGCTTATAGGCGGGCGTACCGGCAATTTTCTTTGCGGAAAACGGCGGAGGCATCTGCTCCATCTCCCCATGAAAGCGGCTGGCTGCCGCGCGCACCTGATTGAGCATCAGAACAGGATGTGAATCCGGTCCGGCGGGCTCGCCCTCTGCATCATAGGTGTTGGTTGCGAATCCGAAGCGGATCGTTCCGGTGTAGCTCTTTTCCGCCGAGGAGAAGTACTGCGCAAGGCGGGTAAACTTGCCCAGCAGCAGTGGCAGAACGCCGGTGGCGATGGGGTCCAGTGTGCCCAGGTGGCCGATGGAGCGCTCGCCTGTAATTCTCCGAAGTATTCCCACCACATCGTGGCTGGTCATGCCGGCCGGTTTGTCGATCACCAGAAGCCCGTTCATTTCTTAACTTTAGCTGACGGACCCCGGCCGCTCACACTCCGCCAGAGTCGGGCTGGCGAACCAGCGAGAGGAACTCCAGGCGCGTTTCCTTCTGGCGGAAGCAGCCCACCATGGCGCTCGTCACAGTAGATGAGTGCTGTTTCTCGATGCCGCGCATCATCATGCACAGGTGGCGCGCCTCGACGACTACGCCCACGCCCATCGGCTGGATGGCGTGCTGAATGGCGTCAGCAATCTGCCGGGTAAGCCGCTCCTGCACCTGCAAACGTCGAGCAAACACTTCAACTAATCGCGGTATCTTGCTCAATCCAATGACTTTGCCTTTGGGGATGTAGGCCACATGGACCTTGCCGAAGAAAGGCAGCATATGGTGCTCGCAGAGCGAGAAGATCTCGATATCCTTGACGATGACCATCTCGTCGTAATCCTCGTCGAAGAGCGCCCCGCGCAGGATTACTGTCGGATCCTCGCGATAGCCTTTGGTCAGAAAGGCCATCGACTTTTCCACGCGGTCGGGCGTTGCCAGCAAGCCCTGGCGGTTGGGGTCCTCACCGATACGGCTCAGAATCTCGCGGTACATCTGGGGAATACTGAATTCGCTCAGGCTTTCATCCGTCTCAATTGCCCGGCGAACAGTCTTGCTCACTGCAATCGGCTGCGCCATGATTCACATCCTCTCACCCCGGGGAAAGGGGCGTCATCTTCAGTCGCCTTCACATTCAAAGAAATTGTTTTCCGTCTCTTCCACGCGCACTCTCTCCAGCTCGCCGGCCGGCAGCGCGTCCTTCAACAATGCGAAAACCGCTCTACATAGATTCTCCGTCGTAGGCACGCGATTCACAAACAGAGGGTCAAGGTTCAGGTTGGCGTGATCGAATCGCTCGATTACGCGGCTGCGAACCACGTTATCCAGCTCGACCATGTTGATGACCATGCCGGTTTCCGGGTCTACGCAGCCGCCAACCAGGACTTCAACGACATAGTTGTGGCCATGGCCATGGGGATTGTTGCACTTGCCGTATGTGGCTTGGTTTTGTTGAGCCGAAAGCGCATCTGTGTGCAGCCGGTGACTGGCGGAGATCATATAGCGGCGGCCAAAACAAGCTCTCATGACTCACCCCTGTACTCAGCAAAGATCTCCGGAGTCTCGTAGACCCGAACCCGGCTCAATCGCGCTCCGCTGGCGGCTGTCACTGCAGGCTCCAGCCGCTTCCACGCAGCAATGGCAATGTTCTCCGTAGTCGGCATCGCCGTTGCAAACTCGGGCGTCTCTAAGTTCAGGTGGCGATGATCCCAGGCGGACAGCACCTCGCGCTCGATAATATCCTTCAGCCACTTCAGATCGACGACGAAGCCGGTCACCGGGTCCGGCTCACCCGCAACTGTAACCTCCAGCGTGTAGTTATGCCCGTGCCCATTGCGATTTGCGCAGCGACCGAAGACCTGCTCATTCTTCTCTGCAGACCACGCCGGATTCCAGTAGTAGTGCGAAGCGGAAAATGTAGCACGTCGCGTCAGGTAGATCATTCTGATACCCTACCTACAAAGATGCTTGAGCCCCGGTCAAAGCTTCATGCACTGAGCTTCCAGCTACATTAAGCCTTATAACTTCTTCTCTTCCAGCTTACGCGCTTTAGAATACGGTGCTGGAACCAACTGCGGTAGAGCAGACCCACAAACAGTGGCAGGCCCAACGGCGCAAGGGCGCAATTCACAAAGGAAAAGTTGCTCTTAGCCACCCGGCCGTAAAAGCGGAAGAGGTTACGGACCCACACCAGCGCCAGAACCCAGCCTGCGATCAGCCACTGGGCTGAATGCGCGAAGATGCGTGCGTTCCAGAACTCAACCGCCAGTAGAGGTAACGCCGCCAGCAGCAGAATGTCGATCAATCGCCAAATAGCCAGCGCCATGCAGTTGCCGAAGAGCAACGACAGGTTTTTGGTCCAGCCCTCAATCATGGCAGCCGTGGAGCGGTACATGCGCGTGGAGACGGCATCATCGGCATAACGAAAGCGCAGGCCAACCTTGCGCCGCTTGGCCAGGAAAGCCAGTTCCACGTCTTCCAAAATCTTTTCCGAGACCGCTGCGTGACCGCCGAGCTTCCGGTAAGCCTCCCGCTCGATCAATAAAAATTGTCCATTAGCCGCGGCGATGCGCTCTGCGGGGTCGGTGACCTTGGCGGGAGGATAGGCCAGCGCCAGCTCGCAGAAGATGAGAGGCATCAGTGACCGTTGCCAAAGCCCGCTGACCACCTGTCGCGGCGAATAGCTCAGCACGCCCACCTTGTGCCTGTCGGCCTCGTGCAGCGCCCGATGCAGATTTCCCGCTTCGTGAAGGGTATCCGCATCAGTGAAGAGCAGCCAGCGTCCGCGCGCCCTTTTGGCCGCTGTCCAGATGGCGTTGTTCTTGCCGGTCCAACCTTCCTCCAGCTTTCCCGCTTCGAGTACAGTCACTCCGGCAAAACTACGGGCAATCTCCGCAGTCCGGTCTGTTGAGTGATCATCCACCACAAGCAATTCCCAGTCGCGGCCAAGCTTGAAGAGCTCTTCGGACTGGCTCAGTAGCGACTGAAGGCAGTCGGCAAGGCACTCTTCCTCGTTGCGAGCCGGAACGATGACGGTAAGTTCCATTAGCTTCTTCGGCTCAGGCTGGTCAAAGACCGTTCCCCACAGAACGGGCTGCTCTGCGGGCGTCTCGGAGAGCCCTAGCACTGATACAAATCTGCTCTTCCCAACCGTTGCGCTCTCCCGTTCCATGCTCATTCGTTCACCGTCATTACCGATGGGGCCTATCGCTCGTTATTATAGAGATGTGCGGCTCCCTCGGTTCATCTCACTCACTTTACTTTTACCGTTGGCCCTCGCGCCCGGCTGTGACCGGGGCGCACATCCTACCCTGACCGGTCAGTCAGCCCCGGACTTCACTATCTCCGACGGCTCTACTACGGTTCATTTGGCCGACTACCGGGGCCGCGTAGTGCTGCTCAACTTCTGGGCTACATGGTGCGCGCCCTGCGTTCAGGAGATTCCTTCGCTGCTCGAACTGCACCACGACCGGCCCGATCTGGCCATCCTGGCTGTCAGCATCGACGAAAATCCTGACGCCTACAGCCGCTTTCTCGCCCGCCACCACGTGGACCTGATTTCAGTTCGCGACCCAGCACAGACCGCCGCAAAGCTCTTCCATACCGAGGGCTGGCCGGAGACTTACATCATCGACAGAAATGGAGTCATCCGCCGCAAGGTCGTCGGCCCACAGGATTGGGGCAGTCCTGAAATCCGCGCTTATCTGAAAAGCCTCTGAAACAGAATCCGTGACCGGACACACGCATCAATATAGTTGATTGTCGAGGAGGCTTCATGAGAATACTCAAGATTGTATATTTGCTGCCCATTCTGCTTTCAGCATATTTCGCGCCTGGACAGACTAATTCGACCGGATCAACGCCTTCTGCCAGCAAGGCCGTCATAACAGGGGTCTGGCGCGGTGAGATGAAGAACCTGCCTGTTGTTGCGCTTGTCGTGTCCGATGAAGGTAATGCTCTATCGGGCGCCGCACTTTTTTATATGTGGAAGCGTGAGACCGTCAATGAACCATTCAAGGCTACGCCTGGAATACCCGAACCCATGCTCAACATTAACTTCGACGGGAAAACTCTCTACTTCCAGATCAGCCATCGTCGCTCCCATCCTCCTAGTACGCTTTCGGATCCACCGTCTCGCTTCCATCTGACACTCACCGGCCCTGAAAAGGCTGAACTAGTGAACGACAGCGAGCATCAAGGCCCCCCGCTTGAAATGATTCATAGCGAATACTAAGTCTGCCAGTACCGCCCTGAATGAGCGCAGACCGGTGATATTCTCTTCATATGACCTCAGTGGAAATTCATTTTCACTATGCAGTTCCGCCTACGGAGGCAGCGATTCGTGCGCTAGCGAATACCCGCGAGGTCTACGGCATTCGCAGGCTTATCTTCGACCACGCTGCAAGCACTCTCTGCGTGGAGTACGACGCCACTCGGCTCAACGCAGCGGCCGTGGCTAAGTTGGTGCGCCAGGCAGGCCTGGAGATCGACGCAGAACTGCCCTTGATTCCGCCGCAGCCGGCTCATCAGCAGGCGCCTGCTGCCTGAAATGCGGCAATTGCGTCGCCCTCAGAACCCTGATATTCTGTCTATGGTTTCGCTTGAAGCCAATCGCGCGCGCCCGTAGCTCAGCTGGATAGAGCGACTGGCTACGAACCAGTAGGTCGGGAGTTCGAATCTCTCCGGGCGCACCATACATTTCTGGATATTTTCGGATTATTCATTCTCTCTCCTAGCCCTCACCCATATAAGAAGAGCGAAGCGGATCAGCACTTCGCTCATTTTGACAACCCTCTCGTTGATTGCTAATACAGCCGGAAGTTGATCTCGATGGAGACCATCACGGCAACCGCCTTCTTGTTATTTCTGTCGAAGGCCGGCTTGAACTTGAACTGCTTAATCGCGTCGATGGCTTTTTCGTCCAGTCCCATGCCCAGAGCACGGGTTACATGCGGATTCTGCGGATTTCCCTGCGCGTCAACGATCAATTCGACAATGCAAACCCCCTGGTACTTGGCTCGCCGCGCCTCGTCGGAAAACTCCGGATCTACGCTGTGAATGACTACCGGCGCGGAGACACCACCGCCCACGCGAGCCAATCCGCCGCCGGTGTTCCAGCCGGAGCCTGGGCCGTATCCGTTTCCATTCCCTGAACCCAGGCCCATGCCGGAGCCGTTTCCCAACGAGCCCAGTTTGACATTGGGCGAGGTCGACATGCCGAAGTTCGGCAACGTAGGATTGTCGGGAATAATAATGTCTTTTTGCACATCGATGGTGGGAAGCGGGGGCTCCACCACTTTGGGAGTTAAATCAGGAACCTTCGCCCGAGGGGGAATCCTGCCCTTTACGGCTTCCATATTATCCGGGTTTCCGCCGCCTCCGCCCGCGGTAATTTTGTTCTTGGGGGCATTCCAATCTGTTAAATCGACCTTTGTCACCTGCTGCTTCGGCTGCATAATGTTGATGTAGGTCTTATATCCGAGCCAGACGGCTAGCGCCACAAGCCCCACATTGACCGTGATTGAGATGACGATGGCCCAGGGATTGTGCTTGACCGCCATCCTGTCCGGCATTGGAATCGGCGTTGAGGTCAGTTCCAGCGGGGGCAGCTTAGGTGGGAAGAAGATGTCGCGAATGCTCTCGTAGAGGTCGATCCAGATAGGCTTTTCTTCGAGGGGGATGCCGAAAGCGAGGTCGAGTTCGCAGCCGTCTGCATTAGCTGCGGCAACCTGGGGTTCTGCAATTTGGTCGAGCAGATCGTTGGCCATCGTTGAGTCTGGTTCTATCGCCTCTTGGATCCTGGTCTGCCGACCGAACTGGGGTGTTCTCGATTCCAGGTCCGTGCTTTCATTATGCTCGATGCCGCCGGTCTGTGTCTCAACCGGGAGGGCCTCTTCCTCCAGTCTCTCATATTCCGGCATGGTCAGGTATCCCATAATCTATAGACGATTTGGATCCGTGGTTGTTACCGCTGATTTTGCGCTCCGTCCGTTACACTAAAAAGAATCAGATCGCAAGATCCCAGGGAGTGAAGATGTCCCCAACACCGGAATTGAAGGCGACCCTTACCTTGCCGCAAACCGCCTTTCCGATGAAGGCTAACCTGCCGCAGAATGAACCGCTTCGGCTGGCCCGCTGGGCCTCGCTAGGGCTCTATGACAAGCTGCGCAAGGCCGCCAAGGGCCGCCCCGCATACCTGCTGCACGACGGCCCTCCTTACGCCAACGGACCCATTCATCTGGGCCATGCGTTGAACAAGGGGTTGAAGGATTTTGTGGTCAAGTCGAAGACTATGGCGGGCTTCGACGCACCTTACGTCCCGGGCTACGACTGCCACGGACTGCCCATTGAAATCAAGGTGGACGAGCAGTTGGGGCGGAAAAAGCTAGAGATGCCCGCGCCTGCCGTTCTTGAGGCTTGCCGCGCGTACGCGCAGAAGTATATCGACCTGCAAACCTCGCAGTTTGAACGAATTGGCTGCCTTGGCCGCTGGGACACTCCCTATAAGACAATGTCCCGCGACTACGAGGCCCGCACCCTGGAGGCCTTTTACGGCTTTCTGGAAAAGGGATTCGTCTATCGCGGCCTCAAGCCGGTCTACTGGTGCATTCACGACCGTACGGCGTTGGCCGAGGCTGAGGTCGAGTATGAGATGCACACCAGCCCCTCGATCTATGTGCGCTATCGGCTGACTTCTGAGCCTGGCGCGATCAGTCCTGCGCTCAAAGGCAAGCAGGTTTCGACCATTATCTGGACCACAACTCCCTGGACTCTACCCGCATCGATGGCAGTGGCCTTTCATCCTGATTTTGACTATGTGGCGCTGGCCGCTGGCGACCAGGTTTACATCGTGGCAGCTGAACTGGCTGATGCCGTTGCCGCCGCATGCGAATTGAGCTCAACCAAGGAACTGGCCCGCTTCAAGGGCAGCGTGATGGAGCGCGCTACCTTCAAGCATCCGTTCCTGGAGCGCAGCGTTCTGGGCGTTCTGGCTACCTATGTCACCGCTGACACGGGTACTGGCGCGGTTCACACAGCGCCCTCGCACGGCGCTGAGGATTTTTACACAGGCCAGAGCTATGGCCTGGACCAAACCTGCCGCGTTGACGCCTCCGGCCGCATCCAGGTGGACCCCGAGGCCTGGCCGCTGGCCGTGCCCCCTGCCTTTGACGGGATGACGGTTTTTGCCGCCAACCCCGTTATCGTGGCCATGCTGGAAGAGAGTGGCGCGCTGCTAGCCGTGAGCGACCTTGATCACTCTTACCCGCACTGTTGGCGCTGCCACCATCCGGTCATCTTTCGCGCCACCGAGCAGTGGTTCATCAGCCTTGAAACTCCGATTGAAGACCGAAAGGGCGAGAAAAAAACCTTCCGGCAAATCGCAATCGAGGAAATCGATAAGGTGGTCTGGGACCCGGCCTGGGGCAAAGAGCGCATCACCAACATGATCGCCACGCGCCCCGACTGGTGCATCAGCCGCCAGCGCATCTGGGGCGTGCCCATCGCAGTCTTTCTTTGTGAAGGCTGCCAGAAGCCCATCCTGGACCCGACGCTCAACCGAAAGATTGTGAAGTTGTTCGAGGAGCATGGCGTTGAGGCCTGGCACACGACTCCAATCGAGGCACTATTACCAGACAGTACCGTTTGCACGAATTGTGGAGAAGTCCGCCCGCCCGGCCAGGGCTTTCGCAAGGAGACCGACATTCTCGACGTCTGGTTCGATTCCGGCATAAGCTGGTATGCCGTCTGCGAGTCCGACCCTGAGCTGAAGCCTACCTACAATGCCTTCCAAAAGGGAAACGGACCGGTGGTTCTGTATCTCGAAGGCGGCGATCAACATCGCGGCTGGTTCCATTCCGCGCTGCTGACCTCGGTGGCTCTACGCGGGCGCGCGCCATACTCGAATGTTGCCACAGCAGGATTCACCCTGGACGAACAAGGCCGGGCGATGAGCAAATCGCTGGGTAATGTTGTGGACCCGCTTGATATTGCCAAGCATCTGGGAGGTGAGATTGTTCGCCTCTGGGTAGCCTCCATCGACTTCCGAGAGGACATGGCGGCCAGCGATAACCTGATGCAGCGCTGTGCGGAAATATACAAGAAGCTGCGCAACACCTTCCGCTTCCTGCTGGGCAATTTGAACGGCTTTGACCCCAAGCAACATCGCATTCCGGAGGCTGAGCTTCTTCCGCTGGATCGCTACATGCTGGCACGCACCCGCGAGTTGACGGAGAATATCCTCGGCTGGTACGAGCGTTTCGAATTCCATCGCGTCTACCACGCGGTCAACGAATTCGCCATCGTGGACCTAAGCGCCTTCTACCTCGACGTGCTCAAGGACCGCATGTACACCTTTGCACCCACGAGCCACGAGCGCCGCTCCGCGCAGACGGTGCTGTGGCAGATTACCGAAGCTCTCGTCCGCCTTGTTGCGCCGATTTTGAGCTTTACTTCCGACGAAGTCTGGGAGCACCTGCCTGCGGTCGAGGGCCGCGAGGCCTCTGTTCATCTGGCGCAATTCCCTGCCCCGGCGGAGATCTTTTCTGAAGATCCGGTGCCGTTGCTGGATGAGTGGAAGCAAATCTTCAAAATTCGTGACGCTGCTCTTGCCGATTTAGAATTAGATCGCCAAGACAAGAAGATCGGAAAAAGTCTGGAAGCTGAGATCGAAATCCGTGCAGAAGGAGAGATCCTTGACCTCCTACGTTCGCACTCAAATGGCCTCAAAGAAATACTGAACGTTTCTAACGTTAAAGTGACGGAAGGTCCAAAACTACGCGGCTCTGTGTCAGAAGTCGCCATCATTGTCAAGCCTGCCAGCGGCGTAAAGTGCGCCCGCTGCTGGAACTTCATGCCGGAGGTCTCGAATTACGGCATCTGGCAGAACGTCTGCACGCGCTGCCAGGACGCACTGAAAGAAATGAAGATCGCCCCGCCCAGGGAGGCCGCAAAATGAAACTGACCGCGCCGCGCCGCCTGCACTGGCTGCTCATCATTTCCGCTGTAATCATCTTTCTTGACCGGCTCACCAAAACCTGGGTCTCGCTGCGTATCCCGTACGGCGGCGCCATCCCGGTCATCCCGCGAGTCCTGCGCATTACCCACTGGACCAATGAAGGCGCTGCTTTTTCACTCTTTGCCAACACTGCCTCGCCCAACATGGTTCGCTGGGGCTTAATCTGCTTCTCGTCGCTGATGGCTCTGATTGTGCTCTTCCTCATGGTCCGGCTTGGCGACCGCTTTACCCTTACCACCGTCGCCCTGGCGCTGGTTTTTGCCGGAGCGCTGGGCAACATTCACGACCGTCTCGCATACGGCTCAGTGGTGGACTTTATCGAGATCCACATCTTCAGCTACCACTGGCCAGATTTCAACATTGCCGACTCGTCGGTTGTCACCGGCGCATGCCTGCTGCTGCTCGGCACGCTGCTGCCGAAAAAGAACCCCGGGCTATAACGGCTCGCATTCACGAGGATTTCATGAAGTCATTTGGTTCATTACGATTCATGCGCAATCTGTTTGCAATATCGGCAGTTTTCCTCTGCCTGTTTTTGTCTATAGCAATCGCCCAGCGGCTGCCTCAGACCGTGCGCCCGGAGCACTACTCGCTCACCCTAACGCCTGATCTCAAGGCCGCAACCTTCTCCGGTATTGAGACCATCGATGTGGACCTTGCTGAGCCTACGGATCAGATCACGCTGAATGCCGCCGAGATCACTTTTCAGGCTGTCAGTGTAGGCGTCGGCGATGAAGGAAAAACACTAAGGGCCACCGTCTCGATCGACAAAGACAAGCAGCAAGCTACCTTTACCTTCCCCGAAAAGCTGCCCGCAGGCAAAGCCAGCCTTGCCATCGCCTACACCGGCATTCTCAACAACGAGTTGCGCGGCTTTTATCTTTCCAAAACTACCAAGCGCAACTATGCTGTAACGCAGTTTGAAGCCACCGATGCGCGCCGCGCCATTCCCTGCTTCGACGAGCCGTCCTTCAAGGCAACCTACGACATTTCCCTGATAGTGGATCAGGGCGACACGGCGATATCCAACACTGCCATTGAAAGCGACACGCCCGGTACGACGGCCGGCAAGCACACGCTCAAATTTGCTACTACGCCAAAAATGTCCACCTATCTAGTCGCTTTCCTGGTTGGCGATTTTCAATGCACGGCTGGCGAAGCTGACGGCGTGGCAATTCGCTCCTGTTCTACGCCAGACAAGGTTGCGCTCACGCCCTATAGCGTCGATATCGCCAAGTATGTGCTGCACTACTACAACACCTACTTTGGCATTCCCTACCCTCTCAAAAAGCTCGATCTGATCGCCCTACCAGACTTTGAGGCTGGCGCCATGGAAAACTTCGGCGCCATCACCTTTCGCGAGACCGCGCTGCTGATCGATCCCCGTACAGCCTCTGTTGGATCGATGAAAGGAGTGGCCCTGACCATTGCACACGAGATTGCCCACCAATGGTTTGGCGACCTTGTCACCATGCAGTGGTGGGACAACCTGTGGCTGAACGAGGGCTTTGCCACGTGGATGGAGAACAAGCCCATTGCCGCCATGCATCCGGAGTGGAATATCAACCAATCCGTGGTATCTGGCTTAGATGATGTGCTTAACCTTGATGCGCAGCCCACTACCCGCGCCATCCGCGCCAAGGCAGATACCCCTGACGAGATCAACCAGATGTTCGACGGCATCTCCTATGGCAAGGCCAGCGACGTACTGCTGACCGTTGAGAACTACCTGGGCGAGGAAACATTCCGCCAGGGCGTGCACAACTACCTTGCCGGCCACAGCTATGGAAACGCGACTGCGGAGGATTTCTGGGATGCGCAGACTGTGACAAGTCACAAACCTGTTGACAAGATCATGGAAAGCCTGGTGGCCCAGCCGGGAGCGCCTATCGTCACATTCGGCGAACAAGCCAGAGGCAAGGTTGCGGTCAATCAGAAGCGTTTCTTTCTCAGCCCCAGTATTCAGCCGGACCCCGTGCAGAAGTGGACGCTTCCCGTTTGTTTTAAGAAAGGAACAGGCAGCGAGAAATGCGAGCTTCTTACTCCCTCAACGGTAAAGCTCAAGGTGCCCGCTGGCACTTTCTTTTTCGCCAATGCCGGAGGCAAGAGCTACTATCGCAGCGCTTATACGCCCAAAGCGTATGCGGCCCTGGTGTCGCAGGTCGAAACTACGCTCACTCCCGCCGAGCGCATCAGCCTAATCGGTGACCAGTGGGCTCAAGCGCGCTCTAATAAGGTTCCTATCGGCGCTTATCTCGACCTGGTAGCGGCTGTCAAAACCGACACTGACGCGGAAGTTGTGGGTTCGGCTACGAGTGGCGTCCGTGCGGCCTATAGCCGCGTGGCCTCCACTCCTGAAGAGCGTGCCGCGCTAGCTGCATGGATTCGCGCGACCTTTGCGCCCCAGTACGCCAGGCTGGGCCCGCCTGCCAGCACAGACTCGGCCAACACCCGCGAGTTGCGCGCCCAGTTGTTCGCACTCCTCGGCTACTACGGCAAAGATCCGGCTGTGTTGGCGCAGGCACGAGAGATTGCGATGAAATATCTTCCCGATCCAAACTCCGTCGATGCCACCATCGGCCAGACTGCTCTTGCCATTGCCGCTAGAAACGGCGACGCTGCTCTCTTTGACCAGTTGCAGAAGATATCTGAGACCTCGACCAATCCGGAATACCAGGAAGGCGCGCTGCGCCTGCTGGCCCAGTTTGAGAATCCCGCGCTGGTCAAGCGCTCCCTCGACTACGCCGTCAGCGGCAAGGTTCGCAACCAGGATGCGATTATCCAATTCGCCATCGCCCTGCAGATCGAGGAAAACCGCGAGCAGGCATGGAAGTATATTCAGGACAACTGGGATAAGGTGCGGGCCCAGTTCACCACAGAGATGGGCGGCGTGCTGGTGGGAGCCTCGGGTAGCTTCTGCTCTGTCGAGGGCCGCACCAGCGTGGAACAATTCTTCACTACGCACAAGGTAACCTCTTCGGATAAGGCTCTAAAACACGCACTCGAGCACATTGACGGCTGCATCGAGCTGCGCACGCTTCAAGAGCCGAATTTGATGCAGTGGCTGGCCGCGCAACCCAAGCCGTAGTTTTTTGGAAAGGCGCATGGAACAAATCATTTCTCTGATCAACATCAGTTTTTGTGGTACCTTCAATTCCAAGATGACTCATCGCGTATCCATTTTTCTGGCCTCCTTCGCCGCCGTTCTCGCCGCCTCAAGCGTGCACGCACAGAAGCCCACCCAACCCGCCGTGACCCAGGCTGTGCTGGCAGGCAAGCTACTTGACGTGCGTACCGGGCAGTACCGCGCCCACGCCTACATCCTCATCGCCGGTGACCGCATCCAGTCGATTGCCGATGCCGCGCCGTCAGGCGTTCCATTGACCGATCTCTCGGCCTACACGGTGCTTCCCGGATTGATCGACGCGCACGCTCACATTCTCTCCGACCCCACCACGCAGAACTTCGCCTCGCACATGCGCAGTTCTATTCCTCAGTCCACGGTGTGGGGCGTCTACAACCTGCGCATCTGGCTCGATCATGGCTTTACATCTCTGCGCGACGCCTGCGAGGGCCCCGCCGACTACCCGCAGTTCGCACTGCGCGAGTCCGTAAAGCGAGGCATTATTCTTGGACCCCGCATTACCGCTGCCGGCAGTTGCATTTCTCTAACTGGAGGCCACGGCGACGGCGCTCCCTTTTCACCGGATATCGCTCTGCCTCGCGGCCAGAACATAGCCGACACAGTGGACGACATCGACCACGTGGTTCGTCGCGACATCAAGTACGGAGCTGACTGGATCAAGCTGATGGCCACCGGCGGGGTGATGGACCCCATCTCCGATTTTCACGTGCAGGAGTTGAGCGAAGCACAGATGGCCGAGGCAGTTGCGGTTGCTCATCGAGCCGGCAAGAAAGTGATGGCGCATGCCGAGGGCCCCGAGGGCATCAAAGCAGCCGTCCGCGCCGGAGTTGACTCGATCGAACACGGCACCATGCTCGACGAAGAGGGCGCGCAACTCATGGAAACGCATCATACCTGGCTCGTTCCCACCCTCTACTGCTTTCAACACGACATGGTAACCGGCATGAGCAAGGGCCGCGATCCGGACTCCTACGCCAAGGGCGTTGAGATCATTGCAGCGCAAGGCCCGGCATTTAAACTGGCGCTCGCACACCACATCTCTATTGTTTATGGAACTGATGATAACGAGGTGGATGAGTCAGTCTCCAAGGAATTCGGCGCCCTGGTTCGCGGCGGCCTCTCGACCCTGGGTGCATTGCAGGCCGCAACCATCAACGCAGCTACAATGCTCGGTAAAGAGAAGGACGTAGGCTCACTCGAACCCGGCCGTTACGCCGATATTATCGCCGTTGAGGGCGACCCCCTTGCCGACATCACCATCATGGAGCACGTAGCCTTCGTCATGCAGGGCGGCCGCATCATCAAAGATCCCGCCCACCCTGATCGCAATCCTGTCATTCACGTACAGTAATAGCCATGTCAGACAACACAATCATGGATTCCCGTTCATAAGACCATGCCGCAATTTCCACCAGGCCAAGCGCTGCTCATTGACGCCGACGATACGCTGTGGGAGAACAACGTATACTTCGAGCGCGCCATCGCCGCATTCATTAGCTATTTGAATCACCACGAGTACACGCCTGTCGAGGTGCGTCAGGCGTTGAACACCGCCGAGCGCGAGACCATTCTGTCCCATGGCTACGGCTTGTCGAGCTTCTCCCGCTCGCTCCTCTCCTGCTTTGAGCGGCTCAGCCCCGCGCCCATAACCAATGAAATGCGCCTGCGCATTGAAGGCTTTGTGCGCTCCATCGCCGAGCAGGAGATCGAACTGCTCCCTGGAGTAGCCGAGACCCTGGCAGATTTAGCAACGCGCCACCGGCTCATTCTTATGACCAAGGGCAACCACGCTGAGCAGGCCGACAAGCTCAACCGATCCGGGCTCGCCGGTTTTTTCTCCGCCGTGGAGATCCCTTCCGAAAAAGATCCCACCACTTACAGCGATGTTCTCCGGCGCTATCATTTATCTCCGCGCACGAGCTGGATGATCGGCAATAGCCCCAAAAGCGACATCAATCCTGCCCTTGCTGCCGGCCTCAACGCCGTATTTCTTTTTCACAAAGACACATGGGTTCTGGAGCATGCCACGCTTGACGCGGCGCCGGTTGGGCAACATCTGATTGAATTGGATTCCTTTGCAAAGCTCTGTGCTATTTTCTGATGTTATTTTGTGATTCTGCTGCTTCAATCGGCGAGTCTTATCGTCTACCCATATCGGCCATCACCTGCTCTGGCGTCCACTCGTTGCCTGGATAAAAGCGGACCACCTTGCCATCGGGGCCGATCAGCGTCGTCGAGAGCGTGTGAGTAATCATCGTATCCGCACCCACTGTCATGCCCAGGTCAAAGAATTTTGCCATCTCCGTCAGCACCGGCTTTTCCGGCACGGCAAACTCCCAATGTGCAAAGGCATTCTTCGCGTCGCTGCCCATGTACGTCGCGCCGTAGGCGCGGAGTCTCTCCGGCGTGTCGTGCTCCGGATCAAAGCTGACCGAGAGCAGATGCGACCCTGCATAAAGAGCAGGATTGGCCGCCAGCATCTTCTCCAGAGTGGCAAAATTGCGCGTTATCCTGGGGCAAAACTCGGGAGACGGGCAGCGTGTGTAGATGAACGTAACCACCAGCGCCTTGCCTCTGAACTGACCCAGATGAATCGGCCTGCCATCCTGGTTGCGCAACTTGAAATCGGGCACTGCGTCGCCCGGCTCCGGAACGTGATAGGAAACTCCGGGCTTGTAATCCGGCCTGGCCTGCGCCACAACGACAATATGATCGAGCAGCACATCCCCATCGGGATGCAGCATTACAATCACATCGGCGGTAATCACGTCGCCCGGATGCAGTTCGCCCAGGATACTCGCGTCTTGCAGTTTGTAGGGCATGGTCATGGCATCCATAAAACCAGGTATGGCCTCATGGTTCAGCGTTACCTCGCCCTTGGCGGCATCTGTGGAGACGACCTTGCCGCGCAGATGGTAGACCTTTCGTTCAAACTCAGCGATTGGTAAGTTCTGACTAGAGCTTGGCTGCGCGGGCGGCTTCTGTCCTGAGTGACAACCAGCCAGCACAAGAAAAGCGAACAACGAAGAAACAAGTAATCGACGCATCACATGCTCAGTGTACATCCGTTCTACGCCATGATTTACAACGTGCGCTTGAACAGCGGCGTGGCGATGAGCAGAGTGCTAATGCCAAAGACAAATAGAAACAACAGGTCAAACTTAATAGCCTCGAAGCCGCCATCTTTGAGAATGATGGATTTAAATCCATGGATACAGTAGGTGAAGGGGTCTATCACTGCGATGGCCCGCAGCCACCAGGGAAAAGAGGCGATGGGATACATGGCGCCGGAAGGATAAAACAGCAGCAGATTGAGCACGCCGAACATGGCGCGCGGCGTGAGCGGGTCCTCGACGCGGACCATGAACAGAAACATCATGCCGTTGAAAGCGATGGAGGTGCCGAGAATCAGGGTCAGGAGCTGGAGCAGCACCCATGGATGGAAGATGATGCCCAACCCGGCCATCAGCGAGCCGATGACCGTGAGACAAATGCCAGCGAGCGTGGCCTTGATGGCGCCGGCCATGTTGAGGCCGAAGACGAGCTCGAGCTTGGTGATGGGCGTAACCAGATAGCCCTCATGGACGCCGCGTGCTTTGTCGTCGATGTATAACATGCCGCCGCCGATCATGACCGAGATATACATGGCCAGGGCAATGCAGGCGGGAAGCAGGAACTTCAAATAATTAACGTATGGATAGAGCTCGACGATCTCCAGGGCGATCTGGTTAGCCAGGCGCGGCTGGATGACGGGCGTGGTGAGGGCCGAGACCAGCAATTGCATCTCGGCTTCCAGGCTGCTTGAGGTGAACAAGTCAGAGTTGTCGACGACAAAGCCGATGCGCGGGGCGTCCTGCGCATAGACGCGGCGCGAGTACTGTGGAGGGATTATGACGGCGGCGTCGACCTTGCCGGTGCGCACATCCTCGCGCGCCTTGACTTCGTCTGAGTATTCAACGGTGGTAAATGTCTTGATGTTGACGGCGATGGAGTCAAAACCCTCGCGGAGCTTAACGGCCTCGGGGCCGTGGTCGTAGTCCACTACGGCGACGTGCGCGCCGACGATCTTGCCGCCGAATGCATTGCCCATGATAAGCAATTGCATGATGGGCATCATGAGAGACATGATCATGAGCATGGGCGACCGGAAGAACTTGCGCATCTCGCGCTCGACGATGGCGAACATTCTGTTCATAGCCTGTCTCCGGGGCGGGGTGGCATCACAAAAGCGGCGGGCTTGACCTGCTCGTCGCGGAGCTGGTGGCCGGTGTAGTGAACGAATACATCGTCCAGCGTGGTGTTCTGCACGCTGAGGGAAGTTAGAGTCTCACCCAGCGAAGATGCTAATTCGACTAACTGCATGGTGGTGCGAGAGCCGGAGTTAGTCAGCACGCGGTAATATCCCGCGCTCTGGGCCTGCACGCTGGTGACGCCATCGAGTGCTTCCAGGCGCGCCTGCCACTGGTCGGTTTCGCGGTCGAAGTGGACCTCGACTACGTTAGCGCCGGGCACGTTGTGCTTCAGTTCGATGGGCGTGCCCAGAGCCACCAGCTTGCCGTGATCGACGATGGCGATGCGGTCGCAGAGCTTGTCCGCCTCTTCCATGTAGTGAGTGGTGATGAGCATGGTGAGCTTGCGCGACTTGCGCAGGTTGTCCAGCATCTCCCAGACAGCAATGCGGGAGACCGGATCCAGGCCGGTGGTGGGCTCGTCCAGGAAGAAGATGTGCGGGTTGTGGACCAGGCCGCGGGCAATCTCCAGGCGGCGGCGCATTCCCCCGGAAAGAGTCTTGGTCTGTGCGCCACGCCACTTGGTCAGGTCCACTGCTTCCAGAACCTGTTCGATGTTCTTCTCGCGCTCGACCTTGGGCACGCTGTAGAGCTTGGCGTAGATGCTCAGGTTCTCTTCCAGGGTGAGGTCGGGGTCGCTGGTCAGCGCCTGGGGAATCACGCCTATCTTGTGCCGCACCGCATCTGGGTCCTGCTCCACGTCAAAGCCGGCCACGTAGGCTTTGCCGGCAGTGATGGGCACCAGCGTGGTCATCATGCGGATGAGCGTGCTCTTGCCCGCGCCGTTGGGACCCAGAAGACCGAAGATTTCCCCGTCGGCAACCGAAAAGCTCACGTCCTTCACCGCCTCAAAGTCGCCGTAGCGTTTGACGATGTGGGCCACTTCGATAGCCGGCTGCTCGACGCCTTGCGCCTGGGCGGAGTATGTGACCGGTTTCCTCATTGCTTCACCAGCTTGTTTTTGGGAATATAAACTTCGGCGGTCATGCCAGGAACGTAACGCTTTTCGGGATTGTCGATGAGCAGTTTAAGTTGAATGGTTTTAATGTCGCGTTTGCGGGAGCTGACGTCGCGCTGTGTGGCGAAGTCAGCCTCGGCTGCTTTGTTGATGACCTTGGCCTGAAGCGTTGCACCGGAAGGCATCACGACGCGCAGTGAGTCGCCCAGCTGGACGGCGTCAGCCTGGGTCTCGGGTAGTGGCGCGTATATCCATGTCTGGGTCAGGTCCATGATGGTGACAATGGCAGCTCCGGCAGTGACCACCTCGCCCTGGCGTGCTGCGCGGACGTTGACCTTGCCCGTAACAGGGGCATAAACCTGTGCATATCCCAACTGAACCCTGGCCTGCTCGGCAAGGGCGCGGGAGTTTTCGACTTCATCGCGTGTGGAATCTACAGTGCGAGCCGCAACGTTGGTTAGCAGCTCATGAGCGCGGGCCTGGCGCAGCGAGGCTTCGGCGGCAGCAACATTCTCGCGGGCCGCATCGACCGCGGCCTTGGTGGCCTGAAGGCTGGTGACCGCATCGTCCTTCGCTTGTTCGCTCATGATTCCCTGCTGGGCCAAAGCGACAATGCGGCTGGTGTCCGCCTGTTGATGATCGTAGTTGGCCTGCGCCTGAGCCAGAGCCGCCCGCGCCGCGCGCAGTTGGGCCTCGGCGTTGACCGCGGCGTTACTGGTTTCTCCGCGAGTCTGGTGCTCAGTCTCCACAGTTTCGCCAAGCTTCCACCGGTTGCTGGATACATTGGCCTCGGCAGCTTTTCGCGCAGCAGCAAGGTCTTCGCTCTCGATGACAGCGATCAACTGGCCGGCTTTCACATCCTGGCCTTCGTCTACATAAAGTGCCTGGATTCGGCCGGGAATCTTGCTGCTAACTATCACCTCGTTGGCGTCTACCGTGCCGATCAGTTGCAAATCGGACGAAGGCCGCACCGTGACCAAATAAAAGATCAGCGAACCAATGGTCAGCAGGCCCAGGAGTAAGAAAACTCGATTGCGTGCGTTCACTTGTGCCTCACTTCTTCAAAGACGGTTCATGCAACTCTTTATTGCTCAGCGGACTGTTTCCGATCTCGATCGCATTGATCTCAGGCATCGGAGTCGCGGCCAGCACCCGCTCTGCCACCCGTGCGCCATGCTCGCGGTTGATGAAGATCGCCTGTCCCAGAAACTCGATGGCTGCCTTGCGGCGAATCTCCAGCTCCCCGCGTCCCAAAGGATCAATGCGTATCACAAGCCGCGTAAGCGGCGCGGAGAGAAAGTAGAAGACATTCCCGCCCAGCGAGGCATAACGCATCTGCGCGGGATCAACCGGAATCAATTCGCCTGACACGATGCCTTCCTTGAGCACTTCCTCCAGTTTGTCCCACATTGGCCGAAAGAACTTCTCCGCCATCCGCGCCATTCTGTTCTCCTCGCCCTGGTGCAGCCGGACCATCTCCTGTTGTATGAGAGACTGCAAGTCAGGATGGGAATAGGAGCGATCAAAATGGTTCAACACGATCTGCAGGAATCGCTCTCCTGCTGAAGCGCCAGCTTCCAGCAGGGCGAGGCTGGCCGTTTGTATCCCTTCAAAGACAAACTCCAGAGCCGCGGCGTAGAGGTCTTCTTTGCTTTTGAAGTAGTAGTAAAGCAATGCCTTGTTGACGCCGGCTTCCTCGGCAATCTGCTCGGTACGCGCGCCCGCGAGGCCGTTTTCGCTGAACTGCCTGACGGCTGCATCAAGGATGCGTGCACGGGTCTGGTCAGCGCGCTCGGCCTGTGTACGGGATGGGGTCTGTGTCGCCATTTACTAACTGGTTAGTAAATTAGCACAGCAATTGAGTTATTTCAACATTCGTAAGGTTAATATTTAGTGAAAATAGGCCGGATTTTCTGATATTTGATTGATTTAGAAATTCTATTCATATGATATGTCATTTATTTTCAGCATATTGAACAGTTCACGCGAATCGGCTGATCTTGCTGGTCCCAGCAGTCCTAACCCTGCTCTCTGCATCAGTCTCCTCTTCCAACTCCTCATATTTATCATCTTCGTCTTCAAAGCCGCTGGCAGCTTTGGCGTCGCTGGGTATGTAGATCTCGTCGCCGGTTCGAGTTGTGCGCTCTACCTCATACACATCCGTCATACCCAGATCATCCTCCTTAGGCCTGACCATCGGTATGATGCGAACGCCGGTTACCGGGCCGATCTCCATCTTTGTCTGCTCCGTTCGGGAACTCCCCTGACGGTGTCAATCGGCTGGCTGAGCGAAAACATGAATAGACTCGGTGATTTGTGTACAAATTCAGGACACTCCTGCGCTTTCTTCATGCAAGTTCTTGTTTATGCAGCCATATTCTGAAAGGCAGACAGCGTGAAAGAGGTGACTTTTGACATATTTTATGTTCGATTTTGAGGCAGTTTGCCCGGAATGCAGCATCATCCATTACGGATGCGAGGATTCGCGATCCGCGGAAAAGCTGGTTGCTGAAACCTGGGCGCTTTCAGGGTCGATCCTATAGAGCAGGGCTGCTCCACTGACCAAGTCCAGCCTTGTTGCCACAGGAGAAAAGCCGCTTCGCAGCTCGCTGATCTCTTGAGTGATGATTTTGAAGAGAATGGCGCGACCTTTCATATGCAACTCGAATCGCTCAGTCTTCCAGTCGGTGGAGCTGACCTGGGTCCGTTGCAGGCTGAACCAACCACCCTGATAAAGCCGGCCTAGGATACCGAAGCCGAAGCTCACATCTTGATTGAGGTGGCCGTCAAGGCGAACCATCCTCTTGTACGTGGCGTTAACCCACAGTTCCCCGTTCATGGCGTGGAAGATGCGGGCCTCGATGGAGTGGGCTGGATAATCCGGGTTGGGGCGGAAGCGCAGCCGATAACAGCCGTTCTCCTCCCCTACATATTCATAGAGAAATGCATCGGGCAACAGCGCGACGATGCGGCCGATGCGTTTTTCATTGTCGTCATACTCCTGGCGATGGCGAGCCTGCTCGGCGGGGGAGTTAAGCAGACGGTAAAGGCGTGCCTGCTCCAACTGGCGCCCCTGGGCATCGAGCGGATGGCCGTTGCTCAGTTCGATCCGCGAGATGGGCCCCTCGGCGGTCTCCAAAAACTCTTCGCGGAGCGTTTCCTTTGGCGTGTGGCTCTCGACCCAATAGCGCCAATAGCCGTGGCTAACATGGTCGTTGAGCTCGTTGTAGACGACCTCACGAACCAGTTGGTCGACCGGCATCGGCGGTTGAGCATGCGCACAACAAGCCCCTTGCGCCACCGCCAACAACCCGGCCATCACCCATGGCACACGCATTTTATTACCTTGTCCGGACTTGTTACACTGTCGCTATGTTGGACGAACTGGAGTTCCGCCGTCTGTCCGAAATTGCTCTAGACTCGCTGTTGCAGCATTTGATTGCACGCGAGGAGGAAGCGGAGGCCCGTTTTGAGGTCGATGAACAGGGTGGTGCGCTGAACATAACCTTCGAGGAGCCGGCTGGCAAGTTCGTGATTACGCCGAACACTCCTGTGCGCCAGATCTGGATTTCAGCGCTCTCCACTAGCTTCAAGTTGGACTGGAATGCCGCAGCACAGGCGTTCACTCTGCCGAGCACGGGAGAGCATCTGACAGCGCTGGTCGACCGGCTAATCGGGAAGCAGTTGAAGAGCTGACCGATCTGCTGGGCAGCTCACTGCTTATCGAACTCGAAGGTGCAGGGACGGCCTTCCACGCGGGTGCCTGTACCGCTTCGATCATTGAACTGGGCCTTGATGTGATAGCCAAACTCGGTGCCGCTCGGGGTGTCGCGTCCGGGAACATATTCCTTCGAGCCTGTCCGGCCTTCGGCATAAAGTCTGGCTGTGCCATCATCGGCAATCTTGCCTTCGATCAGCAGGAAGCCTGGCTCACCCTCTGTACCGTGCAATCCCCGGTAGTTGCCGTCCTTGATCTCGCCGACGAAGCGGTAGGAGAAGCCCAGAGCGCCACGACTCGGATCGCAAGAGACTGTGGTGAGCCATTTGCCGTCGAAGCGCTCGCCCCCAGCAAGTGAGACCGCTGGTAGAAGAAACAGCGTAATGGCGGTGAAAAGCCGGACGGAATTCCGCATCGTTTTCCCCTCGTGGAGCTATGGTAGGGAATCCCGGATAAGATTGCCAAGGGAAATCTGTGGCCGGCGGAAGGCAATCCCCCAGGGATAAATGGATGGGTTGAAACCATCCTATCCAGGACATATTGATTTCAGCCGGCTGGCGCCTTTCAAAGCAACCTGAGTGGCTTACTGCTTCACAAACTCAAAGGTGCAGGGGCGTCCATAAACACCTAGCCCTTCATTGCGGGTGCCTGTGCCCTCTGTTTCCTTGAATTGGGCCTTTATTTCAAAGCTATAATCCGCACCCTCATGGGCGAAGGCTCCGCGGGCATACTTCCGGGAAGCGACAACGCCATGGGCTGAGAGCTTGGCGGAGCCGTCATCCTTGATTGCTCCTTCGACCCGAAAATAGCCGGGTTCTCCTTCTCTCACCGTGCCGCGCTCCCCGTAAAAGGCGCCGCCAGTGACAACGCTGACAAACTTCCAGGTGAATCCCTCGGTGTTTCCCTTAGCCGGGCATGTGTAGGTCGTGAGCCACTTGCCGTCGAAGCGATCCCCGGCAAACGAAACTGCCGGCAACAATACTAAGGCTATAATTGCTACAAAACGAACAGACTTTCTCATTCAAGTTCCTCCGTCGGCCATGGTAGCACAACACTTTCGTGACAGTCGAAGGCCAGCGCCTTGCGATTTGTCTATTCCCTGTTCCAACTCTCCTGCTTTCTGGGTATACACTCATCCCAAGCCTATGTCTTCCTCCAAACTCTCACTCACTCTGCTTCTCGCCGCCCTTCCGGCACTGATTTATGCCCAAACCCCAACTAATCTGGACCATAAAATGTCAACCAAAACACTAAGCCCCGGAGGGGTACATCGCTCCGCCCTGATTATCGATACCCACGCCGACACTCCGCAACGTTTTGTGGATGAACACTTTGATCTGGGCGACCCTTTGCAGGGAGGCGGCCTGAATTTGGATTCAATCCATAAAGGAAATCTGGGCGCCGAGTTCTTCTCCATCTGGGTTGATCCTGTGCAATACAAGGATCAGTATGCCCACCGGACCCTGGAACTGATCGACTCCGTCAGGCAGCAGGTGGCCCGGCACCGCGACAAACTCGAGTTCGCCGCCACTCCGGCAGGCATCGAGCTGGCACACCGCAATCACAAGATGGCGGTGCTGATGGGCATCGAGGGCGGCCACTCAATTGAAAACTCCATCCCGCTGCTGCACCAGTACTATGCGCTCGGCGTGCGCTACATGACCCTCACCTGGAACAACTCCAACGGCTGGGCCGACAGCTCCAGCGACATCGACGACGCCTCCGTACCTCACACCAAAGAGGGCCTGAGCGAGTTTGGCAAAGACGTGGTTTACGAGATGAACCGGCTGGGTATGATGGTGGATGTTTCGCACGTCTCTGACCGAACCTTTTACCGGACGCTGAACATCAGCCGCGCGCCGGTCATTGCCTCCCACTCGTCCGCGCGCGCTCTCTGCGATGCCCCGCGTAACATGACGGACGATATGCTGCGCGCCGTGGCCCGCTACGGCGGTCCCAACTCCAAGGGCGGCGTTATCCAGGTCAACTTCTACTCCGGATTCCTGTCGCAGGCCTATCGTGACGCTGCTAAAGCTCTCGAGCCGGAGATGAAAAAGGCCGTCCAGGCGCTCAAGGATCAGGCCATAGCCGAAGGCAAACCGATTCCCTATGCCGAGATCGAAAAGCTCCAGCGCCAGTATGGCGACCGCATCCCCCGCCCTCCATTATCAGTGCTCATTGACCACATCGACCACGTAGCCAAAGTGGCTGGCGTGGACCACGTGGGCCTGGGCTCGGATTTTGACGGCATCAGCGGCCAGCTCCCCGAGGGGATCGACTCGGCCGCCGATCTGCCCAAGATTACCGAGGCCCTGATGGCGCGTGGATATACGGCCGAGGACTGCCGCAAGATTTTGGGCGGCAACCTGCTACGCGTTTTCCGCGAGGTGGAGCAGGTTGCCAGGGAGTTGCAAGCCGAAAACCGGCCTAGAATCACAGAGAAACAGCCGTTTGACAAGGTGCAGAAGTAGGAGATTCGAGAATAAGAGCAGAAGACAGGTCTGCGGTGAAAGGTCTACGGTTATCCAGTCCGCTGCCATTTGTATCCTTGGAAATCTGAAAGGGAGAATGAGATGAAAGCTCTTGTTAAGTCACGTGCCGAGCGCGGACTGTGGATTGAAGATGTTGAGGAGCCGCAAATTGGAATCAACGATGTCAAGATCCGCGTATTACTGACGTCAATCTGCGGCACAGACCTGCATATCTATGAGTGGGACAGTTGGGCGCAGCAGACGATCCCTGTTCCGTTGGTAATCGGCCATGAATTTGTCGGCGTGATTGTGGAGGTCGGCTCGAACGTCACCGATTTTAAGATTGGCGACCGGGTGAGTGGCGAGGGACATGTTGTATGCGGACGCTGTCGCAACTGTATGGCCGGTAGGCGGCATCTCTGCGCGCACACGCACGGAGTAGGAGTCAATCGAGCCGGCGCATTCGCGGAATATATCGTTCTGCCCATGACCAACATCTGGCACCATGCAGCCGATATTCCGTTGGAAATCGCAGCCATCTTTGATCCATTTGGCAACGCGGTGCATACGGCATTGGCATTTCCCGTGCTGGGTGAGGATGTATTGATCACCGGCGCGGGCCCAATCGGAATCATGGCGGCCGCGGTTGCCAAGCATGCCGGCGCGCGGAAAGTTGTGATTACCGATATCAATCCCTATCGGCTGGAACTTGCGAAACATGCAGCCCATGTCACAGAGGCTGTCAATACCCGCGATACAACCCTACAAGAGGTACAGAAAAAACTCGGTCTGCAGGAAGGATTCGATGTGGGCATGGAGATGTCCGGCAACGCCCATGCCTTTCGCGAACTGCTGGCCAACCTGAGCCATGGCGCAAAGGTCGCCATGCTGGGCATACCTTCTCCCTCAGAGATGTCCATTGACTGGGCCAATGTGATATTTAACCAATACACGATTCGCGGCATCTATGGCCGCGAGATGTACGAAACCTGGTACAAGATGACAGTCTTACTGCAGTCGGGTCTGGATATCAGCAAAATCATCACTCACCGCCTGGCCTGGAATCAATTTGAAGAGGGATTTGCCGCCATGCACGCGGGAAACTCGGGAAAGGTGATCCTCGATTGGCGGAACATATCCTGAATGAAGCATCAACGCAGATATATACTGTTTTTTCAAGCGATTCCCCTTCTGGAGATACAAAAATGCGCTCATCTCACCGCCTGCTGGCAGCCGCGCTAACGGTTGCCCTGCTGTTTCTGCCCACATTCGTACGCGCCGAGGACGACAAGTCCGCGCCCTCAGAGAAGCCAGCCGACAAAACCGGCGAAAAGGCTCCGCCTGCTGAAGTTACGACGCAAGGCATGGTCACTGTGGGAGGCGAGAAGATCGCCTATACGGCCATCGCCGGCACGCTCACCGTTGGCTCAACCGACATCCAGGACGCGCAGTTGGGCATGGATGGCAAACCGCAGCCCGGAAGCCAGCTTGCTCTCTCCGACCCTAAAGACCCGAAGGACGCAACCCCAGTTGCACGTATGTTTTACGTCGCTTACTTCAAGAAAGACGCGAAGGCTGAGGACCGCCCCATCACCTTCTTCTATAACGGCGGACCAGGCAGCTCGACCGTCTGGCTGCATATGGGCTCGCTGGGCCCCAAGCACGTGGTTACCAGCGGCGACCAGCACCTGCCCGCCGCACCCTACAAACTCGTCGATAACGCCTACTCGCTACTCGATACCAGTGACCTGGTCTTTATCGACATGCCCGGCACCGGCTTCGGCCGCCTTACCGGTAAAGACGCGGAAAAGGCCTTCTGGGGGGTGGACGAGGACGCCAACGCCTTTGCCCGCTTTATCGCAAGGTTTATCACCAAATACAACCGCTGGAACTCGCCCAAGTACATATTTGGCGAGAGCTACGGCACCACCCGCTCCGCCGTGCTGGCCAACATCCTGGAAAACAGCAAGAACATCGACCTGAACGGCGTGATTCTGCTCTCGCAAATCTTTAACTTCACCACCGACATCGACTTCCCCACCGGCAATCCCGGCGTTGACCTGCCCTACGTGCTGGCGCTGCCCACCTATGCGGCCACTGCCTGGTACCACAAAAAGCTGCCTCAGCAGCCTGCCGCACTTGAGCCCTTCCTCAAAGAGGCCGAAGACTATGCCATGGGCCCCTATGCGCACGCACTGGCCCTGGGAACCGACCTTGGCGCGGAGGAGAAGCAGCAGGTGGCCGAGAAGCTGCACGGCTACACCGGCCTGCCCGTGGCCTACCTGCTCAAGGCCAACCTGCGGGTAAACGGCGGCGAGTTCGAGAAGACACTGCAGGACGACCAGGATCTGACTACCGGCCGGCTGGACACGCGCTTCTCCGGACCCAACCTCGACTCGCTGAGCCAGTCCGCCGAGTACGACCCGCAAAGCTCGGCCATCTCCTCGGCTTACGTCTCGCTCTTCAACGACTACGTGCGCCGCGATCTGAAGTACGGCGAGGGCCAGACCTACCTGCCGGAAGCGCTCTTCGGCGGCACACGGTGGGATCTGGTGCACCATGGCTTCCCGATCAGCCTGAACGTATCCAACGACCTGGCCGAGGCGCTGAAGACAAATCCCCGGCTGAAGATCATGGTCAACGGCGGCTACTACGACCTGGCTACGCCCTTCTTCGCCGCCCAGTACGAGGATAAGCACCTGCCCATCCCGCAATCGCTGGCCAAAAACATCGAGTACGACTGGTACGAGTCCGGTCACATGGTCTACGTCCTCGACGAGAGCCTAAAGCAGTTGCACGACCGCGTGGCAGCGTTTATCAAGAAGACGCAGGCAGACAACAAGTAAACTGCGAACCGGGGAACCAGGTCTCAATTCCGAGACCTGGGTTTCCAAATCCTCGACCCACATTTCCCCCTCCCTGTAGACTAGCCATCATGAAGCGCATCGCCTTTGCCCTCCTTCTGCTTTTCCCTGCTGCCCTCGCCGCCCAATCGTTTTCCGTCACCTTCCCCAGAGACGTCAGCACGCAGCGCCTCGACGGGCGGCTGCTGATCTGCCTCTCCACAGACCCCAGCGATGAGCCGCGCAACCAGATTGACGACTCCCTACGCACGCAGCTTGTCTTCGGGTTGACCGTGGACGGCTGGCAGCCCGGCAAGCCCGCAATTGTGGATGCCACCGCCTGGGGCTATCCCATTCGCAACCTCAAGGACGTTCCGCCCGGCGAATACTACGTTCAGGCTGTGCTCAACAAATACGAGACCTTTCATCGCGGGGATGGAAAAACGGTCAAGCTGCACATGGACCAGGGCGAAGGCCAGCATTGGAACATCTCACCCGGCAACCTCTACTCCAAGCCGATGAAGGTCACCGTCAAGCCTAGTGTGACCATCTCTATTGCGCTGACCGAAACGATTCAGCCCATCCCCGCGACAGCCGACACCAAGTACATCCGCCACATTCGCATCCAGAGCGCCTTTCTGACCAAATTCTGGGGCAGGCCGATGTACTTGAGCGCCATCGTGCTGGTGCCAGAGGGCTTCGACGAGCACCCCGAAGCGCGCTTCCCGCTGATCATCTTTCACGACCATTTTGTCAATGATTTCAGTGACTTCCGCATTACCCCGCCCGACCCTGACCTAAAGCCCGATTACAGCGAGCGCTTCCATCTGGCCGGTTACAACCGCATTCAGCAGCAGGAGGCCTATAAGTTCTATCAACAGTGGATTGCTCCGGGCTTTCCGCGGGTGCTTATCATCAAGATTCAGCATGCCAACCCCTTCTATGACGACTCCTATGCCGTGAACTCGGCCAACGTGGGGCCTTACGGCGACGCGATTGAAACGGAACTCATTCCGGCCATTGAAAAGCAGTTTCACGCCATCGGCCAGGGCTGGGCGCGATTTGTTTACGGCGGCTCGACAGGAGGCTGGGAGGCTTTGGCCGTGCAGGTCTTCTATCCGGAGCACTACAACGGCGCCTTTGCCGCCTGCCCCGACCCCATTGACTTCCACGCCTACACCAACATCGACATTTACACGGACAACAATTTCTATTACCTGGAGGGCGCTCACAAGCGCATGGCGCAGCCCTCCATGCGCGACTACCTGGGCCACACCCTCATCACCACTGAAGAGGCCAATGCCTACGAGCTGGCACTGGGCGACCATGGCCGCTCGGGCGAGCAATACGACATCTGGCAGGCGGTCTTCGGCCCGGTGGGTGATGATGGTTATCCCGCCCCCATCTACGACAAGGTGACTGGCGAGATCGACCACAAAGTTGCCGAGTACTGGCGCGAGCACTACGATTTGGAAGCGATTCTGGAGCGGGATTGGCCACAGCTGGGTCCTGAGTTAGCGGGCAAAATCCACATCTATGTCGGCTCCGACGATACGTACTTTCTCAACGATGCCGTCTATCTCATGGAAGATTTTCTGAAGTCTACGAAGAATCCACCCTATGGCGGCGAAGTGACCTACGGTCCGCGCGCCGAACACTGCTGGAACGGCGATCCCACTCTGCCCAACGCATACTCGCGGCTGCACTACAACACCATGTACATGCCCAAAATTCTGGATCGCATGCAAAAGACCGCGCCCGCCGGTGCGGACCTCACGAGCTGGCGATATTGAGCAGGCCGGACGTGCAGGAATGAAAGTGCCGCTAATTCGCGGCCTCCTCCTTCAGCCGTTTCTTGTAGATAAACGCCGCGCGGCCAAGTGGATAGTAGTTCTCTTGCCTACCCTCGCAGCGGTAGCCCTGCGCCTCGTAGAGCCGGATGGCAGCTGTGTTCTCTGTCTCCACATGCAGCCAGATCATGCCGGCGCCCGCATTACGTGTAGAGCCTTCAATTTGAAAGAGAAGCTCGCGCCCTACGCCGCAGCCGCGCTGTTCAGCGGAAACCTCAAGGGTCTGTATATAGGCAACTACTTTGCCCGGTTCTTGATTCCACTCAACAATGGCAAAGCCGGCCATTTTCCCGTCCTCTTCCGCAATCCAGGTCGCCCCATTTGAGAGACTGACGAGCAACCGCATCGCTCTGCGGCTAAAGCGAAAGGGCAGCTCGAAGCAACGCTCTTCTAGGGCGTATAGCTGGTCAAAGTCTTGCGGCGTGTAAGGGCGGTACAGCACAATCCAACTCTACGGCAGGCAGAAAGCAAAAAGCCACCCACAGATGAGGATGGCTTTCTGCTTATAGCTCAACTGCGGCAGCTAAACCTTCGCTTCCAAATCCTTGATCACGTCAAAGAATCGCTGGTCGAGCTTCCGGTTGGTGGCAATAGCGTCTTTAATGGGGATGTCGGTGATATCCAGCCCCCGGAGCACGGCGATGCGTCCCCACTTCTTCTCGTGAACCATGTCGATGGCGTGCAGGCCATAGCGTTGGCCGAGGATGCGGTCGTAGGCTGTGGGAACGCCGCCACGCTGGGTGTGGCCCAGGTTCACAGAGCGGGTCTCGTAACCGGTTTTCTTTTCAATCAAGTTCGCCAGGGCTTCGCCTATTCCGGTAAAGCGCACATGCCCAAAATCATCCAGTTTAGCCGATTTGTTAATCACCTTGCCAACCTTGGGCAGTTTGGCGCCCTCGGCCACCACCACCACGCCATAATGCTTGCCGTGGTCGTAGTTGTACTTGAGCAGCTTGCAGACGTGGTTGATGTTTATCATTTTTTCGGGCACCAGAATCACATGGGCGCCGCCGGCCACGCCTGAGGCATAAGCGATCCAGCCGGCATCGCGGCCCATCACCTCAACCACGATCACGCGATTGTGCGAGTCGGCGGTGGTGTGGATGCGGTCAACAGCCTCGGTGGCGATCATGACAGCGGTGTCGAAGCCAAAGGTCTGGTCGGTGCCGCTGATGTCGTTGTCGATGGTCTTGGGCACGCCCACACTGGGCACGCCGTGCTTGTTCAGGTAGAGGTTCACGGATTGCGTGTCGTCGCCGCCCAGGGCGATCAGCGCATCGATCTTGTTGGCCTTCAGAACCTCCTGCACCTTCTTTATTCCACCGGGAATCTTCTTGACGTTGGTGCGCGAGGAGTGAAGGATGGTGCCGCCCTTCAACTGGATACCGTCAGTGTTTTCCAGGTTCAGCGGGATGAAGCTGTTATCCAGCACTCCGCGCCAGCCGTTGAGAAAGCCAATAAACTCATCGCCATAGTGGTTGATGCCCTTGCGCACAACTGCGTAGATCACCGCATTCAGTCCGGGGCAGTCGCCGCCGCCGGTTAACAAAGCAACTCGCATCGTTCATACTCCTGATCGAAGACGCGGCTCATAAAGCCGGGCCGGAATAGTTCCCTGTGCAGTACGTCCAGTAGGGGAAGCTTCGTCGCCAACGATAGTCTTCTTCGTTGGGGCGATCACTGCCCTTCTCGACGCCTTAATCAGTTTACCCCGCCGCTGTAAAGATTAATCGTGACCGGGCTCACGTTTCCGATCCCGTACCCAAATAGGCTTATCTTGTAACTAAATGCTCGGAGTGTTTCAATAAATTATGCTCAGTTCTGGAACGTTGTTTTTACTGGCATTCGCCAGTCTGGTCGTCGTTGTCCTGCTGGTCCTTCTGCAGTTGACCCGGCTGGGATACCTGGTGCGCGCCACCATCCCCGACCGTCCGCGGCGGCGCATGTTCATCGCCTCTGTTGCCTTCCTGGTGACCTTTATCGGCGTGCGGCTTTTGGTGTGGATGATTGTGCATAAGAACAATGAGGGGCCGTTCCAGTGGGTGATGGTGCATGGGCGGCACATTCACCACCTGGTATGGGGGATTTTGATCCTGCTGTTGGTCGGTTACGGCTGGCTGATGGACCTGGGGCGATCCCATTCCCCGCTTTCCATCTTCTTCAGCCGCTTGATGGCCGTCAGCTATGGGGTGGGTGCGGCGCTGACCCTGGATGAATTTGCGCTTTGGCTGGATCTGGAACCGAATGCTTACTGGTCGCGCTCCGGGAGGCTTTCTATTGACGCTGTCATCTTCTTCGGCAGCCTGCTTGCAGTGGGCGCCTGGGGCGCGCCGTTCTTTCGCGGGCTGCACTTCCTGTGGGACAAGCGCGCTCACTTTGGCAAGGAGTTGGAACGAGGCCTGACCTTCCCTATTCGCCGCGCGAGGTTGCTTCATCCTCATAAAGTGCGCCGATCAGGCTCGCGTATTTCTCCGTAATCACGCGCCGCTTGAGCTTCATTGAGGGCGTCAGCTCACCCGTCTCTTGCGTCCACTCGTCTGTCACCACATGAAAGCGCTTCAAAGTCTCAAAATTGGCCAGACTAGCGTTCACCTCGCGCACAATCCTGGCGTAGAGCGCAACCACGCGGCTGTCGGCCACCAGTTCGGCTCGATTTGTTGATTCTATGCCGTGGTGATGCGCCCACTCTTCCAGAGCTACAAAATTGGGTGAAATAAGCACCGAAATAAACTTGTGCTTATCGCCCACCAGAGCGGCCTGAGCCACGAAGATGCTGTTCTTGAGCTTATTTTCAATCGGCTGAGGCGCCACCATCTTGCCGCCCGAGGTCTTCAGCAGCTCCTTCTTGCGATCGGTGATAAAGACGAAGCCATCGCTGTCGATGTGTGCGATGTCGCCAGTGTGGAACCAGCCCTCGGGATCGATACATTCAGCGGTTTGCTCCGGCTTTTGCCAATAACCGGAGAAGACCGAAGGCCCGCGGACCAGCAATTCTCCGTCCGGACCCAGTTTGACTTCTACATTCGATACGCGTTTGCCGACGGAGCCTATGCGATGGGTGATAGGCGTATTGAGGGCAATGACTGGCGAGGTCTCGGTTAGCCCATAGCCCTCCCAGAGAGCAATTCCCACCGAGGCAAACCACTTCGCCGTATCGATGCCCAGGGGCGCCCCGCCGGGGACGAAGATCCTCACCCTTCCGCCGAAGGCCTCGCGCACTTTGGAGTAGGCCAGCTTGTCGGCCAGACGCCACATCGGCGAAGAGGGCCGGCGGCCGTCATAAACCGTATCCGCGTGACCAGCACCCACGCCTATCGCCCAGGCGAGCAGGCGCTTCTTGACTGGCGAATGCCCCGCGCGCCGCTCTATCTCCTGGCGTATCTTTTCGAATACCCGCGGCACGCCGACAAAAACCGTGGGGCGAACCTGCCGCATGGCCTCGGGCAGCTTGTCAAACTTGGAGCAATAGGCCACCTGCACACCGAACTGATACATGATGTAGTCCAGAGCGCGCGCCGTGACGTGCGAGAGAGGCAAAAAGGAGATTAAAGCATCCGTGGAATCGAAACTGAATTCCTCTGGAGCATAGTTCTGGTTGGCGGCCATGTTGCCGTGGGTAAGCACCACTCCCTTAGGCTCGCCTGTGGTTCCGGAGGTGTAAATCAGCGTGGCCATATCCTTTGGCTCGACCGAGCGCACCAGCGCGTCGAAGACCGGGTCACGCTCCGCGCCGCGTTCATCTGCCCCGGCCATCACCTCGCTGAATGCGACCGCTCCCTCGGGCGCCACGGCGGAATCCATCATGAGGATGCGCTCCAGCGACGTATGCCCGCGCACGGCGTTCAGCTTGTCGAACTGCTGGCGTGTAGAGACTACGGCAATCCGGCAGCCCGCGTCAGCCACCAGCACGGCGATCTGCTCGCCTGTAAGCGTAGGGTAGATGGGCACATCCACCGCTCCAATAGCCAGCGTGGCGAAGTCAGTGACCGCCCATTCCCAGCGGTTTTCGGCGATAAGTGCGATACGATCGCCCTTTTTCGCGCCCCAGCTGAGAAACGCCTTGGCCAGCGCCCGCACCCGCTGGTAGATCTGGTCCGAGGATATGGGTTGCCACAGGCCAAATTCGTCCTGCCAAAGGATGGCTCGGGAATTTGCTGCCGCTGCAACACGGCGAAACAGGTCATTGATAGTGTTTATCTGAGGGGTCTTTGCCATTTTTGTCGAATGTGTCACGCGTAATGCCTCTGCCACGAATTACTACAGAAGTGTAACAGCGCGGATGAGGTACAGTCCTGCAAAAACATAATTTTAGCCCCGGTTTTCCACCGGATGTGACATAGCCTTGCATACTTATACATTATTGATGTATATTTATACGGGTACGGTTGTCAATCATTATTACACCCTCGTTTTTCTGGGAGAGGTTCTTGAAGACTCTGCGTCACAATGCGATTCGTGAACTGGTGGCTCATGGGCTGGTAGCCAATCAGGATGAGCTTCGGCGCAAGCTGCGCCGCCGCGGCTTTGCTGTGACCCAGGCCACGCTCTCACGCGATATTCATGAATTGCGCCTCCTCAAAGGCCCCAGGGGCTACACATTTTCGAATGGCACAGGTCCCGCAATCGAGGATGACAGCGCGCCATCACTGGAGGAGATGCTTGAAGACTTCGGGCTGCGCGTGCGCAGGGCGATGAACCAGGTGGTTGTGAGCACGACGGCTGGAGGCGCTCAGCCACTGGCCATGGCCCTGGACCATGCCGGCTGGAGCGATATTGTAGGCACTGTCGCAGGCGATGACACGGTGCTGATTATCTGTTCGGACCATCGCCGTGCAGGCGATGTGGAATCCCGATTGAAAGTGATGCTGGAATCATGACCAAGGCGATACAAACCGCTGTAGTGGGAGTTACCGGGTACGCAGGCGCTGAACTGGCAAGGCTGCTGCTGAGGCACCCTCGTCTCCAAGGCACGCCACCGGTATTTGCAGGGCGTGTGGACGAGAAGGACGCGGCGCGGGGCGGTGTTCCGCTGAGCGAGATTCACCCGCAACTGGCCGATTCCAGCGGCAGCGGCAACCTCAGGCTGGAACCTTTTACGTGGGAGTTGCTGGCCAGCCGGGGTGTTGAGGTCCTATTTCTCGCCACGCCCCACGAGCAGTCGCGGGAATGGGCGCCGGAGGCGCTCAAGCGCGGTTTGCGCGTCATCGACCTGAGTGCGGCATGGCGGCTGAATGAAGCGGCCAACCGCTCTGTCTATGCCTTCGAGGACGAAGGTTCCGCACTTGCCACGGCCATGCAGGCGCAGGCCGTCTATGGTATGCCCGAGTTGCATCGCGCTCAGATTGCCGGCGCGCGTCTGATTGCCAACCCCGGCTGCTATGCAACCTCCATCATTCTTCCTCTTCGGCCGCTGGTTGCCGCTGGTCTGGTTGACCTGAAGTGTGGTATCGTCGCCGATGCCAAGAGCGGCGTAAGCGGCGCGGGCAAGGCACCCTCCGCCAGGACGCACTTCATGTACGCGGCCGACAATCTCTCCGCATATAGCGTTTTTACTCATCGCCACACCGGGGAGTTGCTGGAGCAGATCGGCATTAACGCGAACGAAATCATATTTGCGCCACACTTACTGCCTATTCCGCGCGGAATACTCTCCACCATCTATGTGCCTTTTCGCGAACCGCAAACAAAGAACACCATCTTGCGGGTTTATAAGGATTTTTTTGCCGGCAGTCCAATGGTTCGGCTCTACGACAAATCATTGCCGCAGATTCAATACTCTGTCCGCACCAACTACGCGGATATCGGATTCCAGCTCGCAACCGACGGACGTCGCGCGGTCATTGTCAGTTGCCTGGATAACTTGTTGAAGGGCGCGTCCGGTCAGGCTGTGCAGAATCTGAACGTCATGCTCGGCTGGCCCGAATCGGAAGGCCTCGTATGAAACTTGCCACGGAGTGCTTTGAATGAAGTACATCGTCAAATTGGGTGGAGCAGGCCTTGAAGTTCCTTCGCTTTTGGAGGGCTGTATACGCGCGATTGCCGAACTGGTGCGGGATGGCCATCAGGTTGCCGTGGTCCACGGTGGCGGTAAGCAGTTGACCAGCATGTTGAAGGCTCTGGGCAAGCAGAGCGAGTTTATCGACGGCCTGCGCGTTACCGACGCTGAAACCCGCGACGTGGCGTTGATGGTTCTGGCTGGAAAAGTGAACAAACAGCTCGTAGCCAGCCTTGGCGCGTTGGGCGTCCCTGCCATGGGAATGTGCGGTGGCGACGGACTGATCTTCCGCGCCCGCAAGAAGCTCACCACTCCCGACCTTGGCTTTGTTGGAGAGATCGCCTCCAGCGATCCGCGCTGGCTCGACGCCATCTGGCAGTTGAACGGCGTTCCCGTGCTCTCCTCCATTTCGCTCGGTTTTGACGGCGAATACTACAACGTCAATGCCGACGAAGTGGCCGCGGCCTGCGCCATCGCCTGCCGCGCCGATGCGCTGGTCTTCATGACTGACGTGCTCGGCGTCAAGGGCGCGAATGGCGCTGTGCTCCGATGGCTCTCCATCGACCAGATCGCCGAGATGGCCAAGAGTGCAGTCATCTCCGGCGGCATGTTGCCCAAGCTGAGCGCCTGCCGCGAGGCTCTTTTGAACGGCGTCAAGCGCGTACGAATTCTGCCTGCTGAAGCTGCCAGTTCCCTTCCCGACCTGTGCAACTCACGCGTAGCCCACGGCACCGAAGTCATGGTGGCCTAGCGGTCCGCAGGACAAACGGACCAGGAGAGATGAAATTGGAAAAACTGACCAGGCTCGAACAGATTCAAGCCGCCGAAGCACGGCTGCTGCTTTCCACATATGACCGCAACCCCATTCTCTTCGTCCGCGGCGAGGGCGTACACCTCATCGACGAAAAGGGCGATCGCTATCTCGACCTGTTGAGCGGCATTGGCGTCAACGCGCTGGGCTACGCCCATCCTGCCATCACAGATGCAATTGCGAAACAGAGCCGCGCCCTCATTCACATTTCGAATCTGTTTTTCCACGAGGGCCAGGCGGAGTTGGCGCAGCGGCTTACCGAACGTACCGGCCTTGATCGCGCATTCTTTGCCAACACCGGCACTGAAGCCTGGGAGGGCGCTCTCAAGCTTGCCCGTGCTCATGCCGGCCTTTTACGCAGCGAAGGCAAGCAGATCGGCACAAGATTTATCGCCCTTGAACAGAGCTTCCACGGCCGCACCTTCGGCTCCGTTTCAACTACGCACAAGGCCAAGTACCGCGAGCCATTCGGCCCCGTCGTTCCCGGCGTCGATTTTGTAAAGTTCAACGACATCTTCGACCTGCGCGCCAAATTCTCCAGTGAAGTTTGCGCCATCCTCGTCGAATCCATCCAGGGCGAAGGCGGCGTGCGCCCGCTCACGCAGGAGTTTTTCGCCGAAGCGCGCGCTCTGGCCAGCTCGACTGGAGCCTTTCTTATTGCCGATGAGATTCAATCCGGCATGGGCCGCACAGGCAAGTGGTGCGCTTATCAGCACTACGGCGTTCTGCCCGACGTAACCACTCTGGCCAAGCCTCTTGCCGGCGGCATCCCCCTGGGAGCGGTCGTCTGCACAGAAGAGGCCGCGCGCGCCATCCACACCGGCATGCACGGCACCACCTTCGGCGGAGGCCCGCTGGCATGCGCTGTGGCCATTGCCGTCATTGACACCATTGAAAAGGAAAACCTGCTGGCTAATGTAACCGATGTCGGTAACTATTTCCTCGCACAACTCCACGCCCTGGCCTTGCGCCACAAATCCATTATTGACGTGCGTGGCCGGGGTCTGATGATTGCAGCCGAGGTCGACTCCGCCGACCTGGCCAAGCTGGCCGTCGCCGAGATGCTCAAGCGGCGTATCGTCATCAACTGCACCAGCGACACCGTCCTGCGCTTTTTGCCGCCCTATATCCTCGAACGCGCCCACGTCGATATCGCCATCCGCGCGCTGGACGAAATCTTCACCGAACATGCTGCACAAGCTGCACCCGCAACCGCAGTTGACTCCACAGGAGGACAAGCACGTGGCTAGCAAAGCAGTCATTGAACCCCGGGCACCCGCCGTTTCTGTCGAGAGGGACCCCGACATTCTTGCCGCTGTCGAGCGGCTTGCCGGTGAGGATTTATGTTCCATTGCCGATCTCTCCAGCGCCGAGGTGCGCGCCATTGTTAAGCTTGGCCACGACGTTAAGCGTGATCCCCGCAAGTATCGCCATGCCCTGGACGCCAAGCAGATGGTGCTGATGTTCGAGAAAGTCAGCCTGCGCACAAGGCTCAGCTTCGAGGCCGGCATCAACACCATGGGCGGCAACGCCATCTTTGTCGACCATACTAGTTCACCGCTCGGCGAGCGCGAGTCCATTGCTGATGTGGCGCGCAACGTGGAGCGCTGGGTCGATGTGATCGTGCTGCGAACCTACGCGCACGACACCATCACCGAAATGGCCGCTCATTCGAGAGTGCCGGTTATCAATGCGCTCTCCGACTTCGAGCATCCCTGCCAGGCTCTGGGCGACTTCATGACTCTCGATGAGCACTTCGGCTCCGCGGCAGGACTGAACTTTACTTATGTAGGCGACGGAAACAACGTCTGCCATTCTCTAATGCTGACCGGCGCGCAACTGGGAGTAAATGTGACGGTAGCCACTCCGCGCGGCTACTCGCCAGACATCGAGATCGTGACCAAGGCACGGGATATTGCCCAGGCCAATGGATGCGAGCTACGCCTGTTGCAAGACCCGCAAGCCGCTGCCGAAGGCGCGGACGCAATCTACACTGATGTATGCGTCAGCATGGGCTTCGAGCACGAGTCCACGAAGCGCGAACCTATCTTCCGGCCCTTCCAGGTTAACGAAGCGCTGATGGCAAAGGCTAAACCGAACGCTGTATTCATGCACTGCCTGCCCGCGCGCCGCAACGCCGAAGTTACAGACCAGGTTATCGACGGCCCGCAGTCCATCGTCTTCGATCAGGCCGAGAACCGTTTGCACGCTCAAAAAGCCCTGCTGCTGCTGCTGCTGGGAGGATTGAAGTAAAAGCTCCCGTAGGGAGCGCATGAGAATAGCCCAGGACAAGCGAAGCACAGTCCTGGGATGAGGTTCATATTAACGAAATCAGCCCCGTAGGGGCGCTGTGAAATGGAGTTCATAGGGACCTTTTGCTCACGTCGCTGTTTTGAAAGGGCACGGCTTTAGCCGTGCCGCAAAAACAACAATACAACGCGGGCTTTAGCCACTGAGGCATGGTTTTGATCGTCAGAGAGGCGACTGTAATGCAAGATCGATGGTACGGAGACAATCGGGATTTGGTGAAGTGGGGAACGTCACTTGAACTTGCTCGATGGTATGATGTACAGCTAAATTCTTTCTGAGGTTTCATTAGTATGTCCGTAATTCTCGAATCCCTGCCCATCGGTAAGAAAGTCGGCATCGCCTTCTCCGGCGGGCTTGACACCTCCGCCGCCCTGCATTGGATGAAGCAGAAAGGCGCCATCCCCTACGCCTATACAGCCAACCTCTGCCAGCCCGACGAAGCTGACTACGACGCCATCCCGCGCATGGCCCTGGAGTATGGCGCTGAAAAGGCACGCCTCATTGACTGCCGCGGCCCGCTCGTTCGTGAAGGTATCGCCGCGCTACAGGCCGGGGCATTTCACATCACGACGGCTGGTGTTCCATACTTCAACACCACCCCCATCGGTCGCGCCGTCACGGGCACTATGCTGGTGGCTGCAATGAAGGAGGACGATGTCCACATCTGGGGCGACGGCTCCACCTTCAAAGGCAACGACATCGAGCGCTTCTATCGCTACGGCCTGCTCGTCAATCCTGAACTTAAGGTCTACAAGCCCTGGCTTGACGCCGCTTTCATCCACGAATTAGGCGGCCGCGCCGAGATGTCTGCCTTCATGCAGCGCTCCGGCTTCGCCTACAAGATGTCGGCTGAAAAGGCTTACTCCACCGACTCCAACATCCTTGGCGCAACGCATGAAGCCAAAGACCTGGAGCATCTTTCTTCGTCCGTCAAGATCGTCGTCCCCATCATGGGCACGGCATTCTGGCGCGATGATGTCGAAATCCAGCGCGAAGAGGTCGTCGTTCGCTTCGAAGAGGGCTCGCCCGTAGCCCTCAACGGCCTGCAATTCGATGACCCCGTTGACCTCCTTCTCGAAGCTAATCGCATTGGCGGTCGCCACGGCCTCGGCATGTCCGACCAAATTGAGAACCGAATTATCGAGGCCAAGAGCCGCGGCATCTATGAGGCCCCGGGCCTCGCCCTTCTCTTCATCGCTTATGAGCGCCTCATCACCGGCATCCACAACGAGGACACCATCGAACAGTACCGCGACAATGGCCGCAAGCTCGGCCGCCTGCTTTATCAGGGTCGTTGGTTCGACTCCCAGGCGATTATGCTCCGCGAATCCGCCCAGCGCTGGGTCGCCAAACCCATTACCGGCGAGGTCACACTCGAGTTGCGCCGCGGCAATGACTACTCGATTCTCAACACCGAGTCGCCCAACCTCACCTATCATCCCGAGCGCCTCAGTATGGAGAAGACTGAATCTGCCTTCTCCCCGCGCGACCGCATCGGACAACTCACCATGCGCAACCTCGACATCATAGACACCCGGAAGAAGCTCCTTACCTACGCCAAAACAGGCCTTCTCACGATCAGCAAAGGCAGCGAAATGCCCCAGCTCGACACCGGCAAGAAGAACGAATAGCCTGAGGTATGCTTAAAGCAATGTTCAACGAACAACAATCCGGGAAGATGTGGTCCGGCCGTTTTCGCGAGCCTCTGGATGCCGAATTCGAATCCTGGCAGCGTTCCATTGGCTTCGACTGGCTGCTTCTCGGTGAGGAGATAGCCGCCAGCAAAGCGTATGCCTCCGCCCTCTGTGCCGCAAAGATTCTCACCAAAGATGAAACAGAGAAGCTCCGCGAGGCGCTCGATGCAATTGCCGCCGAGCATTCGTCGGAGGCAGGCAAAGCGCTGGTACGCGATCACCCCACCGCCGAGGACATCCATCATTTTGTAGAACTGAAGCTAGTCGAACGAGTCGGCTCGCTGGGTCTCAAGCTACATACCGGGCGCAGCCGCAATGAGCAAATCGCCACCGACCTTCGCCTTTATGTGCGCGAGCAGATCAGCCTCGTGCAGAAGGCTCTGGCCGCCTGGGCCAAAGCGCTTGTAAATCAGGCCCGCACCGCCGGCGATTCAGTGATGCCCAGTTACACTCACTTGCAACGCGCCGAGCCGATTCTGGTCGCGCATTGGCTGCTGGCCTACGTCGAGATGATTCTGCGCGATGCTGACCGCCTGCGCGACTGTTCCGCGCGGCTCAACTACTGTCCACTGGGCTCCGGCGCGGTAGCAGGCGCAACGCTCGCGCTCGACCGCACCATCGCCGCGCGCGAGTTAGGATTCACCGCGCCCACTGCCAACTCCATCGACGCCACCAGTGACCGCGATTTAATTTTGGAATATTTGCAAGCTCTTACCCTTGTCGGTCTACATTTGAGCCGCTTTGCCGAAGAGATTACGCTTTTCGCAACCGCGGAATTCGGTTTTGTTACCCTTCCTGAGGCATTTTCGACCGGCTCCAGCGCCATGCCGCAAAAGAAAAATCCCGATTTCACCGAGCTTATCCGCGCCAAGGTCGGGCGCATTCACGGCGCGGCTGAAGCAGTGACGCTGCTGCTCAAAGGCCTGCCTCTGGCATACAACAAGGACTTGCAGGAAACTCAGGAGCAGCTATTTTCCGTCAGCTTTGTGCCTCAGATGCTTACGCTCGTGGCACGCTTTACCGCCGCTCTTCAATTCAATCGCGATCGCATGAGTGAGGCCGCTCAGTCAGGCTGCCTGAATGCCATGGCTGCCGCTACCTATCTCGTTCATAAGGGCGTCCCCTTCCGCACCGCCCACGAGATAATTGGCAATGCCGTGCGCTACGCCATTGAAAAAGGTGTTGAACTCGACTCCCTCACTCTTGACGAACTCCGCAAGTTTGGCAAAGAATTCGAGGAGGATTTCTACGCAGCTATCACGCTTACTGCCACGCTCGACTGCCACAACGTGACGGGAGGAACCGCGCGGGAGCGCGTCAAAGAAGCCCTGGCCACCGCATCAAAACGCATTGACGCCCTTGCTCAGGAGGCCGCTCATGCTGATTCGTAAGGCCCTGCTCACGGACGCGCCCAACGTTTGCGATCTGGTCAACACGCTTGTGCCCGATGGCACGCTGATTCACCGCTCCTTCGCCGAGGTATGCGAAAACATCCGCGACTTCACCGTCGCCTTGTCTGATGGCGGCGTCTTCGTGGGCTGCGGAGCGCTGCACTTTTACGGGCCGCATCTGTGCGAGGTGCGCTCCATTGCTGTAATGCCGGCCGCCAAAAGCCAGGGAGCGGGTAGCCGCATTCTCTCTGCGCTCATCGCCGAGGCCGAGGAGCATGGCATTCAATCCATCTGCCTGTTTACCCGCATCCCCGATTATTTTTTTAAGTTTGGCTTCCGCACTGTCGAAGACAAAACTGAACTGCCCGACAAGATCTTCAAGGACTGCCAGAGTTGCCCGCGGCTGAATCGCTGCGATGAGGTCGCCATGGTGCGCGGTCGCGTCCCCCGCGTCTCCATCCTCGGTCCGCGCGAAGAAGCAGAGCAATTAGTGCGCATCTCCGAATAACTGAGGATGACTCAGGATCGCTGCCGCCACCGCAACCTGGCCATAACTCAGCCCTCCATCCCCGGGGCTAACGTTGCGATGCTGATAAACCCCGAATCCCTCAGCCTCTAACTTCATCCGCAGCAGCCGCGCCAGTCTCCGGTTATGCATACACCCGCCGCTCAGCGCAACCTGATTCACTCCGGTTGCACTCCGCGCCAATACCGCCGCTTTGACAAATCCCTCAGCCACTCCAGCATGAAAGCGCGAAGCAATCCGCGCCTTGCTCATCCCAGCACGCAAATCTGAGAGTAACTCGCGCCACAATGAATCTGCGCTCATCCGCGTCGGCACTCGTGTTGCCCAATCTCCTTCAGTGAACTCCAACGCATAGCCGGGCACGTCGTCAGGTTCATCTACAGCGAGTCCTTCCAGCTCAATGGCCGCCTGCGCCTCGTAATCCACCACGCGCCGTCCCAGCACAACAGCCGCCACTGCGTCGAAGAGCCGTCCTAGGCTCGAGGTGAGCGGAACGTTCACGCCCCGCTCCACCATCCGCGCCAGCACGCGGATTTCATTCTCGCTCGCGCCTACGAGCCTCAACAACTCTACAGATTCCACATCGAATCCCGCCGCATGCAGGGCTCCCAGCGCCATGCGCCATGGCTCCTTGATTGCGGCCTCGCCTCCGGGCATAGGCACATAATCGAGATGCGCAAATCTCTCAAATCCTGCGAGGCTCGCCAGCAGCACTTCCCCTCCCCAAATCTTTCCATCGCTACCGTAACCCGTGCCGTCCAGCGCCATACCGATCACCTTGCCCGTAAGTCCGTGCTCGGCCATGCACCCGGCCACGTGCGCATGATGATGCTGCACAGCGATCGATTGTAGTCCGCGTTCCCGCGCCCACTCTCGTGCCCATGCCGTCGACAGATAGCCCGGATGCAGGTCGTGCACCACGGTCTTCGGCTCAATCTCAAAAGTCCGCATCAGGTGATCGAGCGACTCGCGGAAAAACTCCAGACCCGTCAGGTTCTCCAGATCGCCCAAATGCTGGCTCTGGTAGGTAAATCGCCCCCGCGCCAAGGCAAAGACATTTTTCATGTGGCCTCCGACAGCCAGCATATGCGGCACATCGAAGGGCAACGCGACACCCATCGGCACAAATCCGCGCGCTCTGCGCACCAGTTGCGGCGCTCCATCTACCATGGCAGCTACCGAGTCGTCGCAGCGTTGCAGTATTTCGCGGTCGTGCATCAGAAAGGCATCGGCAATCCCACCCAGCCGCGTCCTCGCCTCTGCGTTATCAATGGCAATTGGCTCCTCGCTCAGGTTGGCCGAGGTCATCACCAGCGCATGCACATGCGGATCGGCAAAGAGCAGATGCTGCAGCGGCGCATAAGGCAGGTAGACGCCCAGCCATGGAATCCCCGGCGCAACTCCCTCCGCAATTCCACAGCCGTCGCGCCGTCGCGCCAACACAATCGGCCTCGCTGGTGTCGACATCAACTCTTCTTCTTCAGTCGTCAGCACGCAGACCTTCCGTGCCGCATCCAGGTCGCGCACCATCACTGCCAGCGGCTTACCATAGCGGTGCTTGCGCTCGCGCAGGCGCATCACTGCATCCTGATTGGTCGCATCCACGCTGAGGTGAAATCCGCCGATTCCTTTGATGGCCACAATCTTCCCTGCCATCAGCATTTGCAGCGTCTGCTTCACTGCCTCGTCACCCGAGATAGATTCGGAATCTACCGTCTGCAAGAGCCAAACCCGCGGCCCGCACTTCCAACACGCATTGGGTTGCGCATGGAAGCGCCGGTTCAGCGGATCGTCGTACTCCCGCTGGCAGGCCTCGCACATCGGAAACTTCACCATTGAGGTTTGCGGCCGGTCGTAGGGAATCCGCCGCGTGATGGTAAAGCGTGGACCACAGTTGGTGCAGTTCAGGAATGGATAACGGTAGCGGCGGTCCCTGGGGTCCAGCAATTCGCGCAGGCAATCCGGGCATGTGGCAGCATCCGCCGGAATTCCAGTGCTCACCCGTCCCAAAACCTCGCTGGCAATTATTTGGAATCCGGAATCCCCTACCAGGGCCATCTCGCACACTGTAATCGCGTCAATTCGCGCTAGGGCCGGTGCCTGCGAGCGTAGCCGGTCGAGAAACGTCTCCACTCTCTTCTCCGGCCCTTCGATTTCGATGGTCACCCCATCGGTATCATTGCCGACAAATCCTGCCAGTCCCTCCTCCAGGGCCAGCCGGTAGACAAACGGACGAAATCCCACCCCCTGCACAACACCGCGAACCGCGACACTCCGCCTCTTCAGCACTTCGCGCGGTTCTCGTTTTGGATGGGTTTCTTCAGCCATAGCTATATCTCACGCCGCAATCCAGCATAGCGCATCATCGCCTATCTGCCTCATCCTGCTCAATCCCGAATGCGGGCATTTGCTTCCTGTTGATGACCGATACTCCGGAACCGTCTAAACTGTCTTATTAGATGAGCTGGATTGCGAGGAGTTTCAGCAGAATGCATGGCTGGCGGCCGGGCACGGCTCAAGCCCTGGTCATTGCCTGTTTTCTGCCCGCGCTGACAACAACCACCGTTCACGCTCAGCAGCCCGATGCTGCCGCGGTGATTCATGGCATTGACGCGGCGGTTCAAGCCAGGTTTGATAGCATCGCGGAATTCACCGTGACCGAGCACTATGCCGTCTACCGGGGAAAAGACGCGGCCAAGCCGATGGCGGAGATGACCGTCAAGACCCTCTACAAGAGAGATGAAGGCAAGAGTTATACCATCCTCTCGCAATCCGGCCCGGATATCGTGAAGAAGATGGTCTTCAGTTCGCTGCTGGACAATGAGAAACACATCAACGATCCGGTCACCCGCGAGGCGTCATGGTTTATCTCGGCAAATTACGAGATGAAGTTGAAGCCTGGCGGGACACAGTTGCTGAACGATAGGGAATGCTTCGTTCTGGACATCACCCCCAAACACAAGGCTCCCAATCTCATTGTGGGAACCATGTGGGTAGATGCCAAAGACGAATCCCTTGTTAAAATCGAGGGGATTGGATCGAAGAGCCCATCCATCTGGGCTGGACCCACGCAGATGTTGCGCCAATACGTCAACATAAACGGGTTCGCCATGGCTACCCATGCACGAGCCGTATCCAGCAGCTTTCTATTTGGCCAGACTGTCGTCACCATCGATTATGCGGATTACCACATCCAATTGCGCTCGGCGAAGTAACAATACCAGATTAATTTCCAGCATGATTCTGCCGCGTATGCGTTATAATGATTTTCGTGATACCGATTTTTGGCGACTGGAAACTCGATGCCGCGCTCGGCTCCTGTCTTCTGCTGGGGCTCCGCCACGGCTTCGACTACGACCATCTGGCAGCCATCAGCGACATCACCGCCGTGCAGCGCAACTGGCGTAGCGGCCTGCGCCTGGGCATGACCTACGCCCTGGGCCACGCTTTCACGGTAGCCGTGCTGGGCATCGCCGTGCTGGAGATGCATCTGGGACTGCCCGAGGGGCTGGACCACTGGGCGGAGCGGCTGATCGGCCTCACCCTCATCGTTCTCGGCATCGGAGTGGTGGCGGGAATTCTCCGCAAGGATGCGCATGGTCACACTCACAGCCGCGTCGAGAGCCGCCTGGCAATCGCCATTAACGGAGTTCTCTGGATGGGGTGGAAACTTCGCCGCACCTGGAACCCGCAGGCGCCTCAACCCGATCGCTTTCAATGGATGTACAACGGCAAGTCAGTCTTTGTCATCGGCATCCTGCACGGCATAGGCGCTGAAACCCCCAGCCAATTGGCCCTGTTCTTCCTCACCGCCAACCTGGGCGGCACCTCGCGCGGCATAATGGGCCTGGCGGCATTCGCCGCGGGTCTGGTGGCTATGAATGCCCTGATGACCGCCACCATGGGCGGAGCCTTCAACGCCAGCGGCCACCACCATCCCCGCCTCTACCACGCCATCGCCTGGACCGGCGCCGCCTACAGCTTCATCATCGGCATCATCTTCCTCTTCGGAATCTCCGACCGCCTGCCGTCGCTGGGATAATGGGACGAATTTTGCCCTATTCTGAGCATTTTCCTGTCTAAAGGGAATGGAATTCGCTCCTACTCCAAGTGACCGTGGTCACGAAGAAAAACACGTGCGAGGGCCTATAACAAAGACAGACATGGAACCTGGCGCGTATGTGCAATCGCTTTGCGTTTTCATCCGTGTTCAGGAGGATTTTTGCCTGCATTTACCCCACCGCCGCTGCCTAGCAACGATAATCGATGGAAGATTGTCAACGGCACCATGCGCAAAAATGGCTTTGCCCGTCATGCGCTGATTGAGACGCTCCACACCGTTCAGTCAGCCTTCGGCTATCTGGACGACGACTCGATTCGTTTTGTGGCCCTCTCCCTGCGTGTGCCGCTGAGCCAGGCTTACGGGGTGGTGACTTTTTACCACTACTTCAGCCTGAAACCGCCCGGCAAACACACAGCGACCGTCTGCGCCGGCACCGCCTGCTACATCAAGGGCTCCGACAAACTGATGGCGGCGGCCGAAAAGCGCCTGGGTGTTTCCCGCGGACAGACAACTAGCAACGGCCAGATCAGCCTGATGACCGCCCGCTGTGTAGGCGCATGCAGTCGCGCGCCCGTGGTGTTGTGCGATGGCGAAGTGGTGGGCGAGATGACCTCTGAACAGATGCTCGAGCAACTGGAAAGGTGGGCAGTGGAATGACACTTGAAGAGCTCGAGCAGGTTGCCAAAAGCGTCTGCCAGGAGAACGATAAATACGATTTTGAAGTGAATGTCTGCATGGACCTGGCCTGCATGAGCCAGGGCTCCGATAAATTGAGGGATGCGCTGGAGAAGGCCGTTGCCTCGTCCGGCAAGAATGTGCTGATCCGCCGCACCGGGTGCATGGGACCATGCTCTTCCGGGCCTCTGGTTCGCGTTGACCCTGAAGAGACCCTCTACCACCATGTGAATGCCGGCCATGCCGAGGTAATTGTGAAGAGCCTGGGCGGCAAGCCAGTCCCCGCGTTGCAGTGCGATCTGAACGAGCACTTCGACAAGCAGGTGCGGGTGGTGCTGGAGAATGCCGGCTACATAGATCCTGAGAAGATCGACGATTACATTGCCCGTGACGGTTACAAGGCTCTGTTGACCGCGCTCACCGAAATGACGCCCAATGGCGTGATTCACCGCATCACCGAAAGCGGCCTCCGCGGGCGCGGCGGTGGTGGCTATCCCACCGGGTTGAAGTGGGGTACGGTGGCCAAGGCCTCGGGCGAGCTGAAGTACGTGGTCTGCAACGGCGACGAGGGCGATCCGGGCGCGTTTATGGATCGCAGCGTGATGGAAGGCGACCCGCATCGCGTCATCGAGGGCATGGCCATCGCCGCTTACGCCGTGGGCGCCAGCAAAGGCTTCATCTATGTCCGAGCCGAGTACCCGGTTGCCGTCTCCCGTCTGACCACTGCCATCCGTGAGGCTCGCCGCCGCGGATTGCTGGGCAACGGCATCTGTAATACTCCCTTCAACTTCGATGTCGAAATCCGCCTCGGCGCCGGAGCCTTTGTCTGCGGCGAGGAGACGGCGTTGCTGGCCTCCATTGAGGGCAAGCGCGGCGCGCCCAGGCCGCGGCCTCCATACCCGGCGGTCAGCGGCCTCTTCGGCAAGCCTACGCTCATCAACAATGTCGAAACCTTCGCCAATATCGCGCCCATCGTTCGCAACGGCGGCAAGTGGTTTGCCAACATGGGCTCGGAGAGAAGCAAGGGCACCAAGGTCTTCGCCCTCACCGGCAAGATCGCCAACACCGGCCTGGTGGAAGTGCCCATGGGCATCAAGCTGCGCGAGATTATTGAGGTCATCGGCGGCGGCGTGCCTGCCGGACACACCCTCAAAGCGGTGCAAACCGGCGGTCCTTCAGGCGGCTGCATCCCTGCTGAGATGCTCGACCTCGGCGTCAGCTACGACGCCCTCATGGCGGTCGGCTCCATCATGGGCTCCGGCGGCATGATCGTCATGGACGACACCTCCTGCATGGTGAACGTGGCGCGCTTCTTCGTCGAGTTCTGCATGACTGAATCCTGCGGCAAATGCATTCCCTGCCGCGCGGGCACGGCGCAGATGTACACCCTGCTCAGCCGCATATGCACCGGCGTAGGAACCATGGAAGATCTGGACCTGCTGGTGAGCCTTTGCGAGACCATCAAGGAAACCAGCCTCTGCGGACTGGGCCAGACGGCGCCCAATCCCGTGCTCAGCACCCTCAAGTACTTCCGCAACGAGTACATCGAACACATTGAGCATAAGCGCTGTCCGGCCGGCGTCTGCAATATGGACGCGCCCGCTCCCGTAGTCGTTGCAAAGGAGGTGTTGGCATGAGCGAGAGCATGGGCGTCAAAACTCTCACCATCGACGGTCAGGAAGTCAGCGCGCGCTCCGGCCAGACCATCCTTGAAGTGGCGCTGGAGAATGATATCAACATTCCTACCCTTTGCCATCTGGAGGGCCTTGGCGCGGTAGGCGCATGCCGCCTCTGCCTGGTCGAGATCAAGGGCACTAACAAGCTGCTGCCCGCCTGCGTGGCCCACATTCACGAAGGCATGGATGTCTCCACCGACACGGAGCGGCTTCGCAAACACCGCCGTGTCATTCTTGAGTTGCTGTTCGCCGAGCGTAACCACATCTGCTCGGTCTGCGTCTCCAACGGCCACTGCGAGCTGCAGGCGCTGGCCCAGAGCCAGGGTCTGACTCATATCAGCCTGTCCTATCGCAACCCCGCGCTGTTTGTGGATGCCTCGCACGAGCGCTTCACCGTTGACCATAACCGCTGCATCCTGTGCACCCGCTGTGTGCGTGTCTGCGCAGAGATTGAAGGCGCGCACATCTGGGATGTGATGGGCCGCGGCATCGATTCCATTATCATCACTGACCTGCACCAGGAGTGGGGAAGCTCCGCTTGTACCCGCTGCGGCAAGTGCGTGCAGTGCTGTCCCACCGGAGCCCTCTTCGACAAGAGCAAGATCGGCTCCGAACACCCCAAGTATCCCGATTTTCTGCCTTACCTGAACCTTATGAGGGAAGCGCGATGAGCAAACTAAAAGTGGCAACTGTGTGGTTGGACGGATGTTCCGGCTGTCATATGTCGTTCCTCGACATGGATGAGAAGATTCTCGAACTGTCCAAGCTGATCGATGTGGTTTACAGCCCTCTCGTTGACGCCAAGGACTTTCCCGACGAGGTGGACATCGCTTTGGTCGAGGGAGCCGTAGGCTCGGTGGACGACGAGGCCAAGATCAAGAAGGTTCGCGCCCACTCCAAGATGCTTATCGCCATGGGCGATTGCGCCGTGGCCGGCAACGTGCCTTCCATGCGCAATCCCATCGGGCCAGAGGCGATTCTAAACCGGGCATACATCGAAAACGCCAGCGCGCAGCAGCAGATTCCCTGCGTCGTGGTGCCCAAGCTGCTCAAGATTGTGCGCCCCATCCACGAGATTGTGGCAGTAGACGTTTTTCTGCCCGGCTGCCCGCCCTCCGCCGACACCTTTCACGCAGCGCTGACCGCGTTGCTAACCGGTGCGCCGCTGGATATTTCAGCCCTTACCCGCTTTGGAGCCTGAGTCATGACCCAGACCATCACCATCGATCCCGTTACGCGCCTTGAAGGCCACGGCAAAATCACCATCCAGCTCAACCCCCAGGGCGAGGTGGAGGACGCGCACTTTCATGTCACCCAAGTGCGCGGCTTTGAGAAGTTCTCTGAAGGCCGGCCGTTTTACGAGATGCCCAGCCTCACAGCGCGCATCTGCGGCATCTGCCCGGTCTCTCACCTGCTGGCCTCTGCAAACGCCTGCGAGGCCATCATGGCGGTCCGCATTCCGCATACCGCCGCGCAGCTACGCCGCCTGTTGAATATGGCCCAGCTCGTCCAGTCGCATGCCCTCAGCTTCTTCCATCTTTCCTCTCCTGATCTGCTGCTGGGCATGGAGTCCGACCCCATGGCGCGCAACATCTTCGGTGTGGCCGCCGCACGTCCCGACCTGGGCCTGGCCGGCATCGGATTGCGCCGCTTCGGCCAGCACATCATCGAGCTGCTCGCCACCAAGCGCATCCATACCGGCTGGGTAGTTCCCGGCGGTGTCACCGAGCCGCTCTCCCTGGCACATCGCGACGAGATGCTCTCTATGATTCCTCAGGCCTACGCCAACCTCAAGCTGGCGCTCGGTGCCTACAAGCAGATCGCCGGCTCCTTCAAGCAAGAGATCAGTGTCTTCGCCAACTTCCCCTCGAATTACCTGGGCCTGATCAACGAAGACGAGTCCATCGAGTTCACCGACGGCGCGCTGCGGCTCATTGATCCCAAGGGCGCTGTCATCGAGGACGGCATCACCGCCAGCCGCTTCACCGAGCAGTTCGGCGAGGCCGTTGAAAACTACAGCTACACCAAGTTCGTCTACTACAAGCCGCTCGGATATCCCCAGGGCAGCTATCGTGTGGGCCCGCTGGCGCGTCTCAACATCGTCAAGAGCATGGGAACGCCGCAAGCCGACAAGGAACTGGCCGAGTTCAAGCAGTTGGCTACCGGGCCGGTTGAAAGCTCCTTCTTCTATCACCACGCGCGCCTCATCGAGGCTCTCTACGGTCTCGAGAAGATCGAGCAGATTCTCGCCGATCCGCTCATCCTCGACAAGCACGTTCGCTCCACGGCCGGCGTCAACCGGCTGGAGGGTGCGGGTCAGATTGAAGCCCCGCGCGGCACTCTGAATCATCACTACAAGGTGGACGAGAACGGCAAGATGACCTGGGCCAGCCTGGTCGTTGCCACCGGCCATAACAACAACGCCATGAACAAGGGTGTTCTTCAGTCGGCCAAGGCCTACGTGAAGGACGGAAAGTTCACACCGGGCGCGCTCAACCGCATCGAGGCCGTGATCCGCACCTTCGATCCCTGCCTCAGTTGCTCCACCCACGCCTTCGGCCAGATGCCCTTGGCTGTCACGCTGGTCAACGCCGACGGCGAAATTGTGGACCGGCTCGTCCGCTAGCTATATAACAGAAATGGGTGCCCCACCCTCGCCGCGTCTTTGTTTTTGCGGCTAGGGTGGGGTTTCTAACAGGTGAATCTATGAGTCTGACACCACCCCGATGCCTCATCCTCGCCTGCGGCAACACGCTGCGCGGAGATGACGGCGTCGGGCTTTGGCTTGCCGAGTGGGCCGAGCAACGCTTCTCCGGGCAACCCGGCGTGCGCGTCATCGCCGACCATCAATGGTCTCCAGAACTGGCTGAAGACGTTGCCCGCGCCCAATCAGTCTTGTTTATTGATTGCTCCTTGGGCTCCGAACCCGGCTCGCTCAAACTCACGCCCGTCAAGCCGTCTGCCAGCGGCCCGGAACTCAACACCCATCACCTCGGCGCAGCCGAACTCCTTGCACTTGGCCAAGAGCTCTACAATTCCCTGCCCCGCGAGGCGCTGCAACTCACCATCGGCGCCGGTTCAACCGAGTTGGGCGAACACTTTAGCCCCGCCGTGACCACAGCTCTTCCCGATGCCTGCAAGATGATTGAAGAGGTTGTGCTGCAATGGCTTCCTAAATCAGAATGAAGTTAGATCAAAACCACGCAATCGGAAAACCGACAACTCACTTACACTCAGAAGGCAGTTCGCTCACTACATTACGTTGGAGTAGCTGGACTGTTGAATAGCCATCAAACTTTAATTTACTTCGTACGCCATCTCTAGTTACCAGAATATAGCCCACAATTCTCCATTCGTAGCCACGGTCGGCAGGCTTTGTCTGCATCACAATTGCATTGGGATAAACGTATGAATATAGACCATCCAATTCCTTATTTGTGAGTCCAAGAACCTTTGCTGACTCATAATTCTCGCCGTTCTTAATATTGAACACGAAAAACGACATCCCACTTTGATTAATCATATTCTGATCATTACCGGCCTGATAAAATACACAATTATTTCCTATCCAGTTAATCCCCTTATTCCATGTAAACGGACTCTTTGTATACGAGATATGCGGCGGTAAATCGCTCAGATCTCGAAGAGATTTACCATCCTGCTCTGTTATAGCCATTGAGCCTTCGAAGTTAATGAGTATATTTTTACCATCTGGACTCCACTTCGGATTATTGGCAAAATCAGGCCCCAGACCATCAATATTGCTCGTTGACTGAAGAACAGTTGCATGTAAGCTCTTCATGTCAAGGACAGCGAGTGGTCCAGACCCTTCAACAAGATCTCCCTCCGCCTGTGAATGAGCCACGAACAGGACACGAGAGCCATCCGGAGAGAACTGCGGATCAGAGTAGATTCCACTTTTTCCTGGCGCTGCATTGATGGAATTCTTTGGAATTTGTATCAGCTCCTTCGATTCCACCTTGTACAGATACATTTTTGCGCCGTATTTCCCCGGATGTGATGGAATCAAAATGAGGTTTTTTAGGTCCGGTGAGATCGAGAATTCTCCGATGTCAATCGGGGTCTTAATTGTCTTAATTGTCTCATCATTGATCGAAGCCAATACTACAGTGTCCCCTTTGCTATATGCAAGTGCTGGACGGTGACTAGGATGTTGCCCCATTACCGTCGATATGAGAATCCCGAGAATAACGTAACTGATAATCCTGTTCATGTGTTTTAATTCCAGTTATTCTCTCATAACGCAGCCACAATCTATCGCAGGCGATAGAAGCTAAGCGTATTGACAGAGATGCCGCTCTTCCCAACGCCTGCCGCCTGATCGAAGAAACCGTCCTCCGCCTACTTAACAGCCAGTAACTCCCGCAACAGTCTCAATGCATGTAACGGTGAATCTCTAGCACATAGGCATACTTGCCCGGAAGTTGTTCAGGCAACCGGACCTGCAGCTTGTTTTCGCTTGCCGCCACGGTTTTCAGCTGTTTCAGCCGTCCCCTCGCGCCAATGAGATAAACCTTGATGTTAGGTGTCCATTGGAAATCCTCGAAGGTCACAGTCTTCGCCTTGGGAGTTCCCAGCAAAATCGCATTGATGTGGCCTTGCCAGGTGTAGCGCAGCTCATCGCCCTCGACGGTCTTTCCCTCCGCATGTCCCCATGGCTGCGTATCGTAAATCGCATCGCCATTCTGCTTGAGCCATGCGCCTAGTTCCTTCAGCCGCTCCATCTGCACCGGCGGAATCGTTCCATCGGCCTCCGGCCCCACATCCAGCAGTAGGTTGCCGCCCTTGCTTACAATATCCACCAGCAAAGCGATCAATTCTCCCGGCGCAATCGTCTCCGCCTCGCCCTCAGCCCGGTTATAGCCAAAGGACCGGCCCAGCCCGCGGCACTCCTCCCACTTCTTCTTGATGATCTGGTCTGGCTTTGTGTATTCCGGCGAGGTGAAGTCCGCGTGCGCTATACCGAAGCGGTCGTCGATAGCGCCCTCTGGAACCGCGTTGTAGTAGTCGGCCTCCACCTCCAGGGCTTTACCGGTCTTCGGCCAATCGATATCGTTCCACAGCACCGAGGGGTGATAGCGCTCAATCAGCTCGTGAATCTGCGCGCACGCATACTTGCCATATTCTTCGCTCTGCGGCTTGACCGTCTCGTAATCCTCTGCTTTCCGTATAGGCCCGGGCACAAAGGTCCAGTCGTACCCGCCGGAGTAATACAGCCCCATGTGCATCCCCTGCTTGGTGACCGCGGCCGTCAGCTCGCCTACGATGTCGCGCGAGGCGTGCTGCCGGTCTGCTGGAAGCGTGGGGTTGGGAACTGAACTGGGCCACAGCGTGAAGCCCTCGTGATGCTTGCTGGTCAGCACTACGTACCTTGCCCCTGATTGACGGAAGATTTTGGCCCACTCGTCCGGCTTCCATTTCTGAATCTCGCGATTGAAAACCGGCGCAAAGTCGTAATAGTTGAAATCCGCTCCGTAGTGCTCGCGCTGGTAAGCCTGCGTGGGTGAGCCATCGATGCGCATGGTGTTGTAATACCACTCTGCGTATGGATTGTTCCGTATGTAGTCGTCCGACGAGAAATCGTGGTTGGGGTGCGACAACGGCGCCCATCCCGGCACCGAATACAGCCCCCAGTGGATGAAGATGCCCAGCTTTGCGTGGGTATACCAGAAAGGAACCTGATGCTGGTCGAGCGATGCGATCGTCGGCTCATACTTGACAGGTGCCTGCGCCGTGCCCGTGACACAAATCCCAACTAGTGTCCCGGCTAACAATCCAAATAATCCTTGCCCGCGCGCCATATCCGCTCCCTTTTACCAATAGGAACTTATCCTTTGGCAGTCACACATCTTTGCCAGAGCATTCGAAGTAATCTGCCAATGAACCAGAGAAGGATCACCAACGCGCACAGAAGCCCTAATAGTTGCCATTTCAATTGATTTACAATTTGGCGGATAACTCTAAGTTTGTCGAAGGCGGTCCACTCCTCGCGTATCCTGCCATCGACGATACGCCATACCGTGATGCCATTAAATTCCACTTTTACGCCGGTTGCCGGTAATGGGCTTGCCGCTGCGGTGTTGGTTCCGCGCCCTCTCCACACCACGGTTACCAGGTCGCCCTCGGCAACCACCAGATCCACGGTCATTTTCATATCGGGAAGAGCCTGTTTCTCCCAGTGAACCGCAACCTGATCCTCCTGCAGACTGGCATCCCTGTGCAATCCATGATTGACGAAATCCGGGGCGTAAATCTCGTCCGCAACCTGAAACTTTCCCTGGTTGAAAATCTCTTCAAAGACCCGCCGGGCGACGGCCTTGTTTTTCTCCTGCTGAGAAACATCTGTTGAAACAGAGCGCGCCGGAGTTGAGGCGATTGCCGTCAATGCCGGCGCGCATAGCAGAAGTATGAAATATATGGCCCTCTTCATCGGCTTCCTCCTTGATGAAATCAGCCACGGGCCGCGTGCCCCAGGTTTCGATTCTGAAACCCGGGGTCATGCTGGATTCGCAGCTCTTAGAACGCCGCGATTGTCTGCCGCAAGCTATAGGAGCTGAGCGTCTTGATGTAGTTGCCGCGGTCAAACGCGGAGGTGTCAGGCACAGAGCGGCGACTGAGGCATCCCCGCGTCTCCCACAGCGAGGCATACTCGCGCTTCTCCAGCCAGTAATGCATGTCATCGAGTACCTTCCGTATGTGCTCGATGCCGTGAATGTGCAGGGCTGACGCGATCAATACCACGCTTCCTCCCGCCATGATGCTCTTGAGTACGTCCTCGGCTGAGTGAACGCCGCCTGTGATGGCGATGTCGAGCTTCACGTTGCCGTAGAGAATCGCCGCCCAGTGCAGCCGCGGCAGCAACTCCGAGGGCTTTGAGAAGTGCAGTGTGGGCCTCACTTCCAGAGTCTCTATGTCGAAGTCCGGCTGATAGAGGCGGTTAAATATCACCACGCCGCGCGCTCCCGCCGCCTCCAGTTGAGCAACCAGGTGCGGCAGGCTGGTGAATGACTGCGACAACTTCACAGAGACCGGCACCTTGACCGCGGCGGTAACCGAGGACACAAGTTTCAGCAGTTGCCCCTCCATCTCCGCGGAGGTTTGGCTCTTGTCCGTGGCCAATGCGTAAGTATTCAGCTCGATGGCGTCGACGCCGGCCTTCTCCATATCCTTGGCAAAGCGCACCCATCCGCCGGGTGTGGCGCCATTCAGGCTGCCCAGGATGGGAATCTTCACCGCCTCCTTGCAACGCCGCACATGCTCCAGGTAGGCTTCGTGCGTCATGCAGTAGTCCTTCATGTCCGGCAGGTAGCCGAGCGACTCTGCATAGGAATCCGTTCCCCTCGACAGATCATCGTCCAGCGCCCGCGATTCCAGAGCCAATTGCTCCTCGAAGAGCGAGTGCAACACGATCGCCGCGGCGCCGCAATCTTCCATGAGGCGAACATTGTCAATCGGCTCCGACAACGGCGTGGAGGAAACCACCACGGGGCCTTTCAGCTTCATACCAAGATAGTTCGTTGATAAATCGATCATTCCGCACCTCCGGCAGCCTCAGTCGCCAGCTTTTGTTCGGACTTATCTTCAGGTTTCTCCGCGGGAGCGATATTTGGCGTCTCCCCGCGGCCCGGCATCGCGGCCCGAGCCGAGTATACGCGCCACTGCCGCTCGACATCATCCTGCGCTTCTTTGAGCAGAAATGCCGCCAGCTCCGGATTGCCCCGCGCCAACATAGTATAGCGGGCCTCGCGATAAGCGTACTCCTTGAGCCGGATTGATGGCGCCTTGGAGTCAAGCTGGAAGGGATTCTTGCCTTCCTCGCGCAACACAGGGTTGTAGCGCATCAGTGGCCAGTAACCCGACTGCACAGCCAGCTTCTGCTGCTCCAGTCCATGCACCAGGTCGTAACCGTGAGCGATGCAGCTGGAGTAGGCGATGATGATCGACGGCCCATTATGCGCTTCGGCCTCCTGGAAGGCCTTCACCGTGTGAGTGTCGTTGCCGCCGATGGCCACCTGCGCCACGTACACCGAGCCGTAGCTGACGGCTTCCATAGCCAGGTCTTTCCGGCTAGTCGTCTTGCCGCTGGCGGCAAATTTGGCTACCGCCCCGCGCGGCGTCGCTTTGGACATCTGCCCGCCGGTATTCGAGTAGACCTCGGTGTCCAGCACCAGCACATTCACGTTCTTGCCCGAACCCAGCACATGGTCCAGACCGCCGAAGCCGATGTCAAACGCCCATCCGTCGCCGCCCAATATCCACACGCTCTTGCGCACCAGCGAATCGGCAATGGCCAGCAGGTTGCGCGCATCCGAGCTCTTGTTATTGGCCAACTTCTCTTTCAGCGCCTTCACCCTCTCCCGCTGCTGATTCACCTCGGTCTCGGTATTCTGTGCGGCCCCCAGCAAGCCCTTCGCCAATTCGTCCCCGATGGCCCCTGCCAGCCGCGTCACCAGCAACTCGGCAAACTCCTTCTGCTGGTCGAGCGCAATCCTCATGCCGAAGCCAAACTCGGCGTTGTCTTCAAACAGCGAGTTGGACCAGGCCGGACCCTTGCCCTGCGCGTTAGTCGCGTAAGGCGTAGTGGGCAGGTTGCCGCCGTAAATCGACGAGCAGCCTGTCGCGTTGGCGATATACAGCCGGTCGCCGAACAGTTGCGTCAACAGCTTGATGTAGGGCGTCTCTCCGCAGCCCGCGCAGGCGCCTGAGAATTCGAAGAGCGGCTGCAGCAGTTGCAGGTCCTTCACTTGGCCATGCGACAGCTTGTTGCGATCCACCTCGGGAAGTCCAAGGAAGAACTCCCAGTTTGTCCGCTCTACCTCGCGCAGCGGCTGCTGCGGAGCCATATTGATGGCCTTGTGGCTGGCGTCGCTCTTGCTCTTCACCGGGCAAGCTTCCACGCACACCGCGCATCCGGTGCAATCCTCCGGAGCCACCTGCAGCGTGTAGCGGTCCTGCTCCATGCCCTTCCATTTCGGCTTGGCCCACTGCAAGGTTGCCGGCGCTTTCTTGGCAATCTCCTCTGAGTAGACCTTGGCGCGAATCACGGCGTGCGGGCAAACCATTACGCATTTGCCGCATTGGATGCACAAATCCTTGTCCCAGACGGGAATGAACTGCGCTATATTCCGCTTCTCCCACTGCGCCGTTGCGCTGGGGAAGGCTCCCCCTGCCGGAATTGCGCTCACCGGAAGCTGATCGCCGTGACCTCCGGCAATCTCTCCCAGCACCTCGCGCACGAACTTCGGCGCCTTGGGTGAGATGGGCGGAATCAGATCAAAGCTGGACGAAGCCGCTGCGGGCAGCTTCACCTTTTCCAGGTGCGCCAGCGCCGTATCCACCGCTTCATAATTCTTCTTCACCACCGCTTCGCCGCGCTTGCCGTAGGTCTTGTAGATGGCTTTCTTGATCTGCGCAATCGCCTCATCGCGCGGCAGCACTCCGCTGATGGCGAAGAAGCATGTCTGCATGATGGTATTGATGCGCGAGCCCATGCCCGCCTTGCGCGCCACTTCATAGCCGTCAATCACGTAAAACTCTATCTTCTTGCGCAGTATCTCGTCCTGCGTTGTCTTGGGCAGCTTGTCCCAAACCTCGGCCGCTGAGAAAGGCGAGTTTAGCAGGAAGACCGCGCCCGGCACCGCCGCCTCCAGCACGTTCATCTTCTCCAGGAAGCTGAAGTTGTGGCAGGCCACAAAGCTGGCGCGCGTAATCAGATACGTTGACTTTATCGGCTTGGGACCGAAGCGCAGGTGCGAGGTCGTCATCGACCCTGACTTCTTCGAGTCATACACAAAGTAGCCCTGCGCGTAATTCGGCGTCTGTTCTCCGATAATCTTGATCGAGTTCTTGTTCGCGCCCACCGTGCCGTCGGAGCCCAGCCCGTAAAACAGCGCCCGCACAGTTTTCGCGTCTTCCGTCGAGAAGGCTGGATCGTACGCCAGGCTGCTGTGGCTCACGTCGTCGTCGATGCCGATGGTGAAATGGTTCTTCGGCGCGGCCTTGGCCAGCTCGTCGAAGATTCCCTTGACCATCGCCGGCGTAAATTCCTTCGACGACAGGCCATAGCGTCCGCCAATTACTGTGGGCATTTTGGTAAACGGCAGCTTGGCGGCGTTTTCTCCCAGCACCGTCATCATGTCCATGTAGAGCGGCTCGCCGCTGGCGCCCGGATCCTTGCAGCGGTCCAGAACGGCAATCGACTTCACCGTCTTGGGCAGAGCGGCCAAAAAAGCGCTCGCGTCAAATGGCTTGTACAGGCGGACCTTCAGCACTCCCAGCTTTTCGCCCTTCTGATTCAGCGCCTCCACGGTCTCTTCGGCAGCCTCCGCGCCGGAACCCATCAGCACGATCACCCGCTCGGCGTCCTTCGCGCCGTAGTAATCAAACAAGTGATACGCGCGTCCCGTCTCCTTGGCAAAGCGGTCCATCACCGACTGCACAATCCCCGGAACCGCCTTATGGAACGGCGTGCAGGCCTCGCGCGCCTGGAAGAACACATCCGGGTTCTGCGCCGTGCCGCGAATGAACGGCCTGTCCGGGCACAGCGCGTTCTGCCGGAACTGGATAATGTACTTGTCGTCCACGAGCGCGCGAATCGTCTCGTCGCTGATGGGGATAATCTTGCCCACCTCATGCGATGTCCGGAAGCCGTCAAAGAAGTGCATGAACGGAATCCGCGATTCCAGCGTCGCAATCTGCGCCACCAGCGCCAGGTCGGCCACTTCCTGCACGGAATTGGAGGCCAGCATCGCCCACCCGGTTGACCGGCAGGCCATCACGTCGGAGTGGTCGCCGAAGATCGACAGCGCGTGCGTCGCCACCGTCCGCGCCGTCACGTGCATCGTCGCCGGGGTCAGCTCGCCGGCAATCTTGTACATGTTGGGAATCATCAGCAGCAGCCCCTGCGAGGCCGTAAACGTGGTCCCGAAGGCTCCTGCCTGCAACGCGCCATGCAGCGCGCCTGCCGCTCCGCCTTCGCTCTGCAGCTCTTCCACAATGGGCAACGCGCCCCAGATGTTTTTCTTCCCCTCCGAGCGCCACTGATCGGCCCACTCGGCCATCGGCGATGACGGCGTAATGGGGTAGATGGCCACAACTTCAGTGAGCCGGTAGGCAACCGAGGCGGCCGCCTCGTTCCCATCCAGAATAACCATTTCCTTTTCACTCATTTACTTAGCCTCATAACGGGTTGAGCGGAAAATAAGCCGCAACTTTTAGTCTCTTCGCTGAGGGGCTAAGTTGCTGTGATGCAAGACACATAGAGGAGATGCAATTCCCAGATTGTGTGATGAAATTCGCGCATTAGAAATCTGAGTAAGCCGCCATTTTGAATAGTGCAGCTTGATTAGCTATGAATACTGCTCCGTAGTCACTTAAAGTGTCAGGGCACGGCTTCAGCTGTGCCATAAATGCAGCGACGGAGTGCAAACTTTAGCACTTGAGGTTTACTTAATGGGATATATCTCCACTTTGCAGATAATTTCACCATCCCGGCGCACAATCATCCAATGAACAAGATCCAGATTCACGTGCCGTTCCTGACCGCTGACAACTGATCCCTAACCCCTAAAGGGGTCCCCCCCTCCCCCACCTACGATATTTATTTTGGCCCTGTTTCTTTGCAGATAATTAGATCAATTGCGAGAACTAGGCATTTTTTCAACAACATACACTCCGGCCCGTACCACTATATGAAACCTGGAGAAAGGCGACATTTTTGTCTTGCAGATAATTACCTTCCTCCGGCGCACAACTGAAGAAGTCAGCAAAACTAAGCTTGTCTATTCCCTGTTCCCTATTCCCTGTTCCTTCATCCCAGCAGCGCGGCGACCTTGGCCATCTGCTCGCTAATCGCGATTCCCTGCGGGCACAACTCCTCGCAGACGCCGCAGGCGATGCAGGCGTTTGCTCGCTGCGCCTCAGTGAGAAAGATCTTGTACCGGAATTGCGCGTCCTCCACGTTGTCGTACAAATGCGCGTAGTTGTAGAACTCGAAGTTAGCCGGAATCCACACGCCATTGGGACAGGGCATGCAGTAGTTGCACTTGCTGCAAGGAATCACGATGCGCGCGCTGTACTTTTCCCTCACCTCGGCAATCAGCGCCTGCTCTGCCGCATTGAAACTCCCAACGGCCGAGCGATCCGCAAAACTCAGGTTCTCTTCCACCTGCGTCATGGTGCTCATGCCGCTTAGAACCACCGAAACCTCCGGCTGGTCCCAGAGCCACCGCAGCGCCCACTCAACCGGCGAGCGCCGCACGGGAAATCTTTCCATCGCTTCCCGCACATCTTTGGGCGGATCGGCCAGCCTTCCTCCCATTAGCGGCTCCATCACCACCACGGCCAGACCCTTGCTCGCCGCCATCTTCAGCCCGCGCGTGCCTGCCTGGTTCTCCGTGTCCATGTAGTTGTATTGAATCTGGCAAAAGCTCCACAGATCGCTACCGTTCACAATCTCTTCGAAGGCCTCGTACTCGTCGTGAAAGGAGAAGCCAAGATGCTTGATTCGCCCGTCAGCCAGCGCGGCCTCGGCGCGAGTGAGAAGATCTTTCTTCAAAACAATTTCGTGCCAACGGCTCCGGCTCAGTGCGTGCAGAAGGTAGAAGTCAATGTGGTCCGTTTGCAGCCTTTGCAGTTGCTCGTTGAGTATGCGGTCGAAATCCGCCGCGTTCTCCACCATCCAGACTGGCAGCTTGGTGGCCAGCATCACTCGTTCCCGGTAGCCGTCCTTGAGCGCCTTGCCCAGCAATCTCTCGCTTTGGCCGTCATGGTAGACGTACGCGGTGTCGAGGTAATTCATCCCGTTGTCGATGGCGTGGCGAACCATGCGCAGCGACTCGGCCTCGTCAATGATTCCACTTAAGCGGTTGCCATCCGGTGTAGGAAATCGCATGCACCCAAAACCCAGCGCTGAAACCTTCCAATCCAGTCTTCCAAAACTGCGATATTGCATTCTCACCCCCGATGACCCAGCTTCCCAAAACGAATTCTACCTTGACACAGTACCGGAAAATACAAAACTACGGATTGCGGCACGGGACAACAGGTCGTATACTTAAATACGACTATTCTGGTCGTATTTTCAGGGTTCCGCCTGTTGAGCGGCCATCGGAGCAAGACGGTTGAGCGTTTTGAGCAAACTGAACGTGGGTGAAAGCGGCATTCTAGTGGGTCTAGACCTGCCTGAATCCGTGCAGAACCATCTGATGCATATGGGCTTTGTTCCCGATGCGCTGGTTACGGTCCTGCGCCGCGCGCCTGCCGGCGACCCGACCGTCTACGGCGTTGATGGCATGGAGATTGCTCTTCGGCGTGAGACTGCCGCGGCTATCCGTATGCGTCCCGCCACAGCCGAAGTTCTTCAAATCGAGGCTGCGCGATGAGCGCCTGCTGCGAGATTCCGGCCTTCGTACCGCCCAAATCCTCGCCACGCGCCGGACAGCTCAGTACAGTGGTGCTGATCGGTCCTCCTAACTCTGGCAAGTCCACTCTTTTCAACCGGTTGACCGGCCTACGCCAAAAAGTGGCCAACTTTCCCGGCGTCACCGTCGAGCAGCGCATGGGCCTGATGGCAGGCGTTGGCCGCCCAGACCTGACTCTGATCGACTTGCCCGGCATCTACTCGCTCGACCCTTACAGCGAGGACGCCCGTGTCTCCATCGACGTGCTGCGCGGCAAGATGGTCGGCACGCCCAAGCCGGATGCCGTGCTTTTAGTGCTCGATTCCCTGCACTTGACCCGCCAACTGATGCTGGCAGCTCCGGTGCTGGCGCTGGGGCTGCCCACCCTGGTGTTGCTGAACATGAGCGACTTGATGGAGGCTCATGGTGGCCATATCGACGCCCTCGAGTTGGCCCGCGAGCTGGACGCGCCTGTGGCTCAGATAAGCGCCGTCAACGGAACCGGACTGGACGCCGTTCCGCTCTTCCTCAACCAGCAGACAGACCGCGCCGCCGCCAAGCCGCTCACCCTGCCCGTCATGGGCAACGCCGCCAGCGCTCACTCCTGGGCCGCGCAGTTGAGCCGCCGCACCGGTTACCGCGCCCCGCTCTCGGTCGAAGGCACGCGCAAGATTGACAACGTCCTGCTACATCGCATCTGGGGACCGCTCCTGTTTCTTCTCGTCGTTGTTGGCGTCTTTGAGGTGGTCTTTTCTGTTGGCCAGCCGCTCTCCGACGGTTTTGGCGCCATCCTGGCCGGCGCCGGCAACCTGATCAGGCCCCTGTTGCCCGCCGGATGGATTCAATCTTTGATACTCGACGGCGCATGGAAAGGAATCTCGTCTGTTCTCGTCTTTCTGCCGCAAATACTGCTGCTCTTTCTCTTTATTGGCATCCTGGAAGACTCTGGCTATCTCTCCCGCGCTGCGCTGATCTCCGACCGCGTGATGCGCACGACTGGTTTGAATGGCAAAGCCTTCATACCTCTGCTCTCGGCCTACGCCTGCGCCGTTCCGGCCATCATGGCTACGCGCACTATCGAGAACAAACGCGATCGGATGGCGACTATTCTGGTTGCGCCCTTCATGACCTGCTCCGCCCGCCTGCCGGTCTACATGCTCATGATCGCCGCCTTCATTCCCAACATCACCTACCTGCATGGCTTTCTCGGCCTGAGAACGCTGACCATGCTGGGCCTCTATCTGGCCGGATTTGTGGCCGCGATGACTACAGCATGGCTGTTGAAAAGCTCCATCCTCCGGTCCAGCGAGACACCCTTCATCCTCGAACTGCCGCAGTACCGCATGCCCACACTGCGATCTCTCGCCCTTCGCCTCATAGACCGCGCAAGAGTCTTCCTGCGCCAGGCCGGTACCATTATTCTCTGTGTCACGCTGGCGCTGTGGGTGCTGGCTCATCTGCCGGTGATCCAGTCTCCGGGCGGCCAAATCTCCGCGCCTGAGTTGGCCGACAGCCTCATCGGCCGCCTCGGCCACTTCATCGAGCCGGCCATTGCGCCTCTTGGCTTCAACTGGAAGATTGGCATAGGCTTGCTCTCCAGCGTGCTGGCCCGCGAGGTAATGGTCAGCACTATGGGAACTTTGTATGGCGCTCAAGCTGACACGCACGCCCTAAGCCTGCAAACCGCCCTGCACCACGACATGACTCTGGGCGGCGCGCTGGCGCTGATGATCTTCTTCGCCTTCGCCATGCAGTGCACCTCGACCATCGCCGTCGTTCATCGTGAGACCAACAGTTGGAAATGGCCCGCCTTTCAGTTCCTCTACATGCTGGCGCTGGCCTGGATCGCGGCTTATGCGGTCAACCATCTGGTCATGGCGATCTTCGGATAGAACAATCAACGGCATCAGAAACTATTAAATCTGGAGGAAATTCTCTGAAAGGATTAGCCCCTTCGACAATGCTCAGGAAGGCTGCCCAGGCGGACGCCTTTGACAAAGAAGTTTGCGACTGTCCCATGTCCCAGCCACCAGACCTGCTTTTGTAACCTTTACAATTTATCCATATGCGAAAGCTGATTGTTGCGGCCCTCCTGATAGCGGCTTCTGTTGCCCCGGCACAAACCCATCCATCCAGAAACCATGGCAACGACAAGCTCCGCTTCACGTTGGTCATGTCTCGCCATAGTGTCCGTCCTCCCCTGGTCGCCAATTCGGCTCTTAACCTTCGTTCTTCCACTGCATGGCCCGAATGGGAGGTCCCACTTGGCTACCTGACGCCGCACGGCGCCTTGGCGATCCATCAAATGGGCGCTTATATGCGCCTCGACCTTGCCCGCAAGGGCCTGTTCCCCGCCACCGGCTGTCCAGGAAACGACGAAATTTATCTATACGCCGATACCGATGAGCGCACCATTATGAGCACGCGTAGCACCTTTGTCGGTCTGGAACCAGGTTGCGATCTGCCGCCCGTTCACACAGTCGCTGCGTCTGCCGGCATCGCAGACCCCATTTTTTTGCCAATCCCTGTCTCCTTTCCCCCACCATCCGCGGAAGCAGTCGCGTCTGACCAGCGAGCCACATTTGGCAACGACCCGGATGCCTTCTTTTCCCTGGCCGCAAACCCTGAGCTGAAAGAACTCGCTTCTATCCTCGCGCCCGACCGCGCACATCCTGCCGCAAAACCCATCCTCGACGATCCCCGGCCCCTCGCTTTGGCCCCCTCGCTGATTGAGGATTTTCTGCTCGAATATACCGACGGCAAACCGATGTCGGATGTCGGTTGGGGCCGTGTCGATGAGCCTACACTCCTTCGTCTGATGCCGCTCTGTATCAAGGGATTTGATTATGTAACACGCACGCCCTTATCGGCTCGCTCGCGCGGCTCCAACCTCGTGGCGCACATTCTTGACACGCTCGAGCAGGCCGCGCAGCCTGAACAAACCCATCCCGCCCTGCCCGTTCCCGGCGCCTTTGGCCCCGTCGGCGCGCGCCTGGTTTACATCGGCGGCCACGACAGCGACCTGAGCCGCATCGGCGGCCTGTTCAATCTGCACTGGAACGTCGGTGGAGTCACCGACGACACGCCTCCGGATTCGCAGATCGTTTTCGAATTGTGGCAGAACTCAAAGTCGAAGCAGTACACCGTCCGTCTCTTCTACCGTGCTCAGACCTACGATCAGTTGCGCTCCGCCCAGGCCCTCACACTGGCCAGCCCGCCCGTTGAGGTCGATCTCGTGCCTCCCGGCTGCCACACCGGCCAACCTTGCCCTTTTGCCGCCTTCGACCAGGCCGCACACGCTCTGCTCGATCCGACTTACATCAAGTCCGACCTTATGCCGACGCAAATCGCGCCGCCAAACCCATAACACTCTGACTCTGGTCTAACGGAAATGCGCCTGATTCTGCTTGCGATTGCGAGGCCCGCGGTTGTTGCACGTCAAATGATGGGATTCCGAAGACGTATCTGATTCCGTCGGGGAGCGATGTGTGAATTCTAGATCTCTGTAGCGAGAGCTGTCGCATCCGCTATCACTGGTTCATATGCACGACCTTGGCCGGCGGAAATCCGTTGAAGTACGTGCTGCTGGCGATGGAATAGGCGCCTATGTTTTCGGAGTAGACCAGTTCGCCCATGTCCAGGACCGGAAGCTGCTCGACCAGGCCGATGGTATCGAGCGCGTCGCACGTGGGGCCGTAGACGGCGCAGAACTGTGTGGGACCTTCGTTGAAGCTCTTCAGGTGGTACTGGGCGTGATCGAAGATGATGCCGCTAAAGGTCTGATATACGCCATCGTTGAGATAGTAACTAAGTTTGCCGCCCCGGACGGACTTGCCGATGATCTGGGCGACGGCTGTGGCAGCGCTGGCGACCATAAAACGCCCCGGCTCTGCAAGTATTTCGATCGGTGGTGGGAAAAGACGGTCCAGCTCGGAGTTCAACATTTTGGCGAGTTTCTTGAAAGGAGGAACCGAGTCGTCGTAGGGGGCTGGAAAACCACCGCCGATGTCGAGGATCTTAAGATCGTAACCGCGCTCCTTGGCTTCTGCAAAGACGCCCGCGGCCATGTGCAGCGCCTCGCTATAGTTTTTCAAATTAGTGCACTGGCTGCCGACGTGGAAGCTCAACCCCTCGACCTCCAGCTTGTTATTGTGCGCGAAGGCGATCAGGTCCACGGCCTCGCCCGGCAAGGCGCCAAATTTGCTTGCCAGCTCCACCATCGAACCGGTGCTGGGAACGCGTATCCGCAACACCAGGCCCGCGTGTGGCGCATAGCGGGCAATCTTGATCACCTCTTCGTAGTTATCGTAGGTGACCAGCGGCTTGTAGGGATCCAGCCGCTCAAGCGTTTCGATCGCCTTGATCGGGTTCGCGTAAATAATGCGATCCCAGATGTAAGCCTGCTTCTCTTCTGGCGGAAGATGCTCGATTTTTTCGTGAACGATCAAAAACTCGGCCATGCTGGCCACGTCGAAACTGGCTCCGGCATCGTAGAACGTCTGCACAATCGCCGGGTCGCTGTTGGCCTTCACCGAATAGTAGACCTGCACGCGCGGCAGCAGCGTTCGGAATTGCTCGTAGTTTGCGCGCAGCACCTTATGGTCCACGACTACAAGTGGGGTGCCGTGCTGTTTAGCCAATTCAAGCAGTGTTTTAGGATCCATAGCTCATGCTCCACAGCTTTCAGGTATCATCCATCGAAATCTTGCGGCGCGTAGGATGGCTCTTGCAATACCCGCGAATTCCCTTCCCGCCGCACTCGAGTTTAAATGCCGTCTCCTTCGGTGATGAGAAAATTCTTGAACTGCCACGGGTCCGTCCTGTCCAGCTGCGGCTGGTTATAGCCGCTGAAGAAGTTGGAGTAGTGCTTCAGCGGGGTCCAATCCGAGGCCACGGATACAAACTTGCCCAGGTAGGGTTTGCTGATGTCCAGCACGTAGTCGTGTGGCAAGTCGTCCGGCACGCACAGCCCCTTGCGCGGGTTCTCGTGCATCCACATGCAGGCGGCGACAACGGAGACAGCCACCTGCATCGTGGTAGCGTTCTGATGCGGTACCAGGCGGCGCGACTCGTCGATATCCAGGTCGGTTCCACACCACCACGATTGGTAAGGGTGCCCCATTACCAGCGCTCCCAGAATATCGGCTCCGCTGATGATTTCGTTTGTCATGATGCGGATGTTCGGTTGCAGCCGGTAGTCGTATCCGCGCAGTTCGTAGAGTGAGGCAATGGCCGCGTCGCACGGACAATACGCGTAGTGTACCGTGGGGCGGTAGATCGCCTTGCCGCCTTCCCATACGGTGAGCTTGTCGCTGATGGTGAATGCCTCGCCGTGGCGCACGATCATGCCCACGATTTCGTGATTGGGTGGCACCCAGCTCGTCACCAGCGTGTTGATTCCCATACGCGCCAGGCAGATCTGGTTCTTGGGGCCGTCCCCATGCTCGTAGGCCAGGGCGGGCAGCTCTTTTTCATGTGTGCCCCAGCCCATCTCGGCCGTGGTCGTCCCTTCCTCCCTGAAGCCTTCTACACTCCAGGTATTGACGAACTCATTCACCTGTTTGGGCTGATCTGTAATCTGCGTGTCGCGTTCGCTGCAATGAATGACCTTGACGCCGAGTTCGTGGGCAAGGTGGTTGAAGTTCCGCGCCTTGGCGTGGTGAGCAACCTTCTCCCCCTGAGCCCCGCTGAATTTCTTATCTGCCAGCGCGCGATGCGCAATGTCCAGCAGCGCGTGCTTGGTGAAATGGCTGATCAGCCCGGGATTGGCTCCGTGCTCAATCACCGCCGTTGGTCCCGGCTCGCTCCACTTGGAAATCATCCGCCGCAGATTCATGTGCCGCCAGTAAAGGGTTCGCTTCGTCGGGTGCTTATTTTCGGCTCCAGCGTAGGGGTCCCAAAGCTCTACCGACGTGTTCACATAGAGGACGCCCTTGTCGTGGCACCACTGCACGATTTCGCAGCAATCAATATTCCACGCCAGGTCGATGAGCATGTCTCCAGCCGAGAGGTGCTTTCCCAGCAAGCTCCCCAGATTCTCCTCGGTCACGCGGTCCTTGATAAAGGTCATGCCCTGCGCGATCCAGGGCTTTAGAGCATCATCGTTTTGATCAAAATCTATGATGGTGACCTTTTTGGGATCGATGCTCATGTGTTTGACCAAAATTGGCAGCGTGCAACGCGCCACCGCCCCAAAACCTACGAGCAATACTCGATTCGGAAATGCAACCATCCTTATGCTTCCCCCTCTGTAGTGCCGGAGCTAACGCGAAACCAGAGTAGCTTTACCCCGGAAGCAACTCCGCTAAGTGGCTTTTTCCTTAAGAAAAAGCCACCTCGAACAATTTCGGTAATGGCATGTCTACTCTGGTTTCGCTCTAAGCAGGCCAACAACCGGAAAAACCATACATCTGCCCCGGCGAACCAATCCGCCCCGCCTCTGTAAACGAATGCAACTCATCTTATCACCACATTCAGGTCGCGAGGCTGCGGAAAACTGGTCAAAAAGCCTCGGAATATGACCTGATTCTGGGGGATTGCGAACAAAGCGGTTCTGGCCACGCTGGATGAGGGAATTCCCGGGGCTTATCTGATTCCGTAGGGGAGTGTCGAGTAGCATCCGGCGGAGGGGAGAATTTGTGAGTTCCCAAATCCCAAAAGCAAGACCTTTGGCACCCTGCAATATTGGCTATTAGGCGTAAATCTCACTCGCAAATTGATCAAAAATTCATGCCGCGTCCAAGTGCGAACTCTATTGCCAACAGTGAATAGTCCAGCGTGCTGGATCGGTCAAGAGTGTAAATCTCTTCGAAAACGCCTGGTTCGGGGTTTCGGAGTTTTACCACGAACTTCACTCCTTCTTGCGGTTCGGCTACAGACTGCCCTTTACTAGCCTCGGCTTTGACCATGGCTTCATCGCCGGAGATGGATGTGATCACGAGGCTTCGTTCATTCTTCGGGTCGAGCGCGAAGAGAAGACCTATAGCCTTCGGGTCACCGGGGTTGATAGTTCTGTCTTCTCCCAAGGGAGATGTCGGATCCAATTTCGCCTGTGTGGGGTCATAGTGTCTGAGCCCCCAGAACCGCGCATAGGCATCCAGAAACCGCCACTCGGGCAGTTGATCCGGCAGAGCACGAGGAGTTTTCTTTTGCGCCATTCGCTCCAGAACTTCCTGTAAATATTGCCGATTGTTAGCAACGAGCAACACGTTGGGCCGCGGAAGGGCAAGAAAGTAAGTCCACTCTGCCTTTAATTGTTCATCTTTTTCGTGTATTACCAGGACTTGCGTTCCGCCAATAGTTTCCTTGGAATCACCTTTCCTGCTTGGCATTCGCCTGATAATGCTATCCAACCCACCCAAGTTTTTCTCAAATATTACGATGGAGCAACCTTCGAATTCCATCACTTCTGCGCCATTAGACGGCTCTCTGAAATGCCGCGAACCTTGCATTGCGTATGCTACGGTGTAGCCTTTCAGCGCTGCTGTCAGATCCAGCTCATAAAACAGTTCGAGTGGCAGTTCCTCAAATCTAGCTCGTATTTCAGCCTGAGTCGCTTGCTTGGTAAACCACTTCTGCTCGTCCTTCTCACTGGTCTCGTCTGATTCAGACGGGATGAGAAAGGGGCCACGAGCAGCTACCACGCTTTCCGTATCGGCGGGAAGCCACCCCATCAGGTCTTTCCGGTCAACCGTCAGGCCGGCAGCCCCAGTTGAATGCCCAGGGGTTTGAGATGGATTGGCCACCTGAGAAACGGAAGATGCGATTGCGAAGATCGCGGCAAGAACCGCGGCACAAAGGGTTGCCCTTTTCGAAAAACTGAAATGGAGATGCTTCTCATCACGTTTCAGGAAAGATATGGACATAATTAGTCCCTCCGTATTGCATCCGGCCTTACGCTCCCGCCTTCTTCTCAATCTTCGCCCATGAGTCTTTGAGCGGGAGGGTGCGGTTGAAGATCAGATTGCCCGGTTTTGAGTCTGGATCGAGGCAGAAGTAGCCGACGCGCTCGAACTGGAAGCGGTCTTCAAGCCGGGCGTTGGCCAGTGAGGGTTCAAGTTTGGCTCGAATGACAATCTCCAGCGAGTTGGGGTTGAGATTGTCGAGGACATCCTGTCCTTCGGCGAGATCGTATGGATCGGGCTTGGCGAAAAGCTTATCGTAGAGGCGGATTTCGGCGGAGATGGCGTGGGTGGTGGAGACCCAGTGGATGGTGGACTTGACCTTGCGCCCGTCGGGTGAGTTGCCGCCGCGGCTGGCCGGATCGTAGGTGCAGTGGACCTCGACGATGCTGCCGTCAGCAGCCTTTACAACGCTTAGTGCTGTCACGAAATAGGCGTTGCGCAGGCGGACCTCCTTGCTGAGGGAGAGGCGGTAATACTTGGGTGGAGGTACCTCGCGGAAGTCGTCCTGTTCAATGTAGAGCTCGCGGGAAAATGGCACCAGGCGCGTGCCGGCTGTGGGGTCTTCGGGGTTGTTGGCGACCTCGACGAATTCCTCCTGACCTACCGGGTAGTTGTCGATGATGAGTTTCAATGGGCTCATCACAGCCATGGCGCGGCGTGCGCGGCGGTTCAGGTCGTCGCGTTGAAAGTGCTCGAGCATTTCGACGTCTGTGGAGCCGTTGGTGCGGGAGACGCCGGCTGCCGCGACGAAGGTGCGAATGGCTTCGGGGGTGAATCCGCGGCGGCGGATGCCGCAGAGAGTGGGCATGCGTGGATCGTCCCAGCCGTTGACGCGCTTTTCCTGCACCAGCTGGAGCAGCTTGCGCTTGCTTAGCATGGTGTAGGTGATGTTGAGGCGGTCGAATTCAAATTGCTGCGAGGGGAAGATGCCGAGCTGCTCGATGTACCAGCGGTAGAGCGGCTGATGATCGGCGAACTCCAGGGTGCACATGGAGTGGGTGACACATTCTATCGAGTCCGACTGGCCGTGGGCGTAGTCGTACATCGGATAGATGCACCACTCATCGCCGGTGCGGTGGTGCGAGGCATGCAGGATGCGATACATGACCGGATCGCGCATATTCAGATTCGGCGAGGCCATGTCGATCTTGGCGCGCAGCACGCGCAAGCCGTCGGGGAACTCGCCGGTTTTCATTCTCTGAAAAAGATCGAGATTTTCTTCGACGGATCTATTGCGATAGGGACTGTCCTTGCCGGGTTCGGTTAGGGTGCCGCGATGCTGGCGAATCTCATCGGCGGTGAGGTCGTCAACGTAAGCTTTTCCAGCTTTGACGAGCTGCAAAGCCCACTCGTAGAGCTGGGGGAAGTAGTCCGAGGCGTAGCAGAGGCGCTCCCAGTCGAAACCCAGCCAGCGCACGTCCTCCATGATGGAATCGACGTACTCCTGCTCTTCTTTTTCGGGGTTGGTGTCATCGAAGCGCAGGTTGGTCTTGCCGCCGAACTCGTCGGCCAGGCCGAAGTCGATGCAGATGGCCTTGGCGTGGCCGATGTGCAGGTAGCCGTTAGGCTCGGGAGGAAAGCGTGTCTGGATGACGGCGTCGCCGAACTTTTGAGTGTGCACATCCTCGGCGATGATGTCGCGGAGGAAGTTGGGAGGAACAACGGCGGGTCGGCTTTCCGGATTTTCGTCGGTCATGGCTGGTATTCATTATCCCACTGGAGGGCGGTACTAAAGAAGGGCGGCACAGATGATTCTCAAGCAGTGGGAAGTTAAGACACACACCAAATCTAAATTACATTATCGAGTGAGCTGTCGGCCTACATCTCAATCTGCCACCACGATTGAGCGCCCCTCGAAAAGGACGAAGCCTTCATCCTTATCGAGGGGCACTCATTCACTCTAGGATGGTCAGACCTGGGCTACCCGCTCTCTTTTTGCCGACGCGAAATAGAACCACAGCAAAACCGCACAACCGACACCTACAACCGCGAAAGAGACGATCATCGGATAGAACATTCCAAAACAACCCTTGAGAGCCATTACCACCATTAGGACCGCAAGTTCTATGTTCATGATCGCCAACAGAGCCAGAAATGCCGGCCCAAGCACGTAACCGGATGCTTTTCTGCGAAACAGAAGATATGCGGTTATGCACATGCCGGGTAAGAGGAATATCAGGTCTAGGCAATGAATGAAACTTACATGCAGGTCCACCTGGATGACGCTTTGCGGGACTCGCCCCGCCAGCAGCGCTGGTATGTCCTCGCCCAAATCGAAAGCCGCGAAGAGTATGGCAATTACCAGGAGCACGATGGCGGTCGTCTTTCGAGGCGCGCGAGGACTATAGGTTTGGGCGATCTGCTCGAGGGAAATCAACGGAAGACAGAACACCGTGGCGTAGAAGCACAGGCTCAGTGTCGCGCAATAGACCAAGAACAGCGCGTTGAAGTGCACCCCGAAAGCGTAAAGAACAAAGTTGTAAAGCAAATAGCCGAGAGTGCCTAGCCAGACCAAACGCGCGGGAACCGACCCTCGATACCCCAAGATGCCGCTGATCAGTAAAACCGGCACGACCAACAGCAGATCTACAAGATCACTGCCAATGGCCCCGGCACTCGAATACTGCGTTTCCTTCGCGTACGTTGCAGGCCAAAAGATCCCTGCTACTGCCGTTACTGTAACCAGGAGCACTATAGCGATGGTGTTCCAAAGCATCGGATTATGAGTTCTTCCGTTTCTCATGGCTACTTCCTTAGCGAGTTTGGTTCACCTCAATAGGCGGGTATATCTAGTGAGAGGGACGCGCTTTTTGAGGTGACAATACGATTTACGTGTATTTTATCTCCTTGGTTCTCGGTTTTATCGCTCCGCAGGTATTTTCACCCAATCCGTGCAATCGGGTGACTCTGCCGTCGCCCAGAGCGCGTCCTCCGGCCGTTTGGTCAAATTCTGGAAAATCCCAGGTTACGCTAGATCTTGTATTTGGGACCTAAGATGAAGTCGTCCGCACCTCGAACCGAATACCGCTTGCCCCACCACAGTACGGATAGATATGTTTGGTATGGTCAGTCTGGGTTAGCCGCGACCGCACACTTTAAATCGCCGACTCATGCTACGAACGATTGCAGGTTTTCTTCGGCCTGGTGGATGCGAGCTAGGCAGATGTCGCGTCCGAGGACGGCCATGGTTTCAAAGAGCGGCGGCGCATTTTTGCGTCCGCAGACGGCGACGCGGATGGGCTGAAAGGCCTGCCCGGCCTTGAGTCCTAGTGACGCTGCGGCCTGGCGAAGCGCCTGGTCGAGCGAATCATGGTCGAATTGGACGGAGGGCAAAACTTCCAGCGCGTGCTGAAGGACACGGCGGGCAAGAGCGGCATCGCCCTTCTGGGGAATCAGCTCGGCTGGGTCGTAGGGCGCGAGTTCTTTCAGGAAGAAAAAATCGGCGGCGGCGGGGGCATCGCGCAGGAGCTTGATGCGCTCGCGGATGAGCGGGGTGACGGCGAGTAGCCTTTCCGGCGAGGCGTGTAAGCCGGCAGCCGCGAAGAAGGGCTGGAGCTGTCGGCTGAGCTCGTCGACGGGCAGGGCGCGGATATGCTCGGCGTTGAGCCAGACGGCCTTTGGATCGAAGGGGTCTTCTTCAGTAAAGTTGATGACGGCGTTGGCACGGTTGACGCCCTCGAAAGAGAAAGCCGCCGTCAATTCATCGATGGTCAGGAATTCGCGGTCGTCCTTGGGCGACCAGCCGAGGAGGCAGAGGAAGTTGACGAAGGCCTGGGGCAGGAAACCGGCATCACGATACGTTGTCACGCTGACGACGGGGCCGTGGCGGCGCTTGGAGAGCTTGCTGCCATCGGGGGCAACGAGCAACGGAAGATGGGCGAACTGGGGCGGCTGAACACCGAGGCCCTCGAAGATAAATAGGTGCTTAAAGGTGTTGGTTAGGTGATCCTGGCCGCGGATAATGTGGCTGATGCGCAGATCGGCGTCGTCGGCGCAGGAGGCAAGGTGGTATGTAGGCATCCCGTCAGAGCGCAACAGGGCGAAGTCTTCCACCTCGTCGGCGAGCTTGGACTGCTCACCGTAAACGGCATCGGTGAAGCGCAGAGTTCGGCCCTGGCCGCGCGGAACGCGATAGCGGAGGGCGAACGGCTCGCCACTGGCGGCACGGCGGTCGGATTCTTCGCGGGATATCTCCCTCATGCCGGGGTTGAAGAGCCAGGCGCCCTGCGCGGAGGAGTGCTCGTCAGCTTCCGAGTGAGCGGGAGTGAAATCTCGATAGGCTAGGCCCTTTGTGAAGATAGCTTCGGCCTGCCGGCGGTGCAGGTCAAGTCGCTCGGATTGCCTGTATTCTTCATCCCAACTCAGGCCCAGCCAGCGCAGGCCCTCAAAGATGGACTGAACACTGGCCTCGGTGTTGCGCTCTAGATCGGTGTCGTCCAGGCGCAACACCATGCTTCCGTGATTGTGGCGGGCATAAAGCCAATTGAAGATAAATGTGCGCGCGCTGCCTACGTGCAGGAAGCCGGTGGGCGAGGGCGCAAAACGCACGCGAGGCGTCTTTGCCGAGTAGGGCGTCGAATCAGGCATCTTGCTTGTATGTTACCAATCGCGACACCGCCCGCGCTCCCTAATCGGCTGACCCGGCGGTCTTAGCCCTGAGGCGGATACGGCGGCCGCGGCGGATAGGGCGGCTGCTGCCAGACGGGCGGTGGCGCGGGTACAACCTTCCATTCCGCGAAGGCCAGTATGTAGATCAGAATCAGATTGCCCATGGGAATTATGTTGAGCAGAGTAAGCCAGGGTGAAAAGCCTGCCTTCTTACAGATGAACCAGAAGGGTATCAGGATGATGGCAAGGCACACCAGGATGATGATCGGGATAATCGCCAGCATAGCCATTGCCACATGCTGGACGACTGCCTGATCAGGCTCGTTTTGAAGGAAAAACGCCAAATATTGCATACAGTACACTCCAAGGGAGAGATTTGAACTCTAAGTAACGGTAATGCCAAACCGTAAATTTCGCAATCATATTCTTGCGATCAATCGCGTGCTTTTTCAATACAGTCGTAGTACTCAGACCTGCATGAATACTTGCATATCCTGCGGCTGTCGGCGTCATGATTCTCCTCTTCGCAGTCTTTTTCACATGCCGTCCGTTTCGCCTGACAGCAACTTTTTGTGTTATCCGTACAGGCTGCTGCCTGTTTAATGGCTGCGTCTTCCGCTGAATTCTTACAAGAAGCAACAAAGGCAACGGGAGCCAGGAACAATCCCAGAACCAATACTAAAATCGTCCTCTTCATCTACTTTTCTCCATCTTATGCGCAAGTCACGGCTCTGATTACTCGCCCCAAGCATACCACTGCTGCTTCCTAACCTCTGTCCCTTGTACTACGGAATCTACTCGGGATCGTAGTCAATGTCGCTGCGTTTTTTCGGCACCCCGTGGACGGAGCTGAGCAGGTCTTCGACAACGTCTTCCAGTTGGCGCTGACTTTCGATTACGGCGCTCATACTCTTCAGTTCTTCCGGCTCAATCACGCGCTCCACCAGGGCGATGGCGTGGCACTGGGCGATATGGTCCAGGTTCAGTCCCTCCGGGGTCTTGGCTTTGATGCTCACCTGGTCCGTTCCCAGTCCCAGCAGTTCTGCAACCCGGGCGCGCAACTCGCCTGAGACGGGGCCGATCTTGGGCTTGGCCAGTATCAAAGTAATGTCGATGTTCACGATGCGGTAACCGGCGCGTTGCAGCGTCTCCAGGGCCGTGCTAAGAAAGATGGCCGAGTCGGCGTTCTTCCAGCGCGGGTCGCCGGGCGGGAAAAAGCTGCCAATGTCTCCGGCGGCAATAGAACCCAGCAGCGCGTCGGTCAAGGCATGCAGCAGCACATCGCCGTCGGAATGGCCTTCCAGACCCTCCGGATGCTTGAGCGAGACTCCGCCAATACGCAACGGCACGCCGGGCTTGAAGACGTGCGAGTCATAGCCGAATCCTATCCGTGTTTCCATGGTTACCTTGCCTGTTCTTGCCTGGATTCCGCTTTTAGCGGGCGCGCCGGCGCAGATAAAACTCGGCCAACTCCAGATCGCCCGGCTGGGTAATCTTCAAATTCACCGGAGAACCATGCACAACAGCCACAGGCTGCCCGGCGCGCTCCAGGAGCGAGGCTTCGTCGGTGCCTACAAAGCCATCCTCTATAGCCTCGGCAAAGGCTTTTCTCAAGAGGCCTACGCGGAAGCCCTGCGGCGTTTGCGCCTGCACAATAAACTCGCGCGGAATGGTGGAGGTAATCAACGCTCCATGCGCGGTCCGTTCCACCTGCTTGATGGTGTCCACGGCAGGCAGCCCCACGATAGCCGCCCCATGCTCCAAAACCGCGTCGATGGTCCGATCGATGGTGGCCGCGTCAATCAGCGGCCGGACGGCGTCGTGTACCAGAACAATGTCGTCGGGCTGGGCCGGCAACGCCTCCAGCGCATGGGAAACAGACTCCTGGCGGCTGTCTCCGCCTTCCACCACGCGTACCTGGCTGGCAAAGCCGTACTCGGCAATCTGAGCTTGGACACGCTCCATCTCCGGTTTACGCACTGCCACATAAATTGCTGTTACCCGCTCCACCGAGGCAAAGGCGCGCAGCGAATGAATCAGGATGGGAAGCCCATCGAGTATGAGAAACTGCTTGGGCTGCGGCCCGGCCATTCGGGTTCCCAGCCCTGCAGCGGGTAGAATCGCAAACACTTGCATATCGGTTGGAGTATACAACGAATACGTGCTCAACAGGCACAGAATGTTGCAGGTGTTGCGTTCGGATGGCAGGAGGGCGGCTTGGTCATTGGTTGAAATTAGCGGCAGGCGAGTATGATTCCGGCTGTGTAGTTTCTGCCCAGCATGTGGCAGTGAGGAGACTGTAAGCGGCTCCTCCAGTCGCTTGTTTGCCTTGGACGTAATGGATATTTGGATAAATTTACAATGGATGCAGGTACAGGAAGGCCTGGCATGACCTCAACGCAATCACGGTCGGATTTTTCCGGCGTATGGGAACTCAATTTTGAGAAAAGCAGCCTGCGCGGCCCGGCTCCCGAGCGGATACTGATGAAAATTGACCATAAAGAACCGAGGCTGGTTCAGGAGATTTTCGTCACAATCGCCGGCGGCAAGGAGCAACGGATGACCTTTAACCTTGAAATCGGCGCAGAGACTACTAATCCGATGGGTGGCGCCACGGCTCGAAACCACGCGTGGTGGCAAGAGCAGGAGCTCGTGATTGAGTCGAAGGTGAGCTTGTCCGGTCGGGAGGCCTATTTTAAAGACCATTGGTCGCTCTCTGAAGATGGACAGACGTTGACCATGGAGCATCGCGATGATGATCTGGCCGGGCAGATAGCCGTGCTCGAAAAAAGGTCCTCGACAAGGACAGCAGAGCTTTAGATGCTGAACACTCAACAGTTTTAGCCGGATTTTCCCTGCCATATACCCTTCGCGCCGTATCATTTTGAGATGCGCCCTAGGTTGCCCATCGACGTTTCGCTGTTCAGGCCCGGAATCCGCCTGGCCGTAGGCCTCTCCGGCGGCGCCGATTCCGTGGCCCTGGTGCGTGCACTGGCGGAGCGGTGCCGGGAGCTTGGGATGGTGTTGCATGCCGCCCATCTGCACCATGGCCTGCGCGGCGAAGAGGCCGACAACGACCTGGCATTTTCCCGTTCATTGGCAGCCAAACTCGGTCTACCCTTTCACGAGGCGCGCGTGGATGCAGGGACAACGGCCAAGGAAAACGCCGAAACCATTGAAGAGGCCGCGCGTCGCCTGCGTTATAGCTGGTTCCGGCAGCTCATGGCTTCGGGCGAGGTGGAGGCCATAGCCACTGCCCACATTCTCGACGACCAGGCCGAAACTGTCCTGGCTAAATTCCTGCGCGGAGCTTGGACCGAGGGCCTGAGCGGCATCCATCCGGTAATCGAGTTTCCCGAAGGCCGCATCCTGCGTCCGTTGCTTTCCACCACGCGGACCGAGGTCGAGGCTTATCTGAGGGCATTAGGCCAGGACTGGTGCGAAGACTCCTCAAATCGCCGCCTCACCTTCACCCGCAACCGCATTCGCCACGAGCTACTGCCGCTGCTTGAGGGCTGGAACCCGCAACTGCGCGAGCACCTGTCGCAGATGGCTACGCTGGCCCGCGATGAAGAGGCTTGGTGGCAAGCCGAACTGGCTCGCCTCGGGCCTCAAATTTTATTGCCCGGCCGCCCTGCCCGTGGCGGAGGCCGCTCCGCTGGCGGTGGTTTGGCCCTTGATGTCACTCGGCTGGCCGCGCTTCCAATGGCCCTCCAGCGACGCCTTCTACGTTTCGCCGTGGAAAAATTGGGCGCAGCAGTCGATTTTCCCGCCACCGAGGCTCTTCGTACTCTGGCCCTCGCAGGTCGTGCCGGCCAGAAGCTCCAGTTGGCACAAGGGCTCCGAGCGGAGCGTACCGCAAGGGAGTTGCAGCTGCGGCTTGCCGCCGAGGCGGACGAGCAAAGCGTGGATTTGGCTGCCGAATACACGGTAGCCATTCCCGGTGATGTAATCGCTTCGGCCTACGGGTTTCGGCTGAAGATCGAGGTTGACGAACCAGGCCATTCAATAGAGGTCCGCTCTGCCACATTACGCAACTGGAAACCGGGAGATCGTGTCCGGCTGCGCCACTCCTCCGGTCCACGCAAAGTGAAGGAAGTCCTAGAACGCCTTAAAGTTACGGGCTCCAGCCGCACTCTCTGGCCGGTCCTGGAACTGAACGGCCGCATCGTCTGGATGCAGGGAGTCGAAGTGGAGCCCGCATCGGGAATCCGCATTCATTCATCCAACCTTTGAGCCGCAGAGACGGTCTCAAGATTGCCATCAACTCACCCCGTCCTGAGAGTAGAATGAGAATAACTGCCTTTCAGGCGGCAAAATGAGTGTGTCTGCTGACAAGACTTCGCGTTTTTTGAGTATCTTTATGGTATATAGCGGCGTCTAAAAGGAGTGCATTTGGTGCTGGGGAGCCGTTGAATCGCTTCTTCAACACCGGAAGAAAGGAATCCTGGTGAATTCGACCGTTAAATCGATAATGGTCTGGGTCTGCATCATCGCCTGCGGCATGATTCTTATCAGCTGGGTGACGAAGAACGCCAGCATGGGCAAAACCACGGATATCGGCTACTCGGATCTGTTGGACAAGATCGAGGCCGGACAGGTGCAGGACGCTACCATCCAAGGGACCGAAGTTCACGGCCATTTGAAGGGTTCAAAGGACGAGTTCCATACCATTATCTCCGGAAGCACAACCGACAACCTGACCAAGGAACTGCACGCAGCCAAGACCCATTTTGATCTGAAGGATCCGCAGAGCAACGGCATCCTGTTGCAAGTGCTGTATAGCGTAGGTCCGATCATTCTGGTTATCGGATTCTGGTTTTTTATGATGCGCCAGATGCAGGCCGGCGGCAACAAGGCGATGTCCTTCGGCAAGAGCCGTGCCCGCCTGCTCTCCATGCAGCAGAAGAAGATTACCTTCAAGGAAGTGGCCGGCGTGGATGAGGCCAAGGAAGAGCTGAAGGAAATCATCGAGTACCTGCGTGAGCCGGCGAAGTTCCAGAAGCTCGGCGGACGCATTCCCAAGGGCGTGCTGCTTGTCGGTCCTCCGGGAACCGGCAAGACGCTGCTGGCCAGGGCCGTAGCTGGCGAAGCCAATGTTCCTTTCTTTTCCATCTCCGGCTCGGATTTTGTAGAGATGTTCGTCGGCGTTGGCGCCAGCCGCGTCCGCGACCTCTTTGAACAGGGCAAGAAAAATGCGCCCTGCATCATCTTCATTGACGAGATTGACGCCGTGGGCCGCCATCGCGGTGCGGGCCTGGGCGGCGGGCACGACGAGCGCGAGCAGACCCTCAATCAGCTTCTCGTCGAGATGGACGGCTTTGAATCCAACGATGGCGTGATCCTGGTGGCCGCCACCAACCGCCCCGACGTGCTGGACCCTGCTCTGCTACGTCCGGGCCGCTTCGACCGCCGCGTAGTCGTGGGACTGCCCGATGTCCGCGGTCGCGAAGAGATTCTGCGCGTCCACATCAAGAAAGTTCCCATCTCCGATGATGTAAACCTTAATATTCTGGCTCGCGGCACGCCCGGCTTCAGCGGCGCTGACCTGGCCAACATGGTCAACGAAGCCGCCCTGAGCGCCGCGCGCATGAACCGCAAGCAGGTGGTCATGTACGACTGCGAGGTAGCCAAGGACAAGGTGCTGATGGGCGCGGAGCGCAAGTCCATGCTGCTGTCCGACGAGGAGAAGCGCAATACGGCTTATCACGAAGGCGGCCACGCACTGGTTTCCTTTATGCGTGGTGACTCCGATCCCCTTCACAAGGTCACTATTATTCCGCGGGGGATGACCCTGGGCGTTACTATCTATCTGCAAGGAGACCGCCACAGCTACTCGCGGAGCTTTCTTGAAACGCGGCTAGCTATGCTCTTTGGTGGACGGGTGGCCGAGGAAATCTTTCTCAACGAGATGACGACCGGAGCGGGCAACGATATCGAACGAGCCACTGAGTTGGCACGTTCCATGGTCTGCGAGTACGGCATGAGCCGCCTCGGCCCGCTTACCTTCGGCAAAAAGGAAGAGCAGATCTTCCTGGGGCGCGAGATTGCCCAGCATCGCGACTTCAGCGAGGAAACAGCCCGGCAAATTGATTTGGAAGTTCGCCGCCTGATCGACGAAGCCTACCAGTCGGCCCATACCATCGTCGAAACCAATGCTGACGCCATGCACCGCATCGCCGCTGCGCTGCTGGAGCGCGAAACCATCGACGCCGAAGAGGTCAAGATGCTCATCGAGGGCAAGGAGCTGCCGCCGTTGCGCTCGAATCTGGCTACGCCCTCCGACACCGGAAGCAATGACGTGCAGGAGGTTCTCAAACCGGAAAGCCGCGGGCCAAACTACCCCGAAGGCGCGCCTTCACCGGCATAAACTCAGCGCATTTCACACAAAGAAAGGGCCACCCTATCGGAGTGGCCCTTTGCTTTTGAGCAGCTTAGAAAATCTTATATCCGACGCCCACGCTGACCCCGTAAGGTAACAGTTTGGTGTTGCCCCAGGATGGCCAGTAGTGATACTCGGCATCCATCGCGCGAAGGCTGATCTTCCTGGTCAACTTGATGTCCATGCCACCGCCGAAGGCGATGTCAGTGTATCTGCCAGTACCTATTCCGGAGCCGTAGTTCATATTTGAGAAGCCGGCCAGCGCCTTGCCATAGACCGTTGCCTTCCAGAAGCGGTACACAGGAAGCCTGGGACCGATCAGGTAGTTGTCCTGGGTTACTCCTTGGAGCGCGTTGAAGCGCAGCCAGCGACCTTCAGCCTCGAACTGCACCCAGCGCCTCAGTCTCACATCCACATATGCGCCCACGCCAAAAAGCAGATTGGTGCTGGTTCCTGCGTAGGGGGTCCACACTTGTTGGGAGGGAAGTAGATTACATGTATTCCCGCAGGTCCAATAATCGTACTCGAAATCCGGCTGAAATCCGGAGGCCATCCCGCCGGCCGTAATCGAAACCTGACGTCCGGTGGCGGAGGGAACCACTTGCGCGCTGGCGGCAACGGCTCCGGTAACAAGCAGAATCGAGAATAAAAGCGAGCGAAATCGTTTCATAAGTCGAAAGCACTTTCAGTCCCGGCATTTTTGCAGCCGGTGACAAATGTAACTCAATCAGGTTTTGAAATCCCCGGGCGGAAATGCAACGCACTGCGCATCCTCGCCCAGTGATTTCGGATAATGGCTACTGTGCTGGCGGATTCGTTGTGCCCGTGGTCTTCTGGGGCGCCTCGCCGCCAGTAGACGGTGTCAAGCGCGATGCATCGTAGCGCTGCAATTTGAAGAAGATCGGCGTCACTTCCAGTGGCATCTTGTCGCGCGGGTTCACGTAGGGATAGATCTTGGCGTTGAGCTGATGCACACGGTCGTCCCAGGGATCGATCTTGAGCCAGCTGCCCAGAGGCAAGGCCGGACGCTGCGTGAGGTCGTCCCAGTTCAACTTGGGAGCCATGTTCTTCAACTCGGCCATCCACGGGGTTCCGTCGGCCTTCAGCAGCGAGTCGCCGAGTTTAGGCGTATTCAGGGCCTTCAGCTCATTTTCCCGATCCACCAACTGCGCATAGTAGAGCCCTGCAGAGGAAAGCTTGTCCTTGTACATGGAGTTCTTCAGGTACTCCATGGCCTTCACGACGGCCTCCGCATTGTCGTGGTCCGAGTGGTACATGTCGATGCGCCTGAAGGAGGCTTCGTCGGGAAACATCAGCCGGTCGTTGAATGCATACCGAGTATCTATGTGATGGCCCATCACAATGTGGGCCAGTTCCATGGCCACTACCGAGGCAATCGCCTCCTCACTTGGCAGGCTGTCAATCAGACCCTTGCTGATAAGGATGGTGTTGCCGACGGTAGTGGTTTCCACCGTGGTCGACAGCAGAATTCGCGTATGCACCTGATCCGTAAATACCAGATTATTAGGCACTTGTAGGTTAATGACGATCTGGTCTAACACGGTGTTTTCATATCCGCCGGGGGTCAGCGGCGCCACCAGTCCGGCTTCCTCCAGCCGGTCAATCACGTTGTTTTCAGCCTGAGTGATCCAAGCGCGCGAGGCTTGCAGTGGACCCACATCTTGTGAATCTTCGCTCTTGTCCTCCGCCTCGTCCACCCTCACGCTCACGCTTTCGCTTTCCCGCGTGGGCAGCTTCAGAGAGTAGCCCCAGAAGTGCGTCTGCGCCTTCAGACCGATCTTGGCGCCTTCGGTGCGCTGTGTCTCCTCCACGTAAACTGCCACCGGCAGCCAGATTCCCGGCTGCACGTTCATTCGCCAGCTGTCGAAGTGGAAGTAGAAGCGCGACTCTTCTTCGGTATGGGGCTGGGTAAATGTGCCATTGAAGCGAACGATGTTGCCATCCTGATCCTCAACCCAGATGCGCCCATAGAACCGGCCCATACCCGAAACCTTGGGTTGAACGTCATAGACCCACGTGCGCACCGACCCCAGAAACTCCTTTCGCACATAACTGAACACATAGTGCTGGTTGTCGAAGCTATTGGGATCCAGAAACATCATCTCCGTAAACCCCAGCGGGTTGTATGTAAAGTGCATATCCAGCTTCAGCGCTTTGGTGAGTCCGGTAATCGAGGCCAGCGAGCTCTTGAAGAAACCATGAGTAGACTTGGCGGTCCGGGGCTCATAGGTCTTGTCAAAAAAGACCTTGCCGAAGTCAATGCGGCTCAACATGTATTCGTCGGAGACCGGCACCTGGTAGAGCTTGATATCCGGCTTGGTGTTCTGAATGTAGGTCTCCACCAGGGGCGTGCGCTGCTGAATGTTCTTGATCAGCACCTTTTCCCGGCCGATTGCCCTTTCCACCAGCGTCGCCTGCTCAGGCGTAAGCTGGTGAACCTGTGTGAACTTGGTGGGCTTGGGCGCCTTCTTGCCAAACCCCAACGCAAACGCGCTTGTGACACTCAGGTTGATGAGCAGCAAGGCGAGGGATATTTTCTTAAACTTCATGTCTGGCTCCTATGCTGGTTCTTCTACTTCATCCTTCGGCCGCTGGCGTCTTTCCTGCATCCCGCGGTTGTTTATGGTCGAAATCATCTGTTCAATTTCGATGTTACGCTAACTGGAACGTAATGGTCACGGTAGTCGTCTTGTCCACCGCCTGCCCGTTGCGTGTAGCGGGACGGAAACGAATTTGTTGCGCTACCCGGCGTGCCTCTTCATCCAGGCCATGGCCCAGGCCTTGCACGACACCCAGCACGATAACCTGGCCATTGGCCGTGAACGTAACCCGCAATATCACATCACCCTGCACCTTGAGCTGCTTGGCCTCGCTGGTGTACACGGGAATTGGCTTTGCGACAACCACGACTTCTGTGGGGGGTGGTCCCACGGTCAACTTTGGAGCTGTGTCCACGGCTGTGGGCGCGGTGGGAATGCCCGCAGAGGCTACTTTGCCCACGTTACCCGATGGGGCTGAGACCGTGGCCGCTGGAACCACGGCCGCGGCTACCTTTCCGCCGGGCTTGCCGTTGTTATTGCCGTATTTCAGTCCATCGCCTATGCCGGTTGAGCCCACCACTCCATGGGGCGCAATGGCAGGCCCCCGATTTCCGCCGTAGGGGTTGCCAATGGCCGCCACTGTGGCTGGTCCCTTGGCGTTGGGGTTGGGCAGGACGCCGAAGGTCTGGCCATAATGCACCGGTTTCGTGGAGGGCGTAACGTTGTTGTTCTGCGCAGGCATGGCCGCCGGGGCCAGTGCAGACTTGGGCTGCGGCGCCAGCCTCACATCCAGCTTGGAGTCTTTAATGACCGGCATCGTCAGCTTGGTGTCAAGTTGGATCGGTTTCAGATCGGGCTTGGGCTCCGGCTTCGGCACATTGATCCGGGGTGCCTCAAACTTCACATTCACAGGTTTTGGATCTTCAATCGGCGGCGGAGGAGGTGTCTTTTCCTTGGGCTTAGGCGGCTCCTTTTTAGCCGGTAGAATCAGCGTTGTCACATCATAGTGATGTTCAATGGTCTTCTTGGCCATCGATCCAACGTAGATAAATATAGCCAGCATCAGCCCGTTGATCACTATGCTGGTGAAGAACGAGACAGGGCTGCGCTTCATTTCAGGAAGCAATCCGAATGTCGCCTGTTGTGGAACAGGTGGAATGGTGTCGGCTTGCTCACGCCTGGAAGGTATCAGCGACATATTCTCATTCCTCGCTGGCGGTTACAGCGACCGCTCTGCGTCCGGTCACCTGACCGGATCCGAATTGCCCATATTTGGATCTGATGGGGAAAAAAGGAAAAAATCTGTTCATGTTTGTCGTGGTTGGTCTGAAAAAACTGGTGACCTCTCGGTCAACCTCTGGCATACGAGGTCCCACATTAGACAGACAATTGGCCTCATAAACCCTGGACACTCGCACACTCAGTATTACACCCAGGGTATCCAGAGAAAATACGATTCCTCCTTGCGTCAGGATATTCACTTCCGTGCTGCGCATCGTCGCGCCTGCAATAACCATTCTCGCCCCGGCAAGAAAAATCAAAAAAAGTTAAAGCGCCGACGTTCTGGCGGCATGAATAAGGTTTGCCAACAACCCGCAGATTTCAACCCTACATATTAGACTTTAAGCTATACCAAGATGTTTGGGAAGGACGAGTTATTTCATGAAAATCCTCGTAACTGGCGGTGCGGGGTACATAGGTAGTAATGTCGCTGGCTTGCTGGTTAAAAATGGGCACCAGGCCGTGGTTTTTGACAATCTGAGCCATGGCCGGCGCGACCTTTTGCCCTCCGGCGTTGATTTCATTGAGGGTGAGCTGGCAGACAGGTCCGCCCTTGAAGAGATTTTCACCACCGCCAAGGCCCAGGGATGCCCCTTCGACGGCGTCCTGCACTTTGCCGCGCTCATTGAAGCCGGCGAATCCATGCTTCATCCCGAGCAGTACTTTCGTAACAATACAGCATCCACCCTCGCACTGCTCGAGACCATCCTTTCCCACGGCCCCCGCCTGATAGTCTTCAGTTCCACCGCCGCCGTCTATGGCGAACCGGAAGTGATTCCAATCAAAGAAGACTCGCGTCTGCTGCCAACCAACGTCTACGGCGAATCAAAACTGATGGTTGAGCGGATACTTGACTGGTTCCACCGCATTCACGGCCTGCGCTCGGCCTCTCTGCGCTACTTCAACGTGGCCGGCGCCACGGAAGGGCCGAATGGCATCACCAGCGGGGAGGCCCACGAGCCCGAGTCCCACCTCATTCCCCTGGTCCTGGACGTCGCCCTCGGCCGCCGCCCCTCCATCCGCATCTACGGCGACGACTACCCTACCCCCGACGGCACCTGTATCCGCGACTACATCCACGTCTCCGACCTGGCTGACGCCCACCTGCTGGCCCTCAACGCCTTGAAAGCCACCTCTGCCGCCAAAAGCCGGCTGATCTTCAACCTCGGCAACGGCCGGGGCTTCAGCGTCCGCGAGGTCATCGAATCGGCCCGCCGTGTCACCGGCCATCCCATCCCCGCCGAGGTCCATCCCCGCCGCCCCGGCGATCCCGCCGTCCTGGTAGCCAGTAGCGAAAAAGCCATCCGCGAACTCGGCTGGAAGCCCCGCTACACCCAGCTCGACGAGATCGTCCGCACCGCATGGATCTGGCACCAGAAGCGGTACGCTTGAGTATGAAGTTAAACCACATATGTGAAATCGGTTGGTTGAATTCCAAGAACTATGAATGAGATTTTCTGGATCGAAGGCTCACTTATGTTGAAAAGCGGTCCTTTCGTGGTCATCGTTCTGGGGCTATCGATGCTGATGGCCTGCAAGCATGGCGTTGAGGCGCAGACGTGGGCAGTCGATATTGGCGGCCGGCGGCTCTTTTTGAACTGCGCGGGCGAGGCAAAATCGCCGGCCGTCATTCTGGAGGCCGGCTCGGAGGCTACCTCCGATGCATGGAGGCTGGTGCAGCCGGAGGTGGCAAAATTCGCCTATGTCTGCAGTTACGACCGTGCCGGGCTGGGCAAGAGCGACCCCGCGACGCACGAGGAGAGCATCTCGGAGAATGTCGCCGACCTGCATGCGCTTTTGCAGAAAGCGGGCGTCGCGCCGCTGTATGTGCTGGTCGGGCATTCATCAGGAGGACTGCGCGTTCGCCTGTATCAGTCGCAGTACCCCACCGAAGTGGCCGCCATGGTGCTAGTCGACTCCGCGCACGAAGAGCAGGTCTGGCGCTTCAACGACGCCATTCCCGGCGCGGTGCGGGGCATTCCCCAGGATCCCGCCGGCTTGGCCCGGATGGGAATGCTGCCCGCGCGCCAGCATTCGTCTTGGCATGCGAACATTCCACTCATAGTGATCGAACATGGAAAGCCGATGGAGCTGCCACCGGCCGCGCTGGATCACGCTCAACTCGCGGAGAATGCGATGCACGCCTTGCAACTGGACCTGGCGTCGCGATCGAAATATGGAGAACTGCGCAAGGCCGAGCATAGCGGACACGATATTCCCACGGAAGAGTCCGAGGCAGTGGTGCTGGCCATCCGCGATATTCTCAGCCGCATTAAGCCTATGTAGGCTGCGCGAATATGTGACCGCGCAGAAGAAGGCCGTCTAGCCGGCGCGCGCCGATTCCCTTCCTCGCGCTTTGACTCCCTTGCGCGCCAGCCCCTGCACAATTCTTCCCATCCACTTGCCGTTTTTATGCATCTCTAGATAGAGTTGTTTCCACGCGGAGCCTTCTCGGGAGCACGATCCCCCGGCCTGCCATGAGCGGTTTTGTTTCTTAATTCCCCAAAGGACCAATGCATGCCCGTCTTGCCCGATTCCGCCCTAGCCAGACCCGTCTCTGCTGTTGCCAGCCAGGACATCGACTCAACATTGCGGGAAAACCGTGTATTTCCGCCGCCACTGGAGTTCAGTCAAAAGGCGCACATTCAGAGTCTCGACCAGTACGAGGCCCTTTACCGGCAGTCCATCAACGACCCGGAAGCCTTCTGGGCCGATGTCGCCCGGCAGTTGCATTGGTTCAAGCCATGGGACAAGGTTCTGGAGTGGGATCTCCCATTGGCTCAATGGTTTGTGGGTGGAAAGCTTAACCTATGCTATAACTGCGTGGATCGCCACGCCCTCGGCGAGCGCCGCAACAAAACCGCTCTGATCTGGGAAGGTGAGCCAGGCGAGGTTCGCCGCCTGACCTACGCTGAAGTGCACATAGAAGTACAGCGTTTTGCGAATGCCCTCAAGGCGCTGGGCATCCGCAAAGGCGACCGCGTCGCCGTTTACATGGGAATGACCCCGGAGCTGGTCATTGCCCTGTTGGCCTGCGCGCGGATCGGCGCCATTCACTCGGTCATCTTTGGCGGGTTTGCCGCCAACGCCATCGCTGACCGCGTCAACGACTCAAGCTGTGTCGCCATCCTTACCCAGGACTCCAGCTACCGCCGCGGCAACGAAATCCAGCTGAAACGAACTGTGGACGAGGCCATGAATGCCTGCCACACCGTGAAGCACGTGGTCGTTTTCCGCCGCACCGGCTCGCCGGTCAAGATGGTCGAGGGCCGCGACCACTGGTGGCACGACCTGATGGCCGCCGCCGCTCCCGATTGCCCCGCTGAAGAGCTGGATTCCGAAGACCCGTTGTACATCCTCTACACCTCCGGCACCACCGGCAAGCCCAAAGGTTTGGTCCACACTACGGGCGGCTATGCCGTCCAGACCTACATCACCTCAAAGTACGTCTTTGACCTGAGAGACGAGGACATCTACTGGTGCACGGCCGACATCGGCTGGGTTACAGGCCATTCCTACGTCGTCTATGGCCCGCTGCAAAACGGAGCAACAGTGTTGATGTACGAAGGCGCGCCAAACTGGCCCGATTTCTCCAGATTTTGGAAGATTGTCGACGACCACCGGGTCACTATCTTCTACACCGCGCCCACCGCCATCCGCGCCTTCATGAAGTGGGGAGACCAATTTGTCGAAAAGCACGATCTCCGATCTCTCAGGCTACTGGGTACAGTTGGAGAACCCATCAATCCAGAAGCCTGGATGTGGTACCGCGAGAAGATTGGCCACAACCGCTGCCCTGTCGTCGATACCTGGTGGCAGACCGAAACCGGCGCTATTCTGATTGCCCCCATTCCCGGCGCAGTGCCCGCCAAACCCGGCTCAGCCACGCGTCCTTTCTTCGGCATTCAGCCCGAGGTGGTCAACAAGGAGGGTCAACCTGTACCCGCCGGCCATGGCGGCTTGCTCGTCATCCGCAAGCCCTGGCCCTCGATGGCTCGCACCATCTACGGCGACGCCGAGCGATACCGCAAGACCTACTGGAGCGACATCGAGGGCTGCTATTTCACCGGAGACGGAGCCCGCCAGGACGCCGACGGCTACTTCTGGCTCATGGGCCGGGTGGATGACGTCATCAACGTCAGCGGCCATCGCCTCGGCACCATGGAGATCGAGTCGGCCCTGGTCGCCCACCCCAAGGTGGCCGAGTCAGCCGTTGTGGGCCGCCCGGACGAGCTCAAGGGCCAGGCCATCTCCGCTTTCGTTACCCTGGAAAGCGGCAACGAACCCAGCTTCGAATTAAAAGAAGAGTTGCGCAAGTGGGTCTCGAAGGAGATCGGTTCCCTGGCCCGCCCTGACGATATTCGCTTCACCGAGGCCCTGCCCAAGACACGTAGCGGCAAAATCATGCGCCGCCTGCTCAGGGAATTGGCCACTCACGGCGAAATCAAGGGCGACACCACCACCCTGGAAGACTTCACCGTAATCGCCAAGTTGCGCGAGGCGGAGGAAGGCTAAGCCGCGCTTCAGATCCTGAAGTGGTCGGGGCGCCAGTTCTGGATGCGTTCCTTAATCTGCTTGCGATTCAGATGATGTTCCAGCGCCTGCTTGGCCAGCTCCACCACCTCGTCATCGGCGGCAAAGCGCAGGCCGATCAACTGATCCTCGGTGAGGCTATAGATCTGTGAGTGCCATTGCGCGGGAGCCAGCGCCTGCAGGCGCAGTCTCTCTTCGAGACGAATCACGCGGTCCTGCACCCGGAGCGGGTACATGCGCAGCTTGAAGAAGGGGACGAACACCACCAGCGATAGAAACAGATACCATTTGGAAGCATAGTAGGAATCTGTCCAGTGGTGAATCATGTGGAAAACGGCAAAGACCAGGTTGGCGATCAGGACAAAGAACAGCACAAAGTGAAACGGCGGATCAATTCGGCCGTGGTTTTTGAGATTCTGCTGAGAGGATTTGCTCATGCGCGACCTTGTTTTCTGTCAGGCCGGAGTTGGCTGTTGCGGCAGCATTTGTTTCTGCTGAACCGCCAGCAGCGGCGCCGGGGACCTGCGCACCTGCACTGACGGGATTTTCAGCGGAGCGGCCCGGAGCTGTCAACGCAAATAAATTATCCGGAGCCAGAATCGGCGGATGTTTGGGGATGAGATGGTGGCGGCCGCATACTAAATAATCCACAAATAACCCTCCGGCCAGGTATGGATTTATCAGCGCGATGGGGATGGCATAGCCGGTGGTGGAAAGCGACTCTGCTATGCCCTTGTTTGAGCGGCTCATGCGTCGTCTGCCGGGGATCTGCGGAATTTCTAAGATTGTCAAATGCGTCTCGGGATGTTTGCGGGCATAGCGCTCCAGCTTATAGACAATCTGCGTAGGAGTGGTCATGCCCGCATCCGGAAAGACGCTGCGCCCGAAGGTTCCGGGAAAGTAGAAATTGAGCAGGATGCGCGCAAAATCCGAGCAATTGTTGAATAGAAGATGGAAGTGCGAATGATTGGGTCTATCGTTCATCAGCGCGATAAACTCGTCATCCTGCTTCTCGGTGGTCTCAAAGCGGAAGGCGTAGATGCGCCGTTCATAGGAGACGCCCACAAGCTCGGTCCAGCCTCCACGAGTAAAGCCGCCAGACGGCAGTTCATCTCCCATGTTGAGCAGATGTGCTTTGTGATAACGGCTGCGCAGTTGATGGACGGTTTCTAGGTTGGCGCGCGCGGGGACCGCGGTGGCGTCCTCGACGGAATAGAGGTATGGAACCAGAGGCATCACGATCCAGTCGTACCCTTTGATGCCCTGATAGCGAGAGATTACACTCCCCTGCTCGCCAGCCTGGCAGCGGCGCAGCTTGACGGGCGTTTCGGCGCAGATGCGCTCAAAATATATGGCATTATGTCCGGTCGGGTTTAAGGCACCAAAAAAACCATACGGCTCCTCCATAAGCAGCGCTACTTGAGCACGGCATGCAACAGAAGAAAAAGCCATAACCGCTAAGGCCATAAGAGCTAATGCAAGCTTGCGCAGGCTTCGCGTCGAACGCATCGGTCCTCCGTGGACAGTATCTTAAACTACTTACAGTATGCCCTACTTTCGAAAAAACTTCTGCATTTTTTTGTGATGCAAATGAGGCAAACGGCTTGCCGGAATTGAAGTTCAATGAAGTATATCGCCGTTCATATTGAAATCTTTTCTGTTTTGACACGGCGCGACGTACATTGTTGCGTGAATATCCTGTAAAAAGTACAAACAAATCCGGATATTTCACAGAGGCATATCAGAATCAGAAACCCACCAGCACCGGCTCCATCTCCAGGCGAATGCCAAAACGCTCCTCGACAGCAGCGATAATCTGGCTGGCAAGAGCCAATATCTCCGCTGCACTGGCTCCGCCGCGGTTGACGAGCGCCAGTGTGTGCCGCGAGGAGATGAAGGCATTGCCTCGCGCATACCCCTTCCTGAAGCCTGCCTGCTCGATCAGCCAGGCTGCCGGAACCTTGACCATGCCCTGATTCTCTGTCTTCAGATCGGCCGGAAAGCGCGGCGGCGCATTATTGCTGGCAGCCGCAATCTGCCGGAATTGCTCTTCTGACACCACGGGATTCTTGAAGAAGCTGCCCGCGCTGCGGCAATCGGGATCGCCCTCGACAAGCAACATACCCTTGGCCTGGCGGATGCGGCGAACATGGGCCGCTACCTGTGCCAGGCTTGGTTGAACGTCTTCCGGAAAGGCCCTTTGCAGCTCCGCGTAGCGTAGAGTCGGCGCACCGCCGGGCTTCAGCCTGTAGTCCACGCGGGTGACGATGTATCGCCCGCGATCCTCCGAGTTGAAGCGGCTGCGGCGATAGGCAAAGCCGCACTCCGCCGCCGTAAACTCGACAAACCTGTGCTCCCGCAGGTCAAAGGCCCTCACCTGTTCGATCACCGAGGCCACCTCCTGCCCGTAAGCACCGACATTCTGTACCGGTGTTCCGCCTACCGTGCCGGGGATTCCGGCCAGGCACTCTAAACCCGCACAACCATCCTGAATGGTCTGCTGCACGCAGTGCTCCCAGTCTTCGCCGGCCGCGGCTTGGTAGATTTTGTAGCGGGGATCGCCCGCCACGTACATCGCCGCAATGCCCTGCAACCTCACCCGTAGAACCAGACCATCAAATCCGGCGTCGGAGACCAGCAGATTGCTGCCCCCGCCCAGCACAAACAGCGCCACGTTACGCTCGCCGGTCCAAACGGCGGCCTCAGCAATCTCCTCTTCGCTTGCCGCCTCCACAAACCAGCGCGCAGGGCCGCCAATGCCAAAGGTGGTGAAGGACGCAAGCGGCTTGTTTTCTTCAAGAAGCATCAGTTCAAGGCTACACCACTGACGCAAGGCACGGCGGCTACCCATGTGGGAGACCGTCTGGCATTCCATCCTGCTTGTACTGAATCAGTCGCCCTCTTGTGCCCTGGGCAGCTTCTGCACCTTGCTGTGATGAATCGAATATGCGAAGTAGATCGCCAACCCCACCAGCATCCAGCTAATCATCACAATCCAGGTGATCAGTGGGAGGTTGCTCATAAGGTAAACCGCCGTTACGATACCCAGGATGGGCACTAAAGGAACAAGTGGCGTCTTGAATGGGCGATGCAGGTCCGGGTGACGCACGCGCAGAATCCACACTCCCGCGCAGACGATGGTAAAGGCCAGCAGGGTGCCGATGTTGACCAGCTCGGCTAGCCGGTCTACGGGCAGGAAGGCCGGCAGAATAGCCACCACGGCGCCTACGACGATGGTCGAAATCCACGGAGTGCGGAACCTTGGATGAATGGCAGAGGCCCACTTTGGCAGCAGGCCGTCGCGAGACATTGAGAAGAAGACGCGTGATTGTCCCAGCAACATAACCAGCATCACGGTCGCCAACCCAAAGACCGCGCCGGTCTTGACCAGCAGCGAGCCCCAACTGACTCCCGTGGCATCGATGCCCAGCGCTACCGGGTCGGCAACGTTCAGCGAATGGTAGTTCACCAGCCCGGTAAGGATGGTGGAAACCACAATGTAGAGAATGGTGCAGATGACCAGCGAGCCTAGAATCCCCAGCGGCATATCTTTTTGAGGATTCCTTGCCTCCTGGGCCGCAGTGGAGACAGCGTCAAAGCCGATATAAGCGAAGAAGATGGAAGCTGCGCCCGTGGCAATGCCCTTCAGACCGAAGTTGCCGTGGCCGTCAGAGGGCGGAATGAAGGGATGCCAGTTGGCCCAGGCTTTGTCCGGATGGTGAAACAGGAACCACGCGCCAAGAACGATGAATATGCCAACCACGCTCAGCTTGATAAAGACAATCGCCGTGTTCAGATTGGCTGATTCCTTGATGCCAATCACCAGAACGGTGGTGATGGCCAGAATCGCGAGAATCGCCACCAGGTTGAAGAGAGCCGTCACATGCGGCAACCCTGTTGACTCTGTTCCCGGCGGCAGCGAGGCCAACGGCAGCCAGCGATCGTGAAAATAGACCAGCACCGTGCCTGGCGTAGCGGTCAGCCGTGGCGGAAGGTAAATGCCCAATTGCTGCAAGAGGCTGTTGCAGTAACCCGACCAGCCGGAGGCCACCGTGGCCGCGCCAAAGCCGTACTCCAGCCCCAAGTCCCAGCCGATGATCCAGGCCACAAACTCGCCCAGCGTGGCGTAGCCGTAAGTATAAGCAGAACCGGCAATGGGAATGATGGAAGCAAACTCAGCATAGCACAGGCCGGCAAAGGCACAGGTGATGCCGGCCAGAACGAAGCTCAATGCCACGGCCGGGCCGGCGTGCTTGGCAGCCGCCTGCCCTGTGAGCACAAAGATGCCGGCGCCGATGATGGCGCCGATGCCCAGAGTGACGAGGTTCAGCGCGCCCAGCGAACGCTTGAGCGTGTGTTCTCCCTGTTCACCAGCCTCTTTGGAGAGCAACGACATGGGTTTGATGCGCAGCAGTCTGGACATGAATGAAGGATTTCCTCCACGAGAGTGATGTCGAACTTAAGTTTAGTTCACAGGGGCTTGACGCACGGGCCGCCGCGACCAGAAGAGATAGACAGGAATGCCCAGCAATACCAGGACCAGGCCCGGCCACGTGTATTGTGGCTTGTATCGCAATAATACGACACAGATCCACCCTGCCAATGCAATGTAAAGCGCGGGCAACACCGGATAGCCCAGCGCCTTGTATGGCCGCGATGCGTCTGGTTTTTTGAAGCGCAGCACAAACAAACCCACGATGGTGAGAATGTAAAAGACCAGCACCGCGAAGATGATGTAATCCAGCAACTGGCTATACGAACCGGAGACGCACAACACGATGGTCCACGCGGCCTGCACCAGCAAGCCGGCGGCGGGCGTCTTGTAACGCGGGTGCAGCTTGCCGACCGACTTGAAGAAGAGGCCGTCCTGGCTCATGGCATAGTAAACGCGCGCCCCGGCCAGCGACATTCCATTGGCGCAGCCGAAGGTGGAAATCAGAATAGCCGCGGCCATCAGGTACGCTCCGGCAGAGTAGAAGATCTCCTCCAGTGCCGCTGTGGCTACGCGATCCTCAGTCGCATACTGAATCCCGCGCGCCATCACCGTGGCGCCGTTTGGGTCGCCATGCATTGGCAAAACCAGCAAGTAGCTCAGTGAGACCAAAAAATAGATTGTCAGCACAAATCCCGTGCCTAGTATCAACGAGAGCGGAATGTTTCGCCGTGGATTCTTCACTTCGCCGGCCGTGAAGGTTATGTTGTTCCATGCATCGGAGGAGAACAGCGAGCCCACCTGCACCACAGCCAGAATCACCAGCACGTTCACCAGCACTAAAGGCCCGCCCACTCCCACTTGAACCAGGTGCAGCGAACTCCAGCCGGCATTCTTCCAGAATTCAGCCCCGAAGTTTGTCTCCCAGGCCGTGGCATTGCGTCCCACGGTGAATGCCAGCAGAATCAGGGTGCCCAGTGACAGCGCCTTGGCCGTGGTGAAGATGTTTTGAATCAGCGCGCCCAGCTTCACGCCAAAGATGTTCGCAACCGCAAGAACAATCACGATGCAGATGCCCGCCAGGTTGGCGGTGTTGACGCCAATCTCCATGTTGCCCAGCACCATCGGCCCCACCCGCAGTGCAGGCACATGAGCGATATGCCACAACCAGTGGGTCGTCGAGACAACGGGAAAAAACACGCCGAGAAACTTTCCGAAGGCCACCGCAACGGCGGCGATAGTCCCTGTCTGTATGACCAGGAAGAGCGTCCAGCCGTAGAGGAAGCCCCACAGAGGCCCTAGCGACTCGCGCAGGTAAACGTATTGGCCGCCGGCCTTGGGCATCATGGCCGCCAGTTCGCCGTAGCTGAGCGCGGCGGTGAAGGTCAGAATGGCCGTCAGCACCCATGCGCCCAGAAACAACGCCGGGGAGTTGGTGCCGCGGGCAATATCCGCACCGACAATGTAGATGCCGGAGCCGATCATCGATCCGACCACAATCGCGGTTGAGGAGTAGAGTCCAAGGCTTTGTACCAGCCCGGTAGCGTTAGCTGGAACTTTGGAGGCAGAAATGGGTTTGGGATCTGCAGTCTTCACGTAAAGAAAGTTTTACCGGATTTCAGCGCAATTGTCTTTCTTTTTCTGAAATTATATGAATTCAGGACACTTGTGCATCGATTTTTATAGAACCTGCTGATTTGTGATTGGCTTAAAGGCGGGCCGTTTGCCCTCTCAAATTGTTCCACGTGGAACATATTGATTCTGCTGGCTTTATGTGCATGTTAACTGGATAATTAGCAGCAAGATTGTTGAAAATATTTTTCGTTTGTTGTCAGGTCTCTAAGTTTGTGTAAACAATCAAAAGCGGGTACCGCAGCCTTTCGCGTTCTGCACAACAAGGGTGGGATTCCACGAATTCGTGCTTGACAGCGCTCATCCCAGCGCTGCCATCCATTTGCGAAATTCGGCCGCCGGATCGTGTTGGCGGAAGAGTGCGCCGGCGATAGCAACCATTGTGGCTCCGGCTGAGATAGCCTCAGCTGCCGTGGCCAGCGTGATGCCACCGATTGCGACCAGCACCGGGCCGGCACCTGCCTCAGCGCGCAACCGCCGCACGCCGTCCATGCCGATAAGCGGTGAGGCCGTCTGCTTGGTTCGCGTCGCAAAAACAGGTCCAATCGAGAAGTAATCCACAGGAGCATCGAGAATCCCCGGAACCATCCCCGCAGCGCCGCCGCCAAAAGTGCCTATGATGCGGCCCGGTCCCAGCAGCTTGCGCGCCTCGGCTGGCTTCATGTCACCAGCGTCCACATGCACTCCGCCAAATCCAGTCTTTTCAATCAGATCGGCCCGATCATCGAGAATCAACTTTACCTTTCCGGCGGGCATTGCGGCGCGCAGAATGGCGGCATCGGCCAGCAATTCAGCCTCCGTGCCTGTCTTGTTACGGTACTCCAGCAGCGTCACGCCGGCTTCTGCCAGCCCGCCACCAAGCCTGCGCAAGAACTCCTCGCGGCCGGTCATAGGAATGAACGAGGTATCGAGAATGGGGTAAACCCTGGGCCATTGATAGGAAGATTGCATATTCTGATCACCTTCGGCCTTTACTGAAAGAAGATACTCCACTCCCTCATCCCTTGCGCGCCTCAGCCTCCGCAATCCATCCACGGCGCAACTTCTCTGCCGGGATGCTGGAGAGGTATGGCTTGATGTCGAGAATAGGCGTCCCGTCGAGCATATCCACGCCGCGAACACGGAGCGTCCCGCCCTGGCGGCCCAGCAATTCAACAACTGTGAGGCCGATGGGGTTGGGGCGGCGCGGAGATCGCGTTGAAAATACGCCATGGGGGCGATGTTCGTCGATGGGTGGCGTGGCCATTAAATCGAAGCCGTCGGAGCGGTCGAAGACCCATAGCACAATCAGGTGTGAGTAGCCCTCGATGTCGGTAAGCCCCTGCTCAAAATCGCGCAGGATATTCAGCGCGCCCTCGGCCTCATGCCGTGCGCCTAGCCCCTTGGGGATTTCCTTTGTATCTTTGTAAGGGCTGCTGACAAATCCGATCGGTTGCGGAGTAAACATGGACGCCTGCGCCTCTGCATTCATTCTAGACGCGGGACGACCAATAGAACCAAGAACAACAAGCCCAGCGATTGCCGATCGCTGGGCTGCTAAGTACTGATAACTGATCACTGACAACTGTCTTTACATCTCATCCGCCGACGGCCCGTACATTCCAGGAACCGGCTTATTGAGCAGGCGCAGGTAGACACCCAACTGAGCACGGTGGTGAATCACATGATTCATCACCCAGGTTCGCCAGGCCTGATACTTGGATTCGTCGATAACTGTCTGGCCGCCGTAAATAAACTTCCAGTGCTCTTCCCACTTCTCCGGGGTGAATTTAGCGAGCACCGCCTTCGTCTCAGCCGCCTGTTTGTCGAAGCGTTCCAGAAGCGCCTTCGTGGAGGCCGGGACGTAGGGCTCGTACTTGTGGTCCGTAGAATACTCCATCTTGTCTTTGGTCAGGATTTCAATCGCCCAGTCCCCGGCGGCCGTCTCCGCGACGTGCCCAGCTAAGTTGCCCAGGCTCATAGATTTGGGGTGGGGTTTGTATTTGAAGTCAGCGTCGGCCGGGATGGCCGCAAGGAGCTTGCGGGTGCTGGCGGCTTCGCGGTCAAATTCTGCAATTAGTTCCTTTTGAAAGTCCATTCGGCAACCTCCCATGTTACGAAGCCAGCATACTACACATCGACAGGATAGGCGAAGATAAAGCGATAAATTCTTTCTCGCCTCAAAAAACAGCAGCGCAACTCAGGAGAAGCGTGCCAAAACTAATGATGCCAAGAAGGCCTCCTGCCAGCCAGGGATCGCCGATGCACCATCCTGCTCCTTGTTCGCAATCCCCCTTTCTACGTCTCGTCCGCCGACGGCCCATAGGTTCCAGGAACAGGCTTGTCGAGCAGGCGTAGGTAGACGCCCAACTGTGCGCGGTGGTGAATCATGTGGTTTAAGACCCAAGTGCGCCACACCTGATATTTGGATTCGTCGATCCAGGCCTGACCGCCGAATAGAAACTTCCAGTTTTCGTCCCACTTTGCAGGTGCAAGGCCAGCCAACGCAGCTTTGGCCTCTGCAACCTCCTTGTCGAAGCGCTCCAGTAGAGCCTGGGTGGATGTGACGACATAGCCTTCCCACTTATGGTCCGCAGGAAACTCCATACCGTTAGTAGTCAGAGTTGAAATCGCCCACCCCCCTGCTAGTTCCGCTACATGTCCGGCTAACCGGCTCAGACTCATGGATTTAGCGTGGGGTTTCCAGGCAAAATCGGCATCGGCTGGGATGGCCGCCAGCATCTTACGCGTGTTAACGGTCTCGCGGTCAAATTCGGCAATCAGTTCCTTTTGAAAGTCCATTCAGCAACCTCCCATGCTGCGAAGCCAGCATACTATATACCAGCAGAAAAAGCGAAAGAAAAGCGATAAATCGCTCGCCCATGGGCGTACAATCGACACGAATCGATGCTGAAAGAGAGTTTTCTCAGCACGTGAGGTCGCGTATGAAATGGCACTTCTTCATCCCGGTTGCTTCCCTCTTTATATCTGTCTCTGCCGCCGCGCAATCTGCCGGACCTGCGCCGCGTTTCGATGCGTGGAAGATTATCGGTCCCGGCGGCGGCGGAACCATGATTTCCCCCACCATCAGCCCACATGATCCTGCCGTTGTCGTGGAACACTGCGACATGACCGGGAGCTACATTACGCTGGATGGCGGCCAGTCCTGGCGCATGTTCAATCTGCGTTCGGGAATGGTTACCTTCGCCTTCGATCCTGATAATCCTCGGCGCATCTACGCGGGAGGCGCGGCTTTGTGGCGCAGCGACGACAGTGGCCAGACGTGGCGCATGGTTTTTCCCAATCCTGCCAAAAAGACCATCGAGCATCAGAATGGCGATCACGGAGACTATAGCCTCACTTCGAACGACGGGAATTACGTCACCGGGTTAAGCATCAGTCAGATAGTAGTGGATTCGATTGGGGTCCACATCGCGTTCTTTGATCCGCCGTACGGCGGAACAACGCTTTTGGTTTCAAGGGACGACGGATCTTCCTTCCGGCATGAGCACGATTTTTCGTCCGATAAAATCCTGCTCCTCCACTATCGCAGTGGGAACAGGCTGGCGATTGGCACGTTGGGTGTGTATCAAGGCAAGGCAACATCCGCCAGGCGGATCGCTGACGCAGGCGAGAAAATTGTGCATGCCAGCGCAGGAGATGCAGACGGCAAGACGTACGTTTATGCAACAACTGAAAACGGAGATTTGTTTGTTTCCGAAGACGCGGGTACAACCTGGCAAATGAGAACGCCGGCACTCGGCCAGCAGTCAGGAATGTTTGGCGCGGTCGCAACGGCACAGAGCAATGGACGGATCGCCTACGCCGGCTTCCGCGGCCTGAAACTCGGCGAAGGCCCAGAGAACCTTTACAACGGCATTGCCAGGACTCTCGATGCGGGCAAGAGCTGGTCGATCGTCTTCCGCGAATCGACCAGGGCGGCATCCAACCTGGATGCATCCTGGATCGAAGAGCGTGCGGTTGGCATCGACTGGGAGGGCTACAAGAGCATCATCTTCGATGCCCCTTACAGTCTGGGTGTCGCACCTGGCAACGCTGATATCTGCTACGCCACCGACCTCTTTCGAACCTACCGTACGCTGGATGGAGGAAAGACCTGGGCGCAGGTGAATTCCGCGCGCGCGGCAGATCACCACTGGACAACCCGCGGCCTCGACGTCACCACAGCCTACGGCGTGCAATTCGACCCCTTTGATCCCCGGCACATATTCATCGACTACACCGATATTGGAGCCTTCGACAGCCATGACGGAGGCCAGTCCTGGGAGTCGGCAACCAACGGGGTTCCGGATGCCTGGCGGAACACAACCTATTGGCTTGCATTCGATCCGCAGGTCAAGGGCCTGATGTGGGCGGCATTCAGCGGAATTCATGACCTGCCAATGGCGAAGATGTGGGGGCGTGGAAATTTTACCGACAGGGCCACGGGAGGCGTCGGCATTTCGACAGATGGCGGACGGAGTTGGACCCCTTCCAACACCGGCATGAGGGAAACAGCAGTCACGCACGTCTTGCTCGATTCCGCATCTCCTGTTGGGCAGCGCATCCTGTATGCGTGCGGGTTTGGCGTGGGCGTTTTTAAGTCGACGGACAACGGAGAGACCTGGCAACTGAAGAATAAAGGGATCACCGAATCAGAGCCCTTTACCTGGCGAATCATTCAAGGCAGTGATGGTTCGCTTTATCTGATTGTGGCTCGCAGCAACGGAGGCCACTTCGGTCAGACAAACGGGAGCGGCGCGCTTTACAAATCTGTCGATGGGGCCGAGCACTGGACAAAGATGAAGCTTCCTGAAGGAGTCAACGGGCCATACGGACTGGCGCTGGACCCGCGGGACAACCGGCGCATCTACCTGGCCGCATGGGGACAGGAGCGTGAAAGTGTGGACACGGGCGGCGGAGTATTCCTGTCCACGGACGGCGGGCAGAGTTGGAAGCTTCTCTTCAACCAGTCCCAGCATGTTTACGATGTGACGATTGATCCAGGCACCCCGGACAAGCTCTATATCTGCGGCTTTGATGCGGCTGCATACCGCTCAACCGATGCTGGCCTTCATTGGTCGCGGATTCAGGGCTACAACTTCAAGTGGGGCCACCGCGTGATTATCGATCCCAGCGACTCGTCAAAGATTTACATCACCACATATGGCGGTAGCGTGTGGCATGGCCCGGCCGCTGGCGATCCCAGCGCGACTGAGGATAGCTTGACACCAGTCCCGATTGCCCAATAGCGCTCCCACGCATGGCAGACTGAGCGCATCGTTTGGCTGTGGGTTACCGTCAACATCTCAGATCGCCGAATTAAATCCGGCTCTATTCGGACTTCTCGGCCAGAAACACTTCCATGAACTTAGTGTCGAATTCACCGGCGCGGAATCCGGGATCGGCAAAGATCGCCTGGTGCAGCGGAATCGAAGTATCGATTCCCTGCACGACGAATTGGCTCAGGGCGCGCTCCATCTTGGCAATCGCCTCAGCCCGGTCGCGGCCATGGACGATGAGCTTTGCAATCAGCGAGTCGTAGTATGGCGGGACCACGCTCTCAGCATACTGCGCGGTGTCCACGCGCACGCCGTTGCCGCCGGGGACATGGAAGACCGTAATCTTGCCCGCCGATGGAGTGAACTTCTGCGGGTGCTCGGCGTTAATGCGACACTCAATCGAGTGGCCGCGAATCTCGAGCTTGGGGAGCAAAATTGCGTCCAGCCGCTCACCGCCGGCGATGAGCAACTGCGCCTTCACCATGTCCACGCTGGTGATGGCCTCGGTGATGGGGTGCTCCACCTGGATGCGGGTGTTCATCTCGATGAAGTAGAGCTGTCCGTCGTCGTCCATTAAAAACTCGACCGTGCCGGCGTTCTGGTAGCCGATCTCCTTCAGGCAGTGGCAGAGCGTGCGGCCGATCTCCTCGCGCATCTTGGGCGTCACCTTCAGGCTGGGCGCTTCTTCGATGAGTTTTTGATGGCGCCGCTGGATGGAGCACTCGCGCTCAAAGAGCGAAACCACATTGCCGTGTTCGTCGGCCAGCATTTGGAACTCGATGTGGCGCGGGTTCTCGACGAACTTTTCCATGTACAGCTCGCCGTTGCCAAAGGCGTTTTCTGCTTCAGTAAAGGCCGCGTGGAATAAATTGGGCAGCTCTTCCGCGGCGCGCACGACTCTCATTCCGCGGCCTCCGCCGCCCGCCTTGGCCTTGAGGATGACCGGATAGCCCACCTTTTTTGCCCAGCCCTGCGCCTCCTCGGCCGTGGCAACCACGCCGTCAGAACCAGGAAGAATGGGCACCCTGGCCCGCTTCATCGCCTGGCGGGCTTTATCCTTCTCTCCCATTAGCCGGGTGATCTCGGGCGACGGGCCAATGAACTTGATGTTTGAAGCGCGGCAGACCTCGGCAAAGTTGGCGTTCTCGCTGAGCAGGCCGTAGCCGGGATGAATTGCGTCCACGTCGGCGATCTCGGCTGCACTGATGACCGCCGGCACGTTCAGGTAGCTGTCTGCTGCGCGCGGCGGGCCAATGCAGATGGCCTCGTCTGCAAAGCGCACGTGCAGCGAATGTCGGTCGGCCTCGCTGTAGACGGCGACCGTGCGTATGCCGAGTTCCCGGCACGCGTTCAAAACGCGCAGCGCGATTTCACCACGATTGGCTATCAGGACTTTATGAAGCATGGAAAACCTGCGTTTAAGTGAATGAGTGAATAAGTGAATGAGTGAGTTAGTAAATGAGTGAATGAGTGAGTTAATGAGAAAGATTCATCCTTTTCACTCGTTCACTTCTTCACTCGTTCACTTCATGCATCCTAACTGATCCTAAGCGCAAAGAGGGGCTGCCCAAACTCGATGGGCTGGCCGTTGGAAACCAGGCACTTGACGATCTCGCCTGTGGCGTCGGACTCAATCTCATTCATCAGCTTCATGGCCTCGACGATGGCGATAACCTGCCCCTTGGTCACGTGATCTCCGGGGGCTACAAACTGCGCCGCGCCGGGCGATGGTGATCCGAAAAAGGTGCCGACGATGGGTGACTTGACGATGTGCAGGCCAGCCTCCGGATCAGCGGCCGCAGGCGAAGGTGAATGCGCCGCTGCCGGCTGGCTTGCCGCGGCATGCGTCGCAGTCGCCGACTGAGCCGAATTGATAAGGCGCGCCAGTTCGGCCAATCCGGCCGGTGAACTCTCTGCCGGGTGGAATTTGAGCCGGATCTTCAGGTCACCGCGGTCCAGATCGAACTCGGCAACCTGGTATCCCTTCAGGAATTCAATCAGTTGTTTCAGATCTGCAATGTCTTGTGGTTTCATTCGGTCCTTGATCTCCAGCCTTCGGGCGGGAAGGGCTAAATCAATAATGCTGATTGCTCAAAAGTCACTCAGAGTTCAATCAATGCCTTGGGCGCCGGGGTGAGCACCTGACCTCCGTTGCGTGTTACAGCCACCATGTCTTCGATGCGTATGCCGAAGCGTCCGGCTATATAAATTCCCGGCTCGATGGTGATGATCATGCCGGGGAGTAGTCTGGCCGTCTCCTCGGCGCCGATGCGCGGCGGCTCGTGAATCTCCAGGCCGAGTCCATGGCCAGTGGAGTGGGAAAAAGCCTCCGCCAAACCTGCCCTGCGCAGCACTCTCCGCGCTGCTTTGTCAACCTCCGCACAGCTAACCCCCGAACCCACCGCGGCAACCGCAGCCTCCTGCGCCTCCAGCAACGCCTCATAAGCGGCTCGCTCATTGGCCTTCGGCTTGCCCAGATACACGGTTCGGGTCATATCCGAGCAATATCCATTGAGGATAACACCGAAGTCGAGGGTAACAAAGCCTTTGCGGGACAGCTTGGCGGCTGAGGCGCGCCCGTGTGGCAGGGCCGAACGAGGGCCGGATGCGACGATGGTCTCAAAGGACATGGCCTCGGCCCCCAGCAGACGGGCCTTGTGCTCAAGTTCCGCGGCTACTTCAAACTCCGCCAGTCCGGGCCGGATGAAACTGAGAATGTGCTCGAAGAGCGTGCAACCGGCGAGCGCCGCTTCAGTCATCAGCGCCAATTCGTCCTCGTCCTTGACTTGGCGCATCAGGACAACCAGGGGCGCGGCCAGCGCTGTGAGAAAGCTGCGGCGTAGGCGCGCAGGCAGCGCAGCGCGGTAGCGAGCCAGGTTGGCAACCGTAGTTTGAGCCGGATCGAAGCCGGCAAATTCGACGCAAGGCTGCGCCCCCAGCCACTGGACGGCTGCAACCGCCGGAGAACCTGAGACGATCTCGACCTGTGCGACTGAAACCTCGGCTGCGGCCTGGGTCTTGTATCGGCCATCGGTAAAGAGGCGCGCACTGCGGCGTGTCACAGCCAAAGCGGCGCTGGAGCCTGTGAAACCAGAGAGATAACGGAGGTCGGGAAGATGAGTGACCAGCAAGCCGTGAAGGCCGGCTTTGGTGAGACGGCGGCGCAGTTGGCCTATGCGGCGAAAGTGGTCCACTTTTTGAGGATAACAGGGCAGGAATTCTGTGACAGGCTTAGCAACGGAATCTCTGCCCCATCAAATAAGGCTTTGTTCGGAAGCAGGCTATATAGTTATTGGCTTTTTCAGCAATACATAGTTGCCTAGCTCATCAGCCCAGGCAGATATTGCTTCCCACCCCTCAGCTCCCTTTCGATTGAGAATCTCAATAAAACGGGTAACCGGCTCATCTTTGTGAACGAAGATCGTACTTTTCTTGTACTTCTGCTTCATATGTGGCTTCCTTTCTGTGTTCGCTGGAGTTATTCCTGTCTTCAGAACGCCGGCCGGACCGGCTTCTTCTGCTCAGGATTAGTGTCGGCGGTGTGGAGGTCGGACTGTCGGTCCATCCACTCGTCGAGGCGGGAGCGCTTGAAGCGCCAGCGATTACCCAGCTTAAAGGCGGGCACGAAGCCCTCGGATGCGTACTTGTAGAGCGTATCCGAGGAGATGCCGAGGTACTCCGAAGCATGGCGAATGTCCATGACTTCGCGCACCTCCGGAACAAGCAAGTTGGAGCGGACTGCAGAACTGCGCATGGTTTCCTCCGGAAGGTACGGTAACCTCAGACGGGATTCCGGCAAACCTGCCGGTACTTTTGTATATAACGCGGTTTCTTGGGGCATTTCAAGGGTTTTCAGGCATTTACAGGATTTTCATCGGCTTTGGGTATGCCAATTTGGGGGATTTCCCGAATAAGTTCCGGCTGAAAGCGCAGCCGGTTGGGGGCCACTCAATGCCCGCCCCAAGAACTTGGGTTGTTATGCAGGATGGTGCACTGCTCTTCACAGGAGCTTGTTTGATTGATGTTTTTACCCAACCTATCGCCAGAAGAGCAAGCCGAGGAGGCTGCCGCCCGCAGGGCTTAATTCTGGTCGTCGCGGCGATGCAGAGTAGGCTTATCATCGCCGCTGGAGGTGCTGCTGGGATTGCTGGTGCTTGACGGGCTCGGCGAGCCGGAAGAATCGCCCGTCTTGGTGCTGGCCTTGCGCAGTGAGGGTTTGTTGGTGTTTTTGGAGTCTGTGAGGCGGCGCTTGTTCTCGATGCGCGCCAGTCGAGCTTTCACGTCGTCAAACTCCGAGGTGGTCACGGTGTACTCGTCGCGGGCCGGCAGGATGCGGGCAATCTCCTCCTGCGAGTGGAGGATGCGCTCTGGTGTCTGTGGATGGTCGGCAAAGACCTTGGCTACGGTTCCGGGCTTGCGCTTTTCCAGAGCCTGAACCTTCTCAAAGAATGTGATAAAGGCCTGCGGGTCGTATCCGGCGCGGTACATGTATTGCACGCCCAGGTAGTCGGCCTGCGCCTCAAACTCGCGTGAAAACTTCATGAAAGTGACGGGCACGGCAAAGTTGGCGGCCTCGTAGATGCCGTAGCCCGTCCAGCCGCCGATGAAGATCAGCGGGATCATGCCAATCTGCGTATAGTTGAGCCGCGTCATCTCGCGGGCCGCATGGTGGGCACAGACGTGTGCGGTTTCGTGGGCCATCACCCCGGCCAGTTCCGCCTCTTCGTCGGCGTTGAGCAGCAGGCCGGAGTTGACATAGAAAAAGCCGCCGGGCAACGCAAAGGCGTTGATCTCATCCGAATCGATGACCTTGATGGTGAACGGCACCTTGCAGTCGGAGTTCTTGACAATGTTCTGCCCGATACGGTTCACGTATTCGATGACCACCGGATCGGTGATAAACCTGGTGCTCTTCTCAATCTGCGCGGCGTACATCCTGCCCATCTTGATCTCGGAGTCAGTGGAGTACCAGTTCCCCATGCCACGGGCGCCGATATCGCGATTGCCTACGGCGTTCACGTCGTCGATGGAGCCCGGCTTTACGTTTACCTTCTGGCTGCCCGGTTCGATTACTTTGTCCGGATTTACGGTCTTGTCCGGTGTATCGCCTCCCACAGGGGTAGTACCGGGTGCAGGCTTCTCCTTGGGATTGGGAGTGGAGGGATTGGTTGCGGAGGACTGAGTGGCGGGGATGTCGCCGCCCACGGGGGTGGTTCCTGGAGCCGGCTGGGCTGTAGGCGCGCTTGCTGGAGGTGTTGTCTGCTGGGTACTCGCCGGCGGCGTATTCTGCTGGGTCGTACTCGTTGGCGTTGACTGTGCCCAGGTCATTACACCCAGGGCAAGCGCCAAACCCGCCAAAATAGCCACATTAGAAGCTATCCGAACAGTCTTCATACCCTCACCTCCGGCATAAATCCATTCTCGCAGCCTGCAGCCCGGCGGGGCTATGCCACACAGGTCGCTGGGCCGCTTCGCTCCTCTATTTAGACGCTGTTTCCCGGTCATATGGCAACTGTGAGGATGAAAATTTCGACCCAGTTGCCGATTCCCTCCTCTGAGTGCCTATAAGGGCCATTTGGAAGATCACCATCAACATTCCTGCCACTACGCTCCAAGGAGTGAGTCGAAGGTAATCGGCCTGGTTGAGCAAAATTGAACAGTAATAGATTTGGGGTATAGATGAATATATTTTAATTACGATCAGCGACGAAACGCTGGTGGTGTCTGTGTATGTCGGAGGGAACGAGCTTGCTGCGGCTAGCTCCGACGCATTTCGTTTACATGTTCATAGCATTCAAGGAGAGTAACCCATGCGTTTACAACGACTTTGCTTCCTGATTCTAATCTTACCTCTTCTGACACTCCCGGCCTATGCCGCACCCATCACGCTCGGATCCGCCAGCTCTTTCGGGCTCCTCGGCGGCACAATAACGAATACCGGGACCTCTCTTATCACGGGCGATGTTGGGGCCACGACCACGGTTACTATGAACGGGGGGACCGCAACCGGTACTGTTTATCCAGCACCGAGTGATCCGACCGTTGCAGCGGCGTACAACGCCGTTTTCGGCTCCGGCGGCGCATACAGCACGGCGGAGGGTTTGGCATCCACGGGGTCGTTTACAACCGCGACGAGCCAAACTTTTCTGGGAGGCACTGTATACGCGTCTTCGGGCGACATTTCGACAATCACAGGGACCAATTTGACCTTCGATGCCCTAGGCGATCCCACGGCACTTTTCATTATCAAAATTAACGGAGCCTTCACCGTGAATGGCGCTATGACATTTACTTTGGAGGGTGACGCGCAGGCGGACAACATCTTCTGGGTCGTTGGAAACTCTACGACCCCGTACGCCACGATCAGCGTCGCTGACTCCGGACCGATCGTTTTCGACGGAAACATTCTAGCAGGTACCTTCACCATGTCCGCCGCGGCGGGGGGCAGTGGGGATCTTGCGGGCACCATCAATGGCTGTGTGTTTGCAAAGAACGCGAACACCTTGGCTGGCACGACGGACGTTGGCGGCTGCGCTGCCACTAGCGCCGGCGGCACCGGCCCCACGGGTGGCGGCGGCAGCGTTGTCCCTGAGCCTGGGAGCATGACCCTGCTCGGCTCGGGGCTGATCGCACTGGTGGGATTTGTGCGGCGTCGGCGGCAGAGATAGACCTTTCTCCCTGCTAAACAGAAGAACTCCGAATCAGGAATTTCCCCTATAAGAACGCCCCAACTGCAAAGGTGGGGCGTTTTTGTTGGGGAGCGCGGTAAGCTGTTTTCTTAATGGCAAGTGCCTAGACCGCTTCATCCTGATCTTAGATCGCTGAAGAAGTGATCGGCGCAAAGGCCTGCTCATGACCTGGTGATTGAGACGCCAAATAAGCCGCTGGTATCCACACGACAAGCAGGTGAGTTGCGCCCCTGATGCTGCATGCTGGCGAGGTTCAGCCAGATAGCCCCTCAGCCCATTTTGGACCTGGCTGCCCGCCAGCGCGCAGCGAGCAATTCAGGCCAGTATTCAGCAACCTGGTTGCAGGATACTGATTGATGGTACTGCTTCAGGCACTGCCAGCATGAAGGGACTGGCCAGCGCCATCAGCGTCTCGTTCTTAAACATCAGCACGTCATTTGCCACAGCACTGTAGCCTGTTGCCAAGGCATCGTCACAATAGCCATGCATACGCCTTCTGTAAGGGGTGTGTGCCAAACAGAAAGAATCAAAAAAACGAGAGGACACAAATGAATACCATGCTTATCAAGCTGTATGTGAAGCTGATGAACCGCGAGGAAGGTCAGGATCTGGTGGAATACGCACTGGTTGTTGCACTGATTGCTCTTGGCGCTACCGCCAGCATGAAGGGCTTGGCCTCAGTCATCAGCTCTTCGTTCGCCAACATCAGCACGACATTTGCTACCGCCATGTAACCGTTGTCATGGCGTCAATCTGACAACCAGGCACATACCATTGGAAGCGTGTCTCCGCGCACCTCGAGGGCAAATACGTCGCGGTTGTCCACCACGTCGTGCAACGAGATGCTCTAATCGTAATATTCCAGGCCTAGGTGTGTAATCAGATCCGCGCCTATAATGTGGCGCAAGGTGTTCTTCAGCTTCATCGACTGGATGAAGAGGTCGTGTTCGGGATAGAGGCCGGCAGCGGTCTGCGGTGACTTTAGATAGAAGCTCAGCCACTCCTGAATGCCTATGGAGCGCAATGATGGCGTGCGCTTGGCCAGGTCGAGGAAGAGCACCAGGTCGAGCGCGATGGGCGCGGCCAGAATCGAATCGCGGCAGAGAAAATTCACCTTGATCTGCATGGGGTAGCCCAGCCAACCGAAGATGTCGATGTTGTCCCACGCCTCTTTATCGTCGCCGCGAGGCGGGTAATAGTTGATGCGAATCTTGTGGTAGAGGTTTTTGTAGAGATCGGGATACAACTCGGGCTGAAAGATGTAATCCAGCGAGCCAAGCTTGGACTCTTCCTTGGTTTTGAAGGATTGTGGATCGTCCAGCACCTCGCCGTCGCGATTGCCGAGGATGTTGGTGGAGAACCAGCCCCTGACGCCCAGCATGCGCGCCTTGAAGGCCGGCGCCAGCACCGTCTTCATCAGGGTCTGGCCTGTCTTGAAGTCTTTGCCGCAGATAGGCGCGGCATTGCGCTTGGAGAGCTCGATCATAGCCGGAATGTCCACCGTCAGGTTGGGCGCTCCGTTGGCAAAGGGCACTCCTTCACTCAGCGCCGCATAAGCATAGATCTGTGACGGCGCAATGGCGATATCATCGTTTTCGAGCCCCTTCTCAAAGGCCTCAATGCTCTGATGCACGGCCGTCGGTTCGATGAAAATCTCCGTAGAGGCGCACCAGATCATCACCACGCGGTCCACAGTCTTCTTGAAGATGCGGATGTCGGCGATTAACTGATTGGCTAGGTCGCGCTTGTTCTTGCCTTTCTTGACGTGCGTGCCGTTGAGCCGCTTCACGTAGTACTGGTCGAAGACCGCCGGCAGCGGTTTGATGGTCTCCAGGTAGGGCTTCAGTTGTGTCAGCAACTTCTCGTCCAGCACCTTGGCGTGCGCGGCCGACTCGTAGACGTTGTCGGCAAAGATGTCCCATCCCGCAAAGACTACATCCTTCAAATCAGCCAGCGGAACAAAATCCTTGATTAGCGGTGATTTGTTGTCGGTGCGCTTGCCCAGTCGAATGGTGCCCATCTGCGTCAGCGAGCCAATCGGCTTGGCCAGTCCGCGGCGGACGGCCTCCACTCCGGCAATCATCGTGGTGGCCACGGCGCCCAAACCAACCACCATCACTCCCAGTTTTCCTGTTGCGGGCTCAATCTTGTTTGCTGACTTCTGGCCGTCTTGCTCTTCAGTTCCCATTGTTTCTCCTAAGTGTTACGATGGCTCCGAGTTTCCGGGCCGTTGCAATCAAATTCAGTCAACCACTGCTTTACGAGGCCTCCACTTGCCGTGCGCGCCTCAGATGTGACCACACAAACCACAATAAGCCCGCCAGCAGCGCAATCTCTACTGCCAAATGGAAGCGATGAAACCACTCTTGAAAGCGCGGGTCTGTATTCCATGCGTTGCCCAGCCTCATGCCTGCATAGGCCAGGCAAAGATACCAGATCCATGCACCAACAGAGGTATAAATGTGAAAACGCACTCTTGGCATCCGAGCAATACCCGCCGGGAAGGCGATAAATGTCTGCACCACCGGCATCATCCGTGCCAGCAACACCGTAATCGATCCGTACTTATCAAAAAACCGGGTCATGCGGTCCAGATCGTGGTGGCTCATCAACACCCACTTTCCGTAGCGCACCACCAGCGGACGCCCGCCCTTGGCGCCAATCCAATACGAGAACGCAGAGCCAAGGTTACAACCCACCATTCCCGCAGTCGCCACGCAAACCAGTCCAAGCCACACATTGCCCCCGCCAAAGCGCCCCGGTGCAATCAGTTGGTCCAGACCGTTGTGATGGAAGATCGTCAAGACACCGGAAAACGGCATGATGATCTCGGAGGGCAGCGGAATGCATGCCGAATTGATTCCCATCAGCGCAACGATTCCTGCATAGCCGCCCATGTCGATTACGTGGGTTACAAAATGCACCAGCAGGGAAATAATTCTTTCATTCATGGGCGCTTCCAGTATATAAGCTCATAGAGAGTTATGGAAAATCCCTGGTTCGATAGCGCGGAAATACAGAATAAACACGACTTCAACTTCACTCTGCTAGGCTGAGAACTGTAGCAGTAAGCTGGATTCGAGTTTTGAGGAGAATGCCTTGACCGATTTTTCCCCTGTTCCTCTGACCCTTGAAGGCTCATTCCTTCTCCACCAGTTCTTCCGCTTCGACTGGAAGGCGTGGCGGGCCTGCGCGGACGACGAACGTAGAAGCATTGCCGCTGAGGCCGTTGCCGCGCTTCAGCGTTTGGAACGCGCCTCTCCCAAAGAATCTAACCAGGCCGCGCCGGTCCAGACGGCGCTCTTCTCGCAGCTGGGCCACAAGGGCGATCTGGTTCTGATCCATTTTCGCGACTCGCTCGAAGCGCTCAACCAGGTCGAGCTTGATCTGGCGCAGACCCGGCTCTACGACTTCCTTGATCTGCGCCACTCGTACGTCTCGGTCGTCGAACTCGGCCTCTACGAGTCCAGCCGCAAGACCTGGGAAGCCGCCGCTGCCAAAGGCCTTGAGCCGAACTCTCCCGAATTTCAGGCGGAGGTCGCTGCCAGCCTCGAGCGCGCCTCGGCAGCCATGGCACCGCGCCTCTTCCCTGCCGTCCCCGAGGCCAAGTACCTCTGCTTCTATCCCATGGACCGCAAACGCGGCGAGTCGGTCAACTGGTACACCGTTCCTTTTGCCGAGCGCCAGCGCATGATGCACGAGCATGGGCTGATCGGCCGCCGCTACGGCGACGTGGTCAAGCAGATCATCTCCGGCTCCATCGGCATGGACGATTGGGAGTGGGGCGTAGATCTCTTCGCCGACTCGCCTGTGGTCTTCAAAAAGCTCATCTACGAGATGCGCTTCGACGAGGTCAGCGCGGTCTACGCGCTCTTCGGGCAGTTCTTTCTTGGCGTAAGGCTGCCAATCGAGAAGCTCGGCGGCTGGCTGGAAGGAAAGCTCTAGACGGTAAGGACGATTTGCCTTACAATGAATATGGAGGCTAATCGATGGCCACTCTTACGGTTACTACCAAAGGTCAGATCACCCTCAAACGGGAGCTGTTACAGCATTTGAACGTCACTCCTGGTCAGAAGATTCAGGTCAACATGCTGCCCGATGGTCGGCTTATGGTTGGAGCTGCACCAAAGACCGGCTCAATCGACGATTTCATCGGCAGCCTCGAACAAAAGGGCGGCCCCAGACTCACCATCGCGCAAATCAAGAAGATCACCGAAGACGCCTGGGCGGGTAAACGATGAGAATCGCTGCGGATACGAACGTTCTGCTGCGAGCTGCGGTGCGCGACGATCCAACACAAACTCTGCCTGCTGTTCATGCACTGCGGACAGCAGAACTAGTTGCCATCCCCGTGGCGGCCCTCTGCGAATTCGTTTGGGTCATGCGGAACGGTTACAAAATGCCCGCTGCGAAGGTGGCTCACTCTATTCGCGCACTGATGGACAGCGAGAACGTAGTAGTGAACCAGCCAGCAGTCGAGGCAGGATTGGCGGTCCTTGATATGGGCGGAGACTTTGCCGATGGGGCCATTGCCTATGAAGGGGAATGGTTAGGCGCCGAAGAGTTTGTCAGCTTCGACAAGCAGGCTGTCTCCTTACTCCAGTCGCAAGGCAAACGAGCCCGCCTGCTCGCCTGAACCATGGCCTGCGCTTCGACGAAGTCAGCGCGGAATATGCGAAGTTTATGAATCAAAACGGGGGAATCAATGAATGGCCAACAAGAGAAATTCACAACTCGCTGAAGCTCTTTCCAAGGCAATCGTCGTGAAGTTCTGGAATCCTTATGACCCAGGTTCAACTCAAGGCTATGTACTGGATATTGGCTCCCGCTTTTTTCTGCTCGGACTAATTGATGGCAACATTATGTTCAACGGATTTCAATGCTTGCTCATTTCTGATGTCAAACGATTAAAGGTACCCGATCCATACGAAGACTTTATCGTTGCTGCTCTCCATAAACGCGGACAGTGCATTGCTAGCAAGCCCAACATTGATCTCAGCAGTCTTCCTGCGTTATTGAAGTCGGCGGATCGACTCTTTCCTCTGATAACAATTTTTCGTGAGCGAGTAAAGCCAGATACTTGCATCATCGGAAACGTTATCGATTTATCTGAAAGCCATTTGCTATTTCATGAAATTGGCCCTGACGCTGTCTGGGAGGAAAAGCCATCTAAGATTCGGCTGAGTGATATAACTCGTGTGGACTTCGGTGGAGGATATGAAGAAGCTCTGCATCTTGTGGGCGGAAACCCCAAACCGCTGAAAAAATCCACCAGGGCAAAACGGTCATGAGCCCAGCAGCCAAGAAGCAGTCCCGAGCCCCACTCGGCCTACTCGCCCCCTCCCGCATCGCCGCCATTCTCAAAGCCCTCGATGAAGCCTATCCCAACGTCGAATGTGCGCTCACGCACCGCTCGCCTTGGGAATTGCTGGTTGCGACGATTCTTTCTGCGCAATGCACCGACGTCCGCGTCAACATGGTTACTCCGGAGCTTTTCCGGCGCTTCCCTACCCCAGCAGCCATGGCCAAGGCGACTCTGCCGCAGATTGAAGCCCTGATTCGCACGACTGGCTTCTATCACAACAAGGCCAAGTCGATTCAGGGAGCGGCCCGCAAGCTCGTCTCTGATTTCAATTCTCAGGTCCCGCAAACTCTTGCGGAGCTTGTCACCCTTCCCGGCGTGGCTCGCAAGACCGCCAATGTCGTTCTCGGCGTCGCCTTCAAGAAGGCCGAAGGTGTCGTCGTGGACACGCATGTCTTCCGCATCGCGCGACGGCTGGGACTGGCAAAAGGCGACACGCCGGAAAAGGTGGAGCAGGAGCTGATGCGGATTCTGCCGCAAAGCCGCTGGATCAGCTTCTCTCACCAGCTCATCCATCACGGCCGCGCGGTCTGCGTGGCGCGCAAACCCAAATGCGACCATTGCAACCTGGAGCAGCTTTGTATGGCGAAGGATAAGACGTGGCGGAGTTAGCGGATGTGCCGGCGGATGGTTTGGATTCGTGGCTTCCAGGTCCCAAAAGCGGGAACTCCGCCCCACGGACTAAGACCTGTCCCTTCACCCCAGTGAGCAAAGTTCGCTTACCGGGGACCCCGAGTCCGTGAGGACCCCGGACCTGGGGCACCCAGCTAGTCGCGTACTTTGCGCGCTAGCCTCAGGATGTTGCCAAGGAGCGCCAATCCGAGGCCCAAAACAAAGAGCCCCCAGATAAAGAACTCACAGAAGACTCCAAAGCCATCCCCCCAAGCGCCAGCGAAGATATAGACTCCGTTTGAACCCAACCATACGACCCCAAGAAACAGGGCCACGCTAAGAATGAGCAAAACGATTCCAAGCCGTAACATCGATTTCTCCTCGGTTCGTATCTGAACGGTCAGTATACTCCGGCTCATGGACGGCGGAAAATACGCTCGACCGCGTCAATCAGGCCGGGTATATCGGAAGCCACTGCCTCGACGGCGGGCGGCCAACCAAGTTCGCGCAGTGTCTGGCTGGTTATAGGCCCTATCGAAACCGCCGGAACGTCCGCAAGCGGCCAGCCAACTCCCGCCGCGCGAGCCGCTTCCGCCAGATGCGTGACACTGGAGGAGCTGGTGAAGGTGGCCGCGTCGAGTTCTTCAGCGACAGCCCTGCGAAGCTGACCTGGAGCAGCCTCGGGAAGAACGTTGCGGTACGCATCCACTACTTCGACCTCAGCGCCCGAGGCGCGCAGTGCGTCGGGGATCACGTCACGAGCCACGGCGGCGCGCGCCAGCAGAATCCGCAAGCGCGAAGTCTGCAGTGATTGCAGCAACCCTTCGACAAGGCTTTCTGCTACGTAGGCCTCCGGAACAAAGGCGACCTTCAATCCTGCCTTGCGCGATGCCGCAGCTGTTGCTTCACCAACCGCCGCGACCTGTAATCGGGACGGCTGCGCCAGCGTAATCTTCAACGCAATCGCACGCTCCTCAAGCGCGCGCACAGCATTTGCGCTGGTCAGAATCAGCCAATCGTAGCTGTCAAGCTTGCGCAAGGCCGCGTTCAGCGCCTCAAAGCTGGCCGGAGGACGAATCTCCAGCACCGGAACTTCGACTGGCTCGGCTCCCAGCTCGCGCAAACCTTTGCTGAGCTTGCCTGCCTGGTGCGCGGCGCGGGTCACCAGAACCCTTCGCCCAGCCAGCAACAGCGCACTCACCGCGCGCCTCCGGCAGCCGCAAGCAGCGGTCCTGCTCCTGCATCGATCAGCATTTGTGCCACCTGTTTTCCCAGCGCGACGGGCTCCGCTCCGGCATGAAGGACGCGATGATGTACGCGCACGGTTTTGCCGGTCTCAGGATCGGCGACAACGGCAAATATCTCGTCCCACAGCTCTGTTCTTTCCCGCAAAGCAGCGCGGCAGTGAATGCCGATGGGAACCTGGCAACCTCCGCCGAGTGCGGTTAACGCTGCCCGTTCTACAGTCACTGCAAAGCGCGTCGATGCATGGTTGAGGAATGTTACAGCGGTAATAGTGACATCGTCGTTCTTGCGGGTCTCGATGCCCAGCGCACCTTGCCCGGCCGCGGGGCAAAATTCCAGCGGCTCAAGCCGCTGGCGTATCCACTCGGTTTTCTCCAGGCGCTCAAGGCCGGCCGCGGCTAGCAGAATCGCATCCACCTGGCCCTCGGCCAGCTTGCGCAGGCGCGTGTCCACATTGCCGCGAAATTCGACGGCCTCTATGTCGGGTCGCACGGCCTTTAACTGCGCGCGGCGTCGCTGGCTGCTGGTGCCCACGCGCGCGCCCAGGGGCAACGCTGCCAGATTCTCATAATTCACCGAGACGAATACGTCCCTCGGATCAACGCGCTCCGGCGTAGCAGCCAGCGTGAATGGCTCCAGCATCTCGGTGGGCAGGTCCTTGAGCGAGTGAACGGCCAGGTCTACGCTTCCGTCGGCCAGAGCCTCTTCAATCTCCTTGGTGAACATGCCTTTGGTCGCTACCTGAGCAAAGGTGACTAATTGCAGCCGGTCGCCGGTGGTTTTGATGATACGAATATTGACATTATGGCCTTCGTTGCGGAGCAAGGCAGCGATATGGTTTGCCTGCCAGAGGGCCAGTTGCGAGCCGCGGCTTCCGATGCGCAGGTTCATTTGCGTTCCGCCTCGCTACTCGTTTGTGTTTTCTCTGTCGCGGACTTTTCGGCGCCAGCGGGCAGTGACCAGGTCTCGCAAAGCGCCTCCAGACGCGTGGCATCGTTCTCGCGGGCGGCCTGTTTGAGCGCCTGCATGGGCGGGTGAAGAAACTTGTTGACCAGCCCGCGGGTCAGCGCCTCAACGGCCGCCAGTTGCTCCTCGCTCAGCGGCCCCAGTCGGGTCTGCGCGCGCTTGAGCTCTGCCTGGCGAATCTCCTCAGCCTGTCGCTGCAAGGCGACGATGGCCGGAGCGACGTTAACAGCAAGCTGCCGCTGGTGGAACCGCTGGACCTCAGCGTCAATCAGCGCCTCGGCTGCGGTAGCTTCGCGGCTGCGCTCGGTGAGGTGCGCCACGGCCACTTGCTGCAGGTCATCGATGTCATAGACAAAGATGCCCTCCAGCTCGCCCATCAAGGGGTCCACGTCGCGGGGCACGGCAATATCGATGAAGAACATTGGCCGGTTGCGGCGGCGATGGAGAAATGCCTGCCCGTGCTCGCGGCGGAAGATGGGATGTGGCGCGCCGGTGGAGCTGATGACGATGTCCGCCTGGCTGGCTTCCTCGTAAAGCTCTTCAAAGGGGATAACCTGGCCCGCAAATGTTTCCGCCATGCGCCGCGCGCGCTCCAGCGTGCGGTTGGTGACGAGAATCGCGCCGGCTCCCTGCTGGACGAGATGGCGTGCGGCCAGTTCGCTCATCTTGCCCGCACCCACTAGGAAAACCGTACGGCCCTGCAACGACCCAAAGATCTTACGAGCCAGTTCCACAGCGACAGAGGCGATGGAAACAGAGTTTGAGCCGATCTCCGTCTCGGTGCGAACCTTCTTAGCGGCGGCAAATGTGCTCTGCAAGAGGTGTTCGAGCTGACCGCCCACGGTGCCCGAGGCGCGCGCCACGGCGAAGGCCTCTTTGACCTGGCCAAGAATCTGCGGCTCGCCCACCACCATCGAGTCCAGGCTGGCGGCCACACGGAAGAGATGCCGGACGGCCTCCTGATCGCGATGTTCGTAGAGATGCGGGGCCAGCAGCTCAGGATCGAGTCCGAAATACCGGTGCAGAAAGCTGGTTACGTCAACGGCAGGCGACTCAATGGCGGCCAGAATCTCGACGCGGTTGCAGGTGGAGACGATCATGCACTCGGCCACTCCGGGCACGGCAGCGAGGGCGCGTGTGGTCTCCGGCAGCTCATCGCGGGAGATGGCGATGCGCTCGCGCAACTCGATAGGCGCGGTCTTGTGATTGACGCCGATGAGAGCCAGAGTCATTGCGGACCGTACCTGTGGATGCGGCTGATGACATTAGCCGCCAGCACAACCAGCATGATGAGGAAGACCGCGCCGGAGAGAATGGCTGCACGGCGCCCTCGCAGGCCGGCGCTGCGGCGAACAAAGAGCAGTGTGACGTAAACAGCCCACATCGCGAAGGAGGCAATGACCTTGGGGTCGAGGAAGTAAGAGGCTCCGAGCGGCGTTGATTGCACCAGAACCGAGCCGATGACCAGGCCCGCGGTCATGCAGGGAAAACCGAACTCCAGCGTCGAGTGGGCGATGCGTTCCAGGGTGTCGAGGGGCGGCAGCCAGTCAAAAGCCAGCCACCAGGAGTCTTCGCCCATTTTGTGCTTGCTCTTGAGGCGGCGCTCCTGGACGAGGTAAAGCACAGAGGCCAGCAAGCTGAAACCGAGCGCCACGTAGGCCGCCATCAGCGCCGTGATGTGGGCAATAAGCCAGCTGATGCGCACGCCTTCGGAGGGAAAGGTATAGTGGTCGGGCCCCAGCGAAGGCACAAAGACAATGAAAAATGTAATTGGTAAAACAAAGATTCCAAGGGAGATGGCATCGTAGAACCACCAGACGAGTAAAAACAGGCCGGCCATGGCAAAACCCAGCAGCGATTCGGCCTCCCGGACGCCTACGGGCATTAAATGACCTGCCTGGAAGAGCATTTCAACGCACGATATGAAGTGGAAGAAGAAGGCCATACCGGCCAGATGGACGCAGGTTTTGCGCCAGCGCACAATGCCATAAAGCACGGCCGGAAAAACGGCTACAGCGGCCGCCGCATAGAGGATCGCCGCAACTCGGAGCCAAAGAAGATACATTTTTCACCTTACGGGCGCTAAGAAACAGTATACTGTGACGCAAATCACTTTGTGGGGCTCAAAACACAGGCTTTCTGTTTTCTGCCTGACTGAGCTCTGCCTGCGCTGCCATCGTGTTCACTGACGCAGATGCATGAATCTGGAAACGATTCGGGCATCCGGCAGGTCCGTCTTAAGCTGTCGGATTCTGTGCGTCGTCAGGCCAGCGGCTCAAACCTCGCCTGGAAGAACCGCAGGTACTTGGGTTCGTAGACCATCTTCAGCCCGCGGATGCCTGCCCTTTCGGCAAATACCGACTCCACCGACTCAGCTACAACATCCATGTGGGCCTGGGTGTAAACGCGCCGCGGAATGGTAAGCCGCACCAGCTCGAGCTTTGGCTTGTTTTCTTCGCCGGTTTCTTTATTTCTTCCCGCCGAGACGATGCCGCGCTCCATGGAGCGGACGCCTGAATCGAGATACAGCGCCGCTGCCAACGCCTGCGCCGGATACTGCTCCTGGGGAATATGAGGCAGGAAAGCGCGCGCGTCGAGAAAGACTCCATGGCCGCCCACCGGCAACACGATGGGCACGCCGGCGTCGATCAGCTTTTGGCCCAGGTAGAGAACCTGTCCAACCCGAGCGCGGATGTGATCTTCCTGCAGGGACTCTTCGATGCCCGTGGCCAGAGCCTCCATGTCGCGGCCGGCCATGCCGCCGTAGGTGTGCAGCCCTTCGTAAATGACCGCCAGATTGGCGGCGTCTTCGTAGATGGCATGGTCGTTCACGGCGAGGAAGCCGCCGATGTTGACCAGCGGATCCTTCTTGGCGCTCATGGTGCAGCCATCGGTGTAGGAGCAGAGTTCCTTGACGATGGAGGCAATGGTGCGTCCCTGGCAGCCGCGCTCGCGCTGCTGGATGAAGTAGGCGTTCTCCACCACGCGCGCGGCGTCGAGAATCACGCGAATTCCGTGCTTGTGAGCCAATTCGCAGACCGCCTTCACGTTGGCCAGCGCAATAGGCTGGCCGCCGGCCATGTTCACCGTGGCAGCGATGCTGACGTAGGGAATGCGCGCGGCGCCATAGGTCTTGATAACCTGTTCAAGCTTGTCCAGGTCTACGTTTCCTTTGAAGGGGTGAGGGTTCTTCGGCTCATGCGCTTCGGGGATGATGATATCCGTGAAGGTGCCGCCGGCCAGCTCCTGATGAAGCCGGGTGGTGGTGAAGTACATATTGCCGGGAACTATATCGCCCGGCTTGATGAGGGACTTGGAGAGCAGGTTCTCGGCGCCACGGCCCTGATGCGTGGGGACCACGTACTTGTAACCGTAGAATTTCTGCACCGCCGCTTCCATCCGGTAGAAGCTGCGGCTGCCGGCGTAGGCTTCGTCACCCATCATCATGGAGGCCCATTGACGGTCGCTCATGGCCGTCGTTCCGGAGTCGGTCAACAGGTCGATGTAGACGTCTTCGCTGCGCAAAAGAAAGGTATTATAGCCAGCCTCGACAATTGCCTTCTCCAGCTCTGCATGGCTGGGAATCCTGACGGGTTCCACGACTTTGATCTTGAATGGTTCTGCCCAAGTACGCTTATTGCCTGCCATCTCTCCACCACTCCTTGAGTGCATTGCAACAACACTGGCATTCCTGACCAAGGGCAATGCACACTCAGAGAATACGGCAGCAGGTGAGAGTTCATAAAGACTTTTTCACTGTTTTTTCTTGATTCTGCTATTGGATTATTAGCTTTCATGCGCGTATACTTTACGAACGTAAGCTGCATGAAGGGGGCATGGCATGTCCGATTCCGCCAAGGAAAAACACCTGGATCCTCTGGGATGGAAGTTGCTTATCGAACTGCAAAAGGATGCCCGCATCTCTTTTGCCGAGTTGGGCCGCCGGGTGGGGCTCTCTACGCCGGCCGTAGCGCTGCGGGTTCGCCGCATGGAAGATGAGGGCATTATCCTCGCCTACCGCGCCGAGATCAGCCCCTTGCAGGTGGGATTGCCCATCACGGCCTTCATACGCATGAGCATAGTGGGCGATGTGCTGCCCAGGCTAACCGCACAACTCCGCTCCATGACGGAGATTGTCGAGTGCTACCGAGGAACGGGAGTGGATTCGTTCATCATGAAGGTTCACGTCATCTCGGTCGAGCATCTGAACCATGTAATCGACTGCCTGACGCCCTATGGAACCACATCTACATCGGTGGTGCTGGGGGCGGTTGTCGAAAAGAGCCAGCTCGGACCGGAAAATCTTGAATGGCCGGTTAAATCAAAGCCCGATTCCTAGTTGCGAATCTCGGTCAGCAGCCCTTCAATCTCCGCCTTTTCGGCTGCAGTGACTGGCAGCAGCGGCGCACGGGCGCGGCCTCCGTAGTAGCCGTTGAAGTCGCAGGCATGCTTGACGCCTGCAATTCCCATCTGGCCGACGATGCGCTGGTTTGGACCGCTTATGCGCTCCTGTTTTTCTTTTGCAAGCTTGAGATCGTGGTCCTTCCAGGCCAAGTAGACTTCCTGACAGGCCTGCGGAGCACAAGCGGCAAAGCCCAGAATGCCGCCGGATGCGCCTGCCTCGAGGGATTCCAGCAGCGTTCCGGCTGAACCGGTGAGCACCTGGAAACCAACCTCCTTGGTGCGTGTCTTGATTGGAGGAGCCGTTGTAACGGCCGCACCACCGGTCAGATCTCCGGCAGAGATAAGGACATCGCCACTCCCTGCTGAGGGCGAGAGCATCCGCCCGGTTACAGCCTCAAAAACAGGCGTCACGGTCACGGTGCGGCGGGGTGCGGCGCTGGTTGCTTCAACCAGGGCGCGAATCCGCACGACGCTACCCGAGGAGTCCTTGATGCTAAGGATGTTGGGATGCTGGGCCAGTTCGGCAACCAGCTCAACGGGAATGTTGTAGGGCACGCACTGGGGAATGTTGTAAAGCAGCACCGGAAGAGGCGAGCGGTCGGCCACGCTGCGGAAGTAGTGGAGCACGGCTGCGGCGGTCATCTGCCTGGCGTAATACGTGGGGGTCCGGACCAGAACAACGTCATAGCGGAACTCAGCCGCAGCCTCGGCCAGTGCGACCGTGGCCTTCACGCTTTCGCGGCCGATACCGGCGATGAGCATCTTTTCCGGCACGGCGGCCTCGGCTGCCACGCGCAACACATCGCGGCTTTCGCCATCGTCCAACTCAGGCGCCTCACCCATGGATCCAAGAAGCAGCATCCCGGAAAGTAGCGTGCGGGAGTAGCGTGCGATGTTGGCTTCGAGCTTGCGAAAGTAGACTCGCTCGTCCGGATAAAATGGAGTGGGAACAGCGGCAAAGATGCCTTCTAGCAGCATGAATTCATTGTAGAACTTATACGGCAAGCGAAGCCCGCACAAGGGAAATGCAGGAAGTAGATCTTTGCCGGTCTTGGCAATGGAGTAGTGGAGGGGCTTTATGAACCAGCCCCTTGCCACGCCCAGGTTTTTTACTGCCCAGCCCCGCGAGCGGGTGAGACATCCTTAGCGTGTGCTTCGGCATGCGTTCCGGTCGAGCTATCTGGGGCCATTTTACGCACTACATTCGTCATTAATGCGACCATGGAACCCACATCGCTGACAGTCAAGGGCAGGACCAGAGTGTTGCCCGCTTTTGCAAGCTTGCCGAACTCCGGAATATACTGCTCGGCAACTCGAAGCTGGACTGCCTCAAACCCTCCGGGGCTTTTAATAGATTCCGCGACTCGCCGAATTCCCTCAGCCGTAGCCTGGGCGACCGCCAGAATAGCGGCTGCTTGACCTTCAGCCTGGTTAATCTGCTGCTGTTTATTTCCCTCGGATGCCTTGATTACTTTCTGCTTGTCTCCTTCGGCAGCATTGATAACTGAATCACGCACGCCCTCGGATTGCAGAATGACGGCACGCTTTTCGCGTTCCGCTCGCATCTGCTTCTCCATTGCTGCCAGCACATCCTTGGGAGGTATGATGTTCTTGATCTCGTAGCGCAATACCTTCACGCCCCACGGCTCCGACGCCTTGTCCAGTTCCGTTACGACCGCGATGTTGATGCGCGTTCTCTCCTCGAAGGTCCTGTCCAGTTCAATCTTTCCGATATCGCTGCGCAGCGTCGTCTGTGCCAGCTGGGTGATGGCATACTCGAAATTGGAAATGCCATACGAGGCGCTTTTTGGATCGAAAACTTTGAAATACAGGATGCCATCGACCGCGACTTGCACGTTATCACAGGTGATGCAGACCTGTTCCTGAATCTCCATCGCTCTTTCTTTAAGCGTGTGCCGATAACGGATAATGTCAACAAACGGCAATAAAACGTAAAAACCCGCCCCCAGTGTCGCGTGGTATCTACCCAAGCGTTCGACAACGTACGCACTTTGCTGTGGAACAACCACCGCCGTCTTGGCGAGAAGGGCAATAGCGAAGACGGCGAATATCAAGCAGACAATAAGAGTAACCATTCTTCTCCTTAACTTGGTGACTTGCCAGAATTCGGTTGTACCGCATCTGCGTCTGTGCTATCCGAGAGCGGACGAACCTCCAAAACAATGCCGATACTGCGCTCGATCCGACAACGCTGACCCGCCGCTAAATCGCCCGGGCCAAGATTGAGAGCACTCCAAGTGGAACCTCTCATTTGCACCTGCCCGGTAGCGCCCTGCGATATATCTTCACCCGTCATCGCAATTTGACCACTTAGGTCATCAATATCAGCCGAGCTAGAATGCGGCCTAAATTTCTGCACCAACTTAGGGCGAAACAGGCCGGCAGACGCGAGCGATACGATTGGAAATAGCAACCACTGCAACCACGCCGGTCCGCCTAAACCAAGGCCGGTAATGACGCCGATGAGAATAGCGGCGCCACCGAAGAACACGAAGAAAAAGCCACCGGGGGTCGTCAACTCAGCAAATAACAAAAGAAAACCGAGTATGACCCAAAGCCACCAAACCATGATTCACCTTATTTGCGCAATCGAGAGAGCACGTATCGCCGGTAGGCCCAACCATGCAGCCCGCACGTCTCTGACAGCAGGCTGGAAAATTGGCTTAAATCCACTTCCGGACGATTCATTTGAGAAATTGAGAACAATTCGATTTGCCAGCGAACGTATATCCTTTTTATTACCTTGTCAAGTGGAAAACGAGCCCTGTCCGTACCTACTCTAGACTCGTCTCAATCGACGGACGCGGCATGCAGTTGCTGCAAAGCGTAAACCGTGGTATGGCGAAGCTGCATGGCATGGATGCCCTCCGCGGCGGCCTGCACGGCAGCGAGGGTAGTGATAATGGGAATACGCGCCAGCACAGCGGCACGGCGAATCGCCTTCTCGTCGAAAAATGTCTCCTGGCCGTAAGAGGTGTTGATGATGAGCTGAATTCGGTCGCCCTTGATCAGGTCCACAACGTTGGGCCGGCCCTCTTTGACCTTGAAGACACGCTCCACCGTGAGCACTGCTTTCTCCAGCGTGTTGGCCGTGCCCTGGGTAGCGACGATTCTGAAGCCCATCTGTACAAAGCGGCGGGCCAGCTCGATTGATGCTGGTTTATCGACGTCGTTCACGCTGAAAAAGACCGTGCCGCCGGTGGGTAATACCTGCCCGGCAGCAAGCTGAGCCTTTGCAAATGCCTCGCCAAAAGTTGCGGCTACGCCCATCACCTCGCCGGTAGATCGCATCTCCGGGCCTAGCACCACATCCGCGCCGGCGAATTTGCTCCAGGGAAATACCGGCGACTTTACGTAGAAATGCGTACCGGTTTCGAGATCCTTGCCCGATGCAAGTTGGCCGGGGAGCAGCTCGCGCAGTTTGCGGCCGGTCATCAGCCGCGCGGCAATCTTGGCCAGCGGAATTCCCGTAGCCTTTGAGACATAAGGAACGGTGCGCGAGGCGCGCGGATTCACCTCGATGACGTAAACGTGGTCCTGACCCTTAGCGTCGCGTTGGATGGCAAACTGCAGATTGACCAGGCCGATAACCTTGAGAGCGAGAGCCAGCTTGCGCGTATAGGTGCGCAACACCTCCAGCGTCTCTTTGCGGATATCCACGGCGGGCAACACGCAGGAGGAATCGCCGGAATGGATGCCGGCCTCCTCGATGTGCTGCATGATGCCGGCGATAATCACGTCTTTCGAGTCGCAGAGCGCATCCACGTCAACCTCGATGGCGTTCTCCAGAAAGTGATCGACCAGCACCGGACGCTCCTGCGAATATTCCACTGCCTCGTGCATATAGCGCGTGACCGCCTCAGCATCATATGCAATGACCATGGCCCTGCCGCCAAGTACATAGCTGGGCCTGACCAGCACCGGGTAGCCAATGCGCTTGGCGATGGCCAGAGCCTCTTCCACGCTGGTGGCTGTGCCGCCGTCGGGCTGCGGAATCTTCAGCTCATTAAGCATCTTGCCGAAGCGCTTGCGGTCCTCGGCTAGATCAATCGACTCCGGCGAGGTGCCGATGATGGGCACGCCGGCCGCGCGCAGACGCTGAGCCAGATTGAGCGGCGTCTGCCCGCCGAACTGGACAATCATGCCGATCTCTGCACCGGATTGCGACTCGTGGTTGTAGATAGCCAGCACATCTTCCAGCACCAGCGGTTCAAAGTAGAGCCGGTCGCTGGTGTCGTAGTCGGTAGAGACGGTCTCGGGATTGCAGTTGACCATGATGGTCTCGTAACCATCGTCCTTGAGCGCGAAGGCGGCGTGGCAGCAGCAGTAATCGAACTCGATGCCCTGGCCAATTCTGTTGGGTCCAGACCCGAGAATGATAATCTTGGGCTTGGCGGTTGGCGGCGCCTCGCTCTCTTCATCGTAGGTCGAATAGAGGTAGGGCGTCATGGACTCGAACTCTGCCGCGCAGGTGTCTACAAGTTTGAATACCGGCCTGATGCCCTTGCCCTCTCGCAGTTCCCTCACCTGCTGCGTGCCGGCGTGGCCTTCTAATTTCCATTCAGTCGCGATGCGCTCGTCGCTCAACCCGAGGCGTTTGAGTTGGCGCAATTGCACCGCGCCAATCTCTTTGGGAGTGGTTTGCGCAATCGCCATCTGCGCCAGCGTAATCTCGCGAACCTGATGCAGGAACCAGGGGTCGATGCTGGTGAGTCGCGCTACCTCGCGCACGCTCATGCCGCGCTCGAATGCAAAGCGGATGTATCCCAGCCGCTCCGGTCGCGGAGTAACCAGCATCTGCGTCAGCCGCCGCGGATCCAAAATCTCCGCTCCGGTCTTCTTGCCGGTCTCCAGCGCGCGCCATGCCTTCATCAGCGCTTCCTTGAAGGTGCGCCCGATGCACATCACCTCGCCCACCGACTTCATCTGCGGACCCAGCGTTTCGTCGGAGCCGGGAAACTTTTCAAATTGCCACTTGGGTATCTTGACGACGACATAGTCAATCGTCGGCTCAAAGCAGGCCGGGGTCTTGCGCGTGATGTCGTTGGGAATTTCGTCGAGCGTGTAGCCCACGGCCAGCTTGGCGGCAATCTTGGCAATGGGAAAGCCTGTAGCCTTCGAAGCCAGCGCCGAAGAACGCGAAACGCGCGGGTTCATCTCGATCACCGTCATGCGGCCATCGATGGGATTGATGGCAAACTGCACGTTGGAGCCGCCAGTCTCGACGCCGATCTCGCGCATCACAGTGATGGCCGCGTCGCGCATCTTCTGATACTCGCGGTCGGTGAGCGTCTGCGCAGGCGCCACAGTGATGGAGTCGCCGGTATGCACGCCCATGGGATCGAAGTTTTCTATGGAACAAATAATGATGACGTTGTCGGCGAGGTCGCGCATCACCTCCAGCTCGAACTCCTTCCAGCCGAGTACGTTCTCTTCAATGAGGCATTCGTGTACCGGTGAAAGGTCCAGTCCCCGCGCCAGAATCTCCATCAGCTCTTCGCGGTTGTAGGCGATGCCGCCGCCCGTTCCGCCCAGCGTGAAGCTGGGACGAATGAGTACCGGAAATCCGAGTTTGCCGGCAAACTCCAGGCCATCGCGCAGGTTATTCACCAGCGCCGATTTCAACACTTCGAGGCCGGCGCGCTGCATCGCGTCTTTGAAGAGCAGACGGTCCTCGGCTTTCTTGATGGCTTCAAGTTTGGCGCCGATCAGCTCGACGTTGTAACGGTCCAAAATGCCCGCATCGGCCAGATCGACGGCCAGATTGAGCGCTGTCTGCCCACCGACCGTGGGCAGCAATGCAAATTTGCCAGCAGGCTTGGCAGCGCGCTCACCTGCGAGCATCTCCGCCTCAAGACGAATGATCTCCTCGACGTACTCGCGGGTGAGCGGCTCGATGTAGGTGCGGTCGGCCAACTCTGGATCAGTCATGATGGTGGCCGGGTTGGAGTTCACCAGCACCACCTCGTAGCCCTCCTGCTTGAGAGCCTTGCAGGCCTGCGTGCCGGAGTAGTCGAACTCCGCCGACTGCCCGATCACGATAGGACCCGAGCCAATCACCAGGATCTTCTGTATGTCATTTCTGCGTGGCATTGTTCTCTTTTGTTTCCTTGAGTCTCTGGTTATTGGCGCGCACAATTTTCTGAAATTCCCTGTTGCTGGTGGTTGCCCATGGGCAAAACGAGCCGTAAAGCCCCACAATCACGCGCAGCGTGCTGGGATGAAACGAATTCCAAAGATCGCGCCCCACTTTCAACTCCACAGAGGCGCGCTGAAATGCCAGGACCTCTGCTTTCAGGAGGTAAAGCCCCGGAGCGGCCCTGAACTGAAATCCGCCATTCGAGCCGGTGTGGAATTGCGCTGTGGACTTTCCTTCCTGCACCAGAGAAACCACAACCCCCGGCACGGCAGCCCCGGTAATGTCGAAAACCTGTCCCTGAACGCGGGAAACCTTCAGCAGCTTGGGGCTAATGCAATCGACTTGAGCCGCAGCGTTTGCATCAACAATCCAAAACAGCCCGGCAACCATGAAAAACATGCTCATGATTGGGCAATGAAGTCTGGATGGCTGGAGCTTCATGGTCATTTTCCTCGGGTCTAAGACCCAACATCTTGTCACGCTCTATCAGCGCGGCTAAAGCCATGCCCCTTCAAAGCATTCCTTTCATTGGGCCAGAAATCCTTTCGCGGTGCACAACTCTCAACATCACTTCAATAACTCATCTGGCAATTTCAAATCCGCCCATTCATGCACATCTGGAAAAACATAAGATGCATACGGTACATCTGCACCTGGCTCTGGCGTTGGTACAGGCTGCTCAATGCGATTTACATAATGGACCAGTACGGTTGCATACTTTCCGTCCGGTTTCATTTTCCATCGCTGCTCGTATCCCAACCAAACAGGCTTATTACCACTCTTTTTGTCCACGAGCGCCCAATCAACTTCTTCCGCGAACAAGATTCGTTTGTCCTTCAGGCAAAACAGTTTGCGGGCCTCACTGCCTGATTCCAAATCGATGCCCCATCGCTCAACCAAAATCGAATTCTCTTGAGACCAAACCGCTACGGTCCCGTAAAAATCAATCTCTTGATCCTTCAATGCAAGCGACAAGTCTTTCACTTCTTTCCACTCATCACCAGGGAGTTGAGCGAAGTGAGACCTTGCAATCTTGAAGTTCAAGCCGCACTCATCCGCAAAGCGTACCAAAGCAGCCTCGGGTCGATTGGCTTTGATACCCTCCCTGTATCGATCAAATGGGCTTGTAGCCTGAGCGAAGGAAAAAGAACTTCCCAGCCCTGCCAACAATGCCAGAACTGTGAGCCAGCGCTTCATCCCTTCCACTCCTCCATCATTCGCCGGAAGTCGCGGAATAAGTAATTCGAGTCGTGCGGGCCCGGCGCGGCTTCGGGGTGGTACTGCACGCTGAACAACGGCAGTGTCCGGTGGCGCAAGCCTTCCAGTGTCTGGTCGTTCAAGTCCACGTGGGTCAGCTCGACCTCGTTGGCGTTGATCGAGTCGGGATCGACGGCGAAGTTGTGGTTGTGTGCCGTGATCTCCACCTTGCCGGTTGCGTAGTTCTTGACCGGGTGGTTGCCGCCATGGTGGCCAAATTTCAACTTATAGGTACGCCCACCCAGGGCCAAGCCGGTGAGCTGATGGCCGAGGCAGATTCCGAAAACCGGCACGCGGCCCATAAATTTTCGAATGGCGCGGACGGCGTAATCGACCGGCTCCGGATCGCCGGGACCGTTGGAGAGAAAAACTCCGTCGGGCTTCAGGGCAAAAACATCCTCGGCAGTGGTCTCGGCCGGAACCACTGTCACCCGGCAGCCAATGCGCACTAACATCCTTAGAATGTTGAGCTTGATGCCAAAATCATAAGCCGCTACATGAAGTGCGTTCCGCGCTTCCGCGCCTTGGTTGAGAGCAGTGGGAAGGAGGGGATCACCCGTCTGGCTGCGGCTGTCGGAGGAGTCAAAGGTGTAGACCGATTTCGTCGAAACCACACGCGCCAGATCGGTGCCGTCCATCTTGCGGATGCTGCGAGCCTTTTGCACGAGAACTTCAGGATTGCTCTCAGCCGTTGACATCACGCCGCGCATGACACCATGGTCGCGCAGGTGGCGCACCAGGGCGCGAGTATCAATCTCGGCCAGTACGGGAACGGAATAGCGCTCCATATACTCGTCGGTGACCTGTTCGGAGCGCCAATTCGAACTGACTGGCGAGAACTCGCGGACGATCAGGCCTTCGATATAGGGCCGGGCAGACTCGTTGTCCGCCTGGTTAGTGCCGTAGTTGCCTATCTGTGGGTTGGTTAGCACCACGATCTGGCCTGCATAGGATGGGTCAGTGAAAATCTCCTGGTAGCCGGTAAGCGAAGTATTAAAAACGACTTCGCCCGCGCATTCGCCCGGGTGCCCATAGCCGTGACCGTAAAAGATGCGCCCGTCTTCGAGCGCCAGAGTTGCCTGCATCGCCTCTCCGAGGAGGTTAAATTCAACTGATTCTAACAGGATTTGCGGTGAATATGGTGGCAGAAATCGGACGGTTTTGGACAGCCTATTGCACCGTGCCCGCATCGCTTGCCGGCCACAATACAAAAACTGCTTTTCCGTAAATGAATGAGCGCTCGACGGGGCCAAATGCGCGGCTATCGGAGGAGATGCAGCGATGGTCCCCCATCATGAAGTAGCTGTTCTCGGGGATAACGGTCTCCGGATAGGAGCCGTTGTCGCGGTACTCATCCGGAACATACGGCTCAGATAGCTGCTGGCCGTTTAGCCAGACTGTGCCGTGGTCGATGCGCAGCCGGTCGCCGGGCAGGGCGATGACGCGCTTGATATAGCTTTTCTCCGGATCACGCGGATAGTGGAAAACCACTACATCGCCCCGTTCGATGGCCGTGAAACGATAGATGAACTTGTTGACGAAGAGGCGGTCCTGATCATCCAACCGCGGCAACATGCTGATGCCTTCCACACGTACCGGCTGATAAAGAAAGACAATAATGAGGACTGCAATGGCGAGTGAGATCAGGATGTCGCGCAGCCAGAGCATAAGGCCGCCGGCTTTAAGGGACGGCACGAGCGTCGGAGCCGGAGGCGCCGGATTCAAATCTCTCCCAGGCTCAGCAGACTGATCAGGATCGGGTTGGTTTGGTGGAAGCGTTCCCATTGTTCCCTTCTCGTTTATTATCAATACGTTACAATTTCGCTTCGGCAAAATTTGTGAACAAAGCAACCCTAATCTTCGCCTGCATTTAGAGTGTAACCTCTTGCATACACTCAGGGCCAGAGGTTAGTGAAAGCATATTACGCGGGCGTAACTTCCCTGCTTGCCAAGCCAGGCTACCCCGCTGCCATCCTGCCGCGTTACTCTTAAATCCAACGTGATCAAGGACGCTCAACAACCCGCTGCGGCTTCGCAATCCTCTCCATTGGACAAGATTCCAGCCGATTTGACCCCTTTCATGCGGCAGTGGACGGCAGCCAAGCGTGAGAATCCGGATGCGCTGCTGTTTTTCCGCATGGGGGATTTCTACGAGCTTTTCTACGACGATGCGGTAACCGTGAGCCGGGAGCTGCAGTTGACGTTGACGGCGCGCGACCGTGAGCGCAACCAGCCGATGTGCGGGGTTCCGTATCACGCCGTGGAGAGCTACCTGATGCGCCTGTTGCGCAAAGGCTACCGTGTCGCTCTCTGTGACCAGATGGAGGACCCCAAGCTGACAAAAAAAATCGTCCGGCGCGAGGTGACACGGGTGCTCTCGCCGGGGACTGCGCTGGATGCCGGGCTGGGGCAGGAACAGAACAACTTCTTGGCTGCTTATTTCGAGCTTTCTGGCACGCATAAGGCCAAAGCTCAGGCCGAAACAGTGTGTGCTGTGGCGTTGCTGGATGTTTCCACAGGCGAGTTTCGCACGGCGGAGTTTAAAGGCGCCATGGCGCGGCAACAGGCGGCGGATGAGATTATCAAAGCCGGGTCGTGCGAGGTGCTTGTGGCCGCGATCACGGTGTTGCCGGCGCAACTGGAGCGGATTCCGGCGCGAACGCGCGTCGAGGACTGGGTCTGGACGCGGGAGTTTGCTGTGCCTCTGGTAGAGCGGCAGTTGAATGCGCGTTCGCTGGAGGGGTTTGGGCTAACCGGGCATCCGGCGGCGGCGATTGCGGCCGGAGCAGTGCTGCACTATGTGCGGACGACACAGAAGAACGAGGCGCTGCACATTGACAGCCTGAAATTCGAGGAGCACTCGACTGCGCTGGAGCTGGACCCCGTGACGGCGCGGAATCTGGAGTTGGTGGAACCGCTCTTTGCCGGGCAGGACGACCGGGCAACTCTCTATCACACTTTGGATGCGTGCCTAACGCCGATGGGCAAACGGCTACTGCGTGCCACGATTCTGCGGCCGCTGGTGGATGCCGGGGTTTTAGAGGCTCGCTACGAGGCGGTGGGCGAGGCACATAGGGATCTGGTGAAGCGTGAAGAAATTCGGCACGCCTTTACCGGGCTATTGGATTTGGAGCGGCTGCTGGCGCGGCTGAGCCTGGATTCGGCTGGAGCTCGGGATGTACGGGCGCTCGCAGCGAGTTCGAGCCGCTTGCCGGGGTTGAAAAAGGCGCTCGACGCGATGCGGGCTGCTCGTTGGCGGGAGCTTGCGGAACAGCTGGACACGCTGGAAGACGTGACAATGCGGATTCAGACGACGCTGGTCGAGGAGCCTCCGCTGACGCTGGTCGATGGCGGAGCGATTGCCGCGGGTGTGGACGCTGAGCTGGATGAGCTGCGAACAATTTCAAAGACCGGCAAGCAGCAGATCGCGGCTATCGAGGAACGGGAACGCGCGCGGACCGGTATTGCTTCACTAAAGGTGCGCTATAACTCGGTTTTCGGCTATTTCATCGAGATCACTAAAGCGAACATGGCCCTGGCACCAGCTGATTATGAGCGCAAACAGACACTTGTGAATGCAGAGCGTTTTACGACACCCGAGTTAAAAGAATATGAACGCAAGATTCTCTCCTCGCACGAGCGGTGCATCGAGATTGAGAAGAGGATCTTTGCCGAGCTGCGAAAGGTGGTGCTGGAGGCGGCTGGGCGCATCAAGCGAACGTCGGCAGCCGTGGCAGAGGCCGACCTGCTGGCTTGCTTCGCGCATCTGGCGGCAGGGCGTAAGTATGTGCGGCCCACAATCACAGAAGAGCCGGTAATCGAGGCTGTCGCAGGCCGTCATCCGGTCATCGAGCAGTGGATGGAGGAGACGCGCGAAGGGAGGTTCATTCCCAACGACATCTACCTGAATGCTGCGGGAGATGGACCGAGCTTGCTGTTAATCACCGGCCCGAACATGGGCGGCAAGAGCACTTATCTGCGTCAGGCGGCGATGCTAGTATTGATGGCCCAGATGGGCAGTTTTGTGCCAGCGGAGAGCCTGCGGTTTGGACTGGTAGACCGTATCTACACACGCATCGGAGCCAGCGACAACGTGGCGCGGGGCCGCTCCACGTTCATGGTGGAGATGACGGAGACAGCTACGATTCTGAATACAGCAACCAGCAAGTCGCTGATCCTGCTGGACGAGATGGGGCGCGGCACGGCAACATTTGATGGGCTTTCGCTGGCCTGGGCGACGGTGGAGTTCCTTCATGCGGAAACTCGCGCGCGAACGCTCTTCGCCACGCACTATCACGAGTTGACCATGCTGGCTGAGAAGTTGCCGCGCGTCAGGAACTTGCGCGTAGGCGTGAAAGAAGCCGCAGGCGGAATTGTCTTTCTGCACAACATCGAGCCGGGTGCAGCAAACAAGAGTTATGGCATCGATGTTGCAAAGCTGGCGGGTTTGCCGGCGGCAGTGATTGAGCGAGCCAGGCACCTGCTCCGCCAGCATGAGAGGCAGGAGCGGCAGAGCGTGCAAGTGGAAACTCAGGTTGATCCGGTACAGTTGACGATCTTCACACCGCTCTCGCAGCGCATCGTTGACCGGATCGAGGCCGCAGACGTGAACGCACTGACGCCGTTGCAGGCGCTGAATCTGCTGGAAGAGTTGCAGCAAGAGCTGAAGGGTACGAAGGAATAGAAATCTGGAGCGCAACCAGAATGAATGCGAAACCAATGACGGTGGCCGGCATCATGAGCGGAACCTCGGCCGACGGAATCGACGTGGCCGTGGTGCGGATCACGCCGGGGAAACTGCGACCTGGGTTGAAGCTAGTAGCACATGAAGGATTTGAGTTCCCTGCGCCGCTGCGGCACGCGGTGATGGCAGCGATGAACGCGCCTGCAATCTCAACGGCAGAACTGGCGCGGCTCAACTGGCGGCTGGGCCTGGCCTACGCCGAGGCGGTCAGCGCGACGCTGAAACAGCACGCTGTAAAACTCGACCTGATTGGCTGCCACGGACAAACGCTCTATCATCAGCCGCACGCGGAGATCTACGCTGGACGGCGCTTTGGTTGCACCTGGCAACTGGGTGAGGCGGCGGTGATTGCCACGGCGGCTGGAGTACCGGTGGTATCGAATTTTCGGCCGGCGGATATGATGGCCGGGGGCCAGGGAGCGCCGCTGGTCCCGTTGCTGGATTATGTGCTCTTTGCCGACAGCAAGCGCGGGCGGGTTCTGCAAAATATCGGCGGCATCGCCAACCTGACCGCTATTTCCCCCGGATCCACGCCCAATGCGGTGGTGGCCTTTGACACCGGACCTGGAAACATGGTGATTGACGCGCTGGCGCAGCAGCTCTTCGGCAAGCGCTTCGACAAGAATGGAAGTTTTGCGGCGCGGGGTATGGTACTGGCGCCGGTTTTGGCCAAGGCGTTGGGTAACCCTTACTTCAAGCTGAAGCCGCCGCGCACGGCAGGACGGGAGCAGTTTGGGCGTGAGTATGCTGCGGAGTTTCTGGCCGCATGCCAACGCCACAGCAACGAGCCCGAAGACGCGCTGGCCACTGCGACCGCGCTGACAGCAGAGTCGATTGCACAGAGCTACAAAGCATTTGCCCGGAGCGGGATGAGGGGTTATGCGGTTGACTACATTGTCTCCGGCGGTGGAGCGCGCAATGCGACACTGATGGCCATGCTTGCAGCGAGGCTGGAGCCGATGGGGTGCAAATTAGCCGCCAGTGAGGAGTTTGGCCTGCCTGCTGAAGCCAAGGAAGCTGCGGCCTTCGCGCTGCTGGCATGGCAGACTTGGCATCACCTGCCGGGGAACGTACCCCGGGCAACCGGCGCTAAACGGCCGGCAATTCTGGGGCAAGTAGCATTTGCATAGCAGGTTGCGGGAGATAAAACCTCCAATGCGTTGACATTTTTGGGGGTTCACGGCACCCGGGCACACTGTGGAACGACATTTTCAACCTTTTGGCGGCCTGGTTCGTCTACCAAAATAGGGATCAATTTTGCCATTCCAGCCTACTTAAGATATTGACTGGCGGAGTGTTGGATGATGAAGAACAAGATGAAGAAACGGTTTCCTTTTCTGATAGCGCAGTTAGCCGTTGGCATAGCCCTGATGGCTAGTGCGGTTTTAGCCGTTGCACAGGCGCCCGTACGGTTTTTGGGCACGATCACAGCCATTAACGGCAACACGATCACGGTGAAGTCCGACACGAACGGGGTTCATCAGGTCAATGTGCCGGCCACTGCAGAGATCAAGCGCATCTCCCCGGGCCAAAAGGATTTGAGCGCCGCGGAGACGATCCCGTTCGGCAAACTTGAAAGCGGGGACCGCGTGCGCGTGAAGCTCGATCCCAGCGCGCCTGCCGGCGCCGAAACGGCAGTGCAGATTATCGCCGTCAAGAAGACAGATCTGGCTGAAAAGCAGCGGAAGGATCGCGAGGACTGGCAACTGCGCGGCGTAGGCGGACTGGTGAAGAGCGTCGATACAGCGACAGGCGATATCGTGCTGTTCAGCGGTTCGGGAATCACAGCTAAAACCATCACCGTGCATACCACCAAGGCGACTACACTCAAACGCTATGCTCCAGCCTCTGTTCGCTTTGACGATGCACAGGTTGCGCCGATCGATGCGATCCACGCCGGCGACCAGTTGCGTGCGCGCGGCACCAAGAATGCCGATGGCACGGAGATTGCAGCCGAAGATGTTGTTTCGGGCACTTTCCGCAACATCGCAGGTACGATTTCGTCGCTGGATGTGGCAAGCTCCACCCTAATTGTCAAGGATCTGGCGACCAAGAAGCCGGTCACGATTCACATCACCGCGGATGCGCAGATGCGGCGCTTGCCTGAGATGATGGCGCAGTTTCTGGCGGCGCGGCTGAAAGGAACTACAGGCGCGGCTGCAGCGGGCGGGAACGGCTCGGCAGGCGTACCGCGCGGCAACGGCCAGGGTGGCGGCGGACAATGGGCCGGCCGGAATGGCGGACAGGGCGGAGGGTTTTCTGATCCTCAACAGGCGCTCAACCGCGCGCCAGCCATTCAACTCAGCGATTTAAAGAAGGGCGATGCAGTGATGGTGGTATCTACCGACGGCACAGCCGAAGTCACGGCCATTACGCTGCTGGCGGGCGTTGAACCATTGCTTGAAGCTCCTGCGGCCACCCAGAATCTGCTTGCAAACTGGAGTATGAATACCAGCGCGCCGGATGCTGCCCAGTAGGCCCACACACAACCACCGGAAAAAAGCGAGGGATACGTGGTTTCAAAAATGCAGTGCCGTACTCTATTTCTGATAGTCCTGGCATTGAGCGTGGCCAGAGTATGCGCAGCGCAGGTGCAAGCTCCCACTGCTCCGGCTGCGCCTCCAGCGGCCGCGACGGTGACTGCCGCGCCGGCAACTCCAGCAGCTAAGGCCGCGGTTCGAGGACACATCGCAGACCCGACGGGCGCCCTCATTCCAGGCGCCTTGATCACCATCACAACGCCGGCTGGGACGTCCGTGACCTCAACTACATCGGACGCAAGCGGCCAATATGCGGTAAATGGCCTGGCGCCCGGCAGCTACATCGTGCAGTGCTCCGTTGAGGGCTTCGCTCCCTTTGCTTCGCCAGCTATACAGCTTACGGCCGGACAGGTAAAGCATGTAGATATTTCCATGGCCATGGTGGTCGAGCAGCAGAACGTGGTGGTCACCGACGAATCGCCCCAGGTCAACGTTGAGGCCGGCGGCAACGCTAACGCCATGGTCCTGAAAGGCGCCGACCTGGATGCTCTCTCCGACGATCCCGACGAACTTTCCAACGAGCTGACGGCGCTGGCCGGGCCCTCGGCCGGACCAAATGGCGGGCAGATGTATATCGACGGCTTTACCGGCGGTACGCTGCCGCCGAAGTCAGCGATTCGCGAAATCCGCATCAATCAGAATCCGTTTTCAGCGGAGTTCGACCGGCTGGGCTATGGGCGAATCGAGATTCTCACCAAGCCTGGCACCAATACGTTGCACGGCAGAGCCTTTGTGATGGGGAACGATAATCTCTTCAACACCGGTAACCCATTCGTATCATCGATTCCCGACTATCACAGCATCCAATACAACGGCAATATAAGCGGTTCATTCAACAAAAAGACGTCGTATACCCTCAGCATAGAAGGGCGCAACATTCAGGACGCGAACATTTATACCGCCAGCACGGCGGTTCTGGTGTTAGATCCCAGCCAACCGTGCGGTCCGACGACGAGCGGCGATTGTGAGGTTGGATACGTTTCCGGCTCCGTCTTCAGCCCCTCGACGCGCATAGAGGTTTCGCCGCGAATCGATCTGCAACTGGGGCAAAAAGACACGCTGACCTTGCGCTATCAGTACGAGCGTAGCAGCTCGAGCGGAAATCTTGGCGGCTCGAATATAGCACTGCCTACGACGGCCACCTCCAGCACATCCTCGGAACACGCCATCCAGTTTACCGATTCCCACATCATCAACGAACACATGGTTAACGAAACCCACTTTCAATACCGGCGCTCGCACTCTTCCACTACACCGGTTAGCGCAGCGCCATTCGTCAGCGTATCTGGAGATTTTTCCGGTGGCGGCTCCAGTGGACAGTTCAATAACGATCATTCCGATCATCTCGAGTTGCAGAACATGACCACCCTGTCGGCCGGCGCCCATGCCATCAAATTTGGAACGTGGATACGCGATAACCGCGACGCTAACTCATCCGATGCGAACTTCAACGGCAGTTTTAGCTTTCCATCGCTGCAAGCCTATGTGGATACGCTGAACGGGCTTACCCAAGGTTGGACCTTTGCGAAAATTGCTTTACCTGCCAACTGCCCGGTGCAGCAAAATCCTTACGGTTGCCTGCCCAACAATCTGACCTACACCACGGGCCGGCAGGCCTTCGTGGGCAATGTCTTCGACGCTGCGCTTTACTTTCAGGACGACTGGAAGGTGAACCGATTCTTCACGCTCTCCGGCGGCCTGCGCTGGGAAACACAAAATCACACCGCGGACCACGACGACTGGGCCCCGCGCGCTGCCTTTGCATACGCCCTGGATGGCCACAAGGACAAAACGCAAACGAAGACAGTTCTACGTGGCGGCTATGGCTTCTTCTACGACCGCTTCCAAATTAGCAACCTGATGTCTCTTGAGCGCTTCAATAACAGTGGCAATAGCCAAACGAAGATTAGCATTGCCAAACCGAACTGTCCAAATGCTTCCAGCTTGAGCGTTATTATCAGCAACCTGGACAGCAATTCCACTTATTGCGGCACGGGAACCTCCGTTTCGTCGGAGATCTACCAGATCGCGCCCAGCTACCACGCGCCTTACACGGAGCAGCTTGGAACCAGCCTGGAGCGTCAGGTGACCAAGACCACCTCGGCGACACTCACCTTCCTGCACTCCTATGGCGTGCACCAGATGGCCACGCGTGACTCCAATGCGTATGAGCCTCTGCCCGGGACATCCTTCTATAACAGCACCACGGGCCCGCGCCCCAATCCGAATTTGGGTATTGTGAATGAGTTCTACCCCGAGGCGGTCTTCAAGCAGAACCAGTTGATCATGAACATCAACGCCCGCTTCTCGCCTAAATTCAGCGTGATGGGCTTCTACAACCTCTCCTTTGCCAACGCGGATACAGGAACGGCTTCAAACTCCTACAATTTGAAACAGGATTACGGCCGCGCCGGTTTTGTTTCGCGCAACATGCTCTTTCTGATGGGCAACTATACCGGGCCGTGGGGTATCACCTTCAATCCCTTCCTGATTGCGCAATCCGGAAAGCCCTTCAGCATCACCACCAACAACGACCTGACCGGAGACGCCTTCTTCAACAACCGGCCGGCCTACGCAAGCTCGTCATCACTCGCCAGCAATGTGGTCCAGACCAACTTCGGCGCCTTTGATACCGATCCGCAGTCAGGGGAGACTATCATTCCTATCAACATGGAAAACGGTCCAGCCGCGGTCGCCGTCAACCTGCGCGTCAGCCGCTCCATTGGCATCGGACCAAAGGTGGCAGCGGCGGCAAGCCAGAACAACGCTGGTGGGCCGCCTCCCGGCGGTCCAGGCGCTGGTGGTCGTGGCGGTCCGGGTGGAGGCTTTGGTCCGGGTGGATTTGGAGGTAGTGGCGGAGGAGGCCCACGAGGCCTCGGTGGCGGAATGGGCGGAAACGCCAACACCGGTCACAAATACTCGCTCACCTTCAGTGTGCAAGCGCTGAATCTCTTCAATGACATCGACTATGGGCAACCGTCAGCAGTGCTGATTCCAACCCTCGATACCAGCACCGGGTTGTACGGTCCGGGCAGCCGATTCGATAAATCCACGAGCCTTGCGCGCGGCATCTTCTCGTCGCCCACGAGTTCGGCAGCGCGGCGCATCTTCTTCCAGGCAGCGTTCAACTTCTGATTGTTGGAAATCAACTGAACAAAGGGCCAGAGCGCGATGCTCCGGCCCCGGTTTTTTGCGCGATAAATCCTTCTACGGCTTTGCCGCTGTCAACGCCGCGGGCTGATCATCAACAGCAAATGCGTCGGTCAGCGAGATGACCTTCATTTGCGCCTTCAGTGCATCGAGCGATGCCTTGCTGGTTGCCTTTATCTCCACCGTCTCGCCCGGCAGCATGTCGAAGTAGTTATCAGAGACCTGCACGTCTAGATCGCCGAAGGAGAGATATACGCTGCGCGCCAGCACCGGGGATGAAATGCGAATCCGATAACTGTCATTTGCGCCGGTGGTTTCAATCTTCAGCTGGGCCGGCTTTAGATGCACTCCCTTGACGGGCGCAAGATAGGCCAGATTGCGCGGGGAGAGAATTCTTCCACCATGGTACAGCTCCGCCACCACAAACACACGGGACGTATCAGCCGCACCTGCGTCGGTCAACTTCTTGAGCGGCCAGTTGAGGTAAACCTTGCTTGTGAGCGGCTTCACATCCACAGCGTGTGATTCCTCCAGCAGCACCTTGCCGTCAAAATCCATCAGTCGCACGTGTAGCAGGGCTGGCATATCGCCAGTTTTGTCCGAGACGATATAGATCTTCAACGAACCGTCCTCGATATGCGGTGAAACCAAAACCGGCGCATAGAATCTCCGCGCATAGTATTGCAGCGCTTTCCAGCGGCCGTAGTAGTCAATGGACGACCACGAAGCAACCGGCCAGCAATCGTTCAACTGCCAGAAGATGGAGCCCATTGTCTCCGGCCGCAAGCGCCGAAAATGCTCGGCGCCAATCTTGATGCCCTCAGCCTGCAGCACCTGGCTGACGTAGAGGAAGCTCGGAAAATCCTTCGGCGTTGGATAATCCTTGGCCGTGTAGTCCTGGATGATGGAGTTACCTTCATTGTTTTTCTGGTGAGCCAGCATCACCGGCGTGAAAATGCCGGTGCGGTCTTCGGGCTGGGTGAAACTCTCCACGGTGCGCATCTCCGGAAAGGACTGAAAACCGTACTCGGTGACAAAGCGCCAATGGTGCTTCTCGTACTCGGTGAACGGCACGCGCCCATGCCATACGCTCCAGTCGTGCTGATCGCCTGATTGGTAATGAGCGCTGAGTGGTTCGTAGTCGGCGCTGGGTGAGCTGGGCCAGTAGGGCGTCTCTGGGGCGAGCCGCGCCACTACGCGGGGCAGGATGCCGCTGAACTCGGTGAGATAATCCTGCCACATCTGAAACTTCACATCCGCGGGCAAACCTGGTCGCGGAGCCCAGCCAAATGCGCTTTCCGTCTCGTTGTTGCCGCACCAGATCACAATGCTGGGATGATTGCGCAGCCGCCGCACCTGGTCCTCGGCCTCAGCCTCGATGTTCAGCTTGAAGGCGTATGTTCCCGGCTGCCAGTCGTTGCCGAACATGAAGTCTTCCCAGATCATGATGCCCAGCTCGTCGCAGATCGCGTAGAACTCGTCGCTCTCGTAGTAGCCGCCGCCCCAGTGGCGGATCATGTTCATGTTGGCGTCGCGCGCCGATTGCAGTACGCGGCGGTAGTTGGCCGTGGTCACGCGATTGGGGAAGCTGTCGAAGGGAATCACGTCCGCGCCCTTGGCAAAGACAGGAATGCCGTTGACGATGAATTCAAAACTGCGGCCCCACGTGTCCAGCTCGCGATGCAGCACGATGGAGCGCAGGCCGGTAGTGACCTCGCGTGAGTCGGCGATTCCCTGCTCCACGCTGACGTTGACCACAAAGTTGTAACGGGCCTGATCTCCGTAGCCAGCGGGATACCAGAGCTTGGGGTGCTGGATCTCGATGGGCAGATCGATAAGGTTTATGCCAGGGTGGAGGGTGACGACCCGCGATGCCGCAGTGGGAATCCTTGTGATAAGTTCGCCGTAAAAGAAAGAGCCGATCCATACGTTCGCGGATCCGGCAACTGCAGCATCAATCTCCACCTCCGCATCCATATGGGCCACTTCCTTGCTCACATCGCGCTGATGAATCGCGAAGTCAGCTATCCGTACCCCGTTCCACGCCTCCAGCCGCACTGGCTTCCAGATGCCGCTGGTTACGAACCGCGGACCCCAATCCCAGCCGTACTCATAGGCGGGCTTGCGGATGTAGGTTTTTGCCTCAACCTTGGTCCTGGGCTGCCAGGGGTCGCCTGCCGCCACCGCGGCTGCTGCCTTGATGGGCGACGGAAAAACAACACGCAGCAGGTTCGTGCCGGCGCGCAAGTGGCTCTTAACGGGCACTCTCCAGATGCGAAAGCTGTTGTCGGTGCTGAGCAGCTTGGCGCCGTTCACAAAAACATCGGCGGCTCCATCTAGGCCGTCGAAAACGAGATCCACATTAGCCCGGGCGAGCAACTCCGGCTTAACCTCGAAGCTCAGCTGGTACTCCCAACTCTCGTTCTCAATCCACTGCAGCTTGGCCTCGTTGTCGCGATAGAAGGGATCTGTAATTATTTTGTTGGCCAGCAGGTCCAGATGCACGTCTCCGGGCACTGTAGCTGGAAGCCAACCGCTCTCTCCCTGCCCGGCACTGGCCGCAACTTGCCTGAATTGCCAGCCATGATCGAGCGCCAGCGCCACATTTTGCGCCGGACTCTGTGCCGCTTTGGCCTGCGCCTGCGCCATCTCTCCTCCTATGCCGACAATCGCGCCCAACAGGGCACAGAACAATGCACATCCCGTACTTGCTACTCGCATCAGGTCTCCTCCGGGCCTTCCACTGAACCGATAGACCGGCCAGGAGAGGCAACTTGTGAAATCGCTCATTAGCGTATCATGGAGCGCTGGCGGGGCAAACTGGTCCTGGTTTCAGTGCAGCTGTTTCTTTTATGCCAGCAACTTTCGATACAGCGCTTGCCACTCCTCGGCTTTGGCGTCCATGCTGAAGTGGGCTGCAATTCGTTCACACGCCGCGCGACCCATCCTGCGGCGCTCGTCGTTTGTCTTCCGCATCATCTCCAGCATTGCCTCGGCTACACTCCCCGAGCTTTTCGCTGGGACAATCATTCCTGTCTCCCCTAAAAGCTCGCGCACGCCTCCCACATCGGTAGCTACAACCGGCTTTTCCATGGCCATTGCTTCACCTACAACCAGCGGCATTCCCTCCCAGGCCGAGGCCAGCACAAAGCCGTCGGCTGCGTCCAGCAGGGCGGGCATATCACGGCGCAAACCCAGCCAGCGAACGTGCCCGCGCATTTTTAGCTCATCAGCCTTCAGAATTAAATCGGAGAGATCGTCCACATCTCCGTCACCAGCCACCCACAACTGTGTCTCTGAATACTCTGCATTCACCATCGCAAAGGCTTTGAGCAGGTTAGGGTAATCCTTGGCCGCAACGATGCGCCCCGCTGTGAGCCATATAAACTCGTCGCCAGCGCCCATCTCCTCTCTCATGCGGGCGCGGTGCTCGCGGCTGGGCGCAAACTCCATGATGTCAATCCCATTGGTGATGACCGAGGACTTGCGAGCCGGCACGGCTTTGAGGCTCACATAGCGGGCAGCGGCGGCCTGGCTCACGGCGGTAGTGTGGCGGCTGAGGAAGTCGGTGAGACGGTAGGCCAGCATACGCTGTCTGGAAACTTCATTCACATTGTGAACCGTAGTTAGAATAGCTGTTTTGGGAAGCAACACCTTGAGCAGACGGGCCGCTATATTGGCTGGAAAGGTGTGGCTGTGGATTATATCGGGCTGGAAATCACGCAAAAAGCAACGGGCTTTCCACAGTCCGGCCAGGATGCTGGCCGGAGTCTTGCGCATCTCAATATGAATCGGCTCGAGGGTCGTAGGCCACTCCTGGGGCTGTCGGCCAAGGAGCACCAGTAACGCGACGGCATGGCTACGCGCCGCCACGCGCTCTGCCAGTGCCAACGCCTGCCGTTCGGCCCCGCCGATGCCCAGCGAGGTGAGTACGTACGCGATTCGCATTGCCCTCTCACTCTGCAATCAAGTTAAACGATGATAACGCGCCCAGTCAGGCTTTAGCAGCATCCCGATTTGGACAGCTCGTAACCCGTGTACCATTATGTTCCCCGGAAACAGGCAGTGGAAAACCGGTCCATACCTGCGTTTGCTGATTCTGCTAAACTGAAATGTAATTCCAAGGAAGTGAGGAGGTTTTATGGCCCTGCGCGAGTGGGTAAAAACCAATGTTAATTATGGCAAGCGGCTGGTGGGCTCCGGAATCGAGGGGGCGCGTTCAGGCCAGGAAGAGTTCCTCAACGGCGAGCCTCTTGCTCCCTATCTTGGCGAGTCGGTCAAGGGCGCTCTGCTGCCCGCCGTGGTCGGCGCGTGCGTCGGAGTGATGGTTGGTTATCCCATCAGCCGGCGAAAATCCTCCTCTGTCACATGGGTATATGGGCTTTTGGGATGCGCCATTGGGTTCACCACCGGCGTCGCCTGGAAAAGCCGTCATCTCGGAGCCAGCGTCGCCAGCGGCGCAATGAAGAACATCAGCAAAGTGCGCGATGAGCAGTGGCTAACCAGGCATCCCATCAATTACGCGTAGTATCAGGTGATCAGAAGTTTAGAACTACAAACCCGCCAGCAGACAGCGACATGGCCGTCTTATGGCGGGTTTTTTGTGATCTTTCCTGCCCATGGCGCGGGAAGAGAATCGCTGATTCCCTCCCGCTCCGGCACTTAACTCACATTCCAAACTTACTTGCGCAATCCACGCGTATTCGCAGCAATCTCCACCTGCACTGCGATATATTCCGCCAGTGCATAGAAGAAAACAATGAGAGAGAAAGCAATCATCAGAAAGAAGATGGCCAGCTCGATTCCACCAAGGAAATCAGTGCCTCCACGTCCGGCAAAAGGCAGCACTTCTCCTATAACACCCATCCGTGAAAATGGATTATCACTGGTAATCCAGACAAACAAGCAGCCGCCTATGCCGAACAGGGAATATGTGACAAACGCCAACTCGCCGTAGACGCGAAATATCAAGGAAATAATCGAGAGTGCGACGAAGTGGTCGTCTCCCGATTCCATCACCGTTCGCGAGCGATAGGCGAGAATGATTGCCGTCAAACATCCCCAAGCCAGGACAAAAAGCGCCAGTAACACGCATCCAATCAGAATGCCAATCGGGATGTGGGTTACTTCATTTCCTTCCATATCAAAAACTGACCTGCGTACGCTGATGCCCAGTCTTATGATGGAGTAACAACCATACAATCCCACTAGCGCGATGATGATTGCCTGAATCTTCATCACCCATGAAATTGTGTTGCGAATAATCTTTGCATTGCTCAACGCATTGAAATACGGATCAAAAATTCCGAACAAATTCATACTTTCCTCTCCTGTCCCGTTTCATCAACCATATGGCCGAAGAACAGACTTGCTAGGTTCTTATGAAAAATGCGCGGGAGAGAATCGATGATTCCCTACCCGCGCAAGACATCCTCTTCATGGCTCGACATTGCCTTGCCTTACGGGCATGCCACTACCTATGTGTCTGAGTTGTACTGAAATTTGGCCCCGGGAGCGCCTCACTGGCGGCGCTCCCTGAGCCTCATTTATTCTGACCAGTTTCTATTGAGGCGGTGTAGTGCCACCCTGGGCAGCTTCAGTGTTCACATCCGACTCCGCCTGATCGGCCTGCTGAGTCTGCTGCTGAACCTCAGACGCGGCATTCGGATCGGCAGGAGGCGCTACATCTGCATACTGCGCCTGAACTGGCGGTCCCTGCGCCGATTGCGGAGCCTTCGGCAATCCTCCCTGACCCTGCTTGTTCTGCAGTTCCTGGAGCCCCTGGTCAATCTGCGCCCGCATGTGGTTCTGCATCTCCTGCAGATCGGTCAACTGCACCGTCACCGTGCTGGATTTCGGGCACTCATTGCCGCCCTTGCTGGCCAGCACCACCAGATCCGCCGTTGTTGCATCGGCCGGAGGCGGGCTCATCAGCGCCAGCACATCGCCATCGCTAAGTGCACATTCGTTCTGGTTGGCGTCCGTCACATCCAACGCGGTGCCAGCCACAAAAATGTGCCGATGGCCATCGGACAACATGCGCGCGATCCCGCTGGAGCCGGGGTCGATGTCCTGATTCTGTGCGTTCTGCTGCGATTCCTGGTTCTCCAGAGCGATTTGGGCTTTTACCTCCTCCGCGATCTCCTGCTTCACATCGGGAGTGAGTACCACCACTCCACCACCCTCAGGAGGAGCAGGGGCCGCTTCACCGGCCTCTTGATGGGCCGTATAAGCTTCCTGTAAGTCCTGCGAGATGAGATAGTCCGTCAGCCAGAAGGGGGCGCCATAGTACACCGGATAAGGCGCAAAGAAGCCGCCGTAGTACCCGTACCAGGGAGCGCCTCCCCAACCCCAGCCATAATGGATTGGACTTACCCACGGGTTATACGCCCATCCGTAAAATTCGTGGTGATAGAAGTGGTCCGGGGCATACACGTCAAAATGACTTCCGCGATATTCATAGCCGTGGTAGAAGTGGCTGTACGTGTGGCCATGGTAGGAGTAGCTGCGCCGCCCGAAATCGTGGCCATGATAATTGTACGGGCGTTGCACATAGCCCGGACGGCCGCGCTCGCCGAATACCCGGCTATGGTCGGGGCGCTCGACATGGATTGCGCGGTTGCCGTTCAAATTGTGATGAATGTCCATGCCACGCTTGACATTATGAACGTCGCTGACATGGCCGTTGGGGCGGGTGCGAATGGCACTTCCGCTGTGTGTGATGCTCTCATGGCCGCCCTTGGGTGTGAGACCATTCCCGATGTTCGAGTGGCTGCCGAAGTTAGAGTTGTGCGCGCTACTGATGTTATGTGACGTGGTGACTGCGTGCGTGCCGCCGGCTGTTCCGTGCGTAATTCCGCCATCCGTGGCATGCGTGCCGCCGGCTGTTCCGTGCGTGATTCCGCCATCCGTAGCATGCGTGCCGCCGGCTGTACCGTGCGTGATTCCGCCATCCGTGGCATGCGTGCCGCCGCCGGTCGTCGGCCCGTGCGTGGTGGCTCCGCCGGTCGTTGGTCCATGTGTGGTGGTCCCGCCGCCGCCATTAGTCATGTGGGTGGCCCCGCCAGTCGTCGGTCCATGCGTCTGCATAGTTGCCCCGCCAGTGGTTGGTCCATGTGTGGTGGTCCCGCCGCCGCCATTATTCATGTTGGTGGCCCCGCCAGTCGTCGGTCCATGCGTCTGCATAGTTGCCCCGCCAGTGGTTGGTCCATGTGTGGTGGTACCGCCGCCGCCATTATTCATGTTGGTGGCTCCGCCAGTCGTCGGTCCGTGTGTCTGCATGGTGCCCCCGGTGGTTGGCCCGTGCGTGGTGGTCCCGCCGCCGCCAGTATTCATGTTGGTGGCACCGCCGGTGGTCGGTCCATGCGTCTGCATGGTGCCCCCAGTCGTCGGTCCGTGTGTGGTGGTTCCGCCGCCGCCAGTATTCATGTTGGTGGCCCCGCCGGTGGTCGGTCCATGCGTCTGCATGGCGCCCCCGGTCGTTGGCCCATGCGTGGTGGCTCCGCCGGTCGTTGGCCCATGCATGGTGGCTCCGCCGGTCGTTGGCCCATGCGTCATGGTAGTGCCCCCGGTCGTTGGCCCATGCGTCGTGGCACCGCCGGTCGTTGGCCCGTGCGTGGCCCCGCCAGTGGTCGGTCCGTGCGTTGTGGCCCCTCCGGTCGTTGGCCCATGCGTGGCCCCGCCAGTCGTCGGTCCATGCGTGGCCCCGCCAGTGGTCGGCCCATGCGTGGCCCCGCCGGTCGTCGGCCCGTGAGTGGTCATCGTGTGCGTGCCGCCAGTGGTCGGCCCATGTGAGGCCCCGCCACCGGTTGGCCCGTGTGATGCACCGCCGCCACTCGGCCCATGCGAGGCGCCGCCGCCGCTCGGCCCATGTGAAGCGCCGCCGCCGCTTGGATGCGGAGCCGGCGCGGACGGCTTATTCCCAGCGGCTGCTTTGCCCACGCAGCCGAACGCCAAGAGTCCAACAATAATCAGTACTGCAGAGCCTTTGTGAATAACCCTGCGAAGAAGTTGTTTCGTCATCGGAATCCTCTTTTCCCTTTCATTGTTCTGGTTCGGCGCCCCAATCACGAAGCGCCAACCTGCTGTACGAACCTTGTTGCGCGAGCCTGACTGCGTAATCCTCCGTTCGCGCAAACGCTCTACTCAACATTGCTGACTTTTCCATTCGTGAAGGTCACCTTCATATCCTTGTAATAGAAGATTTCCTTCACTCCCAGCTTGGCAATCCTCATTGGCTGCCCGAAGGCGGCAATCACCTCATCCTTGGTCTGGCCCAGAGCGATGGTCGGCGGAGGTGTATCAGCAGGCGGTGACTGCGGAGCTATGTCTGACGGAGGTGCCTGGTCTGCGGGTGCCGCTGCCGGCTGACTACCCTGATCGCCCTGGTTGCCCTGGTTGCTTTGATCTCCCTGGCCCTCCGCGGGCTGAACCGTGATGACCTCGAAAACCGTCTTCACAAAATCGTCCACCGTTGGCACGGAACCATTGGCGAAGCGAAACTTGATCTCCCCATAGTAGCGAACGTCGTTGTATGGATCGCTATATGTGCTGATGAGAATTCCGTCCCTTTGAGCCACAATCCCGGTAACCCAGAACTTCTCTCCAGCGACAAACTGGCGCGATGCGCAAGCGTTGTTGGCAGCATCGGCAGGGCTGTCACCATTACCTAATCCAAGACGGCCCATAATGGCGGTTTTCGTGCCTGTCACCGCGGCGTCTCTGGCGCGGTTTTTCTGATTGGCCGTTAAAACTCCGTTATCGTAAGTGTTGGAGTATGCATAGGCAGAGTCCGTACTACACATCATCAGCCCGTCCTTATGCAAAACAATAATGTCACCGGCTGTGACGATATCCGAGCGGTCGGCCGTGATTTTCGTCAGATTAATCTGAGAAATCAGCTTGTTCTGGATCAACACAGACTGGTCGCCGGGACCTTGCGACGCCGCTGTCTCTCCTTTATTACTTTTTTTCGGGAATCCAAACTGCGCTGCCGCTGTCATGCTGAATATCAACAGAAACGCCGCCACCTTCAATGCGCTAAACTTCCGCATCTGAGCCATACTCATCTGCCCTCTCATGCTGATATTGGGGAACACTTCACAAGCCCTTACACCGTAAATCACGGTACTGGCACTGTCAAGATATTCGTTGGAAATTACGCTTCTTCAACCACTTATCATCATAAACACCACGTTTATCCGGATGTTTCGCACTTGTCAAAATATAGTTTTTCAATAAGCGATGAAAGCCTTGGCCGCCCGGTTACGTAGAGCGGTTGGCAACGATTTCGTAGCGCCACTGCTTCGGGATGAAGCCTCGGGATACTGTTGAATCCATCTTTGCTGTCTTGTTACCTCTTTGGCTTCTGGGTTTTAGACTTTATCCCGGCCTCCTCTGCCGTGCCAGTCTCAGCCTCTGCCAATCCTTCCGCGTCCAATCCATGCTCGTGGCGATAGTGCTCAACCGGCATCTTGCCATCCCACCAGGCCCAGTTCATCGGATAGACATCTGGATCAAAGATGACCTGATAGAAGTGCCAGACGATTATCGCCAGCGTGGCCAGAATCGCCTCGTAGAAGTGGATAGCGGTGGCCACATCAACCCACCAGCGCGCCAATAGATCCCCTACCCAGACTTTGGCCCAGATCATCACGCCGGTAACTGCCATCAGCGCCGTACCCCACACCAGCGCCCAGTACTCGGCTTTTTCCGCATAGTTGAAGCGGCCGAACTTGGGCTTTTCCCCGCCCAGGCCGAGGTAATAGCGCATCGTCGCCCAGGCATCGAAGGCGTCCCGAGGCCGCGGAGCAACGTCGCAGAGCAGCCGCCGTCCTTCTTTGGTGATCGCCAGGTAGAAGATGTGATAGATGCCGGCGGCGATTAGGACCACACCCGCCACGCGATGCGTGATGCTGCGCAGTTTCTCGCCCATGGCCAGCACATCGGCCAGCCAGGAGTTGGGGAACTTGAGGGCAAATCCGGTAATCACCAGCACGATGAAGCTGGTCAGCAGAATCAGGTGCTGCCAGCGCTGGTTCGTGCTCATGCGCGTCATCTTGGGATTCTGCATGGCCCGCAGCGTCCTGGCTTTTCTCTGCCAGATGATCGCATTGTGCAGGAACATGGCGCCGATCACGACGAGGATCAATACGATGTAAATCCATCTCACCCAGCGCACGGCAATCGAGCCTATGTCCTTCGATCTGTTGACATCCATGTGGACCTTGGTCAGTGTGAACTTCTGCGTAACTCCCTTGTGACACTGGCCGCAGGTGGCGTCGAGGTTGGCTTTATTGATGGTGGAGCGGGGATCGCTGGAAGGCAGAATGTTATGCACTCCATGGCAACTGGCGCAGTTGGCCACCACCGCCGAGCCGCCCTCGGCAGCCAACCCGTGATAACTGTCCAGGTAACTGGTCACGCGATTGCCGGCTACGCCGAACTCCTGCGAGAGCCGCACGCCCTCATGGCAGCGCGCGCAGGTAGTACGCGCAATGTTCTGCTCAGAGACCGAGGAGTTGGGGTCGATATGCGCTTTGATGGAGTGGATTCCGTGGCAATCGGTGCAAACCGGGGCCAACCCGTTGCCGCGCGCGATGGCCTGCCCGTGAATGCTCTCGACGAAAACCTGCTGGACCGCGCTGTGGCACTTGCCGCAGGTGCCGGGAACATTGAACTTGTAAATCGGCGACTTGGCATCGTTGGCGGGAAGTATCTCGTGCGCGCCGTGGCAATCGGTGCAGACCGCGGCCTTCTTGGAGCCCTTTTCGATGGCCAGCCCATGTACGCTCTGCTGGTAAGAGACGTATGGCTGGCCGCTCACGCCATTCGACTCCATCAGAAACTTCTGCCCGTGGCATCGGCCGCAGGTGGTGGGAATGTTGTCATGATTCACCGGCGAGGTGGCATCGGTTGCGGCCAGAACCTCGTGAGCGCCTCCGTGACAATCCTGGCAGTTTGCCGCCGCGGCTGCTCCCGGCTTGGCTGTGGCGTGCAAACTGTGCGCGTAAGCCTGCTGTGCGTCAGCATGGCACTCGGCGCAGGTGACCTTCTTGGGCGTAGTCTCATGAACCAGGCCCTTCACATCCTTGTGGCAGTCCACGCAGGCGAACATATTGCCGTGGACGGAATGTTTCAGCTTGCCTTCATCCACCACGTCTGAGTGGCAGGTAAGACAGTCCTTATCCTTGGGCTTCTGCTCGGCGCGAGCCGCGCAGGCGAAAAAAAACAGGGATAACGCAAGCGTTTGGACGAGGATGTTCTTGGAAGTGTTCACGCCTCTGAGGAGACGCCTGGGCGCTCTAACTCGCAGTGACTTGAGTCACAACGGCAACCACCAGTTGAGGATTCCATCAGCTTCTCACAGCCTATGCAATGAAGGGTATGAGCGGTAGCCCAAACCCTTCGTAGAAGCCAGATGATCGAACCAGTTTGAATGCTCCCTCAGGATCCGAAATACGCGCTCAATGTTAGCACCAGGAGCAGCAGGCCGATGAAAATAGCCGTGTAACCAACCGCTTTGGAGAAGTTGAGCAGCCAGATCGGCGGCTTAACCGCGAGCCTGGTCTCCAGCTTTCCCTCGGCTGCAACTCGCTGGTACTCCTCCGGTCGCTTGGTCTTGAACTCTTCCTCGCTCTCCACGCCGGTAAAAATCACCATGTCCATGGGGAAGCTGTCAGGGCGCAGATGGGTGTTGACAAAGTGGATGGAAAAGATGAACAGAATAGCCAGCAGCCCTTCCTCGCTGTGAATCACCAGCACGGCATTCAACGCCCAGCCGGGCAGGAAGCGGGCGAAAAAGGGAGCGAACCACATGGCATAACCTGAAAAGCCGATGACGATCATGCCCCAGAAGACCGCCCAGTAATCGAACTTCTCCCAATAGGCATACCGCTCGAACTGCGGTTTTGGCCCCAGTCCCAAAAACCACCGAACGTGGCCGAAGAGATCCTTCACGTCCTTCCAGTTGGCCACCATGGAGGTCATTCCCCAGAAGATTCCCTTTTCGTGATGAACAAACGCGCGGCTGAAGACTTCTTTCAGGTGGATGAGAAACGCGATGGTCAGAACCAACGCGAAGAACTTGTGAAAGAAGATGATGGTCCCGAATCCGCCCACGCCGCTGGCAAACTTCCTCGCCCAGAAACTCTCGCTGAAGCGCATCGGCAATCCGGTGGCCGCCAGTCCCAGGAAGGTAGTGAACAGGACGGCATGCATGTATCTCTGTGCGCGCGTGAAGCGCATGAAATACCGCTCCCCCTCATGGCCTTGCGCTTTGCTTTCCACTGCCTGCTCGAAATCAGCCATTGTTCCCTCCCTTTGCCGACCGTGTTTTGACCTGTTGATATCGCGAGCGGACCAGCCACAATATGGTGTGAATCGCGAAGAACGCCAGCACCCCCGCCAGCAGCAGGTTCATGAACAAGCGGATATAGAAGAGGGCCGGATTCAGCTTGCGATTGCGCGCGTTGGCATGAGGCTGATACTGCACGAAGCTGGCATTGGCGCCGGCATGACACTTACCGCAGGTGGCTACCAGGTTGGCCGGAGCAATCGGGGACTTGGGATCGGAGGCGGGCAATACATCGTGCGCTCCGTGGCAGTCCCAGCAGCGCGCTGTCTCCACGTATCCGCCCAGCGAGCCGAGTTGCGAGTGGAAGGTATCCCGGTAAGTGGAGAGCTTGTCCTTGTGACATGAGCCGCAGATAGGCGTGGACTGCATGCGGAAGGTAGCCTCAGTCGGCTGCAGAATCGCATGCGCCGTGTGGCAGTCCGAGCAGACTGGCGCGTTCAGATCGCCTTTCGCAACAGCTTTGCCATGCACGCCGCCCAGGTAGTTGGCGGTAATCCCTGCATGACAATTTCCGCACGTCTTGGGAATATTCGATTTGTAAGTGGGGCTCTGCGGATCCGTGTGGCTCAGAATGTGATGCGATCCATGGCAGCTTTGGCAGTTAGCCGCCACCAGCAGCCCTTCCCTGCTGAGCGCAAACCCATGGATGGAATCGAGATACATCGGGTAAACGTTGGGCAGACCGTGCTTTTTGGCCAGCGCGTCGTTGCCGTGGCAGTTGCCGCAGGTGCGTGGAATATTGAGCGGATAGACTGCCGACTTCGGATCGCTTTTGGGAAAGATGGTATGGGCGTCTCCATGGCAACTGGTGCAGGGATGCTCGGCCCGGTTGGCATGCACGCTTCCCATCAGCCCCTCCGCCTCACCGGTGTGGCAACTTTCGCACTTGACCGGCGTCGCTGGATCCGGATGTGGATAGTCCTTGATGGTGCTATGGCAATCGCCGCACTTCAGGTTGCCGTGCATGCTGGTGCCGAAGACGCCGGCATCCACGCCTATATTGTGCCCGGAGGCGTCCTGCATGCTTTTGTCCCCGTGGCAGCCGAGGCAATCGAGATCCGCTTGCGCGACGCGCGGTATAGCGAAAACCAGAAGCGCCCCAAAAGCTAGTGCAATGGAGGAAGCTGTCTTCATGTCGGCTCCGATCGTTCCTTAACGCATTCAGACATTACGCTTTCAGGCCAGTCCCGGCAAAGGCGCGGGAGATTGCGGACTGCGGCCCATCTCTCCCTATTCACGCCATGCGGCCGGGGTTTGTCCTGGCACGTTGCTACTTTAGGCTGCGGATATACTTGACCAAATCCTTGATCTGATCATCGGTCAGCTTGCCGTTGTAGGGAGGCATCTTGTTCTTGCCGTTCTTCGTAATGTCAAAAAGCATTTGATCGGACTCTTTGGCTACCACCGGAGAATGGAAGTCGCGTACTCCGAGCTTTGGCCCCATCGGAGTGTTGCCTTTTCCGTCGGCTCCATGGCACATCTGGCACTTGGTCTTGTAGAGGTCTGCAGTGCTGCCCTGCGCGAAGGATAGTCCCGCGAGGGAAATAGACAACAGGATTGCGGCTGCTGCTGTGATTCTTTGCGTCATAGTATTGCTCCTTGGCCGGTCGTTTTCAGGTTTCCCGGTCAAGTTCCTGTAATATAGGTTCTGTTACGCGGTCGAAAGTGATGCCGATCACACATTGAATATCCCTTTACCGCGTCCCGCCCGAATCATTCGCGTATTCTTACTAAGGATTCGCCGCTTCATCCGTTTTCGGCGAGCCCGGCGGCAGGTGCGCCCAAGTGATGCATGTCACTTGCCGCTACCACTCTAATCAGGCACAATAAGGCCTCTACTTGAGGAAAAAATATGGGTACGATTGCTGTAACTAATTCAAAAATCATGGTTACCCTTCCCGGGGACGCGGTACGCCAGATTCAATGGCGGTTTGCCGGCCGATTTGATTTGCAGATGCTGGTTCAGTCGGCGCGTAGCGTGGCGCGGGGAACGGTGGCCCGCCTGGTTGCGGCCGGCGAACGCAATACCCACGATTGGACCCCCGGCAAGAACAGCATGATGGAGGCCTTTGACCGCGCCGGCGTCACTGCGGCCTTCATGGAGCCGGAAGAGGGCGGTTTCATCGCCGGTCCTAAGAACCTGGCCCTGTCGCTGGCGGCCTTCGAGCTGGCCTGGGTGGATGGCGGCGCGGCCACGGCCAGCCTGGCTAGCTTCCTGGCCCTATCGCCCATTCACGAGCGCGGCACGCCGGAGCAAGTCAACCACTACAAAAGCCTCGCCGCGCCTCCCCAGCCGGGCGAGAACCGCATCCCCTGGCGCGGCGCCTTTGCGCTTACCGAGCCGATTCCCTACGTGGGCGTCGACGCCAGCATGTTGAGCGGCAAGGTTCGCGTGGCCGAGTGGAAGGAGGGCCAGGAGCCCTGGCTGCAGGTGGACAAGCGCGGCCGCTTTATCACCAACATCGCCTTCGCCAACTTCGTCACCGCCGCGGTCATCTCCGACGACCCGCGCATCAAGGGCAGTTGCTTCGTGATCCTGGAAGAGACCGACGAGGGCATCTTCGACCACGGCACGCCCACCAAGAAGCTGGTTCACCAACTCTCCTCCACCGGCGATCCCATCTTCAACCTCAAGGTTCCGGCCAGCCGCATCGTTGGCGGATACACGGTCAAGGACGGCGTCATCGTTCCCAACTACAACCACGGCGAGATTATCGAGGCAGTCTTCAAGCGCACACGCGTGCCGGTCGGCATCATGACGGCGGCCAAGCTGCTTTCGGCCGTCGAGCCGGTCATCCGCTACCAGCGCGGGCGCTTCCGCGGAGCCGAAGGAACAACACCCGGCTCGGTGCGCTACGAGCAGGGCATCCAGCAGCGCGAAGACGCATTGCACCGGTTGGTGGACGTGTGGGCTACCGGCGAAGCGGCCACCTCGCTGGGCTTTGCCACAGCACGCCTTTTCGACGAGCTGGACCCCACCGAGAAGCAGAAGACCGCCATCCTCAAAGAGCGCGGCATCCAGGGCGGACGCGCCGAACTGAAAGCGCTTAAAGAAAGCGAGCAGCGAGCCATTGAATTTCTTTCTCTCAAAGCAGATACGCCGCGCCGCCGCGAGCTGGAAGCCGATCCGCTGGTGCAGTTTGTCTTGAAGGACTCCGAGGCCAACGTGCTCTGTCCGGCCACCAAGCTGTGGAACACCGGCCACGGAGCCAACATGCTGCGCGAGGCCGTCAGCCTTATGGGCGGCTATGGCATCACCGAGGATTGCCCCGGTTTCCTCGGCAACAAATGGATGGACGCGCAGCTCGAAGCTACTTACGAAGGCCCCGAAGCTGTCCAGCGCCGCCAGTTGACCGTCACCATGACCTCGGAAGTTTTTCTCTCCCAGTTCCGCGCCTGGACCGCCGAGATGCGGCGCATTGCCTCCTCGCGCCCCGGCACCGGCGCATGCACCCTGGCCTCGGCCATGCAGATGTGGCTATGGACGCTCATTCACCTGCAAAATGCCACCGACCCCAGCGGCGGCAAGCTCTACCACGGACAGCGCCAGGGCGTGACCTTTGCACTGGCCGACGCGCTCTGCTGGCTGGTTGCCTCGCGCGCGCAGATTCTCGATGTGCTCGAGCTGGAAGCCAAAGGCCCCGGCGATCCGGTGGCCAACGAAGGCCTGCAAGGCACAGTCCAGTTCCTCAGCGACCTCTGCCACACGCAGGCGGCGCAGGCGGCCGGCGAGGTCTCCCGCATCTGCGCCGAACTGGTCTTCGGTTATAACTGCCATCCCTCCTGGGACGAGGAGGAGCATCGCAGTTGCTTCCTGGCCGGCGAACTGGAAGAGTTCGAGGAGACTATGCCGGGAATCAGCGCCATGGCCTTTGATGTGCTGGCCTCCGACGGCACGCACCCAAACAAGGCCGGACCCTGCGCCGGTTGCGCCGGCTCTGCCGACTTCCTGCGCATGCAGAACCGTTTGACCGCCTGCCTTACCGGTTCGCGCCTGGCAAAAGATCGCGCCGCCGAAACCGTCAGCAAGGTCATGATTCCCGAGGCGCTGGATTACCCGGCATGAGTGTGGAGACCAAAAAGACCGAACCCCTGCAGATCGATCGTCCCTCCATGGAGGTGGACATCGCCTGCGTCGGCTTTGGTCCGGCCACAGGCGGCTTTCTCACCACGCTCATCAAAGCCTGGAACAAAAACCCCGCCGATCCGGCCTTCGAGAGCCGTGTCGCGCCGGGAATGCCTCTGCAGGTTCTCTGCTATGAGCGGGCTGACGACATCAGCTCAGGTGTAAGTGGCGTGGTCACGCGCGGGCAGGCGATTCGCTCCAGCTTCCCTGCCCTGAACCCAGCCGAAATCCCCATGGCAGTCGAGGTCACCAGCGAGCGCGTGATGTACCTGCTCGACCCCATCGGCGCCAGCCGGCGCTCGCTCACCCTGCGCTTGGCCGACGCCCTTCTCCGCACAGCCGGACGGCTGCTCGGCGTCCGCGACCATTCCTTCACGCTGCCCTGGACTCCGTCCTTCCTCAACAAGCACGGAGGCCTGGTCCTCGGCATCGGCCAGTTTAACCAGTGGGTCGGCTCGCAACTGATGGCCTCCGGCCTGGTCCAAATCTGGCCCGGCACGCCTGTTAGCGCACCGCTTTTTTCTCAGGAGCCCGGAGGGCATGGCAGAAAAGTCGAAGGCCTCTGCCTCGCCGATCAGGGTGTGGACAAGTCTGGCGCGCCAACCGACGGCTTCATGGCAGGAATGGATGTTCGCGCTCAACTCACCGTCGTCGGCGACGGTCCGGTCGGCGCTTTCGGCCAGGCTATAGACAACAAGCTCGGCCTGCCGCCCGGTCACGCTCATCGCGAGTGGGCGCTGGGCATGAAGTTTGTGATCGAATTGCCGGGAGATTCTCCCCTGAAGCCCGGAACCGTCTGGCACAGCTTTGGTTTTCCGGAGCCGGAGATCTTCGGCTTTCTCTACGTACATCCGGAGCGGCTGGTTTCGGTGGGAATCTTCGTCCCCTCGTGGATGCATGACCCCTCGCGCACCGCCTATCGCTACCTGCAGCACTACATCCAACATCCCGCCCTGTGGAAGGTTCTGAAGGACGGAACGCTGCGCTCCTGGGGGGCAAAGTCTCTGGAAGAGAGCGGCAAGCACGGCGAGCCGTATCTCTGCGGCGACGGCTACGCACGCATCGGCGAAGGCTCCGCCAGCACCAACATGCTCACCGGCTCCGGCGTAGACGAGGCCTGGGCCACCGGCACGCAATTAGGCGAAGCGGTCATTGAGCTGCTCCGCGCCGGCAAGCCCTTCACGCGGGAGCATCTTGCTGCCACCTACGAAGCCCGCCGCCGCGGAAGCTGGGTCGAACGCGGCGCTCTGGAAGCCGAGAACGCACGCAACGGCTTCCAGGACGGCATAGTCAAAGGCATGATCGGAATGGCGCTGGCAGGACTCACCGGCGGCCGCCTCTCGCTCAAAGCACACATCCCACAGCCGCACAAGCAGATTCGCCCCTTCGCTGCAAACTCATTGAACGCGATGAAAATCGAGGACGCAACGAAGTTGGCCATTGCCGATGGCCGCTCCTTCCACGATGCGCTGCTCACATTGCGCGGCTGGCCGGAGATTCCCTTCGATGGCCGTCTGCTGGTCACGCAACAGGACGCGCTGCTGATGGGCGGCAAAGTCCAGGCCATGCCCGGCTTCGCCGATCACGTTGTCTTCCGTAATCCTGAGCTTTGCATTACCTGCGGCGAAAAAACATGCGTCGCCATGTGCTCCGGCCAGGCCATTACGCAGGGCGAGGACGGCGCGCCTGACTTCGAGCGCGAAAAATGCGTCCACTGCGGCGCATGCCTGTGGAACTGCGGCCAATCTCCCGACGGCGAACACTCCAACATCGACTTCCGCGCCGGCGCTGGCGGGCTGCACTCGGCGGAAAACTGAGTTTCACTGCCGCTCTCATTGAACAGTGCATTGGCTATAATCTTCAAGGAGGTAGCCGATGAAAAAGTTCATCGCGGTATTTTTCCTTTTACTCTGCATTACATCCTTGCTCGATGGGCAGAAAACGCGATATGGGCAAGCTCCCCGGGCAAAGCAGGGAGTCGATTACCCGCTCAAGGTGCATATCTCCGGAATCCATATCCGGACCTATTACGCGAGTCCGAGTTGGATCGGTCCGAATTTTCTCGCCACAGAACGCAACGAAGACGTGGCCTACGCGGATGCGGTCCTGAACGGAAAGAAGATCGAGTTGCTGGGAGCCTGGACATGGATTTCCGGCAGCTATCAAACGCCATTGTCTCTAGGCGACTTTCAGGCGCGTCTCTTGAAAGATTCGCCGAAGACGAGCGTCGCGCCGATCGGTCAGGAGTACGAGTTACTTCTCCCTGAGGGGATCGTTTGGCGTTGCGCGGTCACTGGCGTTTCCGAATAGCTTGATTGAAAAAGGGAAAGAAAACAATGGCAAATGTTTTGCACATCGTGGTTTGCGCGGGGATCGTTCCCGATCCGCTGCAAACATTGGAGCCTGTCACCGGACCAACCGGTCCGGGACTGAAGAACGAGATGGTCCTGCCCGCGGTCCTCGACCCCTGGGCGGCCTGCGCGCTCTATGAAGCGGCAGCTTTGGCAGCAAAGAACCCCGGCAGCAAGCTGTGGTTGGTCTCGCTCGGCCCCAAGGCCAAGCTGCAACAGGTGATGATGACCGTGGCGCAGAAGGTCCCCTTCGAGCTTGTGCCCATCGACGGGCCCATCGGCGGTTTTCCTGACGCGCACGCGACGGCTGCCGTTCTTGCTGACACGATCAACGCGATTCCTGGACTTGAAAGAGCGGAGCTCCTGCTCTTCGGCGGCTGGGAGTCGGCCACGCGCGGCGCGGGCGTGACGCTTCAGCTAGTCGGCGAGCGTCTGGGCATCACCGACCAGTTTCAGGGAGTAGATGAAATCAGCCTGCGCGACGACGGCAGCTTTGAAGTGCTGGAGCGCGTGGAAGGCGGCAAACATCAGGTTTCGGTGTGCACCGGAGCACCTGCTGTTTTGGGATGGGCCACCGGCAACCTGGCCGAGCCGCGCAACAACCCGCAGATCGGCATGAACAACATGCGGACCATTATGCCCGCCCTTGCCAAGGCGACCGTCGCCAAGCTGGAACCGAACGGCCTCAGCTATGTCTCCGTCTCCCTGCCGAAGCAGCAGCGCGAGACTCGCGTGGTGAAAGACATGACGCCAGACCAGATAGCCGCCGAGCTGGTGGAGTGGATTGGAGCTGAATAATGGAAACGATACTTGTACTTACACATGCAGATGAAAACGGCTCCGTACTCAGCAAAGCCTCACTTGAAGCCGTAACCGCCGGCAAGGAGGTGGCCGCGCGACTTTCGGCACCCTTGGCCATTGGCATTGTGGCAAAGGACGCGGCGGCGGCAGCAAGATCCGTGGCATCTGACGGAGCACGTGTGTTGGCCGTCTCCGGTGAGGCCTTCGGCCAGGCCCGCTACGCCTCGGATGTTGTTGCTGCTGAAGCACTTTGCCGGGCGGCAAAAGCTACTATCGTACTTGCTCCGGGAAGTTCGCGCTTCACGCGGGTTATGGCGGGGGTGGCGCACCGGCTGGGCGGCTTCATCGACACGCACATCACGGCCCTGGGCGGCAAGGAAACTGTCGAGGCGACGCGGTGGTTCTATCGCCAGCGGGTCGAGGCAGTCATCAGCCGCAACGTTCGCCCCTGGTTCCTGCTGCTGGATGCGGGGACCCACGCGGCCTACGCGGGCGAGAGTCAACCTGTTCAGATTGAGCAGGTTGCGGTCAATTTGCCGGCGCTGCGCACCACCGTCAGCGGCTTCCGCGCACCACAACAGGGTCAGCAAACCATCCGTCCCGACGCCAAGATGCTCTTTGTCGCCGGCGCCGGATGGACCAAGAAGCAGCCCGACGGGCAGGTGCACGTAACCGAGGCTGGCGAGCTGATTCTGGGCTTCCTGCGCGCCACCGGAGCATCGCTGGGCAGCAGTAAGTCATTGGTAGATCAGGGCGGCGAGGGGGAATCCGTTCTCCCATTTCTGACGCATCTCAACCAAATTGGGCAGACGGGCTCGACGCCGCGCCACCAGAAGGGCCTGTCAACTTGCTGCCATGGCGAGGAGCCGCACGTGGTGGGCTGGCGCTTCATCGGCGAGCGGCGGGCGATTTCGCTGGATCCGAACTGCGGCTGGACGCGCGGCAAGGCCGACGTGGTCTACGTCGCCGACGCCTTCCCAGTGATAGCCAAAGTCAACGCGCTGCTGGAGGCAAAGAAGGCGTAAACCCCTGCGGGCCAACCACCTACGGCGCGGCCACCTGTCTTTGGGACGTACCGCGGAAGCATTGTGTTATCTTGGGGTTGTAGAGCAGAAAAAGTGCACCATGCCTTCGATTACCTCCTTTATCAAGCACCACTTTCGGCACTTCAACGCCGCCGCGCTGGTGGATGCGGCCAATGCTTACAACAAGTTACTGGCTTCGGGCGGGAAGATGTTTATGACTATTGCCGGGGCTATGAGCACGGCCGAACTGGGCCTGTCGCTGGCCGAAATGATCCGCCAGGAGAAGGTTCACGGCATCTGCTGCACCGGGGCCAATCTTGAGGAAGATGTCTTCAATCTGGTCGCTCACGACTTCTACGAGCGCGTTCCACACTACCGCGATCTGACCCCCGCCGACGAGGCTAAGTTATTGAATCGGCACATGAACCGCGTCACCGACACCTGCATTCCAGAGATGGAGGCGATGCGGCGCATTGAAAAAGCAGTGCTCAAAGAGTGGGTGCGCGCCGACCAGGCAGGCGAGCGATTCTTTCCTCACGAGTTCTTCTATAAGATACTGATTTCAGGCGAGTTGAAGGCGTCGTATCAGATTGATCCGAAAGATAGTTGGCTGCTAGCCGCAGCGGAGAAGAACCTGCCCATGTTTGTGCCGGGCTGGGAGGATTCGACGCTGGGCAACATGTACGCCGGGCACTGTATCTCACAGGATGTAAAGAAGATACACACGGTGCGGACGGGCATCGAGTACATGACGGAGCTGGCCGAGTGGTACACGGCCACCACCGCCAAGACGCCGCTGGGATTCTTCCAGATTGGGGGCGGAATCGCCGGCGACTTCGCCATCTGCGTGGTTCCGATGCTGCACCAGGACCTGAAGCGGGAGCATGTGCCGCTGTGGGCTTATTTCTGCCAAATCACTGATTCCACAACAAGTTACGGCTCCTACTCGGGGGCCGTGCCCAACGAAAAGATCACCTGGGGCAAGCTGGGCGAAACGACACCCAAGTTCATCATCGAGTCGGACGCATCGATTGTTGCGCCGCTGATCTTTGCCTACGTTCTGGGGTGGTAGAGCGCGGCTTTTTGCCGTTTTGCGCCAAAAAAACTCTACGTATAAATAGAATTTGTGACGTTTTCGCGCCAAATAATTTCACGTATAAGTGAATGATTTTTGCGCGAAATTGGGTTATTTGGGAAGCGGAATCATCCTTTTCAACACTTTTTCAGAGTTTATAGGATCGAAAAACTATTGCCAAGCGCCAATTTTCAGACTAGACTAGACTTAGTCAAGGAGATTATGATGCCGACCGTCAACATCTACGAAGCCAAAACACAACTGTCGAAGCTGGTCGACCTGGCCTCCAGCGGAACAGACGTGGTGATTGCGCGCTCTAGTAAGCCGGTGGCGCGGCTGACCAGCCTCAAGCCTGAAAAAGGGACTTACCGCCTGGGACTGCTGGAAGGAAAAGGCTGGATCGCGGATGACTTTGACGCGCCGCTGCCGGATGAAATTCTGGCGCAGTTTGAGGGAAGCTAATGCGACTCCTGTTGGATACGCATATCCTCTACTGGTCGTTTTATGAGCAGGGACGGTTGTCGCAAAAGGCGCTGGGATTGATTGCCGGCGCCGAGGCTATCTTTGTCTCTTCGGCCTCGATGTGGGAGATTGCGATCAAGGTTCGCCTGGGAAGGATGAAGGCTGACCCGGAAGAATTGTTGTTACATATTGGTGAAAGCGGCTTTCAGGAACTGCCTATCTGGTCGAAGCACGCGATCGTGGTCGCGCAACTGCCTCTTTACCACAACGATCCGTTTGACCGGATTCTGATTGCGCAGGCGATGAGCGAGCCGCTGCATCTGGTGACGACGGATGCGAAGTTGAAGCCATACAGTGAGTTGGTGGTGCTGGTGTGAGGGGGGATTTATCCCAGGTCCGAAAATCCGGACCTGGGATAACTAGTTTCGTAGTAGATTGAGAAGTGGGCCACCTCTCGTGTATTGGAGGCTTATGCCGCTGATGAGCAAGAAGAAGCAGCCTTTCATCATTGATCATGATCTGAGCGCAATACTAAAGGAATTCCTGCCATCCGACGCGCGTACCACCGTGGAGTGTGGACTGCGTCCTAATGCTCCCGACTACCCGGATGTAGTTAATCTATGTCAACAAGAGGAGGCCATGCTTGTAACAGCTGATACCAAATTCTCCAATTATCTAAGAAGATACCAGCGCGAGCGCAACACGTGCTGCTGGGGATTGGTCCTCCTGCCCGCCGATGAACTGTCACAAATTGAGATTCTGAAGCGCATCAAGGCCGGGAAGCTGAAGATCAAGCATCCTGTAGCGAGAGTATTTCAGTTTGAAGACGCACGTCACGAAAATTTGTTCATAAATCTGCGAGCCAATCCACCTGAAGTCACCGAACTATGCACATGTGAGTGGGAAGATAATGAATAGCGTATACCCTAATTCGACTTATAACAAACGAGTTAACAATGCGAAGATTAAGGAGCCATTATGAAACGAATCCTTCAGATATTCCTCGGCATCGTAGCGATAGTATCAGGAATCGTACTATACAACCTACTCAGAGACGCACAGTGGGCACACTCATGGCTTAAAAGCATTCTTGTGATGTTGCCGGAGCTAGGCACAGTCATCGCTATATTTGAATTGGAGCATTCCGCAAAGGCAAATGAGCTCCGGAAAGAGCGGAACAAACTCGAAAGAGTCAATGTCGAACTGGCTGAAAAATACGGTGAACTGCAACGGCAGCTTCAAACGGAACGTAACGAGCATTTGGCGGAAATTGCAAAACATATACAACGTCCTCAGACTGTGGCCGAGAGAAACGCCGCTAAACTCCATGAGCACCTCGGAAGCCCTGTCGTCGTATTCAATGATGACGACAGCCGCTGGGCAGCTACACCGCAGATTGCTGAAGTCTCCGAAGGGAACATTGTTGCTCTCTTTGAACCAATGAAGCAAGGTAGCCAGGCATATGTCATTCATGCTGACTGCAAGGACATAGAAATAATCGAGGTCGCACGGGGTTCCTGTCCTCTGCAAATAAAGTTGAATAAGATATACGGGAGTATTATTAACTTGGGAGAGATAACTAAATGGGAGGATAGACGGACCCCCGCCGCCATACCGGTATTTGAGCGTGGAGGGATTGTATACGACACGCAATTCAGAAAACCGGGATCATCTGAAACGAGAACACTGTTTATTTACTCATCTAAAGATGGAGCCAATTCGTTCATGCTCGAAGCCTCGACCGGTGAACGATTCATTGGGAACAATAAGGCCGTTTCTATCCGATTCCTGTCGCAACAAGTCGAATACCTTTCCGACGGATTCCAGCGCAGCACAGCGGGAACCGGTGAGAGCCGCTATCCGTTATTTATTTATTAATGTCGCAAGAAACGATTTCCGGTTGATGCGAAACTGTCTTCCTATTCGTTCTGTACCTACAGGACGGGGTGGATGGAAAGAAACAGCAAGTCAGCAAGTCAGCGAGTCAGCAAGCCAGCGAGTTAGCGGAATTGTGCGCGAGGAATGCCAGGGTTAAAACCTACCCGTCGCATTGTTATCAATGGATTACGGGCTGAGAAGATGTTTTTGAAGCACACTGCAGAAACCGCTAATTACGAATAGGAGTAAAGCCACCGGCACGCGGGCCGGAATGGGAGTATGATCGAAATAGTACGCAATTTTCCCTTCTCGCCTCCCGCATTTTAAGCTTTGCCCCAGACGAGCATCGTTCAAGAACGCAACGCAAAGACAGGAATCGCGATGAGCCTCCTCAAAAAATGCGATGCAGACAATCGTCTCTCCGCGAGCCGCAACGAGAGCCAACATTCGATTGGGCCGGCGAGAGATGCCGATAAAGCGAATTCTCCAGAGATCAAGCCGGGCGGACCAAGGACGAGCAGGCTGACTTTTATCGAAGACTTCATACAGGAACACTCTCACCCTGGCCCAGGCCGGCACATCACTGCGAGCGAGTTTTTAGGCTTTTTTTAACCGTGACCGCATCCCGGCTACGGTTGGTCCGGCAGAAGGCCGGAGAGGCGTATCTATGAATTGCACAATCTGCAGAGACCTGGCGCGAGTTTTTGAGGCGGGGCTCAGCGAATACACCGAGGCTCGTTCCGCAGCATGTTCCCGGGTCAGTTCAAATCTTCTGGCCATGAAGAATGTCGATATGGAACGCGCCCGGTACGAACTGGAAGAGCACCGGCTGGTATGCGTCTCCGCCATCAGGGCGCTGGCGCTATTGCCGAAGCTGGACGTGCCTACGAGATTGAAGCAACTCGCGTCATAATTTCGCGCAGATTATTTTGCGGGCGTGCAGGCCTGGCAGTGGCGGCGGGATCGATTCAGGGGCGCGGGCTGTAGGAAACCGCGAGCACGCGCATAATGACGCATAGATATTGCACGGAATCCTCCGGAAAAATGATTGTACGACATGGGCGAGTCAGCAGGTCAGCAAGTCAGCTAGTCAGCAAAATCAAGCGACGGTTAGATGACGCGGGCGAGCCGCGCTTTCAAAGTAAAGCGTTCGATGTCTGCGAGCGTGCGGCGAAGGCCCAGTTGTGTCCCAGACAGAAGTTGAGGATGGAGCAGCAGAGGATGGCGATGATGTTGGAGACGAGCAGGGGAAGATGCGCGGCGCCGACCAGCAGGCGCATGAGGGCGAGATTGCCCAGCATGGAGACCAGGCCGTTGGAGAGATGAAAGCGCAGGAGCTGAGCCAGCAGTTCGGAGGTGTCGCGGCGGTCGCGCCAGGTGTAGTGGAGGTGAGCGACAAAGTTGTGCAGCAGGGTGAGTTCGAGGGCCGCGGCGGATGCAAGCAGATAATGGCCCGCGAAGCAGCGGTTGAAGAGAGCGAGCGAGGCGAGCTGGACGGCCATGCCGACGGCTCCGACGAGATTGAACTTGATCCAGCGAATGAAAGTGCTCACGGCAACGGCTCCTGACGATAGAGTTGCGCGGTGTGACGGAGAGTGACGTGAACCGCCGTGGCGAACATGGCGAGGGCAGCGATGGAACCGCCGAGGTCGAAGAGCAGGATTTTGTAGCCGAAGAGGCTGGCGTAGGGATTGCGCAGCAGCGCGAGGTTGCCGATGACGAGGAGGATGCGAATCTCCGTGGGGCCGAAGATGCCCTGCGAGAGCTGGAAGCGGGAGAGCGAATAGGTGGCGAGGAAGCTTTCGCCGGAGAGGATGAGAAAGGCTACGAGCATGGCAATGGCTGTTTGCCAGTGGAGAAAGCCGGAGAAGCCGAGGCCGGACATGAGCGCGACGGAGCCGAAGATGTCTGCCATGTGGTCGACGTAGAAGCCGTAGCGCGGACGCTCGTGATGGCGCACGCGGGCCAGAGTTCCGTCGAGCGAGTCGCCGAGCCAGTTGAGCGCGAGGCAGAGAATCACCAGAAGCAGGGCGTAGCGGTTGTAGCGCGAGAGTGCGTAGAAGAGGCCGGCGGCGATTTGCGCGCTGAGACCGAGGAGGGTGAGCTGGTCGGAGGTGAGCCAGCGCGGCGCGTGTGATGCCATCCACAGCAGGGCGCGTTTTTCGAGGGGGGCGGTGAGGGATTGGTTGATGCGGCGCGCAGATTGAAAGGTTGCTTGATTCGTTGTTGCGGATTGCGTGGACATGGTTGTTTCCTTTCCAAAGGCAGTAAGTTAGCGAGCCAGCGGGGTTAGCGGAGTTAGCGGAGCTAGAAAGTCAGCGAGTTAGCGAGTTATGATTCGTTCGCGTTATCTACGCAGAGCGTTGCAGGTGGAACGCAAGGTGAATTCCAGCGACTCGCGAGGAACGCTGGAGACGAAGGGACCGATCGCCCAGCCGAGGCCTGTGGGAATGGAGCGCGTGAGCGACACGGACTCGATTTGCATGTAGAGGCCGCCGTCGCGCTCCTCGTAACTCCAGTAGGTGTACAAGCGCCAGAGGTAGCCGTGCTCTTCGCTCGCAGAAAGCGCGCGCTCATGGTCAGTGCCGGGCGAGTCTATCTCGGAGATTTGCGTGCTGCGCGAGATGCTGTAGCCGTGCGTCGCGTCGAGCCGCGCAAAGTTGACGTCGTAGGTTGTATCCATGACCACGGTGAGGATGTGCTTCTGGCGGACGCGCATCATGATTTGGAAATGATCGCCCTGCTGAGAGAGGATTTTTGCCTGGAGGACTTGAGGGGAATAGTGCTGCGGATAGGCGTTGAAATCCTTCATCAGACGCTCGAAGTCAGCGGCTGTGGCTCCGGGTGCGAAGGCCGTGCCGCGCCAGTGGTGCAGCATCGCTCCGGGCAGATCCACCGGAGTGGAGGGTGTAATCTGCTCAATGATCAACTCTCCCTTGCGCAGGCGCATCTCGCTCTGCTCGGCTGGAGATACGGGAGCGAGAAAGCCGTTTGGCGATCGATGCTGCTGAGCCAGGCGCGATTCAACGGCGCTGATATAGGAGTTGAAGGCTGAAAGAGCGGCGGGCGCGGGTTCAGCGGTGAGGCTCAAGGGCGCTGCAGATAGGAGCATGAGACCGCAGAGAACGGATAATCTCAGCGAATTTGATGGATGTTGCTTCATGAACAGCACCTTATCCTGAGACCGGCCTGCGAAGCAATGCAAGGAATATCACTTGTTGAAGATTGTTTGTCACGCCTTAAGTGATTGTTGCAGTTATAGTTGATAAAAGTTGTACATTGAGTAAACGATTGGGATTGAACTTGCGATCGGGTACACTGAACAAGAATCATGACAGACAAGAGGCCAGCACGGCGCTATCGCTTTGGGGTTTTTGAAGCGGACACCGCTACGGGAGAGCTGCGCAGGCAGGGACTCCGCGTCAAACTGCACGCGCAGCCGTTTCAGATGCTGTGCATGCTGCTGGAGCGGCCCGGCGAACTGCTGACGAGAGAGGATATTTGCCGGGAGCTGTGGCCTGACGGAACTTTTGTCGACTACGAGCATGGCGTGAACTCGGCGGTCAACCGCATCCGCGAGGCGCTGGGCGATACAGCGGGGAATCCGCGATTTGTGGAGACGATGGCGCGGCGCGGTTATCGCTTTGTGGCTCCGGTGGAGCGAATTGGCGCAGGGGAAGACGCGGACCGTCGAAGGGCCGAGTTCCCTGCCCCGGCGGCGAGGGCGCAGAAGGAGGATTCGGCGGAGACGGAAGCGGGGCCTGCGATGGAGGTTGGCTTTCGGATTCTGGCCACGCCGGAGGAACTTCCCAAGGCCTCGCATCGCGTGGTGACGACGCTCTTCGTGCTGTTGCAGATCATGTACCTGGGATTTTATGTGGGGGCGCTGGCAAACCTGGCGGAGATTGAGGAGCTGTTTTCGCCTTTGTCGAGGGCGACTGATGTGTTCGTTCTTCTGATTGTGACTGCCGCGATTTTGATTCCTGTGCGCCTCTTTGTGATTTCCGCCACGCTCTTCCACGCGCCGGGGGCACGCGGGAAGTTTCTGAAAATCTGGCCGTTTTTGCTGGTGTTCGATGAGCTATGGGCGCTTTCGCCCTTCCTGCTGCTGCACCACATCAACTTTGGGCTGGCGCTGGCGTGCATGACGCCGCTAGTCTATTCGCCTTTTGCGCAACGTTCGCTGGTATTGATGGGGGCGGGAGAGAGGGCGGCGAGTTAGCAAGTCAGCGAGTCAGCGAGTTAGCGAGTTAGCAAAAGCAAGCGACAATCAAAGCACGCGGGCGAGCCATTGGCCGGTGTGAGAGAGGAGATTGGTTGCGATCTCTTCGGGGGTTCCCTGGCATACGATCTTGCCGCCGGCTTCGCCGCCTTCGGGGCCGAGGTCGATGACCCAGTCGGCGGATTTGATGACATCGAGATTGTGCTCGATGACGATGAGCGAGCCGCCGCCGTCGATGAGCTTGCGGAAGGCAGTGAGGAGCTTGGAGACGTCGTCGAAGTGGAGGCCGGTGGTGGGCTCGTCGAGGATGTAGAGGACGCGGCTGGCCTGGGAGGGCATGGCAGTGGCGTTGACGGCGCGGACCTGGGCGAGGTGAGCGGCGAGCTTGACGCGCTGCGCCTCGCCGCCGGAGAGAGTGGTGGCGGACTGGCCGAGGCGGAGGTAGCCAAGGCCGATCTCGTCAAGAACGGCGAGCTTTTCAAGCAGGCGAGTTTGGCCGGCAAAGAAGCGCAGAGCTTCCTTGACGGTCATTTGCAGCACTTCGTGGATGTTCTTGCCCTTGTAAGGGACGTTGAGGATGCGGGCCTGATAGCGGGTGCCGTTGCAGTCCTCGCAGGGCAGCTCGACGTCGGCGAGGAATTGCATTTCGACGGTGACCGTGCCGTCGCCCTCGCAGGTGTTGCAGCGGCCGCCGGGGACGTTGAAGGAAAAGTGGCCGGGGGTGAGGGAGAGACGCTTGGCCTCGGGCTGCGCGGCAAAGAGCTCGCGGACCAGGTCGAAGCCCTTGATGTATGTGATGGGATTGGAGCGCGGCGTGCGGCCGATGGGGGTTTGATCGACAAGAATCACATCGTTGAGACGCTCGACGCCGGTGAGAGATTTGTAGACGCTGGAGGGGTCAGCGCCGTCGGACTGGCCGAGCGCTCGGGCGACGGCGCGATAAAGGATTTGATGGACGAGCGTGGATTTGCCGGAGCCGGAGACGCCGGTGATGGCAACCAACATGCCCAGGGGAATTTCGACGTCGAGGGAGTGGAGGTTGTTGGCGGTGGCTCCGCGCAGGATGAGACGCTCGCGGCCAGGCGGACGGCGGCGCGCGGGGATGGGGATGGAGAGCTGGCCGGAGAGATAGCGGCCGGTGAGCGAAGCAGGATTGGCCTCGATCTCCGCGAGAAGACCTTCAGCGAGGAGCTTGCCGCCCAGCTCGCCGGCACCGGGGCCGAGATCGAGGAGATGGTCGGCGGAGCGGAGAATGTCGGCGTCGTGCTCGACGACCAGGATGGTGTTGCCCAGGTCGCGCAGCTCTTTGAGAATGCGAATGAGGCGGGCGGTGTCGCGGGAGTGGAGGCCGATGGAAGGCTCGTCGAGAACATAAAGCGCGCCGACGAGTTGCGAGCCGAGCGAGGTGGCGAGCTGAATGCGCTGCGCCTCACCACCGGAGAGCGTGGAGGCGAGGCGGTCGAGGGTGATGTAATCGAGGCCGACCGCGTCGAGAAAACTGAGGCGCTGGCGAACCTCTTCAAGGATGGGGCCGGCGATCTCCTCGTGCATGGGCGAGAGACGAAGCGCGGTAAAGAAGTCTTTGGCTTCAGCGATGGTGAGCGCGGCAGCCTGGCAGATGCTCTGGCCGTTGAGGCGGACGCTGCGGGCTTCGGCGCGGAGGCGCTGGCCGCGGCAGTCAGGACACTCGGCATAGCCGCGATACTTGCTGAGCATCACGCGGACATGCAGCTTGTACTTTTTGCGCTCCATCTGCGCGAAGAAACCATAGACGCCGACAAATGCGCCCTTGCCGCGCAGAACGATTTCTCGCGCGGTTTCGGGCAGGTCGCGCCAGGGCACGTCGAGGGGAACACCCAGCTCCGCTGCGTGGCGGCGAAACTCCGTGAACCAGGGGCGGTACTTGGGGCGGTTCCAGGGATCGATGGCGCCTGCGGCGAGGGTAAGCGATTTGTCGGGAATGACCAGGTTGAGGTCAAAGTCCATGGTGTTGCCGAAGCCCTGGCAGCGGGGACATGCGCCGAAGGGATTGTTGAAGCTGAAGAGGCGCGGCTCAGGCTCGCAGCCCGGACGATGACAGCTCTTGCACTCGTAGGCGGCGCTGAAGCGGTGGCGGGGGCGCGGGGCGGCTTCGTCTGTCGGGAGTTCCTCGAAGATGACCTCGCCGGACTCGCGATAGGCGATCTCGGCGGCGTCTACGATACGGGCGCGGTTGTCGGCGCTGACGACGATGCGGTCGAGGAGGACGAAGACAGGCAGGGTGAAGTCCAGGTCGAGGAGTGACTCGGGAGTGGAAAACTCAAAGATGCTTCCCTGCTGGTAGAGGCGGTTGAAGCCAGAGGCGCGCAGTTCGATGAGGCGAGCCTTGAGGGCTTCGGTGAGAGGAGATTCGGATGCGGGTTTGTGCGCGGATTTGGCTGAGGATTTGACGGCGCGGCGAATGGGCTTGGCTTCGGATTCGGGCGTGGGCTCGGCGTGGCGCACGGGGAAGAGCACGTTAAGGCGAGTTCCCTCACCCAGCGCCAGAGTGGCCTCAGCTATCTCGTCGATGGAGTCGCGCTTGACAAGGCCGTCACAGTGGACGCAGTGGACGGTGCCGCAGCGGGCGTAGAGCAGGCGCAGGTAGTCGTAAACTTCGGTGGCCGTGGCGACGGTGGAGCGCGGGTTGCGCGTGGTGTTCTTCTGCTTGATGGCGATGGCCGGAGCGAGGCCGTCGATCTCGTCCACGTCGGGCTTTTCGATGCGCTCCAGAAACTGGCGGGCGTAGGCGGAAAGCGACTCGACGTAGCGGCGCTGTCCCTCGGCGTAGATGGTGTCGAAGGCCAGCGAGGATTTGCCCGAGCCGGAGACGCCGCTGATGACCGTCAGCTTGCCGTGGGGAATCTCGCAGGTGATGTTCTTCAGGTTATGGGTCCGCGCACCGCGGATGATGATGGCGTCGTTCAATGGGAAGTCACCGGGCTAAAAGTTGCCCATAGCGTTCCCGAGCCCACAGTGAGGCTCGGGATGCAAATGGCCATTCTATATTATAGGACCTGGTGCATCGGGGATAAGCTGCGACCGGGTTGAATGAGAACGGGCGGCTATGGGAAATCGGGATCAATGGAGAATAAGAAAAGTGATTGCTTACCTTAGAATCAAGGGTTTATTATCCCAACACGTACAAAATCGTGAGGAATACAATGCCTATTCATGTAAGCACTCTTCTGTGGAAAACTCCCAGATTGATCCTATTGTCGCTAACGGCGTTGTTCTTTCTGTTGTCAACGGTTCTTGCATACGCACAAGCTGCGCCCCCGTCTGCGCCACAGGGAGGACAACCGGGAGGTGTTGCTATTAGTACGAATGCCAGCAACACAAGTCACAACGAGAGCTATGTGCCTGTTTATGTTCCGTTTGCTGTCGCCTTACTTGGCGTGGCATTTGGGATAGCCACGGGACGAATCGATTGGAAGTTCCAAAACCTGATTCAAATCCACATGGATCTGGCACTCGGTCTCTTCAGTTTCATACTCTGGGCATTTATGGCTTATAACGAGAACACAATTATTCTATTGAACTCGAGCAGAGAACTAAAGTTTACATGGGTATTCTTTCTCCTTATCTGCGATGTCTTCCTAATCGCTTTCAGTATCATTTTCTCAACTAGAAGGCGATTCGCAACAGAAAGAACCAAATTCAATGCCGAATTAGCCAAACAAGCCACCGAAAAAAAGGCCATTCACGATATTAAGAATCTTTTTTACAATCAACAATCATTTGATGATAATCAACTAGATGAAGCAGTTGAAAATGCAATCATAATGCTTCGTGAACATCCCCTCGGGATACCTACACAACCCATTCAGGAGCCGGCCAATCAACAAGGACCTGACTTGACGGAAGTAACTGCGAGAAAGAGCAAATTCGAAAAAGGAACCATTCCCGACCTCGCATTATGTGTTTGTACACTTATCTTCCTCATACTTCCCATCTGGCTATCTACTCCCTATCACATGCCACCTCCACCACCACCTCCAACCCCATGCCCAGTTGATTACCGTGCTTCAATTGCATACCATAGTCCAGCTCATAAATGGGATTTATTCTATTTCGATGACTTTTCTGCTGCAAATGATAACGATGCTCGTATCAAGGCTGAGAAGCGTTTTAGAACCAACAATCCAAATCATAACTTTGTGATTGACTGGCCAAGAAGTGTTGTAGGACCTTATAAAGAGCCTCCAATACAAGCAACGAATGGTCCAGTATACGAACAAAAGTAATTCTTCGAAGGAATCTCTACACAAGTCATGTCGGCACAGCGAATATACCTTCAGGGGCTACAGCTCATGGCTCTTTTACAGCTATTTCGGCACGACTGAAGTCATACCCTGACACAAAACAGGAGTATATCCGCAACTTGTGAAGCTCATACTCTTCAAACTACCCCACTATCTCATATCAGCCATCGGAGGCCCCAGGCAAATACCGTTCGCTATCGGGAATGCGATTCGATATGGGAAACAGCACGCCCTCGATATTGTTTGATCTGTTGTTAACACAGAGGATGTTTCCGGATCAACGATATATTGACCAAGTGCTGCCATCCTTCCCCATGTGCAGGAACCCCGTGAGGCAGCCACTCAAGCCGAGGTCCAGAACAACTGCTGTTGAGCAGCAGAGGAGGCTTTTGATGCGCAAGATGATCGGATTTGTCGTTGTGTTGGCGTTTTTCCTGTCCGCTGCATCGGCCCAGGAATCGAGGCCAACATCTGTGGACAGATGGGATATATTCGCAGGATATTCATTTTCAAGAATCTATGTTGCGAATGAAGCTCCCTTTCCAATGAATCTGAATGGCGGGCAAGGCGCCATCACCTACAACTTCACACGGCATTTGGGCGCGACCGCCGAAGTGGCCGGGTACAGCAACGATGTGGATGGCGCCACCTTCAGCACGCAGGCTTTTCTGTTTGGCCCTTCCGGGCGTTTTGGGCTTAGAAATTCGCGGTTAAGCTTCTTTGCTCATCAACTGTTTGGCACGACTCATATGACGATCACGTCAGACGCTGGCGAGCCTTGCGGCTCAGGCACCTCGCCGACCTGTACTACATACCCGTTTACCATGGCTTCCGGGGGCGGCCTCGATGTGAAGTTGAGCAAGCATATCTGGGTTCGTCCGCTGCAAGTGGAGTACTTCAACGAACAGATTTCACTGGACGCTCTTGGTGGACTTGCCGTGCCGGTCGCACCAAGCCCGCGGAGCGCTGCCCATTCTTACTCACCCGCTTTTTCCGGCATACGAATCACAGCACAGGGTATGCGCTACTCCGGAGGCGTCGTCTACCGTTTCTGAGTTGAGTTTGAGGGATAGCAAACTTATTCTGTAACCGCACAAAACTCGTCGAAGATGGAGCACCCGACCAGGAATCCAGAGTCTCGTGGCGAAGCCGGATCACTCTCCGCAGGCGTGCGAATCCTTAACCGCGACCGGAGAAAGGGCCTCGGGATTTGACTGCGCATCTTCGGAGATATGCAGGGGCGTGAAGGGCAGTACGACGACCTTCTCACAGGGGCCGGTGACAAAGGAGGAGACGGACGACGCGGGCGGCGGCGGTGGCGGCGGAGGCATGGCAGAGGTGGTGGTTGCGGCACTGACCGTAGACAGGTTCCAGAAGTGCTTTGCTGCCGGGCGGGCGGCAGGCGAAGCAGCCAGCAACTCGGCTTTACGTTTTTCTTCCCTTGCCTGCCACGCTGCGATCTGCTTCTGGGTAGCACGCAATGTCAATTCCAATGCGTTTCCAAAATATTGCTGAACGCCATCACGAGAAAGCTTGAGGGGCTTATTCGCATCCGCGTCCTCGCCTTCCTCAAATACCAGCGTCAGATGTTGATCATCGCGGCCTCCGTTTTCAAAGAAATCAATAACATCGTTGATGAGCAACTGACCATCGCCGGAGTGGAAGACGGGAAATCGGCTGCTGTGCGTGTAGAGAACGCACTGCCCGGCCCTGACCCCGCTCGGGTAGGTAACCGTGAGATCGTGAAGGCTATCGCGAAAGACGCGGACATAGATTTTTCTGGCATTTTCAATACGCCCTTCATAGGCAACCATGAGCGGCGTCTGCGCGATTTTCGTAACCGGGGAGCCTGCGCTTTGAGGAAACCGGAGAATGCGCACACTGGTGGGCGTCTGCGCCATGGCGGCGGCGGCGCAAAGCGCGAAAATCGATGACACGCAAAGACGAAAAAAGCTCATAGGACCTCCATGGTTTGAATCAGTTCTGTGTATTTTCCTTGCCGCTGGACGGCGGCGCCCAGTTGCACTTAAGCAAGATTTCATTGAAAAGGTCTCTATATCCGTATTGCCGCATACTCTTGACATCATCGCGACGATGATGCACGACGAAGGCTGTCGACCCATCCGTGGAAAGGAGAGAAACATCCTTGTCAGTCTCGTCCATCAAGAGCATCTCCTTGCTGACCTCCCCGTTCGTATAAGTTATAGTGACCACGGGAAAGGTTGTAGGGTAGATCATCTTGCCGTACATATACGGAATCATGCAGCTTACCAGGGGAAGCAGGAGCACACACGAAAAGATTCTGATTCCCCTGAATATCTCGTCAATGAGCGCTGCATCCTCGACCGGCGCGCGTAGATAGAGAATCAGCCATCCGGCAATACAGAATATGACGGACCAGGCGTACAGAGCATTCAGGTAGTCTATGGCGGCCTGGACGGGAAGCGCGGCGTTCAAATGCGGCCTTAAAGTATCGGGTACGGATTTACTACAATATGTGCCATATTGCTTTGCCACCCCTTCCATTTTAGAAACGAGCAACGTGACTTTCAGATCTGATACACGCGCCGCGCGCAGACCTTTGCCGGGAGGGTCCAGTTGCACCTTTAAATCCTGCGTTGGCCAGCCATTCATATCGGCGGTGGGCATTTCGCACCAGAACAAGACAAAAAGCAGCCCTACTGTGGCTATACCCACGCTCAAGTATGTTGTGAGCCTGAGGGCAGAATGCGTGCGTGGAAGGTAAAAGGACAAGAGCGGGGGAACAAGCAACAGAAGCACGGGAATACCGAAAAGGATAGGGTGATCGAGGAGCTGTTCCATGACCACGCTCAATGTGTCCATCGCCCAACGTCCGGCGAAGTGGCTTAGATCGGGAGCGGTCCAGTGATTCAGCTCAATACCCATGAACTGTTGCAGCGCCAGTTTTCCGATGAAGCCGGCAACGGCAAGGAATGCGGTTAACTTTAGCGCCCCGAGCCAGGCGCTCGCCCCCGGCAAAGCGTCGGATGCTGCGGCAGGCGGCTGTTGCACAGTTCCCTCCTGGGCGGTAGGGGCTGCATGGGGAGACAGCGAGCCCGCAGGCCGCTTGAAATGCCAGTGAATTCTTTGCATTGGACCTCCGGAAGAGGGGAAGCTCCTCCGATTGAATGAGATAACCATAGCATATGATTATTTCGATTGTTAAGAAATATTTTCGCTCCGGTCGGCGGATAGGCTATGCGCGCAGATAGGCTGTGCGATTGAAAGGCGGACTAATGTTCATTCTATATTGAGCAAAGGCTAATCATTATCGTTGTGGCCGCTGACTGAAAGGCGGCGGAGGCCAGGCTCGACACCAGGCCGCGGCACACCTAAATGCATGCAGTGATTTGGATCTGAGGCCGCAAGCCGGGAAACTCGGTAGAGATTCGGCTCCTCGATTCTTTCGCTTGTTTGCGGTTCAACACGCCCTCAAGCGCCATGAGGACATCTGAGGCGCAGGTCTATTGGGACTGAAAGTTCCGAGATACCAAATACTTCGAGAAGAGCTCGTTAATGCCCTTGTTGAAATGCTGTTCGACATTCGTGGATTTGTACGCAGCCTTTTCGGCAACGCAGTTAATCCTCATCTGCGGTGATGGATTCGAAACTGTCTCTTCATCCAGCTTCACTGCTTGGGGATTTTCAAATCGCGTTTGCATGTTAACTCCTGTTTACCAACGTAGTTCAAATTACGAATGTACTTTTTTTCTAGCCTTTCGTGCTGGTCAGTTTAGCTCTGCATATAATCATGGTCTATATAGCTCTCTATCCGAAGATTACGCGATTCCCTCCTCTGCTTACCCACGTCGAACTCTCAGCAGCCCCGGCAAAGGCCTGCCCCGGTAAACTATGAGTGAGGTATTCCGTGCTTCGTTTCGCTTTTATTGTTTTGCTATTGGCATCGGTTGCAGGTTATGGGCAGAGTACCGTGCAGAAACCTGTGAGGCCGGCGCCAGAGGCCACGTCCGCGGCCGCCACGACTCGTACTGTCTCCGATGAAGTAGCCGCGGCGGAGGAATCCATTACTAAATCTGACTGGAAGGCGGCTGGGGCCAAGCTGGACACCTGGCTGGCGGCCCACCCAAGCGATGCGCGTGCGCTGTTTGACGCAGGCTATGTGGCCGATGCGCAAAATTGGCTGGAGGCCGCAGCAGGGTTCTACCGGCGAGCGGTGGAAGCGAACTCGCAGTCGTTTGAGGCACACGTTGAGTTGGGATTGCTGCTGGCGCGGATGGGAAAACTCACTGAGGCGCGTCCGGAGCTGGTGGCGGCTACGCAGTTGGATCCCGGAGTGGCCGGTCCTGCCGCCAAGGCACGCGCGTGGCGGGCGCTGGCGGAGATTGACCGAAAAGATGATCCGGCCAAGGCTTCTGAGGATTTGCTGGAGGCGCTGAAGCTCTCGCCGGAGACGCCGGCAGACACGCTGCTGGCTGCAAGCCTGGCCGAGCAGACTGGCCAGCTTGACGCCGCAGAGAAGGCCTATCGCCAGATTCTGGCCGCGGATCCGAAGTCCGCGCAGGCCAACGCCGGCCTGGCCCACCTGCTGATTGCGCGCAAGCAGTATCCCGAGGCGGAGAGCCTGTTGCGGGCGGCGCTGGAGAAATCTCCCGAGGACACGGTGCTGACCACGCAACTGGCTACCGTGCTGGCCGCCGAGGACAAAGCCGAGGCGGTGCCGCTGTTTCAGAAGCTGCACGAGGCACACCCCAAGGACACGGCCATTACGCGCATGCTGGCCGCCGTGCTGGACGACGCCGGAGACGCAGCGGGCTCAGACAAGCTGTACGTCTCGCTGCTCGCGGCCAGCCCCGATGATCCGGTGCTTCTGGTGGCGCATGGGCAGAACCTGGTCAGGCAGCTCAAATATACCGAGGCCTTCGCGGCTTTTGACAAGGCGACCCGGCTAAATCCGGCCAGCGCTGACGGCTGGAGCGGGTTGGCCTTTGTGGCATCGAGGACCGGCCAGCCCGCGATTACGATTCACGCGCTGACCATGCGGTCAAAGTATCTGCCCGAGATTCCATCGACCTACTTCCTATGGGCGATCAGCTACGATGCGCTCCACGAAAAAGCGCGGGCAGCAGCTTACTACCATCATTTTCTGGATGCATCCGCCGGAAAGTATCCCGATCAGGAGTGGCAGGCGCGGCAGAGGTTGATAGTACTAGAGAAGAAATAAAACAGCTATCAGCCGTCAGCTATCAGCCGTCAGCCTACAATTGCAGTCAACCGGCAATCTGGGTAGTGTCCTATTATTGCGATGTTGGGATTTGCGGATGCTTCTGGCCCTTTGGCTTTTTGCCTAGTTGTCGACGGGGTCTCAGCTCTAGCAGCTCCTCCACTACATACGCGCCCGTCGTCCCGTCTGTGAACGCCACAATCACGCCGTCATCGCCGTCCTTTTCGACACTTAATATTTGAATTCCATTACGGTTGTCATCAAGCATGCGAATATTTGTACCACCCAGTCAAGCTGCCAACTGTCCAATTTTGCACACTAAGATCGGCAGAATCAGCAGCGCACTCTGAGGACACCATCTCAAACTGTAAGCTGTTGGCTGATGGCTGTAAGCTGTATTTAGTGGCTGCTGATTTAGTTTCCATTTTTCAGGAGGAGTACCGGGCGTTGCGCCCCAGAGCGCCGATGCCGCCCATGACGGTTCGCTTCCGGCGGTTTACCTCGCTGAATACGCGGATTTGGCTGCGTGAAGGTCAGATTACTGTCAGCCTTTCCGATCTGCTGGAGGGCGCGCCGGAGACGGTAATCCGCGCCATCGCGCACATTCTGCTGGCCAAACTCTACAAAAAGCCTATCGACGCCGCGCACAACCTGCGCTACAAGCGGTTTTCGTCGAGCGCTGCCGTGAGCCGGCAGACGGAGCTGATCCGCGGCGCGCGCGGCAGCAAGCGGTTCTCAGGACCGGAGGGGCGCTACTACCATCTGGAGGAGGTCTTCGACTCGCTGAACGCGAAGTTTTTCGGCGGGATGCTGGGGCGGCCGCAACTGACCTGGAGCGAGGGCATGGCAAAGCGGGCGCTGGGTCACTACGACTCCGCCCACAACACCATCGTGGTGAGTCGCGTCTTCGACCGGCCGTCGAGCCCGCGCTACGCCCTTGAATATCTGCTCTTCCACGAGATGCTGCACCTGAAATATCCGGTGAAGATGCGCGGGTTGCGGCGATGCGTGCACCCGCGGGAGTTCAAAGCCGAGGAAAAGCTGTTCCCGCATCTGAAAGAGGCGCAGGCGTTTATCAAGCGGCTGTAGGGGTTATAGAAAGCTCGGCTGCCATATGCGAGGGTTGAAACCCCCGCCTCCCTCCGGATTGAGTTTTTCATCTACATGTATTGCAGTATCTTGGCACGTAACGTACGCGGATTGTTAGCTCAGTCGGTTCCTGGCGGCCCATGACCATATGTATTTACCTGATCTCGGAGATCTTCTAGATCTTTCTGCAAGGGACCATTCTGACACAAGGACTCAAGCGATTTGAGGAGTGCGATGGCATTTGCTCTGCCCAGGAGTATACTCTGGGATGTCGAATCCGAGTGCAGGACAGTAAATAGCATGACTCCAAATGACTTCAGTACGCCTACTCCATCCGTAGGGGTCGCGCGTATTGCCTTTATAAGCTTCTTCATCATTGCTGCTGTTACAACGCAAGTATCGCCACGAAAGTCAATGCCCCAATTTTTTACATAGTAGATTCTTCCCCTTTCTATACCTGCATCCGTAGTGCTAATCATCAGTGGGCTGATGTAGTGGTCCGAGTTCCCGACGTTTCCGATAATGATTGTGTATGAATCCGTCCGATCCAAATCATCCGCCCACGCAGCCATAGCGGCGAGTGAGAAAAGAACAGCGAAAACAACTACCCGTCGAGTCATATATGCCCCTAAACTTATCCTTGCCTACTAGGGCTTCCCGAGCGGAACGCGCACCAGGATGGCATCGTCCACGCGCACAATCAGGCGGGAGTATTTCTCTTTGCCGGCGTGCTGCACGGCTTCGTAGCGAGGGTTGAGGGAGTCCACATCGACATGCAGCGGGGCTTTGGGATCGCGGGGCACATCGAAGCTGACGCGTACGTCGGGCTGGCCATCGCCGTCGATGTCCACCGCGTCAGATATGTGCTGCGGCAGGGCGCTCACGGGTTGCCAATCGAGCTGTACAAAGGGTTTTTCCGATTGCAGCATGTGCGGATAGACAGGCCGGTGAACGTCGATGGAGTAAGCGCCCATGGGAATAGTGCGGACCTTGGGGCCGCCGGTGTAGACCTCATCGACGTGCATGCCGAGAGCGATAAATCCCTTACTGAAGCTGTCCATCAGCAGAAATGGAGTCAGCAGCGCCACAAGCAAGGTAGCACCAGCCGCCGTGTAGCCGAGAATAGGACGGAGTTTCATCAGTATCTCCTAGACGACAAAATGCAGAATGGTGGCAATGCCCTGAGCGATGATGGTGCCGCCGAACATGATGGCCATGGCCCAGGCCGCGTAGAGAAACATGAGCCGCGCGCGCTCCGGCTTCCAGGCGATCTGAGTTCCCTTGATATGCCAGACAACCGCCTGCCGCGGGCAAGCGTCCACGCATGCGCCGCACTTCATGCAGGAAAGCAAGGTCTCGCCGCGGGCGATGGACTCCTTCGACAGGGAGAGATTGGGGCAGGCATTCTGGCAGACCAGACAGGGCTTGCAGCGTTCCTTGTCGATTCTCATTTCAAAGATGCTGATCTTATTGAAGATGGATTGGAATGCGCCGAAGGGGCAGAACCAGGCACACTGGGTTCGCTTTTTTGTCAGGAAGGGCAGCGCGATGACCAGCCCCGCAAAGAGCAGGATAAAGATGACGTTCTGAATCAGGCCGATGGTGCTGCGGGCGGCAACGTACTCCGTGACGGCCTTGAAGGGGCAGAGCCACATGCAGTAGGCCGGCTCAAAGATAGCCAGCGAGAGCAGCACCATGGCCAGCAGCACGGCCCATGGTACGTAGCGCCAGCGCGGGTCGAGCTTGCGGATTTTGGCGCGCGGAGGAATAGCGGCCACGCCTTCTTCAATTCCGCCGAAGAAGCAGGCGTAGCTGCACCAGCCTTTGCCCATGACCAGCGTAAGGGCCAGCCAGAGGCCCACCATGGCGGCAATGCCGCCTGTGATGGAACCGGGAAAGACCAGCGTACGGGTGAAGGCGGCCGGCAGGATGAGAAGCGGAATGGGCATGAAGCAGAAGGGCGTGCGGCCGGCAATCATCTCTTCGATGGGGATGCCCATGGAGCCGCGCATGACGAAGAGGTTGTGGATAAACTCAATAGGAAAGAGGATTCCAAGGCTCACGAAGAAGATGCGACGCCAGTGATAGGTGCTATGGGTCCGCATCATCATGAAGAAGAGCGCCGTCATGAAGAGCGCAGTGATGGCGCTGGAGATCAGCCAAACCGGTTTGGTGCTCGAACCGGGGCTAAACAATAACATGAGCGGCGACCAGATGAGGATAGGCAGAGTGAGCAGCAGAGAGCGAAGGATGCCGCGCGGCGCCGGGCGGGTGAGAGTCAGAGTGCGAGCGTTAGTAGCCATAAGTCTTTTTCCCCAACAACATGGCGATTCCAATTAAGAGGTAATAGAGCGCGATGAGCACCATCGCCATGCGCGCGACGGTAATGATGGCCTGGTTGCGTACGATGCAGCCCAGGCCCACGAAGGGCACAAACCAAATGGAGGTTCCCAGAAAGAATACCAAAAAAAAGACCAGTGCGGCGGCCATGCTACCCAGTTGGGCTGCCCGAATGCCGGCAACGACGAATGGAGGACAGAGATTCAGGCCGGTGAGCAGACCCAGGGCTGCCGCGCCGGCCACGCCGCGATTTCTGCTTTCACCGATTTGCACCAGTTTTGAATCCGCGCAGGGTTGAGCGCAACTGCGCCGGGCCGAGTATGCATACCAAAGCAGCACGCAGGCAAGCAGCAGATAGACCACGCCCATCATCAACAGGCGCGGGGCCGGCAACATGGACGCCAGCGCGCCAAGCTCCCACGCGACGACGGCAAAGAGCATGTATCCCACGAGGCGCGCCGCCAGAAATGCGGAGAGATAGCGAGCGTGAGGCCGAAAGCCTGTGCGTTCGGTGAGCAAAGAAGGAATCAACACAGGTCCACAGGCTGCCAGGCAGGCTGGCCCAGAGGCCAGACCGAGCGCAAGGGCTTCACCGTATGAGACAAACGCAGCCATGTGTAGATACTCTCTGGCCATCCTTGGCGGGGTCGGTGACAGGTGGCACACGCAGGTATATGTATAAGATGCACATGAGGTTATTTCCGCAACTTGAAGAAACACAGACATTTACGCAGTGGCTGTAGCGAAATAAGACAGTGCTGTCATTGCTAGCATTGCTTGCAATGCTAGCGGAATTGCGCTATGCTTAATCCATGGCAACTCTTACGATTCGCAATCTCGATGAAACGGTCAAGCGCAGGCTGCAAGTGCGCGCGGCGCTGAATGGGCGCTCGATGGAAGCGGAGGTGCGGGAGGCACTTGTGGAATTAGTAGCGAGCAGTCCCGCATCTCCAGAGGAAGATCTGGGAACCGCGATTCGTAAGCGATTTGCCGCCTTCGGGGGCGTAGAACTCCAAATTCCGCCGCGCCGGAAATCTTCCAGACCAATCCCCGCCTTCGACTGATGATCCTGCTCGATACAAACGTCATTTCGGAAATCATGCGGCCACGTCCTGATTCGCGCGTGGCCGCATGGGTTCAATCGCTCCCAAGAAAAGAGTTCTGGACCTCTTCAGTGGTTGTGGCAGAATTGCTTTCCGGCATTGAGTTGATGCCCCCAGGACGAAGGCAAAATGAATTACGTGAAGCTTTCGAAGCGATGCTCATTGAGGATTTTCACTGTCAGATTCACAGCTTCGATCTTGCCGCGGCACGATACTACGGACAAATCCTCTCTGCACGGCAACGCCTGGGCCGCCCCATCAACGAAATGGATGCGCAAATTGCCGCTACAGCCAGAGTTCACGGAGCGGCTGTCGCAACCCGCAACGTGAAAGACTTTGTGGCGTGTGAGATATCGCTTATCAATCCCTGGTCTGACAATCCGAAGGAAATCCAGCTTTAACAAAACTGCTATGCGGATTTATTCAGCGCCTGGGCGGCTTTATCGGGTCTGGTGGCTCGGTGAGTAGCGGCCCAGCAGATTAGGGCAATGCCCGCAACAACCGCGCCAGCGCTGGCCAGTTGGGCATTGGATAAGCCCCACAGCACCTTGGGATTGCGGCGAATAAATTCAACCAGAAAGCGGGCGATTCCGCTAAGCAGCAGGTACTGGCCGACGATGGCGCCGGTGCGATGGGGCTTGCCGAGCCGCCACCACAGCCAGCCGCCAATGAGCAGATAGGCGGCAAACTCATAGAGCGGAGTGGGATAGACGGGAACTAAGACCGGCTCGAGTCCTTTGGGGAAGCTCATTCCCCAAGGGTGAAATGTGAAAGAGAACAGATGCACCGGCTTTATCTCGATGCCGTAGCAGCCGTCGCCGGAGAGAAAGCAGCCGATGCGTCCGATGCCCTGACCGACGGCGGCGGCTGGGGCGGCTAAATCTAACATTCGCAACATGCCGATCTTCGTCCACCTGCCCTGGAAGAGCAGCGCTAAGATGCCGAAGAAAAGGCCGCCGAACCAGGCGTACCCAGCAGAATCCCAGAGCGCGCTCCAGCCCAAATAGTGAAAATCAGAAGGGGTATCGATGACGTGCCAGAGCTTGGCGCCGATGATGCCGGCCACTACGGTGACGGCTACCACGCTGAGGGCGTCGGCCGTAACGCGCGCGCGGCGGAAGCTGCGGTCCATAACGAAAGCTGCAGCCATGACGGCAAGCCAGAGCATCAGCCCAAAGGTGGGCAGATTAAAATTCCAAATATGCAAATAAGGAATCATTCATTTCAAGTATAGACGGGCGAGGTCGAAAGGAGCATGCAACATCCCGGGCTGCAATGAAATAACCGAATTTTCACAGGCGTGCTTGCCGTGCGGCGCAGGGTTCAGGCGATACTGGTTACATGGCTACCAACTATCGAGGGCTTGAGATTCTCTATACCCGCCAACAGATTGCCGAGCGCGTCGCCGAGATGGGCGCGCAGATTACCCGTGATATTAACGGCGAGAAGCTGGTAATGGTAGGCATACTGAAGGGTGCAGCGCCGTTTCTGGCCGACTTGTCGAGGGCTGTGCAGGCCGACGCCACCTTTGATTTTGTGGCCACATCGAGCTACGGGCAGGGGCAGCGGTCTTCCGGCGCGGTCAAACTGGTCAAGGACCTGGATGAGTCGATCGAGGGCAAGAATGTCCTGATGGTGGAGGACATCCTGGACACCGGGCTGACGCTCTCTTACCTGCGCAAGCTTTTTTTGCAGCAAAAACCCAAGACACTGCGCATCGCCGTGCTGCTGGATAAGCCATCGCGGCGGCTGGAAAAAATCGAGGCGGACTACGTGGGATTTTCCATTCCCAACTTGTTCGTGATTGGCTACGGAATGGATTACGCTGAGCGCTACCGGAACCTGCCTGACATCTGCATTATGTCGCCCGACCATCCGGAGTAAGGAGCGGCGGGTTCTTCCCTCAGAGGCTCATGTTTGTACACATTAACAAATCCAAATGCGCTGGTTCTGGCGCCGGTGCACCTGCTTTTTGTTTCCTATGCCGGCAAACACTATACTGACTAATGGCAGAGCGCGTTGAACTGCCTGTAGAGGGCGGCATTGCGCGGCGAGGAACATGGACAAATGAGTGCACCCACCCTCCATCAGGACGCTAATGAAGAGTCGAACAGAGGGAGTTATGATTCCGCCGCGTTCGCCGCGGCTACGCTCAAGAACTGGCAGTCGCTGGCCGCGGTAATCGACCACACGCTGCTGAAGCCCGACGCCACGCGCGCGCAGGTGGAGAGCTTGTGCGGGGAGGCGGCTCGCTATCGTTTTGCCTGCGCCATGGTGAACCCGGTGTGGGTTTCAACGGCGGTGGGAGCGTTGAGCGGCACTCGCGTTCCAGTGGGCGTGGTGATTGGCTTTCCGCTGGGCGCGTCGCTGGTGTCAACGCTGCGCCAGGAGGCGGCGGCGCTGAGCAGGCTGGGGGCGCGCGAGCTGGACATGGTGATTCCCATCGGCCTGCTGAAGAGCGGCGACAACCATGCGGTGCAGAACGCCATCCACACCACAGCCACGGTGGCTCACCATCATGGCGCGATTCTTAAAGTGATATTGGAGACGGCACTGTTGAGCGTGGAAGAGAAGCTGCGCGGATCGGAGCTGGCCATACAGGCGGGAGCGGACTTTATCAAGACATCTACTGGATTTTCTTCAGGCGGCGCTACCGCGGCGGACGTGGCGCTGATGCGCGGCATAGCCGGCAACCGATGCGGCGTGAAGGCATCGGGCGGCATTCGCACGTTGGCCAACGTAAAGGAGATGCTGGAAGCAGGCGCCAACCGCATCGGCGCTTCAGCTTCGGTGGCCATTGTGCGGGAGCTTGGAGCGGAGTGAAGACGAGGGAATAGGGAATAGGGACTAGGGACTAGGAGGCAGGGCTTGGGCGAGTCATTTAGAGATCTCATCGTTTGGCAGAGAGCGGTTCAACTGACAGTTGCAATTTATAAACTCACTTCATCTTTTCCGGATTCTGAGCGGTTCGGCCTGACTAATCAACTTCGACGAGCATTTGTTTCTGTCGCCAGCAACATTGCAGAGGGTTATGGCAGATCGACGAAGGGAGAGTATCTTCTTTTTCTCGGTCATGCAAGAGGCTCAAACTGTGAAGTCGAAACGCAGCTTGTGATTGCGCAGGCGCTGGGATTTGGCACGGAGGATGCACGACGCTCGGCTGAAGGCCTTTGCGACGAAATCGGACGGATGCTCGTTGCCATGATGAAGAAATTGAAGCGATGAGCGCCGTTTTTCTATTCCCTATTCCCTAGTCCCTAGTCCCTGCACTGATATGATTTTCTTCTACACATATGACTAACACTTCATCATCTTCGCGCGCGGAACCCGAGTATGAGGGCGACTATCGCCCTGCCGAGCCGGCGGGCGCTGGGGCGGATATGGACCCTGCTAATATTCGCGTGAAGCCAGCGGATGTGGCCTACATGATGCAACTGGCCGACGCGCTGAACACCACGCTGGACCTGGAAACGCTGTTGAAGCGCACCGCGGAGCTGGTGCAGGCCGTGATTCCCTACCGCATTTTTGCGATCTTACTGGTGAACGAGCGCACGCGGGAGATGCGGGTGAGGTTTCAGATCGGCCACACGATGCAGGTGGAGCGGCTGCACATTCCCATGGGCAGAGGAGTGGTGGGGCAGGTAGCGCTGACCCGCGAGCCGGTGCTGCTGAACGACGTTACAATGGCGGAGTATTACGTCGAGGTGAATCCCGAGGTGCGCTCCGAATTGGCGGTGCCGCTGATCGCCAAGAATCGCCTGATCGGAGTGCTGGACATCGAGAGCGAGCAGGCAGACTACTTCCGCCCGGAGCACCTGCGCCTGCTGACGTTGACCGCCTCGCGCATCGCCCAGGCGATTGAAAATGCGCGCCTCTATGCGCGCGTCTCTCGCCAGGCGCAGACACTGACGGTGCTGAACGAGATTTCCACAGAGCTGACCTCGATTCTGGAACTGGACCCGCTGCTGGAAAGGGTTGGCCAACTGCTGCGCCGGCTGATCGACTACCAGATGTTCTCCATTTTGCTGTTGGACGAGAAGGGCGAGACGCTGATTACACGCTACGCCTGGCGGTTTGGTCATGCGCATGCGCCATCACGGCAGATTCCCGTGGCCAGCGGGCTGGTGGGCGTGGCGGTGCGCGAGTGGCGGATGGTGAACGTGCCCGACGTGCTTCAGGACGCGCGCTACCTGGAAACAAATCCTGAGACACGCTCTGAGCTGATTGTGCCCTTGTTCCACAAGGGGCGCATCATCGGCGTACTGGATTTGGAACATACGCGGGTGGGATTTTTCAACGAGGAGCATGAGCGTGTATTAACCACGCTGGCCGCGCAGGTGGCCATTGCCATCGAGAATGCGCGACTTTACCAGGCGGTTCGCCGCCAGGAGGCGCAACTGGAGCGGGACATCGCCATGGCGCGCGAGGTGCAATTGCGATTGCTGCCTGCGTCGGCGCCGGAGATGGCAAATGCAGAGATGGCGGCGCGGTTTTTGCCCGCGCGCACCATCGGCGGTGACCTTTACGACTTTGTGGAGTACGGACCGGGACGCATGGCCATCGTGCTGGGCGACGTGAGCGGCAAGGCGGCGCCGGCGGCGCTGTTTGCCGCGCTGGTAAGCGGCATTATGCACTCGGCGGCGCAACAACGGCCTGAGCCGGCCGAGATGCTGGCCCTGCTGAACGACGCTTTGCAGGAACGCATGCTGGAATCGCAGTACGTGACCATGCTGTTTACGCTGTGGAACGATGAGAGCCGCACCTTGCAGGTGGCCAACTCCGGCGCGGTGCAGCCGGTTTTATGCCGCTCCTGTGAGCCGATACTTGTGCGTGCCGAGGGCTTTCCGCTGGGGATGTTTCCCAACGTGATCTATGACGAATTAACCGTGACCGCAGAGCCAGGAGACGTGATCGTCTTTATCTCGGACGGGATACTGGACGCGGAGAACGCGCAGGCAGAGATGTACGGCCAGGAACGGCTGGCTGGATTACTATGCAGCCACCGCGAGCATTCCGCGCTGGAGATAGCCGACGCAATTTTAGACGACGTGAGCCGCTTCCAGGGCGATCAGGATCGGTTTGATGATGAGACGATCATTGTGCTGAAGGTCAGGTAAGACAGCTTTATGCTTATAGCCTATCGTGAATAAACTTGCAGTACCAAGTTTTAATGTGAGTAAGGAGATTAAGTGATTAACTCTAGAAGAAAGTGGCTGGTCTTTGCTGGAATCCTAGGGATTCTATTGGTCGGTACTGTCACTTTCCTAACCGTTCGTCGAATTGAAAACCATCTGCGCTTGGAGCGTTTGTATTATGAGGCGTCCGGAGTCTACCCATATTTTCACGATACCGATTCTTCAGTGAAGGCAGTGCATGAAATTGGCTCTTATCAGGAGGATAAAGCGGAGAAAATGCTGTTTGCACTCGCTGCCAGAAATTCTGGATTTCCTGGAATATCTGTTCAGGTCGAGGCAATACACGAGCTCCAGGTCAGACATGACCGACACATTCCCGAATTCCTAGCGGGGCTCTTAAAGTTAGAGACACTTATCGATATTCGCAGGGCTGCAGCGAAGGCACTTCAGTCCCTTCCTTGTGATCGAGTGTGTGTAACAGAGCTGTTACAGTACCTTGAGCAAATCGATAAGGGCAGTCGCAATGTCGAAGATATAGTAGTAGATCCATACTTTGATTACGGACCAAATCCGAAGGTCAAACGAGATATTGAAGCGATGAATCAGAAGGTCAGAAATGCAATTAAAGTAGAACAAAAAGAGATATATGTTATGCTCTATACTACATTGCTAAACCAACCAAAGACAACCAATTCAGTTCTCACAGATATATATGGGCTGGGCAGCACTGCGCCTTCCGATTTCGCAATTGACTTCGCTGTGCAGTCAGATGATAAGGATGCGTGCGCTGCACTAGAGGAGTCGGTCAAAGCAATTGGGGATGGAACGAAGGGCACCTCAGACGAAACCCGAACAAGGCTAGAACATGCGATAGAGGTCTTGAAGTGCAATTGATTGTTGCATTTTCCTATTTCCTTGATCCCAGTTCCATTTCTACCTGCTTTCATTGCTAAACTTGAATTAACGCCCATTCTCGGAGCCGACTTGACAGAAGAACGCATTATCCGCCCCGCAAAGAATGTCCATGGCAGCCTGCGCCTGCCGGGAGACAAGTCCATCAGCCATCAGTTTTCAGTTGACAGACTCTCGATTCCAGAGGAGCCGGACGCACAATTGCAGTGAATCTCCGGCGCGGGAAGTTTGCGATCAAAAAAGCGAACGCAGAGCTACCGCGCCGGAAAGTAATGCCTAACTTCCTGGGTTGCAACTGCATTTACATGCGAGTGTGCCACCGGCGGCAACCACAAGCTGTGCGTCGCATGTGACCAGCGGGGCTACACATTTCAGCGGATTTGCTGCGACGATGTTTGCTGTCACAGAGAGTCCGTTGGATTTCGTAGAGTCATAAATTCCATCGCAGTGATTGCCATTTCCGCAGTCGCCCGTGCAGACATCGCTGTTGCTGCTACGGCACCACGTGTTGGCAATATCCCACTGCAGACTCTTGTTGTTGTTCACGCAGGTGCTGGGAGCGGTACACGACATACCTGGATTGATGGTGTCAGGACCATTATCGTTGCCCGCCGCACAGTCCTCGCACTTCGGCTTCCAGCCTTCCTGCTTATTCGCTATGTACATTCCTGGGCCGCCGCCGAATGCAGGAATGGATTCGGCAATCAAGGCTGAAATGTCGTAGGAGCCGGTCTCCCGGCCTGTCAGTGTCCGCGTTGTCGTGAAGACTCCCTCGGGCCCCACATCTGCAGGGTGGACGATGACAGTCTGCTTATCGCCGCCCTCCAATCCCACCACGGAGTCGCTGTGATTGACCAGACGGATGGGGACATCCGTCTTGAGATCTGTGAGGCCGCTTGCCTTCAAGGTAAGGGTTGCCTTCTCGTCTTTGAGAAGTTTTGGGTTCGTCGCAGACAGGTGAATGCCGAGATTCCGCACCGTCCCGTCCGCCACGGCGTCTCCTTTTTGCACGTGGACCGGTAGCAAGCCCACATCGCTGGGGGACTGCACTGCGATTCTCCGGGGAGACTCGGCCAGAACCTGGGCCGGCTTTCCGCCGATGGTCACTGACGTGGTGGCGGATTTGCCATCAAAGGGCCCTGCTATATTCATGGGCCGGTTAGCCTGGCTGACGGAGGGGAGATGAAAACCGCTCGCCCCCGATGTGGCGGGCATATCGGTCCTGGCTGGCAAAACAGGCACGCTGGTTCGCGCCACCTCGTTGCCGGCATTGTTGCGCAAAATCAGGAATGCCGTAGCTCCTGCCGCACCTGCCGGGACAGTCCATTCCAAAACTTTCTTGGAAACCTGCGTTTTTTGGTTCTGGACCTCAACAACGTAGCCGTTCAGCTCATCGGCGTTCTTGGCCTGTTGTTTGGCGTTCTTTCCGGAAGGAATTGTATAGACCGTGCCAGAGAGGGTGTCACCAGCCATAACATCATCCGGAAGATTGACCTGGATGCTGCCTTGCGGCGTTTGAAAGGTGGTGGTGTTGACTCCAAATTCGGTTTTGTTGGTTGTTCCAGAGACGTTTTGAGCAAGCAGTGAACTTCCGTTCAACAGCACAAGCGCGCTTATAGCGGCAAAGACCACTGCCAAAGCGCACACAACTCCGCATCGTAACTTCATCATTCGAAGGTACCTCCAGGGGAAACAAATACCGGTATCAGGGCTCCCGGCATGACGCATGCGTGGGATTTCCCCGGGGATTCCGGTGCATGGAGAATACACGAAGGAGAATATGGCTGCCTACCTTTTTCTTTGTTGCGTCTGGGAGGCCCGTAATTACATGGAATAAATTATTTCTCCTACGATAAATGCCGGGGCCATGGCATTCGGTAAACTCGAAGAGACCGCACTTTACCCCGGAGCCGACTTGACTGAAGAACGCATTATCCGCCCCGCAAAGAATGTCCATGGCAGCCTGCGCCTGCCGGGTGACAAGTCCATCAGCCACCGCTACGGAATGCTGGGGGCGTTTGCGGAAGGCACGTCGCGGTTTACCAACTTTTCTACCGGGGCCGATTGTGCCTCGACACTGAGCTGCATGGAGGCGCTGGGAGCAAAGGTGCGGCGGCTGGAAGACGGCTCGGTGGAGGTGACGGGCGTGGGCGGGCTGGTGAGGCCGCCTGAGAGGCCTCTGGATTGCGGCAACTCGGGCTCGACGATGCGCATGATCAGCGGACTGCTGGCGCCGCAGGAGGGCCGTTTCACGCTGGTGGGCGACGAGTCGCTCTCGCGGCGGCCAATGGAGCGAATTCGCAAGCCTCTGGAGGCGATGGGCGCGCGGCTCACGTTGACCGAGGGCCATGCGCCGGTGACGATTGAGGGCGTGCAGCTGAAGGCCATCGATTACACCACGCCGGTCCCCAGCGCGCAGGTGAAGAGCTGCATCCTGTTGGCGGGATTGCAGACGGCGGGCATGACCACGGTGCGCGAGGCGGTGCGCACGCGCGACCACAGCGAATTGGCGCTCAGGGCCTTTGGCGCAAAGGTCGAGCGAACGCTGGATTCGGTTTCGATTCAGGGGCCACAGAAGCTGCATGCGATTGAGGCTGCTGTTCCGGGCGACATCTCTTCGGCGGCATTTTTTCTGTGCGCAGCGGCGCTGTTTCCCGGCTCCAGCCTGGTAGTGGGCGAGCTGGGCATGAACCCCACGCGCGCCACGCTGCTGGATGTGCTGACGGCGCTGGGGGTACGCGTTTCTGTTTTGAATCTGGAGGAAAAGAACGCAGAGCTGGTGGGGACGGTGCAGGTGACAGCTCCAGCAGAAGGGCTGGGAACAGCGGAGATTTCCGGGGCGTTGGCCGCGCTACTGATCGATGAGCTGCCGGTGCTGGCGGCGATTGGGCCCTTCACCCGCGGCGGAATCCGCATTCGCGATGCAAAAGAACTGCGCGTGAAGGAGTCTGACCGTATCGCGCTGGTAGCGAAGAATTTGCGCGCCATGGGCGCTGAGGTTGAGGAGTTTGAGGACGGCCTGGATGTGCGCGGCGGCCAGAGGCTGCACGGCGCGACGATAGACTCCGGCGGCGACCACCGCATCGCCATGGCCTTCAGCGTGGCCGCGCTGCGCGCCGAGGGAGAGACTCTGATTCAGGGAGCTGAGTCGGCGGCTATCAGCTTTCCGGAGTTTTTTGATTTGCTGGATCGGGTGGCGGAGCGGTAGGGAGCAAGTCAAGGATGGGCTACCCCTTGTTTCGCCGGTAAGAGAGTGCATAAACCCGCGTCAATCCGTGGACTGCAATATTTTTGTTAAATTGAGTTGACAACCTGGCATCATCATTCTAGACTGTTTTCATCGGAATTGAACGAGATTCCCTTCCCCGTAATTGAACGAGATAATAGTCCACGGAATTTAACGAGATTCCTGTCCTGGGAATTGGACGAGATTCCTGTCTCCGGAATTGAAGGAGATTCCTCCCCCGAATCCACCGAATCAATCGATGTGTCCTGCGAAGCAAGGCACCTCATTCACTCTCAAAAGATCGGAGAACATGATTATGCTGAAAACGCCCAAGTATGCGGTTACGCTCTTTGCGTTAGCCGTTGTATGTCTGCTTGCTGCTCCAGCCGTCTCATTGGCCGAAAGCGGCCAGGAAAAAACTGCCAAGTTTGTCGACCATGGCGAGGGAAAGCAGCAAGGACCCACCAAGACGGGAGATAAGAATACTCCCAAGAAGACGGAAACCCACCACCCCGGCACCGTGACAAAACACAGCCCAGCAAATGTTGGTCATCTTAAGGGGCCGGAAATGCGTGAGAGCGGTAAGGGCAGGCTTGAGGGTGGCGAAAAGAAAGGCGACAAGTCCACCCCCAAGAGGAATCCGACGTCCGAGTCAAAGCCCGTCTAACTCTGCTGCGGCCGGATGAATTCTGCCCTGAAATTGAAAGGGTTTCACTCACACGATTTTTGACTACCGAAAGGAGATTTCATTGATGAAACGCATCTCTATCTGGATCGTCCTGGTCCTGATGCTGACGGCGACGTCCGCATTTGCGACCTCCAGGACCTACAATTTCAATGGCTGGTTTGCTGACGAGCCCAGCGTGGCGGCAGGCGAATATGCCTTGGCTTCCCAGGCCGCCGCCAGGGTCTGCCCGTCCTATGGAACCTGGACTGATAGCTTTCAGCCTTTCACTTACACACACACGAACTTCGTCTTCTGGCAGGACTATTCAGCCAGTAACGTGAATTTCTCCGTGACCTGCAACTATGAGTCGATCAACTACACCTTCTCGGGCGCCTGGTTCGCTAACGAAGGCAGCGTCCAGGACGGCGAAAACGCCATTCAGAACGACCTGTGGCAGAATACGTGTGGCGGCGGCAGCCATTGGCTCACGAATATGCACTTCAATCCCTTCACTTACACGCATACGAACTACGTCTTCTGGCAGGACTATTCAGCGTCCAGCATAAGCGGTTCGTTCACATGCGATGAATGAATTAATCCGGGCAGCATGGCAGCTGACGCCATGCTACCTGGGTTTTTAGAGCAATGATTCCACAAGCAAAGATCGCTTGCCGGGGACCCCGAGTCACTGGGGCCCCCGGTACGCTTAGGGTCACTCAGGCTGACATTTCATAAAGTGAGCAAATGAAAAGAAAAAGCCCGGCAATGAGCCGGGCCTTTTCATTCCTGCTACTAAAAAAACTACGGTTTTGCCGGTGGGTTGGCAGCGGGCTGTGTATTATTCTGTGCAGGCGCTACACCGGGAACGACGGGCGCTGATTTCACTTCGCCCGAAGCCGCTTCCTGCAGATTGATGCCGTAGTGCTGCAAGGTTGAAGCCAGCATCTGGTAGAGGCTGGCGCGATCCTTGGCGTAGGCAGCGTTGGCGGCGATGAGGTTGTCCTCCGCCGTAGCCAGGCCGCGTTCCTGGAGCATGACATTGGCGATGGTGGAAGCGCCATTGTGCAGCTTGATGTACTCGGCATCGACGTTCTGTTTGTTGTAGTCACGGGCGGCGATGGCAGCCTGAACCTGCGCCCGGTCGTTGATCAGCGCGAACTGCGCGTTGACCACCTGCATGCGAATCTGGGTGTAGAGCTGCTCCAGCCGCAACTCCGCCTGGCGGTACTCCATCAGGGAACGCGCCTGCACCGACTGCGCATACTTGTTGCCGAGAGGAATACTCAGGCTGAAGCCCACGCCCTTGTCGGGAGCCGAGTTGTTGAAAGCGCCGTTCAGCGCGGTTCCATAGCCGGTGGTGGGAACGTATATATAGACACCTGGATCGGTTGTCAGCAAGCTTGCATTGCTTGTCGGGCATTTGCCGGGCGGATAAAAGTTGCAACTGAGAGTGGGGTTGACCGAACCAGCGATTCCCTGCCCTGCCATGTATCCGTAGACGTCGAAGACGGGTAACAACTGCCTGCGCGCACCTTTGAGGGTGATCTCATCGTTGCGGAGCGCCAGCACGGCCTCTTCCAGCTCCGGCCTCTGCTGAAAAGCCTCCTGCACCAGCTCCTCGACCGGCTGTTTCTCCTCGGGAATCTCCTCGATGGTCACGCGGTCGGTGGGAATGACCGGGGCGATGGAAAGCGCCGCATCATTCAGATTACGAGCCACGGCCTGCTTGATGATCTGCTGCTGATAATTCAGGTTGCTCTGCGCACTGATGAGAGCCTGTTTGTCGCTGTTAACACTCGATTCGTCCTGCATCACCTGCAGCGGCGCCACGGTGCCGATTTCCAACTGCTTGCGGTCGTCGCTGGCCAGCTTGGTGCTTTGCGCCAGGGCGCGCTGCTTGGACTGCACGTCTTCATAGGCCTGCACCAGTCCCCAATAGATGTTCTCCACCTGGTTGACGGTATAGAGAATCTGCTGGCGGAATGAGGCATCGGTAATGCGGCGGTTGTTGCGCGCCTGATAGATGAAGCGCTTATTGACCCAGATGCCGGCGCCTTGCAACAGGTGCTGGGTTACCGTGGCCTTGAAGTTCGAGCTTAACTGCGGGCTGTATTGGGTGACGCTATTGGAAGTGGAGGCGTAGGTGTTATTGAAGCCAAACTGGAGCTGCGTGCCGGTGACAAAACCCTGGTTGTATGCGAAGTTGTAGGTGTTGGTGGTGCTGGTGCCACCGGCAAAGAAGCTGGTGGATGGAGTGTGGGCGCGATCGAACTGGATGGCGCCCGTGAGGGCAGGCTCCAGCGACTCCGGAGTGGGGCCAGCGCCCTGGGTATTCAGCAACAATCCGGCAGCGCCGGAACCCGCGCCACCCGAGCCGACCGAGGTTCCGCCGGGGCCGCCGCCGGTGGACAAGATTGTGGGAGAGCCGCCCAGCGTGCCGGTAATCAGCCCGGAGGGCGCGCCCAGCGGCTCTCGGCCGGTGCGTGTGCGCAGAAGATCGGTATCGGCGATGTCCAGGTCGTAGCGGGCAATGGCGATGTCGAAGTTGTTTTCAAGCGCCAGCGCCAGGGCATCGGAAAGACTGAGGTAGATTTTGCCGTCTTTCACCAGGTCAGTCAGCCTCACGGAGTTTGAAAAGCTGGCCTTGCCGATAGTCGTTGGCCGGTAGATATTGATTGGATTACCCAGAAACCTGCCCGCGGGCTTTGAAAAATCCCGCGCAGAGGGGCGCAGATTCACCGGTTCCGTCAGCACTACCGAAGGAGCCGAAGGCAGCTCAGAGGCCGCCTTGTCCGGAGCCGAAGCCCCAGCTCCTGCCTGGGCATATCCGGACGAGGCGCATGCCGCCCACGCCAGCAGGATTGCCGCTGCCGCGCATAGCCATCCGCCTACCTGCCTGCGTCCTGCCTGTCCACGACGGCTGACCGCGGCCTTCTTCTGCTGCTCAAACACACATAGACCGAACAAATGCATGGTTCCTCTCCACGATATGAGTCCTCTTCAGGAATTGCTGAGGCATGTGGGGCGTTCTTTTCAAAGACGTTCGGAAAGCTTCTCCGGACGCAGACTAGTGAGTTCCCATCACCATTCTAACTTGCAGCCCGGCAGGAGGCCTTTAGCCTACCGGGTAAATACGCTCGCGGCGAGTGTTTCGTTCCCTGAAGACCACCTGCGGTGGGAGGACTTGCTGTCCAGGCAGACGGCGCTTGCGCCATGAGCCGATACACTGTTGCCAAGAGCTCTTCCTATGATCGAAGACCCCCAACCCGCGCCCACGCTGCAGTCATGGAAGCTGACCCTGTCTTACGACGGCACCGGGTTCCGCGGCTGGCAGGTGCAGCCGGGGGAGCGAACCGTGCAGGGCGAATTGCAGGCGGCGCTGGGGCGGATTTGCGGGGAAACGCCGCTGCCGCAGGGCTCGGGACGCACCGACGCCGGCGTCCATGCGCTGGGCCAGGTGGCCAGTTTCGCGCTTGCGGCGCCTATTCCGCCGGAAAATCTACAGTTCGCGCTGAATCGGACCCTTCCTCCGGCGATTCGCATCCTGGAGGCGAGAATTGTGCCGAGTACGTTTCATGCGCGGCACTCGGCGGTGGCCAAGAGCTACGAGTACAGGGTTTTTCGAGGCGCGATTTGCCCGCCATTTTTGGCTTCCTATGTATACGCCTGCTCCTGGTCGATGGACCTGGTGGCGCTGCATAGGTCTGCCCCGCTTTTTGAGGGCAGGCACGATTTTCTGAGCTTTGCGGCTACCGATCCCGAGCTGGCCAGCCGCGACCTGGATGAGGACGCCGAGCCGGATGAGCGTCCGCTTCCAAGGCCGGGATTTCAGATAGAGCCACCGATGCCGGCAACGATTCGGAGTATTTTTTCGTCGACCTGGGAGACGCGCACGAGCCAAGAGGGCGAATTGCTGGTATATCACGTGCGGGGCAGCGGTTTTTTACACCACATGGTGCGTAACCTGGTGGGAACGATGCTGGATGTGGGCCGAGGACGGACCAGAGTAGAGGAGATTTCGGGAATTCTGGCCGCCCGCAACCGCGCCGCCGCAGGACCAACCGCTCCGGCGCAAGGGTTGTTTCTGTACTCGGTGGAGTATGACGAGGGGGAATGAAGTCACGGAAGCCTAATAGAATCAATGTTATGGATGGAACTCAAACGTTGCTCAATGTGCTTGCGCTCGCCGACAAGGAAATTGAGGCCGGAGAGACAGTCCCCATCGAAGAGGTCATAAAGGAGTTTGACATTAGAGCACCTAAAAAGCTTGAAAACAACCCTAAATAAATACAGCGATGTCAGAAAGTGTTCCTGAAATCCTCGCCAGCGCTTCCCTGCTACCCTGTAACCAACGCATGGCGCCATTTTCCAATAACTCGGCCTTCTCACGCGTGACGGCGCTCGCCGAGCAGAGGCCGGTTCACGCCGCCTTTGCCTGGCTGCACGGCAATCCCAAGACCATCATGAACTGGCAGGCGGAGATGGTGGCCATTCCAGCGCCGCCCTTTGGCGAGCGGGCGCGGGCTGAGTGGTTGGCGGCTAATTTTGACAATGCTGGCCTCCAGAGAGTGAAAACCGACGAAGTAGGCAACGTCTTTGGTTGGCTGTCGGCTGTCAATTTGCCGCCGGAGAGCAGCGGGCCTGTGGTGGTGATCTCCGCTCACCTGGATACGGTTTTTCCAACCGGTACGCTACTGAAGCCTGTGGTGGACGGCGACCGCATCACAGCTCCGGGAGCCTGCGACAACGGCGCCGGAGTGGCGGGAATGTTGGCCATCGCTCGCGCGCTGGCAGAAGCCAAGGTGGAGTTGCCTGCGCCGCTGGTCTTTCTGGGCAATGTGGGCGAGGAGGGCGAGGGCGACCTGCGCGGCGTGCGTCACCTCTACCAACGGAGCACGCTGGCCAGCCGCATCGCGGCGCACATTGTGCTGGATGGAGCGGGCGTGGACTCGGCTGTGACGCAGGCGCTGGGCAGCCGCCGCTACCGGGTCACCATCACCGGACCAGGCGGGCACAGCTTTACCGACGCGGGAACGCCCAATCCGATTGCCGCTCTGGCTTCGGCGCTGGCTGTCGTGGCCGGGACGACGCTGCCGCTAAAGTCGCAAGAAGAGTCCCAGCGGACCACTCTGAATCTGGGAACGATCAGCGGCGGCACCAGCGTGAATTCCATCCCGGAGAGCGCGCAGGCTACGGTTGAGTTCCGCTCCACCAGCACGGATGAGCTGCTTCGGCTGGAAGTCGAGCTGCATCGCGCCGTGGAAGATGCCGTGGAGCATTGCAACGCGCAGGCAAAATCGTCAGGCGGGGATGGCCGTGGCCTGCTGGAATTCAAGATAGACACGATTGGCGATCGGCCCGCTGCGCAACTGCCTGACAGCTCGCCGCTGATGGAGGCTCTCAACGCCGTGGACCGGCATCTGGGACTGAAATCGGAGCTGCGGCTTGGCTCGACCGACGCCAACATTCCACTTTCGCTGGGAGTTCCAGCATTGTCCATAGGCGCGGGTGGCGAAGGCGGCGGCGCGCACACGCTGGGCGAGTGGTACTCGGCCAGGGATCGCGAAACGGGACTGAAGCGTGTGTTGCTGCTGACGCTGGCGGCGGTGGAGTGGGCTGCGGAGCAGTAGGCCGTTGCAGTGCGTCTGAGATTGACCGGCTGATGGCCTAATTCGGCGCGGGCTCGGCTGCAATAATCCAAAAAGATGAAACTGCGCGCTTACCTGCTGATGTTGTTCGTGGTCGCCGTGTGGGGATCGACCTTTGTGGTGGTCAAGGGCGCGCTGGACGATGCCACTCCGGCGGCATTCAACCTGGTGCGGATGACGCTTGCCTTCGCCGTGATGGGCGTTGCCTATCACCGCTACTGGCGCACGATTCAGGGCTGGCAGGTGTGGGCAGGAGCGCTGGTGGGAGCGTGCCTGGCCATGGGTTACCAGTTTCAAACCACGGGACTGGCCCGCACCACGCCCTCGAAGTCGGCGTTCATCACCGGACTGATGGTGGTGATGGTGCCGCTGCTCTCGATGATTCCCGGCTTGCGTCCGCCGGGAGCGCGACCGCCGCGCTGGAATGTTTTTCTGGGAGCGGCACTGGCGTTTACCGGGATTGTGCTGTTGACCGCGCCAGCCGCAAGTCCGGCGTCAGGTTCGGTTACCTTGCTCGGAGAAGCGGCGCGCCTGCTGCCCGGCCTGACTTCAATCAACCAGGGCGACGTGCTCACATTGGGCTGCGCTCTGGGGTTCGCTTTCCATTGCCTGGCGCTGAGCCACGTCTCGCCGCGCATCGCCTTCCAGCCGCTGGCTCTGCTGCAGGTGGGGTTTTGCGCTGTTTTCATGGCGCTGAGCATGCCGCTGATCGAGCATCCGCAGATTACGTGGACGCCGCGGTTGGCCGTGGCGCTGGGCGTTGCCGCCGTGTTGGCTACCGCCGCGGCATTTTCCATCCAGAGTTGGGCGCAGTCTGTGCTGCCTCCCACGCACATTGCGCTTTTGCTGACGCTGGAGCCGGTCTTTGCCTGGATTACTTCGTTCCTTGTGACCGGCGAGCGGCTCGGACTGCGCCCCGCCTGCGGCGCTCTGCTGATACTGGCGGGAATTGCGCTGACAGAGTTGATGCCGCAACCGCATGTAGCCGCGGCGCATGAAGCGTGAGAGGACAGAGATCAGAGATCAGGGGTCAGAGATCAGAGATCAGAACAGAGCCCCGGTTACGCTCTGCCGCGGAAGTGGATGATGCGGCGGCGGTCGCGCTTGGAGGGACGGCGCGTGGGCAGGGGCGCGAACTGTTGCATGGCCTTGCGCTCGGTGGCAAGATTGGCTCGCCCCTCCTTGCTGGCCTCGCTCTCGCGATAGAGCGTCTGCGCCACTGGAGCCGGGCCGCGCATCTGGCTCAGGGCGAGAACTTCGATCTGAAAGTCGCCGCCCTCTTTCTTCACTACGAGATGGTCGCCGACGCGAACCTCACGGGAGGGTTTGGCCTCATGGCCGTTGGAGAGGATGCGGCCCATGTCGCAGGCCTTGGAGGCCAGAGCGCGGGTTTTGAAGAAGCGCGCCGCCCAGAGCCATTTGTCAATGCGCAGGGAGTCCATGAGGGTATTGTCGTATACGGAGCTTCCCTTACGCTCCAGTGAACTTACGAAAGGAAACCAATCATGCCGAGCGTGTGGGCCAGGACGCACACGACGCCGGAGTAGATCAAGTGAGAGCACTCAATCATCTCCAGCGTCGTTTGGCTTTACGGCCGGCCGGATGGCCAGCACGCGTATATCTTCACTACCGGCAATGAATGGTGAAGTTGATCTTCTGCTGGACTGGATTTGGAGCTTCGATGATGATGTTCACCCAGCCGTGAAAATCGGCGAATTTCGGTGTATTCGCGCCTAGCTGCCAATCATAGTAGACCGGCACGGAGTGGTTGGCCTGGGGTATATCAACCCTCTCTGGCTTGGTCGTATGGCCGCCGTCGCTGCGGTCAAAGCGGTAAATCGCCTCAGTGCGCCTGGTGCTGATTAAGCCCCAGCCGAATTTCAGATCGACTGGACATGAACCCGTGTAGTGAAAGCCCTGGGCAATATTGCCATTGGCACGCAGGGAATATCCTCCCACCCGAACGGTTTGCGCCATCAGGCTGACAGATCCCAGACAAAGAAGAATTCCAACAATACTTGCAATTTTGCTGATTTTCATTTGTCCTCCTTTGGACTAAAGCCGCCGTTATGTTCTTCCGGCACGAGCCAATATATCTCACTAGCCCTGTCGCTGCAATTGTTTTTTTATGCTTACCTTCAAGTACACTTGTCCCATACCATTGGGGAGCCAACCATGCCGAGCCTGTGGGCCAGGACGCGGACGACGCTGGAGATGATCAAGTGGGAGCACTCCGTGTTCGCTCTGCCGTTTGCGCTGACGGCGGTGCTGCTGGCGTCTGATGGGCGGCCGGAGTGGCGGACGCTGGGGTGGATTCTGGTGGCCATGGTGGGAGCACGGTCGTCGGCCATGGCGTTTAACCGCTGGGCCGATGCGGAGCTGGATGCGGCCAATCCGCGAACGAAGGCGCGCGCGATTCCTGCTGGATTGCTGACGCGGCAGTTTGTGCTGGGCTTTACGGTGCTGGCGGCGTTAGTTTTTGTGCTGGCAGCGGCGGAGCTGAACCGGCTCGCGCTGGAACTGGCGCCGCTGGTGCTGGCGGTGCTGTGGGGCTACAGTTACTTGAAGCGCGTGACGCGCTGGTCGCACCTGGGACTGGGATTGGCGCTGGGACTGGCGCCGACAGCGGCGTGGATTGCGGTGAGGGGCTCGCTGGACGCGCGGATTTTGGTGCTGACCGCGGCGGTAACGCTGTGGGCGGGCGCATTCGACGTGCTCTATGCCTGCCAGGATTTCGAGCACGACCGCGCCGCCGGGCTGCACAGCCTGCCGCAGGCGATGGGGCTTACTGCAGCCTTTTGGGTGGCGCGGGCAATGCATTTTGCGATGCTGGGGCTGCTGGTGTGGTTTGGGGAGCTTTTTCATTTTCACAAATTTGGCTGGGCGGGAATCGCGGTTGTGGGGCTGCTGCTGGCTTATGAACACTCGCTGGTTTCTCCACGCGATTTGCGCCGGCTGAATGCGGCCTTTTTCACCATGAACGGCGTGATTGCCATGGTGTTTCTTGGATTTGTAGCGGGGGATTTGTGGGTACGATAGATGATAGATAATTGAGGAACGGAGAATTCGATGAAGATTGCAATCCAGGGCGAGCCCGGCTCCTTCAGTCACGAAGCTGCGATGAAGCTGGTTCCCGATGGGGAGATCGTTCCTTGTCCGCTGTCGGCGGAAGTTTTTGCGGCGGTGGAAAGCGGAGCCGCGGATGCCGCGGTGATTCCCATTGAAAACAGCCTGGCAGGCTCGGTGGCGGAGCACTTCGACCTGCTGCTGACACACAATGTGCGGGTGGTGCGGGAGACGCTATTGCGCATCCGGCACAATCTGATCGGGCTGGCCGGCGTGGCGATGGAAGAGATTGAGCGTGTATTGTCGCATCCGGTAGCGTTGGCGCAGTGCAGGAAGTTCCTGGCAGCGCATCCCAAGATGGAAGCTGTCGCCTTCTATGACACTGCGGGAAGCGTGAAGCAGCTTGTGAAGTTGCGCGAACGGCATACGGCGGGAATCGCCAGCGAGGCGGCGGCTAAGTATTATGGCGCGCAGATTCTGGCTGCCGGCATCGAGGACAATCCGGAAAACTATACACGTTTCTTTCTGGTGCGGCGCGCGGCGGAAGCCGTAACCGACCCGCGGGCCAACAAGATCAGCCTGGCGTTTTCGCTGGAGCATCGTCCGGGATCGCTGGTTTCGGCGTTGTCCGCGATGGCTTTCATGGGCATCAACCTGACCAAGATCGAGTCGCGGCCGGTGCATGGCAAACCTTGGGAGTACATCTTCTTTGTGGATTGCCAGATTCACACGGCCGAGGAGGGCGAGCGCGCGGTGAAAGCGCTCGGGCCGCATTGCGCGATGGTCAAGGAGTTGGGGCGCTATCGCGAGGCAGGAAGCTGAAAAGACGAACGGCCGGGAGCGCAGCCATGACCGTAAACGCGCCCCGGCCGTTCGAGGAGGACCCACACACTCTGTCTCTGTGATTGCCTTATTTCCAATGTGGCACAAAGGGCAATAATTATATGCAAAAGCGCGGAAATTTATTTTGAGGGGATTTCTTGATTCAGATTCACGCCACAAAATACTTGGCCTGGGGGTGGTGGACGATGATGGCGTTGGTGCTTTGCTCGGGCTCCAGATGAAACTGCTCCGTGAGGCGCACGCCAATGTTCTCCTCGGGCTTGAGCAGGCGAAAGATCTTGGCCTGGTCTTCGAGATTCGGGCAGGCGGGATAGCCGAAGGAGTAACGCGAGCCGCGATATTTTTGATGAAACAGATCGGCGATGCGCGGGGAGTCTTCGCCGGCGATGCCGAGCAACTCGCGAGCTTGCTTGTGGACGAACTCGGCGAGGGCTTCTGCCGTTTCGACCGAGAGGCCGTGCAGATAGAGATACTTTGTGAAGTCGCCGGCCTCGAATAACTTAGCGGTCTGGCGGCTGGCTTCGTCGCCGATGGTGACGATGGAGAAACCGACGACGTCAAGTTGCGATGCATTGAGCGGCTCAAAGAAGTCCGCGATGGAAAGCCTGCGGCCATGCGACTGGCGCGGGAAGGTGATGCGTTCCAGCTCGCGGGCAGGATCTTTGGGATCGAAGACGATCAGGTTATCGCCGTCGCTCAGGCAGGGATAGAAGCCGATGACGGACTTGGGCTCGAACCAGCCCGCTGCTTTTACTTCTTCCTGAAGGTCGAGCAGGATGGGGCGGTATTTTTCATCGACCAGGCGCAGATAATCGCCCTGCGCAGCGGTTTTGAGTTGCCACTGATTCTTGAAGAGCGCGGTTTCGTTGAGATAGGGAAAGATTTCTTCGAGCTTGTAATGCTTGAAGACGCGTGCGCCCCAGAAGGCGGGCTTGGGAATCTCCACGAGGCGCTCGACGGCCGGTGAACGGCCCTCTGGAGTCAGCTCGACAAGGGTTTGATCGGGAGCAGAGGCGCCTTTGGCAAAGACCTTCACCGTCTTGCCTTCCGCTTCCCTGCTCTCGCGTACGGCGGCGTCGGCCGAGGTCAGGTCAGCCATGGCGTGCAATCCGGCGAAGGCGTCCTCAGCATAAAAGACCGGGCCGGAGTACTCCTTGCGCAAGTCCTCTTCAACATATTTGCGGGTGAGCGCCGCACCGCCGCAGATGACGGGAACGGTGAGGCCAAGCCGCTCCAAATCCTGCACAACGTACTTCATTTCGAGCGTGGACTTGACCAGCAGTCCGCTGAGGCCGATGGCGTCGGCGCCAGTTTCGCGCGCGACAGAGATAATGGCGTCGGAGGGCTGCTTGATGCCCAGGTTTACGACGCGATAGCCGTTGTTGGTGAGGATAATGTCCACGAGGTTCTTGCCGATGTCGTGCACATCTCCTTTGACCGTGGCCAGCACCATGGTTCCTTTGCCGCTGCCGCCGGATTTTTCCATCTTGGGCTCGAGGTAGGCGACCGCGGCCTTCATCACAGACGCGGAATCGAGCACCGAAGGCAGTTGCATCTTGCGCGCGCCGAAGAGATCGCCGACGGTCTTCATGCCGTCGAGCAGGACGGTGTTAATCAGCTCGAGCGGTGAGTGAGCGAGTAGCGCTGCCTCCAGCGCGGCTTCCAGAGTTTGCTTGTGCTCGTCCAGGCCGATCGACCGCTCACCGCGAATGATCATCTGCTTGAGCTTTTCATCCGTGGTGAGATTTTCTACGGCTAACTCCTCTTCCTTAATTGAGCTTTTACCGATGCTGGCAAAGTAGGCCATGTAAGCCTGCAATGGATCGCCGCTGGAGCGATCCTGGAAGATGAGCTCGCGGGCTAACTCGACTTCTTTCTCGGGAATTTTGTAGAGCGGATAAATCTTGGAGTAGTTGACGATGGCCGCGTCGAGGCCTCGATCCACGGCCTCCTTGAGGAAAACGGAATTGAGCACGCGGCGGGCATAGGCGTTGAGGCCAAAAGAAATATTGGAGACGCCGAGGACGGTGCGGGAACGCGGCAGCTCGAGCTTGATGCGTCGCACGGCTTCGAGGGTCTCGATGGCGGCGGAGCGGTAGTCCTCCTGGCCGGTGGAGATGGGCAGGGTGAGCGCATCGAAGATGAGGTCCTCGGAACGCAAGCCGTATTTGTTGACGGCCAGATCGTGAATGCGATGGGCGATGGCCACTTTGCGGTCAGCCGTGAGCGCCATGCCCTGCTCGTCGATGGTAAGCGCGATGACGGCGGCCCCATAACGGCGCGCCATGGGCAGTACCAGGCTCGTGCGCTTTTCGCCGTCCTCCAGATTGATGGAGTTGATGATGGGCTTGCCGGGAATGCGCTTGAGCGCCTCTTCGATGACGCTGGCCTCGGTGGAGTCGACCAGGATTGGCGCAGGAACTCTCGTAGCGATTTTTTCGAGGATGGCGTTCATGTAGGCCTGCTCGTCCTCGCCCACAATGGCGCAGCAGAGATCGAGCAGTTGCGAGCCTTCGCTGGCCAGCCGCTTGGCGAGGGCGAGAATGCCGTCGTAATCGCCGGCGCGGACCATGTTGCGAAAGGTTTCGAGGCGGGTGGTGGTGTTCATCTCCTCGGCGATGATGATAGGTTGCGCGTCAGCCTCGAGCGGCACGGCGCTGAAGGCGCTGGCAGCGACTGATTGCTGTGCGACTGAGCGTGGGGCGGGCGTTACGTTGCTGACAGCTTCAACAACAGCGCGGAGATGCTCGGGCGTGGTGCCGCAGCAGCCGCCGACGATCTGCACTCCGTACTCGGTGACGAAGCGACGGAGCCAGGACGCCAACTCGGCCGGGGTGAGCTTGTAGACCGCGCGGCCGCCCTCGTTGTGCGGCAGTCCGGCGTTGGGTAGCACGCTGATGGGCAGAGTGGAGTTCTGGCAGAGGAAACGAACCGCGTCGTTCATCTCCGCGGGACCGGTGGCGCAGTTGAGGCCTATTACGTCGGGCTGGAAGACTTCAAGAACGGCGAGAGCCGCGCCGATTTCGGAGCCAAGCAGCATGGTTCCGCTGGCCTCGAGAGTGACCTGGACCTGGAGGGCAACACTGCGGCCAGTTGAGGGGATGCGGGTGTCGCGGATGGCGTCCTGGCAGGCGGCGAGGGCGATCTTGGCTTGCAGCAGGTCCTGACAGGTTTCGATGAGCAGCACGTCAACGCCGCCCTCGATGAGCGCCTCGGCTTGCTCACGATAGGCGGCGGCCATGGCATCGTAGCTGATGTGGCCCAGCGAGGGCAGCTTGGTGGTGGGACCGATAGAGCCGGCGACGAAACGGGGCTTGTCCGGAGTCGAGTAAGCGTCGGCCACTTCGCGGGCCAGGCGCGCGGCGGCAAGATTCAGCTCGCGGGTGCGGCTCTCAAGGCCATATTCAGCGAGAACGATGCTGGTGGAGCCGAAGCTGTCGGTCTCGATGACATCGCAGCCGACATCAAGAAATGAGGCGTGGAGATCGCGGATGACATCGGGTCGCGAGAGGACCAGCAGCTCATTGCATCCCTCTTTACCCTGGAAATCGTCAGCCGTGAGATTGCGATTTTGCAGATTGGAGCCCATCGCGCCGTCGTAGACCAGCACGCGCCGCTTCAATTCTGAGAGATAATCCGCCAAAGTCGCTCCTGACGTTGTAGGCTGCCGGAAAAAAGAGGGAAAACGGTCTATCTTCTAGCTTATATGGTTCCACATTTCCCTTCCATCTTCTCACAGGGCATTTCTTCTTACAGGTTCACAACAAATGAGGTCCGGATCGACTTGCGACCCGGACCTCTGTGCCTCAACGGAGAATCAACTACTGTTACGCACCATGGGGTGCGGTCCCCGTTTCAGGTTGGGTTGCACTCTTCGATGAACCGCCGGAACAGCATTTCTTTCCGTTACTCTTGCGGCAACACTTCATGGCGCCACAGTCTCTGCTGCACATCTTTGCGTCTTTACCGGTACAGCACTTCTTGTCGCAGCCGCCCTTGCAGCACGTTTCTCCGCTGCATGCGCCATGCTTGGCCATGGGGCAGCTTGCGCCCATAGGCGGTTGTGGTGTCTGGGCAAATGTCAGCGCAGTAAAGACGAGTAGCAACGATAGAAAACTGAAAATTCTCTTCATGGAAATCTCCTTGTCATTAAGAATGCGGATTACAAATTGAGCCGCAGGGGTAAGCACCCTGAGACTGCTTCATTTGCGTGAACGCAAGGAGCGGTTTAGATCCGAAAGACCTGGAAGAGAATGTATCTTGCGGGAGCGGCTGCAACTTTGTTGCCGGGCGGCGCAGCCACGAAGGGCGCATTTGCCTCCGCTACCATTTGGGGCATCACTACGAGAAATTCTGTTTTGCCAGCCTTTAGTTTGACCCCTGCCGCCAATAGCGCAACACCCTGCGGCAAAGCGTCGTGGCAGCAATTCTGGCCGCAGCCCGAAGCGGCGACCTGATGCGGCATCGGACAGTCCATGCCCATATGGCTCATGGCCTTGTGGCAGCAAGGTGCGCAGTGCCCACTGGCGGGAGTTCCCATCTCGCACTGCATACCGGCGAGTGCCGGCTGGGCGGCAAGGAGCGCGATCACAACGACAGCGACGAATTGGATGAACCTCTTCATCTGATTCAATTAAATACTAGCAGAAATACACCCAAGTATGTGAGCTAAATCACAAATGAAGTATTCTTAGAATAGCGGCGTGTCGGATGTAAATGAAAGTAAAGGCCTTATTTTGCCACCCCTAGCGCCGCAACCGTGACGATGATAAATTTACAGATCTGTCGGCTTTACATGCCGTCTGGCGAGTAGACCTGGAAGCCGTTCTTCCCGCGCGCCTTCACGCTGTACATGGCAGCGTCGACATGATTTAACAGCGTCTCCATATCCAAGCCGGCCTCAGGATAGGTGCAGACTCCCATGCTGACGGTGACAGAGAGGGGGGAGTGCGCTGGTCCAATGTGAAAGGGCACGCGGATGGCTGCTACGATCTTGGCGGCAATTGCCTGGGCTTCTTCCAACGCGTGCAAATCAGGGAGCAGAATGATGAACTCGTCGCCGCCGAAGCGGGCAACGGTATCGGTCAATCGCACGGCATGGCTGATGCGCTTGGCCAGTTCGCAAAGCAGTTTATCTCCGACGAGGTGGCCGAAGTTATCATTGACCTCCTTGAATTGATCCACGTCCACGATCAGCAGCCCCAGTCGCTGCTTGAATCTCTCAGCGCGCTGCAAGGCCATGGTGAGGCGATCGTTGAGCAGGGCGCGATTAGGGAGGTTGGTGAGCGCATCATGCTCCGACAAGTGACGCAGCCGTTCTTCGTTGCCGCGCAGGATCTGGGTCTGCCGCCGCACCTGCCGGCGCAGGACAATGATCCAGACAAGGGCGACAAATACCAGCGCGGCAAAAAGCCCGAGAATCTCCCACATATGCCGAGTCGTCCACCAGGATGGCGCTCTAAGAACCACGACATCCTCCGCAGAGCGCAAAAGAATCCGGACCATGCTTGGCCGCACTCCACCTTCTCCCTGAATGGTGGTTTCGTTGTCAACCTGGACGCTGCAAATTCCCGTCAGACGCAATGTGCTTCCCTCTTTCCAGGGAAGGCCGCCTGAACCAGTCGCACCCTGAGGTAAAACCGCCGGAAAAAGGAAGTTTCCGGAACGCAGTATCAATGTAAGATCGCCAGGCGAACTATCCTGGCCAATCAGGTTTCCCTCTATGACGACCAGTTCGCCGTCATGGTCTCCCTGCAAGGCCTGGCTAATCATTATGGGTTTGGCGATTGTCTGCAACGTACCTCCGCCCGCCAGCCGATAGGTCGCGTCCTCCATGGTCATCTTGAATTCCCTGACAGCGGGAAAGCCGAGGACATCCACCAGATCGCCGACGCTCACCCGTGTGACCTGTGCCGTGTTCATGCAAAACCCTTCACTCTCTTGTTGAATGCAGAGCATCCGGCCGGGCCATTGCAGCGTCACCCTTCCCTGCACGTGCACGCGATGGGCAAGCTCCACTGGCTTTATCCCAGGGGTGAAGCGCAGAAGGCTGGTAAGCGAGAGCACGGGCACGGCAAAGGGATCAGGAGGCGCGGGCTGCACGACGGTAATTTCCTGAAGAGAGGGGAAAAAGAGATGAACGCCGACCTTCTGGCGTTTTCGGTTGAAAACCGGGGCAGCGTTGCCGTGGACCCGGACGAGCGAATCGACGAAATGATCATAGTCGATCCCCGCTTCCCGGCGAGTTATAGCGTTGATTAGCCCTTCGGTGGTTGCGATTTCGAAGGTCGCGTTCCATTCGGTAAGGCGCACCACGTGAACGACCCCACTTATCTCTACCCAGTGGCAATCCATACTTCCGGATAAAAGCTCGGCCATGGTTGCCTGTTGGGCCAACCGGGGTACGTGGGAGCGGCCAACGACGCGTACCTGAGCCTGATCGACAATGGGGGCATAGTCTCCCGCTTCGCTCACTCCGGCTACATCGATTACGTCGCCGGCCTGCAAAGGGAGAATGGGAAGTGAGGGAATCTTTACGAAGATGCATCCGGTTGCATCACAGATGAAGAGCGCACTGTGCCTGGAATCGATGTAGGGATCGAAATACGTTATCACAGCCTGAAAATGAACGGGATAAGCGCGCGCAGCTTCTTTGGGTGTAATATCATGAGCCTCACGCGCGGTGAGCAGAGTGCGCAGCGGCGCCTGAGGGCTTTGCGACATCTGCGCGCCGGCTGCCGTGCAGACCAAAACCATGGCAACAAACGCTCTGGCCAAACGCGAAGATCGCATTCACTCTCTCCAAGAAAAGCCCGTCTACTGCGACACGTTCCTCGGAATCGTGCCCAACTGCTGAAACTACACTATATATTCTTCTATTGCGCTCAGTATCTTATCAGCAGATGCGGGAGATTACATGAACGCTTGCTGCCTGAATATCTGACACCCTCTGTCATTGCAAATGACCGAGGGCATATCACGCAACCTGACTAAAGTATGCAGTGCAAAAAATGGAACAAGTCAACGAGCAAACCAACCCTGGAAATGATAATTCTGTCACTTGGCGGCAGAGAGCGCCGCGAGCGGGACCAGCATGTCTTCTTTGCGCATGACGAGATTGGTGGCGTTCAGAGTGGCCAGCTCGAAGCCGTGGCCATGGGTGATGGCGTCGGTGGGGCAGGCTTCAACGCAGTAGCCGCAGAAGATGCAGCGGTTGTAATCGATGTTGAAAACTTTGGCGTAGCGCTCGGAGGAGGAGATGCGAAGGGCCTCGGTGTTCTCGGCAGCCTCTATATAGATGCAATTGGCGGGGCATGCGGCGGCGCAGAGGAAGCAGGCCACGCACTTTTCCAGGCCGTTCTCGTCACGCTGCAAGATGTGGGCTCCGCGATAGCGAGGCTCGAGGACCGCTCCGCGCAGAGGGCCTTTTCCGTCGGGGTAATTCTCCACCTGAGTGGGCGCGAAGATCTCTCCAAAGGTGATGCTCATGCCCTTGGCGATGCCTTTGATGTTGCCCACAATCGACATGAGGCCAGTATACAATGACTTGCGAGGTGAATTGCATGGTGAGAATACGAGCAATCTCCATACTGGAAACCGTCGCCTTTCTCTTTTTCATTACTGGAAACTCATTTCTGCAAGCCCAGTCCACACCCGGCGATACCGCCCTCACACCTTACACCAGTTGCCAGTTTTCTGATGGACTCCAAATCGTTCATATTGACCCGCTGGCCCCTGGCGTCACCTCACGCAGAGTAGAAACAGATACAGGTCCGCGCCAGATCGATATGCAAGCCGGCCGACGCATCATGTTTGCTTATCCAGGCACCGACTTCTATGCCAATGTCAAAGCCGAGTTGCTGCCCGCTGCCAACTATTCCCAGCTCAAGCAGTATCTGCTCGACAACTTTCAATATCTCGCGCATGGCAATACTGTAAATACAGGACTGCACTCACCTCTGAATGGCTTAGAGATTCACGGCCTGGACCGGGAAAAGCTGGAGGGCGGGGTTCTGGGTATTTATCTGCTTTTTGACGATTCCACTCACGTAGTAACCACCATTTACCTGCTCAACCAGGAACCGCAGGCGCGCAAGTTCCAGACCATAGAGGAATATCGCATGTTGCGTGACCGTTTTCTTGTCACCTACGCCGGCTGCATCGAGCACAATTTGCAATAGTCCTGGTAATCCAGACTTTGTTCAGCGCCGGATTTTCGGCGGCGCGGACTGGCCATGGTTATTGGCGGGAGGAGTGGTAACGGGTTTGCGCTCGGGGTGCTGCTTCTGGATTTGTTGGCAGAGCGGCGAATCCTGCCCGCGCGCCAGGCCTGGAATGGTGTTTAACGCACTGCAAATGCGCAACTTAATGGGCAGGGCCGGGGTGCGCGTGAAGGTCTGCATACGCTCCTTGCCGGTGAGCGGATCGAGGTCGTAGCAGGCGACGATCTCCTCCGGCTTCAGCTTGCCGTGGTCGATGTGATTCCAGGTGCACATCATGGAGCGGCCGTTGGGTTGGGTGAGCAGAGCGTAGAGCTGGGTGAGGGCGACGCCCTGGGGCACGTTCGCGCTCCAGACGAGGATGGCCTCGTTGCCGCGCATCCAGCGTGCGGCCCATGCGTGCTGGGCCATGTCGTAGTGGAAGGCCGTGAAATTGGTTGAGGGCTGGCAGTCGGTGCAGTCGTCGTAGAGAGCGGCCAGCTCGCGCGGATGGCCGTCATCAAAGAGCATCCAGTCCAAAAATCTCAGATTAACTCCCTTCAGGAGAGGCACATAGCTGTGGTTTGTGAGCGAAAGGCTCCAGACGGTGTAGAGGTCCGACGCGGGCAGCGACTGTGGAGAGGAGCGCGTGGTGGTTACGACCAGAGCCGCGTCGTACTCCACGCCGATCTCGCGAATGGCCGACCAGTTTTCGACGGTGAGGGAGCGTGTTACCCATGTAACCACGTCCTGGTCTTTGGCGGAGTGGAAGTCGATCCAGCGAAAGGCTTCGGGGGCGGGCTGGGCGGAGAGGGGCGCTGCGATCAGGGCCGCGAGTAAAACATGATGGCGAAAAGGTGAGAGGAAGCGCATGGTTTAGATATAGCAGAGTGACGTTGGGGGCCACTTTTTTGGCATTTTGAGGGCGCTGGAGGGCGGGAAAAGTGTGCTTCTATGCATACCGATTTCTGGGGAATTCGGGTACATGGCAAATGGCGAATTTGCCGAAATTGTTTCACGTGGAACATATTCATTCTGTTGAGTTTAATTGCGAGTTTACCACTTAATTAACTGCAAATTATTTGGGCTTTTTTGAAGAGATTTTGGGCGGTAAAAAGACAGGTTTGAAAAGCAAAAAAAGTGGTTTGGAAGTGGTTTGGAAAAGGAAATAAGTGAGTTGAAAAACCACCTGCGGTGGGGGGACGTGCCGATCGCCTCACACATCTCAAAATCGAGATGTGGGGCACCCGTCCGCCAAATGATGTGGGGCTCAAGGTTCGACTATTATGGATGAATCATGATGACGACACGTCTTACCCTCTTGGCCGGCATTGTTCTGGCTACGTCCGTTGCACCTGCGCTGGCTGAGAAGCCGCTGAAAGACTACAGCTTCGTCCGGGGCGTCAATTACAGCATGTACGGCGACCAAGCCGTCATTGAACGGGATCTTGGCTACGCCAAGCGAATCAATCTGAACAGTACGCGCATCTGGCTCGGCTACCAGTTCTACGAGAAGGACCCGAAGGCTTTCATCGCGCGGCTGAAGAACTTCATTGAGACCTCACACCGGATGGGCTTCACGACGATGCCGATTCTGTGGGGTGGAAACGACATTGACCCGAAGACGCTGAAGCCCGAGTTCCGCCCGCGGGGCGATGCGTATGTGAAGGTCGTGGTCGAAGCATTGAAGGACGAGCCGGGGCTGTTGATGTGGGACATCATGAACGAGCCGGTCACCAACGACTACGTGATGAAGGCAACGGGCGAGGAGAAGACGCGCCGCATCGCCGAGATCACGGAGTTCGTTCGCTACTATCTGAACTACGTGCGCAAACTGGACCCGACGAACGCGCTGACCGTGGGTTACGAGTTCTCAAGCCAACTAGATGGCGCGGCGGATCTTGAGGATGTGATCAGCTTCCACGACTACACGACGCGGCGCTCCTCTGTGGAACATGCCTACGCCATTGCCGAGGATTACGGCAAGAAGTATGGCAAGCCGGTGCTCAACACTGAGACGGGCTGCATTGGCCGCGCCAATCCCTATGACATGGTGCTTGAGATCGCCGGAGAGCACAAGACGGGCTGGTATCTCTTTGAGTTGATGATTCAGGGGTACTGGGGCGAGATTCACGGTATCTTCTATCCGGATGGCACGGTTCGCGATCCGGCGATCGTCGCGGCGATCATGGGCTTCTATAGAAATCGCGACCTGAACACGATCATCAAGACGACGCCGAACCGCGAGGGCTGGGCCGAGAAGATCGTCAAGGAAATCGAAGAGGCTCTGGGGCAAAAGGACGATCACCCGGTCTTCGGCGCCAGGCTCCACTCAAAAGAGCAGACAGACAAACTGCTGGACGCGGCCGAGGATGCGGCAGATCTGATGGAGGCCTCCGAGATGGTTCCCATGTCGACGCCACCGAGCGCGCAGATCCGGTATTGGCGTGCACAGCCGGCAGAGAAACGCGATTGGGAGGCGATCCGCAAATTCACTTATGAACTAGGAGTGGAGCTGAAGAAGAACTGCCAACTCTACTAGAGCAGAGATCAGGGGTCAGAGACCAGAGATCAGAAAAACGATGGTTGGGGTTCGTGGTATCCCACATCTGGCGCGATGAAACTGCGCCAGATGTGGGATACCAACATTTTGGGATGGTCAGACCTGCGCCACCCGATCGTTGCACTGATGGGTGGTAATCGGTAATATACGTGCTTGGAGGCTAGACAAATGCAGGGAAAACGCATCATTGACGAGGCTGGAAAGACTATAACCATGGAGTTTTCTGATGGGCGCACGTTTGGACCTATCGAACTAAACCCGACAAACGACATTCTTACTAAAATCATCGGGGAGTTGGTGGAAAAGGTTCGTAGTCTTGAGGCCAAAACCCAACATCTTCCATGAAACCCCCGCCGCGCCGACTGAAAAGCCGCCCTATTACGACACGACCCCAAGCTACGGTAATGCATGTTCACGGCGGCAAATAATACCAAGGTAATCGGGCTAATGCAATTTCTTAAGTAAGTCGCATGCCTGTTGACTTCCTTTGGAACAGGCTTTATTGTAAAGATTCTTAGCCTTATCCTTGTCTTTGCCGACTCCCTTGCCACCGTACTGATACATTATCCCAAGACTCACACAAGCGTTAACTTCTCCTGCGTCGCAGGCCTTAGTGAAAAATTCTGCTGCTTTAGGGTCGTCTTTAGCGACCCCATTTCCGTTAAGATAGATATAACCGAGCCCGGCACAGCCGAGAGCATATCCTCCATTACATGCCTTTGAATAGAGGGTCTGCGCTTGGTTGAAGTCCTTTGCAACCCCATTACCTTGTTGATACAAACCACCAAGGGCTCCGCAACTCATCGCTATACCACCGTCGCAAGCCTTGGAGTAAGAAGTTGCCGCTCGAAGTAAATCCTTTGTGACACCGTCTCCATTTGCGTAAGCATGACCGAGATTGCCACAGGCCATAGCATTCCCCGCATCGCAAGCCTTCAAGAACAACGCTGCGGCACGAGAAGTATCCTTCGAGACTCCATTGCCCAGTTCGTACAATAACCCTAGATTGTAGCAGCCGATTATATTCCCCGCTTCGCAGCCCTTCGTGAGCAGGTTCGCGGCCCGAGAATAGTCCTTTGTCACGCCTCTGCCATTTAAATACATATCACCAAGATTCCCGCAAGCAGGGTTCTGTCCAGCATCACAAGCTCTTGAGTACAGGACTACCGCGCGTGGCAAGCTCTTTTCGACCCCAATTCCGTTTTCATAGGTAATACCGGATGCGAAACAACTGTCCATGCTCCCCATTTCGCATCCTTTGGAAAGCATTGCCGCAGCCTTTTGCTGATCCTTTGGCACACCCTCGCCCATGAGGTACATATAGCCGCCCCCAGCGCAGCTATCTGCAATACCGGCGTCACAGGCTTTCGAAAGGAGTGTTACGGCTCTGAATTGATTTCGCGATACACCATCGCCATTTCTGTACATGCGGCCAAGTATGAAACAGTCCGTTGCGATGCCACCATTACATGCTTGGTCATAAAGTGGAGCAGCTTCCGCATAACGGTGCTGCCCGACCAGGATGTTTGCTTGCTTATCCGCCTCTCCAAGGCTATTCTGTTGCGCTGTTGGCTTGATAGATTCAACTTGCGTAGGTTTCGGTGCCTGGTGTATTTCAACCGTTGGCGCAGATGGCGTTGAATTCGATTCGGACGCAGGCTTTGTCTCCTGAAGCCCATTAGGCTTTGGACCGGGTGGCTTGAGTCCCGCAAACTGCTCCGGCTGTGATTGGGTCGGTTGTATCTGTTGCGGATTAGCCTGTGCTGTTTGAGTCTGTTCAGGTTGAATCTGCAAAGTTCTTTGCTGTTCCGTAATCGGTGCATGTACTGTAGGGTTCACCTGCATCGGGAATCGATTCAACCCGAACCACATGGCAAATGCAGCCAATACCATACCGCACGCGAACAAGCCTATCAATATACTCCTATGAAGGGTTGATTTTGGTTTTCCCCCTGCTGTTTTCTGACCCAGACTAGCTGCCGGTCTATCGATTGCGGTATCCTGATGCACCTCGCGAGGAACCGATTTCACAGCGTCGAGTAATCCTAGCAATTCAGTAACGTGTCTGGGTCGCTGCTCACGATCCTTAGCGAGGAGGCGCAGGACGAGTGCGTCGAGGCCTTGCCAATTGGCTAGGTCGGGACGGAGGGTGCTGGGCGGCTGGGGCGGGGTGGTCTGATGCTGGCGCGCCCAGCTCTCGTAGTTTTCGGCGCGGAAGGCGGTGCGGCCAGTGAGCATCTCGTAGAGGAGGCCACCGAGGGCATACAAATCTGTCCGTCCGTCGAGTTCGGCGGCGGGGGTTCCGCGCCATTGCTCGGGTGCGGCGTAGGCCATGGTGAGCAATGTACCGCCGGTGCGGGTGTAGACGGTGCTAGATTCCTTAGTGGCCACGATGCCGAAGTCGGCGATCTTGGCGAGCCATGTATCGCCGTCGCGGACCATGAGGATATTTTCCGGCTTGATGTCGCGGTGGACCATGCCTTTGGCGTGGGCCGCGCCGAGGCCTTCGGCGATTTGACGGGCGATATTCAGCGCCAATGAGACATCGAAGGGTTTGGGTGCATCGTGCAGAAACCTCCTCAGATCAGGCCCATCGACGAACTCCATGGAGAAAAAGAGGGTTCCATCCTCGGCAGGTTCGAGATTTCCAGCATCGATCACATTCTTATGTCGAATCTGGCGTAGGGTGCGAACCTCACGCAGGAAACGACTAGTAAAAGCCTCGTCCTGGCTCAACTCGCTCGATAGGAACTTGAGGGCCTGCGGCTCGTTCATAAGCGTGTGCTGAGCGAGATAGACGGCTCCCATGCCACCCTGGCCGAGCTTGCGAACGATGCGGTAGGTGTTGCGGATAATCATACCCGGCTTGAGGTCGCGAATCTCGTTTAGCAGAAGGCCGTGCGTGGGGCAAGTGGTGTGACTATCGGGATAACCGGTATTGCATTGCGGGCATGTTTTCATTGGTTTGCCCTTCGATTTTGGAAGATTTCGAGGCGAAACCATTGTTCCACTCTGAGGTGGTGAGTGCAATGGGCGGTGGGACGAAAATACAGCAAGTTAGCAGGTTAGCGACGTTATCGGAGTTAGCGGGGTTAGAGGCGTCTCACGGATTCCGCCTTAGAAACTCGTCGCGAAGACTTGCTGACAGCCGGAAATTTGTCTGCTCCAATTTCTGGAGAACTGAGCGGAAATCGATCCACCCGCGTTGCGCTGCCTTCTCCAGCACGGCGACCGTTCCCGTAACAAAGAGATGGCGACGCAGCGCTTCCCGACGCCCTTCCCTCTCGTCCATCAGCAGAGTATCCACTCCTGCATCCAGCGCGAGTTGTATCGCGTCGCGCTCCCCAGCATCGAGTTCTTGCAGAGCGGCATCGGGAACGGAGATGACGCTGCGCACCTCACACCACACAGGCAGGTTCGCAGCCCACGCCCGGACCTGTGGCGGAGTATTGGGCTTGAGCAACTCGCGATGAACTTCGAGGGGAATCAAGACACTCTCATAGAGCGCGGGGAGCAATTCGATCTCAGCGATCAGAATCAGATAATTCAAGGGCGTTGTGTCGGCGACAACGATCATGCCTTCAGGCGGCCTTCCGCCTCCAACTGCTGCATAGCGCGGCGGTCCTGCTCCAGGTCTTCCAGACTGTATGCGTTCTCCCAGACATTGTGCGCCTTGAGAAAGCCGTCCAGCTCATAACGGGTTTCGAAGCCCAGCAAGCGGCGGGTCTGATGCGCGGTAAGCACGCCGGAGCGGTAACCCTCAATAGCCAATGCTTCCAGCGCTGCGCGAGCAGGGTTCTGGCCCGGCGCCGTGAGCCTTGGAGCCATATCGTCCGGGATTTCGACGGTCACCTGCATGGTTGAAATGTAGCACAGAAGTGAACAAAAATATAGGAAGCACTCAATAAGGCAGCACTCATATCTGCGATCACATCCATAACTACGCATAGTTCTTGCAAGGACTTCCGCATAATGACGCATAGATTTTGCAAAGAATTACGCATAATGATGCATAAATTCAGCAGGAATTACGCGTAATTACGCATATTTCCACCCAAAAGCCCTATTTGTATTGACGCATAAGCCGCCCAAAACGAATTCGACTCAATTTGTCCTAATACCCGTCCCGGGCACGAAAGACGATCACGGGCCGAGGCTGGGACACCCAGTTATAAACCTAGCTTTGCCCAGAGGGCGTCGATGCGCGTCTTGGTGGCGCGGTCCATTTCGATCATTGCGGGCCAGGGGCGGGTGAAGCCTTCGGCTTGCCATTTGCGGGTGGCGTCTATTCCCATTTTTGATCCATAGTTGGGCAGGCGGGAGGCGTGATCGAGCGAGTCGATGGGGCCGAGGGTGAATTGAATGTCGCGCTCGGGATCGATGTTGTTGGCCACGCGCAGGACGACCTCGGGGATGTTCTGGACGTCGCAGTCCTCGTCGACGACGATGATGATTTTGGTGAACATGGCCTGGCCGAGGGACCAGATGGCGTTCATGACCTTGCGCGCCTGGCCGGGATAACTCTTGCGGATGGAGACCAGCATGAGGTTGTGGAAGACGGCTTCGACGGGGAGGTTAATGTCAACGATTTCAGGGACCTGCATGCGCATGGCGGGGAGGAAGATGCGCTCGACGGCCTTGCCCATCCATGCGTCCTCCATGGGCGGCTTACCGACTATAGTCGCGGCGTAGATGGGGTTGCGGCGATGGGTGACGCAGGTGAGATGGAAGACGGGGTACTGGTCAGCGAGGGTGTAGAAGCCGGTGTGGTCGCCGAAGGGGCCCTCGGCGCGCAGCTCGCCCAGCTCGACGTAGCCTTCGAGGACGATTTCGGCGCGGGCGGGGACCTGGAGATCGACGGTTTCGCACTGGACGATTTCGACGGGCGCGCCGCGCAGGAAGCCGGCGATGAGGTACTCTTCGACTTCGGGCGGGGCGGGGACGATGGCGGCGAAGGTGGTGGCGGGATCGGTTCCGATGGCGACGGCGACTTCGAGGCGCGAGCCTTTGAGATTGCCGAGGGCGATTTGGGGTAGGCCGCCCTGGGGTGAGTCGGGGAAGGCACAGGCACCGCCGGCTGATTCGGCCATGGCGGCAACGCCTGCGGTGAGCGGACTTTCGGACGAGTTCTGTGCTGCGGCTTTGCGAATGGCTTCGCGATAGTGCTCGGCGGCGACCTTTTGGCGCTGCCAGTGCATGCCGGTGGTTTGGCCGTCGTAGACCTGCATCCTATACATTCCAAGATTGCGCTTGCCGGAGCGGGGGTCGCGGGTGACGACGCAGGGGAGGGTGATGAAGCGGCCGCCGTCGTGAGGCCAGCACTTGAGGATGGGAAAGTAGTTGAGGTTGAAGTGGTCGCGGCGAATCATTTCCTTGCAGGGGGCGTCTTTGGCGGTGACGGTTTTGGGGAAGGCGCTGGAGAGCTCGCTGAGCTGCGGGAGCATTTTGAGCTTGTCGAGAAAGCCTTCGGGGGCCTTGAGGTTGAACAGGGCGGTGATGCGGTTGGCGATTTCGTCCAGAGAGTTGACGCCGAGAGCCAGGGCCATGCGCCGCTGGCTGCCGAACTGGTTGATGAAGACCTGGTGCGAGGGATGGCCCTTGACGTTTTCGAAGAGGAGCGCGGGGCCGCTGGATTTGGAGACGCGGTCGGTGATCTCGGTGATTTCAAGTTCGGGAGAGATTTCTTCGCGGATGCGCTTCAGCTCGCCGTGATCTTCGAGGGTTTTGATCCAGTCGCGCAAGTCGTTGTAGGCCATGGGGTGCTCCTGGGGCGGTGTGCTACACCTTCATAGTACGGCTTTTAGATGGCTGAAAAACCTGCCTTGCCAGAGAACGATCATAGATCAAATATCTTCTCAATCGTCTTCATGGGCAGGAAGAGCCTGTCGGGATTTGTAGGGAGCGGCAGGAAGCCGTGTTTGAGATAGAAATCCCGCGCTCCGGCTTTTGCGTCTACGACAACAGCCCAGGTGGCAACCTGCCGGGAGGCTTGCAAGGTCCGCTCCAGGGCGTGCAACAGAAGAAACTCGCCCCAACCCTGGCCCTGCAGTGATCGATCGACGGCCATACGCCCCAATAGCGTGACGGGAAGAGGAAACCGGGGCAGCTTGCCTGCCAGATCGCCCGGCAGTTCGGCGGTTTGAATGGAATGCGCGGAGAGCGTATAGAAACCGACTACGGAGTGGCCGTCCGCGGTGAGAACGAAGACGGCGGCAAGTTTGCGCTTCTGATCCTGGCCTGCCTGGCGCAGAAGGTAGGCATCGAGTTCGGGGACACCGCAGCAAAAGCCGGCTCGATCATGATTCGATGAGAGCGGCTCTACCCGGTATTCGGCCGATGCTGTCTTGCGAGCCACTACTTCCCCACGCGCTGCTTATAACGTTTGACAGCAGCCTTCATGCGGAAGCTGGGCTCTGGCGGATTGAGCAGGGCCTGGACGAAAAAGTCGCGGTCCCGGTCTTCGAGAGTCCAACTGGCGTGCGTCTGAATAGTCCGGATGGCTGCTTCGTCCGCATGTTGCACGATGAAATCGGATAGAGAAAGCCCTTTGAGCCGGGCTGCCCGCTCAATGCGTTTTTTTTGCTCGGGAAGCAGACGAGCCTCCGTTCGCTCAGTGCGTAAAGCCAGCGCCATGAAAATCGCCTCCCTATCTTGTACGTAAGATTACCGTACATATATCAACTATACACCATTTTTGTTTTCGCCGCGCGTAAAATTCAAGCGCTACCAGCGTCGAGTCCGTCTCCACTACCGCATAACGAACGGCCCGTAACTTTGCAGGTTCCTCCGGGCATCAGGGTGGCTATTCCGGCGGCGCGGCGCTATATTGGAGGCTGGCGACTCTCTCACGACCTTGCTCAGGCGTGAAGAATCAGAGCAGTAACAAAACCCGTTCCCTCTTTTGGGAGGATGAAGCGCCCGAGGAAGCTCTCTCGCGGCGTGAGCAGCAATATGCGCCCTCACAGAACCGTGAGCCGGCAAGCACACCTCTTGAAATAGAAGATCCGGAAGTCGAGGAGTTTCCCCGGAAGGGAAAGCCTCGCTTTGGCGCGCAGAAGAAGTCCCGGTGGAGCCGCACAAAGGCGGTGGGGCGCGCTTTACTGACGCTGACAACAGTGGGCGGAATGGCCGCTTGCGCCTTTGTTTTCATCAACTTCCTGAGCAGCGACGCGCACTTCCGCATTCAAGGGACTGACAATATATATGCGAGCGGGCTTACCGAGGTCAGCCGCGCGGATTTGCTGCCTGTCTTCGGCGAAGACATCGGGCGCAATATCTTCTTTGTTCCGCTGGCCGAGCGGCGGCGTCAACTTGAAGAGATTCCCTGGGTAGAACAAGCCACGGTGATGCGCCTGCTGCCGGACCAGATACACGTCTCCATTGTTGAGCGGAAGCCGGTGGCTTTTGTGCGCCAGGGAACGCAGATCGGCCTTGTGGACGCGAGCGGGGTTCTGCTGAGCATGCCGGCGGCCATGATGGCCCAGCATCATTATTCGTTTCCGGTGGTGACCGGGATTAACGCACAGGACACGCCTGATTCACACAAGGCGCGCATGGCGGTCTATCAGCGGCTGCTGGCCGAGTTGGACTCCAGTGGACAGAAGTTCTCCGAGCAGATTTCGGAGATTGACCTGAGCGATCCGGCGGACGCCCGCGTGCTGATGCCCGAACAGAGTGGCGACATCCTGGCTCACTTCGGCGAGGACCATTTTCTGGAGCGCTACCAGCATTACAAGGCAAACATCAACGATTGGCTGCAGCAGTATCCCAAGCTGGCTGCAGTGGACCTGCGCTATGAGCAGCAGGTGGTGTTGGAGATGGCTACCAACGATGCAACGCAAGCGGCGGCTGGCGAGTTGAACGCTGGGAACGGCAGCGAGAGTCAAACACATTCTGGACAAGTAGCTGAAAAGGAACATGTTGCAGGCAAGTCTCCGAGAATGAAAGCCACCCCGGTCAAGGCTCAAAAGGCAGCGGCAAAGCCGGCTGGAAAAGGCAGCGTCAAGGCGAAACCGCCCGCTACGAAGAAAAAGAGCGCGATGACCAGGACTGCCGCACGGACAGCGAAGGCGAAGGATAAGAAGCGCGCGGAGGCTCATCGAGCCGCGCAGAACATCAGCAAGCAGAAGACCGCCCCAAACACCCGCCCGGCTGCGACTGCCGAGCTGGGTCAGTGAGCGCCATGAGCCGGAATCGTGACGACCTTATCGTAGTGCTGGATATCGGAAGCATGTGGACCCGCGTGTTGGCGGCGGAGCTGTATGAAGACGTGCCGCGCTACTGCGGGCACGGGATCGTGGCATCGGCGGGAATGCGCAAGGGACTGATTGCCGAGCTTGGCCTGGCAACCAAGGCGGTGGAGGCAGCCGTCAAGCAGGCCGAGTTTGCGGCGCGCATCAATATAGGTGAGTGCGTGGTGGGCGTAGGCGGGCCGCACATTATGGGGCTGAACACCAACGGCGGAATCGAGCTGAGCGGCCGCGTGCGGGAGATCAACGAAGAGGATGTGCGAAGAGCGGTTAAACAGGCGCAATCTATTGAAAAGCCGCCGGATCGCAGAATTTTACACCTGCTGCGCCGCCAGTTTATTCTCGACGGGCAGCCGGGCATCTCCGACCCGAAGGGCATGGTGGGCAAGAGGCTGGAAGTGGATCTGCACATCGCTACCTGCTCCGAAAGCGCGTTTCAAAGCACAGTGACCTGCGCCAACCGGGCCGGGCTTGAAGTGACAGAGGCGGTTTTGGAGTCGATTGCCGCGGCGGAGTCCACCTTGTATGCCGACGAGCGGGAGCTGGGCATTTGCCTGATCGACATTGGCTGCCACTCTACCGACCTGATCGTGTTTTTCGAGGGCGCGGTGGTGCATACGGCCTCCATACGGATTGGAGGACAGCACTTTACCAATGACCTGGCAAAGATACTGGGGATGCCGGTGGCGCAGGCCGAGGAACTGAAGCGCCTCTACGGCCACGCCGTGGTGACAGACGTGCCGATGGATGCGGCGATAGAGATTCACAATCCCCAGCCGGAGACGCTGAGCCTGCGCAGAGTGGCAGAAATTCTGGAGCCCCGGGCCTGCGAACTGCTTTATTACGTGAAGGATAGCCTGCGCGAGGGCGGCGTGCTGGAGGCCCTGGGCGCCGGCTGTGTGCTGACCGGCGGCGGGGCTATGCTGCCCGGAATGCTGTATCTCACCGAGAGCCAACTGCGGGTTCCGGCGCGCATTGGAACTCCCGTGCGCCTCTCGACGAATATGCCCGGCGAGCTGGCTCATCCCAGTTTTTCCGTGGCCATTGGCATGATTCAGTATGCCCAGCGCATTAAAAAAAACGCCGTTGAGCCGAATACCACTTTTAGCTCCAGGCTGAGGAACGCGTTTGCAGGCACTTACTAAGTTTTGAGGAGAGCATCGATCAGGAGGCTGAAGCCGATATGGAACAGTTGAGGAAAGACGTCGTAGAGATGCGCATCCAGTACCACGAAGAGAGCGTGCACGGAGCGCGCATCAAGGTCATCGGCGTGGGCGGGGGTGGCGGCAACGCGGTCAACCGCATGATCCAGTCGCGCATGTCGGGCGTGGAGTTTATCGCCGCCAACACCGACGTGCAGGCGCTCAAGGCCTCGCAGGCTCCGGTGAAGCTGCAACTGGGAGTGCGGCTAACCTCGGGTCTGGGCGCGGGCTCGGACCCGGACCTGGGCCGGCGCGCCGCTCTGGAAGATTCGGAGAAGATCATCGAGGCGCTGGAAGGCGCGGACATGATCTTCATCACCGCCGGGCTGGGCGGCGGTACGGGCACCGGCGCAACGCCGGTAATCGCCTCGCTGGCCAGCGAGATGGGCATTCTCACCGTGGCCGTGGTCACGCGGCCATTTGCTTTTGAAGGCAAGCGCCGCCAACAGCAGGCGGAGCGCGGGCTCAAGGAGCTGGTGGAGTGCGTGGACACGCTGATCGTGATTCCCAACGAGAAGCTGATGGAGGTGGCCAAGGACGTAGGCTTCTTCGAGAGCTTCCACATCGCCGACGACGTGCTGCGCCAGGGGGTGCAGTGCATCAGCGACGTTATCACCATTCCGGGCATCATCAACCGCGACTTTGCCGACATAAAAACCACCATGGCCGGCATGGGGCACGCGGTGATGGGCACGGCGGTGCGCTCGGGTAAAAATCGCGCCGTGGAAGCGGCCCAGGCTGCCATGTCTTCGCCATTTCTGGAAGCCGGCGCCATGGACGGAGCACGCGGAATTCTCATCAATATCACAGCCTCCAGCTCGCTGAAGCTCTCCGAGGTCAACGATGCATCGCTGCTGATTCAGTCCGCCGCCCATGATGACGCCAACATCGTCTTCGGAGCGGTGCAGGACGAGAAGATGGGTGAAGAGGTCAAGATAACCGTGATTGCCACCGGCTTTCGCGAGCAGATGCCGGAGCGCCGCAAGCGCTTGATGGAAGCGGCTGAAGCGCCGGTGGTATCGATTCCCATATCTCCCGCACCGGTGGCGCAGATATCGCTGGTATCACGCAACGAGGGGAGTCGCGAGCCCGCACCAGCGCCTGTGCTGACGCCCAAGCCTCCGAGATTTCTTTCGCAGGAGGAAGAGAACGAGGAAGAGAGCGTCGCACAAGAGAAGGTGGAGACCGCGAGTAATCCTGGCAAGTGGGATGAGGATGGATTCTTCTCGGAGCCAACGACCGCCAAAGAGTCCGCGGCTGCTGCAGAGCCGCCAGCGGAGACGGCCATGCCCGCTGAACCCGAAGAGACTGAATGGGAAACCACACCTGCTCCGCCGAGGTTTGCAGAATTAGCGGAGGAACCGGCCTACACTCAACCACCCAGGGATTACTATCCAGCGTATCCGAGCGGAGCGCGCAACCGGCCGGTACTGGACGATTACCGCGCGCAGCCAGGTTCGATGCTCTTCCCCGAGGCCAACGAAGATGCACAGCCAGATTTGGAAAAGCCAACCATCCTGCGCAACCTTAAGTTGTAATGAGGGTTCACTATGAAAGTGACCTTGGAGGGCGTATAGTGCAATATAGCTCACAAATGCCATGGGGGCTTTATGCACCAGCCAGCCGGTGCGCCTGCATTTGAGGTGTCTTCATCCGCAACCGAGGTGTAAGTCGTGTGCGGAGAGACAGATAAGAGAGATGTACCCTTTAGAGCCGATCGTTCCGGTGAACGCATAGCCATCTAATAAAGGATGGACGCATCTGACTAATGGGGAGAGCCGTTCCAGAGATCGTTAGGATGGAACGGCAGGTAATACGCCTCCGCTTAGGAGACGAACCGATCGACACTCCGTAGGAGAGAGGATACCGGCTGGATGAATTGTTCCCGCGTTTGGGCTTGTGCACTGTTTGTAATCGGATTTGGCACGGCAACCGGGGTCGCGGCGGCGCTGGACGCCCCACGCCCTGAGCACCACACCAAAACAACCGACTCCCATGTGACAGAGCCCCATCACGCCGCCAACCATCCTGCCACAACTCACTCGGCGACTCATGCTGCCAAGCCGGCAGCCCACACAACCTCTACCGTTCACACAGGGTCGACGCACACCACAGCCGCTCACGCAGGAACGACTCATAGAACTGCTCACACAGCACACAAGGCAGCACCGGCCAAGAGCATCGTTCACCGGAGCGCTAGCAGCAGCACCAAAGCGGGCGCGCGCCGCACCACTGCGACCACCCGCCGCCACCGCTACCATGAGCGCTTCACTGCCAGCTCCTATGCCAAGGGAGATATCTTTGCGAATGACGTAACGGCCGGCGAGGATCCAGTGGTTCGCCAGGCCGCCATCGATGCCATGGGCGACATGAACGGCACAGCGGTAGTCATCAACCCCTCCAATGGGCGAATTCTGGCTATAGTCAACCAGAAGCTGGCACTTTCACCGGGCGCAGAGCCCTGCTCCACTATCAAGCTCACGGTGGCTCTGGCCGCTCTCTCCGAAGGACTGGTTACGCGCGACACGCTGATCAGGCTGGGCGGTTACGAAATGAACATGACCCAGGCGCTGGCCAAAAGCAACAACCTCTATTTTGAGTATCTGGGCCGCGAACTGGGCTTTGAACGCGTGCACTATTACGCCAACCAGTTTGGCCTGGGAGAGCTGGCCGGATACAACATTGAAGGCGAACAGTTGGGCGTCTATCCCGACGAGCCACTGCCCGCCTCGCAGGGCGGCGTGGGCCGCATGTGCAGCTATGGGCAGGGAGTTTCGCTGACACCGCTGCAATTAGGCGCGTTTGTGGCCGCACTGGCCAACGGCGGAACGCTCTACTACCTGCAGCATCCGGCGACGCCGGAAGAGGCCGCCGGCTTTACACCGAAGATCAAGCGCACGCTGGACATTGCGCGCTTTGTTCCCGACCTGCAAGACGGCATGGCGGGCGCGGTGGAGTATGGCACAGCCCGCCGGTTGAAGGCCAACTTCCACGAGCTGCCGGTGTTTGGCAAGACGGGAACCTGCTCGGCCAAGGGCACCCGCTTCGGCTGGTTCGCGTCGTGGTCCGACTCGCCGCAAGGCAGACTGGTGACGGTCTTCTTCCTGGAAGGCGGCCGGCCTACGTTTGGACCACGCGCCGCCGAGATTACCGGCGCATTCTACCAAAATCTCTGGGACAACAACTGGTTCACAGCCCAGGCAAACACGGACACGGTGTGGCCAGCCACACCCCTGCCCGAGCAGGCGCAGCCGTAGAGCGTAATTCCCTGCCCTGCTCCATAAGAGCAAGAATGAGAGGCCGCCCGAGGGCGGCCTTTTCTATATGCTGGATGCCGCAAAAAACTGATTAATCCAAACGCGTTTCAGTCCGTCTAAGCCATCAACGGTTGAATCCGCAGCGTTGGTATACTAACTGTTGGCAAAGTGGTTTCAATGGCCCCTGTGTCAGAGGTCTTTTTGCCTGGCTGCCCTGCCTTTTTCAGGGTAAGGAAAACCATGGGAACACTGCTGGAATCCATTCACTCGCCCGCCGATCTGAAGCGCCTGAACTTTACGCAGATGGACGAGCTGGCCGAGGAGATTCGCGAATTCCTCATTCAGTCGCTCGCGAAGACGGGCGGCCACCTGGGCCCGAATCTTGGAGTAGTCGAGCTGACCTTGGCCCTGCATACGGTCTTCAACACTCCCACGGACAAACTGCTGTTCGACGTGAGCCACCAGGCCTACGTTCACAAGATGCTGACCGGGCGGCTGGAGCACATGGGAACGATTCGCCAGCCGGGCGGGCTGAACGGCTTTATGCTGCGCACGGAGAGCGAGCACGACTGCTACGGAGCGGGTCACGCAGGCACGGCGCTCTCAGCGGCGCTGGGCATGGCCGTGGCGCGCGATCTGGCGGGCGGCAAGGAGCACGTGATTGCAGTGGCCGGCGACGCGGCCTTCACCAATGGGATTTCATTTGAAGCCCTGAACAACATTGCCGAACAGACCAAGCGGCTGATTGTGGTGCTGAACGACAACGAGTGGTCCATCGACCGCAACGTGGGCGCCATCGCCCGCTACTTTCACAAGATCGTCACCACCGAGCAATACACGAGCCTGCACGAGCGGGCCAAGCGCATCCTCGAGAAGGTGGGCGGCAAGACCGCGGTGGAGGTGGCGCACCGCGCTGAAGAAGCCGCCAAGAGCATGCTGTGGCCCTCGATTCTCTTTGAGGAGTTTGACCTGCAGTACTATGGCCCACTCGACGGCCACAATATCCCGCTGCTGGTGGAGACCTTCAACTTTCTCAAGACGCAGAACCGCCCCGTGCTGCTGCACGTGCTGACGCAAAAGGGCCGCGGCTACCAACCGGCGCTGGACGGGCAGAAAAAATTTCACGGGCTTGGCCCCTACGACCCGGATACCGGCGAGACCAAGCCTGCCGGACAACTGAGCTACGCCGAGGTTTTTGCGACAACGCTGGTGCAACTGGCCAACCAGGACGAGAAAATCGTGGCCATCACCGCCGCAATGCCCAGCGGTACGGGATTGGATTTATTCCGGCCGCATCATCCGAAACGGTATTTTGACGTGGGCATTGCCGAGGAGCACGCCGTGGTCTTCGCCGCCGGCATGGCCGCTCGCGGCTACCGGCCGGTGGTCGCCATCTACTCCACATTTTTGCAGCGCGCCTTCGACTGCATCGTGCACGACGTGGCCCTGCAAAAGCTGCCGGTGCTCTTCTGCATGGATCGCGGAGGGCTATCGGGCGACGATGGGCCTACGCATCACGGCCTCTTCGACATCGCTTACCTGCGCGGCGTGCCAGAGATGGTGTTGATGGCTCCTAAGGACGAGGACGAACTGGCCGACATGATGAAGACCGCACTTCAGCTTCCGGGGCCGAGCGCCATCCGCTATCCGCGCGGTTTGGGACCGGACGCGGCACGCAAGCCCGAGCCGCAGGTTATCCCCGTAGGCAAGGCGCAGGTGCTCAAGGACGGCTTTGACGTAGCGATCCTCGGCCTGGGACCGATGATCACGCTGGCGCAGGAACTGGCCGCGCGACTGGAGTGCGCCGGCTACTCCGCCGCGGTGATCAACCCGCGCTTCATCAAGCCGATTGACCGCGAGATGCTCGCCAACTATGCCAAACACGTGGCCGCTTTTGTCACCTTTGAAGACCACGTGAAGATGGGCGGCTTTGGCTCGGCGGTGCTGGAAGCGCTGGACGAGCTGGGCAGCACGGTTCCGGTGGTGCGCATCGGCTGGCCCGACCGCTTCATCGAGCACGGCAAGGTGGAGGAGCTGCGCACGAGGCATGGCCTCACGGTAGACGCTGCGCAGGCGCAGGTGCTGCCGCTGCTGGTGCGCCGCAAGCGGGCGGTCATGGCCGTCAGCTAAAATTCACAGTGATCACGGAAATCGCCAACTTCGCGCAGAGAAAGGAATGACGATGCGAACTATCAATGCCCTGCTCCTGCTCGTACTGCTCCTCCCCACTACGAGCTGCAAATGGATCAACGCGGTCTTTCATGGTGAGAAAGCCGGCCCGGGAAAACTGATCTGCCACATTGATGCCTCCTCCGTCTTAGGCCAGCCTGTCTCCAGCCCGGATAGCCGGCACGTGGCCTATGTGACGAAGGCAGACGCGAAGCGGCTGGTCACGGTGGACGGCAAAGAGGAGAAGCCTTACGACTTCATCAAAGTGCCGAGCGTCATTTTCAGCCCTGACAGCAAGCGCGTGGCCTATGTGGCTTCGATAGGCGGGAAGCTGCATGTGGTGGTGGGCGGCAAAGATGAAAGCCCCTACAATGAGGCTGACTATCTCATCTTCAGTCCGGACAGCCGGCGGCTGGCGTATATGGCCAGAGATGGCGGGAAGTGGCTGGTCGTGGTGGATGGCAAAGAGGAGAAAGCGTACGACCTCATCGCAGGGCCGAGCATGGCGTTCAGCCCGGACAGCAGCCGCGTGGGATATCTGGCCAGGGACGGCGAGCATTGGGTTGCGGTGGTGGACGGAAAAGAAAGTAAACCCTACGATGACGCGCGCGGCCTCATCTTCAGCCCTGACAGCCGTCACGTGACCTATGTGGCCAATATCGACGGGAAGGCAGTAATCCTGGTCGATGGAAAGAGGCAGGGCTCCTACGATGACATCGGCAGCGATGCCGTCAGCGACTGGAAGATCATCTATAGCCCTGACGGCAGGGGCATGACATTTGCGGCGCAGATCAACGACAAGTGGACCGTCGTATTCAACGGCAAGCACGAGAAATCCTACGATGCCGTTAGCAATCTCGTTGTCAGCCCGGACAGCCAGCAGGTGGCTTATGCCGTGGAGGTTGACGAGCTGTGGGCGGTGGTGGCGAATGGCATGGAAGGCAAAGCCTACGCGGAAATCAGCCGCCTTTTCTTTAGCCCGGACAGCAAGCGCGTGGCCTACGCGGCGAAAGTTGGCGAGAAACGCTACAAGGTGAGCGAGAAGTGGTCTGCCGTGGTGGACGGCAAAGAAGAGCGGTCTTACGACGGCGTTGGCGAATTCATCTTCAGCCCGGACAGCAGGCATGTGGCCTATATGGCCGGAGTAGGGACCAAGCAGTTTGTGGTGGTGGACGGGAAAGAAGACCAGCAATACGATGGCCTGGTGAAAGGGACGAGATGCGTGTTCGATTCTCCCAACAAACTGCATTACCTGGCCAAGACGAACGCCTCCAGCGACGGCATGAGCTATGACATTGTTCTCGTCGAGGAGACGGTGCAATAACGCTTATATTCTGAACCAGCATACGAGGTCTGACGTAAAATGCTCGATATTCGCCGCCAGCTCTTGACCGCTTTTACCTTTCTGCTGCTCACACCGTTTGCCTTTGCACAGCAAAAGGAGATACCGATGACTCACCATGCACATGGCACGTTCACTGTGAGTGTTCAGCCGCTCACGCCTCCACCCGCTGAGGGGCTTAGCAGATTCTCCATCGACAAGATTATCCACGGCGATCTGGAAGCGACGACCAAGGGCGAGATGTTCTCGGGTGGCGATCCAAAGAAGGGAGAGGCCGGTTACGTGGCGATCGAAATGGTCACGGGAACTCTCGCGGGAAAACACGGCAGTTTTGCACTACAACACACGGCCACGATGGATCGGAGCGGGTACAAAATGACGGTGATTGTCGTGCCAGGCTCCGGAACAGGGGAACTGAAGGGCATAGCAGGCACGTTCACCATTCACATCGTAAACGGTCAGCACTCGTACGACTTCGAGTATTCACTCCCTGAATAAGCTGAAAAGCCGCATTGTCCGGGCAGCGGGCTGATTGAAAACTGCTTTAACAGGCCTCTCAGCCCTGCCGGTGAAGTGTTACAGTGTAGTTTCACACATCATGTTCGCCACCTCCCAGCACGCGCACTTCATCGGCATCGGCGGCATCGGCATGAGCGGCATTGCGGAGATTCTGCTCAACCTCGGATTCCAGGTCTCCGGCTCCGATCTGCGCCTCTCCGCGGTGACGGACCGGCTGGCGCAGATGGGCGCCACCATCTACGAGGGACATGAGGCCGGGCACGTGGCCGGGGCAACGGTGGTAGTGACCAGCTCCGCCATCAGCGCGGCCAACCCCGAGGTGCTGGAGGCGCATGCCCGCAAGATTCCGGTGATTCAGCGGGCGGAGATGCTGGCCGAGCTGATGAGGCTGAAGTACGGCATCGCCATCGCCGGGATGCACGGCAAGACGACGACGACATCGATGGTGGCCGCGGTGCTGGCCGCCGGCGGACTGGACCCGACGATCGTGGTCGGCGGGCGGGTGGATGCGCTGGGCTCGAACGCCAAGCTGGGTAAATCACAATACATGGTGGTGGAGGCTGACGAAAGCGACCGATCATTCTTGAAGCTCTCGCCCATCCTGGCGGTGGTCACCAATCTCGACCGCGAGCATATGGACTGCTACCGCGACATGACCGACGTGGAGCAGGCCTTCCTGACATTCATAGACAAGCTGCCGTTTTACGGCGCGGTGACCGCATGCGTGGACAATCCGCTGCTGGCTGGAATTTTGCCGCGCGCGCATCGGCGGGTTTTTACTTACGGGGTGGCCGCTGAGGCAGACTACCGGCTGGAGTTTTTGGATACAGTGGTGGGAACCTTCGCCCGGTTCCAGGTGATGACCGAGCTGGAGCCGCTGGGACCTTTTGAGCTGCACGTGCCCGGACGGCACAATGTGCTGAACGCCACGGCCGCGGTGGCAATCGCGCATCAGTTGGGAATTGAGGCGGAAAAGATTGCCGAGGGACTGAGCCATTTTCGCGGAGTGGATCGGAGATTCCAATTGCGAGGGACGGCGCGCGGCGTGACCGTGGTGGACGACTACGGCCACCATCCCACGGAGATTCGCGCTACGCTGGCCGCCGCCCGCGAGTGCGGCCACCAGCGCATCTTCGTCGTCTTCCAGCCCCACCGTTACACGCGGACCAGGGATCTGCTGGACGAGTTCAGCAGCGCATTCGCCGACGCGGATACGGTCATCGTGCTGCCCATCTACGCCGCCAGCGAAGAACCCATCCCCGGCGTGACGGCGGAGGGGCTGGCCAACAGGATTCAGGGGCCAACCGTTCATTATGCCCCGGAGTTTGCTGCCGCGGTGGCCGCTATTGCCGGCCAGGTCCGCGAAGGCGACCTGATTCTGACGCTCGGCGCGGGCAGCGTGAGCCAATTGGGGCCGCAGATATTGGTGGCGCTGGAAGGGGTTTAGAAGCCAACCATTGAATTGTCGTCAACAAGAAAGATCGCTGACGGAGGCATATTGGGCGTATATTGGTCCGTAGCCGGGAGAAAAGATGGAAATCGCGGCCAGGAGGAAAGAGAAAGATGAAGCGTTCTAAGTGGGTAGCGATGAGCGCAATAGTAATTATTATGATCATGCTGGTGACAACCGTGGCATGGGCTCAAACAGGCGGAACGACCAACCCGGCTTACGCAAAAATCTTAACTGCGGCCGATGTCGCCAAGGTAACCGGATTGTCCGGGGTCGTATTGGTTCCTCCGGATGTCCATAAGGGCGCGGGCGGCGATCTTAACTTTGCCTTGCCCAACGGGAAAATGATTTTACTGGTCACATTTTTAGATACAAAAAACTACAACCAATCGAAACAAATGCAAGGCGTTTATGGCGGCGATGTCAAGGGAGTTGGCGACCAGGCTTTCATCGGCAAGGTCATGGGAATGGAATCAATCCTCTATTTCATGAAGGGCGCGCGAGGAGTGGCCCTGTCCTCTTTCATTGACACGGATCATGGTTGGCCGGGAAAGCCTTATGTGAGCCAGCCGCAGTTGCGCCAACTGGCCGCACTGATGATCTCGCGCATGTAATGAAGATGACCCTTCGGATTCCGCCCCGTCTCCACCCCGCGGACAAAGACCTGTCCGCGAGGGCCTCGATCTGGGCGGTTTTTCGCTCGCAACGCCATCCGCCTGAGGTAGTGTTAACAGGCCCTAGAACCAGCGCCGCCCACGCCTCGAGATTACCCACATTATGACTATGCCCAGCATCACCCCGATCAGCAGCCAGAACAAGTCGCGACCGCTGAAATCCTGTAAAAATCGAGAATCATGATAGCGCACCATCGCCAGCGCATTACTCATTGCGATCCCCATCTTTTCCCTCCACACTCCAGTTACCTTGCCCACGTCGCGCACCTAGACAGCGGTTTACATCCCGCGGCCAGTCTAAAGGCAGCGGGCCTAACTTGCCGCAAAGCGCTCAATCAGATAATTCCAAGCAGATATAACACCAGCAAAATCACCAGGATTGTGCCAAGGCTTATGCCTGCTCCTCCGCCGGAGCCCCACCGGTTGTAGCCGTAATATCCACCGCCTCCGGCGAATACGAGCACCAGAACAATAATGAGTAACAAGAGCATCTAAGATCTCCTTCAATTCGGGTTGCAATTCTCTGGATTATGCCGCCGATAGGATGACGACGCGTGTGTTAGTGCCTGTTGAAGTCTCCATTACCAATTGCGCAGGTTCTGACAGCGAGGATCTTCCATCACCATCGCCGCGCTACTGAGCATGCTCATGCAGCGTGGGTCTTCCATCTCAATCGACACGCTATAGCTCATGCCCTTGCAGCGAGGGTCTTCCATCGCAACCTCCGCGCCCATAAGCAGGCTCTTGCACCGAGGGTCTTCCGACTCAGCCGCCGCGATCTTGCACCGGGGGTCTTCCATCTGATTACTACCTCATCGCGCAGGCTCTTGCACCTGATCTTGACTGAATCATGCTTACGCGGTCTGCTGGTTGCGGTCTGCTCAATATTGGCCACTTCGGCTTGGCTCTCATCCAGATGAGACAATCCTCCCAGCAACCACGAAAACCATTGTTGTACGATGGGCATATAACCTTATTGTGTTGCAGGAGGGACGGAACGTGGCTGGAAGGTGGAGAGTTTTTCTTTGTGCAGTGGTGCTGGCGGGATTGAGGCTGGGAGTGGCTCCTTGGACGGCGCAGGCGCAGTTGGCGTTTCCGGATGCGTCGGCGCAGGATAAGCCCAATCCGTTGACCGACCCGACGGTGAACGCCGGCAAGATGCTGCTCTTCGATCTGGAGGCGCGCTTTGCCAAGGACGTGCTTGAGCGCGGCGGAGCGGGCTTTGCCGATTGGTTTGCCGATGACGGCGTGGCGCTGGGCAATGCGGCTGCTCCGCTGATTGGCAAGGTGGCGATTCAGAAATCCGCCAACTGGGATCCCAAGGTCTATCAACTGACGTGGACGCCGACTGACGCGATGATGGGGCCGTCGGGCGATATGGGCTACACCTGGGGCCACTACGAGGGACACAGCAAGGATGCCAGCGGTGATCCAGTGACGGTGAAGGGGCGGTACATCACTGTTTGGAAGAAGCAGGCGGACGGGCAGTGGAAGGTGGTTCTGGATGCGGGCGCCAGTGAGCCTCCCGAGGCCGGAGATTGCTGCAAGCTGCCTCCAGGCGAACACTAACCTCCTGCCACCGGCGGTGGAGCCAATCGCTCGCTATACGTTCGCTTAAGTTTCGTGGTACACCCCCACCCGTACTTTGGATGCAAAGTCGTTGTTTTCTAGAGGTTACAGACGGGGTTGCGCTGTAAAATCGTCAAAACAAAGGAGTTCCCTGCAAAGTCGTCCAGGATAAGGAGTTACGGGCCGTTTCGGCCTCTTCTGGCTAACAGGCAGCGCGAAGAGGGCGTACCGGGACGATTGGAGGGGAGACTTCTGAGGATCATTGTGCACGAAGTGGGGAAATAATCTGCAAGGGCTTGCCGCCCGGGCAGACGGCGCTTGCGCGCCATGGGATTCGTGGAATCCCGGGTCCCCAAATGCGAGGGATAATTCGACTTCGCTCAGTACAGGCTCCGGGGCACCCTCAACTTGATAAATTACGGTATGAGACCGAGGCCACCCGCCAACTACTTTGGGGAATAGATGAGATTGCCAAAACTTAGGGTTCGCTACCAAACATCTCGATTTTACGATTGTGTATTATGTAGTGTACTTCACATAGGATACGATACTTCGAAAATAAGTCACCGAACGCAGTATGTAACTCTTCGGCCCATCTAAGGTATACAGATCCATTGGCGAAGAACCGCTCAATCGCACCGATATCGTCCCGGAGATGGAAGACGTTATTCCGGAATTCCCTCAACGGATCAGCATGCTGTTTTATCATTCCTCCTATCCAATCGGATTTCGGGATAAGTTCGCGGAAGTCTTCTGGACGATTATCATGCAGTAAAAGTCGAAATCTAAGTTTTCTGAAGCCTTCGCATGTCACACCAAGAAAGCCAAGCCAAGTGCTGAAATAAATGCCTTGATCGACAATATCATTGCGGCTTAAACGACCGCGCTGTTTCAGCTTTGATTGAAGTTTGGCGTAATTAGAGCGCATCAACTCGGCCGCGAGAAAATAATGTGCATAGAGCGTTAAGACTGGATCTTGATCTCGATTGGGAAGGTTATCATGCATCAATCTGTCCTCTCTAAGGGTAATACTGGAAACATCATCAATCACAATGCATTTTACTCCTCTGTTTTTATCCAGGGGGCGGGTACCCCCGGTCTCGGTGACCTTTCCAAGCTAGATGAGGGTGCCCCCGGTCCCTCGCAGTTGAGGACCGGGGATGGAAGCGCCTCTCTGCCCAAACCGCCCTCGGTAGGAGTATCCTCGCAATGTATGAAAGGTGAGCGCATCCGTAATCAGCAAACGGGGGAGTTCCACTTCCTCACCTTTAGTTGTTTCCGCCGTCGTGCCTACCTGTCGTCGGGCACGGCCATGGAGCTTTTTGAAGATGCGTTGGAGCGCGTTCGGCTGCGCTATCTTTTTGCAGTTGCTGGTTATGTGGTCATGCCGGAGCACGTGCATCTGTTGGTCAATGAGCCAGGGCGCGGGCTTTTATCCAGAACCGTTCAGGCCCTCAAGCTTTCGGTTTCAATGCGCAGACGCGAAAGACCCTTTTGGCAGGCGCATTATTATGATTTCAACATCTCAACGCACGAGAAGTTCGTGGAGAAGTTACGCTATATTCATCGCAATCCGGTTCGTCGAGGGCTGGTGGAAAAGCCGGAGGATTGGAAATGGTCGAGCTTTCGCCACTAGACAGGTATGCGCGGAATCGTAGAGATCGAATCCGAGTGGACAGCCCGTGAGAGAGGTTGGCAACTGCCCGAGTGGATGCGCTACCGGCAGTTTGATTTCCCCTCCCCGGTCCCCAAAAGCGAGGGACCGGGGGCACCCTCAACTTAATAAAATTCGGTATGAGACAAGGGCCACCCGCCAGAAGAAAATCAACTCAATCTCTTGGGGGGATTGAGGTTTACCCTCGACCAAAGCTGTGTGTGCGCTGCCTATGGAAATCTAAGAGTCGTCTCCAAGTAACTTTCCCATAAATGCAAGAGACCACCCGACGAAGTAAAAAAGGTACCCACCATATTCATAATTCGCATACACGTCGCTCAAATGCGACTGCCGAAAAAGCGCGAAAGCGGACAGTTCGCTTGCGTGCTGTAAAAGTGCTTGGTGTAACTCCCACTCACGGTCCTTGCATTCATCTATTTCTTCAAATGCTTTATTGAGACGGGCGCTTTGCTCCGCAAGGGGCACGTTGGCAAGTTTACCAACTTGTGCATGTATGAGCCTTTCCTTGTCCAACAGAGCCGTGGAAGTTGATTCCCACTCATCAAGACTCAAATTCACACTGTGTACAGAAAATAGTCCAACGTCCAGCATCGCAAAGATGGTCGGACCAAACCGTTGAGACCTGTCAGTCAGTCTAGCCAATTCGCCATACACCATTACTCGGTACTCCATCGCCTCTCTGATTGAATGGACGTGAATATGCTTGGAGTAATCCTTAATAGGTGCTTCGCCAATTTCCACACGGAATACCTCCATAAGAACCATCAAAGAGCGACGTGCACCTTTCAAGTCGTCAATTTCGTCCCTCAAGTGTTGCTGTTTGGTGTCTTTAAGCACGAAGGTGAGAAACACAATCAATGCGCCAATCAGCGATAATGCCTTTCGGTGTCTTCTAAGAAACGACGGCTTCGCTTTCAAATGGACTCTCGGAGACTTGGGAGGGATAAAGGATTGCCTTGAGCGTGTCTCGACGTAACGTCGCATAGAGAACCCTCACGGGTGTAAAGTGGAATTTGCACGAAGTATAGCAGAGTCAGATTCAATGTCGAAGTGTCCTTGGCGAGTGGCCCCGATCCACGTGAGATTTCCAAACCACGCTGAGGGTGCCACCGGTCCCTTGCAATTGGAGACCGGGGATGAAAGCGCCTCTTTACTCAAATTCTCGTATTAATACGCCTTCAAATCCACGATGGCTTTGAGGATGGTCTCGGGCTGGGGGAGGATGGCGTCTTCGAGGATGGGCTGGTAGGCAACGAAGGTGTCCATGGCGCCGATGCGGCGGACGGGGGCGTCGAGGGCGTCGAAGAGCTCATCGGCAATGCGGGCGGCGATCTCAGCGCCATAGCCCCAACTGAGCATGTCCTCATGAGCGACGAGGACGCGGCTGGTTTTGCGAACCGATGCGGCGATGGATTCCCAGTCATAGGGATTCAGCGTACGCAGGTCGAGGATTTCGACGTCGATGTTGTGCTCTCGCCTGGCGCGTTCGGCGGCTTGCAGGGAGCGAGGGACTAATGCGCCGTAGGTGATGAGCGTGAGGTCAGAGCCGGGTCGGACGATGCGGGCCTTGCCGAAGGGGATGGCGAACTCCGGGCCGGGATAGGGCGCGCGGTCGTGGGTCTCGCGATAGAGGCGCTTGTGTTCGAGGAAGAGGACGGGGTCGTCGCAGCGAATGGCGGTGCGCAGCAGGCCGTTGGCGTCGAGGGCGTTGGAGGGCATGACGACGCGCAGGCCGGGGATGTGGGTGAAGATACTCTCGCCGGATTGCGAGTGGTAGATGGAGCCGCCGGTGAGATAGCCGCCGATGGGGACACGGATCACGATGGGGCAGGCCCACTGGCCGTTGGAGCGCCAGCGCAGCAAGGAGAGCTCGTTGTGAATCTGGTGCATGGCCGGCCATATGTAATCGAAGAACTGAATTTCGACGACGGGCTTCATGCCGCGCAGCGCGTAGCCGATGGCGCGGCCGACGATGTTGGCCTCGGCAAGCGGGGAGTTGAAGACGCGCTCGGAGCCGAACTCGGTTTGCAGGCCGGCGGTGAGCTTGAAGACGCCTCCCTTCCCTTTTACCTCGGCGAGCGCGGCTTCGCGGCTGGCGTCGGCCACGTCCTGGCCATAGACGACGATGCGCGGGTCGCGGCGCATCTCGTCGTGGAGGCAGGCATTGATGAGGTCGGCCATGGTTTTTGGTTCAGCGCTAAGAGCGCGACCTGCCTTGCCACCGCTGGCCGTTCCAGGCGCGGCAGGTTGCTCTGTGGCGAAGACGGAGCTGGTGGGGTCAAGATCGTCTGAGTAGACGTGGCGAGTGATTTCGGAGACTTTGGGCAGCGGGGCTTCGAGAGCGCGTTCGGCGGCTTCTGCAACTTCGCGCTCGACCGAGTGCTCCAGGGCGGTGAGTTCGTCTTCGGTGAGGATGGATTCGCGAAGCAGGCGAGAGCGCATTTTGACGAGGGGATCGCGGAGCTGGTCGGTCTCACGCTCGGCCTGGGGGCGATAGAGGCGGTCATCGTCGGAGAGCGAGTGGGAGTAAGCCCTCATGCAGTGGCCGTGGACGAAGGCAGGCCCGAAACCGGCGCGGCAGTGGGCTACGGCGGCCTGGAAGGCGTGGAAGCTGGCCTCAGGATCGGTGCCATCCACCTCGACAAAGTGGAAGTTGGGGAAGTTGGCCACCAGACGGGAGATGTTGCCGCCGGGCATGCTGAACTCGACCGGAGTGCTGATGGCGTAGCCGTTGTCTTCAACGCAGAAGATGACCGGGAGCTTTTTGTTGGAGGCGGTGTTCAAGGCCTCCCAGAACTCGCCCTGAGAGGTGGAACCTTCGCCGAGGGAGGAGTAGACCACCTCGTCGCCATGAAAGGTTACGTCGCGAAAGGCGCGGTAGTCACTCACTGTTTTGGCCGCAGCTTCGGGATGGAGGCTGAAGTAGCGGCCGGCTTCTGCGCATCCGACGGCGTGGAGCAACTGCGTGGTGGTAGCGGAGGAGAGGCTGACGATGTTGAGCGAAGGGCTGCTCCAGTGGGTGGGCATCTGGCGGCCGCCGCTGGCCTTATCGGTGGCAGCGCCGACGGCCTGCAGCATCATTTCCATAGGGGTGAAGCCCAGCGCCAGGCAGAGCGCGCGATCGCGGTAGTAGGGGAAGAACCAGTCGTAGCCTGGGCGCATGGCCAGGGCCGCACCGACGGCGAGCGCTTCGTGGCCCGCGCCGGAGATCTGGAAGTAGATTTTCTGCTGGCGCTTGAGCAGGATTTCGCGGTCGTCCACGCGGCGGGAGAGCAGCATCAGCCGGTAGATTTCAACTAACTGCCGTGGGAGCAGGCTGCCGGTGACGGCCGACAAGGACTCACGAGCGCTGGAAGCTGCCAGTTCCATTCCCTTCACTCCTAAGATGCGTGGTTTGTCACTCTTGCGGGGAAATTGAATCGACAAACATGATTGTAGCAACCCTAACCCTGCCAACAGATTAGATTAGAGAAAGGAGTTCAGGGATGCATCCTTTTGTGCTGTTATTGGCGGCAGGAACAGGCTGGTTTGCGGAGGGGCGGTTCATGGGCCGTGTGCTGGATGAGTGGGTCGGCGATACCCAGGAGTTCATCCGCACCAAGATGCCCCACCTGCTGATGGTGGTGTTGATTGGGATTGTGCTCAGCCGCCTGCTGCACATGGTGACGGCGCGGATGATCCACATTGCCGAGCAACATGCGCCGGGGCCGGCCCGCGTCTCGCAGGTGAAGACCCTGGCGGGGGTGATACGCACCACGGGGCTGGCCATTATCGGCGTGGTCGTCAGCCTGCAGTTTCTGGCTGCCGTGGGAGTCAATCTTGCCCCGTTGCTGGCTTCGGCGGGAATTGCCGGAGTGGCCATCGGCCTGGCGGCGCAGAATATCGTGCGCGACATGCTCAACGGCATGATGATTTTGATTGAAGACCAGTTCAACGTAGGAGACACGGTGCGGCTAGCCGGGGTGGCCGGAACGGTGGAGGCGATGACGCTGCGCAAGACCTCGGTGCGCGACGCGGACGGAACGCTTTACATCATTCCCAACTCGCAGATCAACACCGTGGCCAACCTGAGCGTGGGCTACTCGGTGGCCACCGTCAACGTGAGCGTGGATTTCAGCGCCAATCCCGACAAGGTGGTGGAGCTGTTGAAGGGGATTGCCATGGAGATTCGCTCGAGCGAGGAGTTTCGCGAGGTTTTTGTAGCCGATCCGCAGATTCTGGGCGTGGATGCGATCAAAGGCTCGGAGCTGATCTTCCCGGTGGTTTTCAAGACGCTGGCCACGAAACAGTACGCGCCGATGCGGGAGTTCCGGAAGCGGGTAAGGCTGGCGCTGGAGGAACAGGGATTGCTACCGGGCGATCCTAACCGGATTTACAAGACGCAGGAGGGAGGTCCTGATAGTTAAAAATAAATGGGTTAGGAGTGAAGTGGACGTAATTATAGGTGCAGGTATTGTCATGGCTATAATTTATGGCTATAATTAGATTTATGGATGTCAGTACAGCGGAAGCCAAAAATCGTTTCACAGAGCTGATTCGGATGGTGGAGGACGGCGAGCAGGTGGTCATCACCCGCCACGGCCGCCCTGTCGCCCAGCTTGCTCCGCCGCCCGCGGAGCGCCGCAAAGCGCGTTTCGACGGCATGAAGGGCCGCATCCGCCTACTTCCGGGATGGGATGATCCCATCACCGAAGAAGAACTTTTGGGTGAGAAAAGTTGAGCGATGAAGTTCCAGCTAGCAGGTACTTGCTTGACACCCACGTGGCAATCAACTCGATAGCGCAGTCGAGCAAGCTATCCACTGATGCAAAAGCTGCTGTCGCCGTTGGGCCCAATTTCCTGAGCGTGGTTTCCTATTGGGAGGTCATGCTGAAGAGCATGAAGGGCACGCTGGATGTGGGCGATCCGCGCATCTGGTGGTCAGAAGCGCTCGATCAACTGGCCGCCACTCCATTGGTTCTGCGTCCCCAACATATAACTGAGCTATACGCGCTGCCGCCGATTCACAAGGATCCATTCGATAGGATGCTGATTGCGCAAGCTGCCGCGGAAGGACTGACGCTGGTGAGTTCCGACAGCGAGATTTTGCGTTACGCTTCGAATAGCTTGCGGGTAGTGGGGTGAAGGGCGGGTCAGCATTAAACGTAGAATTGCGCGTCGAAACCGTTTACTTTCCAAATGCGCTTTTCTGAGCAATGCTGCGTCGAGGATTCTATGGAACAGATGTCGATCATTCGCGATGGAGTGAACCACAACTACTGGGCGCGCGATCGCCAACTCCAGGCGTGCGCGCCGCTGAGTGCGGAAGATTTTTTGCGCCCCGTTGGTGGCAGTTTTCCATCGGTGCGCGATACTCTGGCGCATATGATCGCAGTTGAGTGGCTTTGGCTGGAGCGTTGGAGAGGGAAATCCCCCAAATCGCTGATTCCCGCAGACGATTTTCCGGCGCTGGAGGCCGTGGTAGACCGTTGGAACACGATCGAGCGCGAGATGCGCGAATATCTTGCAGGTTTGGATGAGGAGGCGCTGGCGCGCTCTCTGACATACAGGAACTTTCGAGGCGAAAAGTGGACCTATCCGCTTTGGCAAATGATTGCGCATGTATTGAATCACCAGAGTTACCATCGCGGCCAGGTGGCTACACAGCTGCGCTTACTGGGAGTACAGCCTCCTCATGTCGACTTCCTCGTGGGTCAGGACATGGGCTTTCGGCTTTGATTCCACGCTGCTGTCGTATAAAGGGTTATTCGTATTGAAAGCCGTAGTTCATGCGAATCTCCGCACTGGATTAAACTGGAAGTGTGAAGATCGCGCTGGCTCAGATCAATCCAACTGTCGGGGATTTCACCGGAAATCTTGATAAGATTGTCGCGGCCAGCCGCCGCGCGGCCGCTCAGGGCGCGCGGCTAACTGTCTTCTCAGAACTGGTCCTGTGCGGTTACCCCCCCGCAGACTTTTTGGAAAAGCCGAGTTTCCTGGCTCGTTGCCGCACCGTCGTCGATGAGCTGGCCGTGGCCACACGAGACCTGCCTACAGCCGTGCTGGCGGGCGTGGCCCTGCCGGCCGAGCGTGATCAAGCCAAGCCAGTCTCCCCCAAAACCGGCATTTGCTGGGGTGAACGGCCGGCTGTCAACGCCGCGGTTCTGCTCGACGGCGGGCGCTTGCTGCTCGAACAGCACAAGCAGCTCCTGCCGTTTTACGATGTCTTCGACGAGCAGCGCTACTTTGCTCCGTCGCGCTCCCAGCAAGTGGTCGAGCTGGATGGTGTGCGGCTGGCCATAACCATCTGCGAGGATGCCTGGAACGACAAAAATTTTTGGCAGCAACGCCTGTACGCTGTCGATCCGATCGAAGAGCTGATGCGCCAGAAGCCGGCCGTGCACATCAACCTCTCCTCGTCGCCCTTCTGGCACGGCAAGCGCGCCCTGCGCCGCCAGATGCTCTCGGCGATTGCCCGCCACAATGGAATCCCGGTACTGCTATGCAACCAGGTAGGCGGCAACGACAGCCTTATCTTCGACGGCACTTCGCTGGCCTTCAACGCGCGCGGAGAGCTGATTGCCCAGGCCGCTTCCTTTGAGGAGGACCTCGTACTCTTTGACCCATTCGACGCGCCGACCCTGCTCACTCCTGCAGAGGACGACACCGAGGCTGCCTACCGCGCCCTGGTCCTGGGCACGCGCGATTACGTGCGCAAATGCGGCTTCAAGAAAGTCCTGGTGGCCTTGAGCGGCGGCATCGACTCGGCGCTTGTGGCGGCCATTGCCACCGATGCCCTGGGCGCGGAAAACGTCGTCGGCGTTGGCATGCCCAGTCCCTACTCCTCTACAGGCTCCATCGACGACAGCCGCCATCTGGCGGCCAATCTGGGCATTCGCTACGAGGTTATCGGCATCAGCGGCCTCTTTGCGGAGTTCACCCATGCCCTGGAGCCGCTCTTCAAGGGAACCAAGCCCGACATCACCGAGGAAAACATCCAGTCCAGAATTCGCGGCGTCCTGCTCATGGCCCTCTCCAACAAGTTCTCCGCGCTGGTGCTCACCACCGGCAACAAGTCGGAGATGGCAGTGGGCTACTGCACTCTCTATGGCGACATGGTCGGCGCCCTGGCAGTCATCGGAGACCTGGTCAAGACCCGCGTCTACGCCGTCTGCCGCTGGCTTAACCGCTCGAGTGAGGTGATTCCCGCAGCAATTCTCGAAAAACCGCCTTCGGCTGAGCTTCGTCCCGGCCAGAAGGATACCGACTCGCTGCCGCCCTACGAGGTTCTCGACCCCATTCTGGAAGCCTACGTCGAACGCTACGAGACCCCCGAGCAAATCGCCCAGGCAAACGAATTCCCCCTGGAGCTCGTCCAACAGGTAGTGCGCCTGGTGGAGCGCAGCGAGTACAAACGCCAGCAGGCCGCACCCGTCCTGAAGGTGACCTCAAAATCCTTCGGCATGGGCCGCAGGTTTCCCATCGCCGTGAAAGTTCAGGTATAAGGTCAAATCCGGGGTGTAACCTAGAACGAGGGAACCTTCCCGCAGTTCATCTTTTCCACAATTGAAGGAGAAACCGCTTGATCCGTCTGTCGATTCGTTTTGCCGGTGCTTTGGCGCTGGCTGCCTTATTCCTGCCCGTCCTCCAGACCTCTGCCCAGCAGGATGTGCCCGCCGCGCCCGCTGCACAGACCCCATCCGGGCCGGCCCCCGCTGCCGCGCTTGCCTTTCCCAAACCCGATCCTGCCAACTTCACAGCCGCATCGCCCACACAGGAGGCTGTCAACGCCTTTTTGCAGGCCAACTGGGGCTACGATGAGAACCGCGCCTGGGAGATATGGGCCATCCAAAAGACTGAAGTCGACGGCATCAGCAGGGTAGTTTTGCTGGTGGGCGACAAGACTGGCAAACAGAAGCTCGTCCCTTCCCAGTTCTATGTCCTTCCTGACGGGAAGCACATCTTCGCCAGCGACGAGATCCTGCCCTTTAGCGCAAATCCCTTCGCGGAATCGCGCGTCATCGTGCAGCAGCGCGCCGACGGCCCTTACCGGGGATCGGCCTCCAAGGACCTGGAGATTGTCGAGTTTGCCAGTTTCCTGTGCCCCCACTGCAAGGAAGCGCAGCCCAATATGGACAAGCTGGTGGCGGATTTTCCCAAGGCCCGCTTTGTCTTCCAGAACATTCCTATGCTCATGAATTCAGCGTCTGCTAGCGCTGCTGCCTACGGGTACTGCGTAAGCAAGCAGGGTGGCAGTGATTCATTCTTCACCTATGCCGCAGCAGTCTTTGATGGCCAGGCGGGTTTGTCGAGCGACGACGGCACCACTCTGACCCTGAACAGCGCCGTTACCAAGGCTGGTCTGGACCCGGCGACAATCGCCGCCTGCGCCAAAACTCCGGCGACTCATGCCGCTCTTGACGCTATGGTGAAGCTGTCTCAGGACGTGAAGATCATTCAGACTCCCACACTGGTGATCAACGGCCGCCCGGTTCCGGCAAACATTCCCTACGACACCCTCAAGCAGATCATTTTCTTCCAGGCGAAAATGGACGGCGTGACCGCCCAGTAAGTAGGACTGGTCAGCTAGTCGATTGATTTGCTGGCGAACAGGCATCAAACAAGGGCAGACAGGAGTTCAATCCTGTCTGCCCTTGTCATGTTCCGCGAAGATTTGAGTGTGCCCCACCCTCGCCGCACATTTGTTTTTGCGGCCAGGGTGTAACATCGCTATGGCCCCGTGCTGCGCTCCACACGCAGCATCGGTGAGTGGCCGGCTGCCTGCGTGCCCCGAATCACATGGGGCGTCATGATAATCAGCAGTGTCGCGTAGTTCTTCTGGTTATTTTTATTGGTCAGATTGTTCAGTCCGGGAATCTCGCTGATTCCGGGTGTTCCGCTGACGGCTTGGCTCTCTGACCTGTCCAGTTCGCTCACCACCTCCGCGGATTCGCCCTGCTTAAGCGTCACTACCCCTTGATAGGTGCGGGTGTTGAGCACCGGATTGCCGTTGATGAAAGTTCCTGCCAGCGCGTCGATCTTCATGTCGATTTTGAGCGCCACTTCGTTGTCGCGCAGCACCTTGGGAGTCGCCTTCAGGGTCAGGCCAAGATCCTGGTACTGCACTTGCGGAATATTCGGCATGCTGCTGGTATAGGAAGCCAGTAGCGAGGAGAGGCTGCCGGAGGTTCCGGCGCCGGTCAGCCCCGGTATACTCGGCACGCTGGCTCCCAGGCTGGAGAACGAAGAGGTCTGGATGGGATATTTCGTGCCTGACTTGAGGGTTGCATCCTCTCCGTCCCCCAGGCGCAATTGAAGCTGATCCAGTTCGCGCGAGTCCGAGGAGTTCAGGTTCAGGTTCAGCATTGCCTGGCCAGGAGACAGTGCGGATTGAGTAAGCCCGCCGCCGAACAGGGCAATCCCTCCGTTGTTAAACAGGGAGTTCGAAACCTGGCCGGATGCCAGCAGAATGCCCAGGATCGTCAGCGTGTCACCGGGAGCAGCCAACCCCGAGCTGATAATTTGTTGTACCAGGCTCTGGTTTGCGTTCAGGATGGATTGTTCCTCGGCATAGACGTTGAATGCCGACATGCTCTGCGGAGGCGTGACTCCGGTGTTGCGCGCGCTGGTGTGCGCAAGCTGGATCATGCGCACCTCCAGCATTACCTGATTCCGCCCGTCGAGCAGTTCGCGCATGGTGGCGTTGAAGGCATTCAGCGTGCTGTGAGAGGCGTGAATCGTGATAGTCCCGGCGATGGGTTCCGCCACCGCCTGCTGCACGTTGAAGACGTTTTTCGCCAGGTTGACCACGTCCGTCAACTCCGTCGAGTTCAATCCCGGCAGGTAAACGGTCTCAAATTCCATGGGCGTGTATATCTGGCGATTCTCCCTGGTATCGCGGGCTGCCAGCACATGGTGCGCGTCCAGCGGAATAATGAACGATCCTGTCACCAATTCAACCAGCCGCGCTGCCGTCTCGAAATCGGCATCATCCACGTCCAGCCGGGCCAGCTTAACGCCCACCGTGTCGTCCAGCGAGACAGTGATTCCATAGGCCTTGAAGACCTGAGGAATGAGCTGGCGCATATCTGCGCGCACGTGAAAGCTGTGCAACCCGGGCGTGGGCTCCAGCTTGACCGGTTCGCCGATGGTGCTCGCGGCTTGCTCGTAGGCGGGCCGGGACTGCCCCAGCAGAGCATCATCGCCCAGCTCGTAAAGGTGCTGGGTCACCTGAATGTTTTTAGGCTCCAGTTCGAGCGCATGGGCCAGGGTCGCGCGCGCATGCGCCGCATCGCCGCGCAGCCTGTCCTTGGCAGCGGCCTGAATCAGCGCCGTCACCGCATGGCTGCGCGCTACACTCGCCGCCAGCCGGTAGTTGGCATTTCCGGGGTCCAGCGCAGCCGCCTGCTCAAAGCCGCGCATGGCCTCTTCAAAATGCTCGTCCACGAAAAGCTTGCTGGACGAAAGATATAGTTTTGCCGCCTTTCGCCTGTCGGAGTTGCGCACCGGCTCGGCCGGCTGCGTGTCCGTGGCCGGAATCGTCGCTGTAGCCGGCTCAGGAGTTGAGCTTTGTGCAGCAGGGGTTGCGCTTTGTGCGGGAGGATTCGCTGCCTGGGCCGGTGCGACGCCGGAAAACACCGCCAGCAGCAGCACAGGCGCCCAGGCAGATGCCCATCGCCTGATTGAAGTAACTGGCTTGTGTACTCGCGCTTTGATGGCTTGTGGGAAAGTCTGCATGTCCTTGAGGAGCGCCGTCAGCCCCGGCCGATGATCTGGCGGGTTGCGCTATAGACAGGACGTTCGCTGCGCGGCGGACGCTTGAGGCCGGCGCGAACTTCGGCCAAGCTCAGCCCTAACTCAGTCATCGTGCGGCTCAGAGTGTTGCGGTGCATCCCCAACTCCTCGGCCGCCCGGCACTGATTTCCCCGGTGCGCCAGCAGAACCTCGCGCAGGTATTGCTTCTTGAACTCGCGCAATGCCTCCTCATAGCAGATACCGCTGGAATGCATTTGCGTTATTAGGCCGTCCAGAACTCGTTTCACGTCCACCTCAGCATGCTCTAATAGATTGCCATATTCCGTTCGTTTGCGCTTGCAAAAAAAATCACAGTCCGCTGCCGCCCGGGTGCAGCCACTGCGGCGTCTCCTCTTCCAGCGTCTTGAGCCCCTGCCGGATGCGGCCAGCCAGCTCTGCCGGGTCCATATGCGTGCTCAAATGACATGCCCCGAAAAAGTACCTGGGCAGCTTGGCGTCGCTCAGCCAATGGGTCTTGGGGAAAAAGGCCACCACCACCAGAATCACTATCGTCACCAGCAGCGCCCCCTGAAAAAAACCGAAGGCCGCGCCAGCCAGCTTGTCCAGGCAACCTAACCCCATGTGATGAAAGGTCTTGGAAAGAATCTTCCCGGCAACCGCGGCCAACCCCATCACAAACAGCGCAATCAACAGAAATCCGATTGCATTGGCCACTGCCTCAATGCGCACCAAGGGCAACACCAGCACTGCGATGTGTCCGTAGTTCCAGGACGCCAGCGCCAGGCCCAACAGCAGGCCTCCCAGCGCGCAGACAGAGCGAAAGAAGCCCTGAGTCAGCCCTCCCAGCACGGATAGAACAATGACCACCACGATAGCCCAGTCCACCAGCGTCATCTTTTGCTCCGAAAAAAACTGAGTCTTCGATTTTCCTAAGCAGGAGTACGCTTTGTCAATCTCTCATCCTATCTATTGAGAAGAAAGGGGTTCAGGTGGAACTCTGCCATCCGTCGTAAAAAAGTTCAAAATTGTCCAGAATATTTTATTTGCAAATTTGGTCAAAATTGAACATACAGAATTTGAATGTTGATACACCCTGCTGTGACGACCGTCACAGAACGACAGGCCCACATAGTAGACACTCCAGTAGTCAACATGGTTCGGAGAGCGGGTATAAATGCTCTCTTTGAGCCGGGCGACACGGAGTAGCCGTGGAAAGGGGAAGCCGCAGCTATCTTCGTTTGTGCAGGGATCACCAGTAGCCGCGTGCTACCGACCTCCAGTGCCGGCTACTGGTCCCCGTCTTTCTTGTTTATTTACAAGCGCCTCCGAAGCGAAGTTATCCTTCGGAGGCCTTTTTTCGCCTGCTTGCCGTGTATTGCTCCGATTTTTTTAATTATTACTTCAGGTAGGAAACAAAGGTCCTCAACCCAGCCCCAGAAAGACACCAGCGAGCGATTGACAGCGGCCAGGGTTCGCGCTTCCAGCACGCCGAAGGCTTCGTCTGCTTTGTCATGCGGAATGGTGTGTGCCTTGTCCACCATAATCTGCGAAGGCTCACGCAGGCCGTTTCGTTCGTTCGATTCTATGACTATACGAAAAATGTCAATAGGGCGAATCTCAGTAGTAACGGGCAGAACCGTCACGGAAGGATGCTTTTAGATGGGGTCTGATTCAATTATTAGCGCGGGCCGGGTAGGTTAGGCCGCGGAGGCTCGTGCGAGCACGATCCGCAAAATCCTCGGATGGGTTACCCGGCAGCTTCTTCGGATGCTCGATGAGCACATCTCGAAAGTGATTTGATTGTATTTATAATCTTAGCCATGCATTTTTCAGCGGGTTGGCTCGTTCTCATTCTTTGTGTATTTGCTTACCTCGTATTGCTTGTGGTCTGGATTGACCGCCGGCCGGTGCGTCCAGAGAAAGCTGCGAACTGGCCTGTGACCGAAGCAACAATCCAGTCAGTCGGTAAAGTACATGTTGACGCGGGACGACAGTCCTACTCGATCGATGTGGGCGATTTCTCTTACATCGTCAACGACGATTACTATTCCGGTAGACTGACTATCTCCCGTTCGTTTTCTACCCACGATGCTCAACCGAGAGACCTGGTTAATCAGAAAATCCAGGTGCGTTATAACCCGCGGAAACCAGAGCAGTTTTCCGTACCTCAGACGGAGCTTGGGGGCTTTCTTTTGGATCCATTTGATGAGCCTACTGGGCAAGATGTCGGTCTGATTGATCTCAACATCGATAAGGACTGAACAGGCCATGTAAGGCGCACCTTGCATGGCCCGTCGTCATGTTGTATTGAGCTTTACCGGTTCTTCGCCACTTCCTCCACCGTCACAGGATCAAGGAACGGCATGGAGGCGCGCAGCTTTTTGCCGATGACCTCGACCGGATGCTTGGCTTCAGCTTCGCGGAAGGCATTGAACTCCTTGCAGCCGGTGTTCAGGTCGGTGAGGAAGCGCTTGGCAAAGCTGCCGTCCTGGATCTCCTTGAGGATGGCGCGCATCGCCTTGCGGCTCTCTTCGTTGATGACGCGCGGCCCCGAGACGTAGTCGCCGAATTCAGCCGTATCCGAGATGGAATAGCGCATGTAGGCCAGGCCGCCGCGATAGATCAGGTCCACAATCAGCTTGAGTTCGTGCATGCACTCGAAATAGGCGCTTTCCGGCTGATAGCCGGCCTCGACCAGCGTCTCATAGCCCGCCTTGATCAGCGCGCTGACGCCGCCGCACAACACCGCCTGCTCTCCGAAGAGATCGGTCTCTGTTTCCTCCTTGAAGGTGGTCTCCAGCACCCCGGCGCGCGTGCAGCCGATGCCCTTGAGATAGCTGAGAATGAGCGCGTGCGCCTTGCCGGTGGCGTCCTGGTGGACGGCGATCAGCCCCGGAACACCGCCGCCCTCGATGAAGACCTCGCGAACGCGATGGCCGGGCGCCTTGGGCGCGGCCATGCCCACGTCAATGCCCGCTGCTGGAACGATGGTCTTGAAATGAATGTTGAAGCCGTGCGCGAACATCAGCAGCTTGCCCGCGCTCAGGTTGGGCCCGATCTCTTCGGCATACAACTTCGCTTGAATCTGGTCGGGCGCGAGGATCATCACCACATCGGCCCACTTCGTCGCTTCTGCCGCCGGAACCACTTCGAAGCCAGCCTTCTTCGCCTTGGCTACGGACTCCGCTTCCGTGGCGGGCAGGCCGATTTTGACCTGGACGCCGGAGTCCTTGAGGTTGAGGGCATGAGCGTGCCCTTGTGAGCCGTAGCCGATGATGGCTACCTTCTTGGCCTGGATTAATGACAGGTCGGCATTGTTGTCGTAGTAAGTCTTCGCCATGATTTTTCCTTTTCTTTGGGTTAGAGTTCACTTCAATCGCTTCGTTGTGCAACCTGCGCTTCGCCCTATTCCAGCTCACCAACCGTGCCATCTTCCGCGGGCTCTTTCTCAGGGTCATCTGCTCCGGTGCCCATCGCCTTCAAGACACTCGATATGTGGTGGCCGCGGCGCATGGTCATCTTGCCGCTCCGGCAAATTTCGAGAATCTGACCTTCATCTTCGCGCAGCACCTCGATCAGCCCTTCAATCTTGCTTTCCACGCCGGTCAACTCGATCATCAGAGAATCCGGCGCCAGGTCCACGATGTGGGCGCGAAAGACCTCCACCAGGTCAAAGATCTGGGATCGGTTCCTAGGCGTCGTGGCTATCTTAATAAGCGCCAGTTCCCTCGTTACATTCGGAGCCTGCGCAATGTCGTCAACATCCACCACATTTTCCAGCTTGAACAGGCTGGCGCGGATGCGGTGGCCAGCCTCGGCCGAAGCCTCGCAGACCAGCGTCAGACGCGACAGTCCCGCTCGCTCGCTGTGCCCCACGGTGAGCGAGTTGATGTTGATGTTCAGGCGGCGGAAGAGCGAGGCCACGCGCGTCAGCACGCCCGGCAGATCTTCCACGTAAGCGACAAATGTGTGCAGCATAAATCAGCCTCCCTGACCTCTAGTCCTTGCCTGGCCTGCGTATCATCTCGTGCAATGATGAGCCGGTGGGTATCATCGGATAAACCGAGTCTTCCTTCTCCACCTTGAAGTTGAGCAGAAACGTTCCCGTCGCGGAGCGGGCCTGCTCCACGGCCGCGGCCACTTCGGCGCGAGTTCGGACGGTGAGGCCGGCGATGCCGTGCGCATCGGCCAGCTTGACGAAGTCGGGGCTGACCAGTGGTGTGGACTCGTAATTGCGCTCGTAGAAAAACTCCTGCCACTGGCGAACCATGCCCAGGTAGCCGTTGTTGATGATGGCGATGTTGATCTTAATGCCTTCCTGCACGATGGTTGCCAGCTCGGCCGCGGTCATCTGGAAGCCGCCGTCACCAACGATGACCCAGACCTCCTTATCCGGACAGGCAAACTTTGCCCCGATAGCCGCGGGCAGCGCGAAGCCCATCGTACCCAGCCCACCCGATGTGATCAGCGAGCGCGACCGTTCGTGGTGATAGTACTGCGCCTCCCACATCTGGTGCTGGCCCACGTCGGTCACCACGATGGCGTTGCCGCCGGTCATGCGCCAGATGTCATTGATGACGTGCGCCGCGTAGAGGTGGCCGCTGTCAGGCAGATTCTTGATGTCGCGCACCGCCACCTCGCCCTTGCTGGCTTCGATGGTCTTGATCCACGCCGACCCGTCGCGTCCGCTGATTCGGGGTAGCAACTGCTCCAGCACTTCGCGCAGATCGCCCATGAGCGCAATATCGACTTTGATATTTTTGTTTATCTCGGCCGGGTCAACCTCGATGTGAATCTTTTTAGCCTTGGTAGCATACGTCGACAGGGTTCCGGTAACGCGATCATCGAACCTCATGCCGCAGGCAATCAGCAGGTCAGCCTCCTGAATGGCGTGATTGACCCACGACTCCCCATGCATGCCCATCATGCCCAGGTTGAGCTTGTGCGAGGCAGGAAAGCTGCCCAACCCCAGCAGCGTGAGCGCCACGGGAATCTGCGCACGCTCAGCCAGCGCGTAAACCTGCTTCTCGGCTCCGGATTCGATAATTCCGTGGCCAGCCAGAATCACGGGCCGCTTGGCGGTGCGAATCAGCTCTGCGGCCTGCTCCAGCTCGTGCTCCTCCACCTTCAGCATGGGGTGCGGCCGATGGGGACGCGGCTTGGCTGCGGCAAAATCAAAGAGTGCCGTGCCTTGCTGAGCGTCCTTGGTAATATCCACCAGCACAGGTCCAGGGCGTCCTGTCTGCGCTATCTGGAAGGCGTAGCGAATCGCCGGGGCAATATCCTCGGCGCGGCTGATGACAAAATTATGTTTTGTCACCGGCAATGTGATGCCGGTGATGTCCACTTCCTGAAACGCGTCTGTACCCAACACCTTGCTGGAGACGTTGCCGGTAATGCAGACAATGGGAATCGAGTCCAGCATGGCGGTGGCAATGCCGGTCACCAGGTTCGTCGCGCCCGGTCCGCTGGTGGCAATGGCCACGCCCACCTTGCCCGATGCACGCGAGTAGCCGTCGGCCATGTGCGCCGCGCCCTGCTCATGACGCACCAGCGTGTGATGAATGGGAAACTTGCGCAGCGCGTCGTAGACAGGCAGAATCGCTCCGCCGGGATATCCGAAGACCTGCGTAACGCCCTCGCCCTCCAGCGTAGCCCATACAATCTCCGCGCCGGTCAGGCGAGTGGGCGGGTTATTCGATGCTTGCGTCTTGGCTTTGGTTCCCATGGAAGACCTCCTTTTCGAGCTTTCAGCTATTAGCTTTTACGTTGTTGCGCCTTCGGAAGCGCTCGTCACCCGGTCCACATACTTGCGGAAGACGCCCCTGGGCCAGCGCAACGCCGGCGGCTTGAAGCCCTTCAGCCGCTCGGCAATTTCTTTGTCGCTGACTTCCAGCGTCAGCTTGCGGTTGGGAATGTCGAAGTGAATGATGTCGCCCTCGCGCACGGCGGCGATAGGTCCGCCATTAAAAGCCTCTGGCGCTACGTGCCCGGCGGTAAAGCCCCGCGTCGCACCGCTGAAGCGCCCATCGGTCATCAAAGCTACCGTCGCGCTCAGTTCTGCGTTGGAACTGATGGCCGCCGTCACTTGCAGCATCTCGCGCATCCCCGGCCCGCCCTTGGGACCTTCATAGCGAATCACCAGCACATCGCCCGGCTTGATCTGTCCGGCCTGCACGGCAGCAAACGCATCTTCCTCGCGGTCAAAGACGCGCGCCGGTCCGCGATGCTCCACGCGGTCGGCTGCGGCCACCTTCATCACGCAGCCTTCGGGAGCGAGATTGCCCTTCAGAATCACCAGGCCGCCATTGGGCTTGATGGGCTTCTCGAATGTGCCGATCACCTGCTGCCCCGCCGTCTCTTTAGCCAGCGCAGCCTCTTCAGCTAGCGTCTTGCCGCTGATGGTCAGCGCCGATCCATCAGCGTGTTTTGCGTCGATCAACCGCTTGGCCAGCAGCCGAGAACCGCCTGCCGCCTGATAGTCCGATGCAACAAATTTTCCCGCCGGAGTCAGCGAGCAGATGTACGGCGTGCGCTTGCTGATCGCGTCGAAATCGTCAATGGTGAGCGGGATGTTCATCTCTCGCGCAATGGCAATCAGATGGAGCACGGCATTCGTCGATCCGCCGCTGGCGGCCACGCTGGCGATGGCATTCTCCAGCGATTTGCGGGTGATGATCTGCGAGGGCCGGCGATTGGCGCGCACCGCGTCCATCAACATGCGTCCAGCTTCGCGCGTGGCGGCGAGTTTATCCGGACTGGTGGCGGGAACACCGGAAAGTTGAATTGGCGAGATGCCCAGAATCTCTCCGCTCATGGCCATGGTGTTGGCCGTGAACTGCCCGCCGCATGCGCCCGCGCCGGGACACGCGTGGGCTTCCAGCGCCTCAAGGCCGGCGTCGTCGATGCGCCCTGCGGCATGCGAGCCGATGCCCTCAAAAACATCCTGAATGGTGATGTCCCTGCCGTTCAGTTTGCCCGGAGCAATCGACCCGCCGTAAAGCATCATCCCCGGAATGTCGAGCCGGCACAGAGCCATAATGATGCCCGGCATATTTTTATCGCAGCCACCGATGCCCACCAGTCCGTCGAAGAGGTTGCCGCGGGCTACTAGTTCAATCGAGTCGGCGATGACTTCGCGCGAGACCAGCGAGGCCTTCATCCCCTGCGTGCCCATGGTGATGCCGTCGTGGATGGTGATGGTATTAAACTCCATCGGCGTGCCGCCCGCCTCGCGAATGCCCTCCTTGAGAGCCTCGGCGATCTCGCGCAGGTGCATGTTGCAGGTGCCGATCTCGGTCCATGTATTTGCAATCCCGATAATGGGCTTGTGCAAGTCTTCTTTGCTGAAACCGACGCCGCGCAGATACGAACGCGCAGCCGCCCGGCTCGGCCCTTCGGTCATCGGAATGCTCTGTCGCTTGCCTTCAATGGTCATTGGTTTCTCGCTTTCAGCCAATTGGCTTGGTCGTGCTTGGTTTCAAATGCGTCCAACACCGCCGCGTGCCGAAGCGTCAGGCCGATGTCGTCCAACCCTTCAATCAGGCAGAACTTGCGGAAGGAATCAATCTCGAAGCTCGCCTTGAATCCCTTGCCGTCGGTGACGGTCTGCTCTTCCAGCGAGACTGTAAGTTCATAATTCGGAATCGTCTTCGCGTTGTAGAGCAACTTGGCCACCTGCTCTTCACTCAGCCTCACTAGCACAATCCCGTTCTTGCCCGCGTTGGAAAAGAATATGTCGGCAAACGACGGCGCGATGACCACACGGAAGCCGTAGTTTTCCAGCGCCCAGGCGGCGTGCTCGCGGCTCGATCCGCAGGCGAAGTTCTTGCCCGCAATCAAAATCTGCGCGCCCTTGTAGCGCGGATCGTTGAGCACGAAAGCCGGGTCGGGATCGCCCGCCGCCGTGCGCCGCCAATCAAAGAACAAATACTCGCTGTAGCCGGTGCGCTCTATCCGCTTCAGGAACTGCTTGGGAATAATCTGGTCGGTATCGACGTTTGCGCGGTCCAAAGGCGCGGCCAGTGCGGTTAATGTGCGAAAGGGTTTCATCAGCCTTGTACCTCCTTGCGAACGGTCCAGTTTCGAATATCGACGAAGTGCCCTGCGATTGCGGCTGCGGCGGCCATCTCCGGCGAGACCAGATGCGTGCGTCCGCCGCGTCCCTGGCGGCCTTCAAAGTTCCGGTTGCTGGTCGAGGCGCAGCGCTCACCCGGCGCCAGAATGTCCGGATTCATGCCCAGACACATGGAGCAGCCTGGCTCGCGCCATTCAAAGCCGGCCTCGCGGAAGATGCGGTCGAGGCCCTCTTTCTCTGCCTGCGCCTTCACCGCCTGCGAGCCGGGAACCACCATCGCGCTCACCTTGGTCGAGACCTTGTAGCCTCTGGCGATGCGGGCCGCGGCGCGCAAATCCTCAATGCGCGAGTTGGTGCAGGAGCCTATGAAGACGCGGTCAACAACCACATCTTTGAGCGGCGTACCGGCTTTCAGGCCCATGTATTCGAGAGCGCGTTCAAGACCCTTGCGTTCCTGCTCGTTTTGCGTGGCGGCCGGGTCGGGCACAGTGGCAGTAATCGGCGCCACCATCCCCGGACTCGTGCCCCAGCTGACATACGGAACCAGCTTCGCGGCGTCGATGACCAACTCGCGATCGAACTTTGCGCCGGAATCAGTGGGCAGCTTGCTCCATTCCGCGACGGCTTTCTCCCACTCCGCGCCCTTCGGAGCAAATCGTCTGCCCTGCAGGTAGGCGAATGTTTTTTCATCTGGAGCGATCATGCCCGCGCGCGCCCCGGCCTCGATGCTCATATTGCAAATCGTCATGCGGCCTTCCATCGAGAGCGCGCGAATCGCCGAGCCTGCGTACTCCACCACGCAGCCGGTCGCCCCGTCTGTCCCAATCTGCCCGATGATGGCGAGAATAATGTCCTTTGCCGTGACGCCCCTCGGCAACTCTCCTTCGACGTCGATGCGAAAGGTCTTCGGCTTGGACTGCGGCAAAGTCTGCGTCGCCAGCACATGTTCCACTTCGCTGGTGCCTATTCCAAAAGCCAGCGCCCCGAATGCCCCGTGCGTCGATGTATGCGAGTCGCCGCAGACAATCGTCATGCCCGGCTTGGTCAGCCCCAGCTCCGGTCCGATTACGTGCACAATGCCCTGATCGCGCGAGTCCACGTCGTAAAGTTCGATGCCGAACTCCGCGCAGTTAGCGCGCAGAGCGGCAATCTGCCTGGCCGCAATCTGGTCGACGATGTTGAAGCGATCGGCGAGTATCGTCGGCACATTATGATCAACTGTCGCGATGCAGTGATCAGGCCGCCGCACCTTGCGCCCCGCCAGCCGCAATCCCTCAAAGGCCTGCGGCGAAGTCACCTCGTGCAGCAGCTGCAGGTCGATGTACAGCAGTGTCGGTTCGCCCTTTGGCTCAACAACCACATGCTGCTCCCAGACCTTTTCGAATAATGTTCTTGATTTTGAACTCATCAATCATCCTTGATTCAAATCGTTGTTTAGTGCCGCTTCGTCATCAAAAAACTAGTCCCTAGTCCCTACTTCATCAGCTCCTTCACCGTCTCACGCACCTTCGCGCCCATCTCGGTAGTGGTGAGCACGGTGAACCCAGCCTCGCCATGGCGCACCAGGTCGCGCGTGCGGAAGCCCCTCTCCAGAACCTTGCGCACCGCCTTCTCGATGGTCGCTGCCTCCTTTTCGAGGTTGGCCGTATGGCGCAGCAGCATTGCCGCGGTCAATATCGTGGCCATGGGGTTGGCGCGGTTCTTGCCCGCGCTGTTGGGCGCGGAGCCGTGAATCGGCTCATACAAATTGATCTTGCCGCCGATGGTGGCCGAGGGCAGCATGCCCAGCGAGCCGGTAATAACGCCGGATTCGTCGCTCAAAATATCGCCGAAGGTGTTTTCCGTCACCACCACGTCGAAGTCGCGCGGCCGATTCATCAGGTGCATGGACATCGCATCCACGTACTGGTGCTCCAGCGTCACATCGGGAAACTCCGCGGCCACTTCAATCACTGTGGCGCGCCATAACTGCGAAACCTCAAGCACATTGGCCTTGTCCACGCTGGTCAGCTTCTTGCGCCGCTTCTGCGCCAGTTGGAAGGCGACTCGGGCCACGCGAGCCACTTCATCGCGCGTGTAGTACATGGTGTTAAAGCCGATGCCCTTTTCACGGTCCCATCCGCGCGGCTTGCCGTAGTAGAGTCCTCCCAGCAGCTCGCGAACAAACAAAATATCAGTCCCGTCGATGATCTCCGGACGGAGAGGGCTGTTCACGCAGGTCTCTTTGAAGGCAAAGGTCGGCCGCAGATTTGCAAAGCCGCCCAGCGCGGCGCGCAACTGCAACAGGCCCGCCTCGGGACGCTTGTCCGGCGGCATCTCGTTGAACTCGTTTCCACCCACCGCGCCCAGAAAAACCGCATCGGACTTGAGCGCGGCGTCCAGCGTCTCCTTCGGCAGGGGAGTGCCATCGGCCACAATCGCCACGCCGCCGATGCGCTTGAAGTCCAGTTCCAAGGTGTGGCCGCCTACGGCCATCACATCCTGCAACACTCCGACCGCTTCGTTGATGACTTCGGAGCCAATGCCGTCTCCGGGTGTAACGAGTACTTTCAACTTCATTTCTTGCTCTCCTTAGGGTTCAGTTATCAGTTGTTAGGAATCAGTCTGTAGCTTTGAGCTTCAATCGGGTTACGAATTTCTCAACCAATTTCATAACAAGCAGCATAATGATCCAGATAAATACAAAGTTCAGAACAATTGCAACCTGAAGGAACTGCAATGAGTGATTTCCCATATGAAAGACTTTGTCAGCTACCCAGAGTCCTGGACAGTAAAACAGAATGGCAAGCCATTCAAACTTTGTCCCATCTGCTTCAAAGGCCAGTAGATTAAGCAACACAGATGCAATTCCCGTCAAAGCGAGCTCTGAAAAAAGACGTTTTGTTCCTTCTTGCGTCAATGCACACTTCCCTCAGGAAAAATTGAGCAACCTCAATCCAGTTCGGCGACCGGTTCCTTGTGCCGTTCGCGAATCTGATCGGGCAAAATGCCTACCAGGTCGTAGTCGTAGATGTTCTTCTTGCGGTCGGCCAGCGCCACAAAGCGATAGTAGGAGTGCTGCAACTCATCGCGGGTTAACGTGTAGCCCAACTGCTCCAGCCGGTTGCGCAGCGCTGCGCGGCCGGAGTGCTTGCCCAGCACCAGGTGCGTCTTGGCCACGCCCACCAGCTGAGGAGTCATAATCTCGTAGCACAACGGGTTGGCCAACATGCCGTGCTGGTGAATGCCGGACTCGTGCGCAAAGGCGTTGTCGCCCACAATGGCCTTGTTGGGCGAGGGGCGGAAGGTGATGATCTGGCCCAGAATCTGGCTGGTGGGATAAAGCTGGCTCAGATTGATGCCGGAGGTGACGCCGAAGTGGTCGCCGCGGACATAGAGCGCCGCTGCAATCTCTTCCATCGCCGCGTTGCCGGCCCTCTCGCCGATGCCGTTGATGGTGCACTCCACCTGGCGCACGCCTGCCGAGATGGCGGCCAGTGAGTTGGCCACAGCCAGTCCCAGGTCGTCGTGGCAATGCGCGGAGAGGATGATGCCTTGCTCGTCAATGGCTGGAACACGCTCGCGAACCTCGCGGAACATCTGAGCGTACTCCTCGGGCGTCGTGTAGCCCACCGTATCCGGCATGTTGATGGTGGTCGCGCCGGCCTCGACGGCTATCTTCACCATCTCCACCAGAAAGCTGCGCTCCGAGCGGGTGGCGTCCTCGGGAGAGAATTCAACGTCGTCGCAAAGCGAACGCGCCAGGCGCACCGCCTCGCCCGTTTGATCCAGCGCCTGCTGGCGGCTCATCTTCAGCTTGTACTCCAGGTGTAAATCGCTCGACGCAAGAAAAACATGGATGCGGGCGCGTTCGGCGAACTTCAAAGAGCGGGAAGCCATCTCGATATCTTCGGTCGTGGCGCGGGCCAGCGAAGCGATGCGCGGCTTCCGTATGGCCTGGGTAATCGTAGCGATGGCCGCAAAGTCACCCTCCGAGGCCATGGCGAAGCCGGCCTCGATGATGTCTACCCCCAGGTCCTCCAGGGCGTGCGCCATGGTCAGCTTTTCCTGCGTCGTCATGCTGCAGCCGGGCGATTGCTCGCCGTCGCGCAGCGTGGTATCGAAGAAGACAATACGGTTATTCGCCATTAAACGGCCTCCACGAGTACATTTATGCCAGTAATTTCAGTATTCAGCATCCCGCCATATAAAACAAAGTTATAATTGTTGTGGAAACGATAAGAATTACTTATAATGTAATTGTTAGAATTCAGCCCTCAGCGGTCAGTGCGTTTGCGGCATTATCCGAAGGTAGCGAATTTCAGGCCGGAAAAGCATGAAATATCGCGTCAACCGGTCACTGACAACTGGCTACTAACAACTGTTATGGAACTCAGCCAACTGGAAACCTTCATGGCCGTCGCCGAGGAGCGCAGCTTCTCCCGCGCTGCCGTGCGGCTGCATCGCACCCAGCCGGCGGTCAGCCAGGTCATCCGCAAGCTGGAGGCAGCGGTCGGCGAAACACTCTTCGACCGCGCGTCGCGGGATGGCTCGCTAACCGCCGCCGGGCACCTGTTGCGCGACTATGCTGTGCGCCTGCTCTCCCTGCGCCGCGAGGCTTCCAGCGCTTTGGGAGAGCTCAAGAGCCTGGAACGCGGCCGATTGCAACTGGCGGCCAACGAATACACCTGCATCTACCTCCTCCAGGCCATCCATCGCTTCCGGCGCGAATTTCCCCACATCACCGTGACCGTGCACCGCATGTTGGCCTCGCACATTCCCGAGGAGTTGAACCAGCGCACCTTTGAGCTGGGAATGATCTCCTACCATCCCGATCCGGCGCACTTCCGCTCCATCGCGGTCTACGCTGACAGCCTGGCTTTCATCGTCAGCCCCAGCCATCCGCTTGCCAGGGCAAAGCGCGTCTCCATCACCGATCTAGGCGAGGAGCTGTTTGTGGCCCATAACGTGGCCTCGCCACTACGGCGCCGGGTCATTGAGGCTTTTCAGAAGTTCAGAACGCCCCTCAACATGGGCATCGAACTGCCCACCATCGAGGCCATCAAGCGCTTCGTAGCCATGGGCAACGGCGTTGCGCTGGTGCCCCACCTGACCGTAGCAAGGGAACTGGAGGCCGGCGACCTTGTAAGGGTTCCAGTGGACGAATTGGAGGCCAAGCGCGTGCTGCGACTGGTTTGCCGGCGCCAGGTCACGCTCTCCTACGCCGCCAGGGCCTTTTTGCGTACCGCCCGGGCATTGGCCCAGGAACAGGGCCCGCCCTTCCACTACCATGTGGAGCGCGCCGGATGAACGTCCATTAATGAGGGTAGGAAAACCCGAACACTATCAAAAGCCCGTGGACGGGGAGCGGAGTCGTACAACCTCCATTTCGGACCTATTTGGCCGCTCTCTGATAACGCCTCTTTTTCACCCCCGCGTCTATAGCCTCAGATGGTTCCGGGGCCATGGCTTGCGCCACGAACCACCCCGGCCAGTTACAATGCTGAGAGTGGGGCCCGGTGCAAACCGAGGCGCCGGATTTGAAAGCTCGTTGCCAGCCGGACGGTTGAGCAGTCGTGAGGATCAAGACCGTATGAAGAAGATCGCCTTATTAGTATTTCTGCTGGCCGTTTGCGTGGCAGCAGGCCGCGCTCAGGAAAGCCGCCAGGACATCAGCATTAGCGGAACGGCGCTTGTAGAGCCGTTCATCGCCTCGTCCACCGACGTTCAGGTTCACTCGAACCGCGCCTTTGGCGCGCTGATCAGCTACCGTTTCATGCTCACGCCCTCCAGCGCCATCGAGGCCAACTACGGCATCACCTATCAGAACAAGATCAACTACTTGATCGGCAACACCAACCACTATCAGGTGCTAACCCGTAACCAGGAGGGATCGGCCGAGTACGTCCGCAGCTTCAATTTCCGCAAGTACAATCCCTTTATCGAGGCCGGACCGGGCATGCTCATCTTCCTGCCCATCCGCAACTCCGGCACTACGAACTTAGACGTCAAGCAGCAGACCCAAATATCCGGCTTCTATGGCGCCGGCATCGCTCGCGAGATCAGCCCCAGCTTCGATATCCGTGCAGAATATCGCGGCATCGTCACCAAGGTGCCCACCTTCGGCATGGGGGGAACTGGGTCGCAAGCGAACTTCACCACCAACAAGTGGTACAACATTTTAATGCCGGTGATCGGCGTGGCATACCACTTCTGATCCCATCGGCAAGCTCATATAACAGAAGGGGATGGGCCTCGGCCCATCCCCTTCTTATCGCTGTAATCAACATGAATAATCGCGTCCGGGGCGCTACCCGTGTATCCTCACCCCATGGACAAGGACGTTTCCCCCACGCCCCCCGAATCCGGCCACGCTAACCTGCTCGAACACTCGTCCTCCTCCTACCTGCGCTCGGCGCGCCATCAGCCCGTCCGCTGGCATCCCTGGGGAGATGCGGCCTTTGCCCGCGCCCAGGCTGAGGACAAGCCCATCCTGCTCGATATTGGCGCCGTCTGGTGCCACTGGTGCCACGTCATGGACCGGGAGTCCTACGAGAACCCGCAGATCGCCGCCCTTATCAACGAGCACTATGTCGCCGTGAAGGTGGATCGCGACGAACGGCCCGACGTGGACGCGCGCTACCAGGCCGCCGTCTCAGCCATCACCGGTCAGGGCGGATGGCCTCTGACCGCCTTTCTCACTCCCGACGGGCGGCCCTACTTTGGCGGCACCTATCTTCCCCCCGACGACCGCTACGGCCGACCGGGCTTTGGCCGCGTTCTCACCACTCTTGCCCAGGTCTGGCGCGAGCGCCGCGACGAGGCTCTGGAAACAGCCTCCAGCACCATGGCCGCCATCGAGCACAACGAATCCTTTTCCGGAGGCGGCGGGCAGCTCTCGCTGGAGCTGGACGACAAAATCGCCGCCTCCATCCTTCGTCAATTCGACCCGCGTAACGGCGGCTTCGGCTCGCAGCCCAAGTTCCCTCACCCCGGCGCTTTGGACCTGCTGCTCCACGTAGGCCTGAATCGCGGCAACCAACCTGCCGTACAGGCCTTCTCCATCACCCTCGGAAAAATGGCGCATGGCGGCGTCTACGACCAGCTCGCCGGAGGCTTTCATCGCTACAGCGTGGACGAGCGCTGGCGCGTTCCCCACTTCGAGAAGATGCTCTACGACAACACCGAGCTGCTGCGAAACTACCTGCACGGCTACCAGAGCCTGGGCCACGAGGATTTTCGCCGCATCGCCGAAGAAATCGCCGCCTGGCTGCTGTCCACCATGAGCGACCGTGAGCAGGGCGGCTTCTATGCCTCGCAGGACGCCGATATCAGCCTCGACGATGACGGCGACTACTTCACATGGACGCTAACCGAGGCGCGCCTGGCGCTGCTCGCGGCAAAGTTTTCTCCAGACGACGTCGGTCTCGCTCTGCGTTACTGGGACATCGGCGAGCTCGGCGACATGCACCACGATCCGGCTCGCAATGTTCTGCATGTACGACAGACTGTAGAAGAGTTGGCGGAAGAGACAGGCCGCAGTGTGGACGAGTTGCGCGTTCTCCTGGCCTCGGCCCGTAGCACTCTACTGGCGACGCGCTCCCGGCGTCCCACGCCCTACATCGACCGCACGCTCTACACCGGCTGGAACGCCATGGCCGTGACCGCCTGTCTTGAAGCTGCCCGTATCCTCAAACTCAACTCGGCAAGAGTTTTTGCCCTGCTCACGCTAAGCCGGCTTTTACGCGAAGCCTGGGACGGCGGCCAGACTCTGCGCCACGTCATCGCCTACGGAGAAGGACCAGCTGAGGGCGCATCGCAACCGGACAAGGTTCCCGGCACCCTCGACGACTACGCATTCACCATCCACGCCTGCATCGAGGCCTGGTTGGCCAGCGGCGAGATGAGTTACTACCACGCAGCCGTTAAACTGGCCGATGCCATGATCGCCCTCTTCCACGACCCCACCGCCGGTGCTTTTTTCGACACTGCTGCGCAACCCTCTGACGCTCCTCCGTTGGGCGCTCTGGCCGCCCGCCGCAAGCCGCTCCAGGACTCGCCCACCCCCGCCGGCAACCCCACCGCTGCCTCCGCCCTGTTACGCCTCGAGCCTCTAAGCGGCCGCGCGGAGTATCGCCAGATCGCCGAGCAGACTCTCGCCTCTTTTGCCGGCATCGTGGAGCACTTCGGTCTCTATGCAGGCTCCTACGGCCTAGCCTTGGAGCGGCTGCTGCTCGATCCCGTGCAGGTGGTGGTCGTCGGTTCCGGCGCTGAAGCCGAACGCCTGGAGGCAATAGCCCTATCCAGCTTCGCCGTCAACCGGACGGTCATCCGCCTCGCTCCCGAACGGCTGGTTCCCTGTGGCATTCCCCCGGCGCTGGCGGAAACCCTGCTTCAAGCCCCGAAGCCTGAAGGCTCTCAAGCCTGGGCCATCGTCTGCCGCGGACACACCTGCTTGCCGCCGATCACCGGCACCGACGCCCTGCGCGAAGCTTTGCCCTGAAATGGAATGAGTGGTAAGCCGGGGTTTTACAGCAGGCTGTGTAGCCCGAGGTTGGCTTTCCCTGCATTTCACTGAAGCGGAAAGGGCGAACCACCCGACCCCTTAAAAAGCTGAAAATAGTACTTGACAAATAATACTGTATGTAATACAGTGTATATTGTACAGTGTATGAGGTACAGCATGACTCTAACAGAAAACCTCTTCGAGAACCTTCGCCTGGAATTGCGTCGCGGTTGCCTGACTCTGGCAGTGTTGGTGCAGCTTCGCCAGGAGCACTACGGCTATACCCTGCGCAAGGTACTGGCCGAGCGCGGCCTGGAGATCGACGAAAGCACGCTCTATCCACTGCTGCGGCGCCTGGAGGCCCAGGGGCTGCTGACTAGCGAATGGCGCGAGGAAGACAAGCGCAACAAGCGGTTCTACCGCCTCTCCAACGACGGCGAGCAGATACTCAGCCAGTTGCTCGTGGAGTGGCGGGCCATCAACGCGGCAGTGAACGCAACCATCGACAACATGTTGTAAGCACGGAAGGAATAGGCCATGGACCTACTTGATCGTTATCTGCAAGCAGTGAAGAAGCACCTGCCCTGGCAAAGGCAGGACGACATCATCGCCGAACTCCGGGCCAACCTGGAAGCACAGCTTGAGGACAAAGAGGCTGGGCTGGGACGACCGCTCACTACGGGTGAAGCAGAGGATTGGCTCAGGCAAATTGGGCCGCCGAGGCAGGTGGCGGCGCGCTATCAGCCGCAGCAGTACCTTATCGGACCTGTCCTTTTTCCTACATATTGGTTCGTGTTGCGAACGGCCGTCTTCTGGGTCACGATCGCCTACTTGATCGGAGTTGCGGTGCAGATTGCCGTGCGGACCCCCAGTTGGGCCGCCGTGTTGGAAGGGGTACTTCGTGTGCCGGAGGTTCTTCTGACGACTGCTGCGTCGGTTACTCTCATTTTCGCCGTGATCGAGTTCATGGCCACGCGTTACCCAGGAAGATGGCCGGCGCTCGCAGCTTTCCCAGGCGACTGGACGCCCAGCGCCCTGCCCCCTGTAGAGAAGGAAGCTATGCGCGGAGTGAAGCCGCGCAGCCGCGCCCATGCCATTGCCGCCGTGATCATGATCTTTCTCTGTCTCGTTTGGCTGTTGCTGCTCCCCCATCATCCGTACGTGCTGTTGGGGCCGGGTGTCGCATACCTGAGCTCCTCGCCCTTCCAGGGAGCGCCTGTCTGGTGGCAGGCCTACTGGTGTGTGGTGGCGATAACTTTGTTTCAACTGATCTGGCGTTGCATTGCCATATATCGCGGAAGATGGCAACAGCAGCTGAACGCGGAGCGCATGGCGATTGCGGCCCTGGGACTGATTCCTCTGGGGCTGTTGCTGAGCATCAGCGATCATGCCTACGTCACACTTAAGCATCCCGCGCTGGATCAGTTGCGCTATGGCGTGGCTCTGGACTCGATCAACAAATCGATCCACCTGAGCCTGTTGTTGCTCTGCGCCATTAACGTGCTGCAATTGCTCTGGGGCCTTGGGCGGGTGAGCCTGGATCGCTATCGCAAGCGCGCGGCGGCAATGCGGTAAGTGTGCGTTTCCAATTCGCTTGCCGCGTGTCTCATCCTTCGCGATATTTCCTCCCGCGCGCACCGTTTCGCGCACCTGTGACCCAGGATACGCAAGAAGACCGCCCGCGATCCACAGCTCCACGCGCTATTCTCAAACTATGGTGCGATTCACGGTGCTGGCGTCGGGTTCCAGGGGTAATGCAACGGTTGTCTCCGGCGGGCGCACGCGCATCCTGGTGGATTGCGGGCTGAGCTGCCGGGAGCTTTTCCGGCGCATGAAGCTGGTGGACGAGGATCCGGAGACGCTGGACGCTATCCTCATCAGCCATGAGCACTCCGACCACGTGGGCGGCGTGGCCGTGACCGCGCGCAAGCTGAACGTTCCTGTCTACTTTACCGAGGGAACGCACCGCGCCTGGATGCGCTGGCTGCAACCGCGCAGGCAGATGACCTATGCCCAGTGGCTGGAACAGATGCGCAAGCAGGCTGCAGAGCGACAAGCCGAGGCCGTTGACCCAGCCGAAGAGGGCGAACAGGACGAGAGCGACCTGGTAGAGGCTGCCGAGCCAATAGAGCCGACCGAGCCAACCGAACCGGACAAGACAAAGGACCCTGCCTGGCTTCCGGCGGTGGAGTTCTTTACGGCCGGAGAGCCCTTCGAGATCGGAGACATTCAAATCAGTCCCTTCACCACTCCCCACGACGCCGCCGACCCGGTAGGCTTTGTCTTCGGCACAGAGGGGGTGCGTATGGGCTTTGTCACCGATTTGGGCTACATCTCGCCCAACGTCAAGGCGCAGTTGCAGGATCTGGACCTGCTGTTGCTCGAATCTAACCACGACCTGGAGATGCTCAAGGACGGGCCCTATCCCTGGGCAGTAAAACAAAGGGTGATGTCACGCGTAGGACATCTCTCCAACGAGGCGGCGGCGGGCTTTCTGGAGGACGGCTACGACGGCCAGGCGGCCTACGTGATTCTGGCGCATCTCTCTGAAAGCAATAATCTTCCGGAGCTGGCGCGGGTCACGGCGGAGCGCGCATTGAACGGCCGAGCAAGTTTACTAGCCAATATGCTATTGTTGGCTGCTCAAAATGAACCACTTTCTTCTATTTACTTCTAAGTGATGTACGTTACAATGGTAAGACACGGTAATCACTCTGTACCAGGTAGATTGGCAAGGGAGACGCCAGGGCATTCCGCCTTGGAAGATGCAGAGCAGACCGGGCGGCATGAGCGAATTTTGCCCGGAAGGCTTAGCATTCAAGGGTTAAAGCCTCCCTGGCCATGTACACCGCAATAAACCAACGCGGTTGAAGACATCCTTTGCAAAGTGAGTCTAAATATTATGGCAACAACCCAATGTACAGACAGAGTCGCAGGTAGCATCCTGGCGAGCTGGCGTTATGATATCTCCGGGATTTATCCGGAGATGCGCAAGGACTATGAGCAGCATTTCGCCGAATGTCCCCACTGCAGCGCGCGGCAGAAGTTCCATCGCAGCCTGGATGTGACGTTGACGATTTTGACTTCGCTGGCAGTCTTCTTTTTCCTCTTCGCGCTGTTGGTTCTCAATCACTTCAAGCCACTGGAGCATATGGCCTTCAACTTCTTCGGTCTGGATATTGAAGACACCTACCATATGCTGGTTTCGGCAGGCGTAGCGGGGCTGATTTTCTCGGCGACTTTGCTGGCGCTGGTGCTGACGACCACGCCGGCCCCGAAGTATCTGGGCGGCATCGCCGCAGAGCGCGCCAGGATGATCGAAGAGCGGCTGCCCGAAGCCATCAAGGCGCTGCGCCCTCGTTAGAGCAAATTCGGCAAAACAAACCTTAGAGCCTCCCCGCGCGGGAGGCTCTTGTACGTTTGGTGGACGGTGGAGTTTCTTGAATGAATACCCGCAAGGTTGCAGGGCGGCGGCTGATGGCAGTGTGGCGCACGGACCTTGACGGGACAATTCGGCAACTCGACATACTGTTTGAAAACAACGAGCAGGTGCGTGTGCTGGAGCGGCAGGCCGGTTTTGCGCGGCTGTTTCTGGGCCATGTTCGCCGTTCCCGGGCCGATGCCATTGCCGACCATCGCATCCTGGCCAACCAGCCGGATGGAGAGTATGCAGCGGCGAATCATGAGGATTGCTCGATCTGGCGCTGGGTTGGTACTTCTGCATTCAATTGAAAGAGTGTTTGAACGGATTCGTTCGTGTAAACAGGCCGTAGTACAAAACTGGTATATTTTCTGTGGGATCAAGGAGGAACTATGCGTCTGCATGCTTTGGGGTTGATTGCGGTGATGGCAGCCTGGTGCTTTACGGCAGGCGTACGAGGGCAGACGGCGGCTTCCAATGAGAAGGAGCCGATGCTCAAGGTTCATGCCCACGCGGTAGTGGTGGACGTGGTGGTGACCAGGGAGAACGGCGAGGCGGTGACGTTGCTTCGCAAGGAAAACTTCAAAGTGACGGAGGATGGGAAAGAGCAATTCATAGATTTTTTTGAAGAGCACTACGCAAAGACATTGCCACCGGGCGCTCTTCCCCCGATGCCGAAGCTGCCGCCCAATGTTTACACCAACGTTCCGCCGGTTCCGGAGAGCGATTCAGTGAACATTCTCTTGCTTGACAGCCTGAACACGCCTGTTCAGGACCAGAGCAATGTGCACAAGCAGATCATGGACTTCCTGAAGACGATGGAGCCGGGGACGCGGGCGGCGATCTTCCTGCTGGGATCGAAGCTGCGCTTTGTGCAGGGGTTCACAACGGATGCCTCGTTGCTGAGCGCAGCGCTGAAAGACAAGAAAAATTGGCCAGAGAAGGAATTCACGCTGCGCACCCGCGAGGATGATGCGGATGACGCAAGACAGTTGGATTTCATGAGGGAGGCGGCCAATGGTCACACGACCGGTGGGATGATGGCGATCCAGGATGCGGACCATGAAGTCGCTCGATATCAGCTATCAGCGAGGATTTCAATGACGCTGGAGGCGTTGAATTATCTGGCCCGCTATCTGGGGGGTGTGCCGGGGCGCAAGAACCTGATCTGGTTTGCGAGTTCATTTCCGGTGACCGTCTTTCCCAACTATGGGCAGATGGCGACACTGAACGACAACCTGCACGTGCAGGCGAGCGAGATCAAAAAGACCGCCGATTTGCTGACGGTATCAAAGGTTGCGGTCTATCCGGTGGGCGCGGAGGGAATGATGAACGATCATTGGCTTGAGGCCAATCAGAATCTCAACGAAGCCGGACATGGTGGCTCGCTCGGGAGGAACATCATGGGTGATAACACGGAACGCTCCAATCAGGTCATGGCGATGGAACAACTCGCATCCGATACCGGCGGCAAGGCCTTCTTCAATACCAATGACCTGAATACGGCGGTTAAACGCGCGATCAACGATGGCTCGCACTATTACACACTGGCCTATACGCCGACCAACAACAAGCTGGACGGCTCCTACCGGCGGATCGAAGTGAAGGTGAGCGCCACGGGTAAATACAAAACAGCCTACCGTCACGGCTATAACGCTGACGATTTGAAGACGGCCGATGCCAGGCCGGAATTCGATCCGCTGCAGCCGCTGCTGAAATACGGGCTGCCAGACGTCTCCCAGCTATTTTACGGAGTGCGCGTGACGCCAGCCGCGCAACAGCCCGCGCCGAATGCCAAACGGGCCGGAATGAACCCTGCACTGACAGGCCCAGTGACGCGTTACGCGATAGATTTTTTGATTCGCTGGACGGACGTGAAATTCGACCTGAGGCCGGACGGCATACACCACGGCAAGATTCAAGTGGCGTTACAGGCATACGACAGGGACGGAAAGGCCGTGAACTGGGAGGATGGCTCTCAGGAGATGAATATGACGCCCGAGACCTGGGCCGCGATTCAAAAATCCGGCATACCCGCGCACATGGAGATCGACCTGCCCAATGAGGATATCTACCTGAATACCGGAGTTTACGATTGGGGGACGACCAAAGCGGGAACGCTGGCGATTCCACTGAGTCCTTCCAAAGCGGCATCCGCGCAGAGCGTGCCACCCACGCCGGGGGAGAAGTGACACGAAGCAAGTAACACATTTCAAGCGGAAGACCCTGGAGATCGAGGGATGAGTAGATTTGGCGATCAGACTCTTTGAAACGTATATCCTTTTTTTGACTTATAATTGTGAGTCTTCAGAACGTCATCATCGTAAATGTTTATGAGGGAACAAGCGCGGTGACGGCGATCTCAGGATCGACTACACACACGACGGCGGCGAGTCTTACCGTGTAGTGATTGCAGGGCTATGCAGAGAAGGAGAAGATATGACGCGACATTTCGCATGGGTAACAGGCTTGATGCTGTTGGCCTTCTTCGCTTTGCCCACCGCTCGGGCCCAGTTGTTCATACCTTCGGAGGGGCTAGGCGATGAAAATCTGAGCGCCCGGCCGGCACCGGCCACGTCGAGCATAGAATCTGACATTACTTTGAAAAGCAAAGGATACATGCTGATTGGGAGCATTATCCTGAACGAGCAATTTGGCGAGCCATGCTGGGGCGCGGGCTGCGATTCCTCCATGGTTTGTCCAACTGGAGCCGGCGCCAAAGATGTGACCAAGTTAATCTTGCAGAATGCGGCGGCCCATGGCGGTGACGTCGTCATCCTGTTAAAGGACAACGAGGTGAGCAAGGATGTGGTCAATAAGGCGGGAGCCGTTGGCTATACCTGCTTAGCCACCAGCATGGGCACGGTCTGGCGTTTGGACACTGCGTTGACAGCTCGAATCGCAGCAAACAACGAGAAAGCCTCGGCGGAGGCCATGGCTGCGCGCGAGAAAGCCGCAGCCGAAAAAAAAGCCGCAACCGAAAAAGCCGCGGCGGAGGCTATAGCCGCACGCGAGAAAGCCGCAGCCGAAAAAGCCGCAGAGCTAACCTTCATACGCAGCGCCTGGGCATTCGTCAACGTCGAGCCTGCGGGGCCGACGGGCCTCTCACCCTTCGAAGACAAAGGCAAATGGGGCTACCGCAATGCGGAAGGCAACATTGTCATTGCCCCACGTTTCCAGGACGCTGCACCGTTCCTGGAAGGACTGGCGCGTGTGAAATCCGAGGACAAAATGGGATTTATCGACACCACAGGCGCCTTTGTCATCCCACCGCAGTTTGACGTGGCCAGTGGGTTTTCCGAGGGATTATCCATAGCCGGAATTGGCAAGCAGCTCCATGCGAAAATGGGATTCATTGACAAGAAGGGCGCATTCGTCATCCCGGCACAATTTGACGGTGCGCTCAAGTTCCACGAAGGTCTTGCGATGGCTTGTATTGGCAACATCATAGCGTTAAAGAAAAACACTTGTGGTTACATCGACAAATCCGGCAAATGGGCTATTGGCCGGATGTTCATTTCTGCTGGCGATTTTTCCGGCGGGATGGCTCCGGCCTTGGTCGGCGATCTGATGCATTTGAAGTGGGGTTACATCAACACGAAGGGAGATTTCGTCATCAAACCGGCGTTTCAGGACGCAGACGCGTTCTCCGAGGACTTGGCTAAAGTGAAGATGGATGACAAGTACGGCTACATCAATCGGAGCGGGCAAATTGTCATTCAGCCCCAGTTTGACTATGCCGGAACATTCCATGACGGCAAGGCCCGGGTTGTCGTCGTGACCCAATTCGGGTTCGTTGATAAGTCCGGGAAATTCACTCCATCCCAGTAAATGGCCGGTGGTTGGTGTCATTCAGGAATCCATGGGAACCCTGCGAACAGGATTTAAGCCTGTCGCTGGCTTTAACTGCTCGATCCAAAGGAGGAAATTATGAGGTACAGGAATTCTACTCTGCGGCTCATCGTGGGAAGCGCACTGCTGGTCTTGTTTTGTGCAGGCGTTTGCATGGCCCAGGGGGTGAGTGACGAGGTTCAAAAAGCCTTGCAGCGGTTAAACAAGAATGATGAGTTCAACATCAGCACACCACTTTATCAATCGCCTGCGAAGGCTGTGCCGACTGTCGAGGTTCCGCGCACCACTTACGTTGATATGCTGCGCCGCGGCTACGTCATAAATGGAAGTATGACGTATACCAGCACTAAGCACGGCTTGGACGAGGCGCTCGGCAAGAAAGACATCGTGGCTGCAGCGACGCTATTGGGGGCCGATGCCGCATGGATTTCCACATCCAGCCGCACGGAAAAAGAAGGTGTGTTCGTGCCTGGGGGAACACAATACTATCAAGTGGGTACAGATTTCTACCATGGCTACTCTCACCATACAGAAACGAGAACCTATACAACACAAGACCATACCGGCAGCAAGACAGTCAAGTACGTCAATGGAATGGCGATTATTTTCGTGCACAATCCGGACCTTGCCGCCAAGCAACTGGAGGAGGGAAAGAAGAGGTGGGAAATCAGGATGGCGGAGATCCCGTTGAAACGGGCTGCTTTCCTCGACAAACTCGACACTGTTCTAAAGGCCCTCTCCTCAACGGACGCGTCGCTGTTCAGAGTGACCTTCGGGCCCGACGTGAAAGAGGAGTACGTCCTTCGCTTTCAGGCGGCCGAGGAAGAGGTGAAGACAGGCCGATGTGGTTTTGTTCCAGGAGGGCGGGTTGACGACTCTCAGCTGGGATGGAAGAACGACACTGATTTAAAGTGGAGTAAACCTTACTGCACCGGTTTGCTGGCCCTTGGCGATCTGTATGACATTTTTTACTGCGTCGAGCATGGGGTCGTCCCGGGGCGACAGATCTTCAAGGACCCAGCCAGCCCTCAACTTGCCAATTTGCACACAGCTGTCATGGATGCGTGGAACTATGAACAAAAGAATATTTCGGCCGTCTTTGATTTCACGTCGTCGACTCTGGCCGAACATTTCCTGCCGAACCCTGGCCCCGCAATACTCGGCTCCGTCGGGACGGCTTGGTTGGATTCGTTCATTAAACACAAATGACGAACGGTAAGGCTCCGTGAGGGTCGGCGTTAAGGAAGCCCTGCGAACGGAATGGAAAGTCGAGTTGATCGTCGCTCTTGATCAACACGAAGCGCATAGTACATTTTCGGCTTTGAAAGAGTAAGACAGAGATAGCCCCTTCCCCGCCCTTGCTGTTTCCGGGCTGGGAGTATGCGGGCCCGCGCCGAGCGGTGTAGGCTGCTCGATATGACGGTCAAATCAAGCTGGTTTGCGAGTGAACTGCGGCGGGAGCTGGGAGTGCGCAGCCGGCGGTGGGCGCTGGGACGGGCACATGTGGAGAGCTACGGCAATCCACCGGTGATCGTTTATGCGCCTGAACACGGCCGCCATGGCAACTTCTTCGATCCGGCCTATGCGGCAATAGCGGCGCGGCCAGAGTGGATGCGGCGCTTCGACAAGATTCACGCGCAGGGACGGGCGCTGCCAAAGCCGGAGTCAGGACGAAAATGGCGGGAGCTGGATTCGTCCATGAGCTCCGACGCCCTGCTGATGAACGTCTTCTGCACACCGGGCGTGGCGGAGTCACCTGCAGTGCGGCGGATTCTCGGAGTGGATGGCGATGATCCGCCGGTCTTCGGATGGAGGGCGCGAGTGCCGCTCGAGGGAGGGCGCTTTGATCGAACCGAGGTCGATATGCGGTGGGGTGGGTTGCTGGTCGAGGCCAAGCTGACGGAAAGCGACTTTCAGATCAGGGCCGCTGCAGTCGTAGAGGCGTACCGGGATTTCGATGCGGTTTTCGACCGGGAGCTGTTGCCAGGGGTGGAGCTGGCGACTACAAGGCAGAGAGAGGCAACGGAATTTCCGGAGGATTATTCGCAGGAGTTTGAAGAGGTCATGCCGGATGCCGGGGAATCTGCCAGTACTGAACGCTTCGTAGTGCCGGTATCGGCTCGTCCTTCTGCAAACGCGGGCAAAGACATTTCTGCAACAGACGGAGAAAACGCCTATGCGGGTTACCAACTGATTCGCAACGTGTTGGCTGCGCATGCCCAGGGATGCTGCTTTTGCGTGATTCACGACGAGCGCCGCCCGGATCTGCGGGAGGCGTGGTTCGAGGTTATGGCGGCGGTGAAGTCCGCCGAGATGCGAGTGCGGCTGAAGGTGCTGACCTGGCAAGAGCTGGCCGCGCTGCTTCCCGAAGAGTTGCAGGAGTTTCTGGACCGAAAATACGGAATTGTGGCGCCGGGAAGGGTTGCTACGCCGGCGGAGGATGCAGTGGAGCTCGAATAGGAGCAGGGTGCCAGTGCACAGAATGGGCTGAATCGGCGAAAATAGAGCAGGCAGGAGCCTACGGGACGCATCTTTTTGGCCAATCCGGCCTTGAACTGGTACGTTGATTCTGAAGGGTTTTGTTATCGATGACCTCCAATCCTTATTTTTCCCTGGCCGCTCTGTTTTTTGCGGCGCTGGGCTTTGGGCTGGCTCCGCTAGGTCTGGCGTGGCTGTGGGCAAAGATCTTCTCGCCGCCCAAGCCGAACACTGTGAAAAATGCCATCTACGAGTGCGGACTGGAGTCCAAGGGCGACGCCTGGCAGCAATTCCACTCTGCCTATTACCTGTATACCATCATCTTTTTGATTTTCGACGTGGAGTCGGTATTTCTGCTGCCTTTTGCGGTAGCTTTTACCGGGCTGAGCGCCATGGCCTGTGCGGCCATGCTGGTCTTTGTGCTGCTGCTGATTGAAGGACTGGCGTGGGCCTGGGCCAAGGGCGTGCTGACGTGGGCGTGAGGACAGTTTTCAGTTGTCAGTTTTCAGTTGTCAGTTTCCCTGCTCTTAGAATCGAGAGCTGGGGCACCCAGACGAGTGGGCACTGACAGCGAAAGACTGAAAACTGAGAACTGACAACTGGAGCAAAGCGACCATGGATGAGGGCTTGAAGATCGAACTGGGCAAGCAGGGGGTCTTCGTGACAACCATAGAGGAGCTCTACAACTGGGGCCGTCGCAGCTCCGTCTGGCCCATGCAGTTCGGCCTCGCCTGCTGCGCCATCGAGATGATCGCCACCACCATGGCGCGCTACGACCTGGCCCGCTTCGGAGGCGAGATCTTCCGGCCGTCGCCGCGCCAGGCCGACCTGATGATCATCTCCGGCACGGTGACCAAAAAGATGGCGCCCCAGGTTGTCCGGCTTTACAACCAGATGGCCGAGCCTAGGTATGTGATTGCCATGGGGGCCTGCGCGATTTCAGGAGGGCCTTTCAAGCAGGGCTACAACGTGCTCAAGGGGATCGACCGCTATATTCCCGTGGACGTTCACATTCCCGGCTGCCCGCCGCGGCCCGAGGCGCTGATTCAGGCCTTCATGACCTTGCAGAAAAAGATTGACGGCCAGCATTTAACTGGCGAGGACCGTCCGCGCTTTCTGGATGCGGGGCAGCAGGGCGAGTTTCCCGTGCCGGTCTTTGGAGAGCATGACCTGGAGCCGGCAGCCAACCCCGGTGTGTGGAGTGTGCCGGTGGTGATTAAGGGAACAGGGATCAGGGAACAGGGATCAGGAAACAGGGATCAGGAAACAGGGATCAGGAAACAGCAATTCGTAGTCATTGAGGAATTGAAATGATTGACGTGAATAGTGCTGGTATCAACAAATTGGCCGAAGACATAGGATTTTGTTTTGTGGTCCCGATCATCTTCCTGTGCATGGGATTCGCCAATTCCAGGCTGCCTTGGAATCGTCGCGATAGTGCGTTCAGGATGCGGCTGGTACTATCACTTGCAATCCTATTTCTTACATTTGGCCTATGCACAATTATGGTACAAGATCGACCGATATTGATTAACCTCTGGAAGTGGAATCCAGTTCTTTATTCGATTGTGTTTTTGATCGGCGGTGCTCTGGTACTCGTCGGTATCGGAGCTTTGGTCTATTGGAAGCTAAGACCCGAGCTATGGCGACGGAATCACCACGAATACGATATAGCAGAATCTTCTACGCATGATGGAAGGAACAGGATTTGAATACCGTAGAAGAGATCAAGTCGGCGATCGAAGCTGCCGTTCCGGATGCAGTGGTGGAGATTGCGCCCAACCCCAACCCCTCGTTGCAGCACTCGCTGCGGATTGCGCCGGAGTGTGCGCTGGCGGTGGCGAAGTTCCTCCGCGACGATGAGGAGCTGAAGCTCGATTACCTCTCCAACGTGACCGGCGTGGATTGGCCGGAGTCTCTGGAGGCGGTCTATCACCTATATTCTGTCGAGAAAAAGCACGGGCCGGTAATTATCCGCATGCACACAGTCAACCGCACCGATCAGGTGGAGCTGCCCTCGCTGACGCCCATCTGGCGCTCGGCGGAGTTCCAGGAACGGGAAATCTTCGATCTGTATGGGATCGTCTTCACTGGGCATCCGGACCTGCGGCGGCTGCTGATGTGGGAGGGATTCAAGGACCACCCCATGCGGCGGGATTACGTGGAGCCGGACGACTTTGAGTACGAGCCCACGCCGCACGACGAGGTGCTCAAGCGGGCGCAAGCGCATCAGGCCGTAGTTGCCGGTGAGCAGGAATCGGAGGGCGGCGCATGAGCGTAACGCAAAGCGATTCCGCAGCGATTTCCGGGAAGCTGGAAGGCTGGAACCGTCCTGCGGCGATTGAGCCTAAGAACGAGGGGGAGCTGCTGGAAGTGGCCATGGGGCCGCACCATCCCTCGACGCACGGCGTCTTCCGCATGGATGTGGCCCTGGACGGGGAGCGGGTGATCCGCCTCCGGCCGGTCTTCGGCTATCTGCATCGCAACCACGAGAAGATTGCCGAGGGGCAGAGCTACCTAGCATCCATGCCCTACACCGACCGGCTGGATTACATCTGCCCCATCACCAACAACTGGGCCTATGCGCTGGCCGTCGAAAAGCTTACCGGCCAGGAGGTTCCCGAGCGCGCCGAGTACCTGCGGGTGATTCTGGGTGAGCTGACGCGCTTCCAGAACCACGCATCGTCGATTGGATTTTTGATTCAGGAGATGGGCGCCACCGGCACGCCGCTGATGTACGCCTTCCGCGAGCGCGAAAAGATTCTCGACCTTTTCGAGGAGCTGACCGGGGCGCGAATGATGGTCAACTACATGCGCTTCGGTGGCTGCCGCGTGGATGCTTCTGCGGCATGGCTCGACCGGACGCGCAAGGTGGTCTCGGGTCTCGCCGGGTTCGTGGACGAGTTCGATCTGCTGCTCAGCACCAACGAAATATTAATGGCGCGCACGCAGGGCGTGGGCGTGCTGCGGCCGGAGCTGGCGGTCAACGCCGGTGTGACGGGGCCTATGTTGCGCGCCTCTGGCGTGAACTACGACATTCGCAAGGTGGACGGCTACGGTATCTATAACCGCTTCAACTTCCGCGTACCGCTGGGCGACCATGGCGACGTTTACGATCGCTACATGATCCGCATGCTGGAGATGCGCGAGTCGATTGTGATTTTAGAGCAGGCGCTGAAAGATATTCAACCCGGCCCAGTGATGGACCCTAAGGCCAGGATTCGCGGCCTGCGTCCCAAGCCGGGCGAGGCCTACGGACGCATCGAGGCGCCCAAGGGTGAGCTGGGCTTTTATCTGATCTCGGACGGCGGACCGAACCCATATCGATACCGCGTGCGGCCGCCGAGTTTGATCAATTTGACGGTGCTCGAAGATATGTGCCTGGGCGTCAACGTGGCCGACGTGGTGCTGATCTTCGGCAGCGTGGATATTGTGCTGGGTGAAGTGGACCGATAGGGACAAGGGAATCGGGAATATGGAGTAATAAACAAACCAGCGCCGGAGGGCCGGCAGAAACGTGAGGAATGAAATGAAGATGAATTGGAGAAACGGATGTGCGGCATTGGTATTGGTTCTCTCGCTGGGCATGGGCAGACAGGCTGCCGCGGCGTCAACCTATACGTTGGAATGCAACGCCATGAAGCAAGGCAAGATCACCGCGCAGTTGAGCTCGTTCCAGTTCGAGATTGTCTCGCCAAGAGATCCACAATCCGGACTGCCGACCGGCCAGACGCGCCACGAATTGATTGTTCACATGCCGGCGCAGCGGGCCTATGCGAATTTTCTGCAGGCAGTAGACACCAACGAAGTGATAAGCAACTGCAAGCTGACCGAGACAGAGAGTGGCGGCGTAGTCGTGCGGTTTGGCAATGGCGCGGGTAAGCCTTTGGAAAGCCTGGAATGGACATTTCAGAACATTACCCTGGCGAACGCTATGGCGACAGGCAACGATGGATCTGGGACAAGCGGCGGCGTGCCCCAGGCAGGGTTGCAGGTGACGTTCAACCTCAAGTCTTTTAACTTGGTGGTCAAGCCGTAAGGCTAAGAGGAGCTTGCATTGTTAGGCGAGGGCATTTTGAAGGGGATGGCGGAGACGGCGAAGAATTTCTTCTTGAGCTTTGTCTCGCCCGAGCGGCTGACGACGGTCGAGTATCCGGAGCAGCGTATTGCCCCGTTCGAAGCAGCGCGCGTCTTTCCCTTCCTTGTTTTTGATGGCGCGGATTGGCAGGCCGGGCTGCGCTGCGTGGCCTGCCAGATCTGCGAGAAGGAGTGCCCGCCCAAGTGCATCTTCATCGAAAAAAGTATCGACAAAAAGCCTGACTTTGTAGGCAAGCCGCAGTTTTATCCGGCGCGCTTCGACATTGACATCTCGGTCTGCATGAGCTGCCAGATCTGCGTCGAGGTCTGTCCCTTTGAAGCCATCAAGATGGACACCGAGTTTGAGCTGAGCACGGACAACCGTTTTGGCGGCCTGATGCTCGACCGCAAGCAACTGGCCAAGTCGAATGAGTACTATCATCAGATTCATCCCACTGAAGCGTCCGCAGTAGACGCGCGATTAGCCGCAGAGAAGGTCAAGGCCGAAGCCAGGGCCAAGGCCGCGGCCAGCGCTGCCGCAGCCAAAACCGCCGCCATCGCCGGAGAGGGAGCGTAAGCGATGATCGATACATGCGATCAGATCTTTGTTCTGCTTCAACACTGGCTGGTTAGTTTTCTGCCCGCCGCGTGGCAGCCGATGGCCGGAGTGCTGCTCAGCGTAGCGGCTATCGTCTGCATCTTTCCGGCGCTCTTCGCACTGACCACGGTTTTCGAGCGCAAGGGGCTGGCCCGCATACAGAACCGCCTCGGCCCCAACCGCGTCGGCCCCTTCGGCTTTTTTCAGCCCATCGCCGACGCCATCAAGTCGCTGACCAAGGAAGACATCGTGCCACTGAGCGCCGATGCGGCGGTGCACTTTCTCGCGCCGGTGCTGCTAGTGGTCACCGTCTTCATGGGCTTTGCCGTGCTGCCCATGGGACGCAACATGGTGCTGGTGGACCTGGACGCGGGCCTGCTCTTCTACTTCGCCATGGGCGCGTCTTCGGAGCTGACAGTCTTCATGGCCGGATGGTCCAGCCGCAACAAGTATTCGCTGCTGGGGGCCATGCGCGCCGTGGCCCAGATGATCAGCTACGAGGTGCCGCTGCTCATGTCCAGCGTGGCCGTGGTGATGATTACCGGCTCGCTCTCGCTGACCAAAATCGTCGAAGCGCAGAACCACTACACCGGGGGATTGCCGCACTGGTACATCTTCACGCCCTGGGGATTTGCCGGCTTCCTGATGTACGCCATCGCCACCACGGCGGAGACCAACCGCTCGCCCTTTGACCTGCCCGAAGGCGAGTCGGAACTGGTGGCCGGCTATCACACCGAGTATTCAGGCTTCAAATTCGCGCTCTTCTTTCTGGGCGAGTACGTGGCTATGTTTTCTATCTCCGGGCTGGGCACCACGCTGTTTCTGGGCGGATGGTCCGCGCCGTTTTCCTTCCTGACCTGGGTTCCGTCGTGGATCTGGTTTTTCTCCAAGCTGATGCTCTCCATCTTCGTTTTCATCTGGATGCGGGGAACGCTGCCGCGGCTCAGGCAGGATCAGCTGATGAACTTTGCCTGGAAGTTTGTTTTGTCCATGTGCCTGGTGAACCTGCTGGTCGCTGGGTTATGGCGCTTTATGAGCGACGGATGGCTGCGCTGGGTGGTCTGCTCGGCGATTCTGGCGCTGGTCTACGCGGGCATGGGTCTGGCGGAGATGCGCAAACAGCGCCTCGGCCCAAGGAGTTATCGCTATGCGGAGTGATCGATGAGCATTGTGTTCTATATTCTTGCGGCGATCACCATGGCTGGCGGCCTGGCCGCCATGCTGCTCAAGAACACGGTGCATTGCGCGCTGGCGCTCACCGTGGCCTTTGCCGGGTTGGCGCTGCTGTTTCTGAATCTAGACGCGCAGTTTGCCGGCTTCGCACAGATTCTGGTCTACATTGGAGCGGTCGCCATTCTGGTGGTCTTTGCGATTCTGCTCACCAGGGGCTCGGAAACTCCCAATGACGAAATATTCAGCAAGACATGGCTGGCCGGCCTCGCTGTCGCCGCGGCGGTCTTCGCGGTGCTGGGCTGGGCGGTGTTCGAGAGCGCGCGTGTTTTGCCGCATGAAACAGCCGTGCCGGAGGTGACCGTGCAACAGATTGGCGTGGCGCTCGTGGAACGCTACGTTTTGCCGCTGGAGATTGTGGCCGTGCTGTTGACCGCTGCGCTGATTGGCGCTGTGATCGTGGCCATGCATGAGAAAGAGGAACCCAAATGACACCGCTCGCGGGTTATCTTCTGGTGGCCGCGCTGTTATTTTCCATCGGCCTGGCCGGCGCGCTTACGCGGCGCAATGCCATTCTTGTTTTAATCGGCATTGAGCTGATGCTGAATGCGGCGAATCTGAATCTGATTGCCTTTTGGCGCTACGGGCCGCATCCGGAGGCGCTCACGGGGATGATGTTTGCGATTTTTTCGATTGCCGTGGCAGCGGCAGAGGCGGCGGTCGGGCTGGGCTTGGTGATTCAGATCCATCGCCACGCCAAGACGACGGACCTGGACCAGATGAACAGGATGAAGGGGTGAGCGGTTGATTCAGGAAGTAATATCATCCACTCCGCAGTTAGCGGTTTCTCCCATCACGGAGATACTCTGGCTGATTCCCGCCATGCCCATCGTGTCCGCGGGCCTGTCCGCGCTGCTTAAGCAATCCTGGCGAAAAACCTCTGCGACCTTGGCCATCGGTTCGTTGAGTTTTTCGCTGCTGCTTTCGCTTTACGCCTTTGCCCATGTGCTCAGCGACTGGATGGCGGGCATCGCAACGCGCGAAGTCGTCAACTTCACCTGGATTCAATTCGGCACATCGAATGTCGACCTGGGCTGGGTGCTCGATCCACTATCAGCCATCATGCTGGTGATGGTCAGTTTCGTCGGCCTGTTGATCTTCATCTACTCCACCGGCTACATGAAGCATGACGAAAACTTCACGCGCTTCTTCTGTTTTATGTCGCTCTTTGCCGGAGCGATGCTAGGCGTGGTCATTGCCAACAGCCTGCTGCTGCTGTTCATGTTCTGGGAGATCGTTGGACTTACCTCTTATTTATTGATTGGATTCTGGTATCAGCGGCCCGCGGCTGCCGCGGCGGCAAAAAAAGCCTTCCTCACCACGCGCATCGGCGATGTCTTATTCCTTCTCGGGATTGTCTGGCTCTTTGCGCAGACCGGCACGCTGCTTCTTTATAACAACGGCGCGGGTTCCATCGAGTCCGCGGCTCTTTCTTTGTTGCTCTCGCAGCCTGCCGCGCTGGGACTGACGGCAGCGGGCGCGATTGGCTTGCTGATCTTTGCCGGAGCGGCGGGCAAGAGCGGCCAGTTCCCGTTGCACGTCTGGCTGCCGGACGCGATGGAAGGTCCCACACCGGTCTCTGCGCTGATTCACGCGGCGACGATGGTGGCGGCGGGCGTCTATCTTATCGCGCGAGTTTACCCGCTGATGGCCGCGGGCGCGCTGGCCGGCGGAACGACGACAGCACTCACCGTGGTGACATGGGTCGGCGCGACTACCGCGGTCTTTGCCGCGCTGATTGCCGTGGCACAGAACGACATCAAGCGCATCCTCGCTTACTCCACCGTTTCGCAACTCGGTTACATGATGGCAGGCTTGGGCATAGGCGGTGTAGCCGTGGGCATCTTCCACCTGATTACGCACGCTTTCTTCAAGGCGCTCTTGTTCCTGGGCGCAGGCTCGGTAATTCACGGCTGCCACGAGGAGCAGAATGTGCGCCGCATGGGCGGGCTGAAATCCGACATGCCGCTGACATTCCTGACATATGCCATAGGAATGCTTGCGCTGTGCGGTTTTCCGCTGCTTTCCGGTTTTTGGAGCAAGGACAGCATCCTCGAAGCCGCTCAGCACTGGAGCGTGGCCAAAGCGCCGTTCTACATGCTGGTCTTTGGCGCGCTTCTGACCGCCTTTTACATGACGCGCCAGATGGCATACGTCTTTGGCGGCCACTGGCGGGGCGGCAAGCCCGCGCATGAAAGCCCGGCGGTAATGACCGCGCCTCTCGGAATCCTGGCCTTCTTCGCCATGACGCTGGGATTCATCGGAACTCCGGCCTGGCCATGGTTCAGAGCATTCCTGGATGGCAAGACAGCGGAGTTTGATTGGCACGTCTTGTTGGAGCCGGGACTGTTGACCCTGATGGGCATCTCGACTGTGGTGGTGTTGCTGGGGATTATTCTGGCCTGGAAGATATATGGAGATCGCTCTCCCCGGCCTACGGCGCCGGATGCGCTGGAGAAGGCCGCGCCCATCGCCTGGGGCTGGCTGAGCAACAAGTTCTATGTGGATGAGTTCTACGGCGCGACGGTGATTGCGTTCTACGCCTGGTGGGCGCGCGTCTCCGATTGGCTGGACCGCCGGGTCTGGGGCGGCGTGGTGGCCGGCGTAGCCTGGCTCTTCAGCATGGGCGCTCGTCTGAATCGATTCCTCGACACAAATGTAGTGGACGGCGGCTTCGACAAAGGTTGCGAAGAGCTGACCGTAGGCGGAGGATTGCTCTCACGGATGCAGACGGGCCGCGTGCAAACCTATCTGAGAATTTTGGCGCTGGCCGTGGTTGTGTTGGCCGCGATTCTGATCTGGAGTTACAAAACATGAGCGGATACCATCTATTGACGTTGTTGACTGTGTTGCCCCTGGCCGGGGCTGCGCTGGCGCTGGTTGCCGGCAAGCACGCGCGCGCCGTGGCTCTGACCACGGCCATCATCAGCCTGGCGCTGGCGCTTGTGGTGTGGACCGAGTGGAGCCGGTTGCCCGTTATCGGCGGCTACGGATTAACCGAGCAGCACGCCTGGGCAACGTCCCTGGGCATTAACTACTATCTGGGCGTGGATGGGCTGAGTGCGCTGATGCTGGTGCTCTCCGCCATCGTAACGCTCATGTCGGTCGATGCCGCAAACCGCGTCCATCATCAGCCGGGGCTTTACTTCGCGCTGGTGTTGATGCTTGAAACCGGACTCTTCGGTTCCTTTACGGCACTCAACTTCTTCCACTGGTTCTTGTTTTGGGAGTTGTGCCTGATTCCCGCCTTCTTCCTCATCAAGCTGTGGGGCGGAACGCGGCGCGGGCCGGCGGCGACACAATTCTTCATCTACACCATGGCCGGCAGCGTGGTGCTGCTGGTCGCGTTTTTGGCCATCTTTCTATCCACCGGCAGCATGGACTTCCCGCACTTGACACTGCTGGCTTCGACGGGCGAGTTAGGGCAGATGAGCGATTTAGAGCAGATGGTAGCCGCACACCTGGGTCCATCTGTCATGCTTTGGCTGGCCATCGGCGTGCTCGCCGGCTTTGCCGTCAAGGTGCCGATGTTTCCCTTCCACACCTGGCTCCCCGCGGCCTACGCTGAAGCTCCTTCGCCGGTGACCATGATGCTGACCGGCGCCATGTCGAAGATGGGCGTCTATGGCCTGTTGCGCATTGCGCTGCCTCTCTTCGGACATCAGATTGCGCAGATACGCATTCCTCTGCTGGTGCTGGCTGTGGCCACAGTGGTGTTGGGAGCATGGGCCGCGGTAGTGCAGAAGGATTTGAAGCGCGTCTTCGCTTACCTGTCGGTGAATCACCTGGGCTATTGTTTGCTAGGCATCTTCGCGCTGGCGGTTCCGGCTGCCGGCGCTGGCATTGATACCGCCCTACACGCCAGCCAATCCGCCGCCCTCAACGGCGTAATTCTGCAGATGTTCAACCACGGCATCACGGCGGCGGCGCTCTTCTGGTTTGTGGCCATGATCCAGCAGCGCTCCGGCGGCCATCGCGGCATCGACCAGTTTGGCGGCCTGCGCAAGCCTGCTCCGGTGCTGGCCGGGCTTATGGGCATTGTCATGTTCTCGTCGCTGGGCCTGCCAGGGCTGAACAACTTTCCCGGCGAGTTCCTCATCTTCCGCGGCGCATTCCCGCTGGCATGGGTCGCAGCTACCGTTTCGCTCCTCGGCCTGTTGGTGACGGCGGCCGTGATTCTCACCGTGATCCAGAAGGTTTTTTGGGGGCCGCTGCCGGAGCACTGTGTCAACTTCCCTGACCTGCACCACGGCGAACGATTGGCACTTGCCCCGGTCATCGTCCTGATGCTGCTCGTCGGTTTTGTACCGCAACTGATCCTGAATAGCGTGAAACCGACGGTCATGTACCTGCTGGCACACTGGAGCTTTTGATGTTTTCGATCCTGCATCCAAACTCGGTGTCGCTATTGGCGTGGACGATCTATCTCTCCTTTGCCGGAGCGCTGATGCTGGCGCTCATGCCTGGGAGAAAGCCTGCTTTGTCGCGTTGGCTGGCGCTGGCCTTTGCCGTGGGAGGCCTGGCGCTGGCTGTGCAGGGCTTTGTTGCCGGCGTGGGGCAAGGCCGCGTGACGCTGGTCAATCTCGCCTGGGTGCCGTCCATGGGCATTCGCTTCCTGCTGGCCGCCGACGGCATCAGCCGCGTGCTGGTGTTGCTCACCGGACTAGCCGCGGTCGCCGGTGTGTTATTTAGTTGGAACATAGACCTGCGCACCAACGAGTTCTTCGCCTTTTATCTCGCGCTCATCGGCGCAGTCTATGGAGTTTTTCTCAGCTTCGACCTTTTTCTGCTCTTCGTCTTCTATGAAATCGCCATCGTGCCCAAGTATTTCCTGATCGCCATCTGGGGCTCCACGCGGCGCGAATACGGGGCCATGAAGCTGGTCATATACTCCTTCGCGGGTTCGGCGATGGTGCTCATCGGCCTGCTCGCGGCCTACACCACGGCAGGCAGCCACTCCACAGGCCTCGTAGAGCTGGCCCAAGCCGGTCTGCCGGCCAGTTTCCAGATGTGGTGTTTCCCGCTGGTCTTCACCGGCTTTGCCATTCTGGCCGGCATGTGGCCCTTTCACACCTGGGCGCCAACCGGCCACGTCGCCGCGCCAACTGCCGCCTCCATGCTTCTGGCCGGCGTGGTGATGAAGCTGGGCGCTTACGGCTGCCTGCGCGTGGCGATTGCTCTCTTCCCCCGCGGCCTCGATCCATGGGGCTATTCGTTTATTGGCATCGGCTCGTGGCGCGACGTATTTGCGGTCCTGGCAATCATCGGAATCGTCTACGGCGCTCTGGTGGCGCTTGCCCAAACCGACTTCAAATTCGTCATTGGCTACTCCAGCGTCAGCCACATGGGCTTTGTGCTGCTCGGTCTCATGACCATCAGTACGCTCAAGCCGACCAATCTAAATCCGGTCAATCAGATCGGCGTCACCGGCGCTGTCTTGCAGATGTTCTCCCATGGCATCATTGCCGGGCTGCTCTTCGCCATCGTCGGCCGCATCGTTTACGACCGCACCCACACGCGCCAGTTGGCGGAGCTGGAAACCATGCACCTCTCCCGGCGCATGCCCTTTGCCGCATGGGCCTTTGTCATCGCCGGCATGGCCTCGATAGGAATGCCGGGCTTCTCCGGCTTCGTCGCCGAGTTGCAAGTCTTGGTGGGCGCATGGAAGGTCAACCCGTGGTGGGTGGCCGTTGCGGGCGTTGGCATCGTAGTTGGCGTGGCTTACATCTGGCGCGCAATGCAAAAAGCCTTCTTCAGCGATGCACTGCCCAGCGCCCACGTCCTGGAGCAGGAGCAAGGCCAACACTTCGCCGCCATCACCTGGCCTGAAGTTACCGGCGTCGTTCTGCTTGCGGGAGTCAGCTTGGCGGTTGGCCTCTGGCCGAGAATCCTGCTCGACACTATCGAACCGGCCGTGAAGACGCTGCTCGCGGGAGGGGGACAATGAACTACGCAGACCTCTTTCGCGTGACGCTGCCGGAGACGGCGCTGGAAGTCGCGGCGCTCGTGGTATTAGTCGTTGACCTGGCTTTTCTGCGCAAGGCTGCACTTAAGCTGCGCGTGACTGTGGCGGCGCTGTTGGGCGTCGCAGGATGCGGCGCGGCGCTGTGGGCATTGTATACATCTTCTGGCACAGGTTTCAGCTTTGGCGGAGCGCTGCTGCTTGCTCAGTACGGATACGTCGGTGCGGTGCAGTCCGGAATCCTGGTACTGACAGCGATTACGCTGTTGCTGCTGATCGATGAGACCTTTACCAAGCATATTGGTGAGTTTGTTGCAGTGATGCTGATGGCGGCGACGGGCGGTTTGCTGTTGGCTGCCGCACAGGACCTGATGGTGATCTTTATCGGGCTTGAGTTACTCAGCCTCGGCCTGTATATCATGACTGCATTTGCCAAGAGTTCGGGCAAGAGTGCTGAAGCGGCACTGAAATACTACTTATTTGGTGGTATGTCGGCGGCGTTTCTGCTCTTTGGCTTCAGTTATTTATATGGACTGAGCGGCAGCACGAACCTGAGCGAGATTCTAGGAGCGATTGCGCAACAGGGACCAAGTCCGTTGTTCTACGTTGCATGGATTTTAGTGATTGCCGGTCTTGGCTTCAAGGTCGCGGCGGTGCCTTTTCATTTGTGGGCGCCGGACACCTATGAAGGCGCGCCCACCCCGGCTGCGGCATTCATTGCATCGGTTTCAAAAGTGGCCAGCTTTGCGCTCCTGCTCACTATTAGTGGAACCATGGTAATGTTCCATCGTGATCACAACCTATCTATAAGTGAGTTTGAACGCCAAATTAGACTCTTTTTCGGAACCTGGCATAGCCTTCTCGATGTTCTGCTTGTGCTTGCCGCCATTTCAATGATCGTCGGCAACCTGGCAGCTTTGGCGCAGACCAGTGTTCGCCGCTTGCTTGCGTACTCGGCGATTGCTCACGTGGGCTACATTTTGCTGGGTGTGGGCACCCATCCGCAGCTTTACCCGCCTGGAACGGAATTGATTTCGGTTGGCATTGGCGGCATCATTGATGCCCTCCTCTTCCGTCAAGCACCGGTGCTCTACTACATCCTCACTTACGGCCTCACCATCATCGGCGCATTCGGCGTGGTCTCCGTCGTCGAGCGCGCCACAGGCAGCGATAAGCTCGACTCCTTCCTTGGCCTGCACAAGCGCAATCCACTGCTGGCGGCTGTGTTGCTAGTGCTCTTCCTATCACTGGCCGGAATTCCGCCGCTGGTCGGCTTCTGGGCCAAGTTCAACCTCTTTGCCGCCGTGCTGGGCGTCTCCGCCGGTCCGGTTCCCTTCGCGCTGGTGGCTTTAGCTATCGCCATGAGCGCCGTCTCGCTCTACTACTACCTGCAGGTCCTCAAGCGGGCCTATGTGATGCCCGCGATCGATGAGTCGCCAATTAAAGCTCATCCGGTCACTCTGGCCGTGCTGCTTTTAATCGCCGCGGCTGTCGTAGTGCTGGGTTGCTTCCCCGCGTTGCTCCTGCGGTGGATCGAGAGTTTCTATCTTGTGATGTAGCTCCCAAAATAATCCGGCAAATAAGCCACGATTCTGTTTGAACCAAAAGTCACCTATTATGTCAGAGAATGTATTACCGGAGTAATACCAGCAAAATATCTGGTAATCTTACTATATTTAGCTTTTTTTATTCATTGCCAATCGATAAAATGAATCTAACAAAAGAGAACTGTTGCACTGCATTTTTTCCCCATTCATCTGTTCGCCACACCTTGCGATTGTGCGCGAGAAGTTTGTTTGAGCATTACCGTGCTCCGCTATAGGCAGGATTCGCCCACGAAGGGCAGAAAAGGAAACAAGGAATTGAAAAAGTGTAATATTAGCTTGATTCTGTCTGTCGTTGCGCTGTGTATGCTGCTATCGCTCAGCCCGATGAAGGCCTACGCTGATCCGTTCCTTTATATGCAAATCACAGGCGTTCAGGGAACGAGCTGGGGTGGGGAAGACGTTTATCCATACTATGGCACCGCCAATAGCACTCCAGTAACGCTGATGTGTATCAGCTTCTCCGCTGATATGGACATCTGGGAGACATGGACAGCAGAGAAAGAGAACATCCCCTATACTCCTCAGTTTGAAGAAGCGGCATGGCTTTTCAATGACGCCAATACTGCCATTGCGCAGGGTAATACAGCCGAACAGATTGCCGATCAGTGGGCTGCGTGGGAACTCTTCGATCCGAGCGCGTACAACAATCCTGCCCCCGGCACGGCAACACAGATGGCCGCTGCTGTGGCTAATTACGCATCCGAGCCTGCAAGTTTCTACCAGGGATTTATTTTGTATGCTCCACTACCCGGGAGTCAGAACGAGAATGGCACTGCTCAGTTTTTTCTGGGATATCAAGCTCAAACACCCACCACTCCACCGGCTCCTTATTCACCGGGTCCTGCTTCGGCTCCCGAGCCCGCCAGCCTGATTCTGCTTGGAACCGGCATGCTCGGTTTTGCCGCCTTTTTGTACCGCAGAAAACGCACTGCGTGAGAAATTCGCGCATAAAGCTAGTGTGCAATGTTCACGCATAACTAAGCCCTGTCAGTGGACCGAGCTTGCCCACGAAGGGCAGAAAAGGAAACAGGGAATTGAAGAAGTGTAATGTTGGCTTGATTCTGTCCGTCGTAGCGCTTTGTGCACTGTTGTCGTTCAGTCCGATGAAGGCTTATGCAGACACGGATATGTCATCATTGTATTATTACGGCCCCGGTCCGCAATCCTCCGGCATCGGGTACGTCTACCCCTATTACTTCAACATTGACGGCAGTGCGACACTCACGCCACTAATGTGCATCAGCTTTACCTTGGATATTGAACCGGGGGAGAGCTGGCAAGCTGATATTTTTAAGGCCGGCGGCTCGACCCCCGAAGACCAGTACTACGAAGAAATGGTTTATTTGTTCTCTCGGGCCACAGCCCCCGGCGTAACACAGGATCAACTCAATGAAGCGCAATGGGCAGCCTGGGATCTGTCCGATCCTGGCGATTCCAATTTCTTGGCTGACTGGGTACCCTCTGGATATTGGAGTACAGTAACTACTCTGTTGTCCGATGCGAGCACTTTTGCCACGGACAATCCCAATTCGAGCCTCTACTCCGACTATGTGATTTATGCTCCGGTAAGCGGCACATGGCCCACGAATGATGGCGAACCTCAGTATTTGGTCGGATTTGCGCCTGAGCCCGGTAGCCTGATTCTGCTCGGAACTGGCATGCTCGGTTTTGCCGCCTTTTTGTACCGCAGAAAGCGCACCGCTTGAGAAACTATACTGCATGTGCTCATAACCGCAGTTTGCGTGTGTGCGCATAATCATGCCCTGACAGAAGTCTGAGCTCGCCCACGAAGGGCAGAAAAGGAAACAAGGAAGTGAAAAAGTGTAATGTTGGTTTGATTCTGTCTGTCGTAGCGCTTTGCGCACTGCTGTCGTTTAGCCCGGGGAAAGTTTATGCAGACACGGTAGTAACACTTACCTTGGATGGCAATTGGGGAGACTATACCGCATACTCATGGACCTCTGGTGGTAATACGTATTCGAATGTCGCTGGTCCGTACGTTGCATATCTCAACGGTGGCGGCTATAACAATCTGGCTGTCCTTGTGATGTGTTACGACATGAACAGCCCAACTGATATTGGAACGGTTTATCTCGGTACTGTCACGCCGCTCACAGTCAGTAATCCAAACTACCAGGCACTCATGGAAACCACATACCTCGACAATGAGTTGATTTATTCTGATGGCGGCCTCAGTGCACCGCTGGCCACCAGAGGAGCAATCTCCACGGCGATCTGGCAGATTATGTACCCGTCTTCCACAACCAACAACACTCCGTTTCCGGATGATCCGGCGGCCCAAACTTATATAACTGACGCAATCACTGCTGTGGGCAACGGCACATGGACACTTGAGGATGCCAATCAATACCCAACATGGGGGCCTGATATCACCACTATTCAGCGTTTTGGTGGCTTCCCTCCAGTTCCCGAGCCCACCAGCCTGATCCTGCTTGGAACCGGTCTGCTTGGCATCGCAGGCTTCACTTATCGCAGGCGGCGTCATGCCTGAGCAGCATCATCGCAAGGCGGGCCTATGTGCTGCCCGCGATTGATGAGAAGCCAATTAAAGCGCATCCTGTCACTCTGGCCGTGCATCTATTAATTGCCACTGCTGTTGTAGTGCTGGGTTACTTCCCTGCGTTGCTTCTGCGGTGGATCGAAAGCTACCGTTATTTAACGTAGCTCACACAATACCAAGCGCCAGCAGCGAATCCTATTTTTGGATTTTATGAAGAGCATCCCCCATTGCTCTGAATCGCGCTAGGATGTCAACAAATTGGACTGAATTAATCTACAAGTCGAGCCGGAATTCTGTCTAATGAAAGAGTGTGTTTAGGCGCTGTTGAGGGTTTCCCCACCCGTGTTGACAGATGATTTACTGCTCACTTCGCCACACGTAGCGATACATGATTTGTGTGCGCACAACCAGGCCCCGTCAGAAGACCGGGTTCGCCCTTGAAGGGCAGAAAAGGATACAGGGAATGAAGAAGCTGAATCTTGGATTGACTTTGTCTGTTGTAGCGGTTTGTGCCGCGTTGTCATTTAACCCGCTGAAGGCTTACGCGGATCCTGTGACTCTGACGCTTGAAGCAGTCGGAGGACAGTCTGCTGGGCCGTACGTTTACCCTTATTATTTCAGCATTGATGGCGCATCAACCACCACCCCATTGATGTGTCTTGGCTACTTCGAACATATCGACTTTGGCGAGACCTGGGAAGCAACGATTGTACCGTCCGTGAGCAGCACGTCGTTTGAAGAAGCTGCTTACATCTTCTCTCTGGCCGCCGCTCCCGGCGCATCGGCTACCACTATCGCTGAAGCCCAGTGGGCAGATTGGGAATTGTTTGAGCCTGCTTCGGCAAGCGACCTTCCCTCCAGCATGAGTCAGAGTGACATAACGACGTTGCTGGATAACGCAGCTGCTTATGTCAACCAGAATCCCAACTCGAGCCTTTACGCAAGTTACGAAGTTTATATTCCGGTACCCAATACCCAGAGCGAGGGCGGTACGCCTCAGGTGTTTATGGGAGATCCTGCGCCGACGCCTGAGCCCGGTAGCCTGATCCTGCTCGGTACCGGCATGCTCGGCCTCGCGGCCTTCTCGTTCCGCAGAAGGAGTTATTGCTTGAGGAACCTCTGCGCACGCATCTGAAGCAGGCCTTCTGTTGGACTGATTGCATGCTGGCTTGAAATCCCGGGCAATGCATGGAGGTACAGTACTTTCTGAAAAGGTTACCATAGTAACACGCGTTAGTAGCGTTGCACTCAAAAAAAAACCGTTACACCCGATATTAGCCTTTGACAATACAGGTCAAGCTGCGAGAAACTTGATATTGATCAGGGAAGACGTTCGTGTCCCACGAAGTCTTACTTGTTTCGATTGGGCACCTGCTCCATCACCTTCCCCAGGGTGATACAACGGTTTACGGCAGGTGTGCGGAGGTTTTTCAGCTCTTTACCCGTGGTAGACATTGCAGATTCTTGGTGGCCAAAGGCGGTTGATTTAGTCAGGGAAGATGTCCCCGAATGTGAACGTGGAGGTTTCATGAAGAGGTCTTTGTTAATTGGACTCGCATTGGCAACTGCTCTTGCGGCAGCGCCCGCAGCAAAGGCTGATTCGACGTATTATTTCAGCCTCAATGGCCCCGCCGTCACCGACACGGGCAACCCCAACTGCTGTGCCCCCAGCATCAGCGGCAGCGGCTACCTCACCGGTGTCTGGGATCCGAGTAATCCAGGCAACTTTGATATCACCAGTTCAAGCGGAGTCACGTTCACCTTTAGCTGGGGACCCTCCAGTCCGGCAAGCCCAAATCTGGTTGGAACCTACAGCGCAAGCATCTATTTGGTAGGTGAACCCACTTCTCCTCCATATCCATATTCGGTCATGTACTATCCCCCTGGCACAAACGTTAACACCGCTATCTTTCCATACGACGACATTCTCACGCCGGGATCCACGCCGGTTGTGGACAGCAGCGGCGGACTTCTCTTTGAGCTCTCAGGTGCTGGAACAAATGGTTACGAAGCGGTAATTGCTATCTATTCCAGTGCTGCTGGAAACCCTGGAGCTCCATGTACCTCTTCAGCTAACTGCGTCTACTGGTGGGATGAATACTGGGCGTCACCCGATATTTCTGGCGACCCGTACTATGGGGTACCCAATTCTGTTTACAACCCAAACGGCGCATTTGGCGACCCGCTTGACGAGTTTTTCCTCTCGCCGGAGCCGTCATCGTTGTTGTTGTTCGGCACAGGGTTGTTCGGCCTCGCAGCCTTCTTGTACCGCAGAAGGCAGACAGAGCAACACCGTGCCAATTGATTTGGTTTCGCGGGTCTTCGAGGATTCCAGACCCTTTGACAACCGCCAGAAAGGACTTGCATGTGACGAAGAATCTTTCTAGATGCGCACTAATAATGCTGTATCTCGCACTCGGCATTTGCTCCTCCGCTCATGGAATGATCTTCAGGAAGCCGCCTCACAGGCCTGAGATTGATCCCGGCATAGCGATTAGCGCCATCACGCTACTTGCGGGGTCGCTGGCCGTTCTGCGCATTCGGCGTAATAAATAAACAGTACTTTCACCATAGTGATGAATCAACCCAATGGCGCCTCGACTGGGGTAGAAACTTCCCGGTCGATTTTGAGTGTAAGGTTGCCGGCCCATCTCCTGGGCCGGCTTTATTTTTTATTTATCCTGGTGGCAATTGAGTATTTGTTCTGCTTTGGCGGCAGGGGAACAATTCCCGGCCAACCCATTCCCGGCCACCTGACTTTTTACGGGGAGAACACCGACACATACGGTCAAATTCCTATTTTTGCGTTTCTTGTGTTTCTGGGTTTCGGGCATTTCAGGCTGAAAGTACTGCAAGAAAATATTTCATTTGGCCGTATTTTATTTGCTTGCCACCTTCTCTGCATGGCCGTGGTGCTTGCCTTCACTGTCGCAGCGCGGATGGGCTTACCCTGGCAGCTCTTCGATACCTACAGTTATACCAAGAGCGCGTTTTACCTGGCGGGAACTGCATTGTTGGCCTTTGCCTGTGTTCCGCTCGAAAGTTGGAGGGCGGCGGTTCGCGCTACCGGCAGATTGTGGCTCTACGCGTCCCTTGCCGGCGTGGCGGGATGGTGGTTTGGCGCACAGGTCAGGTTGTTCTGGGGCGCAACCATGACCGCTCAAAGCGGCATCATGCAAAGAGCAACCCTCCGCGCAGTAGGAGCGGTTCTAGGCCATTTTCTTCCGGATTTGGTTATTGATCCTGCCACCTTCACAATCGGGACATCTCAGTATTCAGTCGTGATTGCGGGTGGATGTTCAGGGGTCGAGGGTCTGGGACTTGTTCTGATTTTTACCAGCCTCTGGCTTTGGGTCTATAGAAAGGAGACCCGCTTTCCCCAGGCGTTTCTCCTCATCCCCTGCGCGCTGGGATGCAGCTGGCTGCTGAACATTCTTCGTCTTTGCGCGCTGATTCTCATCGGCAATGCAGGCGGCTCCGAAGCCTTTCAGACAGGTTTCCATATTCAGGCCGGCTGGATTGCATTCATCGTGATCGCGCTGGTTTTTTCCCTGGCCACTCAGAAAATATCCTGGATGCGAAAAACGTCCGTATCCGCATCCGGCAACATTGGAAATCTGCCCGGCGGAGGGTTGGGAAACATCCAGGGCTCATCAGCGCATCTTGCGGTGCAATCCGGAGAATCTCCGGCAACTCGCGCATATCTGCTACCGTTTCTTGCGATCCTCGTCGCAGCCACCGTCTCCAAATTGGTTTCTGGATACTTTGACTGGCTTTACCCATTGCGTTTTATTGCCGCAGCTATCGTCCTGTGGTATTTCTGGCCGGAGCTGAAAAAAATCAACTGGCGCTTTGGCTGGTTTGGCCCGGCCGCCGGTGTCGTCGTTTTTCTTCTGTGGATCGCGCCAGCCTGGTTCGCGTCTCTTGGGTGGGTGCATAAACCCGAAGCCAGCCGTTTGGGCGCGGACCTGGCAGCGCTTTCTCCCATGGCCCGCTGGACATGGATTGCATTCTGGGTAGCCGCCGTCATCATCACCGTGCCAATCGCCGAGGAGCTGGCCTTTCGCGGCTATCTGGCGCGCAGGTTGATCAACCGCGAGTTTGACCAGGTCTCATTTACTCGCCTGACAGCGTTTTCCATCGTCCTCTCCTCGGTTATCTTCGGAATAGAACATATGAAGAACCTGGTGGATTGGCAGCACCTGGCGCTCGGCACCCTGGCTGGCCTGGCCTTTGCCGCCGCCCTCCGCTGGCGGGGGCGCATGGGCGATGCCGTCGTTGCGCACGCCGTCAGCAATTTACTGCTGGCCGCCTGGGTGCTTGGCTTTGGCGACTGGGCGCAGTGGTAAGGCCGGCTTTCCAGCCGCCTACTCAACCTTCAGCAATAACTCACCAATATGATGACTTGCTAACCCCGTGCAGCGGGGGCCAGCTTGTTGCATTTTCGCTAAATCCTTGCGCTGGCAATTAGATTGGAACTATGGGGCAAGCACAAGCCAAATGGCGTCAGGAACTCGCCGCAATGGTGGCGCTGGCGGTTCCGGTGGTGTTGAGCGAGTTGGGCTGGATGGCCATGGGCATCGTGGACACCATCATGGTGGGCAGGCTGGGACCGGCAGCCATCGGCGCAGTGGCGCTGGGCAATGCCGTCTACTACACCCCGGCTCTCTTCGGCATCGGCGTACTGCTCGGCCTGGACACGCTGGTGGCGCAGGCCTACGGCCGCAAAGACCACGATGAGTGTCATCGCTGGCTGGCTCAGGGCGTCTATCTTGCCTGCATTGTTACGCCGCCCCTGATGCTGCTCGTCTTTCTGGCCAGTTTTGGCTTTGCCCCCTTCGGCATCACGCCCGAGGTAGCCGCTCCAGCCGCCTCTTACCTGCGCATTCTTAACTGGGGCACATTGCCGCTGTTGCTCTACGCCGGAACGCGCCGCTACCTGCAAGGCGTGGGCGATGTGCGCGTCATTACCCTCACCTATGTCGCCGCCAACCTGGTCAACTGGCTTGGAAACTGGGTGCTCATTTACGGCAAGCTGGGGTTTCCTGCGCTGGGCGTGAACGGTTCGGCAGTTTCTACGCTGGCGGCGCGCATCTTTATGGCTTTGGCGCTGCTGGGCTTTGCCTGGCGCTACGAGCGCAAGCGCGGCCATCCGCTCTTCCGCCATTGGGCAGGACCCAGCCTGGCCAGGCTTCGGGAACTGGCGCGCCTGGGCGTCCCGGCAGCAGGACAAATTGTGTTGGAAGTGGGCGCATGGAATCTGGCGACGCTCTCGGCTGGCTGGCTTACGCCAGTGGCCCTGGCCACTCACCAGATTGCCCTCAACTACGCCAGCCTCACTTACATGGTTCCGCTGGGCATCTCTGCTGCAGCCGCGGTCAGCGTCGGCCATGCAGTAGGCGCAGGAGATGGCCAGCGTGCGCGCCGCGCCGGATGGCTCGCCCTGGGGCTGGGCACGAGCTTCATGCTGCTGGCCGCAGTAGTCTTCCTCGTGGAGCCGGTCCCGCTCATCGCCCTCTACACCCGCGACTCCCAGGTCATGGCCGTCGGCCCCAGCCTGCTCGGCCTGGCAGCAGCTTTCCAGATCTTCGACGGCATTCAGACCGTCTCCACCGGAGCCTTGCGCGGGCTGGGCGAGACGCGGGTTCCCATGCTGGCCAACCTGGTCGGCTACTGGGTATTGGGTTTGCCGCTCGGCCTGGGTCTGTGCTTCCTGCTGCATTGGGGCATCTACGGCCTGTGGATCGGTCTTTTGCTTGCGTTGTTCATCATCGCCTCAATGCTGCTGGCGCGCTGGCACAGGGACGCGGCACGCCTGGCACAGTAAGCAATCCCAACAGCAAAGGCGAGGTGCCGCTCTATATTTCCATCGACTTTCACGCCAAACAAAGAATAAAGTCGGAAAATAAGGAATCGCTACCGGATCGTCGCACATCAAATTGTATTGTAAGTAGCAAAATTATTTTCCATTCGGAAAGTTTATCTGCACTTTATTTGCCGTTCCAAAATAGGAGCGAAGCCATGCATCGTTCGCGGGAATCAGAGCGGTCACTTTCGGTTTTTGCAACGAGGACGCATGTCAACGACGGTGACTATAATCTAAGTTGAGCGATAGATTGACTTTGCACGAATTTATCTGAAGGGAATCCCGCCAAATGGCGACAGGCAATCCAGCCTTGGAAGAAGCGCAGGGCGCAACAAACACGCGGCAGCGCGTCACAAACGATTTCAGCATCAATGTAGCTACGGTAAACGGCTCCGGCTCGCAATCCGCCAACAGCGTTCTGCTGAAGAGCATCTTTGGAATGGGCGTTCCGGCGAGCGGGAAAAACCTCTTCCCTTCCAACATTGCCGGGCAGCCAACCTGGTTTTTGATTCGCGCCAGCAAGGACGGATACTTCGCCTGCAAGCGCGACTCCGAGATTCTGGTCGCTCTGAATCCTGAAACCGCGCACGACGACGTAAAGGCTCTGCCCACCGGCGGCGTAGCCATCTACGAGGAGAGTTTCAGTCTCGATCAGGTGCGCGGCGACGTGTTTTGCTATCCCGTGCCCTTTGACAAGCTCACTGCCTCCATCTGTCCCGAGGTCAAGCTGCGCAAGCTGGTCAAAAACATGGTCTATGTGGGAGTCGTCGCCCAGTTGCTGGACATCGATATGGGCGTATTGGAGAGCCACCTGCTCCGGCAGTTCGCCAAAAAGCAGAAGGTCTTTGATCTGAACTTTGGAGCGGCCAAAGCCGGTTTCGACTATGCCCAGGCGAATCTGACCAAGCGGGACCCGTTTTTCATCGAGCGGATGAATAAAACCGAGGGCAAGATCATCATCGACGGCAACGCGGCCTGCGGCATGGGCGCGGTCTTTGCCGGCGTGACGGTGGTCGCATGGTATCCGATTACGCCTTCCACCACGGTTATCGAGGCAACCACCGACCTGCTCAAGAAGCTGCGCGTTACGCCGGAGGGCAAGGCGACATATGCCGTGGTCCAGGCCGAGGACGAGTTGGCAGCCATCGGCATAGTGCTGGGCGCAGGCTGGGCTGGTGCGCGCGCCATGACCTCAACCTCCGGACCCGGCATGTCGCTGATGGCCGAGTTCTGTGGCCTGGGCTACTACGCCGAGATTCCCGGCGTCATCATCATCGTGCAGCGCACCGGGCCCTCAACAGGTCTGCCCACGCGAACCCAGCAAGCCGATCTGCTTTCGGCTGCCTTCCTCTCCCACGGCGACACCAAGCATCCGATTCTGCTGCCCGGTTCGGTCAAGGAATGTTTTGAGCTGACCCAGATGGCCTTCGATCTGGCCGAGCGCTTGCAGACCCCGGTCTTTGTGCTCACCGATCTCGATTTGGGCATGAACAACTGGATCTCCGAGCCGTTTGATTATCCGGCCAGGCCGCTTGACCGCGGCAAGGTGCTCACCGCCGCTGACTTGGAACGGCTGGGCGGATTTGTCCGCTACCGCGACGTAGACGGCGATGCTGTCGGCTGGCGCACGCTGCCCGGAACCCGCCACACCAAGGCCGCGTACTTCACCCGAGGCTCGGGACATAATGACGCAGCCAATTACACTGAAGACCCGGACGAGTACCAGGCGGTGATGGATCGGCTGGCGCGCAAGTTCGAGACCATGCGTAAGCTGCTTCCCGCCCCGATCCCGGTCAGGAACGATAAATCGAAGATCGGTTTCATGGCCTTCGGCTCCACCGATTGCGCGCTCATCGAAAGCCTCGACCAGATCAAACAGCGCTACGGGAAAGATGCGGATTATCTGCGCATCCGGGCCTGGCCCTTCGCCCCGGCGGTTCATGACTTTGTGGCCGCGCATGAGCGCGTTTATGTGGTTGAGCAGAACCGCGACGCGCAGTTGGCCAGCCTGCTCAAGCTCGATCTACACGCCGCCCAGGCAGACAAACTGCGCAGCATTCTCCATTACAACGGATGGCCGGTGGACGCCGAATCCATCACCGCAGAATTTGCGCGGCAAGAATGTGTTCTTCAGGAGGGCCTCTAAATGGCAACCGCCACGCCTGCTTCTAAGGTCAACTACATCGGCCTCCCCATTCTCGATTATCGCGGCGGCAAGAGCACGCTTTGCGCCGGATGCGGCCACAACGCCATCTCCGAGCGCATCATCGATGCTTTGTTCGAGATGGGCGTTGAGCCGGAGCGCGTGATGAAGATGAGCGGCATCGGCTGTTCGTCCAAAAGCCCGGCTTACTTCCTGGGCCGCGCGCATGCATTCAACGGCGTGCATGGGCGCATGCCGGCCATCTCCACCGGAGCCGTTCTTGCCAACCATACCATGACCACGATTGGGGTTTCGGGAGATGGCGACACCGCCTCCATCGGCATGGGCCAGTTCATTCACCTCATGCGCCGCAATCTGCCCATGATCTACATCATTGAGGACAACGGCGTCTACGGGCTCACCAAGGGCCAGTTCTCGGCCACCGCCGACCTCGGCTCCAGGCTCAAAACCGGCGTGGTCAACGATCTGCCCGCCATCGACATCTGCGCCCTGGCCATCCAGTTGGGCGCCACCTTCGTGGGCCGCTCCTTCTCCGGCGACAAAAAGCAGTTGCTCTCCATGCTCAAGGCCGCCCTCGCCCACAAAGGCACGGTAATGCTCGATGTCATCAGCCCCTGTGTCACCTTCAATGACCACGAGGGATCAACCAAGAGTTACAAGTTCATGCAGGAAAACGACGAGCCCATCAACGAGATCGGCTTTGTGGCCAGCTTCGATGACATCGAAGTCGATTACGACTCAGGCGAGATTTACGAGGTGGAGATGCACGACGGCTCCAACCTGCGCCTGCGCAAGCTGCTGGAAGACTACGACCCCACCGACAAGGCCAACGCCGTGCGCACCCTGATGGAGGCACACGACAACGACGAGATCCTCACCGGAATCTTCTACATCAACACCGAGAAGCCCACCTTCATCGATCTGCTGAATATCGTCGATGAGCCGCTGGGAACCCTGCCCGAGTCGCTCACCCGGCCACCGAAATCGGCCCTCGATGCGCTAATGGCTACCCTGAAGTAATCTTCGCTTTCCGGTTCACAGCGGTAAAAGGGCCTCGCAAATGCGGGGCCTTTTCTGTTAGCGGGGAAAGCTGGCTTCTGGGCAAGGCTGCAAAGCCGCTGCCGGTGCGAAACTTTATCTTGACTGTGGATTTCGCTTTCCATTATGATTCTCTCGCTCTTTCACACTGTATTTTTGAAAGGGTATCTGTGAATGGGGACCAGTTCGTACGGTCCTGAATGTGTTCACCCTAGCCTCGCTTCCGGTTAACATGCAACCGGGAATTGCGAGCCGCAAGATCCTGGAGGTATGTGAGATGAAGAAGATGCAAACAGCGGTGCTGGCATTGACTGCAGCGACCGGAATGGCCCTTGTGGGGACATCCGCTGCACAAACCAACCCCAAGCCCAAGGTCATAGTTCCACCCTCGAGACAGCAAGCCCCCGTGCCAGTGAAGCATCGAACAGCAAAGCTGGCCTTCGATCCTGCCGACATCTATGTCGACCAATACGGCAACGTGGTCATCAAGGACGCGCAATTGGCCTCGGAAGTTCAGAGAGTAAAGGGGCTTAAGGGCCCTGCGATGGACAATATCTTGTGCGGCATAGGCTGCAGCTTGCCAGCGAGTAAGACAGACAGAGAGTAACGCAGAGTAATTCTCTGGGCAGGTATCCGGTGAAGTGAGATTGATCCACGATTGAGGCGATGCCTGTTGAAGTCGCGGAGAGTTGCGGATTCCTGCTCAGAACCATCCATACAGAAGAGTCGGAAAGTTTGCCGGCGAAGCTGGCTTGCGTACATAGCCATTTAACAAAGGGGTCCCGAAGATTTGGCGGGTTAAGCAATGGGTCGAAAACCGACAGTGGCGGAGCGGAGGAAGAAGCTTGTCTCGCTCCTTTCCAACGAGTTTCTGGGGCTCGTCATTTTTCCGACGGAAGCGTGCAATTTCCGTTGTACCTATTGCTACGAGGACCACGCGCCGGAGAGAATGAGCGGCAGAACCGTTTCGGCGCTCAAGCAGTTTCTTCGCAACCGGCTGCCAACCCTGCATCAGATAACTGTGTCGTGGTTTGGCGGCGAACCGCTGCTGGCCAAGGACATCATGCTCGATATTTGCGGATTTATCCAGCATGAAATTGCAGGACGCACTGACATTTCGTTCGCTTCCTCAGCCACAACCAACGGCTATCTTTTGGATTCCTCTACGCTGCACGATCTGGTTACATCCGGGATCACGGACTATCAAATTGCCCTGGACGGTCCGCCGGAGATTCATGATCGGAGCCGGCTGCGCGCCGACGGCTCCGGCACGTTCGATCGAATCTGGTCAAATCTGATGTCTATGCGCGACGGCAAATTGCCGGTAAAGGTTCTCTTGCGCATTCATATCGACGCCGATACGAGATTCAAGATGGAACCTCTGTTTGAACTGCTTCGCAAGGAACTGGTTCACGATGACCGGTTCACGTTCTTTTTTCGCATTCTGAGCAAGCTGGGAGGCGCGAACGACCACCTACTCAATGCAATCTCGGAAGAAGACGAGTTTGCGGTGGTGGCAGAGCTGGAAAGGATTCTTGGAGGAGACAATTTCATGCGCAAAAGCGACTATGCGATGTGTTACGCCTCTCATGCGAATCAACTTGTGATCCGCGCCAACGGCGACATCGCCAAGTGCACCGTGGCTCTTTACGATGAGCGCAATAAAGTGGGGTCACTGCGGCCGGATGGGACGCTGGAGATGATTTCTTCGCGGTTGACGCCCTGGATCCGCGGCATCGCAAGCATGGATTCGAAGGAATTGGCCTGTCCCTGGCACGGTTTACCGGAGAACAATCTCGATACTTCACAAGGCGTCGCTGCCTCCAGCGCCTGAGGGATCGTTGCCGCAGGCAGCGCGCCGAACTTTACCAGATCATCAAAATGCGGGACGATAGTCTCCCGTCTAGTTGTTGGGCATGGGCAGGGGCTTGACGCTGCCGCAGTCGGGGCCTTTATACGTGGAAGTAGAGTTGACCGTCCATTCCACCGGCGTCGAGTTCGTGCCAGACTGCATGGTTCCCGCAAAATGCATCCTGCCTTTGGCGGTGTTGCCGTCTGGCCATGAGGAAGAGACTTCTCCCTTGCCGTTCATCTTACCGCTGCAGATCATGTCGGCGGTCATGCTGGTGGCGTGCAGCACGACGTTGACAATCTTGCAGTCTTTATTGGATTGCGCCATCGGGGCGCCGTACTTGTCGATCATGGCTTGGGTGAGGCAAACCCGGGTGGTCGTGGTCATGTCGCTGAAGGGGGACTTCATGCCGGGGGGCAGATTTACTCCGGCAGGCAAGGGCGATTGTTGCCAGGACATGGTGCTGGTCATCTCCCATAGGCCGGGCTTTCTGAAGGCCTGCGCCAAGGCAAAAAGTGCCAAAACGAACAGGCAACAGATCATGGTGATCATAATTCGTGTCTTTTTCATAAATTCTCCAGTCTCGTCGCGCAGCTCTCGGCCGCGCGAGTTTAACTGTATCGCAGCACACATCCGATAGGGAAGAAAAAAACTCAGCCCCGTCCCGCCAATGCCGCGCCACCCAGAGCGAGCAGGGTGTCGGTTACGCGGTCCGCGGCATGGCGGACTACGTTCTCTTCACTGGCAAAGTTGCCGGTGACAACGCGCACACCCAGCGCCTCGATACGCTGAATGTCGGGAACGATGGGGGATGCTCCTTCAGCCGCGTAACGGGCCAGCGTCTCCGCGGAGAAGGCCTCCGTGTTCACCAGCGCATAGTCGAAAATAGGCGCACGTGTGTGCTCGTAAATCCGCTCAATATGCTGCGAGGCGGTCAAATTCAGGCTCTCATTAGCCTGGCTCATCAAGTTGCAGATGAAGACGCGCACGCCTCGGGCGCGCGCCAAAGCCGCTGGCAGCCCCTGCACTAAAAGATTTGTTATCAGGGAGGTATACAGAGAGCCGGGTCCCACCGTGATCAGGTCGGCTCGCTCGATTGCCTCCAGCGTCTCCGGCAGGGGAGCAGCATCCGGAGGGTCGAGCATCAGCTCCTCAATGCGCTTGCGGCTGGCCGTGATCTTCGTCTCGCCCCGCACCAGCGAGCCGTCATCCATCCGCGCCACCAGCGTAGCGTTGGCCGTTGTCACCGGGTAGATGCGCCCTTGCGTGGCCAGAATCTTCGACGCCAGCTGAATGGCATGGCCAAAGTCTCCGGTAATCTCGGTGAGTGCGGCCACAAACAGATTGCCAAAGTTGTGTCCCTTCAGCGTGTCGCCCTTGCGAAAGCGATGGCTGAAGAGCTTGACCAGCAGGTCTTCCTCCTCGCTGAGCGCCACCATGCAGTTGCGCAGGTCGCCCGGAGGCAGCATATCGAAGCCTTTACGTAGCCGCCCGCTGGAGCCGCCGTCGTCGGTCACAGTGACCACGGCCGCCAGATCGGCGATCAGGCCCCCCTCCGGAACGCTCTGGCTGGCAGCAACCACATGGCGCCGCAGTCCGCGCAACAATGTCGAAAGACCCGTGCCGCCGCCGATGGCAACCACGCGCAGCGGATGGGCCGCAACAGTTACCGTAGCCGTCTGCACAGGCGGTTTCGTGCTGGTAATCGTGTTATTCGCTGAAATCAAGAGAGCCCTATGGCACTTCGGGATACAGCAATTCTGTAAACCGGGGATCGTCTGCCATGTTCTGAAAGTCGTTGTCCACACGCGCCTGTAGCCGGTTTCTGGGGTTTAGTTCGATGGCCCTGGAAAGGTTTCCCAGGCAATCCTGCACGCGCCCCGTCAGCGAGTCCACAAGCGCCAGCCCATAGTAAGCGTAGTCGGCCTCCGGATGGCCCGTCAGAATAGAGTTAAACTCTTCGCGCGCCTCCTCGTAGTAGCCGGTATTCAACAGCGAGACGGCGTAGTCGTAGTGTTCTTCGGGTGTGGAGAAGGTCCGGGCTGGCTTGTCAAGTTGCCGCTGGCAGATGCTGATGTACATCTTGCACCGCTCCATAAACTCGGACGGCGCAGAAGCAAGCAGCTTTTCGAATGCAGCCTGCGCTTTATCGAACTTGCCCTGCTGCAGCAGTACCATGGCGGCCTGGAATTGCTGAAAGGCCGGTCCCGTGTTCGTACTGGGGTGTGCGCCGGGTTTGCTGGGCGTTGCAGCTTCTTTTTTGCGGTCGTGCGCCAAGGATCGGGCCTCTTACATGATGGTTTTGTTGCGTCTCTGCATGCCTCAGGCGCGTTTGAGCCGGTTCGTTTCCGGCAGATAACTGCCCCTGAGAATTGTTCTGCTTGGCACCCTTTATACGCACAACCCTGCCATCCGTCAAGCCAGCCGGAAGGCGCCTATCATCCGCGGAGCTATTTGGCCCGGGATGAGGCTCTGTAAATAGCTGGATTCAGGGCCGGATCGTTGTACATTTTCAGTTGGCGATAGTGCTTGAAGCGCCGCATCCCCTGGAGCGTTTCGCGCCACAATGCGTCCAGGCACGCCGCCAGGTCTCGCCGTTGCTCCTCAAGAATGGCCAGCCTTTCCATGTTGTGCTCCGCGTGCCCCTCCGGTGCGCCGGCCCGCTCGACCTCCTCGCGCGTGTGATAGATTTTCAGCGCCAGAATCGAGAGCCGGTCAATGATCAGTCCCGGCGACTCGGAGTTCAGCTCGGCGGCCGGGTTGGGCAGCCCCTTCGGCTCCAGCCACCCCAGCAAAAGGCGGTCCAGTTGCTCGGCCAGGTCATTGCGCAGTTGGTTGATAAGGTCCACGCGCCGCTTGACCCCGGCCAGATCGGAATCGCTTGCTCCAGGAGCCCGTGCCTCGTCCTCGATATGCCACAACTCAAAGTTGGCGCGATGCTGGTGGCGTACAGCCTCCAGCCAATCCGAGCGCCCATCCCGGCTGGCATTGGCCTTTGCCGCTGAAATGGCAGCCTCTACCTGGTGCAGAACGCGCGTCTCCCCGTCCTGCGCCTCTACAATCTGCTCTGCCGATAACATGCTGGACTATCCTTCAATCAATCCGATGCGCCATTCCTGCGCACGGTTGCAGCGTCCATAGTAGAACGATCCCCATTCAGTTGTCAGTAATCAGTGGTCAGAGGTCAGAAGTCAGTGGCTGTCGAACGGTTTACCGGAAACCAAAGGCTGACAACAGAAAACTGACAACTGATCACTGTTTTCAATACATTTTTCCGTACTTTTCTCCCCGTTCCCGATTCCCTTCCCCGCCCTGAACCGTCACAATAAGGCGTGGACCTTTTTTACCTTCATCCTTTAGCCGGCAACCGTCGCGCCGCTCTGCGAAACCTTTCGCGGCTGGCGATGTGCACTCTTTGCGCTGCCTTTCTGCTGACTGCCACTCTGCTTGCGGCGCAGGAGCCCTCCCCGGACCAACAATCGCCCTCCGAGACCACCACAGCTCCGGCAGCACAGACAGGCCCAGTGGCGGCGATTCATGGTGTGGTGCTGAATGCCGCCACCGGCTCGCCTCTGCCCCGTGCCCTCGTGCAGATTGAAGGCGACGCCGACACCGGCGCATTGACCGACGGCGAGGGCCGCTTCGAGATTCCCGGCGTGCACGTGGGGCCGCAGGCCGTGCAGGTCGTAAAGCCTGGCTTTGTGGACCAGTCTTTCTTTCCCGGCGGCGATGCCGGTTGGGGAATTGGACCCGGTATGTTTCACAGCATTCTGGTCGCCGACCAGATGCCCGACCTGATCTTCACCATGGCGCCCACCAATGCGATTCACGGCCGTATCCTGCTTTCCACTGGCGATGCGGCGCAGGACATCGGAGTCACTCTGGTTATGCGCAGGGTTGAAGACGGCCGGGCTGCATGGCAGGTGATCCACACCGTCAAAACCGACAGCGAAGGGGCTTATCGCTTTGCCCGGCTCGGCAACGGCGACTACGCGCTCTATACCGAGCCTGCGATGGACAGCGAACTGGTCACTCATCTCTCCGCGACCGGCAAAGCAGGCCCGATGGCGCACAACGGCTTTCCCAGCCAGTTTTACCCGGATGCCCGCGAACTGGCCGGAGCCGCAAAGATTCATCTGGCCGGCGGCCAGGAAGCCGAGGCCAATCTCTCCCTCACGCTCCAGCCCTTCCACACCGTCACTGCCCAAGCCACACTGCCTTCGGGGAAACGTTATGGCGATGAAAACCCCGCGTGGGCGGGAATGAATTTAACCGCTCAGGTACTCGACGCGCAAGGCCATTCGCTCCCCTATCGTGCCGAATATGACCTGGAAACACGCGCGCTGCATGCCCTTCTGCCTGACGGCAGCTACTCGTTCTTGGTCACCGTAACCTTTTCGCGCGTGACCGCCGACATGGCTGGAAACAGAAACTTCACCCCCGCCATGGATGCCGCGCCTTTGACCGGCCAGGTGGATTTTTCAGTGGCCAGTCACGAAGTTTCAAACCTGCGCATCCCGCTTCTGGCGCAGCACGACAATCCACTGCAGGTTATCGTGACTCGAAGCGGCGCGCAGCCTGCGCCCGGCACTTCCGCTTCAGAGCAATCGGGCTCGGTCTATGTTGCTCTCAGTCAGGCCGGCGATTCAATCTCCAACGGAATGGTAAGTATCTACGCCCATGGGACCGGGCCCGGCGAGTTGGAGACGACGTTCATGACCTCCGGCTCCTATTGGGCGCATACCAGCATAACGCAGCACGGCCTTTGCCTCTCGTCGTTCACAGCCGGAGGCGCCAACCTGGCTCGGGAACCCCTGGTCGTCGGGCCTGCCGGCGTAACCGCTCCTCTGATTCTGGTTCTGCGCGACGATTGCGCGAGCCTTACGCTCTCCCTGCCCGCAGCCGGCGCCACTCTAACCCCCGGAGAAGAGCGCTGGTACACAGTCTATGTGGTGCCGGACTTCGAATCTACTGAAAATGCCGTGCCGCAAACACTGCGCCCCTCCTCGGGAGGATCGGTCACACTGGAAGGGCTGACGCCGGGCAGCTACCACGTCTACACCTTCGCAGTGCCCTTGGTTCTGGAATACCATAACCCCGCCGCGCTGGCCGCCCTGCCCACGCCCGGACAAGCAATTACGCTTTCGCCCGGAACCACCAGCAGCCTTGTCCTGGAGGTGCCCGCGCAATGATAAATCGTCTCTTTCCAGTGATTTCCTGCGTCGTGGCGCTTCTGCTGGCAACGGCCGGTGCGCAACCGGCTCCATCGCCCACGCCCCTCTACCGCATCACCGGAACCGTGGTGAACGCAGCCACTGGAGAGCCTGTAAGGCGTGTTACAGTGGCCGCGCTTTCAGTCACAGACCACCAAGCCGTCGCCTCGGTCGAGACCCGCAGCGACGGCCAATTCACGCTGGAGGGCCTCGCCGCTGCCAAGTACGACGTGGTGGCCTTCAGGCGCGGCTTTCTCCTCGCCTTGTACGATCAGCATGAGCTGTTTAACACCGCCATTGTGACCGGCGAGGGCCAGCAGACAGAAGGCCTTATCTTGCGGATGACACCCGTCGCCTCGCTGCACGGCGTGGTGACCGGCGACGGCGGCGATCCGGTGGAGAACGCCAAGGTACTGCTCTTCCTCAAACCCCGCGGCCACAATCCCGGTGCCAGAATCACACAGAATGCCGAGACTACGACGGACGACACCGGCGCATATGACTTTGGCGATCTCGCGCCCGACGATTACCTGCTGGCGGTGACAGCGCAACCCTGGTACGCGCTGCATCACTCCGCTCTCCTGCAAAGGCCGGTAGCCGATCCCAGCGCAGCACTCGACGTCGCCTACCCTGTAACCTTCTACGACTCGACAACAGATGAGGCATCGGCAACACCCATTGTGCTTGCCGCAGGCAGCCACGAGGAAGCCAACATCAATCTGCGCGCGGTTCCGGCCCTGCGTCTCACGGTCGAGTCGCCCATCGGGCAGTATGGATCAGAGGCCGGCGCTGAGCTGTACCAAGCCGTCTTTGGCACGGTGATTTCCGAAGATCATTGGCGTACCTTATCCGGATCGCAAACCGGCAAAGTCGAATTCACCGGCGTGGCCCCCGGCCATTACGAGCTGACGCAGGGTTATCCGCCGCGGATTGCCGATCTGGACGCCACCGCCAGCCAGCAGGTGGACCCCAATCTCGGCAAACCCGCTGCCAACGTCTCCGGAACCCTGCGAAGCTCCTCCGGAGCCGCGCTGCCGGATAAGGTTTCGCTGAGCCTCGAATCTCTTGATACCGCACATGGTCAGGTGCCGCATAGCGTGTTCAGTATCAATGGCGAATTCACATTTGAATCCATCCGCCAGGGAAATTACGAGTTTACGGCCAGCACCCGGGAAAAGCAGCTCCCCATCACCTCGATTACCATCGGCGGCCACCCCCATCCCGGCAACCAGATTACCGTGCTCGACAAACCTATGCAGCTGGTAGTGACGGTCAGCCTGAGCGAAACCCGCATCGAAGGCTTTGCCCGGAAAGCCGAAAAAGGAGCCCCCGGCGTCATGGTTGTGCTGGTTCCCAAAGAGCCGGCCGCCTTCCCTGCCCTGGCGCGCCGCGATCAGTCCGATTCCGACGGCAGCTTCGCCCTGCGCGATGTGGCCCCCGGACAGTACACCGTGGTGGCCATCGAAGACGGCTGGGATCTGGATTGGGAGCTCCCCGAGGTCATCGGGCGCTATCTTCCCAGGGGAATCTCCGTCACCGTAACAGAGAGCTCCGGCAAGCTCGTGCGGCTCTCTGAAGCGGTTCCAGTGCAAGCCCGGTGACCGGAAACCAGCCCTGGCCAGACCCGGACTTCATGGAACCGGGTCTGAGAGGATACTCTAGAAGAGAATAGTTTTGCTCCAGCCGCCCGGTTTGTGACGGCGGCTCAAAGGGCTAAAGCCCCCGGAGCCCACACCAGACAAAGGAATGTACTGAGGAGAGTCCCAAATTGAAGAGTAAGTTGTTGCTTGCGATTTTGGCCATTGTTTCGGCCGTGTTCATGCCCCTGGCGGCCTCCAGCCAGGTCATCCACTCCCGCCACAGGGAGGCTCCCGCCGAGAAGCCCGAAGCCGCCCACAAGTATGAGATCTTTGTCGGCTACGGCTACACCAGCCTTAACCAGGTCTACCAGTCGCGTTACGGGTTGCAGGGCGTCAACGTCTCTGTGACCCGCGATTGGGGCAGATTCTTCGGCCTCACTGCCGACGGCGCCTATTACAAGTACGCCCTCAATACCGGCGGTGCCAACAACAGCGGAAACCCCGGCAATCCCTCGGTTGATGCCTTCCTCATGGGACCGGTAGTACACGCTCCCCTCTTTGGGCGCCTCGACGGGTTTTTCCGTGTGCTGCTGGGCGGCGAGCACACCGGCGGAGAGAACGCCACCCCTGATATCTCCTTTGCGGGTGGATACGGCGCCGGCCTGGACTACAAAATGTTCCATCGCCTTTCCCTGCGCCTTGCGGGCGACGACATCCAGTCGTCCTTCCTGGCCAACGCCAACTCATCATCCTGCGGCACGGGGGCGAATTGCTCTGCGCATAGGCACGGCAACTCCCGCGCCTCCTTCGGCGTGGTCTACAAGTTCTAAAGAGCGATAGCGGTTCCACAATTGTTGTACCTCGAAACCATTGTCCTTAAGTGGCATTTTCCTCATCCGGGGTCCCCGGCGATAGGTCTTTGTCGCTGGGGTGGAAGTAAATGCCACCCTGCACGATGCCAGAAAGGGCACGTGAATTGTGGAACCGCTTTGAGGCCGGCGCCGCACGCGCTTGCCAGCCCGCCATCACGCTCAGACGCCCGTCCAGATTGCTGAACGGGCGTCTGATCCACGGCCCTCGTAGATTGTGACCTTCTCTGTTCTCTGTTCTCTGTTCTCTGTTCTCTGTTCTCTGTTCTCTGTTCTCTGTTCTCTGTTCTCTGTTCCCTGTTCCCTGTTCCCTGTTCCCTGTTCCCTGTTCCCTAATTCCTGTTCCCCAAAACCGACGTCCTGCCAATCAAACGCTCAATGCGCTTTTGCACCGGCGGATGGGTGGAAAACAGGCTGGCAAATGTCTCGCCGCTGAGCAGCGGCGCAATGATGAAAAGGTGCGCGTTGTTGGGCGAGGCCAGCAGAGGAACCTGTCGGCTGACGGCAGAGATCTTTTCCAGCGCGCTGGCCAGGGCATAGGGATTGCCGGTCAGGTGCGCGCCGCTGGCGTCGGCTTCGTACTCGCGTGTGCGCGAGACCCACAACTGAATCAGCGTGGCCGCCAGAGGGGCCAGCAGCAGCATGAAGAGTGCGCCGATGCCGCCGCGCCGCCTCCCGCCGCCGAACCAGAAGGCCATGCGGGCCAGTATGGTGATTGCGCCGGCCAGCGTGGCGGCAATCGAGCTGGTAAGAATGTCTCGGTTGCGCACATGGCTCATCTCATGCGCCAGAACGCCTTCCAGCTCTTCGTCGTTTAGCAGATTCAAAATGCCGCGCGTCACGGCTACCGAGGCGTGGTTGGGATTGCGCCCGGTAGCGAAGGCGTTGGGCGAGTCGGTGGGAATCACGTAAATCTTCGGCATCGTAATCCCGTCCCGCGCCGCCAGCCGCTCCACCACCGCATACACCCGCGGCAACTCCTCTCGCGTAACCGGCTGCGCGTTGTACATCCGCAGCGCAATCTTGTCGGAGTAGAAGTAGCTGATGAAGTTCATGACCGCGGCGATGCCAAATGCAATCAGAGCGCCGTCTTCGCCGCCATAGTAACCGCCGGCCAGAATCAGAAGCAACGTAAGTAAGGTGAGAAGAAGAGTCGTCTTGAATATGTTCATGTATTTTGCTCCCTGTCTCTATTTTCTCACTTGAAGCACGTACAAGCTGTTTCATAACCTGGTTTTGAAAGGGCACGGCTTTAGCCGTGCCGCTGACAGGAAAAAAATCGCGGGCTTTAGCTGTGAAGTTTCAACAGGTTGTTGTCCATTCGGTCGAGAACTGGGAAGCTGATGTTGCGAAGCAAAAGCAACCTCAGGAGACCGAATGGACTATCACTATCATGCGCGACTGACCAT